>NZ_JH413834.1:0-1973 GCF_000162755.2 Legionella drancourtii LLAP12
GGCCCATGGGGAGCAGTGGAACAGCCAACCCACTTAAGACTATAAATCAGATCAAATCCAAGTATATATGTAATATATAATTACAGAAAAAGCACTATTTTAGCCACACTAATTGAAATTTTATTCCAAATAACTTTTTTAAGGTAAATATAACCAATTGTTTTTAATGATTTTAATTGCTTAAGTGAGTTGGCTGTTCCACTGCTCCCCTAGGGCCAACGCCCACTTTTGGGGGTTGCTCCACAGAACACCTACAATCGGTAGTTTCCCATCGAAAACCAAACTCCGAGGCCTCCTATTCAAGCGTTACGACTTTGTCTAACAGTGCCATACTTAACCCTCGGGGGAAGTCAGGATACGTGTGCAAATGGGTCACTTCATTTTTAAAACGGACTATAACCCTCACTGAGTATAGGTTATAGCCTTTTGTCATAGAAATAGCTTTCAGACTAAATACCAAGTTCACTATGCGAACCAAGTCGAACCAGTTGCAGCGTATTTATATCTGGTTTTCTATAGATAAGAATTAAATCAGGCTTATAATGTGGCAGTCGCGATGATCACTCCAGTTATTAGTAAGAGCATGATCGCGGTGCTTTTCTGCTAATTCATTATCATTTGCAAGAGCTACCAACACCTCAACAAAGAGAGTTTCTAAAACCTCTCTATATTTTCCCTTCTTTTCACGTTTATAGTCTTTTTTAAATTGAGTGGTTTTTTCAATCCCCCGCATTTAAATCATCCATTAGAGAATCAATACTTTTGAATGAGCGTAATTTTCCTCTTCGAGCCTCTTTCATCGCCTCAATTGTTTTTTGATTGGGCACTAAAGGTTCAAAGGGTAAAGCCTTTTCACTCGCCACACGCGTTAATAGGAGACGAAATGCATCAGATACCGTTAAACCCATTGAGGCCAACACAGCAGAAGCTTCTTCTTTAATATGCCCATCGATTCTAGCTCGAACAACCGCATTTGCAGTCATAATAATCTCCATCACCTTATAAGCTACATTGTAGCCCATTTATGCAACTTCCGCCACTTCACTATCTATTTTAAATAGAGTTCTATCCCTTGTTAGGTACAGATTTGCGGGACGACGCGCTAAATCAAGTACATACTCACCAAAGCGCTTAATTTGCTCCGTTATGTATGGACTCATATGACTCAGATCTTCTGCTGTAATTGTATAACCCTCCTGTATTAAAGCGTGACATACATCAGAGATATCAATTACATTTTGCAGCATGATGCAATTGGCGATTAAATCATTTTGCTTAACGGCTTTTTCCATCTCATCGGGATCATTCGATGCAACCAAATATCTTGAGCCAAATCTAATCCAGTCCTCAAGCGTATGGTAGGACTCTATTTTATTTGTCGTTGCCGTGATTGTTTGCCTTAACTCTTTATTCGACACATAATCAAGCAAGAAAATCGTACGAATCACTTTGCCTAGCTCTTGAAATGCTTTATACAGCCTATTTTGATTGTTGTATGAATTAAGCTTGGACAGTATAAAGGAAGAAGATACTCCTCCTAATTTTACAGAGATGATGACCTGCATTAAGTCCTTCCAATGTTTTTCTAAAAGCTCCCAGTCAATTTCAGCCTCACAAAACATCGAATCAATATTGGTATATTTTGTTTTTTTATCAACTCGATACAGGTTCAAATCTTTCCAATTGCGAATCCTCGGCATTAACTGAATTCCAAGTAAATAAGCAAAAGCAAAGACTGGTAAGGACTGCCCCTGGGTATCTGAGTGAACAATATTTGGTTGCACCTCTGAGGCATTTTTTAGTAAGCCATCGATAATGTGTATGGCTTCCCATACCCCGTGCGACACGAAGTCGCCAACTAGAGCTGCGGTGCTCTGATACCGCCATCCATGCTACTGGATGAACCTACGATCCTGAATAAAGAGCGGATCGGACAAAGTAGCGAAACACGCAAGTGTGGGATTTGAAACGTA
>NZ_JH413834.1:3806-31563 GCF_000162755.2 Legionella drancourtii LLAP12
AGCGATGTGCTGGGAAACTAGCCCGCATCGTTCTTAGAGGGCTGCTCCTCAGTAATGGGGAGTGGCTACTCGACACATCGAATAAATGTTGAAAATAAGGCAATGTAATTATCGGCTATATGCCGGTAAGCTATGCCACCCTTCTTTCCATAGCGGATATGTTGTTCTGCAATCATATTATCATCATGTATTTCCTCAAGTGTTCCATCAACTGCAACGCGCTGGCCAGTACCCCATGCACGTAATAACGGAAACTCATTTAAACAATTGACCACTCTTGTAATCGCTTTGGTTAATGAGTTCAATGTAAAATGTTTTTTATTAATCCTTGATAAAGTACGTGGCTCAATTTCAAATCGTACATGCTTGGCTGTTTGAGTAGGGCCAAGGCCAGTGCCATAACAGAAATTGGTTAGAATATATTTTTCAATGGCATTCTCTAATTTCGCTTCTGTGCCAGTAATTGGACCAAATTCATATGCCCAGCCTGTGTGGTGATGACCATTTGTTAAAATATCCAGTAAGCTTCTTTCTGGCAAACGCTGACGAATTAAACTCTCAATTTTTTCAGCATGATCGCTCTTGGGTTTGGGTTCGTATTTTTTTAGAACAGGACGCCCCTCTTCATTAATCACAAAATCAGGGATATTAAAATAATTTTTATCGACATCTTGAGCTTTATCTGTCAATGTTTTTTTGAGGTTCCCCATCATATCTTCCGCATTATTCGCAATGCCAACTTCATCGCAAAATGCTTCTAAATGTTCCTGGCACTCCTCCCAAGGTAGCAGTTCGGCACGATAATCTGCATAGTTCCTGGCTCCTTTAACATACAAGTCACCCGAATTAAGTCCTTTGGATACATACTCAAAAACACAGCTTTCTAATGCCCGTCGATTGGCTTTAGTCTTGTCCACACTACTCATGATCTGTTTGTTCCAGAATGCTGTGGTAAATGATAAGTCAATATCTTCTGTAATGAATTCAGCGCGACGATTCTCATGTTTCAATAGGTATTGCATGGCAAGAATTAATTTGTCATCTTGGGTCGGACTGTTTAACTGCAACGCATTCAAAATTTTAAAGAGCAATGATCGTCGTTTCTGGATCATATCGGTTAGGTATATTCTATACTCATCCCCGTGACTGGCCAATATATCATCGCATTTATTGGTCAGCAGGGAGAATCCACCGTCGTCGTCAATTTTTTGATAAAATGCTTTTGCAAATTCATTGTGTTCTTTGATGGACTGTCCATCGTGCATAATATTTTTAAACAGTTCCACAATGGTGCATGTGTCCTCTTTGCTGTTGTTTAGCTTGGAGGCGAGTTCTGTTTTTGATTGTTTATGAGCAATGGCAATCAGTCTGCAAAACATAACTGCTAAGGCGTCCTTGGCATTGGCTTGAGAACGATATATTAATGAAGCGATTAAGGTGTATCGTTTTGCCTCACCGAATTCAATTAAGTCATCTGCTGTCAGTTGGTGAGCCTCTTCGGCAAATTGTTCAATCTTTACTTTTGCAATGCCATCCAGGCAGTGCATGACGTTTCCAAAGGACAATAGCCACTGAAAGTGATCTAAAAATTTCTGAAATTTTTTGATACTTGGGCGTTTCGGCTGGTTTTTTAATTGATTAAACAAGGTGCGCTGGGTTCCATCTTGTAGTTTTAACAAGTTACTAAATATTTCAGATTGATCTGAGGCTAGTATCCTTTCCATGGTTTCACGAAATATCTTATTGTTAACGCTATGGCGAGTATGGCGGACAATACGACTAAGCCTATAAAAACTGGGCAGTTCATAACTGGCTTGCACCAATTGTTCAATGACTGCGTTAATAATGTCTGGGATATTATTCATAGATTGGGAGGCAACATAGGCATATTGGATTGCCAGCTTCATACCCTGATGGACTTTTTTACCATCAACATCATCATACCCCCAGCGTTTAACATTAAGAAATTCACGGATTTTTTGTCTGTGTCGATAGATACTTTTATTATTGTCACTATAACCAGGGGTTAATCGATAGTGATATTTTAACGATTGGCGGATATGTACGCTTATTTCTGATGGTATTTTATCCATGTCAATAAAGTAGCCCAGTCGTTGAAATGCTTTAAGTTGAATAGCCAGATTAAATCGAGACTTGTCAGTTTTTGCAGCCAGTTTAATCATTTTGAGCTCATCATCGCGCAACGAATAGCTGCTGCTTAATTCAGTCGATTTTATTTTTCTTCTTTTTGGAAATCGGGGGTAAGCAGTTTTTTCAATCGATGACATATGGGTACTCCTAAACTGTGTCAAAAACAGGTGTTTTTGGGGCATGGTAAGTAAGTGTTGCATTTTGAGCTGAAAGGAACGAAAATTTGTTCCAAAACTAATGCCAAAATAATTTGTGCCAAAATACAGAGTTATTCTTATTTTTGGAACAAAAATTTCAATGTCATGGAGAGGGGATGAAATTTGGATATGCCCGTGTATCAAAAAATGAACAGAGTCTTGATATACAAATAAAAAAACTTTTGAATGCCGGTTGTGAAGAGATTTTTCAAGAAAAAATTTCTGGCGCTAAAGATGACAGGCCCCAGCTTGATGCTTTAATGAATAAATTAAGAAAGGGCGATACCTTTTGTGTTGTCAGATTGGATAGACTTGGTCGTAGAATGATGAAGTTAGTCGAATTAATTAATGAGTTTAAGACCAAAGGCATTGAATTTATTGCACTTGAAAATAATTTGGATACAACATCCCCTATAGGAATGCTGCTATTTAATATATGTGCTGCATTTTCAGAGATGGAACGAGAGCTTATCCGTGAACGAGTAAAAGCCGGGCTTGATTCGGCTAGACAAAAAGGCAGATCAGGAGGAAGGCCAAAAGCATTAACCATTGAAAAAGCCGAAACCGTAAAAGCTCTCCGTCAAGTAGGAAAAATGTCAGTAAAACAAATTTGTGAAACAATAGGGATTAGTCGATCTGTATTTTATCGCTGTATTAATGAATAGCTTATAAACTCTATATAGTATTTGTCGTTGCCTGCAGAAGTGCGCAATAAAATACAATGGAGTATAATTATCTAACAATCATTGTTTGTGAGTATCATATGCCTAAAGCAGAAAAATACATTTATAGACCAACTCATGATGGCGTAGGTAGCCTGGTGCTTGCAAAAAAAGCTGAGCCTAAAACAATGGAAGGCGATAGAATTCTTTATATTCATAAGCCACAGCATACAAACACTAAACCAGGAGTTCTAATACTAATGGATGGTATGCAAGAAAAGAATCCTGGAGAGGGACTTAAGTCTACCCCTGATATTTTAGATGAATTGTATAAAAAAAACCTAATACCTCCACAAGTTAGCGTATTTATTCCTGCACCGGAAACGTGGGAGGAAAGAGCCAAAGAATATGCCTGTAATGATGATTTTACACGATTTATAAATAATCAACTCATTCCTTTGCTTCAAAAATCAATCGATGAAGGAGGTCTGGAATGCAGCACGGACCGAGAGCTAACGACTATAGGTGGCACCAGCTTTGGTGGGCTTGCAGCAACACATGCAGCACTTATGCATCCTGAAACATTCGGTAATGTTCTTGCTCAATCTCCTGCTTTCTGGTGGTATAAAGGGTGGGAAGATAAATGTTCTTTCGATCCAAAATATGGGAGAGAAGCGGGTGCAGGGAATATGGAATGGCTTGGCAATCCGAAATATCCTAAATATTCAAAAGAAAACTCAATTAAATTTTATATTGAAGGCGGCGAGGCCGAGGGCTCTCCAAACGAATTTTTCCCTGTTGCCAAGGAATTAAATAAATTATTTCAGAAGAGACTGTCTGAAAATTATGGGCATACGGTTGAGAACCCTTCTATTGAGGGAGGAGATCATTCATACAGGTTTTGGCAGGATTATAAAGCGTTGGCATTGCAAACTTTACTACCTAAACCAACACCCCAGAGAGTAGTCGATCAAGAAAAAAAAACAGAAGAATCAACAACTCAACAGTTTCGAGATACACTACAGCAAATGAAAGACTTAGAGACAACTTCTAATGTAACTGATGAGATGGAAAATACAAGTTCCAGTACCCCTTTGAAAACGACACCTAAGCCGCCATGGGAAAAGTAATAATTTCCCCTCATTTTTTCTCAAGTTTTTACTTAAAATCTATTTCTATGAAAAAATGCTATAACCTATACACAGTGAGGGTTATAGCCCATTTTAAAAATGAAGTGACCCAATTGCACACGTATCCTGACTTCCCCCGCTTTGGAGTCTTTGGAAATGAAAAGTACTGGCACGTGTCCTGCTGGAATATTGGATTTCTTTTTGGCGTGTCATGGTCTCGGCAATAGAACGTGGTAGTGTGCCTTGAGCATTCCAAAGATCTACTTGAAAGGCAAGAGTATCCTGGCGCGTCTCACCTTCAACTACCCACTCTAGCGGAGTATTAGAAATCAACCCCCCATCCCAATAGAATTCCCCATCAATTTCAGTGGCGGCAAAACCTGGGGGTAGGGATGCGCTTGCTATGACATGCTCAGGACGAATGGTGTGCGTTGTATTATCAAAATAGATGAAATTGCCAGAGGTTACATTGACAGCTCCTACACTAAAGCGAATCGGTTCATTATTAATCCTGTCAAAGTCTACAAAACGTTCTAACGTGGTTTTAAGAGGGTTAAGATCATAAAAACTTGTAGCCTCAATGGTTCCATCGGGGTAAAAAAAAGGGGCGGGATTGCGAGGGATAAAGAAATTAGGCACCCCATTCATTAAACTTGACCAGGCACTCGTCTGATTGAACAGGTTACGCCCTAGGATATTGGTGGAAGTTATTGGAGCAAATACACTTGACCAATCGAGTAAAGGATTCGCACAGAGATGTTCCCAAAATAGTTTTAGCTGTGCGACCCGATTATTGATTGGGTTGCCTGCTATAATTGCGGCATTAATAGCACCGATTGAAATACCTGCTACCCAGTCAGGAAGGAGATCAACCTCGGCAAGAGCTTCATAGACTCCTGCTTGATAGGAACCTAAAGCGCCACCTCCTTGTAACACCAGAGCAATACACTCAAACGGTGGTCTTTTTATTGTGTTTGATAACTTGTTCAGCCGTGATGCTCTATGCCCGTTGCTTTTCAAAGAATGCCCCTATTATAATGTATCATTAGCTTGAAAAATCCATTGACGGATTTAGTGTACTTTATTAAATATTAAGATAGGCATTATTGATGAATTAGGCAACTTGCTCCTGACATTGAATGAATTATTCAATGGGTGGTGCGCTAAAAATCTATTATCTTTCAGTGTCGAACATAAATGATCTTTAATTGGAGTTCTTTTATAGAATCCAAATGCGTTCCTTGTCATTAAGAAATCAGAATTAGTTTTATGCGAATGATGCATGGGTCAATAGGATTACGTTGTAATCATTTCATCTCTCGAAGGAGAAAAAGACTCACATCATCCATGGTTTCATGCCCCTCTCTAAACGGTTTTTCTAATACTCTGATGAGACGACCGATATAGAGGAAAAAATAAGCAATAAAGCCAAAAAGTATAAATGATTCTGGAGATCCTTCAGTCTTTAAGAACAGAAGAAAGAAGGTGAGAAAGCCTATTAATGATTCAGCCAGAATATGTACAGAGGGAATAAATTGAGTTCTTTGAATTTGATATATTCGTAAAATTATCTTTCTCAATGCACCTTGTTCTGTTTTTAAACGAACAAGAAAGTTAGGTGCCATACCTAATTGTTCCATCTCTAAGAATGAAGATGCTAATTGATTGATAGCATTTAGGCATGGATCTAAATCGTGGTGATTTCCTTCATGATCTATTCCTTTAAAAAAGAGCTGAACTATTTTACTAATAGTGGCATGAATTTTTTTTAAATCAAACTCATTATTCTTCTGATGAAAAAGGGTTGCTTCTTCCAGTATGTTTTCAAGAGAGGCTCTGATTTCTGCTGGAAATTTTTCGGCTTCTTTAAAGTCTGCCAAAATTCCAGCAAGCAAAATACTGATAATAAAAATGGCACCGGCCATGGTGCTTGTAAAAAGAGGGCTAACGACAACAAATTCTAAACTGAAACGATGGATAAAAAATTTGGTGATAAGCAACAAAATCATAAGGGGTACAACCCAAAAGCAGATATGAAATTTTTTGAACCCGTTGCTTTTCTTTTGATGTTTATGGCGCATCATAACGTAACATCCCTTGCTGATTTTTGTAGTAGATTTTATAAGTATCCCTATCCCTAAATTCAACTATACATTGATTTAATAAGGATTCAATTTATTAATTGATTGCCTGTACTCGATTTAAAGAGGGATTTATCCTTTAAGATTTTGCTCAGAAGTTAAGTGTTCGTTGGAGCACATCGAGAAAAAAAAAGAGAGTAAAGGCAATTAATGCAAAACCAGAAAGAATAAATCCCATACGCCTCATTGTTTTTCCAGAATTCCCATTGGCGAGAAGTAACAATACAATCCCTATAGCGAAAATAACACCGCTTATAACAAGAATACTGTGATTCATTACGATGTCCATTATCGCTCTTTTTAATCAGTGGAATTGATTTAAGTATAGATGGGATTAGAATCAATCAAGGGGAACTCCATTAAAAGAGATAGTTATTCTATATTATTGGACATGTTTTTTAATGGAGTAATAGGTGTGGAGTTCATCCAAAATATTTCGTAGTGTATTAAAATGGGCTTGAGTCGCTTTTTGGTCATTGGCATCGCTGCTTTTATCCATCTGAGTTACCAATTGTTTAATAGAATCAATATTCTTTTGAAGCATCTTTAATTGTACTGATGATAAATGCTGACTTAAATTAGGTAGTGCGTTTACCAAATCAAGGATAGCAAAAACATGATAATGCACCTCACTTAACTGATTGTTTTCAATTGCTTTATAAAGGACTATAGTGTACTCATCAATCTCTTGAAATATTTCTGGAGCAGTCGTAGGAATAATCACTTGAGATGCAGGATGCTCACTTGCTATTGCCAGTGATATCAATAGAAAAAAAAGCAATGGGATTTTAACCCTTTTGGTGAATAATGAACTTAGGATAAAGCGTTTTATATTCATAGTTTGCTCCTTTTAATGAGAGTCATTTATCCTCTGTTAATGTCTTGGATGGTGAGGACGATAGCCTCCAAAGCTGCGTTTCTTCGGAGCGTCATTATTGGATTTAGTGCTTTCTGTAGACGATGAACAGGAGCATAAGAACACTAAAAGTGTTAAAAATACAAAAAATCTAATCATGTTACTATCCGTGTTAGTTTCAATAGATTAACTCTAATTTAAAAAGAATGGGAATGAAAGCGTTTATAATCATTAGTGCATGGGAATGGTATGAAAATATTTCTTATATAAAGAAAGATAAATATTACTGTTTACTAATTTTTTTAGTGATTTATTCACTCTGTTTATTAGTTTAATGGAGTTATTCTTAGCCATAATTCCATAGCCTGTTCCAATGAGCAATGGTTCTCCAATCCCTTTAAACGATTGCTGATTATTGGTTATCCAATAGTCTGCAGAAAAATCGTCCATTAAGACACCATCCACTTCGTTTTTATTTAATGCACTGATTAATAGTTCTGTCGTAGAGTATTCTGTAATGGATGTTCCTGGCAATTTTTGAGTAATCCAGTCTTTAAATATACTACCTTCTATAGCACCCACATTTTTTTTCGTTAAATCTCCCACTGTGGTGATTGAATTTTTATGGGTTGTCATAAAGCGTGCTTTACTTATTAAATAAGGCAGACTAAAAGAAAATTGTTGTTGCCTTTCATTGGTAATGATGATGGCAGCAATTGCCAGATCGATTGTTCCTTTGTTTAATTGAGTAAACAGTTGGTTAAAAGGCATGGGTTTAAATTGGCATTGAGTCTTCATTTCGGTACAAAGGCTAGTCATCAGCTCAATATCAAAACCAAAATAATGATCTTTATCCGCACGCATAGTAAACGGAGGATCGTAAGATACAATTCCAACAGTCAATGGCGTAGCTTCTATGAGAGTAGTATGTATCAGAAGAACGAAGCCTATAAAACGAATCAACATAGTAGAGTCACTTTTTAAATAACGTGTTAATTTTTATAATATTAGTTTTAACATGTACTCCTGAGTTTTAAAAATGATTTTAAAGAATAAAGGGCAGAGGTATATAATTGATATAATTAAGGGTAAACTCAATAGAGATTCGTTAATACAGACATTTATTGAAGGTAAGGGATGCTTTATTTTATCAGAGGGATAGTTACGGTTTTATTCATCTTTGTTTTCAACGAAGTGATGGCTGCTAATCTACTTACATTTAAAGACGCATTGAATCAAGCCTATCAAAACAATCCAGAATTGCAGGCAACAATTGACAAAGCACAGGCAATTCGTGGCTACTTTATTCAAAGCGGACTTTATCCTAACCCTCAAGTCACACTGACCGCAGAAAACTTTGGTGGCTCAGGTGCTTACAGCAGTTATGAAGCTGCAGAAACGACTTTTTCTATAACGCAACCCATTCCTTTAGGCCATCGGTTACAGTACCTGCAAAAAGCGACTTATGCGGATTATCTAGCCTCCCTTGCCAGTATTAATGTGCAAAAAGCAGTGCTCTATGTTGCTGTGGGTGTGGCTTATGTGGATGCATTGTATGCCTCTCAATGGCATCTCGTCACCAAGAAATTAATAAAATTAAACCAAGACATAGTTTCTGCAATAGATCGCCGTGTAAAAGCGGGAGCTGGAGCGGAATTAGATTTACGATTAGCCCAGGTGCGATTGGGTGAAGCGCGTATTCAAGAGAATAAAGCAGGACGTGAGGCCTTGTTACAGCGCGCAAAACTGGCGCGGTTATTAGGAACTAGTTTCCGTATTGATAATGTATTGGTGGATAGAGGATTGCCAGGTACGTTGTGGGACTGGCCGCAATTATTAAAGAAAATAGCGGGAAGTCCGCAATTACTTCAAATGAAACTTCTGCTGCAAGCCAAACGTGCCACCATTACTGCGGTAAAAAAATCGGTTTGGCCTGATTTAAACATCCAATTGGGTGGCCGTCATTTTTCAGATGATGGCAGTAATGCTGCTGTTGCCTCAGCTTATGCCCAAGTTCCTGTATACGAGCGAAACCAAGGAAAAATTGTCACGGCTGAAGCACAATACACTCAAACTGCTCATGAATATCGAGGAACCCAATTGGAATTGCGCCAAAATCTCTACGCGTTCTTTTTACAGGCACAGCAAAACAATTATGAAGCACAATTGGTTACTAAATCGTTGTTACCCTTAGCACGTAAATCCATAAACCTTGCTCAAGAAGGGTATCAAATGGGGCGTTACACCTACATTGAATTATCCGTAGCTTTAAATGCGTTATACGAGGAAGAGCGACATTATCAACAAGCTCATGCCGATTATCATAAATCATTAATTCAGATCACAGGACTTTTGGGGCTGGATAATCCCAAGGAGAGCAAATGAACTTTTTAAAACCCTTCATTATTATAGTCAGTGTTTTGTGCGTTTTTCATGTATGGGCGGGAGAAAATTCAACCCCTGCGGAAGAAAATGAACATCAAGAAAGTATAGAAAAAGGACCACAGGGAGGTCGGTTATTTAAAAAGGACTCATTGGCGATGGAGCTTTTAATTTTTGAACGGGGTATGCCTCCTCATTTTCGTGCCTATTTATATGAAAATGGAGAAGTACTATCCCCTGATAAAGCGCGATTAACTGTAGCATTAACACGCTTCTCTGGAAAAAAGGAAGCCATTAATTTCACTCCGGTTGATGGTTTTTTACAAAGCAATGAAGTGATTCGTGAACCCCATTCATTTGAAGTAGGGATTAACTTAAACATCAACGGGCAAAATATAACCTGGCATTATGAGACTGCGGAAGGGCGCGTTAAAATTCCTCAGACCGTGCTAAAAGCCGCAGACATCCAAACAGTGGTCGCACAAAGCCAAACCATTAAAACTCAATTAAAGGTAGTAGGAAAAATTGTTCCCAATCGCGATACCCTTACCCCTATTTATGCCCGTTATTCAGGTATTATTAAAGCCATCAATAAAAATTTGGGGGATGAGGTGACCAAAGGCGAGGTGTTAGTCACGATTGAAAGTAACGAGAGCTTACAAAATTACACTATAACCGCACCGATGACGGGTACGATTGTGCAAAAGTATGCGACCAATGGTGAGTTGGCACAAAGTACAAAGCCCATTTTTGAAGTGGCTAATCTTGCTAATGTATGGGCAGATTTTACCTTATATCGCAAAGAAGCACCTTTGATAAAGTCAGGTATGGAAGTCACCGTAACAGGTGATGAAGGTAAGCCCCAATCCACGAGCATCATTTCTTACATTGCCCCCTTAGGGATTGAAGACAGTCAGACCACTTTAGCTCGAGCAATAATCCCCAATGAGGCTCGTGCGTGGTTACCTGGTATGTATGTGAATGCAGCCATCACCATTAAAGAAAAAGAAGTGCCTGTTGCGGTGCTTCTTTCTGCCATTCAACGTCTAAATGATCGCGAGGTAGTATTTGTGCAACAAGGCGATTATTTTGAGGCGACTCCTGTGACTATAGGGCAAAAAGATGAAGAGTGGGCGGAGGTAGTGTCAGGTCTTGATAAAGACCAACGCTATGTGAGTAAAAACAGTTTCTTTATGAAAGCTGAATTAGGTAAAGATGGCGCAAGCCATGAGCACTAAGGATCAATAATGCTTGAGAAAATTATTCGGTTTTCCTTAAAACACCGTTGGTTTGTGTTGTTGTTTACTGGTGCTATTGCTGGTCTTGGGGTTTATAACTTTCAACGCCTTCCAATAGATGCCGTGCCTGATATTACGAACGTGCAAGTACAGATTAATACCCAGGCTTCGGGGTACTCCCCATTTGAGGTGGAGCAACGCATTACCTTCCCAATGGAATTGGCGATGAGTGGTTTGCCAAGTCTTAGTTACACCCGCTCTTTATCACGTTATGGATTATCTCAGGTGACGGTGGTCTTTAAAGATGGTACCAATATTTATTTTGCACGGCAGCTCATTAATGAACGCTTGCAAGAAGTGAAAAATAAGCTACCCCCTGAGGTGGAAACAACTCTTGGACCCATTTCTACCGGTCTTGGTGAGATTTTTATGTACACCGTGACCAATCAGGCGAACGTGCCTATCAGCCAACGGTACAATCCTACAGAGCTGCGTACCATTCAAGATTGGATTATTAAACCGCAATTACGTAATGTTGAAGGCGTTGCAGAGGTTAATACGATTGGAGGTTATGAAAAGCAATTTCATATCACGCCCGACCCCATGAAATTGGTGCGCTATCGGTTGAGTTTAAATGATGTCGTTGAGGCTTTGGAACGCAATAATGCTAATGTAGGTGCGGGCTATATTGAAACTAATGGCGAGCAAAATTTAATTCGTGTTCCAGGTCAAGTAAAAGATAGTGCAGATATAGAGAACATTGTTATTGCAAGTTTTGAAGGAACTCCTGTTCGTATACGCGATGTAGCTGAGGTGGCTATAGGAAAAGAATTACGTACTGGTGCTGCGACTGAGAATGGTAAGGAAGTCGTTTTAGGGACGGTATTTATGTTGATGGGTGAGAACAGCAGAACCGTATCTGAGCGTGTGGCTGCAAAAATGAAGGAAATTAATAAATCACTTCCGTCCGGGGTTGAGGCCGTGACAGTCTACAACAGAACCTTATTAGTAAATGCAACGATTAATACAGTCAAGAAAAATTTACTGGAAGGGGCGTTATTAGTCTGTGTGATTCTGTTTCTCTTTTTAGGTAACGTTCGCGCGGCTTTAATTACTGCCATGGTTATTCCCTTATCAATGTTACTAACTATTACAGGGATGGTTGAGAATAAAATCAGTGCCAATTTAATGAGCTTAGGAGCGCTGGATTTTGGTTTGATAGTGGATGGTGCGGTGATTATCGTTGAAAATTGCATCAAACATTTAGGAGAGCAACAGCATGCTTTGAAGCGCATTTTAAATCTTGAAGAGCGCTTAAAAGTCATCTCCTATGCCACAACAGAAGTCATTAGACCAAGCATCTTCGGCGTGTTCATTATTACCGTGGTTTATTTGCCCATTTTAACCTTAACCGGAGTTGAGGGTAAAATGTTTCTGCCTATGGCAGAAACGGTCATCATTGCCCTGTTAGCTTCCATGCTCTTTGCCTTAACCTTTGTGCCTGCAGCAGTTGCTATCTTTTTAAATGGTCGGGTCCAAGAAAAAGAAAATTGGTTAGTGCATCATCTGAGTCTAGGATATGCCGTCGTATTAAGACGGTGTTTTCATGCCCGAAAAGTGGTCTTGGGTGCCGCATTATGTTTAGTAGCAGTAAGCCTTTTCCTGGCTTTTCGTTTAGGCGGAGAATTTATACCCAGCCTTGATGAGGGAGACATCGCCATGCATGCGATGCGTATTCCTGGAACCAGTTTAACCCAAGCCCTTACCATGCAAGATTTAGTAGAAAAACGGGTAAAAGAGTTCCCTGAAGTAAGCACTGTGTTTGGAAAATTAGGTACTGCAGAAGTCGCTACTGATCCCATGCCGCCTAACGTGGCAGATACCTTTATTATGCTAAAGCCACGTAAAGATTGGCCTAATCCTAAAAAAACTAAACAGGAATTAGTTCAAGAAATTGAACAGGCAGTTCAGCAAGTTCCAGGGAACAATTATGAATTCACCCAGCCCATTCAAATGCGTTTTAATGAGTTGATTTCAGGAGTTCGCAGTGATGTGGCTGTGAAAGTATTTGGTGATGATATGGATGTTTTGTTAAAAATTGCTGAATCTATAAGCGCCCAATTAAAAAAGGTTCCAGGGGCTGCGGATGTAAAAGTCGAACAGGTGAGCGGGTTACCTCTTTTAACCGTTAAGATTAATCGTGAGGCTTTAGCACGTTATGGACTACAAATCAGTAGCGTACAAGATGCCATTGTCATTGCGACAGGCGGTAAGAAGGGAGGGGAGTTGTTTGAAGGGGACAAGCGTTTTGATTTGATCGTCCGTCTGCCAGAATCCATGCGCTCAGATCCTAATGTATTGCGCCAAATATTTATTCCTCTGCCGCCCTCAAAAGATGGAGAGCGTCATTTTATACCTCTAAATGAAGTCGCCTCTTTTGTTCGAAGTGAAAGTCCGAATCAAATCAGTCGTGAAAGTGGTAAGCGCCGTGTTGTGGTCAGTTCCAATGTACGAAATCGTGACTTAAGTTCTTTTGTGAATGAAGCAAAACAACGAATTGAACAAAATGTCAAGATCCCTAGCGGTTATTGGATTACCTGGGGAGGTCAGTTTGAACAATTGCAATCCGCCACGCAACGCTTACAAATTGTAGTGCCGATTACTTTAATCGGGATTTTCTTACTCCTTTTTATGAGTTTTGGGAGCGTTAAAAATGCCTTATTAGTATTCTCAGGAATACCTTTGGCCTTAACAGGTGGGATTATTGCTTTATGGTTACGCGATATTCCTTTATCCATTTCAGCAGGTGTAGGATTTATTGCTTTATCGGGTGTTGCGGTACTCAATGGCTTGGTTATGATTACCTTTATTAATAAATTGCGGGAACAAAAAAAGTTTTATTTAAAAGATGCAGTATTGCAAGGCTCACTAGCACGACTTCGCCCAGTATTGATGACCGCGTTAGTGGCCTCCTTGGGTTTTGTGCCCATGGCACTTGCAACAGGCACCGGTTCTGAGGTGCAACGCCCTTTGGCAACAGTAGTTATTGGCGGGATTATTTCATCCACTTTCCTGACCCTGTTGGTTTTACCAGGGCTATATTACATTTTTCATGACCGCCGTAAAAAAGGGCAACTCAGTCCACAAAAAAAGTCAGAGTGAATTTGACAAAGCACGGTATTTAGCTATAGTAATAGTTAAATACTTGTTTAACTGTTTAAGTCATTATGCTAACACACGATCAAATGATAACGCTAAGCGATATTTTACATTTAATGGGTGAACCTAATCGCTTAAGACTTTTGGTGACTTGTTTGGAAGGTGCTAAGTCTGTTTCTGAACTGGCACAACAATTACAATTATCGGTACCACTAACCAGTCATCATTTGAGTTTACTTCGTTCGGCTCGACTGCTCGTTGCTAACCGAGAAGGCAAACACATTTATTACAGTATTTATGATGCGCATGTACGCTGTATTTTAGATGACATGCTAAAGCACTTTACCGAAGAGACGGACAGTTAATAGGATTTTCTAATGGAACACGTCTTTGAGAGCAAGATGTTGAATATCTTAATTGGTAGAACAAGGCCTATTTGGAGTGTTAACTATGACCGCACCTTTAACATTAACGACCTTTTTTGTTGCAGGCCTTGATTGTCCTTCTGAGGAACAATTAATCAGAAAGCAATTACAAACCATACCTGAAATAAAACAATTAGATTTTAATTTCATCGCGGAAGAAGTAACCGTACACCATTGTTTACCCACTATTGAGCCCATCCAGCAAAAAATTGAAAGCCTGGGTATGAGCGTTCGTTCTAAAAGTAGCAATGTGTCAGACCAAAAGGGCAAGCGTTTTGGTATTGATGCGTCTTGGGGTGCCATTGGAATTGCTGGATTATTTGCACTTTTTTCAGAATTAGCTGCGTATTATTTTGCATCAGAACAATCCATTTGGGTCATTGTTCCTGCCTTATTAGCTATAGCGTTAAGTGGTCCTGCAACCATTAAAAAAGGGTGGATTGCTTTACGCACGAAAGCGATGAACATTAACAGCTTAATGTTAATTGCCATAACGGGTGCTGCCTTTATTGGTGCCTGGCCAGAAGCTGCAATGGTGACCGTTTTATTTGCACTTGCTGAGCGTATTGAGCGTTATTCCTTAGATAAGGCACGTCAGGCGATTCGAAGTTTAATGGAAATTGCCCCAGAGGTCGCTCTGGTTAAAGGGGACAATGGTCAATGGCACACACTACTTGTTACAGAAGTACAACCTGGTGCCGTATTTAGAGTGAAACCCGGTGAGCGTATTCCTCTCGATGGTCATTTGATTTCAGGTCAAAGTACGGTGAATCAAGCGCCTATTACTGGAGAATCAATGCCGGTGAGTAAACGAGTAGGGGATAGTGTTTTTGCCGGAACACTCAATGAACATGGTTCGTTTGAGGTTAAAGTGAGTAATGCTTCAGGGGATACCCTACTTGCAAAAATTGGCAAAGCAATTGAACAAGCACAAAGTGAGCGTGCGCCAACTCAGCGATTTGTCGATCAATTTGCGAGATACTATACCCCAATAATGGTCCTCATTGCCGTTCTAATCGCCCTCATCCCACCCTTGGTATTTGGCTATCCCTTTTATGATTGGATCTATAAAGCATTAACCTTACTGGTCATTGCGTGTCCTTGTGCTTTAGTTATCTCGACACCTGTTACAGTGGTAAGTGGTTTAGCCGCTGCAGCAAAGAGCGGGATACTCATTAAAGGGGGAAGTTATTTAGAAAATGGATATCGCTTAAAATTAATTGCCCTGGATAAAACAGGCACATTAACTGAAGGAAAACCGGTAGTTACCGATTTTATTGCTTATGATAAAAACCATACAAAGAACGAGTTGTTATTATTGGCGGCAAGTCTTGACTCTCACTCCGAACATCCCGTAGCACACGCATTGGTGGCCTATTGGCATCAAGAGCAACCTGATGGAGAGATGCTCTTTATCGATCAATTTAGCGCATTGCCCGGACGTGGTGTTAAAGGCCTGGTTGACCAAGAACTTTATTATGTGGGTAATCATCAACTAGCAGAGGATAATGAGGTATGTAGTTTGGGAGTTGAACAAGCGCTCGAACGATTGGAAGAAGAAGGGAAAACAACCGTGATCTTAAGCAATAAGACGCAGGTTTTAGCGATTTTTGCCGTAGCAGATACACTTCGTCCCACCAGTAAAAAGGCTATTGAAGCCTTGCATCAACAAGGCATAAAAACTGCGATGCTCACCGGAGATAATGCCATTACCGCTCGTGCTATTGCAACGCTTGTAGGAATTGATGAAGTACAAGCGAATGTATTACCTACAGACAAAATGAAGGCTATTGGTCTTCTTCTGAAGGAATATAAAGCAGTAGGGATGGTCGGTGATGGAATTAATGATGCCCCAGCCTTGGCTGCAGCTACTGTAAGTTTTGCTATGGGAAAAGGCACTGATACTGCTTTAGAAACAGCCGATGTCGCTTTAATGAATGATAATCTGGCGATGCTGCCTTTATACATTCACTTAAGTCGTAAAACGTCTCGTATTCTACAGCAAAACATCAGCCTATCCCTGATTATTAAATTGGTGTTCTTTATTTTAGCTCTTAGTGGATTAGCTACCCTGTGGATGGCTGTATTTGCTGATATGGGTGCTAGTTTAATTGTGGTGGCAAATGGTTTACGATTGCTGAATTCTCATAAAAGCTATATGAAAAAGAGTCATTTAGCCGAAAGTGACACGTTAATTAAGTAATTAAAGGGCGTAAATAGTACGCTTGTTACATGAGTCAGGAGGTCGTTATGTTGCAGTATAAAGGCTACATTGGACATGCGGTATTTGACGATCTCAATGAATTGTTTTTTGGAGAAATAATTAATACGCAGACGGTAATTACTTTTCAGGCAACCATGTCTCATCAGTTAAAAAATGCGTTCATGGAAGCGATTGATAATTATCTAAAAAGTTGTGAGAAACAATTGAAAGAGCCTGAATTACCTTTATCAGGCCAATTGGCACTCACTGTTTCGCCCGAACTTCATCGGGATGTATTCATGGCTGCAAAAAACTCAGGAGTGAGTTTGAATGTTTGGATTTGTAGTGCTTTAAGGCATGCCGTGTGTAGACATTAAAAATAAGAAAGAAGGGTCGTGTTAACAAAAGAGATTATGTATTGAGAGGTGATATATGAATGGGTCATTGCATTTTTTAGTAACCGAACCCTCTCTTGGCGCACGTATTATTATACGCGCTCAAATAACTCAATTGGGGCATTGTGTCGATATGGCTTTGGATGTTGAATCCACCTTAGTTTTGGTGGAATTAAAAACCTATCATGTCATTTTGATTGATGCTGAGCTTAATAAAGAAGGTGATTGTTTTGAACTGATTGATCTTATCCGGGAACAATCAATCTTTAATAAACTGACCCCCATTATATTATTGAGTACATCACTTCATAAAATTTTAAAAAACAGTCGTTACCCTTGCTTTGCAAAGCCTATGAACATTAACGACGTCACTAAGATAATTAATTATTTGGAGGAATTTAATAAAAATAAATGATGTAGTGTTGGGGTTGGGACATATTATCCTCAAATAGAATAGGAATACATACTAATATTCAGTATGTTATGCTTAATAAGTATCGATTCAAAAGGAAATAAAAAATGACTATGGGATTTAAAAAAATTATTGTTTTGATAGGGGTATTCTTATTAGGTTGCAGTTTAATGTCCTGTGCAAAAAAAAATCCTGATCCAGCTCATCCTGAGGAAGGATATCAAGGAGGGTTTGGTGGTGATGGTGGACATATGCATGAACCTAAAGAATAGCTCAGGTGTTTAATCAATCAAGGAAAGATGATGGAACTTACTCCGTGGTTTTTAGTCGCTCTGTCTGCAGCAGTCATTGTGTTATGCGGGCTTTCTCTTTTCATGTTTAAAAAAAGAAAAAACCGGCATTTCATTATTGTTCTCTTTATTTTTCTAATGTTTGCAGCCATTTTTTTACATGGGGTTTCATTTAGAATGTTATAAAGGGTGTGCCAAGTGCCTTTAAGTGCTAATTGTTAGATGCATCGGGAGTGATGTGACACATCATTGTTAGGAAGACATTATGGACAAAAAGATTAAGCCCAATGTTCAAGGAGTTTCGAGAGAACAATCACTTTGGTGGGCGCTTTCATTAACAGGTGGTTTTTTGATTGCTGAGGTAATCGGCGGTATTCTAACCGGCAGCCTTGCATTAATCTCCGACGCTGCGCATATGTTAACCGATGTTACTGCGTTAATTATTGCACTAATTGCTATTCATGTAAGTAAACGACCGGCTGATGCACGCCGTACTTTTGGTTACTATCGATTTGAAATTCTAGCTGCTGCATTTAATGCCGCTCTTCTTTTTGTAGTAGCGCTTTATATTATATATGAGGCATATCAACGGTTAAAACAACCTCCTGAAATTTATTCCACCGGTATGTTAATTATTGCCAGTCTCGGTCTGCTTATTAATTTAGCATCTATGTATTTATTATCCCGTGACAAAGATAAAAATTTAAATTTAAAAAGTGCTTATCTTGAGGTATGGAGTGATATGTTAGGCTCTGTAGGGGTGATTATTGCAGCGCTTTTAATTCGCTTCACAGATTGGAGCTGGGTGGACTCAGCTATCGCAGTTTTAATTGGATTGTGGGTATTGCCCCGCACGTGGATACTTCTCAAAGAGACTATAAACATCCTTTTAGAAGGCGTACCCGCAGGAATTGATTTTAACCAAATTAAGTCTCGAATAATGTCTATAAAAGGTATTTTAGACGTACATGATTTACATATTTGGGCTATTACTTCCGATAAGATTAGCTTAACAGCTCACCTTGTCATTGATTCTCGTTTTAAGGAAGAACTGGTCAGGGATGAAGTTCAGTTATTATTATTAAACCAATTTAAAATTTCCCATACTACCCTACAAACAGAAAATAAAAAGACACTTAGTCTGTGCAATAGGATTAATAATAATGAGTAATGACCAAGATTATCCAGTTAATCGTAAACGTTTTTTCGATGTCCTATATGGACAATAAGAATTATAAAATGATCGTCTTCAATTTTTGCGATAATACGATAATCCCCCGTACGATAACGCCACAGCCCCGAAAGGTTACCTGATAATGGTTTACCAAATGATCGCGGATCTTCAGCAGGAATTACTTGCTCCTTTAGATATTTAATAACTCTCTTTTGGGCAGAGTGTCCTAGTTTTTTTAGATCTTTTTCTACATCAGTATCAAATTCAATCTTCCAGGCCAAGGCGGTTTTCCATTTCTTCAAGAGTTATACGAGGATTTCTCTTTTCTAATCGTGAAAGGACAATAAGGTGCTCTTCCTGTTCATTTAGAAAATCTTCGATTGCTTGTTTTACATAATAACTTTTAGAACGATGTGTTTGTTCTGCTAAGCGTGACAAACGTTCTTCAAGTTTCTCCGGTAAGCGAACGGCTAACATAAGTTTCCTTTAAGTGTAACACATGTATTACAAGTATAGCATAGTGCAAGAGTTTGCACTATGCTCAGAGAATTTAAATTCTTATTAGGGCTGTAAGTTTTATATTTATTTGGCAGGAAAAAATTAAGCCTTAAATAGCATTAGTCCAAAAAATAGAAGGCTTCTAAATTATATATTTTTATACAATCGAACGATACAAGACGATATCATGACGTCATTGCGTTCCCTGCCAGGGAATTTTAATAGTCAATTGTGTAAAGAGGCAAAAAATGAACACCACCAAAATCAGAGAAACATTAGATACTTGGCAAATTAGCATTTATTTTGGTGCGGTTGTAGTGGCAATCTTAATTTCTATGATTTTTTCAAGCACAATAGCTTTTGAACATGTAGTAAATCCGGCATTAGCACTGATGTTATTTGTAACGTTCCTCCAAGTGCCAATTGCTGATTTGAAGAGGTCACTCTTACAGTTTCACTTTCTAGGCATCCTGCTTTTAGTCAATTTTATGGTACTTCCGTTATTAGTTGCGATTTTAGTTCCATTTCTTCCCACGGATTTTATGGTGCGACTTGGAGTACTGTTGGTTTTGCTCACTCCTTGCATCGATTATGTCGTAACCTTTTCACATCTCGGGCAAGCCAATGCTCGCTTATTGCTGGTAGCTACACCAGTGCTTCTTATCGTACAGATACTACTGCTCCCAATTTATCTCGGTTTGTTCCTTGGAGAGAGAGCCACACACTTAGTTCAAATTGGTCCATTTGTTCAAGCGTTTATATGGTTAATTGCTATTCCCCTTTTATTTGCACTATTCGTGCAGGCATGGGCATCACGTAGCTTAACAGGGAAGAGAGTTTTAATAGCACTTGGATTACTTCCAGTACCAGCAACAGCTCTTGTGCTTTTCTTGGTAATTGCGTCGGTAATCCCACAACTTGGACTTTCCATTAAGTTGGTTTTAAAAGCAATTCCGATTTACATTGCCTTTGCAATTATCGCGCCTCTAATCGGATGGTTTGTCGCCCGAATGCTCCGACTGGATGTGCCGGCCAGTCGTTCAGTAGCTTTTAGCGCAAGTACTCGCAATTCACTTGTAGTTTTACCGCTTGCCCTAGCAATTCCAGGTGCTACTCCAATACTTCCTGCAATCATTGTTACTCAGACACTTGTGGAGCTGATCAGTGAATTGATTTATGTGCGCTTAATTCCTAAATTGATGTACTCAAAATAATAAACAATTTTATGGTATAAAAATTATCTACCAAATAAACAAAGCGACTCATTTGGGGTAGATAACGTACCTTATCTACCCCAAATGAGGTAAAATGAGAAAAGCACTCATGGAGCATGCCTTGAATTTACTGAATGATAAAAACAACAAAAATCGAAAGTTTGGGGTAGATAAGGTTTCTCATCCTTTGGATGTTCATTTTGATACCAATTCGTTATCGGCCTGGTTGTCATTTTATTTTCAGGTTCATGTCAAAGGTGCGCCCGAAAAAACAGTTCAGGCTAAACAAAAAGACTTATCTAAATTTTTAAATTTTTTTAAGATTGAAGTAGGGCATGACCAGGTAGATAATTGGACACCAGCAGTAAGTAAACAATTTCAACGTTCCTTATGCAATACCATTTCGGAGAAAACCGGAAAAGCATACAAAGCGACTTCCATTAATCGGACCATGGCAACCATTCGTCATGCAGGCCGTTGGCTTTATCAACAACGACCCTTAATTGCGGGCGATCCTTTATCAGGGGTTAAAGATTTACAGACAGATGCTCCAGAATGGAATGGCTTGAACTCGAAACAGCTTATGCGCTTAAAAGCAGCCTGCGAGCAACGCGCTAAAATATGTACTCGAAAAAATCAAAATGCATTATTGGAAACTGCTGTTTTTTATGTGTTGTTGGGAACAGGTTTGCGGGAATCTGAATTGGTCTCATTAAATGTACACCAATTTCATTCAAAAGGGCTTCATTCTGTAGTACGACATAAAAGTAAACGGGTGACTACTAAAATTCCCTTACCGCAAGAAAGTAGAGAACATTTGGATAATTATTTAAAGAGTCGAGCTATAGAATCAGACCAACCCTTATTTATTAATAGGGCAGGGAATCGTATTAATACTCGGAATATATTTCGAATATGTCAGCGAGTTTTAAAACAAGTGCTTGCACTTTTACCAGAGAATGAGCGATTTGAATTTACACCTCATAAACTTCGGCATACTTTTTTGAAAAAAGTAACAGATAAGCATGGAGTGCATTTTGCTCAGGAACTTAGTGGAAATGTTTCAATAAAAGAAATTTTTCGTTATGCGAAGCCCAGTCAGGACGAAATGCAGGAAACAATAGAAGAATTATTTGAATCATAATTTGGTCTTATTTAAGCCATTAAAGTAAAGTAGATGTTAATGAGAATAAAATACATAACGGTGGACAACTAATGAATAACAGAAATGATCTCATGATCCGCTTTGATAAGGCTTGGAAGCAAGGTGTAAAAAAAGTTGGTGTTGAATTTTTTAACCTAAAAGCATCCTCACTCAATGATGCTCACAAAAGATGGCAGTTAGAACCCAACTATCAATTCATTAAAGAGTCCATAGGCGGTTATAGCCATAGCAAACAAGTATTGCTTGCTATGATGTACTCTTTTTTTGATCCTGAGTGCGGTCAAGAACTACTTGAAAAAGTTGGTACATCAAACTTTGTTGATGCTCGATCCTACCTTGATGAAGAGGGGGTTTACATTATTTCTGAGCTTTGGAATAGCCATTACGGATGGTGAAATTCTCCCGAAATTCAGCATGTCCTTTATTTCTATAAGGTTAATATTCTGGATTTCCATCTATCAGGATTTAATCATTTAGAATTTATCTGTTAATAATTGGGTTAGTATCTGGGTCAGTATTTCTTGAAATATAGAACTGAGTGCTATATAATTACACCATATAATAAAAAGAAATATGGAATGTTATTTTGCGGGTTTTTAAAAACAAATGGTTTACTAAATTTGCAAAGAAAGAGCGTATTTTAGATTCTCAATTATGTAAGTTAATAAAAGAGATTGAAAAAGGATTAATCGATGTTGATTATGGTGGTGGAGTTATAAAGCAAAGGCTTGGCAGAGCAAACCAAGGAAAGTCGGGTGGGTATCGGTGTATTATTTTATATCGATATAAAGATCTGGCCTTTTTAGTGTATGGATTTCCAAAAAATGAACGTGACAACATAAGCCAGGAAGAAGAGCAAATATTTAAAGATTTATCTCAGCAGATGCTGGGCTTTTCTGGTGATGACATTGAGCGATTGCTCCAATCAGGTGCACTTGTGGAGGTACTATATAATGAGCACAAATAAAACATATAAAAGTGAGGTTTTTGAGGCTGTACATGAAACTGTTGTTGATATGTTTGATGCGGGTGTTATTGATAAACAAACAATGCGACAATTTGATCGCGCATGTTTAACCCCGATACATGAATTTTTACCTGTAGAAATAAAGGCATTGCGTGAACGAGAAAATGTGAGCCAACCCATATTTGCGTATTGTCTTAATGTATCTAAAGATCTTATTAGCCAATGGGAGAGGGGGCTTAAAAAACCAGCAGGTACTTCTTTGAAATTACTTTCTTTAATCGAAAAGAAAGGACTAAACGCTATATTATAAATATAGGAGACGAGTCAGGATACCTGTGATTACGATTGTAACCCAATCTTAATCACAAATAGAAATGGAGGCACTTACCCAATTTTTTAGCCGAAGAAGAGTCTTATTGCCCTAATTCAGAATCCAGATAACCTCGGACTGCTTTAAGAATCTCAACCAGGTAGTAATCCATCTTTTGCCATTCACTTTCACTGACACCAAAAAAAACGGAAAAACGAAGCCAGTGGCTGAATAAAGCATTAGTAATGGCTTCGATGCGCATATCCTTTTTAAGGAAATCACAGGTGATGGTGTGAATGGCTGTGTTGACCGCTTCGGTCTGCTCCAGGGCAATTTTCTGCGGCACGTTATCCAATTTTTCAGGGTGGGTCAGATGTTTTTTCAATTGTTGCATAGAATCGTTTAGCGCACGAATTTCCTTGCTTAATTCTGGCTTGGGCAGGGAGTGGGTAGTTGATTTGACCAGTTTAATGATGGGCAGCATGTGGTGGAATGGATCAGTCTTGTCCAGTGTTTGTTTGCTGAATCCATTTATAGGCGCCTCCAAAGTAAACCAGAAATAAAAAAGGCTCATTAAAATGATTTTAATTTCATACCCCTGGGTTATCAGCTCCATGAGTGTTTTTTCAATGCCAGCATGGGCGATGAGAACCTCTTTTTGAAATGCATTGGCAGCGGGCGTTTTTTGGTTGTAGGTCTGTTCGGAAAGGTGGCGAATTTCACTTAAAAGGGATTCCGTTTCTTCATAATGAGCGCTTTGCTGGGCTTCTATTTTTGCATGCTCTGCGGTGGCGTACGATTCCATTAAGCGATAAATATGTTCTTGAAAGAGGCTCACTAAGGGTAGGCCATAATCAAAATATTGTGATTCTTTGAGGGATTTGTTTTGAAGGTGCGTGAAATAGCCCATCACCCAACCAATTTGGATGGCTAATTGATTGAGAACATAATGGTCTGAAAGCCCATCGAGTTCTTCTCTCCATTGTGCGCATTGTTCTGAGCCCATCAGCAGCATGAGTTTTGTCAGTGATTCATCGGAGCAGAAGGGGGTAGGTTGCTTTTTCTTGCTTCTGATTCCTGGCTGATTATTTATTTCGTCAAACATGTCCATGATTTCTCGCCCAAGGCGCATGGTTTGCACCACGATGCTGCCAGGGGTGATGTTGCGCAGTTGATCCAGATGGATTTTCTTTTTTTCCGTGCTTTTGACGCTGTGATTGATGGGGTGTTGTGCAAAAGCATCGAGTGAGGCTTTTGCCTGGTGCTGGATGAGCGTAAGGAGAGATGGTACTAAAGCTTCTGCTTTTTTAACGGTGTGTACCGTGGTGATTGTACCGAGGTAGGCGCAAAGATAACCGCACAGAATTTGAGGTATCTGCACCAGTTTTTCTTCGATGAGTACCCATTTGAGTTCTTCCAGAAAATGACTACAGCTTTTCATGGTGTCGTATTCAAGATCAGTTAACGAAAAATAAGCGTCTTCGTCAAGCAGTGCGTAATTGACATCGGGGAGCATCGGGGCTTGGTAGGAAATCATAAATTCTTCTTGTTACAAAATAGAAAGGGCTGATCCTGTGCCAAAATCAGCCCTTTGTGTTGGTATATGCAAGTCCAACCTTGCAAAGATGAAGCAATGATAATAGGTTTTTTGAAAAATTCAAGGCAAAAAAAAAGCCCCAGGATATGGGGCTTTGAACAGATTAGTTCTAAGGGCAAGATAACAAAGTATTTTCAGCAATGCTCCAAAGATCCCGATTTATTTTGATATTTTGATCAATTGCTTTAATTTGCCGGCTTCGAGCGCGTCGCCAGCGTCCTTTCTCATCCTGTCTGTAGCCAGGCAATCCTCCTTTGATAAGGTTCTCTTGAACGACATTTAAAACAGAAAATAAATCACGTTTCATGTCTTCACGTCGCCTTGGAGTTAACAGAGTTTTTGCCTCGATGACCAGGTTATCATCCTCACTAAAACGAAGAGCATGCGCCTGTTGAGCAAAATCCAGAAGCCTCTCATTGGTTAATTGAATCTCCTCCATTTGCTCCACAGCATCAAGCATTCTGTGAGACGACTCAACAACTTGATAGGTTCCTTCAATGACGTTTCTAATAACATCACCTTGATGTCTAACACGCACTTCATTGTAGTTTTTACCGGCAACCATACCATTGGTGCACACCTGACGATACAGTCCTGCCATCAAACGATACGAGGACATGCCATCGTGAGAGTTGACCAATACCAGTTCAGGAAATAAACCGCCATCCTGCTCGTGATAGTTTCTATGTCGAAATCGGACCATGTGTTTTGCAAAGGCCTTCCTTTCTTCATGTCTACTCGCTGATTGTGTTGCCTTGGTTGGATAAAACCCTTCCTGAAGCAATACATTAATGATGTCAGAAGTGGCAATTGGCTGATATCGCTCACTGGTATGTTCAGCAGCTCCTTGAGTAAATAGCGAAGGGGCTGCTTTATAAAGTTGTTCTGTTGTTAAAATATTCATTATGTTCTCCTGATTCAAAGAAAAAGGAGCAAGTCCCTAATGGGAGTCTTGCTCCCATTAGGGTTATTAAATTACTTTAATTAATTAAACTGGATAGGCTATACCCACAAAGACAAGTGAAGCAATTATCAATTGCCTGCCTGTCGGTGCTATTAAGGTACGATTCGACTAAAAGCTCCGACTGTTTCTCTGTTGGCTCTTCATCCTCTAATACAGCTGCGGTAATTTTCTCAATTAAATTCATGATGTTTTCCTTAAAAACAGTCAAAAATCCATCCCTTTCAGGATAGATTCCTGCAAGGGTTATGCTAGAGTATGAAACGTTTTAACCAATCGTTCATGCAATGTTTCTATGCATTCCGCGATGAATACACCTGGGTAGTATTCAAAAGGCTGCCAAAAATCTATTGCATCGTCATCAGTCCCTAATTCATCATTGTTTAACCGATTGATAAGGGTTGAATATTCAATATCATCGGGAAAATAACTGAGGAAAGTAGATGCTGCTGTCAGTTCAAATGGATTCATTTTAAGTGGTTCTCCTTAAGTTTTAAAAAGGAGTTGTTCCCAAAGGGATAACTCCCTTCGGGATTAATGAAACAATTAAAAAGGAACTTCTTCACATTCCAACATCGAGTGCATTTGAGCTAAATACTCTTCTGGTGTTGGTTTATCAGTCTGCTCGGGTAGATCTTTGGGTTTTGCGTTATCAAGCAACTGTATGGTTTGCACCACAATATTGATTGATTGCCGTTTCACACCCTCAGTATCAGTCCAGTTATTTGAGCGCAGTTTGCCCTCAATATATACCTGACTGCCTTTTTGCAGGCGTTCCACAGCTAAAGTTGCTAATTTTCCAAAAAACACCAGATGATGCCATTCAGTAATGGTTTCCCACTCACCGTTACGGCGATAGGATTCATTCGTGGCAATGGAGACTGATGCAACAGGATGATGTTCCTTTGTTTGGGTACTTCTTGGTGAATGACCCACATGACCTATTAATTGGACTTTGTTCAATACTGCCATTTTAGTTCTCCTTTAAATGTAATTAATAAAAAATCGCACAATCGGAGAACTCCCGCACAAGGCAGAAGTTTTCCGATTGTGCGGATTAAAACGGGTAAAACAAGTAACAGGGTTAATCCTGCTTCCTAGACCAACTGTATGGAATGGTTAGTTGTGGTATTCCTTGCAATTATTCCATTCAACGTTCGAGCGCCAATTTGAAGTTGTGCTATGTCTTCTGCTGATAACTCATGCTGATAGGCATGAAGTTCTGCTATAGAGCGCAATAAATCAAAAAAGGCTAAATCAGTTCGAGTGCATTGATTGGTGTATTCTGCAAAAGATGTTTGTTGCATGGGTTCTCTCCTTAGATTTTGGGAAATACCCTTGCCCCATGAGGAAGTGTGATTTCCCCGATGGGTCACAAACCTTTAAATAGGTTTAGTGATTGAAATGAATTAAAGCTGAAAGATAAGCGGCTAATGAAAGACCGACTGTGATGATTGTACCAATCATCCAGCGTCTTGATGCCAACAACTCACCCCTGTTTTCACGCAGTTGTTCATTGTAGGATTTCATTCGCTCATCGAACTCGCGACGCTGTTCAACAAGTTTTTTATCTTGCTCAACAAACACTTGTCTGACGGCTTCACTTAACATGTTATCCACCTCATCAATACTATAAATGTTGTGAATTTCTATTTGAGTCAGTGTGGAAAAAAATCCCTCAGATGACTCTTTAGAAAACCCACTCTCTTTAAGAATCTTAGCATATTTTAAGGTATCTGTCTGAATACGCACGACCATTTCTCCTGTAAAAAGCCAGAGAAATAGTCAGCAAACGCTGAGTTCTTCTCCAGCGTAAGCCTACGTCATTCACCTTTTTCTAAACATGGTTGAATAACCCAAATTGTTAAAGAATACATTCTCAAAATGGGTTTGTCTGATAGGTATCAGACAATGAATTCAAACGGGTTCAAAACAAGATTAATTGCTTTAATGAAATAAAAATAAAGGAGTACACCTCTATTCTTTTAATAGGATTCAATATTTGTGTATTGAATTAATGGTATATCAGGTTCCCGACTAAACGCTCAGCTACAGTGATTGGGGAATTAGGGTAGCAAGTCACAAGACCGAAGAGTTCGGTTTCACCAGGATTACACTGGTTCATCAGTTGTGTTTTCTGTTTCTTATTCTACTAAACTCAGTTAATAAATTCTATAAAAAATGGTGAATTAACCACAATAGTTCTTATGGAAAGCTTTGCATAAAACCT
>NZ_JH413835.1:0-32677 GCF_000162755.2 Legionella drancourtii LLAP12
GTTAGTGACCCTGTCTACAACAGGAGTATTATCATGGCTAAAGTACAAAAATCTACAGATTCATCCAGCTTAGCTGAAGTCATTGACCGTATCTTGGATAAAGGTATTGTTATTGATGTGTGGGCTAAAGTATCTCTGGTTGGTATTGAGTTGTTATCTATTGAGGCACGTGTTGTTATTGCTTCTGTGGAAACCTATTTGAAGTATGCCGAGGCGATAGGTTTAACAGCTACAGCGTCACATCCAGCTTAAATTAATAAGGATCTTTTTCGATGAGGCCTTTTAGTTTATTTTGGCTAAAAGGATCTCATCTTAAATTTGGATAGCCTTATCGATATAAGAGAAAAGGAGAAACTCATGACACATTTAGTAAGTGACATGACCCGGCTTCGTTTTGAAATAACGAAAGGGCATAAAGCACGTATTCAATTAATGGATGATCTACAACATTTTGCAGATGATCTATCTTGTGAAGTAACAAAAACATTGCACAGCTTCACGGAATTACGTAAGAGAAAGGCTAAGCATGCAGCAGCAGAGCGTCGCGCATTTGTTGTTGATCTGCAACACAAAGTTAAAAATTTTCGTGATGATTTTGTGATGGAGTTTCAAAATGCTCGATGCGGTTGGTTAGGAGAGAGTCCTTCTCATACATTTACCAGCCACGCGATGGCAAAACCCAAAATGAAAAAAAAGAATTAACTAATAATATACTGAGGATAGTGATACATCGCATAGCTACATTCGAAGTTTATATTCTATGTGACTATGCGAGGTGTCGCGTTTAACCCCAAATTGATAGTTACTTAAACCAATTTTTTATCGGGAAAAATAATGATGACCCAGGAAAATAATGGAAGTTTAACTGATTCAAAAAATAACGATAAACTAATCAGGTTTGTAAATAATAGATCAGATAATATCTTACTTGAAGCGAGTGAGGAGTTCACAGAAACCCCTCATATTCGAGGTATTAGCGAGCGTGCGCTAGCCTATCTTGATATTGGGTATCCTATACATTTATTAGGCCCTGCAGGGACAGGTAAAACAACCGTTGCGCTACATATTGCAGCACAGCTTGGACGCCCTGTCATATTAATCCACGGAGATGATGAGTTTACAGGTGCAGATTTAGTTGGGCGTGGAACAGGTTATCATCATTCTAAATTGGTAGATAATTTTATTCATTCTGTTTTAAAAACAGAAGAAGAAATGACAACCATGTGGACAGATAATCGTTTAACTACAGCATGTGAACAAGGCTATACTTTAATTTATGATGAATTTAACCGTTCACGGGCAGAAGCCAATAATGCCTTACTAAGTGTGCTTTCTGAAGGCATTCTAAACTTACCTGGTCGACGCGAACGAGATGGCATAGGTTATGTTGATGTTCATTCCAATTTCCGTGCTATTTTTACTTCAAATTCGGAAGAATACGTTGGAATCCATAAAACACAAAATGCATTAGCTGATCGTTTAATTGCAATTAAAATGGATTATCCTGATCAACAGTCAGAAATACAAATTATAGAGAAAAAATCTACTTTACCACGTAAGGATATCGAAATAATCGTTAATTTGGCACGAGAGTTACGATTAAAATCAGAGAAAAGACCCTCTATTCGAGGTTGTATTGCTATCGCGCGCGTTCTTGCATACCACAATCGCCATGCGCATGCTGATGATCCGATATTCCAGGCTGTTTGCCAGGACATTTTTGGGATTAGCAAGGAGTTTCTCAAGCAATTATTACATCCCATGGATTCTGGTTTGCAAAAAAGATCAGAAAAAAATCAAGAATCGATTAAGAAGTATAAAACAAAAAATCAAAAGTTATAAAGGAGAAGGATGATGCCTGCGCTAGTAAAAGGATTACGAAATATAAAGACAATGAGCAATAGACTGGATAAAGTCCAATCACCTCATGAAGCATTTATTAGCGCAGCAGCGCTTCATCGCGAAAAGCAGCGCCATTTGCAAGAACTAGCTATTTTGCGTAATCGTTTGGATGAAATTAATCTACGGTTAGAACAAATAAATGAACAGCAAAATCAAGTAGCAGAAGCCTTTGATATATCACCTCCTCGAGCGGTTAAATCAGCGTTGCGAACTGGAATTCAATCAAAGACAGGTTCTACATCACATGGTTTTAAAATTAAATATTAAGGACTTTACTGTGGATTCGACATCTAAAAAACCGGCTGCATCAAATTTATATCTCTATGCGATTGCATCGGTGAATGAAAATCAAGAGCCCATTTCTTTTCACGGGATTGAAGAGCAACCAATTGATCTGGTTCCTTATAAAGACATCATGTTGGTTGTTAGTAATCTTTCCAAAAAGAAAGTCCGTCCTGAAAGAAAAAATGTGGCGGTACACCATGCGGTGCTAAATCATTTGATGAAACACAATACGTCCATGTTGCCTATTCGATTTGGCATGATTGCTGATAATAGAAAAGAAGTGCAGCGATTATTGACAATAAATTATGACATGCTCCATACAAAACTCAAGATGATGGCTGGCCGCGTAGAGATGGGAGTAAGCCTGAGCTGGGATGTTCCTAATATTTTTGAATACCTTTTAAATCGTCATTCTCAACTCAGAGAAACGCGTGATAAATTATTGGCTAATCCGGCGCATGAACCATCCAGAGATGAAAAAATCGAAATAGGGGCATTATTTAGTCAAATTTTAGATGAAGAGCGTGAAGTGTATACGGATACTATTCTATCCTTATTGTCGCCAGTTTGTTGTGATGTCGTCAAAAGCACTTATCGTAATGATACGGAAATTATGAATATTTTCTGTTTAATTTCTGCTGCAAGAAGAGACGAATTTGAAGAAAAAATTATCGAGGCATCGACCATTTTGGATGATAACTTTGTAATTAAATACACAGGTCCTTGGCCGCCACATAATTTTTCAAAATTAAATCTGAGTTTAGAATGATGTTAGATAGATTAATAAGGATATTTTATGTTGCTTCTTGGTTCAATATTAATGGCTCCCGTTCATGGTTTGATGGCTATTTTTGAGAAGATCAAAGAGGCCGTCGATGAAGAAAAACAGCATGATATTGAGCGTATTAAAAGCGAGTTAATGGCGCTTTACACAAAGCTGGAATCAGGAGAATTATCTGAAGCTGATTTTGAAAAACAAGAAAAAATATTGTTAGATAAATTAGATTCACTAGAAGATGAGGACGATTAAAAATGATCATCGAAGACAAACCTGTTAGCTTATGTGAAACACTTGATCGTGTTCTCAATAAAGGCGTGGTGGTTGCTGGAACGGTAACTATATCAGTAGCTGATGTTGATCTTTTGTACCTTGATTTGCATTGCTTGTTATCTTCAATGAAAGGTATGAATCTTATAGGAAGCGAACGTGAACGATAAACGTGAAGAAGATAACGCATTACCTCAGCGAATTAATTTGCAGCCGGATGATGTAAAAAATGGATTAGGAAAATTAGTTTTAATTTTAATTCAACTAATTCATGAGTTATTAGAACGGCAAGCAATTGGTCGTATTGAAGCCGGTGATTTATCCGATGAACAAATTGATCGATTAGGAATTACGTTAATGAAACAGGCGGAAGAGATAGATAAATTACGTGAAGTATTTGGATTGACTCAAGAGGACTTAAATCTCGATTTAGGGCCATTAGGGAAATTATTATAACAAGGATGAAATAATGGAATTACAAAAGTCACCAACCCACTCAATAGGCAGTACAACGATTGCTGATTTACTTGAACGCATCCTTGATAAGGGCATTGTCATTGCAGGTGACATAAAGGTGAATTTGGTGCAGGTGGAGTTATTGACAATTCAAATACGATTATTGATTTGCTCTGTTGATAAGGCTAAAGAAATTGGTATGGATTGGTGGACTCATCAAAATGATGTTCAATCTAAAAATGGATCGATGCCTATACAAGAATATGTAACACAAATGGAAGAACGGCTTAAAAATTTGGAGAATACCCTTGCCTCATCGAAGAACGCTATTTGAGCGAGTTTTATATTATTATCCTGTTATTCATGCCCAGAGTGATTTGGGTACGTTGGGTGATGTTTCGCATCAAATAATCAGGGATAAAATTGGTGAAGAGTCCTTAGCTGAACGAATTACTAAGATAAATAAATTATGGGAAAAGATTAGAAAATCCGTCACTGAACTAGATATTGATTATAAAAAGGCTCGGATATATCAAGATGGATTACCGATTTGTAATTATGCGGATAAAATTGTAAACGATCTTGCCAGTAGTGGCAGTATCAATCATCAAATTATTCTCGAATTACAAGAAAAAGGAAGTGTCCTCATGGGGACAGAATGCCCTGATTTTTTGCTTGATGAATATTATCTGATTAAAGAGGCATTGCTTGGTGAACAAGAATCGAAAGAAAAGTTTGATCTCAATAAATTCAAGGCAGATCAAGACTTATTATTGCATAAACGAGATGAGTTCATAGCAAATCGAATTAATGATACATTGAACAAAAAAGAAACAGGGATATTGTTTTTAGGTGTATTACATACAATCGAAGCGCGGTTAGATAAGGATATACATGTTATTCATCCAATTGATATTGGATTATCAATTGATGCATGAATAACCTAAAGGAGAATGCATCATGACCAAGAAAAAAACGGAAAAAGATGAAGAACGCAAGCTACCCGATTTATCTGGAATATTGGGAGGCTTTGCTAATTTCCTCGGTAAATTAGATGAACTGGCAAAAACAGGTAAAGATTTGAAAGAATGGAGTGAAGCACACGGAACGGATTCTCAGGGCAGAGAGATGAAGGGCGTTTTTGGATACAATGTTAAGGTAGGCTTAGGAAAAGATAATAAAACTGATTTTAAAATAGAGCCTTTTGGTAATTTTCATGAAGATAAAAAAACGGGTGAACCGATAGTACATGAAGCCATTGAACCCATTGTTGATATATTTGAAGAGGCAACACATACCTTGGTGGTAGTTGAGATGCCAGGAATTGGCATGAAGGATGTAACACTTGATGTGAATGATGATCTTTTAACCATTAAAGCGGATAAAGGGAAAAAGAAATATTATAAAGAAGTTTTATTACCCAAAAGTTATCCGAAAAAAAAGGTAACCATCGCATCCTGTAATAATGGAATTTTAGAAATAAAATGTAACAACTAATAGTGAATATTATTATGACTGATAATACGCTAAAACTTAAGGTTATCGAGGCACAAGGTAAAGATGTGGGGCGAGCTTTTGCCAGACTTGGGCCAGAAGATTTTGAAAAACTTGGACTTGTTATGGGGGATATTGTTGAAGTTTCTGGTAAGCGTATCTCCATTTGTAAGGCCATGTTAGTACAGAAGGAATTGCGTGGGCAATCATGTATTCAACTTGATGGTGTGAGTCGTGAAAATAGTGGGGTTGCCTTAGGGGACTTTGTTGATGTCCGAAAAATTAGTTGTCGCGCTGCAAAACTCATCACTATTATTCCTTTAAATTTTACTTTAGCTGCTCGAGATATGGATTATATTGCCAGCTTAATGGATGGGTTACCTGTAATTGCAGGCGATCGTCTTCGTGTTAATCTTTTTGGCAGTCGAAGCGTCGATTTTAAAGTCAAAGATACTACGCCCAAAGGTCCTGTGATCATTAATCCAACAACAGAATTGATTGTTAAAAAACCGATGGATAATGATAAAATGCAGGCGCATACTTATTCCTATGAAGATATTGGTGGATTGAAGCCACAACTTCGACGTATTCGTGAAATGATTGAATTGCCATTACGTTATCCTGAGGTGTTTGAGCGACTTGGTGTAGATGCTCCCAAAGGTGTTTTGTTATACGGCCCCCCAGGCTCTGGAAAAACGTTGATTGCAAAAGCAATTGCACATGAGACAGATGCATCTTTTTTCTCCATTAGTGGCCCTGAAATTGTTCATAAATTTTATGGAGAAAGTGAAGCGAATCTAAGAAAAATATTTGAACAAGCGGCGCAAAAAGCACCGAGTATTATTTTTCTTGATGAGATAGATGCTATTGCCCCTAAACGCGATCAAGTTGTCGGCGAAGTTGAGAAACGGATTGTGGCACAATTATTGGCTTTGATGGATGGATTAAATACGCGCCAAAAAGTTATTGTGATCGGTGCAACGAATTTACCCAATTCAATCGATAGTGCACTTCGTCGACCTGGGCGTTTTGATCGAGAGATTTCGATAGCAATCCCTGATCGCAATGGTCGTTTGGAGATTTTAGAAATTCATAGTCGCGGAATGCCACTTGCTTCTGATGTGGATCTCAATCATCTTGCAGATATTACACACGGGTTTGTCGGAGCTGATCTCGAAGTTTTGTGTAAAGAAGCGGCGATGACGTGCCTGCGCACGATAATGCCTGATATTAATTTTGCATTAAATACAATTCCTTATGAACAATTGGCGCTCTTGGAAATCAGTATGTCTGATTTTTTGAATGCGCTTTGCGAAGTAGAACCATCAGTTATCCGCGAAATATTTGTTGATGTTCCTAATGTTCGTTGGAGCGACGTAGGTGGACATAAGGACATAAAAGCACGTCTGAGTGAAGCAGTCGAATGGCCATTAAAGTATCCTCAACTTTTTCGAGAAGCAGGAATTCACCCACCGAAGGGTATTCTTTTAGTTGGTTCGCCCGGCTGCGGTAAAACCTTATTAGCAAAAGCAGTCGCTACTGAAAGCGGTGTGAATTTCCTTTCAGTGAAGGGGTCTTCATTGCTTTCAAAATATGTGGGGGACTCAGAAAAAGGTGTGCGAGAAGTATTTAATAAAGCCAGACAAGCAGCACCGTGCATTATATTTTTTGATGAAATTGACGCCTTGGTTCCAAAACGACAACATGAATCAACAGAAACGCACGTGATGGAAGGCGTATTGAGCCAATTTTTGGCAGAATTTGATGGTATTGAAGAGCTGAACAATGTATTGGTTTTAGGTGCCACAAATCGCATAGATATGTTAGACCCTGCAGTACTTCGGCCTGGGCGATTTGATGAGCTTATCGAAATTGGCATACCGTCTGCAGTTGATAGGAAAGAGATTTTTATTGTTCATACAAGTAAAAAACCGTTAAAGTCAAACGTAAAAATTGATGATTTGGTATTGAAAACCGATCAAATGAGTGGAGCAGAGATTTCTTCCATTTGTAATCGAGCAGCGCTTTTTGCTGTGCGGCGCGTTGTATCTAGTGCTAATGGGCAGATTTCTGAGAAAGAAAAAATAAAAATTACCAAAGAGGACTTTGCAATGGCTATAGCTGAAATTGAGAAACGACAATGAATAAGGCACTTTATCTTTTCTGCTTAACACCAGCATCTGATTTACCCATGATGGAGGGGGAGTTACTTCCAAATTTTAGCCCTTTATTTATTCATCCATTTCAAACGTTTAATGCAATATTAAGCTGGGTTCCAGCAAAAGAGTATCAAGAGCAATCGACAGACAGTAATTTGATTAACACAGAAGAATTCATGCAGCGGGTTTTTTTTCATGAATTAGTTGTTGAAAAGATCATGCGTGATGAGGCTGTTTTTCCAATTGGTTTTGGTACGTTATTTTCTTCCATAGCCAGCCTCGAAGAACAGATTTTAACGCACCAAACGCTCATTTCTTCATGCCTTGCTAATCTAAACCAAAAAGATGAATATGCTGTACGGGTGTATTTGAATCAAGACAAAGCACTGGAGAGTCTACTGTCTGTAATGTTACAAGAACGAGAATCGTCCTGGGCATCTTCCTCACCAGGGGTTCAGTATCTGAAGAAACAGCAGTTGCACAATGAGATTCAGCGTAATCTTAATCAGCATCTAGGTGGTATGCTTGATGAGGTACTCAGTATGTTTCAGCGGCATGCAACCGATTTTAAAAGTCGAGAGAATACCGCTCAATCATCTGATATTCATGGAACATCAATCCTTCACTGGGCTTTTCTAATTCCCAGGGTGGTGAGTTCCATATTCAAAGAACAAGTTGATTTGATGAATGCCAAGTATAATCCATTTGGATTACACTTTGTATTAACGGGACCATGGCCAGCGTATAGTTTTTGCACTCTTCAATCAGTCGAAGCACCTTAGTGGGCCATCGTTAATTTAGTCAGTATATGACTAAATAGGAATTAAAATGTTAAACAAAGGAGATGATCATGACTACCAATATGAATGATTCTACAGTTAGAATAGAGGAAAGTTCATTTACAGCTACAGCAAATCCAGGTATCGAGCTGGTATTGCTAGGGCGGCTTCTTTTTATGGCTCAGCAATATCTGGCTGAAGGTAATTTGCGGCAAGCAACAGAGATTTGCTGGAAACTCGTCAGTGATCACCCAGGAACGGTTGAGGCAGACGCAGCTAAGGGGATTTTGCTGGATTTGGCTGATTCTTATGAGCGTAATGATGAGCGACATATGGCACGAAGTATCTATGAACACTTGATGAATCTGGACAATGATTGAATACATCTTGGCCTCGCTGATTTACCTCTCTTAGAGGCATAAGTCAAAAATTGCAAGAGTCGGGATATTATTAAGCGTCACCAAGGGAATGGGTTGAAATAACTCATTTTTGCGTACTAGTTAATGTGCTATTTTTATTTTGTATCACTTTGGGTGATATTTTTCTGAATCGCTATTGAAAATAATTCGCCATTGTCCTATATGCAGGCGAGAGGATTCGCTTTGTTATTTTTTTATCTAAGCTAGTGTTATCGAAGTTATTCTCGGATGGCGCTTGCTTAAGATAATTTATGATTAAAATCAAATGGTTAAATGTTTAATATGTAACTTCTCAATAACCAAGGGAATCGCGTTATCTCAAATGCAGTGAGCGAGCTCCTGGTATTGGCACCGTGCCACTTTTAGGAGATCTCTCACGTTGTTCTGGACGATGTTTCTCGGACTCATTGAGAAGTTACTTTAATTACCGGCAAGTTAACCATATAATCAATTATATTGAATATTTTCCTTAAGTAAGTGCCATTAGGATTATTCTCTTAATAACGCAATTTTTTCAGTAATTCTAATTCTGTCAGGTTATGGTGCACTCTGTTTTGCGCAACGGTATCAGTAAAATTAATGAGTTATGAAAGTTAAATAAAATTATGGAATATTTGTGTAGAATAGGTACAGGTGTCTCTTGTCGAGTTTTTTAGAATTAAAATGAAAAAAGTATCTCTGTTTTTATCTTTGGCTATTACACTATTTTGTAATTTATGTTTTGCTTATCCAGTTGGAAATCCATTCCCACCTTTTCGAGTTGCAGGGAACTTATATTACGTAGGAACCGATGATCTTGCTAGTTATTTAATCGTTACGCCTAAAGGCAACATTCTTATCAATAGTGATCTTGAAGTGAATGTCCCTATGATTAAAAAAAGCATTGAAGCATTAGGGTTTAAATTTAGCGACACCAAAATTTTATTAATAAGTCATGCTCATCTTGACCATGCTGCTGGTAGCCAATTAATAAAACAAGAAACAAAAGCAAAGTACATGGTGATGGCTGAAGATGTTCCGGTCATTGAGTCTGGCGGCAAATCAGATTTTCATTATGCAAATGATACCAGCATGTATTTTCCTGCAACGACCGTAGATAGAACTCTTCATGATGGTGATACAGTAAAATTAGGTGGTACGGTATTAACTGCTCATTTGACCGCAGGTCATACAAAAGGCTGTATTACCTGGACTATGCAGGTTATGGAGCACGGTAAACCATATCAAGTTGTCATGGTGGGTAGTCTTGGCGTAAATCCTGGTTATAAACTTATTAACAATACTACTTATCCTAATATTGCAAAAGATTATGAACATGCGATTAAAGTATTAAAATCGTTGCACTGTGATATTTTCCTTGGTGCACATGCCATGTATTTTGATCTAGGTAAAAAATATGCCTTATTGAATCGTAGTGTTATTAATCCTTTTGTTGATCCTGAAGGATACAAAAAACACGTCGCACAAAAAGAGCATGAGTTTTATACTGAGCTTAAAAAGCAAGAATCTGCTTTATCATTAAAGTCAGCATAACTCCTTATGTATTAGAAATATATCAGTACATAAGGAAAGTGCTTTGTAAACACGGGCCTATAATGACTCTCTTCCGTGTGTCGCTTGTTTGTGCCAAACCTCAGGCATTTGTTAGTAGTTTTTTATAGTGTTCTTCATCAAAACCTAATGCGATTACATTGCCATTTTGTACCAAAACAGGTCTTCTAATTAGTGAAGTATTGGCGATAATAAAGTCTATTTTTTCCGCTGTACTCAACGCTTCAAAAGTTTCTTTATATTTTCGGTAAGTCATTCCTTTTTTGTTGACGGGAAGTTCACCTGAATAATCACTCCATGCTTCTATTTGAGCTTTGGTTGGTGGGCATTTTTTGAAATCGATAAACTCATAATCAATTTTATTTTTTTCTAAGAAATTGCGCGCTTTTTTTACGGTGTCGCAATTAGGTATGGCAAACATTGAAATCATTTTTGTCCCAAGGGTTCGGTTGTTTTTGCACAGAACCACATTTTATAATATTGCTCCAGTTTCTTCTACGAAAACACTATTAAGCTCAGGTGCGTTATTGCTTTGTTGGCGAACTATTTTTAGAATATAAAAAAGACGATTTGATTTTAAAAATCGTCTTTTGATTTTATAGCTAGCTAAGGGCTTTACAGCCTTGGCTATGTTTAATGGCATACCATTACAGCAGGATTTCCAGGTGTTTTCACACAGGTTTTGTAATATCTTCCATGGTAGTAATAGTTATAATAAGCACCATTAATTAAGTACAAATAATATGCGCCGTTGTAGAAATAATTATAATATCTACCATTATTGTAATAATTATAGTAATTACCACCATGATAATAATTGTAATACTTACCATTATGGTAATAGTTGTAATGTTTGCCATTATGATAATACTTGCCTTGGGCTCCATTATTATGAGTTTGAACATTGGTATGTCCATGATGCACTACGGTCTCATGACGGTTTACATGTCTTTGCTCGTGATGTGAGTGCTCCATTGGTCTACCCCGATGCCCCTCAAATCGTTCTCTCTCAGCATCTGCGATGCATGGTAAGGCAAATAGTGTGATCGTATACATGACACACGCTAACCAGTTATTATTTTTAGTTTTCATAACGATTCCCCAATTATTAAATATGCCTCTACAATTTAATCATACTACAGTATTTTATTTTCCGCGTATTTCCCGTTGTCCTTTCTATTATCTTAGCTCAATCTAGTGAAATGTTAACAGACCCTGGATTTTGGGCTATTTTTATAGAAACATACAAATTATATGGCGCTGTAGATAATTGATGCCTCATTAGCAAGACAATTTGTTACGCTTGCTGAAATCAATACGCAACAGGTAACATGAGCAGGGTTTTCATCTTAAATTTTTGCGAACCAAGTTATTAACATTAAACAGAGTAAATAAAAAAGAGGTTTTCATGTGGAATGAAGTGTTAAAACGCATCGATAGTGCAACGACGCCCAAACATGCAGTAAAACAATGGGATGAAGCAATTGAATCTATAAGCTTAGTCAGCGAGGGTATTAATTTAGTTTATCGATTTGAGACACTTGGTCAAGGTAATTATCTGCGCTTAACTCATGCAAAACTTCGTAGCGAAGACGAGCTGCAAGCGGCTATTGCTTATCAACGACATCTCTTTGAGCATGGCGTGCCTGTTTGTGAGCCTGTCTTGTCATTAAATCGATTATGGGTTGAACCTATTCAGCAAGGAGCTGAATTATTTCTTGCCCACGTTTGTCGCGAAGTGCCAGGTAAGTCTATTCATTTTGATCACACTGATTTAGCGCTGTATAAGCGTTGGGGAGAGGCGCTGGGGAAATTGCATCACGCTTCTCTTGGTTATCAATCGGGTAAGCATATTTATACGAGCTGGAAAAAATCGCTTGAAGAGTTAAATGACTATGCCCAACATGAATCGCAAGCTTTGCAAGATACATTAACTGCGGTAACGAAATTTTTTAATGAAAGAAAGCAAACAGCAGAAAATTATGGTTTAACGCATGGTGATCATCGTAAAGGAAATGTGTTTAGTGACGGGCAGAAAATCCATGTTATTGATTTTGATCTGCCAAGTATGAATTGGTTTATGGAAGATGTGGCCCGGCCTTTTTTTAACTCCATTGTTCATAATGAAATGAACTGGCAAGATAAAATAAAACCATACATTGATGGTTATCTATCTGTAATGCCTCCAAATAGTATTGATCTCAGTACGTTTCAGAAGCAAATACAAATGAAATGTTTGGAAATTTATTTGTGGAATAAAAATAATTGGAGCGGCGATTCTGCTGCAGGAGGTCATAGTATGGAGCAATGGCAGCAGCTTATCTACCAAAAAATCATTGATTCGAGTTGGACTGAGCAATTACCATTTTAACCATATATGATATGATTGAGTTCAGGTTGTTCAATTTAGCGTGTACATCGATGGATACAGTCGCATCCATTGCGTCTGTAGTTAATTAGGAGAAATCATCGGAAAACATGTAAAAAAAAAAGACAAGCCTACCCGTAAAACCCTAGTGGGAAATATAAAAAAAGGGCTGCGGCGCACGAAAAGCAAGCCTAGTATCAGAAAAGAATACACACTGATTTGGGTTATGCTTCTTCTGCCACATCATCCGGCATGGTAATATTTAATTCTAATACCGAATTATCACCCATACGTTCGAGGTTCACGCTAACTTTATCGCGTGTTACATGAACGTATTTAGCAATTACGGCAAGGATTTCTTCCTGTAATTGCGGCAGGTAATCGGGGGTGTTCCGTTGTGATCGCTCATGCGAAATGATAATTTGCAGACGCTCTTTAGCAACAGAGGCCGAAGCAGTTCTTCTGCGTAAATAGGTAAATATGCTCATACGGTCACTTCCTCCTTGTTTTTACTGAATAAGCGACGCAATAATCCTTTTCGGTCATTGTTAATAAAGCGCATTGGTCTTTCTTCACCAAGAAAACGAGCAATAGCGTCTTGATAAGCAATGCCTGCATCACTGGCTTCATCAAGCACTACAGGTATACCTGTATTTGAAGCTTTGAGTACTGACTTTGATTCTGGAATAACCCCAACTAATGGAATTGCTAAAATTTCTTTTACGTCCGTAACGGATAACATGTCGCCACGTTCAACACGTTCAGGATCATAACGGGTTAATAATAAATGTTCTTGCACAGGTAGAGCATTGTCTATAGCACGTTTTGTCTTGCTTGCTAGTATGCCAAGAATACGGTCTGAGTCTCGAACAGAAGACACTTCAGGGTTGGTGACTACAATGGCATGATCTGCAAAATACATCGCCATTAATGCACCGGCTTCAATTCCTGCTGGGGAATCACAGATAATGAAATCAAAGTCTTTGGCAAGATCATTTAGAATCTTTTCAACACCTTCAATTGTTAACGCATCTTTATCACGTGTCTGCGATGCCGGAAGAATATAAAGGTTAGGAAGACGTTTGTCTTTAATCAGCGCTTGATTCAGACTCGCCTCACCATTAATCACATTGATAAAGTCATAAACGACGCGTCGTTCACACCCCATAATAATGTCCAGGTTTCTCAAACCAATGTCAAAATCAATGACTACGGTCTTATGACCTAATAGAGCAAGACCTGAAGAAAAAGCTGCCGAAGTAGTGGTTTTACCTACTCCACCTTTACCCGATGTAATAACAATTATTTTAGCCAACGCTGAACCCTTCCTATTTTTTTTGATTCAACACAATATTTAACCAACAGTGTACACGTTATTGAATCTTTAATTCAAGTGTTATCCATTTTATTAGTGCATTGCTGTTTCTGAATGAACAAAAGACTTAGGTACGAATGTTTTTCAATACGGTACTGGGTTTGGTTACCATTATATTCTGTATACCCATTGCTTTTTTAATGTGGCTATAAATTTTATTTGCATTATTCTGAGCCGCGACAATAATTCCGGTTCCTGTTGCATCACCGGCTATATAAACATTCTTTAAATGATATTTTTTAATCGCATGTACTAAGGGTAGATTACTAGTTCCTTCAAATCCCAAAGCACAGAGAATCAGATCAACCTGATCAATTTCACTTAATAGAATGTTTTCTTGTTCAATGGGTTTTAATTCTCGTGGTAATGCATCAAAAAGCGCTGTCAAACGGGCATCGTTTTTTATTGTCTCGGCATATTTAAATTTAGACTGTTTAATTTGCAGATTCAGAGTTCCATCAGCGTTTGCTGTAATTTTTACTGGCTCAACTAAAAATAATTCTGTCCCTTGAACGTACGTAACTTCTGCTTTTTTCAATTTATTTTCATACGTTGCTGCTCGCGAGAGGGATGGATAGGCATCCATAATGGCGCGTTTTTTAGGTTGATAGCCTCTAACCAAAATATTTAAGTCGCCTAAGTTTTCTGTCGTTTGATTAAAATAACGTGCTACCCAACGAATAACATCTTGCGCTGTATCCCCACCACCAATGACGACAATTTTTTTATGGCGTGGATCCATATGCGCTAAATATTTTTTAATCAGGGCTTCTTTTTCCTCTAAAGAAACGGTGGGATTCTTGTTTAGTTCATTAGCAATATCATTGGTTGCTTTGAGAAAATCAATAGCTTGTACCAGTTTTTGACGTTCCGTACTACTAAGCCCCGTTGTGATTGCTGGTGCCAGAGATTTAGGTTGGCCGGTACCAATACATAAGGCAATGTACTGATTTTCGTTATGGCTGTTTGCAATAGGTTGACTGTGTTCATCATTTTTTATGCGATAATCGCCAGTTTGTTCCTCATAAAATACCTCGCTGTTTAGATGCAACTCCAGCCCCATTGCTTGGAGGTATACAAAATCTTCATTCAGATAAGTCTTATCAAATTTGTGTGCAGGTATTCCATCAACAAGTAATCCGCCTGCCTTATCCGATTTCTCATACATGCGAACTTGAATCCCATCGAGCAAGGCCTTATATGCGATTTGCATGCCAGCAGGTCCTGAGCCGATGATGATTAATTCCTTATTTTTCTTTTTTAGATGTTGGGGTAAGCAAAAGGGTGGTTTAAAATGTTGCATTAGTTCATCATAAGCGTGTTTTTCTATTAATCCATCCGTAGTATTTTTACCAAAAACTAAAGAAATTTCCTCTGGAGCCCATCTTTTTTTGCCGTCAAACCAACCTAAAGCACGGCCTATTTGATAAAGATCGAATTCAATGTCTTTAATATGAACATGTTCACCAATACGTTTGCCACCTCTTTGCTCATTTGTATCACCCGGGTGAGGAATCGTTTCGGTACACGAATCTTGACATGGAGCAGGACAGGCTGCACCGGTGTAGGAGATAAAAGGAGACTCTTGAATTTGTACTGCAAAAGCTTGCCGCAAATAATGCCACTGTTCTTTAGTTAAAACTCCTTGTTCATTAATAGAGCCAATTTTTTTAAGAAGTGAATTAATGGTATTGATTCCTTTACCGCTAGGGCATCCAGTATCTACTTTTTCACCACCGGCACAAGATTGTGCACGGCAACCAGAGCATCCGTTGGCATCTTGGGTGAGCTCTGTAATGTAAGCGAGAATATTGTCTAGCGGTTTGAGCAGTTCATGATCAAGAATCCCGTGAATATCCATTAAGCGTTTTTCTACTGGATTGGGTGTTTTCGGGGATTGTTTCGAAATTTTTTTAATGGCAGTTACAGGGAGTCGAAACTCTAATTGTGCTGCACCTGGTTTGGTCGGATAAAGCTCAGAAAGCGTTGCTTTTACAGCAGGTGAAAATATAGATAAGGTAGTATCTTGAATAATCTCACGAAGTTCTTCTAATTCAGCATCTTCTGCTGGTGGCGTAGTGAGTGCTTTGTGGGTTAGCCAAACGTGCATACCTTGAGTTAAAGGGGATTTTCTTAAACGATAAGTGTGAATTACATCAAGTATTTGTCGTAATTGATTAATTTTATCCATTTCAGTGGGAATTAGTACTTTAAAATGTGCCAAATTAAAATTTTGTATTATTTTTTTCGCAATGGATGAATTCGTTTTTTCCTTATGCTCCTTTAGAAGGGTTCGGATTGCTTGACTATAGCTATTCCGTTCTTCAGCGGATGCGGTGCGCACAAAATTCGATGGCTGTAGTGAATTATCTGGATCATAAGCAAAGAGAATACCTCCTGAAGCACCAGTTCCTAATCCTTTACCTGCTTTACCTAAAATCATTCCTGTTCCTGATGTCATGTATTCAAAAGCAAAATCACCAACTCCTTCAACAATTACTTCGGCCCCTTTGAGTAAAATTCCAAAACGATGTCCCGCTTTACCATTAACATAAATTTTGCCCCCACTTGCTCCATAAAGCATGGCATTACCCGCAATTGTATTTTGAGCGGCAGTATCTGCATTCTCTTGAGGCGGGGTGCAAAGAATTAACTCACCTCCCGTCATGCTTTTAGCACAGCCATCTTGAACTGTTCCTATATGCTTCAAAATCATGCCTGAAGCATTTAAAAAACCAAAACTTTGCCCCGCATTTCCTGTCGTATTAATCATTATTGTTCTTTGTGGCTTTTCGTGTAAGTAAGGGAACAGAATACCGACAATTCGAGCACCGAAGCTGCGATCTTGGGTTGTTAGATTAATTGGCTTTGAGGTGAAAATATCCTTTTGGGTTAGTTCGTGTTGAATAATGCGAATGAGTTTGTCTTCTTTGGGGCGAGTTAACGCTCGCTGCATTTGGTCGCGTATGAGTTTCTGTTCTTGTTCATTTAAAAGTGGCGGCAAACCTTTTCGCTCAAGAATTGCTGAAAAATCATAGATATCTAATGATTTTTGGTTGAGTAAGTGTAACAAGTCAGTACGGTTTCTTAGCTCATAAAGACTATGAAAACCAAGTTCAATCAACCGCTCCTGAACTCCGGCGGCAAGATTTACAAAGTAGCGCTCAGTGTTTATTTGATCGCCTTTAAATAGATGTCCCTCTGTTGCTACTCCTGGCTGGCAACTCAGATTGCAGGTGCGCTGCATTTTACAGCCTAGAGTAAGCATGGCTGTGGTGCCAATCTCAAATAAATCAGCGCCTAAAATAGCGGCAATAATTATCTCCTCTGCTGTTTTAAAGCCGCCACTAACACGTAATTGTACGAAATCTCGCAGACGTGTTTGACGTAACGCCTTATCTACTTCAGCAAGTCCCAGCTCGGCAGGGAAACCAGCATGTTTGATGCTTGATTGTTGTGAGGCTCCGGTGCCTCCAGAATTAGAGGCGATATTAATTACATCTGCTCCGGCTTTGGCGACCCCTACAGCGATGGTACCAATACCTTGTGACGCGACTAATTTAACCGCAACCTTTACATGATAATTGACTGATTTAATGTCATGAATTAACTGTTCCAGATCTTCAATGGAATAAATATCATGATGGGGTGGGGGGCTAATAAAGTTAAGATGGGGAAGACCGCCGCGTTGTGCTGCAAAACGAATGGAGACTTTAGTTCCGGGCAATTCACCCCCCTCACCAGGTTTTGCGCCTTGAGCTATTTTAATTTCTATTTCTTCTGCCCTAAGTACTTGTTCGGCACTTACTCCAAATCGTCCTGATGCAAATTGTTTACTCCGTGTGGTGGTTAGTAGTTGACGCAGATCCAGGGGGGATTCGCCTCCTTCGCCAGAGGCTGATTTCGCACCAATAGCATTCATTCCACGCGTTAATGTTTCATGGGCACCTAATTTATTGGGGGTTTTAGGATCGGCAACGGTCAATGCTCCCTGACTCATGCTGCCTGAAAATAATAAGCTACGAATTTCCTGTTGGCTCTGTACTGGACGCTTGCTCATTGTTCTCTTGTCTTTTATATTTGATTTGATTACAAAATAATCATGCAATGATATTGGATTTTCACGTCGATAATTTTCGATTGTTTGAGTAAGTTTTTTGAATGCTGCTGAGGGCTTAAATTGTTCTAAAGACAAACTTGGATAAAATCCTTCACTGTTTTTAATGCGTGGATCGAGGAATCCTTGTTCAATAGAAAAAGAACTAATATCCGTGATAAAATTGAGATAACCTTTGTGCTGTAAAATAAGGTGCATTTGATATAACTTGGCATTTAAGTCTTCTTCCTTCATCCAGGAAGTGAAAGCGTTGATTATTTCGGGGCCAAATCCATGTTTTATGCCTTCTTTTTCAGGCATGTAATAGCCTGAACGTGGTAACAGGATAAATTCATTATCAGGATCAAAAGCTTGTTGATGTCTTGCCATTAGGCTCTGGCTAATATGGCGAAGAGCGACTCCCTTTAACGGTGAATAGATGGATGCAAAAATTGCAGATAAAGTCGGGGTTTCGGTAAGCGCTTTTTTAGTAGGGCTTAAATCAAGTCCCAGAGCAGCAACCAGCGAGCTGTTAATGTAATTATTAACATCGGTGATTCCCATTTTTCCCATTGTTTTGAGTAAGCATTTTTGTAGAGCTTCTTTATAGTTTTTATAATAGGGTTGCGGATTACCAGGAAAAAGTTCGTGAATTTTTGCATAAGCCCCACGTGGATATATTGCTTTTGCCCCAAGTGCTAATAAGGTAGACATTTGGTGGGGGCCATTAATTTGGTAAGAATCAATAACAATGGAAATTTTAAAGTCTAAATTCTTACTCTCAAGAAACTTTCTTACCCCTGCAACGGCGATTAAATCAGGAATTGCTGCTCGTTGTGAACCTGCATTCTTATCACTGAGGATTAAAATAGCCGTTGATGACTCACTGATTGCTTTTTCAACTTTTTGGAGCAAATGGCGAATGGCGGTGCTTAAGAGCGTCATTGTTCTTTCATTGGATGGGACACTACCTGTCAATGGGGTGAAGAAACTGATATCAATAATCTGTGCTCTTAATTTTTTATGATGTTCTATCCAATGAAGTTGACCTGCACTTAAAATTGGCGAGCAAATTTCGATCATTGATGTATCGAAACTTCCTCCTAAAAAAGTATTTAGTGAAAAGCGATCACGTTCTTTTATAGAATCTAATGGTGGTGCTGAGACTTGAGCAAATAACTGATGAAAGAAATAGGAAATATGTGGTGGTAAGGAATGAGTATATAAGATATTCGTGTCATCACCCATCGCTGCCGTTCGCTCACATGCATTTTCTGCCATAAAACGGACTACTTGATCTTCGGACTCATAATTCCAGCCTGCCGCGTATAAGATACGTTGCAGTTCAGCGCCAGCAGGAGCCCGTTCATATTCTTGCTGTGCACCGATTGGGTTATATTCAGGAACGGAAACTAATTGCTGTTGGAGTTGGTGTTGAAAGTAATTTGTTGTTGTTTGATTGTAGCGTGCGGCGATTCGCTCCAGGATTGCTTGGGTCTGTAATAACTCACCTTGAGGCGTTAACATGATCATCCCGCCAGGTTCCAGATGTCCTTTGCTAATAACGACATTTTCAGTAGAACTAACGAAGTCGTCCGATGCAGCATAAAAACATCGATTATCGTTTTTGTCCTTGACGAGGATCCAACGCGAAGGACGTAAACCCATGCTGTCTAATTTTGCAATAAAATAACCTCCTGCGCCAGCGACAATAAATGCCGGACCATTATAGGGTGTGCGTTCCAAAGCCCAGTATTTAAGCATGGCCTTAATTTCATCTGTATAATCCCCAACATCTGGGGCCATAAGACGAGTAAGGGCTTCCTCGAGAGGAATGTTTTTCATGGTTATCTGATTTGCAAGATCCGCATCAAACTGCATTGAATCGGATAATTGTTTATTAGGATACACACCTTTATAGTTTCGGGATCTTAATTCATTGCTCATTTGCTTGGCATTGCCTAAGGCGGAATTTAACTCACCATTATGCGATATAAAGTTGGGGCAAGGTTGAGCATTTGACCATTGAGGGCTGGTGTTGGTGGCAAAGCGCGCATGAGTGTCGCAGGCGTGAGCAGTAAAGTCTTGCTCTTGTAGGTCGAGATATACCGTATCCAGTAACGGCGCGGGGATCATGCCTTTATAAACAATTTTTTCAGTGCTAAGGCTTACTGTGTGAAGTATTATTTGCTGCACTTGCGCTTCATGGTAGATACGGTGGCTCATTTCAATTACACTGGATTCGCTTAATACAGCGCTTTTGGGCGTGTTCGACAGTACAAGCGCCTGCCATATGGCCGGTTTTTTGGCGAGTGTCACGCCGGATAAAACATCTAGGTTCATTGCATTTTCTAGATTGCGCCAGCCAACAACCGTTAAATTTTGCTGATTGGCACAGGTTTCGATTAATGTTTTTGCTTGTGCTTGCTGTTCTGCTTCATTCGCTAAAAAAAATTGACCTAGAGCATAATGGTGATTTTTTAACGTTAAATGAATTAAATTGTTCCCTTTAAAGTCGCCTTTTTTGATTAGTTTGTTAAAAAAAGGGGTTGGTAACCCATAAAATCTGATGCCAGAACCATCACTTTCTCCCGTGGCGCGGTTATAACCTGTGCGATATGCAAAGCTGGCAAGAGCTTTAAGTCCTTCTTGAACTAACGCATGAGACGTAATAAACTTTCCTTCTTTAGAAAAATTAACAATCATGCTAACGCCACAAGCTGCATGGTCGGTATTATGATAGATTAAAGGCTCGTTTTTTTTATACCTCATTATAAATATTCCTCTAATTAAATATTTAACAAATTAACGAGAATACGGTTAGTTGTGTACTTAAGTGGAGCTGGTTTTATAAACCGGCAAACAAATTAAGTGTATATAATTTATACTGAATGTTCAATTGAAATCATCTTGCGCGGTGCTTTTATTTTAGTTAGCAGTAAATAGCGTGAGTTATGGATAAGGAATCAGACCAGCCCGAACGGATCGAGCAGAGCTACTAATAGCGCGCTATTGCGCGAACTGCGGATAATTTGTTCAGATTTTAGTTTTCTATATTTTGTAGCACAAATGCAATTCACCTATTTAATTTATTTAGTATTTGTAGTATACTGACTGGTTAATTTAACTACTTTAATGAGAATAAAATGCCTTTGAATATTGTGCAGCAATCATTAACGTTTGATGATGTTTTACTTATTCCTGCACACTCTTTAATTCTTCCTAAAGATGTGTCTTTAAAAACCAGGCTAACTCGCACGATCAATTTGAATATGCCTTTAGTATCTGCAGCCATGGATACCGTGACTGAAGCACGTTTAGCCATTGCTTTAGCTCAAGAAGGTGGTATTGGTATTATACATAAGAATATGACGATTAGTGCCCAAGCAGATGAAGTTCGTAAAGTGAAAAAATTTGAAAGCGGTATGGTTAAAGATCCGGTGACGGTAACTCCAGATCTTACCGTAAGGGAACTATTGAATGTCATGACCAAACATAACTTTTCAGGTGTTCCAGTGGTTGATGGTCAGAATTTAGTCGGGATTGTAACCAGTCGTGATATTCGGTTTGAAACCAATTTATCTTTAACCGTTGCCAAAGTAATGACTCCTAAGGAACGTTTAGTCACTGTTAAAGAGGGGGCCGGCCGTGAAGAAGTGCGTAGCTTGTTGCATAAACACCGTATTGAAAAATTATTGGTAGTGAATAAAGCTTTTGAATTATGTGGCTTAATTACAGTTAAAGACATTCAAAAAGCAAAAGAAAATCCTTATGCTTGTAAAGACGATTCTGAGCAATTGCGTGTTGGCGCAGCTGTTGGTGTAGGTGAGAGTACTGATGAGCGTGTTGCGGCTTTGGTTGACGCTGGCGTTGATGTCATTGTCGTTGATACAGCTCATGGTCATTCTCAAGGTGTAATCGACCGGGTACGATGGATCAAAAAACATTATCCTGATGTGCAAGTGATTGGTGGCAATATAGCCACAGCAGCCGCTGCACGTGATTTATATGAAGCGGGTGCGGATGCCGTTAAAGTAGGTATAGGCCCTGGTTCTATATGTACTACGCGCATTGTAACCGGTGTCGGTGTACCACAGATTAGTGCCATCGCTAATGTTGCTCAAGAGCTTAAGGGTAAAATTCCCTTGATTGCTGATGGAGGCATTCGTTTTTCAGGCGATGTATGCAAAGCATTAGCCGCAGGTGCGGATACCGTCATGTTGGGAAGTATGTTTGCTGGAACAGAAGAATCTCCAGGTGAAATTGAGTTATATCAAGGCACTACCTATAAAAGTTATCGTGGTATGGGTTCAATTGGCGCAATGGCCTCTGCTCAAGGTTCAAGCGATCGCTATTTTCAGGATGCTACATTAGGCTCTGAGAAATTAGTTCCTGAAGGCATTGAAGGGCGTGTTCCCTATAAAGGATTAGTACAAACGATTATTCACCAAATATTAGGCGGTTTGCGTTCATGCATGGGCTATACTGGATGTGAAACAATTGAACAATTGCATACCAAAACTGAATTCGTACAAGTAACTAATGCGGGAATGCGCGAGTCACATGTACATGATGTCAGTATTACCAAACAAGCACCGAATTATCAGGTAGACAATTAATGAATGATTTAAAAGAACATCCCTTGCTTATTCTTGATTTTGGTTCTCAATACACGCAATTAATAGCCCGGCGTGTGCGTGAGCTAGGTGTGTATTGCGAAATTCATCCTTTTAATATAGAGCAAGAGCAATTCACCCAACTTAATCCTTGTGGCGTAATCCTATCGGGTGGTCCCTCAACGGTTACTCATCATGCTAATCCCCGTGCGCCAGAATGGATTTTTACTGCTGGGTTGCCCATATTGGGCATTTGCTATGGTATGCAAACCATGGCAGTACAATTGGGTGGCGACGTACAATCTTCTTCCGTAAGAGAGTTTGGCTATGCGGAGTTAAAATTACATGGCCATAGTCAGTTATTTTCCCAAATCGAAGATCGAACCTCTGCTGAGGGTGAGGCCTTATTAGATGTTTGGATGAGTCATGGCGATAAAGTAACTGCTTTACCACCAGGGTTTAAGGTTATTTGTGAAACGCGTAATGCACCAATTGCTGGAATGGCTGATGAAAGTCGCCATATGTATGGTTTGCAATTTCATCCAGAAGTAACCCATACTTTACAAGGACTACGTGTCTTACAACGTTTTGTTGTTGATATTTGTAAAGCGGCTACTAATTGGACTTCTGAACTTATTATCGATGAAGCAATCCATAAAATTAGAGAACAAGTAGGAACGGAAAAGGTACTTCTTGGTTTATCTGGAGGGGTTGATTCTTCGGTGGTTGCTGCTTTATTACATAAAGCAATTGGCGACCAATTAATTTGTGTTTTTGTTGATACCGGCCTGCTGCGCCTTAATGAAGCTGATGATGTCATGAAGATGTTTGGTCAGCATATGGGAATTAACATCATTGCCGTCAATGCGGAAGAAAAGTTTTTAGGCGCACTTAAAGGAATCACTTGCCCGGAAGAAAAAAGAAAAATTATTGGTCATACCTTTATTGAAGTATTTGATGAAGAAGCACATAAAATTACGGGCATATCCTGGCTTGCCCAAGGGACTATTTATCCTGATGTGATTGAATCGGCAGCAACGAATATTAATGGCGCTTCAGTAGTTATTAAATCGCATCATAATGTGGGTGGTTTGCCTGAAACATTGAAGTTGAAATTATTAGAACCTGTACGCGAATTATTTAAAGACGAAGTACGCAGCATTGGACTTGAATTAGGTCTACCTCACAATATGGTATACAGGCATCCATTTCCTGGGCCTGGCTTAGGGGTACGAATTTTAGCTGAAGTCAAAAAAGAATATGCGGATATTTTACGTAAAGCAGATGCTATCTTTATTGCAGAGCTGCATAAAGCGGGCCTTTATCATAAAGTTAGTCAGGCATTTGCGGTGTTTTTACCCGTCAAAAGTGTCGGTGTGATGGGGGATGGACGTAAATATGATTATGTAATTTGCCTGCGTGCAGTGGAGACAGTCGATTTTATGACTGCGCATTGGTCGCATTTGCCTTGGGAATTTTTGGGGCAGGTATCCAATCGAATTATTAATGAAGTCGACGGTGTTTCGCGTGTGACTTATGATATTTCTGGGAAACCACCAGCTACTATTGAGTGGGAATAGGTCACTGATACTCTATAATCCCTATATGTTCCGCGGCTTGTCCGCGGAATCCAGAGATGTAAACGAAAAAAATGAACGATCAATACTGGATGCAGCAAGCCTACGAACAAGCTTTCCTTGCACAAAATGAAGGTGAGGTGCCTGTTGGTGCTGTATTGGTTAGTAACGAAGGTGAGCTATTAGGGGCAAGTCGAAATGCAGTACAAAATAGTCACGATCCTTCAGATCATGCTGAGGTACGCGTTATTAGACAGGCCGCGCAACAGCTAAAAAATCACCGCTTATTAGATACTACTCTTTATGTAACTCTTGAACCTTGTCCTATGTGTGCCGGTCTTATAGTCCATGCACGGATTAAACGAGTGGTTTTTGCAACCCGCGATTTTAAAGCCGGTGCGGCGGGTTCTGTATATAACTTATTACAAGGTTATCCTTTAAATCATAAAGTACAAATTGATGAGGGGATAATGCAGTCAGAATGTGCTCTTTTATTATCTGATTTCTTTAAAGCCTGTCGCTGAACTATGAGGTTGTGGCAATGTTAGATGTAAAAAATATAGGGATGCAGTTTGGTCCAAAATCTTTATTCATGGATGTGGACTTAATTTTATTACCCACACAGCGCTATGGGGTTGTTGGTGCAAATGGGACAGGTAAATCGACGTTTCTCAAAATCTTATCAGGTGAGGAGCAGCCATCACATGGTTCGGTTGAAAAAGCGAAAAGTCATAAGATAGGGATTTTAAAGCAAGATCATTTTCGCTATGAAGACGATCGACTTATTGATGTGGTTATTCGTGGAAACCCTGTTTTATGGGATGCACTTACTGAAAAAGATGCACTCTATTCTAAAGAAGTATTTACTGAGGAAGATGGCTATCGTCTTAGTGAATTAGAAGAAATCGTGATGAATGAAGGGGGGTATGAAGCAGAGTCCAGCGCAAAAAATTTATTATTGGGCCTGGGCATCGCTGAAAAATTTCATTTTGGCCCCTTGAGTGCTTTATCTGGTGGCTATAAGTTGCGTGTTTTATTAGCTCAGGTACTTTATCAGCAACCAGACATTATGCTCCTTGATGAGCCAACAAACCATTTAGATATTATTTCTATTGCCTGGCTTGAAGAGTTTTTGAAAACATCTTTTAAGGGGTTATTGATTTTTATTTCTCATGATAAGAGTTTTCTTAATAACTTATCTACGAACATTCTCGATATTGATTATGATACGGTTATGGATTATCCAGGTAATTATGATAAGTTTTGTTTAACGAAAGAAGAGCGTTTGCGTTTAAAGCAAAGTGAACTGAAAAATCAGGAAAAACGCATTGATGCCTTGCAAAGTTTTGTCGATCGTTTTGGCGCCAAAGCAAGTAAAGCGGGTCAGGCTGCATCTCGTCAAAAAATGATTGATCGCATTGAGTTGGTTGAAATCAAAGACTCTAATATTTCCAAACCCTTTTTTAATTTTCATCAGAGACGACCATCCGGTAAGTCTGTAATTAACGTAGAGCAATTGCATAAAAGATTCGATGAGCGCATCCTCTTAAAAAATGTATCGTTTAGCATTCAACGTGGTGACAAATGCGCTATTGTTGGACCTAATGGTATTGGCAAATCAACCTTATTGAAAATTTTATTGAACGAATTGCAGGCAGATCAAGGTGATTTTGAGTGGAGTGATACAGTGAGTGTGGGTTATTTTGCCCAAGACTATCGTACCCAATTGAATCCTGAACAAACCATATGGCAATGGATGGAAGATACGGTTGCTGCTCCTTCTCAGGAAATCAGAAAAATACTGGGGCAAGTCTTATTTCGTGGCTCTGACGTGGATAAAAAAATCGCGGTATTAAGTGGTGGTGAGTCGGCGCGCTTAATTATGGCCAAACTTATTTTGGAAAAACATAATGTTTTAATTTTTGATGAGCCAACCAACCACTTGGATCTTGAATCGATTGATGCCTTAATTGAGGCAATAAAGGATTTTCCTGGTGCCGTGTTGTTTGTGAGCCATAATCGTTACTTTATTGATTATATTTCTACGCGGGTTCTGGTATTAACCGAGCAACATGGGGTGCAAAATTATTTGGGTAATTATAATGATTATCTGGAACAGTTTGGAAAGGATTATTTAGCAACCACGGAATAAGCAAATAGCGTGTAGGTTGGACTGTAATGACCATAGCTGTCAAAGTTAAGAAAAAAGTTCTTTAATACTTTCCAGAACCGTTCAGACTGAGGCGGCATTTATGCCGTCTCGGAGCCTCGTGTCAAGATGTGCAAGGCTTCGAGACAGCGCTAAAGCGCTTCCTTTGTCTGAACGGAGCGAGGTTATATCAGAAAAAATCCTTAGCTTGATGGTTATGGCTAGCTAAGCCCACGACTCGAAGTTAAGAAAGTTCTTGGATCAATCTTTGTCGTAAAACTTCTTTTTCCTCACTCGTAAGTACCTGATTTTTCTGATTTGTAATATAAAACATATCCTCAGCACGCTCACCAGCGGTGACAATTTTTGCATTATGCAAATGAATATTAAATATTAAAAATACTCTGCTAATCGTTGCCAATAGTCCAGGTCTATCACCAGTTATGAGAAATAAGCGAGTATGATTATTCAGTAGATCATCATGGTAATTAATCTGGGTTTTCACCTTAAAGTGAGCTAAAAGACGTGAGCGTCTTTTTTGAGACACAACAGGCAGCTGATCATGCTGGGCTAAATGCATGCATAAAGCGCGTTGGATATCCGCAGATCGTTGCTTATCGAAAAATGCTTGATTTTGTTCGTCCAGGATAATGTAAGTATCTAAATCAAATTGATTATTGCAGGTACTAATCATGGCTTCCTGAATTGTAACATGGTGATTGCTTAGAACTGAGGTCGTAATGGTAAAACGAGCATCGCGGTGGGGCATGTAAATAAATACTTCAGTTCCACCTTGACTATGATGCGGCATAATCATGACTAGCGGAAATTGATTGCAAGTTAATATGGCTTTGGTATGTCTGGCGATGACTTCAGGTGATTCGTGTAGAAAATATCGGTCTTTAAATTGTGCCCATAATTCCTCAATGGCTTTAGGTGATATACCTTCAGAAAGCAGAATGGTTAATGCATATTGTTTGCGTACTGTGATTAATGCTGTTTCATCCATCAACTCTTGTTCTTTATGCAACAGGTGCTTGGCCGCGCGATACAGCTCCTTTAATAGCGAATCTTTCCATGCATTCCATAGATGAGGATTTGTGCCGCAAATATCAGCTACGGTAAGTAGATACAAGTAATCTAAATAATGGGGTTGTGGCAACAGTTGGCAGAAATTTTTAATGGTCGTCGGATCGTAAATATCTTGTCGTTGCGCTGTTTGTGACATTAATAAATGATTACGAACAAGCCAAGTGAGTAAATCACAGTCTTCTTTTTCTAATTGGTGATTTTGGGCAAAATACAGTGCTTCAATAGCTCCAAGCTCCGAATGATCTCCGCCTTGTCCCTTGGCAATATCATGAAATAAGGCGCTTAAATAAAGAACCTCAGGTTTTTCCAAGGTAGGTATGATTTGCGCACATAGCGGAAATTGCTGGGCATAATGTTCTTGTTTAAAGCGCGCTATATTACGGATCACAAATAAAGTATGTTGATCTACGGTAAATACATGAAATAAATCATACTGCATTTGCCCGGTTACTAGCGCAAAACATTCAAGGTAATGGGCTAAAACACCGTAGCGATTCATATATTGTAAGGCTTCGTAGGGGCCATTATCTGTTTTTAGAATATCCATAAACAATTCAGTTGTTTCCAGTGACATTTTAAACCGTTTGTTTATCAAATAAAGTGATTCTATGACTAAGCGAATGGTACTGGCCCGCACCCCTTCAATGTCTGGACGTTTTGCAATCCACAAGAATAATTTGAGTAAAGCCTGGGGATTTTGGTTGAATACACGTGTATTACGCACTTCAATATAATGGTTCGATAATTGAAAATCATTATCCAGATGCAGTAGTTTTTGTTTGGGGGGTTGAGCAATGGTTTCATCAAACCATTGTAATAACATTTCGTTGAGTTCACGGTTGCGTTTGATGACTTTAAAATAATCTTTCATAAACTGTTCTATGGCTAAGGAATGGGGAGCATCCTTATAACCAAAGAAATTAGCCAATTTGATTTGGTAATCAAAAGAGAGACGTTCTTCTGCTTTTTCAGCTAAGCAATGTAATGCAAAGCGGACGCGCCAAAGGAAATGTTGGCAATGCATCAGTTTTTCATATTCTTTGTCGGTAATGAACCCATAAACGATACCATCAGCTAATTTTTTAATGTTGAAGTGACGTTTACCAATGCTGAGCAAAATTTGCAGATCGCGCAACCCTCCTTGACCGTATTTGACGTTAGGCTCTAGGTTATAGGCTGTCTCACCATATTTGATATCTCGTTTTTTTTGTTCCTGAAGCTTAGCTACAAAATAATCTTTGCTCGTCCACATGTGCAAAGGATGAGTTTGGTACATTAACTCTTCCATTAATGAGCCACGGCCGCATAATAAAAACATGTCCATAATACTGGAAATAACGGTAACATCGCGACTTGCCAATTCAGCACAAGAAGAAACACTAGTAATTTGATGGCTTATTTCCAAGCCTACGTCCCAACAATCCTGTATGAATGTTTGTGCACGTTGTAATTGGGCTTTGGAGATTTTATCAGTGTGTAATAATAATAAATCAATATCGGAATAAAGCAGAAGTTCTCGTCGTCCATAACTGCCTAAGGCAAGGAGACAAAAATTGTCTCCTTTATCGAGTTGATTCTTATTGAAAAGGGCGGTGATGAGCTCATCGATGAAGGTTACTAACTTACGAATAATCGTTGTGACATTAGTTTTTTGATCAAATTCTTCACGCAGCTTTTCTTTAAACTGTTTAACAGTATTTTTAATAAGTTGATTATCGTTCTTCATCGCGTAGAGTCAAAATTTCTACACCGTTATCAGTAACCAATAGGGTATGTTCCCATTGGGCAGAAAGGCTGTGATCCTTTGTGACGACGGTCCACTGATCAGGCAATAAACGTGTGTGGTATTTTCCTACATTCACCATTGGTTCTATGGTAAAGGTCATACCTGGTTCTAATTTCATTCCAGTTCCGGGTATACCGTAATGTAATACTTGGGGATCTTCATGGAAGATACGACCAATTCCATGACCGCAATAATCACGCACAACTGAACAACGATTTTTTTCAGCATGTTGTTGAATGGCATAACCAATATCGCCTAATTGAACACCTGGCTTAACCATATCAATACCAATAAATAAACATTCGTGAGCTACTTGTACTACATGTTTTGCTTTGACGGAAGGAGTTCCAATGATAAACATTTTGCTCGTATCACCATGATATTCATCTTTAATTATAGTGACGTCTATATTAAGGATATCGCCATTTTTTAATGTCTTTTTCCCGGGTATTCCGTGGCAGACCACATGATTCACCGAAGTGCATATGGATTTTGGAAAGCCATTATAATTCAAAGGCGCAGGAATAGCCTTTTGAACATTTACAATGTAATCATGACAAATAGTATTCAGCTCTTCAGTGCTAACGCCTTCTTGCACGTAAGGTCCAATCATTTCAAGAACTTCACCGGCAAGTTTGCCAGCAACACGCATTTTTTCTATTTCGTCAGGAGTTTTTATTGTAACGGCCATGTGGTGAATCCAAAATTGTTAATTAATTTTTATTCCAAAGAGTACTTTTGGAACAGAAGCTATATTAACATAATTGATTATAGAGCAACAGTATTTGTATTTTCCAGAGGTAAAATCCCACATAAAAACATAGCATAAAATGAACAAAAAAATGCCAATTTTAATGTGAGCTTACATGCTATGGAGAATAATTGATTTTTTTTATGCTTCAAAGACTATACTTTAATTATCAGCGCCATGTTTATGTTGTATTTAAACAATGAATGTATGTCTAACGGATTAAGGAAAAAATATGAAAACATATCTGCGTGCTTCAATAGCCACTTTATGTTTATCCATTAGTAGTCTTGCTTTTGCATATGAGCATGGTGGCGGTGGTTATCATAATGGTGGCTATCACCCTAATAATGTATATAATAATGGTAATTACCATGGTTATCATAATAATGTCTGGTATGATGATGGTTTGAACGATGATGCATCTGCTAATGTCGTTATTGGTGTTCCTGAGGGTGGGTATTATGATCCTTCATGCCAAACGGCACAAACTTGTACTTCAGATGGTGAATGCATTACGCAGCAAAACTGTAATTAACATGGATTTTAATTGAGAATTTATGAATAAATACAATTTTAAATGGGCGGTGATTGGCGCAGGACCTGCAGGGATGGCTGCTGTAGGAAAATTATTGGATAATGGTATTTCTCCTGAGCACATTTTATGGATTGATCCGCATTTTAACGTAGGCGATTTAGGCGCTTTTTGGCGAAATGTTTCGAGTAATACCAAAGTAAAATACTTTAAAGACTTTTTACTAGCCGTTGACTCCTTTAATTATCAAAATGCCCCAGATTTTGAACTCAATCATTTATCTGAAGATACAACCTGTATGTTGAGCTATGTTGTTGAGCCCTTGCAATGGGTCTCTGAGCATTTAGAGCAGAAAGTTCAAGCAATCAAAACGACCATACATCATATGTTTTTATCCGAACGAGTTTGGACTTTATCTTCGGCTAATGAACGTTACACCGCGCAAAATGTGATTTTAGCTACTGGTGCCTTACCATCATCACTAAATTACCCAGGTCTTAATGTTATTTCATTTGATACGGCAATAGATAGAGAAAAGCTTGCAGCGGTTGTGAATCCTAATGAAACCTACGGTGTATTTGGTTCTTCACATTCCGCCATTATTATTGTGCGCTATCTTGTCGAGTTAGGTGTTAAAAAAGTAATTAATTTTTATCGTTCTCCTTGCCGCTATGCCATCGAGCTAGATGATTGGATCCTTTTTGATAACACCGGGCTTAAAGGACAAACAGCCGTATGGGCTCGTGAAAATATAGATGGTGTTTTACCGGAAAATCTTGTGCGTTATAATACCTCTGAACCCAATATAGCCTGTTTTTTACCTGAATGTGATCAAGTGATTTATGCCGTTGGTTTTGAACAACGTAAAAATATTGTGATTGGTGATTATGAAGACACGCGACATAATCCTCATGTAGGGATTATAGGTCCAGGTCTATTTGGTTTTGGTATTGCTTATCCTGAAACTAAAACAGATCCATTCGGCAATGTAGAATCCCAGGTGGGTTTATGGAAATTTATGGTCTATCTCAATAAAGTAATGCCGATTTGGTTTAAATATCCTACATAATTTTTCTTACAACCACCCCTGTAATGTACTGTAGATTTAGTTTATTAGAGCGAATCTACAGTTATTTCTCGATTTCTCTTCAAAATTTCCCTGATCCATCAAAAATTAGATGAATTTTTAGTGTATACCCGAAAAAAAATTTGTAAACTATGCGCCAATATTGAGGAGAGCTATTATTTTTAAAACGATTCGTCCTAGCTATTGGTCCAGTGAAGTTAGTACTTTATTATGCAGCCTTTTTTTTACCTTAGCATGTAACAGCTCTTTTTGGGCTGAGTTAGTGCGTGGCAAAGCGTTAATGATGCCACATACGTGGTTTATTGTTTTATGTACTGCGATTGCGATTACCGGTTTGCAATGGTTTTTATTATTACTTGTTATTAACCGTTGGACTTTTAGATGGTTCATGATCAGCCTATTTCTGGTTACTTCAATTGTTGTCTATTTTATGATGACTTTTCACATATATATTGATTCAACCATGGTTAATAATGCGCTAGGCACTGACTATCAAGAAACAAAAGAGTTACTCCAATGGCGAATTATTCCCTATTTTTTACTATTGGGAATTTTGCCATCCTTACTTGTATGGCGTATTCGAATATATAAAAGAAGCTTGCCCTCTTACTGGGCAGGGCGTTTGGGCTGCATATTTTTATCATTTCTTATGTTTTTTGGGGGCGGCTGGGCTGCCTTTAATGATCTGGGGCCAATACATCGGGAACGAAAAGAAATTGTTTTTTTAATTACACCATTAAATATATTTGCTGCTTCGGTGAAAGTGTATAAGAAAGCACATAGAAATAATGCCAACCAGGAAAAAATTGTAATTGATAATGATGCGTACCAAGTTCCTCGTCCTGCGACCAGCAAGCCACGAGTTATTATTCTTGTGGTGGGAGAAACCGTGAGGGCTGCTAACTGGGGGCTAGATGGATACCATAGACAAACAACACCTGAACTTGCCAAACACCAGATTTTTAATTTTAGCCAGGTAAGTAGTTGTGGTACGTCTACAGCGGTTTCTTTACCTTGTATGTTTTCACCATATGGTTTTCATGCATATGATGAACAACGCATTCATCAAAGTGAATCTTTATTACATCTTTTACAGCGTAGCAACATTTCCATATTGTGGCGTGATAATCAGTCTGGATGCAAAGGGGTATGCGA
>NZ_JH413835.1:34486-36761 GCF_000162755.2 Legionella drancourtii LLAP12
TGCTCTGTTGTTAACTGGTGAGTGCCCCCGTAATTGGGAAAGACCCGAAAGACCCCTACTTTTTAAAAAGTGGCGCGCCCGGAAGGATTCGAACCTCCGACCCTTTGGTTCGTAGCCAAATACTCTATCCAACTGAGCTACGGGCGCGTCGATTGGCGGAGAGAGAGGGATTCGAACCCTCGATGGGATTTCTCCCATACTCCCTTAGCAGGGGAGCGCCTTCGACCACTCGGCCATCTCTCCAATCAATTGTTCGGCAGTATATCAAAATTTTTGAGGACGTCAACACAAATTTTATTATCAGCTAAATAAAAATAATATTTGTTAAATTAAGGGCTTAAATAAATCTATATGGTCATTAAAAATCCAATACATGTTAATATAAAAAAATTTGTGTTAATAAATAAGGACAAAATCTTAATATTCTTTCCTCATGTGGCATATTGAACTATTAAAACATTTGGCACGACAGATTTGTAAAACAAATAAAAAAGAAGCAACTTTGTTTGTTGAGTATTTATTTTTTCTATTAGATCATTTATACGGTAAAAAGCCATTTGAAGCTTTGATGCTTATGGGGATTATTAAAGATCTCTTCTTTTTTGCAAAAAAAAATGAGAGTAGAGACATTTCATTATCTGATTTTTCCAGATTGTGTATTGGATTAGTAATTGTTCATACCAAGGCTGCATATGATCTACATGTAGGTAATAAAACGTTTATAAAGCTAATTAAGAATAAGAAAATATTTGCAGCGTTAAGTAAACAATATAAAATGGAGCGTCAGGATTCTGAGTATGGCAGCTTCTTTTCTTATGCCAGTCAATATAATTCAATTCCTGATATCTTTTATATCAATATGTTGACTAAAATTGAGCGAGAGGTTCTTGGCCAGCTAAAATATAAGGTGTCATGCGCTATTTACCCATTTAGCTACGTGATGTGTGCTTTGTTATTGCAAATTAGGCATCAATTTGATGTGACAACTGATCTTTTAAATTTTCTCTTACCTTATTTAGGTTGCAATGACGAATTTGATGAATTTATTGGTGCAATAGGTAACTTTCAAGATCTGCAATATTGTATAGATGACATCTATATGCAACTTAAGTCCTATGTAGCACAGAGCAAAAACGCGAACTATTGTACCTATTTATTTCCTGTTTTCTCCCTACGACATGGTCACGAAGTGGCTTCGATTATGAAACAAATTAAACGCCATGAATTATCTGATGTTGATTCCATTTTGGCACGATTAAATCAAATTAAAATTATTGACGTGGATGATAAATTAGCGGAGTTAATTCACTCGCTTGAAATTCTTTATGGCACAAGAAATGAAGATAATTATATGATTGAAGTTAGCGGCGCTTTAGAAATGGCAACAGACTGTAGACTAAACTTTATTATTTATTAATCTTAGAATTTAGTTCTTTTTATAATTTCCAAAATTTCTTGTTTACTGCTACTCTTAAACACTATAAAAATCAGGACATTGTCAGTGGCTTGATCGAAAATAATTATTAAGGAGGATCAATGAAACAAAAGTCGAATTTAAGTGGTCGAGACGTGTATGTCGTTGATGGGAGTCGGACCCCATATCTTAAGGCCAAGGGCATAGGTCCTTTTTCTGGATCTGATTTAGCAGTAGCTGCAGGGATGACTTTATTAAATCGACAACCATTTTCTCCTACTGACTTGGATCAAGTGATTCTAGGTAGTGCCATGCCTGGACCTGATGAGGCCAACATTGCACGAGTGGTCGCTTTACGCTTAGGGTGCGGTAATAACGTTCCTGCGTTTACCGTAATGAGAAATTGCGCTTCAGGTATGCAGGCACTGGATAATGCTGCTATAGACATAGCTAGTGGTCGCAGTGATTTGGTTCTTGCAGGTGGCACAGAGGCTATGAGCCATGCCCCTTTATTATTTAATCATAAAATGGTTTCCTGGCTAGCTAATTGGTATGGAGCTAAAAGTTTTGGTCAAAAACTCGGTCTTGTAAGCCAATTCAGACCCTCTTATCTTGCTCCAGTAATTGCATTACTACGCGGGCTTACTGATCCGATCGTTGGCATCAACATGGGACAAACAGCCGAAAAAGTCGCTTACCGCTTTAATATTACCCGCGAACAGATGGATGAGTATTCTGTACAAAGTCATTTAAAACTGGCAAAAGCTTATGCTGAAAATAGAATGTCTGAAGTAACGCCGATTATTGATAGCAAAGGTAAGGTTCATGCTCAAGATGATGGTATGCGTCCTGATTCGACTA
>NZ_JH413835.1:37106-47624 GCF_000162755.2 Legionella drancourtii LLAP12
TAGCAAGTGCTGATGCAGTGAAAAAACATGGCCTAAAAGTGATCGGTAAAATAGTTGACTCTCAATGGGCCGCTCTTGATCCATCGCAAATGGGGCTTGGTCCAGTTCATGCTGCGACCCCGATTATGCAACGACATAATTTAAAACCGAATGATTTTGATTGTTGGGAAATCAATGAAGCTTTTGCCGCGCAAGTACTGGGCTGTCTTGCCGCTTGGGATGATGATGAATATTGTAAAACGCAGCTAGGATTAAACAATGCTTTAGGTGCGCCTTCAATGGATAAATTAAACCGTGATGGTGGAGCAATAGCCGCTGGGCATCCTGTTGGTTCTAGTGGTGCGCGTATAGTGCTTCATGTATTGAAGTCATTAGAACAAAGAAATGAGTCGCGAGGAATGGCTTCTATTTGTATCGGTGGCGGACAAGGTGGTGCTATGTATCTAGAACGTGTGACAGAGGTGAAAGGACATGAGTAATTATAAAAATTGGGACATGCAACGCGACAGTGACAATATCCTGTGGTTGGGGCTAGATAGAAAAGATACCAGTGTTAATAGCATGAATGAAGAAGTTTTAGACGAGCTAAATAGTATTCTTCATGAAGTTGCACAAGATAAAAATGCTGTAGGATTGATTATTTATTCTGCAAAAAATAAAGGGTTTATTGCCGGGGCAGATGTTACTTTGTTTTCCAAGTTTGAAAGTCCTGCACAGGCAGTTGATTTCTTACGCAAAGGACAAGCAGTTTATGCTCGATTACAAGCATTAGCTATTCCTACTGTTGCGATGATTAATGGTTTTTGCATGGGAGGAGGCTACGAATTAGCTCTGGCTTGTAAATACCGTATTGCTACGGATGAAAAAGATACGCGTATTGGTTTGCCAGAAGTCATGTTAGGCATTCATCCTGGCTGGGGTGGCACCGTGCGTTTACCACAACTCATTGGTGGGTTTAATGCGTTATCCCAAATTATTTTAACAGGGAGCGCTGTTCCTGCGGCTAAGGCTAAAGCATTAGGAATGGTTGATGATGTAGTGCCTATTCGTCAATTAAAACGCGCAGCTGTTTATTTTATTAAAAACAAGCCGCCAAGACATAAACCTTCATTTATACAAGGACTAACGAATGCAGCCTGGGTTAGAAAACCACTGGCAGCATTAATGCGCAAAAACGTTGCAAAGCGCGTGCGCAAAGAACATTATCCGGCACCCTATGCCATAATTGATTTATGGGAAAAAGAAGGGGGCATGGGGGATAGAGCTTATTTGAAGGAAATCGATTCTGTTGAGCAATTGGTTTCACACGGAAACACTTCAAAAAACTTGATTCGTGCCTTTGAATTGAGAGAGCGCTTAAAAGGCTTTGCAAAAGACAGTGATTTTAAAGCACAGCACGTACATGTTATTGGTGCTGGTGTTATGGGTGGTGACATTGCTGCTTGGTGTGCCCTACGAGGTATTCGTGTAACATTACAAGATCAATCTTATGAACGAATAGGTCCAGCTATTGGTCGTGCTTATGCGTTGTATAAGAAAAAACTGCGTAAGCCACGTTTAATCCAGGCCGCAATGGATAATTTAATACCTGATCCTGAGGGGCACGGTATTGCTCAAGCGGATGTGATTATTGAGGCAGTTTTTGAAAATCTCGCAGTAAAACAAGAGATTATGAAAAATATAGAAAAACTTGCTAAAAAAGACGCCATCATTGCAACGAATACCTCCAGTATTCCATTGGATGAAATTAGCAGCGTAATGCATGATCCTAAACGTCTTGTAGGAATTCATTTCTTTAATCCCGTTGCTAAAATGGATTTAGTTGAAATTGTAAGCAGTTCTTCAACTGCGAGAAAAGTAGAACAAGCGTCGTGTGCTTTTGTAAATCAAATCGGTAAATTGCCATTACCTGTTAAATCTAGTCCTGGTTTCTTAGTAAATAGAGTTTTAATGCCTTATTTAATGGAGTGTGTGCAATTATTAGATGAAGGATATAGCGCTGAGACTGTTGATGAAGCGGCTTTAGCGTTTGGTATGTTTATGGGACCAGTTGAGTTAGCTGATACCGTTGGTATGGATGTATGTTTGGCTGTTGCTGAAAATTTAACTGCTCATTTTGGCGGTACTGTGCCACAAAAACTACGTGATATGGTGAAAGCAGGTAAATTAGGTCGTAAGACTGGCGAAGGGTTTTATCAATATAAAAATGGTAAGCCAATCAAAAAACGTCCAGCGGTTATTAATGATCAACAACATATTGCTGATAGATTAATTCTGCGAATGGTCAATGAATCTGCTGCCTGTTTGCGTGAAGGGGTGGTTGCCGATGCTGATTTACTTGATGCGGGTATGATTTTCGCTACAGGCTTTGCGCCATTCCGTGGTGGTCCAATGAACTATGCGAAGGATGTAGGTACAAATAATTTAGAACAATTATTTAAGACTTTGGAAACTAAGTATGGTGAGCGTTTTAAAGTAGATGAGAGTCTGTAGTTTGATATTGGGGCTTAGGGGGTTTTCATTTCCCAAAACGCCGGCGCAGGTGGGGGCCATTCCTATATTGGTTCAAAAGCCAATTCAAGGATGGTTTTCCATCTGCGCGCTAAGGATATTAACCTGTCTGAACGGGCCTGGATGTTGACGTCTATGCACTTGCGTGGGAATGATCGATTTCATTTAAATTAATGACCGTGCTTGCTAAGTATGGTGCGCTCGATAATAGTCGGTTGAACCGCCGGTCGAACCATACGACATTTTCAAATTTGATTAATTTCCTACAGGGTAGGTTTGCCTTGGCAATGTTTTAAAAGATAATAACTAATTAATAGGACCACCGCACTTCCTACTATGTCAGTACAATAATGCCAGCCTAATAAAACACAAGAGGCGATTAAAAAGATATTAATGATTGCTAAGATTACACAAGGGATTATCCATTCTCTAAGCAGATTAACACACAGTACTGCCCAAATAGCATGGAATGAAGGTAGGGCAATTAATCCACCCTCATTAGTTGTTGGATTAAGATGATGATGAATTTGCTTGAATTTTAAACCGGTGGCAATTTGATCTACAGAAAATAGCGAGCTGTCCATAATACTTGCAGGAGCTACGGTTGGGAAAAAATAATAAAAGCCAAAACCAAATAAAGTCGTACACAGTAAAAAAAATAATATTCTCTAAGAAGATGAAAACGGCAAGTGAGAATTACAATTAAAGGTAAAATGCTCATTTGATACGTTAAACTGTCATAAATGATACTCAGTAAATATTTAAATTGAGGATGGTTATTGGTCCAGCGTACGATTGCATTCATATCAATATGAATCTGTTGTTCTAGAGCAACGATTTGTTGATCAATTATTGAAAATGGTGTTAATTGAACTGCATTAGTTGCTAAAGCAATAATGCTCATGATACTAAAAAAATAAAATAGTTCCTGACCTATGCGGCAAGGATTACTTTTTTTTTCTAAAGTAGAGTCTGAGACCCACATTTAAAAGAATGAGAAAGATGGCCAAAGATGCCACATTGTCCGGGAAAAAATTATTCCCGGAGAAGTGATAAATAAAATTATTTATTAAAAAAATAAACGAGGACAGAAGTAGAATTAATCCAGCCGGTAGCGCGATACACCGTGAATATATTGGGCGCATTAAAAAAATTATTCAGCCATTTCTAAAAGTTGTTTCTGCTTGATTGCATGGAAAATTTCTTCTCGATGTACATTTACCGAGCGAGGTGCTTCGACACCAAATTTAATATTCCCATGCTCTTGGGTTTTAAATGCTAAAATTTTAACAATTGTATCATTGATATTAATCATTAAAGGTTCTTCAAAGTGAAGAGAAACAATATCCATCAAAAACCTCGTTGCAGTATGTGTAAGCGCTTTGTAAATCAAAGACATCCGTAGAACGTTAACCTACTTTATGGATGCTTGTCACTATAATTTACGCTAAATTAATAAAAAAATTTAAGTTGTGATTACGCTTTTTCCTCGACTGATTAAATTGCGTATTATCATTGTCACAAGCGATTAAAAGAGTTACAATTGGCAGCTTTTTTTAAACCTTGCCTTACTGTCTACATGTCGAGCAGAAGGCTTTAATCCACAAGGAGAAACCATGAGACATTATGAAATTATGTTTCTTGTGCACCCTGATCAAAGCGAACAAGTACCAGCAATGGTTGAACGCTACGAAGGGATCATTAGTAAACATAGCGGTTTAATACACCGTAAAGAAGATTTAGGTCGTCGTCAATTAGCTTACCCAATCAATGATGTACACAAAGCTCATTACTATCTGATGAACATTGAGTGCTCTTTAGAAGCACTTGAAGAAATTAAAAATGCATTCAAATTTAACGATGCTATTTTAAGAAATTTAATCACAGTTCAAAAACAAGCGATTACTACAGAATCTGTGTTAATGAAAAAAGAAAAAGAAGTCAGAACTGCTTAAGAGGGGTACATCTATATGTCAGCTTATTTTCGTAGAAAAAAAATGTGTCGTTTTAGCGCCGAAGGCGGCAATGAGATCGATTACAAAGACATCAATTTATTAAAAAACTATATTTCTGAAACAGGTAAAATCGTACCTAGCCGTATTACTGGTACCCAAACCCGTTTTCAAAGACAATTAGCTAAAGCAATTAAGCATGCCAGATTTATTGGTTTGTTACCATACTGCGATAGCCACGGATAGTAAATGATGCGCACGAGCGACATTATAACGAGACAGTGTAAGGCATTACTTGAAAACAAACAGAAAGCAATTATATTTGCTGTTGTTTTTTCAATTTTACCTTTTGCGTCTTGGCTTTCAGTAGCCTTAGTTTGTTTGGTAACATTAAGAAAAGGTGCTCGCTCAGGCTTTGATGTTTTGTTACCTGCGCTCGTGGTTCATTCTGTTCCATTGATGATGTTAATACCATCATCCAGTGCACTAATTAATACGCTAATAGCTTATCTGCCTTGTTATTTCGCAGCCTTGATTTTACGAAATACAGAAAAATGGCAGGGAGTTTTTGGTGTTTTTTTAATACAGGCATTTTTAGGGTGTTTGCTAGTTCAACTTTTAGCTCCTGATTTTATTGTAGTGCAGTTTAACCAAATTAAATCTGCATTGATGCAATATCAGGAGTTAGTTGAGACTGGCATGGACAGCATAAGCTCGCTTGGTTTGGCTCAATTGTTTTTCGGAATCCAGATATTAAGCGCGATTGTATCAGCAATCATCTCCTTAATGTTTGCGCGATCAATTCAAGCCAAATTGTTTTTACCTGGTGGTTTTAAAAATGAGCTTTTAGCTTTTCGTGGCGGCAGGCTTTCATTATTAGTATTAATAGGAGTTTCCTTAGGTACTTATTACGAACAGCCTTTAGCAATTAATCTTCTTCCTCTAATGCTGTGTTATTTTCTGGCATCTGGATTTGGGTTGGCTTATTTTATTTTTGCTCGCAAAAGTCAGGTTAAGGTATTTATATTATTGTCCTTACTCATCTTGCTGAAGCCTACTTTTGTGTTATTTGCCTACATTATTTTGGGCGCAGTAGATAGTTTATTTAATTTTAGATCGTATCTCCCAGAGCGGGCGAGAGAATCAATTTAAGGGGTTATTAAGATGGAAGTTATCTTATTAGAAAAAGTGAGAAATTTAGGTAACCTAGGTGACAAAGTAGAGGTAAAATCTGGTTATGGTCGTAATTTCTTAATACCACAAAACAAAGCGGTATTTGCTACACCTAAAAACATCGAGTTGTTTGAACAACGTCGTGCTGAACTTGAAAAGAAAGCACAACAATCTTTAGCAACTGCAGAACAACGTGCAGCTAAGTTAAACGACATTACTTTAGTAATTAGTGCTATGGCTAGTGACGAAGGCAAATTGTATGGTTCTGTTGGTGTAAACGAAGTCAAAGATGCTTTAGTAGCGAAAAATGTTGATGTCAGCAAACGTGAAATTGTAATGCCAGAAGGTCCTTTACATTCTATCGGTAACTATGTTATTGAAGTACATGTTCATAGCGATGTTATTGCTAATCTACAAGTTGAAATTGTTGCTTCTAAATAAGTTATTTTATTTGTAGTACTTGTAAAAGCGGGGATCTGTTTCTAGAATGACAGTGTTATTTTAGAAACAGATCCCCGCTTTTTTATGCATCAGATAACCTGGAAAGCTACTCAATATGCCAATAATTGTCGTCCCCGCTAGGCGTCTACTTAAGGAAGAAAAGTCCATAAATGCCTCCTCAGCCCGAATGGCCCGAGGATAGACAAGGTTAATTTTCTTAATTTGGCGTCTATGCGTTTGCCAATAAGGGGACGACAACTTTCTCGGGATAGGCCTTGCGCACCTCTCTCCGTTCGGCTGAGCGAAGGTCTTACTCATGAGGCCTTTGTTAATTTAAATCATTCTTACAACAGGATATGGGGTTGTAATGTTTTCCTTTTTATCCCTCGCTCTTCTATTTATAAATAGGCACTGTGGATTCGTGCCATGTTTCTGCTGCCAGTGCTTAGAATGACCTCTACCTGTTTCTCCAGCGCTCATGAATGAAATATGATTCTGGAACTTTAGATAGTGTTGAATTGACTTGGTTTGTTGTTCGCTATCTAACTGCAATTGCTCGCTAACATTCATCGATTCCTCGAACCAAGGATCGCAAATAGTTGCATAATTTCCCCAGCTTTTCATGTTATTAAGTTGAGATCCTGCGGCGCGATTGAAGACAATAAATGCGTGATCGCCATTATTTTTTCCTTTCAATCCAAGTAATTCGTAGCGTATTGGCGTGTGGTCGAATATTTTGTATTCATTTATAAGCATGATAATTATCGTAGCGAGTTCAAAGCAATTACCAACTCCATGCCTCACTGTATTTTTAGCTGTTTTTTCAAAGAACTCCATTGCGGTAATAAGGCTACCATCTTTACGCACTTTTTTAGGATCGCGCTCTGGTAATTTTATAATCTCCGCAAATATTTGGGATAAAGTTTTATAGACAACATTTCCATCTAAATCAGTGACAATGATGGGTTGGTCGTCTGGTGTGTCAATATTTGGATCAAGCTCTAAATTGTAATATTGTTTTATTGATGGCGTTGGGACAGAACGGACTAATTGGAGTAATATTTTTTTCTTACACAGTACTCCTTTAGGTTGATTCGTCGAGAAAGGAGCTAGCTCTCGAGCCTTACGTGCAAAAAATTTTGCTATTCTTAGGAGGTATATTTTTTCTTTAACTTCCTGTTCACTTATTTGCGCCACTTGAGCTTCAATAGTATCTAGCGGATTAATGGGGCACGTTTTACTATGTTCTAGAGCAAGTGTATATGCCTTAATACTGTTTGCTAATGCAATTTTATTCTGAACATAGGCCCATTGAAAAGGAGTCATATTCGTTCCAGGCATTCTAATGGTAGGATCCGCATTTAGTTCATAGAGCTCTTTTAATCTTTTGTTCGGTTCTTTAATCAGGCCATTATCTTGTACAAGCAGATGCATAAGGCTTAAACCGTCTTTATTTATCTGATTAATATTTGCTCCTGCTTTACATATCATGGGGATGGCTTGCGGAAATCTACGCATCGCCCAAAAAATTAATTTTTCACGATGGCCTTTTCTATAATTCCAATCAATTTCCAGGCGGGAAAGCAGTTCAATAAATTCAATTTTCTGATGCATGATTGCTGTATATAAAAGTTCTGCATGAACAGTTCCATTGTTACATCCACCATGTTGAATGAGCATTTGTACTATAGAAAAAGAATGCGAAAGTGGGGTGGCATAGCAGATATTTAGTGCTGTTTTAAGGACTTCTTCAGTTATGGCTGCCCCATGCTTAAGGAGCCATTCGACACCGCTATATGAGCCCTTGAGTATCGCCAGGTAGAGTGGTTGACTATTTTTATCATTTACCCAATTTGAGTCTTTTCTAATCAAGAGTTGAGCTGCTTCAATATTTTCTCCATCCCATAAGTGATGACGAATAGAGGAAGAGGAATCCGATTGCTTACTTGGTTCGAGGAGCATATCATACTTCATTATTTTTTTGGTTATTTCGAATGATTTGGGTAATATTAACACATTGTGTGAGATTTTCGTGTTTTGAGCTGTGAGGCATATAAGATAAATTCAGTTTAAGGAAGCTGCGGAGAATATACGGCTTTAGAACCTTAAACAATGTCTGGTAGAGACCTAAGGCAGTTAACTAACTACGGCAGATTAGATTTTTATGAGAATCTGTTCTGGCATAAATATTTTCAAAATGCTATAATTCTAACCATCTATTTTGGGGGGGGCTAGTTATGACTACTGATATTAGTAACGAACAAGAAAAATTATTTATCAATCACTTTATAGAGGCTCTTAAAAAAGATATTAATTCCTCTCAACATGGAGGTGAAATAAATTCTCAAGTGCTTTTCGCAGCTTGCTATCTCCTTGAACATCCCGAAGAATGCCCTCACCTCGGTTTAGAGCAAATTATTCATGGTGTTATAAATATGGCTGTTGTTTTGCAAAGCTCTAAGTATGGAATTATTACACCTGAGCGTGTTGGAAAAGAACTATTTAATCAATATATTGAGCAATCAGATCTTTGGTTTAGTGGCTACAATAACGCGTTAGATACAGTTAGGAAAGCAGGTGAGTACTGGAAAATTGCTATTCCTGTCATAACGCGAGCGGCTCAAGGCCCTTTATTAGTGATGTCTGCTTGTGTTCCTAATACGTTAGCTGTTTATTTTGAATATATGAAAAATTTTGATAATAATATTGTACCACCGAAGATATCTACAGCTACATCAAACATTAACCTTAATAGAAATGATGAACTTAGCTTTGAAATGCTTCCACAAAAGAAATTAGTTCGAACTGAGCGCCTAGTATTAGGAAGGATATGTGAAGATTTATCGCAGAAAATAGATTCATTAAAGGATACTCCAGATATTAGTGAGACAACTTTATCGGCAGCTACAACATTAGGGCGTGAATTATCTCAAGCTGTTAAAACATATCTAGGCAATAAACAAGATACCGGGGTAATAGAGCATGAAGCGAAAAAAATATTTGTCGAGCAATGTGCTGAATCAATAAATAAAGCAAAACTTTTATTAAATAAAGAGCTTGGTTGGGGAGATTATCTAACAAATATTTTAAAATCAATTTCTAATGCTGTGCTTGGTGCTTCTAATTTTGTAGCTGAAACAATAAAAATTGGAACACCATTTAATTTCTTTACTATAAAGAAAGCACCTTTTGTTGATATGGTTGATGATGCACAAGAAAAATTAAAAAATAACGGTCATTCTGGTTAGTGCTATTTTCTAGCATCCTGTATTGATGGTCACTTGTTTGCTTTAGTTTTAGCAAGTGACCACTGCTTATTATGGGTCTGACCATCGATTGGAATATGAAGTTCGATAAAGCGCCTTGCATCATTTTAATTGTTCAATTAATTTTCATGTTGTGTATTGTCCGGCGTTTCTGAGTTAAAAAAACTTAATGAGACAATTTGGTCAATATCTTCATCTTCTGCTAACCCTCGAATATACAATTTTTTTAGATGCTCTGTTTTATTCTTACCGTCGTTGCCCAGGGCTTTAACTAATAATTCATAACTATTCAAACAGCGGTATAAACCATCGAAATATCCCATCCAATGTGAACGCCATTCTATTTCCAGAAGCAGGCGAATTAGCTGTAAAAACTCTTCTTTGGAAAATTCTGTGTTGCTTTGTTTTTCACCATTATTGGTGTGAACTGGCGGAGTAATTAGTTCACTGAGTGCTTTGATTGCAGATGGTGTCGATGCAAAACGAAAAAATAAGTTTTTGTTTATTTTTTGTTTGTAATTCTTGAGTGCTTTTTCAACATCTGTTTTTTTTATCAACATATTTCTTCCTGTGAATAGAGGTTCTTAGTAAAAAACTCAGAGCGTATTAAAATCCTTAGCTCGGGGGATCATATGCTAAGTGGATTTTTTTACAAGAAAAAATTTGGGCTTTTATGGCGTCGGTAATTGCATGCTCAATTATTTTTTGGTTTCAGAAATAGGCTAAGAGTGCTTCATTAATAGAGCTCTAAGCTGTATTATTTGCTCAAAATAGTTTAGGTTGGTATAAATTTTATGTCTGAGCTAATAACGTACAATCAATACCGCTTCAATAAACGCTTTCTTAAGTTACGCACACAATATTATATTTATGAAACAAGAGAACTATTAGCAAGACATAAGTTATTGATGGCATTTATTATTTGTTTATTAGTACCGGGAATAGAAAACCTGCGGGCAGTTGGAATGCCGTTTTATGTCATTATAGCCCCAACGGTTTCTCTTAAGATGAAGTTACTCTGTTTAACAATAGGGCTTGGTAATCCCCCCGAAAAATAACTGATGTCAAAAGTAGAATTTTCTCGTACCCTATGACGAAGGAGATTCTTCATGAAAAGATCAAAATTTACAGACAGTCAGATCCACTCAATTCTTAAACAAGCTGAAAATGGGACG
>NZ_JH413835.1:48639-73549 GCF_000162755.2 Legionella drancourtii LLAP12
TTGCTTAAGCCTCTACTTTTAGCTTCAGTTAAAAATGGGGGGATTACCTATTGACTTGATTATTCTGTTACTTTCGTTGAATCTAGTTTGGCTGGCTATTTTTATTGGTGTTGTAAAGATTTCTCAGATTGCAAATGATAGCAAGCTTTTATGTTCTTACTACAGCCTCTATTTTTCAATGGTTATCGCTATTGTCGCATTATTGCTTAATAGTCTTTATCAAAATATTTTGAACGTAGTTCTATTAATTTTAGCCTTAATTTTAATCACGCTAATATCAACCCAAAAGATATGGTTATTAAATATTAGTGTTGCCTTATTTATCAGTTTATTAAGCGTGGTGCTCACGTGGAACGTAGAACCTTATAAAAGAAAAACAATCATTAATCGAAGGAGGGTACGTTCATTCACTAAAGAATGTTTACCACAGGTATTATTTTTAATGCAACTAGCTACATATCGCGCTCATAAAAGTGCATTTTTTCTGAGAATAGCACTATGTTTCATCTTATCAATTTTTTCATGTAATTTATTTTTTTCTGATGCGATAAGTATAAATAGGGATAGTTCACTACTCATTTTAATCGGCTTAGAATCCTATATTTTATCTACTTTGATGGTGTTTTTTGCAAAAAGTGAATTGGAATACAGCATCTTTCACTTCCTGTTTTCTGAGCAATTATTTGCAAAACGTTTGCTGGAATTAATCGTTATTATTGGAGCCTTGATTTTATCACTTCTTCCGCTCATCCTTTCTTTTTTACTTAAAATGCCGAGTTACATCATGCAATTTACGGTGCTCATCGCTCTGAATATTTTAACGATTATATTCAATCGAATATTTTATACGTACTCACTTCGTTTTTGTTTCTTCACATCCTTATTAAATACCTTAGGGAATATGATGATGGACTATTTATTAATAGGAGCTCTTTTTGGAAATTAGCCTAAGGCTTGAAAAGGTAAGGAAATCATTTGCGGATAAATTACTCTTTTCTGATTTATCTTATACATTTTATAAGCGAAATTATCATTTGGTTGGTAAAAATGGCGTTGGCAAATCGACTTTATTACGCTTGATGGTTGGGTTGGATTCTATTGATTCAGGCTCTATTTTACTTAATGGTCGATATCCAGTTGCTGAGCGCAGTATCAATGCAAAAAAAATATTTTATATTCCTGATGATTTGCCGATTTATCCTTTTTTAACCGGACATGAGTTTTTATCTTGGATTGCAAAACTGCGATTAAGCACTGCAAAGGAAATACATCGTGTTATGGAACGATTGGAGTTAACTGCGAATCAAAATAGCTATATAGCTGATATGTCATTTGGTACTAAAAAAAAATTTCTTTTAGCCTCTATACTTCTTGGGCACGCTGATTTCATCATTCTTGATGAGCCGTTAAATGGCTTAGATAAAAATTCGCAGCAGGTGTTATTAGAAATGCTAAGAGAAAAAGCAGAGTATTCGGGCATAATTCTAACAACACATCATGAAGCAAATATTGATTTACTTCATCCTATAACGGTGGGGATTGTAGAAAATAGTTTAGTTGAATCAATAAAATGGTAATCGTTCTAGGCTCTGGCGCAGCACCGTATCGGGATAGGAGGGGGGCAGGGCGTCACAGCTATTAAGTTAATGATTTTATGTTTCAAATTTCCCAGAACCGGTCGTTCCCATATAAACGGGGGAGCCATTTCTACATTGGCTCTAAGGCCAATTCAGGATGGTTTCCCTTAACTTAATAGCAGTGGGCAGGGAGTGGCCTCTCCTACCCGATTATGGTTCTTACTCTAAAAAACCGAAGGTTACTCAGCCTCTAAGCCTAAGCTACATTGGCTTGGGAGATTGGGGCTTTTGTTCTTGTTTGTTCTCGATATCCCTATTTTCGGGGGCGTTATTTATTGCCGTAGCAAAAAACGAGTTAGGATTTGTTCCAGTAGAAGATGTACTTGCTTGAGACATTATTATTTCAGTTTCTTCGGCCTTATCTTCTGTCAACGCTTCCGCTAATTGCTGCGCTTCAGTTTGAACTGGCGTTTCTGTCAACTTACGACATTTCTTTGGTTTATCATTTTCTTCAGTAGACTCTTTTTCTTTGATAGGCTCTTCTTCGGTATCCTCGCTTGTTTTTTTTCTTTTTTTAGTTGAAAGGCTCCCTGAGGTTATTTTGCGCTTCTTTGCCGGTTTTTCATTGTCTGATGAATTTTTTGATTCACGCTCACTATGCTCTAGGGTCTTTTGGCGTTTTGCAAGGCCATGGGCGTGGCCTTGGCGATAAGCCTGTTCATAAATTTCGTGAATTAACATTTTCTGCTGTTTGCTGAGCTTTTTATAAACAGGACTTTTTTTAATTGTTGGTGCAAGTGTAATTTCCTCTAACTCGCTTTTTTTTGCGGCCATATACTGGCCATTACGATAACCGATCTTTTGCGCCTCTTCTTTTAATAGTTGGACTTCGGTTGAAACACCATTTTCTTTTGCATCATTCTCAAATGCTAATTCCTTTTTTAAATAATTGATCATATGCTTATTTTTTACCATCCTAGCTTGTTTAAATAATCGAGCTATGTCAATTTTAGGTAACTTTAATTTATTATTAAGCTCAAGTAAATCTCGTACTACTGATACTGATTTCTTTTGAGCAATGCAATTTTCAATACAGGTTAAAGGATTGGCACCATACTGTAATAATAGTTGGAGCATGGGTTTATTATATTGACATAGCAATAGAAGTGGCTCCTCCGCAGAATTAATGAATTTCGTTGTTTTTTCTAAAAACATATGTACTATTTTTAGTCTTTCATTTTCTATGGCTTTCTTAAAGTCACCTAATTTAATCTTATCACCATGGTCTAATAAGATTTCTACACAAGACTCAGAATCAGAGACGATTGCTTCCTCAACAAGAGGTCTATAATATTGCTTTGAGGTTTTTATGTGGGCCAACCCCTCCGGGGCGGCCTTTAAAAGTTTAGCTAAGCCCTCAGGAAAGTTAAGTTTAATTGCTTGGTGCAGCAGAGAGGCCCCGATTGCTGGATTTGCACCGCGGTTGAGTAATAATTCTAGGCCCTTAGATGATTTGGATGTTACCGCCATATAAAGGGCTGTTCTTTTTTTATTATCGCAGGTATCGATGTTACTGCCTTTGTCTAATAAAAACTCCATAAGTTCAATATAGTTATATCGGGTTGCAATGTGTAAGGCCGTTGTTTTTAATTGATATAGATTTGGATGAGTCCCTTCTTGGGCATGTAGCTCTTGATTAATATTGATAAATTCTTTTGCTAAGAAAAATTTAATAATATTAATGTTATTTTTGCTTAACGCGTGAAAAAAAGCCAGGCCAAATGATGCTTGGGAAATAGCTTTTGCTGCGAGCAATTCTTCTTTAATGGAGAAATCAATAATTTTCTCTTCTAATAAAGATTGTATAAAGGCAAAATGTCCATTTTTTGCAGCAGCCTCAAAGAGCTCGCATCGTAGCGATAATGGCAGTGAAGGATTAGATCTGGATGTTGTTGCTTGAGTTTCAATAAGAGTGAGTTCTTCTGTCTTCACTACTGAATCTTGATTTTCATCGTCTGAAGACATGCGTTCGCAGAGAAGATTGCTCAAATATTTATATATTTCATAGTGTCCATAGTGAGCAGCGTGTACTATATAACCGTTTAAAGCTTTAATACGCGCGTCGCTAGATTTCAGCAGAGTGAACGCGTTCTTTAAAAGGGTGGATAGCATGCTAAGTCGGCCAAATTGTATGGTTCTTTCCAGTAGGTCAGTACTAGGGGAAATTTCAGGTCTTAGCAAAAATTGGAAGCAGTTAGACGCTCCTATCTGAATAGCTGGCATGAGAAGCTGGGTTGCGTATTGCGTAAGTAGGTTATTGGTATTGCGTTTTTGTTTGGGGGCATCAATAGGCTGCTTAGAATTCCTTTGTTTATAGTTTTGCGCACGCTGAGCCAAGTTATTGAAGGTCAGCCGCAGCATATCGGAATTATCTTGTTTTAAAATATAGATGAAAAAGGTCTTCTTTTGGGTATCCATCAAGATTCGATTAATCTTTTCTTTAGCAATTAAGTGTTGAAATATCGAGAAAAGGCCATTTTCTATGGCGAGCATGAGCGCTGTTTGGCCTTTATTATTTTGGGCATTGAGTTCATTATTATTATCATATGCTTCAACTTTGTCTATTTGATTGCAAAGCACCATCCAATGCAGAAGAGTCATTTTGCTCGTTGATTGTGATTTTTCTTCTACTACCAATTTAAAAAAATGATCCAAGCAATCTTGACTTTTATTTTTAAGCGCTGTTTTAACCAATAAGAAATTATTTGCCTCTAATTCGTCAACACGAAGCTTCGCTGCATTAATCGTTTCAACGTCATCTCTAATGATTGACGTAATCGTTGTAATTTTTACGTTCTTATATTTTGCTCTATATTTTTCTTTAAAAGCGTTTAGCCAATCATAATTCTCAGATGGGCGCAAAGGAAGTTTTTCGGGAAAATGTTCAATGAATAATTGTTGCCAAAGAAGGCTATCGTGGCTGAAATTAGCTAAAAATGGAGATAGAGGATTAACCTCGGTGAGTATTGTCTTTGGTGTTAAGTAACTTAAAATCTTAAATAGCACTTCTTCCGGAATTTTCTCTTTTAAATAGTCGCTAGTGCATAGAGCATTCCTATATTGTTTTATGAAAGCTTTCTTCCAATTAAAATCATTGGGTACGGATGTGGGAAAATCAGCGGGAAAATGTTGTTTAAATTTGAGCTTCCAAAGTACCTCATCCTGAGTTAATTCATGAAAATCATGATTCACTAAACTGACTTGAGCGAGTTCTTGGGGAGCTAAGTAGCGCATTATTTCAATGAATACATCAGGGTTGTCTTTTGCAATATTAGTTAATTCATGCATCGCGAGTTACCTTTGTTAGGGGACATTACAGCCAACGAACAGTTGGTCATATAAATAGGCGGCCTATTTTTGCTCATTCTGTTTGGTTTGGCAATGCACTAATTTGGAAATTATTTCTTTCAAAAATAGAAACTTATATATTGGATGAATAACACGAGTTGATAGAAAAGAGATTTAGAAGCCAATAAAAATAGAATAGCATTTAGATAAAAAATATCTTACAAATAGATAACAAGGCGAATATTGTGTTAAGAATAGCCCAAATATAAGCCGGATGACGCCCTCTATACCCACTGTAATAGGAATAAATGGCAATAAAAGCACTGCCCGTAAAAAACACCCATTGATTATTATAAGCAAAACCCACCGAAAGAAGCGCAATGCCACTGATACCCAAGAATAAAAATACATTATGCTCTTTGCCGAGCATGAGATAAAAAACTAACAGTTGAAAGCAGAGCAAGACTGGTAAGGCAATTTGGGTATAAGGCCCACTACCCAATAAAATTGCTGCATGCCCCGCGATAAGAATTAGTTCAAGGGCAATATAGTAAAAGAGTCTGTAATGAATGGCTGTTGCAAGTAGTGCAACAGCGCCAGCTACATAATAAGGTTGAGGAGGCCATTGTGTGGTTCCATAAAGAACTATAAACGCTCCTATAGTTCCAAGGATCATATATTTATTTTCATAAATATTAGCCACAAATCACCATTTTAGATAAATTCCCTTGGCGATAGAATCTTGAATAACAGAATTCTGTGGTTTATTAAAAGAAACCCAATAATTGCCCATATTGCTTAAAGCAAAGCGTACACGTGGGTATTGGCATACATCTAAAACATCACGGCAATCAATCGGAGAGGTGGTCTCACCAATATGTTTATAACATCTAAAATTTAAATTTTTAATATCAGAAGCAAAGGCTCCCCAATTCATCGGATCAAGAGATGCATGCAATGGTGGGCTCATAAATGCTTCATCAGATGCTTGATGTTCCAATTCAACGCGTGCATCTGAATGATTTTGAATTAAATAATAGGATTGTTTGCCCGTATCATTTAATAACAAATAATTTTGGCTGTAGCCAAAACCAGAGACTTCACATCCTCTAGGAAACGAACCTACAGCATGAGCACTACTCATTAACATCGCAGAAAAAAGAATGGATGTATTGATACGACTAAAACGTGACATAATTACCTCAGTAAGCAAAATTTCGGTGCTATTTTAATCATAAATAAACCAAAGTCCATGCAGAAAAATAAAAAAAGAACCATTAGTCCTTATTTGCAGCAATTTTCGCTTTAATCATGGGATAATAAGTACGGTAAAAACTTAAATATAAGTACATCCCCACATAAGCCATTGATAAAGAAAGCCATATAGTATTGGTATTTGGATAATTAACCAATAAGCACATAGAACTCACACCATAAATCATAGAGCAGCAATGCATTAGCGTTTTTAATGTCTTTGAATCAGTTAAATAATCAAGCCTTGAAGGATAAACATATTTGACTGGGACAAAAATAAGCACAGAGAGTATTGTTAATATGACCGCATTAGCTGTAGCTGATGTATTAAAAAGAATCATATAAAAAATAGTAATGTTCCAATAACAGGGAAATCCTTTAAAAAAGTGATCAGGAGTTTTCGCATCAGACTGGCAAAATTGATACGATGAAGTAATTGTGACCGCCGCAACAATCAATATGGATAGTTCTTGTGGCAGCATGTCAGGTTTTACCAACAAGAAAAAGCAGGGTGTAATTACATAGTTGACATAGTCAACAAGGTTATCGAGTAAAGCCCCATCAATTTTAGGTAAAACTTGTTTAATATTGACTAAACGCGCGAGACTTCCATCTACCGCGTCAATAAAAACTGTAATCGCCATGAGCCATAGTGCAAAAATATATTCATGTTGATATATCTTTTCTAGAGTAAAAACACCAATACAGGCTGCACTTGCAGTAAATAGGTGCACCGACCACGCCGCTACGTATTGTAATGGATGGAAGTGAAGTTTGCTTAAGTTCATTAATTGTCCTAGTGTTAATGAGTGTTAATCATTTTATATTAACATCTTGATTTATTACTGTTGTTTTTTGTGAAACATCATAGAATATAAAAATAGTATCAATAATCAAAAGTAGTGCGCAAGAAAAGTTGATAACTTTAAGTAAATAATAAATTTCGCATGGTGATTTAATGAAAATTCAAACTATAAATCCTGCAACTGAAAAAGTAATTCAAAGTTATGAATGCCTTGATGAATTAAATGCTTATGAAAAAATTGAAAAAGGTCATAAAGCATTTCAAGAGTGGAAACGAACCTCTTTTGCCGATCGAAAAAATTTAATGCTGAATCTCGCGCAACTCCTTAAAGAAAAAAAAGATGAGTTGGCGTTGTTGATGGCAACTGAAATGGGTAAGCCCGTTACTGCCGGCAAGTCAGAAATTGATAAGTGTGCTTGGGTTTGTGAGCATTATGCCGAGCATGCAGAAGCTTATTTGGCTCCGCGCATAATAGAAACTGAAATGAAAAAGGCAAAGGTCTGTCATGTTCCTTTAGGCCTTGTTTTTGCCATCATGCCATGGAATTTTCCTTTTTGGCAGGTATTTCGTTTTGCCGCACCAACGATTATGGCTGGAAATGCGGCTATTTTAAAACATGCCCCTATTTCAACAGGAACTGGGAATCGAATTGAACAACTATTTAGCGAAGCAGGTTTTCCAGAAAATCTGTTTCAACATTTAATCCTTGATAATGAGGGGGCAGGAAAAGTAATTGAACATCCGCATGTTGTGGCGGTCACTTTAACTGGAAGTGAGCGTGCAGGAGCTTCTGTGGCGTCACGTGCCGGAAAATTCTTAAAAAAATCAATGCTTGAATTAGGAGGAAGCGATCCTTATATCGTACTTGAAGACGCAGATCTTGATTTGGCTGCGCAGTGTATTGTGAGTTCGCGGCTTAATAATTCGGGCCAAGTATGTATTGCTGCCAAGCGTATTATTGCTTTAGCCTCTATTGAAAAAGAGCTGATACAGAAGATTAAAGAGCTCATATCTTCTTTCTCTATGGGCGATCCTCTTGATCCCAAAACAAACCTTGGGCCTTTGGCTCGCTCTGACTTGCGCGATTCTGTGCATAAACAAGTAGAAAAATCACTTAAACAGGGTGCTAAATTATTGCTTGGTGGTATAATTCCTAATGGCAAGGGGTTTTATTATCCGCCAACATTATTGACTGAGGTGACCCCAGGTATGCCGGCCTTTGATGAAGAGTTATTTGGTCCTGTTATTGCTGTCATTTCAGTTAATAGCGAAGAGGAAGCAATCAACTATGCTAATCTTAGCCAATACGGTCTGGGAGCCGCAGTATTTACGTGCGATTTGGAGAAAGGGGAGCGCATTGCGACTCATGAGATTGATGCAGGCGTTTGCTTCATCAATGCATTGGTTGCCTCCGATCCGCGATTACCTTTTGGTGGGATAAAGCATTCAGGCTATGGTCGTGAACTATCAAAAGAGGGCATATTAGAATTTGTGAATACGAAAACCATAGCCATTAGCGGTTGATTAGCATCCTGATTAACACCCAGGATGAAACAGGAATGAATTACATTACAAACAATAATACTTGCTGTAGAACAAAAGCAAAACTGACGGGGTAAGCAATGTCATATAAATTCGAAGAAGGTAAAGAGGTATTAATTGAAGCCATTGTCGATAGAATTAAAAATTCTATGGTTGGTGATCAAGCTAAATTTTGCGCCGAATTTGCCATGCAATTATATGGAACTGTCGCCATGGAAGACCTAAGTGCCTGGGAGATGGATGATCTTTACGGCGCTGTCGTTAATTTTTGGTCATTAATCAATGAGCGTGCACCTCATGAGACTAAAATTAGAATTTACAACCCTGACTTCGAACGTCATGGCTGGCAAACCACACATACTGTAATTGAAGTTATTAGTGATGATATGCCCTTCTTAGTCGATTCCATTCGTTTAGTTATCCATAGAATGGGGCTTGCTTCCCATTTAACGATTCATATGGGCGGTATTCGTGTGAAACGTGATAAGGAACATCGTATTTGTGCGATCTTACCTCGTGATCAAATCACCGACAGTAAAGATATTATTCATGAGGCGCCTGTTTTCTTAGAAATTGACCGACAGACTGATCCTAAAATTCTTGAGGAGTTACATCAAGGGTGTTTACGTGCACTTGAAGATAACCGTGTTGTTTTTGAAGATTGGGACAAAATGCGTGCTGAAGTTAGAGACGCAATTACTGAAATCGATAAAGTTTCTTCAGTACTTGATTTAAATGAAGTAGAAGAAACTAAAGCCTTCTTAAATTGGATAGAAGATCATCATTTCACATTCTTAGGGATGAGAGATTATGAATTGGTCGAAAAAGGGAAAGAAACTTTATTGCAAGCAATTCCGGCAACAGGTTTAGGTCTTTTACGTGAAAATGTTAGTAAATCAATGGCTCGCAACATTTCTGCAATGACCCCTGAAGCGCGTGAATTTACTTTATCTCCACGTATTCTCGTAATGTCAAAAACCAATACTTTAGCCAGTGTCCATCGAGATGCATATACTGATTACATTGGTATTAAGCGTTTTAATGACCAAGGGAAGGTTATTGGTGAACGCAGAATTATTGGTCTTTATACCTCGGCGGCTTATCACACAAATCCCAAACAAATTCCATTTTTGCGACGAAAAGTTGCCTTAATTATGGAAAATTCACGATTAAATCCACGCAGCCATGCGGGTAAGGTCTTGTTAAATATTCTTGAAACATTACCGCGTGATGATTTTATTCAAGGCAGTGAAGACGAATTATTAGAAATTGCGATGGGTATTTTCTACATGCAAGACAGAAAACGCATTCGTTTATTTGCACGTATGGATGTCTACCGTCGTTTTGTTTCGTGTTTGGTTTATGTGCCAAAAGAGCGAGTAAATACTGAGTTAAGACACTCGATGAAGAAGATTCTCGAAGAGAGTTTTAATGCGATAGAGACTACTTATACAACACAGTTTACCGAATCAGTTTTGGCACGTATTCATTACATTATTAAACTTAATCCAGAAAATTGTCCTGAGTATGATTTAAAAGAAATCGAGAAACGATTAATTGACGCAGGGCGATCATGGACCGATGATTTGCAATATCATTTATATGAAGCATATGGTGAAGAAGAAGCAAATATCTTGTTTGCTCGTTATCGGAATGTATTCCCCATTGCCTATTGCGATACGTTTTCTGCAAGAACAGCTGTTTATGACATTAAGCATATCGAAATGTTAAGTCATGACGAACCTTTAGGGATTAACTTCTATAAGCCTTTAAATGAATCTGAGAATAGTTTTAGACTAAAAGTATACCAGCATAACACAACGATTCCTTTGTCCGATGTCTTGCCCATATTAGAAAATCTAGGTTTACGCGCAATTAGTGAACGTCCTTATTCGCTTAAATTTGAAGATGGTACATTAACTTGGGTAAACGATTTTGCCATGCAATACAACAAAGCATTTGAATTTGAGCTCGATGATATTAAGGAGTTATTCCAGAATGCTTTTACCCGAGTTTGGTTTGGTAATGCAGAAAATGATGGTTTTAATCAGTTGGTTTTAGCGGCAGGTCTTAACTGGCGTGAAGTTGCCATTTTACGTACTTATGCGAAATATTTTAAGCAAATTGGTTTTACGTTTAGCCAAGAGTATATGGAAATGGCATTAAATAACAACGTTCATATTGCCAGAAAATTAGTGCAGTTATTTGAAATTCGTTGTAATCCTGCTGAGGATAACAATCGCGAAGAACGTTTTGCAGTGCTTTCCGCAGAAATTTTAGCTGATTTGGATAATGTCGCTAATCTTGATGAAGATAAAATAATCAGACAATATATTCATGCAATTACCGCGACTTTACGTACTAATTTCTATCAGGTTGATAAAAATGGTCATCCTAAGAATTATATTTCAGTTAAATTAAGCAGTAAAATGATCCCAGGTTTACCCAAACCTTATCCGATGTTCGAGATATTTGTTTATTCTCCTCGCTTTGAAGGGGTCCATTTACGCTGTGGTAAAGTCGCTCGTGGTGGATTACGTTGGTCTGATCGACGTGAAGATTTCAGAACAGAAATCCTGGGTTTGATGAAGGCACAACAAGTAAAAAATTCAGTAATTGTACCAAGCGGTGCAAAAGGTGGTTTTGTACCTAAAAATTTACCAGTTAATGGATCTCGTGAAGAAATAATGGCTGAAGGCATTAGCTGTTACCAATTATTTATTCGTGGTCTGCTTGATATTACAGACAATTATGTTGATGGTGTCTTAGTTAAACCAGACAATGTTGTCCGTTATGATGAAGATGATCCATATCTTGTTGTTGCGGCGGATAAAGGCACAGCAACTTTCTCTGATCTGGCCAATGCTATTTCTTTAGAATATGGTTTTTGGTTGGGAGATGCCTTTGCATCAGGTGGTTCGGTGGGATATGACCACAAAAAAATGGGAATTACTGCTAAGGGTGCTTGGGAGTCAGTAAAACGTCATTTTTATGAATTAAATATGGATATTCAAAACAATGATTTTACTGTTGTTGGTATTGGCGACATGGCTGGTGATGTATTTGGTAATGGCATGTTGTTGTCGAAGCACATCAAATTAATTGGTGCGTTTAACCATATTCATATTTTTATTGATCCTGATCCTAATGCAGAACTCAGTTTCCATGAACGCGAACGCTTATTTAACTTACCTCGTTCCAGCTGGACTGACTACGATAAGAAACTTATTTCTAAAGGTGGTGGCGTATTTAATCGTAATGCCAAATCCATTCCAGTAAGTAAAGAAATGCAAGTTGCTTTTGGTATTAAACATAGTGAAATTGAGCCTAACGAGTTAATTCGCACTATTTTAAGAGCCAAAGTGGATTTACTGTGGAGTGGTGGTATTGGTACTTATGTTAAAGCCAGCACCGAAACTAATGTGAGCGTGGGCGATCGCGCTAACGATGCAACGCGTGTCAATGCGAAACAATTACGTTGTAAAGTAGTTGGTGAGGGTGGTAATTTGGGATTAACCCAATTGGCGCGTATGGAATACACTATTAATGGTGGCATGGTATACACTGACTTTATCGATAATTCTGGTGGTGTAAATTGCTCTGATAAAGAAGTAAATATTAAGATCTTACTGAATGGTATCGTGGCTGTGGGCGATTTAACGCCAAAACAAAGAAATGAATTGTTAAGTGAAATGACTGATGAAGTAAGCAAATTAGTACTTCGTGACAATTTCTTACAAACCCGAGCTATTAGCTTGTCTGCTTCACAAGCGTTACAGGGATTAGAGTTACAAGGGCGTTACATTAAGGAATTGGAGCGTTCTGGAAAAATAGACCGAAGTCTTGAATTTCTTCCTGATGATAAAGCATTGCAAGAGCGTAAATTAATGGGGCAAGGTCTTGGGCGACCAGGAATTGCTGTCTTGATGTGCTACAGTAAGTCGCTTTTAAAAGAGCAAATATTGGCTTCTGGTGTTCCTGAAGAACAGTACATGGAACAATTTTTAATTAGTTCGTTCCCCAAACCCTTGCAAGAACGATTTAGTAAACAAATGCAAGATCACCCACTGAAACGAGAAATTATTGCGACAAAGTTAAGTAATATTATCGTTAATGAGATGGGCTTTACCTTTGTTTACAGGTTACAAGATGAAACTGGAGCCCCTGTTTCTGCAATTGTTAGAGCGTACATGATTACACGTACAGTGCTTAATCTTGAATCGATTTGGAAACAAATTGAAGAGCTAGGTACTAAGATCAACTCTAAAGAACAAATTGAAATGATGATGTTGTATGTCCGACTTTCAAGACGTATTACACGTTGGTTCTTACGTACCCAACGCCGCTCTATGGATATTACTGAAACAGTAAAAATTTATTCACAGGGTGTGACAGAATTGAAAATCTCTATTCCAGCAATTTTAAGTGAAGAGCGACGTGTAAAATATGAAGAGCACTATCAGAGATTGCTTGAAGAGGGGATCCCATCTAATCTAGCGCATGATTTGACTGTAACCCGCGGTTTGTTTTCTTCAACTGATATTATCGAAATTGCCAATAAACGAAGCATGAAAGTATCTCAAGTTGCAGAGGTTTATTTTGGTATTGGTGAGTTCTTGGATCTGGCGTGGATCAGAAAGCAAATTATTATGCATCCTACTGAAAATCATTGGGAATCTTTATCACGGGAAGCATTACGAGATGATTTAGATTGGCAACAGCGTCAATTAACTGATGGGTTACTCAACTATGATAGTGAGAATACTGATTTACAAGTACGTCTTACGGCTTGGGGTGAGTCTCATATGGCATTGATTGAGCGTTGGCACCATATTTTATCTGATTTGAAATCTAGTTCAGCTCTGAATTACACCATGTTTTTTGTTGCGATAAGAGAGTTATTGGACCTGACTCAGACTACGTTACAATCTTATGTGGTTGAAGAGGTTTAATAGGGTATCCTATCTTCGCTTAGCGAAGATAGCTTTGTAGGCGGCTGGGCTGTAAAGCCCAGTATGTTCTACAGTCTCAATCTCAATGTATTAATTCAATGAATATGATTGGTCACTGGTACTTTACAGCCCCGTTTACACAATAAAATTATTCTAAATGCACTAATTCATGATGACCATCAAAAAGCACTGGTTCGTTAAACCCCTTTAATATGCTGATTGCAACGAGATAACGTTCATTATCCAGTATTGAAAAATCAACTAAATCACCCACTTCGGTACCGTCTGATTCTTTTAATAATCTTTGGCCTGAATAGATTTTTTCTTTTGTTTTTATTTCGTGAATTTCTAATTGGTGCTTTATTGTGGCTTTGTAGTGCATTCGTGCGATAATTTCCTGGCCTTTGTAGCATCCTTTATTAAAACTAAGATAGGGCGTCTGATGTAAGTCTATGCGGTGTGGTAAAAATAAACCTCTGGATTCAGGATAAATAGTAATTTGTTGTTTTGCTAATCTTAATGAGTGCCAGGTTAATGAGCCCAGTAATTGGTTTTTTTCAGCAAAATGTAGAGATACTTTTTTAGCAAATTCGGCCTGAGCTAAAAAGATATAAAAACCATGACCTAAATGATAGCAACAATATTGGCTGCCATAGGTAAGCCCATAGAGATTATCAGTAAAGAAACTAGTGTCAGGAACGAGGTCTTTGGGATTCTGTAAATAAAATCCAAGAACGCATAATTCATTGTTTTCGCTGAGAGCAACACGAGAAAGCAGTGCCGTTTTATTTAAAGATTTAATCGTCGCTTCCATTAAATCTTTGGGAAGTACTAATTTAATGCCTTGCCAATTAATAATATCCATTAAAGCGAGAATGCGTCCTTTCAGATTGCATTGGGCTCCTTGGATAATTTGAATGTCTGATATTGATTGTACGTTGCAGGTTAATTGCCCTTGAAGAAATTCAATTGCTTTTTCACCAAGGATATCAAGCACACCTAAATGGGCTAAATCAAATAAATAATTTTTTTCGGGATGCAATTCCCGCTCTTTATCTATGGAGTTAAACGTTGTTAATGCTCTGTTATTAATTAAGTGATTAAAAGTTGTATTCATAATAATTAACGCGTTCCGTTTGTAAAGACAGTAGTGTATCATTTGCATGTTCATTAAATCATTAAGAGATTTACAATGTTAGATGCTCGTGAAAAAGCAAGATTGACATGGCATTGTCGCCGTGGAATGCTGGAATTGGATTTAATATTGCAGCGTTTTTTAAAACAAGGCCTTGAGCAGCTGTCAGCTCGGGAACTTAAGACGTTTGATTCCCTGCTTAGTTGTACTGATCCTGAGTTATTTGCTTGGTTCATGGGGCATGAAGAGCCTGAGAATAAAGAGTTTAAAGAAATTGTCGCGATTATACGAAATAACGATTAGACCTACTGAGTCCAACACTTATTTCCGTTTGGTTATAGTCGTATATCTTATAAGCATTAGTCTTATTTTTTATTCTTCGTTGTATCTGATTATTAAATTGATTCTCATTGCGCTTATTATGGTTTTATTGCAAGCTGATTGGATAAATAAAAGCCCAGATAATGGAATTAAAGAAATACAATTTATTCATAATGAATGGATTCTATTCTTGAATAATGGTAAAAATCAACGTTATAGTGGCGCTCAAGTTCTGGTTCATAACATCTTATTTCAACTGATTCAATTTACCCATTTAAAACAAAAAAGGCATATTGTTCTTTTTCATGATCAAATCCCAAAGAGTCAATGGCGTTTATTGCATTTAAAAATCGCACAAAAATAGTATATAATAATACAAAGGGGTCTAATTCAAGCCAATTTCCGCATAATGGATTAAAAAAAGAGGAAGTAATGAATAATACCGCTTCTTATAGCGATGAAGACTTGGTTAATTTAGCGCAGCAGGGGAATAGGAATGCTTATAATCTGTTGCTCGCACGTTATAATAATAAAATACAGCAAATTATTTATTTTCACATTAATGATCAAGCTTATGTAAATGATTTAGTGCAAGAAGTGTTACTAAAAGTCTATCGTTATTTACATTATTTTAAAGAAAAGAGCCAATTTTCAACTTGGTTATATCGCATTACACACAATACAATTAAAAATCACTACCGTTCTATGAGTATACGGATGGGGCGAGAAGTTGACTTTGTGGATACTCAAGAGCATTCAACACATCAATCCCCCGAATATGTATTAATTAGTATTGAATTCGGTGAACAGCTCGAATTAGCTATATCCAGGTTATCTGATGATTTACGTATATGTTATGGAATGCATATTTTTGATGGCCAAACCTATGAAAACATCGCTAAAAAAATGGATTGCCCTATAGGAACAGTACGTTCACGTATTTTTAGAGCCAGAAAATTGCTTATGGCGTCAATTGCAGATTTTGTTTAACTGTCCTTTCTTTTATTGTCTCATTAATTATGTTATAAACTTATATTTGGCTATTAAATAATCAATCCTAATGATTGTTTTTCTTTGATCTTCAATAAAAAAAGGACAGAGAGTATGCAAGGTACATTAAAAAAGCGTTTAAATCATTGTAATGCACAAATTGATGAAATTTTTAATGGATTTGAATTAAACGAAACATTTAAACAGCAAATACAAGAAATCAAAAACTACTATTATGAAATCGTTGTTGCTGACGATGAACTTATTGAATTTTATGAAGTTTATGTTGCATCACTTCAGGCGGTAAAAAAGGGTGAAATAACTTTGGAAGATGCGTTAAAGGATATAAAGAAAAACGCAGCAGCAAGAGAATATGATGTAGATATTGAAAATCTGCTACAAATTGTGGCAATGACTTTTTTATTTGTTATGTCAACATTTCTTTATCTTTCTTTATGTCCTTTAGTAGCTCCCTGTTTTATATTGCATCCTCTTCTTGGTTTAACGGCACTTATTTTACTTACTGAGTTATTTACTATGGGAATGCTTAGTCTAACAAAAGAGCTGATTGAGTTTGAATCAACATTACCTATAGAGGCAGAAAGAGAGCGAGAAATCGATGTGGTGTCATTTTTTAAGCCAGTTGCTCAGTCTGAAAAAACAATGGCTGCTGAAAAAAAAGAAAACACTGACGATTTATCCTGTGCTCAGTCTTTTTAAACGCTAATTCAGATATATTGAATAAATGAGCTGATATTAAAAAAACATGATGCTAAAATGTTTCAACTCATGTGAATTCTTAATAAGACCCTTATGTTGGAAAGTGACCGCTTAATCAGTACTCAAAGTACTGTCTCTGAAGAGGCTATTGATCGTGCGATTAGACCCCTAAGTCTTCGTGAATATATAGGGCAAGAAGCGGTCAGTTCGCAAATGCAAATTTTTATTGATGCTGCAAAAAAACGAAATGATGCCTTGGATCACGTTTTAATTTTTGGCCCACCAGGTCTGGGTAAAACAACCTTAGCCAATATTATCGCTCATGAAATGGGTGTAAATCTTCGGCAAACTTCCGGGCCGGTTATTGAGCGTGCCGGTGACATTGCTGCTATTCTGACCAATTTACAAGAAAATGATGTATTGTTTATTGATGAAATTCATCGATTGAGTCCAGTTATTGAAGAAATTCTTTATCCGGCAATGGAAGATTATAAACTAGACATCATGATCGGCGAAGGCCCGGCCGCTCGCTCTATAAAATTAGAATTACCCCCATTTACACTGATTGGCGCAACAACACGGGCTGGTTTGCTTACGTCTCCATTACGTGATCGATTTGGGATCGTACAACGATTGGAATATTATTCAATTGACTCATTATCACAAATTGTGTCTCGTTCGGCACAATTATTAAATGTTGTCACCCAATCAGAAGGTGCCAGAGAAATTGCAATGCGTTCACGAGGCACACCACGTATTGCAAATCGTTTGTTGCGGCGTGTTCGTGATTATGCGGAAGTGAAAGGGAGCGGTGTGATCAATATAGACATTGCGCAAAGAGCTTTAGAAATGTTAGATGTGGATAAAAACGGTTTTGACCTCATGGATAGAAAACTTCTCTTGTCAGTAATTGAACAATTTGGTGGTGGTCCAGTTGGTGTTGATAGTATTGCTGCTGCAATAGGTGAAGAAAAAGGAACTATAGAAGATGTTTTAGAGCCATTTTTAATACAACAAGGATTCCTTATGCGCACACCACGAGGTAGAATAGCAACGCCTAGAGCCTATCAGCATTTTGGTTTAAACACCGTAGAACAGGAATAGCACATGAATCAGGAAACTATCTATCAATATAATGTGCGTGTTTATGCTGAAGATGTAGACTATATGGGAATTGTGTATCACGCGAATTATCTTCGCTATTTTGAGCGTGCTAGAACGGAAATGTTACGACAAAATAATTTGGCGCTCAGTGATTTACTGAAGTTAGATACACTGTTTGCAATTAGTCGCGTAAATATTCATTATTTAGCTCCTGCTCGCTTAGATGATTTATTAACAATTACGACAACCATGCATCAATCAGGAGCATGTAGTTTCATATTTGAGCATGAGATGAAAAATCAACAAGATAAAATAATGAGTAAGGCACAGATTAAAGTCGTCTGTGTTGATGGGAATTTAAAGCCCAAAAGATTTCCTAAGTAGAATTAAGAGACTAAGTTAGGCTAAGGACTAACGGGAGCAATGGCCTATTTTTCCTTTTAACCCTGACCCAACGGCAGAGCCAATCATTTGTATAGTAAGTGATTGAGATTACCTAAAACAGTTACAAAAGATCTTGATACTGGAGATAAAAAAAGATGAGCAGTCAAGCAAATGTATTAATGTATTTTATGCAAGCAGGCTTAGTGGTTAAATCAGTGATGATTTTACTTGCCGCGGCATCCATCACCTCATGGACATTAATTTTCCAAAGAGCCTGGTTTTTTAATCGCAAAAAACAATTAACTGAGGCATTTAGCCGCAGATTTTGGGATAGTGGTGATTTAAGCAGATTGTATGCTGATATTGACAGTAATTCAGATGAACGACAAGGAATGGCAGCGATCTTCCATGCCGGTTTTAAAGAATTTGTACGCGCAAGAAAGCAGGGTAATGTGGTGATTGAGCCAATACAGCGCGTTATGCAAATCAGTCATGCCAAAGAAGCAGAAAAATTAGAACAGCATTTACCCTTTTTTGCCTCCGTAGGATCCATTGCTCCTTATGTAGGATTATTTGGTACCGTCTGGGGTATTATGACCTCGTTTCAGGCATTAGGGCACGCGCAACAAGCGACCATTGCTATGGTGGCTCCAGGTATTTCTGAAGCATTGGTTGCAACTGCATTGGGATTATTTACAGCAATTCCGGCGGTTATTGCATACAACCGATATACAACTCGAGCGAATATTTTATTGAATCGATTTGATTTATTCCAGGAAGAATTAATATCGCTTATAGAACAACAAAACAGTGATACTGTAAGAGGATAAAGTTCAAAATGATCAGAACCAAGACCAAGCGTGAGCGCCCCATATCTGAGATTAATGTTGTACCTTATATCGATGTGATGTTGGTTTTACTCGTTATTTTTATGATCACAGCACCAATGCTGAGTCAAGGAGTTACGGTTGATTTGCCCAAAGCAGCAAGCCAAACCTTAGCGCCTACAGATCGAGAGCCAATTATTGTTTCAGTGAACCAACAAGGGACTTACTTTCTTAACATTAGCAGTACACCTGCCGATCCGATAGAGCCTCAAGCTTTAGCCATTCGTGTTGCTGCAGAATTAGAGTTAGCAAAGCAATCAAACCAAAAACTGAACGTTTTAGTTAAGGGTGATCAAGGAGTTGCATACGGTAAGGTCGTTCAGGCAATGGCTTTATTAAAACAAGCGGGTGCAGAACAAGTAGGATTACTAACTGACTCAGATCAAGATAAATCAGAGGGGCAAGCATGATCAGTACGCCTAGTTACCGTAAAGCCTTTTTTGTAGCCGTTGGCTTACATCTTTTTTTAATCGTGATGCTTTTATCCGATAACTCAAGTCAACGTCCGGTCTTAACTGCTGAATCGAAAAATACTCCGGGCATTGAGCAGCCTATTGCTGCTACCACACCTCAACCGGAAGTAGTGAAAGCTGTAAGTGTTGATAATAAGCAGGTAATGGATACTGTCAATCGCTTAAAACAAGAACGTCAACAGCAACAACGAGCTGAGGCGAATAGACAACGCGAACTCAATCGCCAGGTAGAGGTCGCAAAACAGCAACGACTAAAAGAACAGCAACAACTGGCTCGACTAAAAGAAGAAGCGAATAGAATTGCAATTGCGCGGAAAAAACAGGCAGAAGAAGAGAAAAAGCACTTAAAGCAACTTGCTGAGCAAAAAGCGCAGGAAGCAAAACGTATTGAGGAGTTAAAAAAACAAAAAGAGGAATTGGTAAAGCAACAGCAATTAGAAACCAAAAGACTCGAAGACCTCAATAAAAAGAAAATTGTGGAGAAAGCCAAAGCAGATAAGCTAAAAGCAGAGCAAGCGGCCCAGGCAGCAAAAGAGCATGCGGATAAAGAAAAGGCCGATCTAGCAAAAGTAGAAATGGAGCGCAAAAGACAAGCACAAGCGGCGGCTGCACAAAATGCAGAACAACAAGCACGCATTGCTGGAGTAGTTGATAAATACAAGGCGCTTATTGTTAATGCTATAGGGCGAAACTGGATTCTTCCTGAAAATGTTGATAGTACCTTATCAAGTCAGTTCAGAATACGTTTAGCTCCTGATGGCGCGGTATTAGAAGTTACTTTAACACGTAGTAGTGGTGATCCGCTGCTCGATAGATCGGCACAAACAGCCATTTATAAAGCATCACCGCTTCCTGTACCTACAGATGCAGATACATTTAATATGTTCCGCGATATTAGTTTAACCGTTCGTCCAGAACAAGTTAGGGGGTAAAACTCGTGATTAATCGATTTATTACACTGTTTATTTTACTAGTTACGCAACAGGTTTTTGCTCTTGATTTAGAGTTAACTCAAGGTATTAGTTCAGCACTACCTATTGCAATTAATACGTTTGGCTCGGATCGTGCTTCGCAAGAAATAAGTCAGATTATTGAAAATGATTTAACGTTTTCAGGACAATTCAAAATTGTTTCTGGCCCACAAGGTCCTAATGCACAATCATCTGTAAGCACCTTAAAGCAGTTAGGCGCTGATAGTGTTGTAACCGGGCGTGTTGTTCCGGTTGGGAATCATTACGAAATAAGTTTTACTTTGACAGATGCGGTGGCTAATGGCACCACGCTGCTTACTAAGACTTATCAAGTTAATGCAAATCAGCTTAGGCCACTAGCGCATCATATTAGTGATGAAGTTTATCAAAAATTGACTGGTGAGCGCGGTATATTTTCTACACGCATAGCCTATATTTCGGTGCAAAGAACACCACAAAAAACTAATTACGCACTAGAAGTTGCTGATGCAGATGGACATAACCCACAAAGTTTATTGATTTCTTCTGAACCGATTATGTCTCCATCTTGGGCTCCGAATGGTAAGAGTATTTCTTATGTGTCATTTGAGAAAAAACGCGCGCAGATCTTCACTGTATCGGTAGAAACAGGTCAACGCCGATTAATTACCAGTTTCCCGGGTATTAATGGTGCTCCTGCATGGTCACCTGATGGCCGTCAATTAGCTGTAGTGCTTTCTAAGAGCGGGACACCTAAAATATACAGTGTTGATATAAACAGTGGTAATATGAAGCAATTAACCTTTGGTGATGCAATAGATACTGAGCCGCGTTATGCTCCAGATGGTAAAAGCATTCTCTTTACTTCTGGACGCGGTGGTTCACCACAAATTTATCGTTTGTCATTAGCTGATGGGCAAGTGAGTCGTATGACGTTTGAAGGAAATTACAACGCTCGAGCTTCTTATACACCGGATATGAAATCTATTGTGATGTTACACCGTGATGACAAACAATTTAACATTGGTATGCAAAATGTTAGCGGTGGTCCTGTTGTCAGTTTAACCTTTTCAGGCCGTGATGAATCACCGTCTGTTGCACCAAATGGCCGTTTAATTTTATACGCAACACATAATCAAGATAAGGGAATACTTGGTATTGTTTCTCTTGATGGCCGAATTAGAATGAAGTTACCAGCACGTGATGGCGACATCCAAGAACCTGCTTGGTCTCCATATTTAGGTTAGCGGTTAAAACGGCAAAATAAAAAATTTCCACTCCCGTGACGGGCTTAGCCTGATAGCTATGCTCGTGAAGGGAGAGAAACTAAATTTTATACAAGGAGCTGGTTCTGATGTTAATGCGACTTTATACTCTGCTGCTTTGTCTTTGTGCATTAAATTGCTATTCATGGAACATGCAAGGTCATCAGGTTGTCGCTCAAGTAGCTTTTGACCATCTCACACCGAATGCAAAAAAAATGTGTCATAAGTATTTGAACCCACGTTCAAAAAAATCTCTAAACGCAAGTTTCATTGCCGCCTCAATTTGGTTGGATTTAATTAAGATTAAAAATATTCATTGGTATGATACATTTCATTACATTGATATACCATTTTCCAGCGACGGCAGTGCACTTCCTTCTGTAGAAACTACAAATGCAGCATGGGGAATAAATAATGCAATTTCGGTTCTTTCTACTAAAAAAACAAAAGCCACCGATAAGCGATTGGCTTTACTCATTTTAATTCATTTGGTTGGCGATATTCATCAACCTTTGCATGCTGTAACTAGAGTAACTAATCAATTACCTCAAGGTGATCTAGGTGGTAATTTATTTCCTCTGGGCGCAAATATGGTAGGCAATAATCTACATAAATACTGGGATAATGGTGCGGGTTTTTTTATGGGGCATAGTCGATTGGAGCAGATTAAAAGTAAGGCACTTTTACTGCAGAAAAAATGGTCTTGTTCCATAGTGAAAACGCAAAAAAATCCTGAGCAATGGGCAAAAGCTTCACATCAATTGGCAGTAAATCACGTCTATCAAATCAATCCTAAAGAAATACCCAATAAGCAATATCAATTAAATGCCCAAAATGTGATTCAAAAACAGACGGTTATGGCTGGATGTCGTCTCGCTCTTTTACTTAATGATATTGCCAAAAAGTACGGATAATTAACATCCTGTTTTTTAAAGCAGATTGATTGCCATGAATCATTGGCGTATGAACAGATAAACACACACAACTCTATGTCCCGCATGGGATTAGAGGGTAATGCCAAATAAAAATACTTAAGTTAACGTCAGTTTCAGATAAGAAATCAGAACCGAGCTTATTGCTCCTCGATCCGTTCGGGCCGAGGAGGCGCACAGCGCTGTCTCGAAGCCTTCGTGTCAAAATGAGCAGGGCTTCGAGACGGCATAAATGCCTCCTCAGCCCGAACGGATCGAGGATTAGAGCTACTAATTTACGGTTGCGTTTATTTTAAACGATGATTGAATTAATAAGACAAAGAATCTGTGAGAACCCTATCTTTCATGATAGTATTTCTTAATTGTATCGTTTTTTAAATTACAAAGGTATTCCCTATGGACAGAGAATCGGCTAAACGACTAGCCAAAACAGTTACTGCTAATATTACGCAAGAGTTATTGGCGCCAAGAGTTACTCCTTTAACTGCAGAAGAAGTAAGTGAATTATTAAATAAAACATTGGAAAATGTATTTATCGCTTTTGCAGAAAATGACAGAAGATTAATATATAACGAGTTATCCATGCAGTTTCATTCAGATAAATTTCAATTAACTCATACACGGCTTTTTGCTTATTTAGATGAGTTAAATTTGTCTAATTTGCCACAACAAATTTTAAATCTTATTAAAGAGCAGTCGGAAAAATACTTTCAAATAGTACGTTTTAAAGAGAAATATAAGCAGGAAAAAGCATTACAAACGACTATTGGTAATTTCTTTAAGTATATTTTTAGTAATCCCAAAGATGCATTAACAATTCTTCAAACCCGTTGGTTTGATAACCCCATTGTGCGTGATTTAGAGCGTTATATACAGCCTTTTTATTTTTTTACCTACGCTATTTTCTTTTGTTCAATAGCTATTTTGGGAATTGCCACATTAGCAAGATTCGTTATCTCTGCGGCGATGTCTATAACGATAGCGATGGCTAACTCATTGATGCGTCAAGTATTCGAGACCCTAACTAATGGACAGTATGCCAAATTAATCGAAGAATACATGCAAACTAATTTGGATGTATTAAAAAGTACGTACACAAAAGTGTTGCGAAAAACGATCATTGATGAAATTATCGACTCAAATGAAGGCGATGAGCAGTATCGATTTGAACAAGCATTTACAATAGCGCAGGCAAGTAATGATGAATTTTTAAAGCTTTATGTGCAGAGCGAAGCAATTGCGAAGTTTGATTCTGAAGTAGCAATAGATGAATTAGAAACGATATTGCTTGATGATCATCTAAAAAAAATAAGGGATACTATTTCTGCTCTAGAACGATTAAAATTTGCTTTTTTAGGATTTTATCAAGCAATTAAGCAGCCTTTGGATGATCGTAAATTGACATCTATAGCCTTAAGACTCGTGCAAGCAGTTGCATCTTTTGTTGTATTACCCGCGGTTGTATTTGGTGAACTTGCTGAGCTTGTAAGAGTTGCGCTTAATTATGCTGCATCGGCTCTTATTGTTGGCATATACTATGCGATACTAGTAGCTTTAGATTTACCGCTTAAAGTATATGATCTTTGGGGTTGTGTTAATCAGTGTTTTCCTAGTAAAGAGAAGAGTAACAACAGTTCAAATAATGAAATGAGTTCTTCTAACAACAGTCAATCATTAGTTGTACTCTTTAATAATAGTAATAAGGCAGCCAAAGAAGCCACGAAAGAGCTACCTCCACTTCATTTTGGTTCACCAACCGCTGCTTCTAAAGTACAAACCCCAATTCCTAATGTTGATTCAGTAAAAATATGTTCAATATGCTAATTATTTAAGACACTCTAAACGCCCTTGTCTATCGATGGATGAGGGAACGACAACCATGATTTTAAATGGCAGAAAATTTTCAAATAAAACCAAAATAAGATTATTATGCTATATTTTATTGGCATTTGTTTAATAAATGATATTTGTTTAAACTAAAAGGAATTAAATATGAATAAGCTCATTTCTAAAGTCAGTATGTTTACTCTATTAATCAGCGTTTCAGTCTACGGATGGGCGGGAGCTTGTATGCCTATTGCAAGAGCTTGTATGCAAAATGGTTATCATAAAGGTGGTGAGAAAGAGCATAAAGGTCTAATAAAAGATTGCGTAATGCCAATTGCCATGGGTTCTAAAACGCTTCCCAACACAAATTTTAGTGAAAACCAACGCCAGGAATGTAAAGCAACTATTGCGCAAAAAAATAAAAAAGTAAAATTTAAAATGAGG
>NZ_JH413835.1:73554-105761 GCF_000162755.2 Legionella drancourtii LLAP12
AAAAATAAAAAGTAAAATTTAAAATGAGGTTGGGGCGAAAAACTTATAGCCGCTAAGCCAAGAATATTCTCGATCCATTCGGCTGAAGAGGTATTATGCCTCCTCAGCCCGAATGGTTTGTAGCACATCAAAAGCCTTTTTTCTCTCAGGCTTGTTGCAATGACTCCATTACTGCGCCTAAAAAGCGTGTTGCTTCACCGCCAGTGGCTGCTCTATGATCAAAGCTAATAGATAATGGAAGTAGGTTATGAACTTCAACTGTACCGTCAGCATTAGCGACAACCCCTTTATATAGTCTACCAACAGCTAATATAGATACCATTGGTGGAACAATAATAGGGCTTGCAAAACGGCCAGCAAATTTACCAAAATTAGAAAGAGTAATTGTTGCCCCTTTTAATTTATCTGCGGTAATGTTACGGTTGCCGACCGATGTTTTAAATTCATTAATGATTTGACGTAACTCAGGATCTGAACGTTTTGCCGCATCATGAATAACCGGAACAAATAAGCCTTCATCATTATCCATAGCTAAGCCAAGATGCACTTCTTTAAAGCATTGGCGTGCACCATGTTTGGTATCAAACCAAGCATTAAGTGCTGGCTCTTTTTGTGATGCATGGACGATGGCGCGAATTAGACGTACGGTAATGTCGGTTCCTGGTTTCCAGTTGCTTATATCGGCTTCATCAAAAATACTTACCGGAACCACTTCTGCATGAGACTGAACCATGCTATTTAGCATCGCGCGGCGTACGCCGCGTAATGGCTCGTAACCAACAGGGACTTGTGAATTTTTATCTGCTTGTGTTTGTACGTCATCATGAGTGATAACACCAAACTCACCTGTACCCTTAAGTACTGATAAATCCACACCTAATTTTTTAGCTAGCATTTTTACCGCAGGCGTTGCTTTAACACGTGGCTTGGCAGATTGCTGCGTACCAATAGTGAAGTTATCTTCACTAATTTCGCTGCTTTCTTCTAAATTGCCGACAACTGTGCCTTTATCCGCAGCTTTTGCAGTGGTTGATGTAAAGGCAACTAATGGTTCCCCAGTTTTAATTACATCGCCTGGTTTACCGAATAACTTGCCAATTGTCCCGCTTTGGGGGCAGGGAACATCAACTACAGCTTTAGCTGTCTCCATCGAAACTAGCGGTTGATCGGCGATGACCGTATCACCTTCTTTGACAAACCACTCATGAATTTCAGCATCAGGTAAACCTTCACCTAAATCGGGCAGATTGAAAATATTCATTATTACTCCATTATGCTCATAACACTGTTTTTAATACGTGCAACACTGGGTATGTATTGTTTTTCCAGTTGGAAATAAGGCATGATGGTATCATAACCTGTTACACGCTGGACTGGAGCCATTAAGTCAGCCATTGAGTTTTCCATAATTTGCGCTGAAATTTCAGCACCAACGCCACAAGTTTTTGCGCCTTCATGAACAATGACGCAACGTCCTGTTTTCTCGACCGAGGCGAGAATTGTTTCAATATCCAGAGGCTTGATGGTTGCTACGTCAATGATTTCACATGAAATACCTTCGCTTTCTAATTGCTTGGCTGCTTGTTGGGTTTCATGCAGGCTGGCTCCCCAGCTGATTAGCGTAACATCATCACCTTGTTGCAGAGTGAAACATTTACCAATAGGCAGTGCCTCACCATTATCTTCAACAGGTTGTTTCACCAAACGATAAATTCGTTTGGGCTCTAAAAAGATTACAGGATCCGGATTACGCATTGCCGCCAGAAGCAAACCATAAGCACGCTTCGGGGATGAGGGGATAACTACCTGCAACCCAGGGATATGTGCAAATAATGCTTCTGTACTTTCTGAATGATGCTCTGGCGCTCTGATTCCACCACCAAAAGGCGCACGAAAAACGAGTGGACAACTTAGGCGTCCACGGGTTCGGTTTCGCATACGTGCTGCATGAGAGATAATTTGGTTCATTGCCGGATAAATAAAGCCCATGAATTGGAATTCAGCAACAGGTTTTAAACCTTGTAGCGACATTCCGATTGCCAAGCCAGCGATCATGGATTCGGCAAGTGGCGAATCAAAAACTCTTTTTTCGCCAAAGCGCTCTTGTAACCCTGCGGTTGCGCGAAACACACCGCCATTTTTACCTACGTCTTCTCCAAAAACAACCACATTTTCATCCTGAGCTAACTCATAAGCTAAGGCCTGGGTTACTGCTTCAATTAAGGTAATATCAGGCATTGTTAGCTTCCTCCATAGCGATTGCGCGTTGTTCCACTAAATATTCAGGCAATTCCGCATAATGATAATCGAAAATGCTGCTAATAGGTTGAGGCGTTGAGCTCAGGTATTCGTCTACAGCTTTTTCAACTTCTTCTGCACAATGAATTACTAATTGTTCTTCTTCTTGGGCATTCCAAATCTTTTCTTGCAAAAGATATTCTTTAAATCGAGCAATTGGTTCTTTGGGTCTTGCCTGTTCGACTTCTGCTGAAGGCTGATAACGAGTGGCGTCATCTGCGGTGGTATGATCTGATAAGCGGTAAGACATCGCCTCAATTAAGGTGGGGCCTTCGCCTCGCCGTGCTTTTTCAATGGCATCACCAATCACTTGTCGTGTTGCCAGAATATCATTACCATCAATTTGCATTCCGGTAAAACCTGCGGCAATAGCTTTTTGCGCAATTGTTTCTGTTCCTGTTTGTTTGTCTCTAGGAACGGAAATAGCCCATTGGTTGTTATTAACGACAAAAACAAGGGGTAATTTCCAGATACCGGCTACATTGATGGCTTCGTAGAAATCCCCTTCAGAAGTGCCACCCTCGCCGATGCACACTACAGCAACACGTGGTTCGCTTCTGTATTGAAACGCAAAGGCTACGCCAGCTGCATGCAAGCATTGGGAGGCAATGGGAACGCAAATGGGCAAATCTTGAGAATTACAGGAAAATTTACTGCCACGCTCATCACCACCCCAATAAGACAGAATTTCTGACATTTTGACGCCACGCTGGATTTGCGCTGCATAATCACGATAGTAGGGGGCAAAGACATCCTCAGGTCTCATTGCATGACCAATTGCAGCAGAAATTGCTTCTTGGCCATTAATTGGGGCATAAGTCCCCATTTTACCTGTTCTTTGCAAGGCAATTGCTTTTTTATCAAAAGTACGAGTAAGAACCATTATTTTGTATAGTTCTTTTAATGCTGCGGGGTCTTGGGCAAAAGCAGGAGCCTCTCCTGTTAATTTGCCTTGTTCATTTAGAAATTGAGTGTATGTAATATCAAATTGAGCAACTGTTGCCATGTATGGCTCCTTGTCAACAAAGCGTTTGCATAGCATACTCACAAATTAATTTAAACACCAGTAAATTAGAGTGGAATATTGTTAGAATTACTACAGAGTTGTATCTATATTGTATGTCCACAAACGCTAGTATGAAATTGCGAGGAATACATTGAGTCAGTTTGTGTTATTGTCGTTGGATTATTGTTCTTCAATGCAAGATCATTATCAAAAATTATCTCATTTGCCAGGTTTCGTGCTTCTTGAAAGTACTGACAAGCCACGGGCGCGTTATGATATTGTCAGTGCCTATCCTTATGATTCAATTAAAGTGGATCACCGAGCGCAAAATAGTGCCCAAGTGCTCGCTCAATTAACTCAATCTTTAGCAATATATCCCTCCGTAGCAGATCTTCCCTTCCAGGGAGGGGCTATAGGTTATATTTCTTATGATCTTGGGGAAAAATTGGTTGGTATTGATTCAGTGGCACAACCCACACTAAGTACTATGCCTTTATTAGATCTTGGTTTGTACGATTGGGCTATTATTGTCGATCATCATTTGAGAAAAACAACCTTATTTGCTGCAAATACGCAGCCATCAACGCCTAAAATAGTAGATGAGATTTTGAGCTTATGGTGTAGTCCATCGGCATTGCATAGACAAGCTACCTTAAAAAGCGATTTTACGGCATTAATTACACAAAATGATTATCAACAAGCATTATCGGTGATTCGTCATGCCTTAATCTGCGGCAGGAGTTATCAGGTTAATTTTACTCAGCCTTTCTATGCACAATATGAGGGGGATAGCTGGGAATTTTATAAGAAAATAAGTCGAAAAAATCCGGTTCCCTTTTCTGCATTTCTAAGAACAGAAGATGCTGATATTTTAAGTTTTTCTCCAGAGCGTTTTTTACTTTATGACAATGGAACATTGGTGACCTCGCCAATCAAAGGCACGATCAGACGTTCTAGCGATCCGATTGAAGATGAACGTTTAAAACAGGAATTGGCTGCAAGTGAAAAAAATAAAGCTGAAAATGTAATGATCGTTGATCTACTACGCAATGATTTAGGCAAAATTGCTAAGCCTGGATCGGTACAGGTTACTTCTTTATGCGATGTTGAAAGTTATAATTCGGTACATCATTTAGTAAGTACTATCAAGGCTGAATGTTTGCCTAATGTAGCTCCTTTTGAAGCTTTTTTATCGTGCTTCCCTGGTGGTTCAATTACTGGCGCTCCGAAACGTGAAGCGATGCATATTATTCATGAGCAGGAATCATATTCCAGAGGAATTTATTGTGGTGCCATAGGTTATTTTTCACGCCATGGCTATTTTGATACAAATATTGCTATACGTACGCTCACGGCTAAAAAGAATATTTTGCACTTAGCTGCTGGTGGTGGCATTGTTATTGATTCAAACGTTGAAGATGAGTATTGTGAATGTTTTATTAAAATAGCGGCGGTTATTAATGGGCTTAAATGACTTAACAGCAAACTCGCCAACACAAGCGGCAGTTATGGTGCTTTGTGAACGAGAAACCAATTCTTTGATTCTTACAAAGCGCAGTGACCATCTTCGGGCTCATCCAGGAGAGGTCTGTTTTCCTGGAGGTACTTGGGAGGAGGGGGACCGGGATTTATATGCCACTGCTTTAAGAGAGTTGCATGAGGAATTGGGGATTCCCTCAGAGCGAGTGCACTTTATCAGAGCGCTAAAAATACAGCAAACTCTTTTGGGAAGTGTTATTCATCCATGGCTTGCCAGTATAGAATCTGTTAATCCGTACTATTTAAACTCTGATGAGGTTAGCCGTTTAATTTTGGTACCGTTGCCTTTAGTGCAATCGGCAGCAAATTATAAAGACATTATTGTCGAGCGGGGTAAGTTTCGTTATAAAAGTTGTGAGTTTGTTTTTAATGATGATTGGGTTTGGGGCGCTACAGCGAAGATTATGAAACAATTGATTTTATAGGTCGGGTTTTTAAAGGCGATAACCGTCCAGTTCAGCATTATTCCTACGCTCCGCGGACAAGCCGCGGGAAAGTAGGTGGTGTATTTGGAGGCTTAACTTGAACCCTCTGATTTCATTTGTTTATTCGCGTCATCATCTTTAAGTGCACGGCGAAGAATTTTTCCTACATTGGTTTTAGGTAACTCATTAAAAAACTCGACTACTTTGGGAATCTTATAGGCAGTTAAATGTTCGCGGCAATACGCGATCACTTCTTCTGCGGTTAAATTGGGATCTTTTCTAACAATACAGGCTTTAACACGCTCACCAGATTCTTTGTCATACAGACCAACAACACCAACTTCTAAGACGCCTGGGTGCATGCTGATTACTTGTTCTACTTCATTAGGGTAGACATTAAATCCAGATACAAGCAGCATGTCTTTTTTTCTATCAACTAAATAGATATAGCCTTCTTCATCCATTTTACCGATATCACCAGTCTTTAAATATCCAGATTTTGTAAAGACTAATGCGGTTTCATCTGGACGTTTCCAGTATCCTGGCGTAACTTGAGGGCCTTTAATGCAGATTTCCCCGCTGGATCCAATAGGTACTTCATTTTCATTGTCATCCAGGATCACAATGTCGGTTGATGGAAGGGGTAAGCCAATACTGCCATTGTATTCGGCAAGAGACATTGGATTAATCGTCGCTGCTGGACTGGTTTCCGTGAGACCATAGGCTTCTAATATAGGCGTTTTGGTCACTTCTCGCCAACGCAGGGCAACGCTCTTTTGCAAGGCCATACCACCAGATAAAGAAAGCTTTAATGTACTAAAATCTATTTCTTTAAATTTGGGATTATTTAACATGCCGTTAAATAAAGTGTTTACCCCCGTAATCGTTGTAAAACCACTATTTTTTATTTCTTTAATAAAGTGATTCATATCGCGCGGGTTGGTAATCAATATATTCTTGGCGCCTATTTTCATGAACGTTAAACAATTCGCCGTTAATGAGAAAATATGATATAGCGGTAATGCTGTCACAATTATTTCATTATCACTTAACGCAGGAGCTATCCAGGCATATGCTTGTAAGAGGTTAGCAACGACGTTACCATGCGTTAAAATTGCCCCTTTGGCTACCCCAGTGGTTCCGCCAGTATATTGCAAAAAAGCAATATCTTGATGATTAAGCTCTACGTGATGAAGCGTAGCTTGCTTTCCTTCAATTAATGCGTAATTAAACGAAACAGCATGCGGAATCTGATAAGGTGGAACCATTTTTTTTATGTATTTAACGACACTATTAACGAGCACTCGTTTTATTATGGGAAATAAATCACCAATTTGGGTTATTATAACGTGTTTTAGTGAGGGGATGGAGGGAAGCGCTTTTTCAACTGTTTTTGCAAAATTTGCAAGAACAATGATTACCTCAGCACCGGCATCATTCATTTGATGGATAACTTCATCACTGGTATAGAGCGGGTTCGTATTCACGACAACATATCCTGCGCGTAAAATTCCAAACAGCACTACAGGATATTGTAAAAGATTAGGCATCATAATTGCTACGCGCGCACCTTTTTCCAGTTTTAACTGTTGGAGATAAGCAGCAAAGTCACGGCTTAATTCATTTAATTTAGCAAAACTAATATCAGTGCCAAGATTGGAATACGCTGTATTTGTTGCATATTTTGTGCATGATTCTTTAAACAAAGCTACAAGGGAAGAATATTGACTTGGGTCAATTTCATGTGGAACGCCATTCTGATATTGTTCAAACCACCGTTTATCCACCTTAATGTCCTTCTGTTATTGTTTTTCACATGTTAGTATAAACAAAAAATCTGGTTATGGATATCATACTCATGAGTGAAAATACAACACAAACTCAAGCATTTAAGTTAAAAGGCAGGCTTTATACATTTACTGTTTTACAAGTATTAAACACTGATAGTGCTATTTTCACGCAACAATTAGTTGATACAGTGACACGTGCCCCTAAATTGTTTGATCACACACCAGTAGTGTTTGATTTATCCTTGGTACAACATTTAGAATTTGATCTACAGACTTTAATACAAACGGCGCGTTCTAATGGTATGATTCCTGTTGCTATTCAAGGTGGCAGCTCCTTGCATGATACTTTAGCTCAGTGTCAGGGATTGGCTGTATTGCATGCTTCAGCAACCCACGATAAGCCTATTATTGAGCGCTCAATAGAACATACCCCCGTTGAGCCTGCAAAAACAAAGTTGCTGACAACGCCCGTGCGTTCTGGTCAGCAATTTGTAGCAAAAGCTGCGGATCTCATTGTGACTTCTTCGGTAAGTCCTGGGGCTGAATTATTGGCAGATGGGTCTATTCATGTGTATGGTGCCTTACGTGGCAGAGCATTAGCTGGTATTTCAGGAGATAAAGAGGCGCGAATTTTTTGTCAATCTCTGGAAGCAGAACTGGTCTCAATTGCTGGTTTTTATCGCTTAAGTGATGCGATAGAGCCTCATAATGGTCCTTGTCAAATTTATTTATTGGACGATCATATTCAGATTGAGCCTTTATGATTGATGCAGTTTTTATTTCAGATCTTCATTTGCACCCAGATGAATATGGCATTCAGCAACGTTTTGATTTATTTATTAAATGGGCTGTGAAGCATGAAGTAAAAAATATTTATATTTTAGGTGATTTTTTTCATGCCTGGGCTGGTGACGATACCTTAAATGATTGGAGCAGGGGTATTGCAGCGCAATTGCATGCGTTAAAAAAACAAGGTATTAATCTGTTTTATATGTGCGGTAATCGTGATTTTTTACTGGGTAAAACTTTTGCTAAGCTTGCTGGGTGGGATGTGTTATCTGAACCGACGATCATTTACTTAGGTGAAGAAAAAATAATGTTAGTGCATGGAGATCGATATTGCACTAAAGATGTGGCACATCAACGATTTAGATTGCTCACCCGAAATAAGATTTTTCCCGCTTTGTTTTTAAGTTTGTCATTAAAGTACCGTGAACGATTAGTAAATCAGGTGCGCAGTCGCAGTCAAAACAATGTAAGTAAACCTGTGGAGCAAATGGATGTCGTTGCCGAATCTGTAATTCAACACATGCAAGACCATGAGGTGACTAAGCTAATTCATGGGCATACGCATAAACCAGGTACCACAACCTATGCAGCTAATGGCCAAGAATTAACTCGCTATGTCCTTAGCGATTGGGATGACAGACCAAAATTATTGTGTTATCATAATACAAAGGGGTTTTATTTCGCCCATCCTTGATCTTTTTAGGAGTTTGAAATGGCTGAGCCTGTAGATATTATAAAAAAGCAATCTGTAGATATTATAAAAAAGAATGCAGAAGAACATGCAATGCAAGCTACTCTAATTGCAAAGCAAAAACTACGCAATGATGAAGCTAATCGACGGATGCGCAGTGATGAGGATTTAGATAAGGAACTCAAGGATAAAGGGTTCACTACCGACGAGCGCGGCAACATGATTACCCTGTGGAAAAAATTAATGCGCGAAGCAGAAAGAGCCATCAACGAAGGACAACACGCATATAATGACTGGCGTTCCTCAATGATGAGCTTATTAGAACTGTGTTCTTTATTCCTTAAAGCGCTGTCTCAATCACGAGATGAGCTTTTGAACCCAGTTACAAAGATAATGAAGCAAACGTTTCGTGAGCAAGTTCTTTATCCATTGAAAGATAAAATTATGGATGCAATCCGGGGTCAACCTAGGGGGGATCTTCCTACTTTGGTGCATGATCTTACGATGTCTGATGACAATAAATTAAAAATTGGTGAGATCACATTTGGTGATGGTAGCCGTCCAACCTCTGACGATCCTAATAATCTAGAGAAGTTTAATAATGCATTTGCAACACTGGTCACTCTTTGGTTAAAAGATAATGGCTATGAGCTTGCCGCTGACAATACTTTTGTTACGACTGATGAACATCAGACGGTATTAACAAAAGAAAAATTTGAAGAATTAAAGGATGATGAAGGTAATGGCCTTAATGCGTTTTTGGATCTAAACACCCAGTTGGAATTCAGACCCCGATGACCATAATCAAACCGTTGGGCTGTAGCCCAACGGCCTGCTAGTTTATTGCTTTCCCTGGGATGCCACTATGAAAACGAAATACACTGTCTGTTGCCAGAATAAATTCATTTTCAAGGGCTAAAAACATTGTTGTACGCTGCTTAATGTCACCACCATACAGTTTTGCCAAACGCAGATAATCTTCAAAATGACGTGCTTCAGACTTAATCAACGTACTGTAGAACTTCGCTAGTTCTTCGTCTTCTATGTAAGGAATAATTGCATGAAAGCGTTCACAGGATCGTGCTTCGATAATGGCGCCGATAATGAGTTGATCGCATAAACGCTCAACACCATCTCTACGAGTTACTCGTTTATGCATTTGCATGGCGTACCCTGATGGTTGCAAAGGACCATATTCAATACCCCGTTTAGTCATCACATTGACCACTTTTTCAAAATGCAGCAATTCTTCCCGGGCTAAAGGAGACATCACGTCAATTAATTCTTTTTTTTCAGGGTATTTACTCATAAAGTTAATTGCTGTGGCGGCGGCTTTACGTTCACAATGCGCATGGTCGATTAATAATAGCGGAATTTGCTGTGCTGCATGATCCAACCATAATTGTGGTGTTTTTACTTGCAGAAATTCATTTAACATTTGTAAATCAGTATCTAATCGTTTTAACATCTGGAAAATACACTATACTTTCAAATAAATAGTCTTATATCACATACTGCGAATAAATTAAATTGGATGAAAAATGAGCGAAGCAAAATCAGAGATTGCATCAAGCAAGTGGTTCTCAACTTATGGGATTATAACTGCTGAACGGATCTTGGGTAAATATCAAATCAAATTGGCACAAGATGAGCTGATAACAGCAATTAAAAGTCCCTTTAGCTTTTATCATAAATTACTAGAAATTCCATTAAAAAATGTCCTTAACGGCATCGTGCTTCAACAGGCTAATGACTATCATATTTATGCTCAGAAATTATTTATTGATTATTTATTATCAGGTGAAAATTCTAAAGAAGAAGGCGCTCAGGGGGCTAGCACGCGCGAGGCAATGGAAAATGAACGTCAACAACTGGTGCTACTTGGCGAGGAATACCATAAGAACGAAGGTGAGCATAATAATTTAATCGCCAGTAGCCAGGCTGCATTAATCAAAATTACACATGAATTTAATGTGGCTTTAGAGCAAGCTGTTACTATGCTTGCCACGACACTTAAAAATGTGGGTCTTGCTGATGCAAAAACTAAAGCACGGCTTGCGATTATTCACGCTTTAATCTTTTGTAATCTAAGCGAACCACAGTTGCAGAGTAATCCGTTTCTTTTTACAGAGAAAATGAATGAAATACTAAAAATCTCATTTAAAGAAGATATAAAAGAAAAAATCATGGAAAATCTATCTGTACTACTCAATATCGTTCTTAATTTTGATGCGAATGTAGAAACTTTTATTGAACGAGGGAAGGAAATGAGTGTCCGTGCAAATTCGTTTAGAAGTGAGTTTCATGACACTATTATTCGCGTTATGGAGTTAATCAAATTGTTACCTGAATACAGAATCGATCTGGATCAGGATGCAATCAACAGGGAACCCCTGTATTTCGATAAAAGCATTGGTGCTCTTTGAGGTTATTTATTGAGCGCTATCAAAATAAATTTGACAGGGTGAGCTTTGGATGAGATAATTGACCAGTTTTTAACTAACTGGATTCTTCTATGTTTTTGAAAAAAGCTATTAATGATTTCAAGCCCAAGCAGCATTTTTCTGCTTTTCAAGATAGTCGTACTTTGGGATTCGCTTTAGCCGCCCCGATTGTTTATCCTCTGTTGTTAGCGTCACAGACCATTTTAGCGATTGGTTGTGCAGTTATCAGTACTGCGGTTAGTGTACTTAGCCTTGCTGTTGCCGCAGGTGCTACCTTATTCTTTCAATTTGAATTTGCAAACCGTGCGCTTACTGTCGGTTTCGATTTTTTTGTAACCGCTGCAAAACTGGCAGCTATAGTTGCAATATCTGCGTTAAATACTGTTGCTGCATCTCCGCTGGCAGCTGCCTCACTTGCCACACGTAGTGCAGCAACTGCGATTTCTTTCTTCAAATCAGCTCCAACTGAAGAAAACAGCTCTTCTGATAATGAAATTCATCTGCAAAAGCAGTAATAATTATGGCACTATCAAGGCGCCTTAGGCGCTATTTTGAGTAGTGTCGCAAGAATTTTTCAAGGCACAAAGCGAAATTATTTTGGGCATAGTTAAGCCGCACATCCCTATGGCGGACTGCTTTAAAATTTTTTCTCTCATAAGATCGCCGGGCTTGTTTACCATCAATGGCCACTATTTCTTCTTCTGTTATTTTAAAGGTTTTGATGATCTTGCCCTGTTACAATGAATTTATATTAGCCATAAAGCATGCACTTCGTGTATAATAACGCACTTTAAACTACTAACCCCTATGGAGCGCATAATGGCAAAAGAATTAACGTTGTCAATTATTAAACCTGATGCTGTAGCTAAATCAGTTATTGGCCAAATTTATACTCGTTTTGAAGACGCCGGTTTAGATATCGTTGCTGCGAAAATGGCCCAATTATCTCGCGAACAAGCAGAAAGCTTTTATGAAATTCACCGTGAACGTCCATTTTTCAATGCTTTAGTTGAATTTATGATCTCTGGTCCAGTAATGATTCAAGCACTAAAGGGCGAGAACGCAGTAATGAAAAATAGAGATATTATGGGCGCTACAAACCCTAAAGAAGCTGCTCCAGGTACAATCCGTGCTGATTTTGCTGATAGCATTGATGCAAACGCGGTACATGGTTCTGACAGTCAAGAGAACGCTGCTCGTGAAATAGCTTTCTTCTTTGAACCACATGAAGTTTGTGAGCGATAAGATTTAGGTTTTGGAGTGAATATGACTGAGCAAAAAGTTAATCTATTAAATTATAATTATCAGCAAATGCGCGAACTATTAAGTTCGTGGGGTGAGCAACCTTATCGGGCGCAGCAGATAATTCAGTGGATTCATCAAAGCGGCTTAGTCGATTTCGCTCAAATGACCAATCTTGGGAAAGCTTTACGAGAAAAGCTTTCTCAGCTTTCTTACATTAAAGTACCTGAAATTGTTACCTGCCAAAAATCCAGCGATGGCACTCATAAATGGTTGTTAAAGTTGGATTGTGGCAATTGTATTGAAACCGTATTTATTCCCGAAGCAAATCGTGGAACTTTATGTGTTTCCTCGCAGGTTGGTTGTGCATTGAATTGTTCTTTTTGCTCAACAGCAAAGCAAGGATTCAATCGTAATTTAAGCACAGCAGAAATTATTGGCCAGGTTTGGTTGGCGGTAAGAGAATTATCTACGAATCAAGGTGTTCATGATAAGCGGCTGACAAATGTTGTGATGATGGGCATGGGGGAGCCTTTACTTAATTTTGATAATGTTGTTTCTGCAATGAATATCATGATGGATGATTTTGCTTATGGATTATCAAAACGTCGTGTGACATTAAGTACTTCGGGTGTTTTGCCTGACTTAGAGCGTTTAAGACAAGTAAGTCCTGTTGCTCTAGCGGTCTCCTTACATGCACCTAACGATGAATTACGTAATGAGTTGGTACCCATCAATAAAAAATATCCCTTGGCACAATTGATGGCTTTGTGCAAAATCTATTTTAAAGATGAGCCGAGAAGAAAGGTAACTTTTGAGTATGTGATGTTAAAAGGGGTCAATGATCAACCCGAACACGCTACTCAATTAATTAAATTGCTGCGTGATGTTCCTGCAAAAGTGAATTTAATTCCATTTAATCCATTTCCAATGACCCAATATCAGCGTTCATCGCAAGCAGCAATCGATGCGTTTAGAGATAAATTAATTGCTAATGGAATCAATACGATTACACGTAAAACCCGTGGAGATGATATTGATGCTGCGTGTGGGCAATTGGCAGGGGAGGTTAAGGATAGAACTAGTCGTTCACAAAGATGGCAAAAATTACATTTTATACCAAAAGTAGTAGATGCTGCTCAGCAAGAAGAACGGGTTTAACCTGTTTTACTGGGAAAATCCACATTGTCAGTGTCCTGCGGTTTGTCCACGGGGTAACGCTGATAAGATGCCATATCGTGGTAATCAATTCGTTAATGCAACGCTATTGTCACTAAACCCGCTCCGGTTAACGAGTGCGGGGATGTGAGTGACGATACTTTTCTTTGTTAATTAACTACAAAACATTTTTAATTTATCAGTAAGCGGTTATAATGCCGAATCTTTTCTAACCTTAATGTGAATACACTGTGTTAAAAGCGCGTTATCTCTTATTCATTTTGGCTTGTTTGCTGATACACGCATGCACGCATAATGAGGAAAGTGAGAAACAAAATTTAAAAAAGCCAGATCTTAGCAAGGCTGCATCTTACAATGTTCAATTAGGGTTAGGTTATTTGAAGCAAGGGGACAGGCCCCGAGCGAAAAAGAAATTACTTACGGCATTAGAACAAGAGCCAAAATCTCCTGATGTTAATTCAGCGATGGCTTATTATTTTGAACAAACCAGTGAACTAGAGCAAGCTGAAAAATATTATTTAAAGGCATTATCATTAGTCTCTAATGGCGGAGCCCAACTTAACAATTATGGTGCTTTTTTGTGTCGTCAGGGTAATTATAAAAAAGCAGAACAATATTTTTTAAAAGCAACTAATGATTTACATTATGTACATACTGCAGGAGCTTACGAAAATGCGGGACTCTGTGCTTTATCGGTTCTTCACACTGCTAAAGCAAAGCTTTACTTTGCAAAAGCATTAAATCAAGATCCCTCTCGAAAAGTTTCTTTTTATGAATTAATTAAAATACAAACTAAAGATGGGCATAACGCAGAGGCTTATACATTGCTGCGTAAACACCCGGATTTAGTTTTAAACGATAGGATATTGCTGTCTTTGGCTAAGGAAATTTCAGAGAAAGTAGGCCAGCACAATGTAGCTGTAGAGTATGAAAATAATATTAAAAATATGGATCCAAATCTCGATAATGGTGGAGCAAATAATGAGTACAACAACCACGCTTGACGATAATACAATTGTTCATGCAATTAATCCTGGGGCGCAACTTGCTAGTATACGTGAACAAAAAGGGTATTCTGTCGAGTTTATTGCTAATAAATTACATTTAAGAACTCGTGTCATCGAATTAATCGAAAAAAATGAGTTTCAATCATTACCAGGAACGGTGTTTATCAAAGGGTATTTACGGGCGTATGCTAAAATATTAGATGTTTCTCCTGAGCCTTATTTAGCTGTATTTGATGAGCAATATGTAACTGAAAAAAAGCCTGAGCGTGCATTATGGCAACAAAGCAAACGTGAGTCGAATAAGGCAGAATATGTTATTCGCTGGTTTACTATCCTATTTGCCTTAGGGGTGGTTGTTGCAGTGGGTATTTGGTGGCAAAAAAATCAGGACAGCCAGCAACAACTGTTTTCAGAAAAAAGTGCGCCTACTGATTTATCAATGAATCAAAATTCAATAACAACTACTGAAGTTAAATTGACTGATATATCTAAAATGCAATCATTGCTGAATCCTAAACCGGAAATGTCTCCTTTGGAGAAAATAGGTGGCTGAGCGAATTCAAGCAATACGTGGTATGAATGATATTTTGCCTGATAAAACCCTTTTGTGGCGTTATATTGAGCAGACATTCATTAATTGCCTTACAAACTATGGTTATCAGGAAATTCGTTTCCCCTTAGTTGAAAGTACGCAATTATTTAAACGGACTATTGGTGAAATAACCGATATAGTCGAAAAAGAAATGTATACTTTTAACGATTTAAATGGGGACAGCATTACGCTTAGACCTGAAGGTACAGCGGGTTGCGTTCGTGCATGTCTGGAACATGGCTTGCTACATAATCAACAACAAAAACTATGGTATTTAGGTCCTATGTTTCGTCATGAGCGACCACAAAGAGGACGATACAGACAGTTTAATCAATTAGGCGTTGAAGCATTTGGTATGGCTGGGGCACAAGCAGAACTTGAATTAATTTCCCTGTGCCGTAAATTCTGGATACAATTTGGATTTGCTGATTTAGTGCAACTACAAGTAAATACACTGGGTGAGTTATCTGAACGCCAAAAATACAAAAGCATCCTGGTTGATTATCTAAATGATCACACCGCACAGCTTGATGAAGACAGTAAACGAAGATTAACGCGAAATCCCTTGCGAATTTTAGACAGTAAAAACCCTGAAATGCAGCAATTGGTAGCAAATGCACCAAAACTGATTGATGTTCTTGAAGGGAAGAGCAAAGAGCATTTCCAAGCTTTTTGTAATGGTTTAGATGCATTGCAAATTCCCTATGTTATTAATCCTGTTTTGGTGCGCGGGTTAGATTATTATGGACATACGGTATTTGAATGGGTTACTGATCGTTTAGGCAGCCAAGCGACAATTTGTGCGGGTGGTCGTTATGACATATTGGTTGAGCAATTAGGCGGTAATGCGACGCCTGCAGCTGGTTTTGCGTTAGGCGTGGAGCGTATATTCTTGTTGATGGAAACCTTGAACCTTTTACCGCAAGAGACTAAAAAGAATTCTTTATTTATTATTGGTACAAATAAAGAAGCTATAGTCAAAGGTCTTGTAATTGCTGAAGCTATTCGTAATGCTTTTCCAGCACTAGAGGTTATTGTAAATACTGCTGGTGGAAGTTTTAAAAGCCAATTTAAAAAAGCGGATAAAAGTGGCGCACGTTTGGCACTTGTTTTAGGTGAAGATGAATTAGCTAATCAAAAGATCAGTATTAAAGACTTACGCAATGGAACCGAGCAGATCACAGTAGATCAAAGTGCGATTAATCAGTTTATACATGAATATCTAAAGTAAGTGGATTTTTTGCCTGGATAAAGGCGTAGCCTTAATCCAGCTTATGGGTTAAGTTGAAAGTTCAGGAGAGTGTTATGTCAGTTTATATGACCGAAGAGGAACAATTAGAATCGATTAAAAAATGGTGGAAGCGCTATGGTAATGTTGTTATGTTTGCCGTGTCGCTGGTGCTTCTTGCTGTCGCAGGTTATCGATATCTAACATGGCATCAGGATAAATTGACACAACAAGCTTCTATTGCTTATGAACAAATGATGCTTGCCATGTCGAATCACAATGTAAAAGCTGTAAAATCTTATGCAAATGAATTAATTAAAGACCATGATAAGACTGTTTATGCCGATGTCGCACATATGACGCTTGCTAAAATTTATATATCCAAAAATAAATTGGATAAAGCTCAAGCTGAATTACGAATAGTGGCTGATAACAGTAAAATGCTGTCATTAAAGCAAATTGCTAAGATTCGCATTGCTCGTATATTAACTGCTGAAAAATCATACGCTAATGCCTTAACCGAGCTTAGTCGTATTGAAGATACTACCTATTTGCCAGTTATTAATGAATTGAAAGGTGACATTTATGGTGCCACTGGCCAGTATCAAGAAGCGATGAGTTCTTATAAAAAAGCTAGTGATGAAGTAAGAAACAATGGTATGGGTAATTTATTTTTAGAAATGAAAACTAATGAAATTGCTGATAAGACTCAATCGATGACGGCTGATGAGAAAAAAATAGAAGCAGCATAGTAATTTCAGGGGGGAGTAACTTACTGATGAGTCAGGGAGAAATCCCATCCCCCGCGACTTGCCTGTGGGAGCCAAAGATTTAATCTTGGCACGGAATTCCTAGAGCTTGCAGACAAGCGCAGGACGTTGACAGAGTTTCCCTGACTTGTTGAGATGTTACCTAGGATAATGATTTTTATACTTAAATCGTTCATGATGTGGAAGTAAGAACGGTATAGAGTAAGACGATGAAAATTTTAGAGGTTTGAGTTTGATGAAAAATAAATTATTTATTTTAGCACTTTGTGCCGCAATGCAGGGATGCTCAAAAGTTGATGACTACTTATTGGGTACGGACAATACGCCTAAACCTAAAGAATTAACAGCGATTCAAGATAGAGTTAAAGTATCGCAAAACTGGACTGTAGCGGTTGGAAAATCGTCTAAAAATAGAGAGTATCTAAGACTTAAGCCTGTAATCCGTGGCGGTATTATCTATACTGCTGATGCTAGTGGCTTAGTTCATGCCGTTAAGAAAAATGATGGTCAAATTAAATGGACCACTCAGTTGAAACATAATCTTGTTAGTGGTCCAACAATTGCGAATGGATATATTGCTGTTGGAACCAGTAACTCGTCATTAGTTTTATTAAATCAAGCTAATGGAAAAAAATTATGGCAAAATAAAGTTTCAGGAGAGATCTTATCTCCACCAGCGATTACTCATAAAAAAGTGATTGCTAAGACGATTGATGGAAAGGTTTATGCATTCAATGCTGTAGATGGAAAGCAATTATGGATGTCTGAACATGGCTCGCCAAACTTGGTTTTAAAAGCCAGTTCCTCTCCCGTAGTTATAGGTAGCTTAGTTTTAATCGGCTTTTCTGATGGAAAAATGGATGCGATTGATGTTAATACTGGGCGCGTAGTTTGGCAAAGAAGTATTGCCTATGCCTCTGGCTCTAGTGATGTAGAGCGATTAGTTGATATTGATGCAGATCCAATTGTCGAAGGTGACGTGGCATATTTGGCTAGTTACCAAGGCTATATAGGTGCCTTGTCTCTATCGAACGGACAATTTATTTGGAGAAAGCCTGGTTCTGTTTATAAAAATATGCTGTCTAGTGGCAGCACACTCTATATAAGCGATAGTCACGATGTGCTTTGGTCAATTAACAAGCAAAATGGCCAAGTAAACTGGAAGCAAAAAGTATTAAAAGCCCGAGGGTTAACTGAGCCTGCACTTGTTGGCAAGGATCTGGTTGTAGGGGATAAAACAGGCTATTTGCATTTTATTGACTCGCAAACAGGTGAAATATTAGGACGTTATAAAGCATCAAGCGGGGTGAGTATTTCTCCAAGCGTGGTAGGAAGAAGGCTTTATGTGTTAACAGACAATGGAATGCTTAATCAACTATCTGTGAGTTAAAATAATGATTCCTGTGATTGCGCTTGTTGGGCGTCCCAATGTAGGGAAATCTACTTTATTTAATAGGCTGACTAAGACACAAGATGCACTAGTTGCTGATTTTCCTGGGTTAACGCGCGACAGGCAATATGGTCAAGCCCAGCATAATGAGAAATCTTATATCGTAGTTGATACTGGTGGTATTGGTGTCGATGATATTGCTGTTGATAGCTTAATGTCGAAACAATCAACGATTGCTTTGAATGAGGCCGATATTGTCCTCTTTTTGGTTGATGGTCGTTCTGGTTTGACTGGGGTCGATGAAAAAATTGCTAATAACTTAAGAAAGTTAAGTAAGAAAGTTCATCTCGTGGTTAATAAAACAGAAGGTTTAGATGATGATGTTGCTTGCGCTGACTTTCAATCGTTAGGGATCGCAGATATCCATTCTATTTCCTCATCACATGGCAGTGGTATTTATTCTTTATTAGATGCCGTTTTAGCGCCATTTTTATCACAGCCTGATGAAGTTGCTGAAGATGATGCAATTAAAATTGCTTTTGCGGGTCGTCCAAATGTAGGTAAATCAACATTAATTAATCGTATTTTAGGTGAGGAACGGGTAGTTGTTTACGACATGCCTGGTACAACTCGTGATAGTATTGCGATTCCATTTGTACGTGATGAACAACGTTATATTTTAATTGATACAGCGGGTGTGCGAAGAAAATCACGGATTGATGAAAAAATAGAGAAATTCTCAGTTATTAAGACGCTACAAGCAATTAAAGAGTCCAATGTTTGTTTACAGCTTCTCGATGCAAATGAAGGTATAACGGATCAGGATATGAATTTGCTGGGATTCATTATTGAATCCGGAAAAGCCTTAGTCATTGCGGTGAATAAATGGGATGGGCTTGATGAAGAGCACAAAGATATGATTAAAAGTGAATTATCGCGAAGATTGCACTTTGCGAATTTTGCTAAAATCAGATTCATCTCTGCTTTGCATGGTAGTGGCGTTGGAACTTTATTTAAGGACATTAATGAAGCATATGCCTCAGCCATCCAATCATTTTCTACACCAAGATTAACTCGTTTACTGCAGGATATTAGTACAAAACATACGCCACCTTGTGTGAATGGTCGACGTATTAAGCTCAGATACGCCCATCTTGGTGGACACAATCCTCCGGTAATTGTGATTCATGGCAATCAGCTTGCGGATCTTCCTGACAGCTATAAACGTTATTTAAACAACGAATTTACAAAGCACTTAGAATTGGTTGGTACTCCTTTAAAAATTGAATTTAAGGGCGGGGCTAATCCTTTTGCTGAGAAGAAGAATAAACTGTCCCAACGTCAAGTAAATAAGAAGAGGCGCTTGATGAGCTGGTCTAAAAAGAAGAAGTCGAAAGCGAAGAAGAGTTAGGATTATTCTTATTGTTAGATTAGGGTCTATTTCTACGTTCCGCTGAATCCAGTAGCTTGTCTTTGCGTAAGAGCACTGGATTCAGTTGGCTGCGAATTTTTCTTTTACCTGAAGTTACACTGCTTGGCTTCGGGAATATATCGTTTTTATAGGCGCAAAGTTAATACATCGCAAGGGGCGTGGTTCACTGTTGCATGGGCAGTACTGCCTAGAAATGAATGCAAGCCTGCGGCCGAACGGCTTCCGACAATAATAAGTTGGCAGTCAAGTTCCTTAACCTTGTTAAAAATATGTTCTTTAACTGAACCAATTTCAACAAACTGTTGTGCTGGTGGGATGTGGAAGTTTTCACCGAGCAGGGATAAAACCGTTTGTGCATCATCTTTTGCAGGATTTAATAATTCGGTAAAGCCGAGTCCTTGAGCTAATTGGAAACTGGCTGGTAATTCAATTACATGTAAGAGATATAATTTGGCATTAAATTGTTTTGCTATTTCAATCGCTTTCTCTGTGAGATGATTATGTTCATTAAGCAGATCGGTAGCAAATAAAATATTGGTATACATGGCATCCCTCGTAATAAACCTATTTATTATTCTGAAGTGTAGTCGATCCTGACATTGGAGTGTTAATTTTATTGTTTATTTTTCATGAGTTAAGCAAACGCATAGCGTATCTTTGAGCAAAGCTCAGTTCTTCTCTAATAATTAATGTCTTTTGTATTCATATATTTTTTCATCAGCTTCTTCAATAAGCGAGCCAATTGAATAATGTTTTAAGCGATCGTATTGAATCGTACCCATATTAAATTCAATGGGATAATTGCTTTGAACTGCTGATAACTTATTCTGAAATCTTTTTATAACAGTGGTGACCTGTATCATACTCATTCCAGAGCATAAAACACAAAACTTATCTCCTCCTACTCGCGCTATTGCGTCAGTATGACGGAAGCTTTTTAAGAGTTGCTGAGAGAATATTTTTAAAATCTTGTCCCCCTCGTCATAACCATAATTTTTATTAATAAATTTTAATTTATGTAAATCAAAATAAAGTAATAAAATATTTTTATCATATTGATTACCGAGGTTAATTATTTTTTTCCCTGTTATTAGAAAGCCTTGCCGATTGAATAATTGAGTAAATTTATCTCTAGTAGATAGGCGCATTGTTTCTAATTCAGACTCAACCATTGTTGCTAAGTCTTTAATGATGCCAAGATCGACTCCGTTATATTGTTGTTGTGGTTTCTGATCAATTAAGCATAGTGTGCCAATATTAAATCGGTCTTTAGTTTTTAAAGGACAACCTAAATAAAAGCGAATGTCAGGTTCACCGATAACTAGAGGATTATCGCTAAATCGCACATCGTTTAAAGAGTCCTTAACGATCATGATGTCCTCTTGGAGAATTACATGGGCGCCAAAGGAAATATCTCTTGGTGTTTCTTTAAGTTGAAAACCACATCTAGACTTAAACCATTCTCGTTCTGTATCTACTAAAGATACCAAGGCCATAGGAACATGAAATAAATGTTGGGCAACATGTATTATGCTATCAAACCGCTCTTCTGAATTCGTATCCAGAATATGCAAATTATGCAGAGCTTGTACTCTCTGGATTTCATTTTTAGGTTTTTGAGGCTTAATCATTGTAACTCCATAAAATTATTATTTTTTGAAGTTATTAATTAAATTATAGCACTTAAGCCCAATAAATCATCTTCGATGGCGTTTTTGATCTCGCAGTGCGGCATCCTACAACGAGTTTTTTTTCAATACTAGGGTTTATTTCTTTTAAGGGAACAAGCACAAAGTCTCTAGATAAAATATGCGGGTGTGGTGTAGTTAGATCTCTTAAGTGAATATGTTGCTTTCCATACAGAAGAATATCAATATCAATAATCCTTGGTCCCCAACGTTTTTTACGTACACGACCTTGTTGTTTTTCAATCTTTTGGCATGCTTGCAATAATTTCAACGGCGGAAGTCGCGTAATAATTTCAATAACAGCGTTACAAAAGTCTTGTTGTCCTAGAACCCCCCAAGCTTTGGTTTTGTGAAAGTTGGATACTTTAGTAACTGAAGTAGTTGGCAATGCGCGAATGGAGTGAATAGCTAGCCTGAGCTGGCGTTCTGGTGATTTTTGATTTGAACCCAACCCAAGATAGCAAACATTCATTTAGAGACTTTGGACTTTCTGCGGCGTTTGCCTTTTGTTTGGCTTGTTGGCGTTGTAAGTTGTGAAACCATTTTTGCTCGTGCTTCCTCATCTCCTTCTTGGAATGAGGTCCACCATTGTGCCAATTCCATGGTTTCATCGCCAGCAAGTGCGCGTAAGGCCATAAAATCATAAGCTGCTCTGAAACGAGGATGCTGCAATAAGTTAAATGCCCGTCCTCCCGCGCGTTTGGTAAAACGATACTGCAACAACCATATTTCTCGAATAATTTGTGTATAACGCTTTGGAATAGAGATAATTTTATTTTGTTCAGCAATAACCAATGACATTGCTTTTTCAACAGCAGGTAAGGGATCCATTCCTGCACTTTGTAGTTGTTTTGAGCGCTCAATCATTGGGAACCATAGAAATACTGCAAATAAGAATGCAGGAGTGACTGGTTTATCATCGCGAATACGTATATCAGTATTTTCAAGGGCAATCGCTAATAACGCATTAACCGGATATTGACTGTCTAATAGAGCCGTTGTTTGAGGACATAAGTGTTGGAATAAGCCATATTGCAACAGTAGCTTTTGTACTGTTTCCGCATTGCCACATTGATACAGTTTCGTCATTTCATCAAACAAACGTGAACTGGATACATGCGTAATCAGATAGCTAATGTCTGGGAAGGGCGCCTCTGTTTCTGGGGCCAGGTTAAAATGTAATTTGGCACTAAAACGCACAGCCCGTAGCATACGTACGGGATCTTCCTTATAACGTGTTACTGGATCGCCAATCATACGAATGAGTTTATCTTGGACATCTTTAACGCCGCCAGTAAAATCAATTATGGTTGAATCGGTAATATTATAGTAGAGGGAATTAATCGTAAAATCGCGCCGCCAAGCATCTTCATCTAGAGATCCAAACGCATTATCACGCACTAACATACCGCGCTCATTAGTTTGTTGGCTTTCGTCAACAGCTTCATGGCTACGAAAGGTGGCTACTTCAATAATTTCGCGATGAAAAAGCACATGAACCAGCTTGAATCGACGTCCAATAATGCGGCCATTTCTAAATAGGTTCTTGATTTGATTTGGCGTTGCATTGGTTGCCACGTCAAAGTCTTTAGGCGCTTTATGAAGCATTAGATCCCTAACACTGCCACCAACAATATATGCTTGAAAGCCGCCGCTAATTAATCGGTTAAGTACTTTCAAAGCGTTGCCGCTAATGTCTGCTTTAGAAATCGAATGTTTATTCCTTGGAATAATATAAGCTGTATTAACAGGGCATGAAGGTGCTCTGTTTCTTTTTAACAGCTTTTTGATGAATTTGATGATTATGCTTTCTCTCACATTTAATTTGAACCAGATAATTATAACTAAGCAAATCAAGAAAGTGAATCATTTGTCTTTATAAATATCGTGTTATACGTGTATATTGAGGGTTTCCTTTTTGGAAAACCTTTCCCTGCTTGAGTAAGAGAGGATTTTTATTATTTTGTTTCGAGGGATGCGATGGAATTTTTAGACATTATTGCAAGTTTAATTGTCTTAGTCATATTGGAAATTGTTTTAGGAATTGACAATCTGGTTATTCTCTCTATTTTAACGGAAAAATTACCAGCGCATCAACGAAAGAAAGCCAGAAGGTGGGGACTTACTTTTTCATGGGTTACACGGTTACTGTTGCTGTCTTTAGCTGTGGATATGATTAAATTGACCAAGCCTTTGATAACTATCGCTGAATTATCATTTTCAGCACGCGATATCTTTCTTATTTTGGGTGGTGCTTTTTTAATTTGGAAAGCTACGGATGAAATTCATCAAGATGTGACTGAAGAATCTGAGGAATCCGCCCAAAAGGAAATGACATCTTTTAAGACAACCTTTAATAGGGTGATTTTTCAGATTGCCATGCTGGATGTCATATTTTCTTTAGACAGCGTGCTAACTGCAGTGGGTTTAACTACACGATTTTGGGTAATGGCTTTCGCAATTACTTGCGCCATTATAATTATGATTTTTGCTAGTGAAATTGTTAGTGCGTTTATTAAAAAACATCCTACAATCAAAATGCTTGCGCTTAGTTACTTGATTTTGATTGGCATGGTGTTGGTTGCTGATGGTCTTTCTTTTCATATTCCACGTGGATATGTGTATTTTGCTATGGGATTTTCATTGGCAGTAGAATCGTTGAATTTAATAAAGCATGCCCGTAAAAGAGGCAAAAAATCGTCAGGAAATTAATATGTTATTTATAAAAGCATTTCATATCATTGCAATGGTTGCCTGGTTTGCTGGGCTATTTTATTTACCCAGATTATTTGTTTACCACACAGAAACCCAGGACGCGGTAAGTATGGATCGATTTAAAATAATGGAGCGGCGTTTGTATTATGGAATTACCTGGCCAGCAGCACTGCTTACGACGTTTTTAGGGGGATGGCTTATTAGTTATAACCCCAATTATTATTTTAAAGCGGGCTGGATGCATGCTAAATTAGGCCTTGTGGTACTATTATGGGTTTATCATCTGCTTTGTGGCCATTATCTTAAGGTTTTTTCTCGGGATAAAAATAGAAAAAGCTCGCGTTTTTTTCGTATTTACAATGAGCTGCCTACTTTATTGTTAGTAGGCATTGTATTGTTGGTTGTGGTGAAATAATAATTAATCCATTTCAACCATATCAAAGTCTTCTTTACCCGCACCGCAATCAGGACAAAACCAGTTTTCTGGCACATCTTCCCAGCGTGTGCCGGGTTCAATTCCATCTTCAGGCCATCCTTCTGCTTCATCATAGATAAAACCACAAATGACACAAATAAATTTTTTATATTCTTGCATGATTGTAAACACTCGTTTAAAAACGTGTAATTTATCTACTGTGAGGCAGGATGTAAAGTAATCACGTTTTTTTTGCCAAATTTTCTGTTTAATTGTAGTATATTGGCAAAAATTTATGGGGATTTTTATGACTCGTTCAGCAGATTTGTTTCATCAGGCACAAATGTTTATTCCTGGTGGCGTTAACTCGCCTGTGCGGGCATTTAGAGGTGTGGGTGGCGATCCCCTCTTTTTTAAGCAAGGAAAAGGCGCTTATCTTATTGATGTGGATGATAAACAGTATGTTGACTACGTTGGTTCTTGGGGGCCATTAATTCTAGGGCATTGTCACCCTGCCGTAATTGATGCAGTAAGCCGGGTTCTTCATAGTGGCATGAGTTTTGGTGCGCCTACAGAACTTGAAGTGCAATTGGCTGAAAAAATTTGTTCATTAATTCCCTCCATTGAAAAAGTACGCATGGTGAATTCGGGTACGGAAGCCACCATGACAGCAATCAGACTTGCGCGTGGCGTTACTGGAAAAAATAAATTTATTAAATTTAATGGTTGCTATCATGGGCATAGTGACAGCTTGCTGGTAAAAGCAGGTTCGGGTCTTTTAACCTTGGGTATTCCTTCAACCCCCGGTATCCCTCAAAGTGTAACCAAACATACATTGACTGCAAACTTTAATGATTTGGAGCAAACAGTGTCCTTGTTTAGCAAATATCCAGATGATGTTGCGGCAATTATTTTAGAGCCAGTTGCTGGAAATATGGGCTTTGTACTGCCTGAACCTGAATTTTTAAAAGGATTACGTGAATTATGTGATCAACACAATGCTTTGTTAATTTTTGATGAGGTCATGACTGGGTTTCGTGTGGGATTAACTGGGGCACAAGGTGTTTTTGGTATTAAACCTGATATTACGACTCTAGGTAAAGTAATTGGCGGGGGAATGCCGGTTGGTGCTTTAGGTGGCAGAGCAGAGATTATGTCTCATTTGGCGCCTGAGGGGCCTGTATATCAGGCAGGAACTCTTTCGGGAAATCCTTTAGCGATGGCCGCAGGTCTTGCAACCTTAACTGAAATTGAAAAGCCAGGATTTTTTGATGCCTTAAATCGTACTACTCAAGGATTAACACAGGCATTAGCTGCTGTTGCTGAATCTTTGCATGTTCCATTTCTTAGTGCTTCATTAGGCGGTATGTTTGGTTTTTGTTTTACTGAAAAAAAACATATTGCGGATTACGCCGATATTGCGGCATCAGATGAGGTGTTGTTCAAAAAGTTTTATCATGCCATGTTGGATAAAGGTATTTATTTTGCTCCTTCAATGTATGAGGCTGGATTTGTTTCCAGTGCTCATGGTGAGCAAGAGATTCGTAAGACCCAGGAGGCTGCTGCGCAGGTTCTTGAGATATTAACAAAGAAATAATGCTAAGTAAAAACTCCATTCTTCATCCAGGGAGAATGGACTTTTAGGCTTAGCATGAGGGGCATGGGCTGTAATTTAATGTATCGGATAAAAAATCAGAATAGAGCTTATTTATTCCTCTTTAGCCCTAACGAAGCGAGGAAATATAAGGTTTTACTTGAGTTCTTATCCATAACAGACGTTAATTTACAGTCTTTACTGTAGATAAGTATTAAGACGTAGCGAGTTTATGCCTAAAATAATTCCTAAAACACTAGACAGTAATTTTTCCCCATGTCATATTCATTTTATTGTCTTACGCTAAGAGGAGGGGCATCATGGTATCTTTCTTGAAAAGAAACAAAGATTTTGCAAGTTCTCTACCCGAAGGAATTCTCTCCTTATTCGCTATTCAAATTGTATCTACCTTAAGTTTTAGTGTGCTTTACTCAACCTTGGTTCTATATATGGAAGGCAAGCTAGGCGTTCCTGTTAGCACAGCACACAGCGTTATGGGTATCTTTGTTGCCTTTAACTACGGTGGGTGGTCTTTGGGGGGGACGTTTATTATCTAACCGTGCTTTATTTTGCGTGGGTATGATTTCCCAAATAATTGGTTGCGTTTTACTCTCATTAAGTGATGTTTCCTTACTTTACTATGGTTTAGCGGCGTTTTTAACTGGTTCGGGCTTAAATGTTACCTGTATCAATTGCATGTTGACTCAGCGTTTTACACCTGAAGATACCCGACGTGAAACATCGTTTATATTGAATTACACCGGGATGAACATTGGTTTTTTTGTTGGCTTTAGCTTAAGCGGTGTATTCCAGCTCACACAGAATTACGAGCGTTTATTCTTGCTTAGTAGTTTAGGTAATTTGATTGCCTTAGTTATTTGTTTATATTGCTGGGGCCAATTATCCGATCAAGGCACTTTTTTTTCACAAAAAGATAAAGTCGCAAGAAAAAGATCGAATCTTTTAGGTATGGCAATGATTATTGCGCTGCCCTTTGTCTTGAGTCAATTATTACAAAATGCAGATTGGGCAAGGATGCTCGTGATGATTACTGGTCTGGCGATGATTGGACTCATTATTTATAAGGCAAAACAACAACCCACCAAAATTGCTCAAGATAAAATGTTGGCTTTCGCTGCATTAATGGTCGTTGGAACTATTTTCTGGATGCTCTATCATATTGCGCCTATGGGACTGACTGTTTTCATTGACCATAACGTGCAAAGAGAATATGGCAGTTGGATTATTCCGCCTCAGTGGTTCCAAAATATTAATACGGTTTCTATTGTTATTGGTGGCCCCATTTTAGGCTTTATGCTGAGTAAGATGAGAAAACAAGGCGTACAAGTTAATATTCCTACTCAATTTGCTCTAGCCCTATTGTGTATTGGTGTTGCTTTTGTCATTTTACCCATTGGTATCGCTTATGCGAGTAATTCCGGCTTGGTTAATGCGTCATGGATTGTTCTTTGTTATGTTCTACAAAGCATTGGCGAACTGTTAATTTCCCCAATTGGTTATGCCATGATCGGTTATTTGGCACCTACATCGTTACAAGGCATGATGATGGGGATGTGGATGTTGACCTCAGGAATAGGTGGTACCTTATCAAGTTACAGCTCCGGCTGGATGATAGCAGGGCAAAATACGGTTTCTCCTCTAGCTACAAATAGTGGATACAGTCATGTATTTTTAATCTTAGGTTTATTTGCGATTGGTTCATCGGTTGTTCTTTTTATCTTAGTGCCTAAGTTAAGGGCATTAATTCGCGAGGCGAGAACAAGCGATGTTCAGGATGCAGTGGTTGAGGTTTCTAAACGAGTGGCTGTATGTGAGTAATCTTTTTGTATCTATTAAAACGGCAGAGCTTAATTGGTATCAAGGTTTGCCGTTTTCTATTCAATATGACGATGTCTATCATTCTTTTGCCAGCGGGATTGAGCAAAGCCGTCATGTATTTATTGACGGGAATAATTTAATTCCTCGTTGGCGAGCGTTGTCTTCTTCTAATCGATTTACTGTTGCCGAAACAGGTTTTGGTACTGGCTTAAATTTTCTTCTGAGCTGGAAGTTATGGGAGGAAAATGCTCCTGAACATTGTCATTTGCATTTTATTTCTTGCGAAAAAAACCCTTTAACCCGTGATGATTTAATTAAATCGCTTCAGTGTTGGCCTCAGTTAGAAAAACAAGCCCAGCAGCTTATTGCGAGTTACCCTATCTTAACACCAGGCTATCATCATCTTTCTTTTGGTGATGGAAGAGTCACTTTAACGTTAATGCTTGGTGATGCATTTGAATGTTATGAACAATTATTAATGTGTGGTGATGCAAAACTTGAACGTGAATTACGAACGGTATTTGTTGATGCCTGGTATCTTGATGGCTTTGCCCCAGCCAAAAATAAAAGTATGTGGTCTGATCCATTAATGAATGTGGTTGCTTTATTATCAACAGAAGGAACTAGTTTAGCTACTTATACGGCAGCCGGCATCGTAAAAGAAAGTTTGAGACGCCATGGTTTTTCCGTTGAAAAAAAGAAAGGTTTTGGGCCAAAGCGGCACATGATTAGTGCTCATTTTAATGGTACTGTTTCACATAGTGTGAAACAACGTCATACACCATGGCATGTAAGTCAACCGCAACAATATGCTACCAAATCGGCGATTATTATTGGCGCTGGCCTTGCTGGATGCTTTACCGCATATTCTCTTGCCCAAAAAGGTTGGAAAATAACCCTAATAGACGAGCTCAATGAGGTAGGTCAGGGCGCATCAGCAAATCAGCAAGCAGTTTTATTTCCTAAATTATCTGCGTACAACTCACCATTAACGCAATTTATGCTTTCGGCCTTTTTGTACGCCACCCAAGTATACCAATCCATTTTACAACAAACCAGCATCGGAGAACTTAAAGGTTCTTTGTTACTTGCGTACAACCAAAAAGAACAATTAGCCCAATCTAGTTTACATGATTGGCTGGCACAGTATCCTGAGTTGGGAATGTTAGTAAATCCATTAATCGCCTCCGAATTAGCAGGGCTTCCATTGCATCAAGATGGTTTATTTATTCCATTATCTGGATGGATTAATTCTCCGGCTTTGTGTCAATTCCTTATCAATAGGGAAGGGATTACTCTCTTAACGAGCACCGCAGTAAAGGAGTTGGTTTTTGATAAGAAATGGTTTGTTAATGACTTGGAAACAGATGTTTTGATTCTTGCTAATGGGTATAAAATAACCGATTTCGAAGCGGTAAAATACTTACCGATTAAGCCTATTCGTGGTCAGATGACGGCAATTTCATCCACGCAAGAAAGTGCCTCCTTGAAGATGCCTCTATGTGCTGATGGACATGTTCTACCATCAATCGATGGGCTGCACCATTTTGGAGCCACTTATGAATTAAAAACAGTTACGGCTGAAATAAAAAATCATGATGATTTAATTAACTTGGCTAAATTGGAACAACTTGCCCCCGAGGTTTTATGGTCCGAACAAATCAGAGCACATTGGGCTGGCGTTAGGGCAGCAACCACAGATTATCTACCTATAGTTGGAAAAGTAGCTGATAAAGCGGCATTTATGGATTTATATGCTGGATTAGAAAGCAATTCAAAACGCTGGATTGCAAAGGCCGGACCTTATTACCCTGGACTTTATGTGTGTACAGGTTTTGGTTCACGAGGGCTTACGACTATTCCTTTATGTGCTGAATGGCTGGCTGCGATAATTAATCATGAGCCGAGTTTCTTGCCGCGGAATCTTCAGCAAGCTTTATCTCCCGCGCGCTTTTTGCGTAAAAATATTATCAGGGGAATCCCGAGTTGAAAAGTGATTAGATAACCCAGATGCAACAGCAACTCAGTGAAACAAGTGATATTTCTATTGAGATGAGCTGATCATTGGCGCATAATAATAACCCTTAAAGATCAAGGAGTGATGTTCATGGCTAATTCCATGGGTAAGGTATTTAAGCAAGCCGTCAAAGACAATAGCCCCCTGCAAATTCTGGGTACAATAAATGCCTATTCGGCAATGTTAGCGCAATCTTCTGGGGCAAAAGCAATTTATCTTTCGGGTGCAGGAGTCGCAAATGCGTCTTACGGTTTACCTGATCTGGGAATGACTAATTTATCAGAGGTTCTTGACGATGCAAGACGCATTATAGAGGCCTGCCCTTTGCCTCTTCTTGTTGATGTAGATACTGGATGGGGACATGCATTTAATATTGCACGCACCGTAAAATTGATGGAGAAAACGGGGGTTGCCGCAATCCATATTGAAGATCAAGTTTTGGCAAAACGTTGTGGGCATAGGCCGAATAAAGCCATTGTGGCCAAGAGTGAAATGGGTGATCGCATAAAAGCTGCAGTAGATGCACGCCAAGATCCTGATTTTGTCATTATGGCTAGAACTGATGCTTATGCAATTGAGGGGATGAATTCAGCAATAGAGCGGGCACAACTTTGTGTGGAGTTAGGGGCTGATATGATATTCCCCGAGGCAATGACCTCTCTAGAAGAATATCAAACATTTACTGATGCACTTAAGGTTCCTGTCTTGGCGAATATTACTGAGTTTGGCAAGACACCCATGTTTACGCGCGAAGAGCTTGCCGGTGTTGGGGTTTCTTTAATCTTATATCCATTAAGCGCATTTAGAGCCATGTCACAAGCAGCTTTAAATACGTATCAAGCAATTATTCACAATGGAACACAAAAATCTATGTTGGATAAAATGCAGACTCGCGAAGAGTTATATGGGGTTCTTGGTTATCACCTGTATGAGCAAAAACTAGACCAATTGAGAATGGAGGAAGACAATGAGTGTTAAAAGCGGCGGTTTAGCCGGAATTGTTGCTGGAGAATCAGCAATTGCTACAGTTGGGCTAGAGGGACAAGGTTTAAATTACAGAGGTTATTCTATTGATGATTTGGCAGAACATGCCAGCTTTGAAGAAGTTGCTTATTTATTATTGTATGGCAAATTACCAACGCAAAAAGAATTAGATGCATATACTAAAAAACTTGTAGGTCTAAGAACTCTTCCTGATGCATTAAAAACAGTATTAAAAATGATTCCAAAAAATACACATCCAATGGATGTCTTAAGGACTGGATGTTCATTTTTGGGAACGATTGAACCGGAAAATGATTTTTCTGAAGAACATCAAATCGCTGATCGCTTGTTAGCTTTATTCCCTGGAATGATGTGTTACTGGTATGCCTATCATTTTCAGAATAAAGAAATTTCTGGTTTGACTGAGGAACCAACTACCGGCGGTCATTTCCTAACTTTATTGCATGGCCATAAGCCGACTAAGCTTGAAGCTGATATGATGAATGTTTCTTTGATTTTATATGCAGAGCATGAATTTAATGCGTCTACTTTTGCTGCTCGTGTTACGGCGGCAACACTAGCTGATTTCTACTCAACAATTGTCAGTGCAATAGGTACCTTGCGTGGCCCATTACATGGTGGTGCTAATGAAGCGGCGATGGGATTAATCGAACGATTTAAAACCCCAGATGAAGCAGAAGCAGAACTGAAAAAGATGTTGCAAAATAAAGATAAAATTATGGGCTTTGGTCATCGTGTTTATACTACACATGATCCGCGCTCTGATGTTATTAAAAAATGGTCTTTCCGCTTAGGTGAAGCAAAGAATGATTTGCAGTTATATAATATTTCTGAACGTATTGAAGAAGTCATGTGGTCTGAAAAGAAATTATTTCCTAATCTTGATTTCTATAGTGCTTCAGCATATCACTACTGTGGCATACCGACCTTTTTATTTACGCCAATTTTTGTGATGTCACGCATCACTGGCTGGGCAGCTCATGTATTTGAGCAACGTGCGAATAATAAATTAATTAGACCAACGTCAGAATATATTGGACCAGATCCCCGATCTTTTTCTGCCATTGAAACAAGAGGTTAATATGAGCAATTATGTAGAAGATAATGTGAAG
>NZ_JH413835.1:106548-111093 GCF_000162755.2 Legionella drancourtii LLAP12
GTAATGAAAGTGGATGATTTTATGGCAATGTGGGCAGTCTAGCCTGATATTATCTGATTTTTGTTGGGCCTCGGCCCAACAGCCACTGCCATTAAGTTAAGGATTTTATGCTTCAAATTTCTCAGAGCCTGTCGTCCCCGCTTAGGCGGGGATCCATTCCTCACCGGCTATAATGCCAACTCATGGATAGTTTCCCGCTTGCGTGGGAATGACAGATTTCCTTAACTTAATGGCAGTGGGCCCAACAGCAGGGTGCAAATAAGTTACATGATACTACGGTCTAGATTAATTGTTGGGTTAAGCCCCATAGCCGTCAAGTTAAGGAGATAAACTTTTTCTGTCCTCAGCCCGAGTTGGTCTTGATGGCATTTATTGGCTTTTTTGCCTTTATTTTTTTATATTTTACGTTGTAAACCTGATGAGGCCAGGATTTTGGTTGAAATTTCTTCAATCGAATATTTAGTGGAATTAATGTAAGGGATTTTTTCTTTCTGATACATGGCTTCAACTTCTTTAACTTCCAAGCGGCATTGTTCAACTGAAGCATATTTACTATGGGGTCTGCGCTCAGTGCGAATTTGATGTAAACGCTGCACATCGATTGTTAAACCAAAGAGTTTGTTCTTATAAGGTTTTAATACATCAGGTAATTTAAAGCCAACAATTTCTTCTTCAGTAAATGGATAATTTGCGGCGAGAATTCCGTATTGTAATGCCATATACAAACAGCAGGGAGTTTTGCCACAACGAGAAACACCAATAAGGATAATATCTGCCTTATCATAACCACGTGGTTTTACGCCATCATCATGTAAAAGGGCAAAATCAATTGCTTCTAGTCGATGCAAATAAAGCTTATTATTGATTACACCATGAGTTCGGCCTACAGTATAGGAAGATTTTTCATTGAGCTCTTGTTCCATAGGGCCAATAAAGGTGTTAAATAAATCATAAACGCAGGCATTTGCTTCTTTAAAAAAAAGACTTCTGATTTCTTTATTGATTAAAGTCATAAATACCAGTGGTTTGACTCCCGATTCAATAAACGCTTTATTAATCTGTAAAACGACATCCTCAGCTTTGGTCATTGAATCAATGTAGGGAATTGTAAGGCGTTCAAATGGAATATTTTCAAATTGAGTAATTAAACTGTTGCCCAATGTTTCTGCTGTAATTCCTGTTCCATCCGAGAGCATAAAAACATAGCGTTTCATGGTTTACCTTAAAGTATTATGAGGATTATTGATTTTAAAATGAATTGCTTAATATCACCAGTAAGTGTACATATTAATATGCATCTGCTATCTTTTATATATAATAATGGATTTTTTTAAAGGGAAACATGGAATCAAATCGATTTGGTGGTAACAGCAAATTATTTCTTTTTGGAATCTTTTGTCTGGTAATTAGTTTGGGTTTATTCTTTTTTAGTTTGTATATATTGCCTTATTTTCTATGGGAGCTAAGTTACAACGTCCCTGATTTTATTTTAAATCTTTTGGCAATGTATCAAGATGATTATCATTATACTTCAGCGGGAAGTAAGACGGTTGTCTGGCTAATCTTTTTTATACCTTGCATTATTACTGGCCTTATTTCTTATTTTGTTTCCCGCCATCTTGATAATGAAATGTACGGTAATGAATTAAACCCCAATGTGGATGAAGGAAAGTCTAGTGGAGAAATACAGAAACAGCTCAAAGAGTCTGCTAGTTTTGGGGGGAAAATCCTTGGTTTAATGATTGCTATTGTTGTCGTAATTTTATTGTTGCAATACTTTATTCAATCAACCGTCTAGTAAGCGATGACAGGAGTTCTTTATGTTAAAGCGTTGGAAAATCAAGAAAATTATTAAAAAATTAAAAGCGATGCAAGCAAATAGGCAGCATAACCAGCCTGCTGATGAAGTGTTGAAAAAAGAAATTGCCTATTATTTTGAGTTGGCAGCGATATACAAGAGCATTAAGGCTAATAAGAAAATTCCTTATGCTCATCTCCTATATGATGAATGCCTCAGAGCTGCTGCAGGTCTTGATGATGCCGAGGCAAATTATCAATTAGGGAAAATAAACCTGGATGAAGCAAAATTTAGAGAAAATTTGGAAAAAGAAGGTGTTTTTAAAAGTGACGTGAACGCTAAAAAATGCCGACAGCTCTATGAACAAGCACATGCTTATTTGTCTGCCGCTATTGCTTTAGCTCATGTTGAGGCGAAAAGATTAAGAGGATTGTGCCTTATAAATGGCTGGGGACTGGATGCCGATAAAAAAGCCGGGTTTGAATTGGTGGTCGCCAGTATTGAACAAGAGGGTTCTTGGGATCGAGTACCACAAATATTTGCCTCTATGGGACTTAATAAACCTGAGTTTTTTTCCGCAATTATGCAACATAGAAAAACTTCATAAGACAATGCCCTCTCATTGTGGGAGAGGGCAAAAACTTGCCATGTTTCTGTTATAATTAAATCAAATGTCAACGTGAGTATTATAATATGCCAAATCCTAGTCTGAATCCCTTTGAAGTTATGGATATGCTTGGGAAAATATATGAAAATTCCTCTCAAAAGAATAACTCGAGCAAATTAGAGCAAAAATTTGCCACTCAACAAGAACATTTAAATCGATTAAAAGTTGAAAATGATGCGTTTTTTAATCTTATTAATCAGTTATTTGCTCAAAAACTTGAATTGGATCGCTTAAGGGCTGCATTGTTGGATGCTGCACAGGAGCAGGGTTTTGATAACATCGCACAAGCATTAAATCATACACAAAATAGTTTCGGACAGAGTCCATTGCAACGCGCATTTCAGGAACAGGATTTTTCTTTAGCAAAACATTTAATGGATTTTGGGGCAGAAGTACGGCCTATTGAAAAAGCGGCATTTGAGATGGCATTAGACAGTAAAGCAGCTAAAGAGGCTGGTTTTGCTTCAACAGCAACGGCAGATGCAAGACACCATCCAGTGAAGCGTTTTGGTTTGAGTCTGGGTATAGTCATGACTGCTTCAGATGGTACTTTTTCACAACTATCGAATATTGCGCCTGCTTATAAACTAATGACTGATTCAGTAGCCAGCTATGCCAATAATAATCCGGGTAATGATAATTTTAGAAAAATAGCGGATGCATATAGTTTTTCAAATAAAACGAGTGCATATTCTGGAAGCACGGCAAAGAACCTTCAAGCCGGTGAGCAAATGGCTGAGCGTATTCAATCTGGAAAGTTAACTACGATTCCCATTGCTTGCAAAGGCCATTGTATGGGTTTATCTATTGTGCCAGATGGTCCAGGTTCTAAGTCTGGTTATATGGTATTTACTAATCGTGGGGTTGGCTGTAATGACAATGATTGTGGCACTCAAATTTATCGTATTGATGATTTAAAAAAAGTAGATCCCAAGTTTATTAATGCAGTAATGAATGGGCACAGTAATGGCACCTCACATGCGGACATTATGAAAATGGTGCATCGTGTTGCAGATAACAAACCTCCGATTACGCATATTCCACAACAAGCGCAAAAATACGATAATTGTTCTGTTGCTAATTCACGTGCAAATATTCGCGGTATTCTTTTATGCCAAAAAGCAATAGAAAAAAATGGATTTGATAATCTTAGCACGCAAGATCATCGTGATGTTAAAGCAAGTTATAAAGACTATAGTAAAGCGATGCGTGTCGAGAAAGTTAATGAATTAGTGAGCGAGATAGCAAATAATCCTCAAAATCCTGACTTAATCAATCTAGGTAAAGAGTATTTAAAGCAGCATCCGAAAGCTCCTCCTGAGGTACGCGAGAAGCTAGAAAAGGCAATCGAGCGTGGAAGCAAAGAGGTTGCTAGAGAGCAACGTTATGAACCGCCACAGATGAGTTCACCTGGATAGCCTTGCTAAAAATCGACAGGAATAAACTCATCGATGGTCATTTCAATAAGCTCTGATTTTGAGGCGGCTCCCATTTTAATGCGAATATTCAGCAAGTATTCTTCAATAGTGTGGTGTGAAATGCCTAACTCACGAGCAATTCGTTTGGCTGTGTAGCCTTTGATGGTTAAATGCAAACATTCTAATTCACGTTTTGATAAGTGGTAATATTGCTTTTTAAGTTAGGAGTCGTATTACCTGGCATTTTATCTGAATCAAACAAATTCAGTTCCATAACTGCAGAGTCTAATACCATGACCCCATCGATAAATTTGGAGTGTAGGAGATAATTGAATTGTATTTTCCATTGTAATTACCTAGTCCAGATCAGTTTAAATCTTGCACAAAAGTGTTGCTGTATCAACAAGCTATGTATTTACTGCTGGAACAAAAAGCAGTTTAACGCAGTATTATAAAAATGCACTTGTAAAATGTTGATTGTCTCAAAAGTTGAATGACTAATATTAATTTTTACTATGCAGATGAGTATTAGGTGAGGTGGTGGGACGTTTTAAAAAACCGAGAAAAGATTAATGCCGCAAATTTTAAGTAGGCAATATTATTTTTTTTGTTATGGTAAGGGGCCTTTTCATCATTGAATTTACAGGATATTTCTATGCTAG
>NZ_JH413836.1:0-921 GCF_000162755.2 Legionella drancourtii LLAP12
CCAATACGGTGAGTGCGACTGTAGTAGGTGTTTCGAATCCTCAGGCGATCGCCATGAACTCCTCGACAAATACGGCGTACGTCATGGCGTCATCTGGAGGAACACTGTCCATTTTGAATGTAGCTAATAATGTAGTATCCACTTTAGTTCTTACTAATGACACCTACTCTGGCATAGGTGTAAACCCAGTTACCAATTTGATCTATGCTCCAAATCTGAATAATAATACGGTTTATATTGTGGATGGGGCAACAAATACAGCTACAGGAACAACAATCAGTGTAGGTAGTATGCCTAATTCTGTTGGCGTGAACTCAACAACCAATACCATTTATGTGGCTAATGGCGCTGATAACACCGTTTCAGTGATTAATGGTGCAACACATTCGGTAACTGCCACCATACCAGTGGGTAGTTTTCCCATTGGGGTTGCTGTTAATGAAACTACCAATAGGATTTATGTCATTAATCTACTTGGAGGTTCGGTCTCAGTAATTAATGGTGCGACTAATGCAGTCATCACTACGATTACTGTAGGAACTCAACCGCGTGGAGTGGATGTAAATCCTGTAACGAATACGATCTATGCTAGCAGCTATAATTCGGGTACGGTCTCTGTCATTAACGGGGCAACAAATGCAGTAACCAGCACCATTACTGGTGTTGGCGGTAATTTAGAAGGTGTTGCGGTGAACTCTGCGCTAAACACGGTCTACGTCGCTAGTGCTAATGGTTTCTCTGTGACTGTAATTAATGGTGTAACCAATAGTATTGTTACCACTGTGTCTACGGCAAATGGTGCTTGGGGGTAGCGGTGTATGCACCAACACCCGCATTTTGCATTGCCAATGACAAGGGAATTACTACCGCTGTAGTTGATACAGTGAAGAGCAGGCTTGTCTCCAAGGTCATGATTAGTGA
>NZ_JH413836.1:941-27138 GCF_000162755.2 Legionella drancourtii LLAP12
TGACGAATCAGGATGACAGTACTGTTTCCATAATTAATGGCGTTGAAAATGTGGTGGTTTCTACTGTTCCTGTTAGTGTATTGCCCCAGGGTATCGCACTAAATCCCGCTACTCATGCAGTGTATGTGGCGAACAGAGAGAAAGACAGTGTTTCCGTAATTGATGGCGCAACGAATAAAGTAACGGCAACAGTGCCTGTAATTAGTGCTGCCGAAGCAGAGAAACTCGATGTTGCTCTAAAATAGGGTCAAACTCCGTATTTGTTACGGGAACAAAAAAGCAGTCTGACACTGTACTATAAAACTCACTTGCAAAATGTTGATTGGGTCTCAACAGTTGAATGCCTAATATTAGTTTTTAAGGAATAGAAATCATGAAAATAGTATTGCTAGCAGGCGCACCAGGCAGCGGTAAAAGCACACAAGGCGCCGCATTAATGAATCTAAATGCTTATATTAAACATCTATCATTAGGTGAGGTAGTACGTGATATCTTAAAAAATTCAGAACATCCAATTAATTGCAAATACCAAGCATTAATTAATGCAGGTAATCTACTTCCTGATGAGATCATTTTCGCAATTTTAGACAGTGAGTTAGCAAAAATAGCAGATCAAAATATTGTTTTATTACTTGATGGGTATCCTCGAACTACTGCGCAATATGAGCAGTTTAAAGCGAAATGTGGGCTTCCCGAAGGATTAATTCACTTAGAAATTGATGAAGATTCTTTAAATCGACGTCTACAAAGCAGAGAAAGTGGGCGCAGTGATGATAATGAGAAGGCAATTGCCAAACGTTTGGACTTTTATCGAACGACTACGAAGCCTTTGTTGGATACCATGAATGGTGCGACAATGCATGTTTAAAATAAACCGTTTTATGCAAAAAAATACTTTAGAGTTAAACGATATGGTAATTGTTACTCCTGAGGTTCGCGGTATTCCGATTGCCGCACAAGTAGCACATCAACTGAATTTGCCCTTATACATTATTCGTAAAAAAGGGGGGTATAAGATGGCTGATGGTGATGTTTATCGAGAAAGTTATGATAAAGGTTATGGTGACCCAGATACAGTGGAATTACCGATTTGTTTGGTCAAGCAAATGGCTGGTAAAAAGATTGTGTTTATCGATGATGGCATAGCCAGTGGTAAAAGTGCGATGGCTTGCATTAATTTATTAGAAAATCATGGCGTCGAGGGTAAAAAATCAGCACATGTCCCTATGATATTAACTTTATTAAAACATGATTATACATCTATAGAGCCTAAGCTTTCCCGGCACCATCTGGTTAAAACCTTGTTTGACTGTAAAAATGCCCCAAGTAAATCTGCCACGACTAAGGAGCCATCAACAGAGATTACAATGACGTATTAGCAGGAGTCTGAATCAATTATTGACCTATACTTTATAGAGCAAACCACTTGATGAGTTCATGATGGAAAAAGTGCTATTAAGCAGTATAGGTCTCATCGGGTATCTAAATCCAGCTTTCTTCTGCTGTAAAGGTTATGGTTAGCCAAAGTTGTTGCTTATCTTTGCGAATAAACTCTGCTATTTCATGGCGAATTATATCCAGTGTTTCAACGAGATAACCAGGAGGTACTACGATATTTATTTCAATAAATTGTGCACGTCCTATTTTAGCAACATGGCTTGAATAAGTTTTAAATCCTTTCTTTGCTATAAGTTCATCTAAAAAACCTCTTATTTGCTCATCGAGGCTAAATGGAGCAATAAGAAATATATCACGCATGGCATCACGCACTGTTCCCATGGGAACAAAAATTAAGCAGGAGGTAAGACATATTAAAATAAGCGGGTCTATAAACGGGGTGAGGTGACTAAATCGCGTGCTTTCTATTCCTGAGGCAATACCAAATGCAATTAATAATGAGGTCGAAATTGCCGCCGAGATTAACCAGCTTTGTACATCTAGTCGTAGAAACTCGGAATTAAGTTTGCTGTTTTTTTGTCGTATATAGAGGTACATAGCAATGGATACTATGGACATTATTAACGTAAACACAAAGGCACTGTCAAAATTCAGTTCTCGACCGCCGGATAATACACTACCAATTGCACTCACTAATGCATAGGCGCAAAGCAAAATAAGCACACTTCCATTAAAAACGAGGACAATGGGCTCAACGTGCCAATACCCATATTGGAAGCGGCGATTACCTTCACTGGTTAACAGACGTGCCACAAAAAGGGCGAGTATTGACATGCTGGTGTCTACCATATTAAACATGCCGTCAAATACAATGGCCAATGAACCAGATAATAATCCGAAAAAAACACCTCCTACTGCTAATATGAAGGTTACCGCGATTGAGAGTTTGAGTATTTCTTGTTCATAAAATCGTTCTGCTTTATTCGTCATAGGCACTTCTAAGTTCGTTACTGGGAAAATAATTTAGCCGCTGATGTCTTCGTATTAAAGTAAGTGCTTCAGTTTCCCAATCGAAGCAAGAAAAAGACAATCCATATTGTATCTTATATTGGCATTCTCCGTGAAGATGCCAGCAGCAATTTAATAATGCCCCTACAAATAGCATTAGAGCGAGCGGCAAAATATGCAATATGGTGTTATTATTGAATTATTATAGTGGATGCAGCCTGAATAAGAAGGAATTTTTCATGTTAAGACGTGACATCACAACAACAAATGTTTTAATTGCTGCTGCTGGCGGGATGGTAGGGTCTGGATGGTTATTTAGTCCTTACATCAGTGCGCAAATGGCTGGTGGCAATTCACTTGTTTCTTGGGTTATCGCGGCTCTATTTATGCTGTTTATTGCATTGCCTTTGTGTGAGTTGGGTACTATGTTTCCCATTTCTGGAGGAATGTCGAATTACCCGACTTTTACACACGGAAAAGAGGTTGGTTTTTTATTTGCCTGGACCTCCTGGCTTTCATACGTTGTTATGACTCCAATTGAAATACAAGCCATTCTTCAATATGCCAGTCACTTTTTTCCCATTCTTGTTGCTGGTAATTCAGTAACACTTCAACTTTCATCTTATGGTTATCTTGCGGCCGTTGCCATTATGCTCTTTGTTGTTTTATTAAACTCATACGGTATAAAATTACTGGCTGAATGCAATAAGTACGTTAGTATTATCAAATTTATTTTACCTTCGATTGCCATTGTTTCTTTGCTTCATGTTGCCCCATCAATGAGTAATGTTTCTATAAATTTATCAGATAAAGAGAGTTGGGTGAGTATCTTTGCCGCGCTGTCTGAAGGCGGGGTTGTTTTTGCATTTACTGGATTCCAAAATGGTTTAATACTAGCCGGCGAAGTTAAAAATCCACAACGCAGTATTCCCATTGCAATTTTGGGTGCTGTTTTAATTGGTTTTATTTTATATTTTCTTTTGCAGTTAAGTTTTATCGCGGCTATTCCACAAAAGTATTTGGCGCATGGTTGGTCGGGCTTAACTTATCCTGGTGATAGCGGTCCTTTAGTGGGACTGGCTTTACTTTTAGGCCTTGGCGTCATTGCCACGTTACTTATGATTGACGCTTCGTTTTCTCCCTTGGGTACGGCTTTAGTTTATGCAGCAGCGACTTCGCGTATTCTTTATGGAATGGCACAAAATGAACATTTACCCAAAATATTTTTAAAAGTAAATCGTCATAAAATTCCTTACGTTACTCTTTATGCGAATTTAGTCGTAGGTATGCTGTCGTTCTTGCCATTTCCAGGTTGGCAAAAATTAGTAGCATTTCTTTCTTCGGCCAGTATTCTTTCTTACAGTATTGGACCAATTTGTTTGTTAGCGATGCGCAAATTACAACCTGATTCACCGCGCCCATTTAGACTTTCTGGTGCTTTAATTTGCTCCCATCTTGCTTTTTATTTTTGTAATTTAATGTTGTACTGGTGTGGATTTTCCGTTATTTGGAAACTGGATGTGGCTTTATTGGTGGGGATTACTCTTTATTTTGTGGCGCATCGTAAGAGCTCTTTTGATAATGGTTTACTGATGTGCTGGTTTCTCTTTTATATGGGGGCCATGCTTCTTATCTCCTATTTAGGAACTTTTGGTGGCATAGGAGCCTTACAGTTTCCATTTGATTTAATTTGTATTCTACCATTAAGTATTTTTATTCTTTGTTTGTCCCAGGCTTTATTAAAGCCTGTTGATCATCAATATATTGTTAATCATAGTGATGGTTCAATAACTATCAAAAAAGATGAAGTTCTGACTTGATCGGTTTTTTATGATACAATCAGCGTAATTTTACTTGGCTGGTTGAATCATTTATGCTTTATAGGTCATTAACTTTACTATTTCTATGCAGTTTTTCCGTATTAACCTCAGCGGCTGAGGTCCCTATTTATGATTTTCCTCTCAAAGCTTATTCGCAGGATATTAACGAGTATTTATCTCCTGATAACGCGGATTATGCTACATCTTTATTAAAGCCGGTCTATCAGCAAGCACAATTACGACAATTTTATAATCATTATTATTCTACTGCAGAGCAAGGGCTTTCGCCTTGGAGTGAGCGAATGGTAAAAGCGGTGCTTCCTGTTGTAAAGCAGATTGAACTTGACACAGTAAATGATTACGACAATCAAAATCAGCCTGATGATAAAAAACACTATGGCATGAATTTTAAAGAACATGATGACCTCTGGTTGCAACAGATAAAACGAAATATGAATTGGGCTGCTATAGAGTTAATCAGTTTTAATCCACGGAATAGGGCCATTGCCGTAACTAATACCTTTGCCCGGGCGCTTCCAGAACAGGCTCCTGATTTTTATCATTTTAGTTTGGCTGGCCAAGGATTTCCGTTTGATAATTTAGAAGAATCTGCTGTTTGGGCTGGAACGCCACTTTACGTTCTTAGTGTCTCGCAGGATAAGTCTTGGTCTTTAGTTTTAACTCCAGATGAATATTTTTCCTGGGTAAAAAGTTCTGATATTGCGTATGTATCTAATCAATTTATTGCACAATGGCAAAAGGCTGCACAAGCGGGGTTGGTTGCTATTACTGAGACCGGAACAACTGTTATGAATAAACATCAGCGGTTTCAATTTACGGGCTATATTGGTGCTGTATTTCCATGGGTGGCACATGATGAAAACGGGATTACAATTTTGACACCATCTAAAAATGATCAGCAGCAAGCGGTAATTACGACAAGTTTTGTCAATGCAAACTCTGCCGTATTAATGCCGCTGGAGGCTTCTCCCAAAAACATAGCGCGCATTATGAAGCAATTGCAGAATCGTCCTTATGGATGGGGAGGGATGTTCTTTTTTAATGATTGTTCACAAGAATTAAAAAGTATTTTTACACCGCTGGGTATTTGGCTTCCGCGAAACTCAGGCCATCAGGCAAAAATGGGAACATCACTGGATTTATCTAAAAATAGTATGGATGAGCGTATTGCTGCACTAAAAGAAAAGGGGCACCCCTTAATGACGCTTATTTATATTGGTGGGCATGTCATGCTGTATCTAGGTAATAAGACGGTCGGTCACGAAAGAGTGGCTATGACCTATCAAAATATTTGGGGTATGTCACCTGAGAATAAAGACCGTCGTTATGTGATTGGACAGTCTGTATTTTTTCCACTGCTTAAATATTATCCGGAAAATCCAGGCATTAGTTCACTGGCCAATAAGTCTTATTTTACTTTGGTTCACTTGGATGAATTAGAGGAAAGGGATTCACCTGCAGAATTTATACGCGATTTTACAAAACCTAGTAGCCCTAATTTGAATTTATAGACATGATAAAATACATTGCTGGTCTTAGTTTGATTGTTTTAAGCCTTGGGATTTATGCTCTTCCGAAAAATTTTGAAAATCCATGTGCACAGATTAGTTCTGCAGATTTTAAAGAGCTCCCGTCTTCGACATCGCAAGTGATTCTGGTGCGCTCTTTAACGGGCATTAAAGCCCGAGTTACTGCTTGCCAGCGCCATAATTCGTCGTGGCGCCCGGCGTTTATATCGTCATTTTTGGCTGTGATTGGTGGTGCAGGCGTTGCTCCCTTAGGTGAAAAAGTCGAAGGTGACAAGAAAACGCCCGCCGGTTTATTCCCATTAGGTGAGGCTTTTGGCACGCAACCATTGGCACTTAAAATGGATTATAAGTACATTACGCCCCATGATAAATTTATTGATGATGTTACTCATAAACAGTACAACATGTGGGTTCATGGTGAAACGGATGCTAAAAGTTATGAAACCATGTTAATCAATCCTTATAAAATGGGCTTAATCGTCAACTATAATATGAATCCTATTATTCCTGGTCTGGGGAGTGCTATTTTTATGCACTTATGGCAATCAGAAAATAAGCCAACCGCCGGGTGTATTGCTACCGATGAATCGCATTTATCAGCTCTTTTACAATGGCTTGATAAAGAGCAGCATCCATATGTTTCTATTGTTGCTAATTAACAATCCTTAAAATAGTTTTTGCATGCTGCTCAAAGAAAAAACAAGCACTTGCACTTAGCTTAAGGATAAGAGAAGCTATATGCAAACCGATTAATGCATTTTGAGGTAAATCCTGTGCGATATTTTAACTATACGTTGATCTGTACTGCATTGCTTTTTAATCAGGCTGTTCACTCGCAAACATTATCAGCAAAAATTGATGAACTTATTGAGCAAAAACTACCTCGGGCTATCGTAGGTGTGCTGATTAAAGATGCACAAACAGGGGAAGTAATTTATAGCAGAAACGCGAATAAATTATTAACCCCGGCAAGCAGTACAAAGCTATTTACGGCAGCTGCAGCCCTTTATTATATCAAGCCAGATTTTCGCTTTTTAACTACTTTGTCTCAGAAAGGTCAAAATTATTATCTTAGTTTTACCGGCTCACCGTCTTTAACCGCAGATAATTTAAGCGCATTATTAGCGAATTTGAAAAAGAATAATGTCAAAAAGATTCAAGGAAATATTGTCATTGATGGTACACAATATCCAGCACCATTTTATCTGAGAGGTGATTCTTATGATGATCTAGGATGGGCATATACTGCTCCAGATACTGCCACTGTATTAAATGAAAATGCGGAATCCTACGTACTAACAAGCGCACAAACATTAGGAATGCCTGTGCAAATTAAGCCCAAATCCGCTTCCAAGAAAACGGTTAAAACGCCTTTACGAGCACTGACAATCATTAATGAAGTGACAACAGTAAGTAAAGAGGATGAGAAAAATCATTGCAGTTTACATGTTGAACTTAAAGATAATAATACACTGCGCCTGTTTGGATGTATGGTTCAGGAAAAAAATCCTAAAATATTTGAGTTTGCTATACCTGATCCGGTTTTATTTGCGAAAAAAGTGGTTAAAAATGCACTGGATGAAAACGGAATTACATTAAAAGGAGCGATTATTAGTGGTTCTACTCCCGCAGATGCACATCCTATTGCTAGTTATCAATCAGCCAATTTATTTAAATTGGTGAAGCACATGCTGCAAAAATCGGATAATCTTTATGCCAATAACATTACCCGAAAGCTAGGTTATCTCATGACCGGCAAAGGGACTCATAAAGAGGGCATGTTTGCTATGAAAAAAATAATTGCTGAGTATACACACCTTGATATGACCCAAATGGAGTTAATTGACGGCGAAGGAACGCGTTATAATTTGATTGCCGCTGAGCAATTCGTCACTTTATTAACAGAGCTTTATCATGATAAAAATATGCAACCGATACTCTTAAGCTCCCTACCTCAAGCTGGTGTTTCTGGAACCTTGCAGGGGAGAATGAAAGATACGATTCTCAATAAAAAAGTTTTCGCAAAAACAGGCACAATGCATGATGTTTCCTCTTTATCCGGTTTTATTATTAATCCTAATGCAAAATCCTTTGTTTTTTCGATTATTACCAATGGCGTAGCCAAAGCTGAAAAAGCAAAAGCGCTTGAGGAAAAAATACTGTTAACTGTTGATGAGTATTATTTAGAGCAAAGTAATACTTCTTTATCAGCAAAGGTCTAACTCAATGAATACTGAAAATTTATTTTCTTATGCCGCAGTGCCACGGAATTAGAATGTGTCGATGCGTATACCGAGAATGATTATAAGCGTACCAGCTTCTGGAATATGGGCTTGGGTTTATGTTGAGCTTGCTCATTTTAATCAAAAAATGAATTAATTTTTTGGTTAGCGGCGAAGGTGGGATAAGCTCTTCTGGCCTGTAATTTTATTTGCGGATTCAATGATAGATTGTTGGAATCTTCGCTCTCAGAATTCGTTTCTAATTTAGCTTTTTTTATTGGGTTCCTCTCACTACCCAATTTGAAGACCACACTCGCCCTGGTGTTGCCGCCTTGACAATAACTTCTATTATGAGAAACTTCGCCATAAGTCTGAGCTGGGCACGGGACTGGTTAGACGCACAAGATGTGTCTTAGTTTCGATAGTGCCTATAAATACCATTAGATTAAGGATAATTCATGCAGTCTAAAATTGAACCAGCTATAAATGACAGAGGGACACAATCAATCATCAAAGGTAGTAAAATTGAGGAAGGTTATATCGTTTGGAGTAAGTATTTTAACTTGCCTAACAAGAGAATATTGTTTTATGCACAGGATCATGAACAAAAAACGACTACATTAAAAATTTATTCAACTGATGATTTAAATATCAGCATTATAAAAAACATTATGGAGGGTGACTTTCGTTTTTTATGCATAGCTCCGAATGGTACTATCTTGCTCAGAGACCAAAGCGAATTTTTCAAACAAAAATTGGTGAAAATTTGTCCTAAAACCTTAAGTGTTATTTCAACGCAACCGTGGAAATATAATCGTTATGCTGGGGTTATCGATAATGAACGGTTTTTTGTGATTAGGAAAGCAGATGACAGTTTTAAAAACAAGAAATTAGAACGTTGTTTGCTCGTCTATAAATGGGACGAAAATTCTTATGTGAATACCAATAAAATTCAGCTTTCTGCTCACCCGAACACAGCTGGCGGTGATATGAGCGATATTCGGTCTTTAGGAAATAATCGTTATTGCTGCATCATGCGTGGTCATAATACGGATGAATTTAGAGTACTACTATTTGATTTTGACTCAAAAAACAATGAAGTTAATGAGCTGGGTATAATACAACCAATAGTCCAAGTTCATGGATGCTCCTCCTCTGCTTCTGGAGAATTAGAAGTATTACCAAATGGCCAGTTATTAACCTATCATGATTGTGATGATAATGTGCAAATTTGGGATCCGCAAACGCGTCGATGTGTTAAGGAATGGAATTGGGCTGACGTTCAAAAACCTGATAATTTTCAACTTTTGTGTTTAAAAATAATGCCACTGGCAGATTCTATTCATTTATTAGTCTCTCAGGGAGAAGGCTTTTTTCTTTTCAATACGGATACGCTCGAACTGAAAAAAATTGAATTAGAAGGTCATCCGACGCTAGAATATCATGGAAATCACCATATATTAGCTAATGGCCAAGTGCTTGCTACTATTGTGGATAGGGCTATAACCAAGGACTGGATTCGAGTACTTCATTTTGATTTACCAGAAATGGTTTTCTATCGAAAACAAATAGGTGTTAATAAACAAAGCCAATGCGTATCGAGTCGTTTCTTTACTCCTGTATCCCCTAATGAACAGACTGAGCCTAATCTCTCAAGCACCGTTACTATTCTTGCTAAAACACCATCTGATGATGATAACCGTTCACGCCCTGTGTAAAGGTGGCTCTAGATTTTTGGGAAAGGAAGCCCTTTGAAGAAGGGCTTTCATGATAAATGCCAAGACAGTATTCTAGATATGGGATCTAGAATACTATAAAATGCGTAAATAATAATATTAATGAATAAATGACAATGCCAAGTTTTTTTAAGCAAAAAACAGCTCTTATCCCGAGCAATATTAACAATTTTCGTTCGGCGATTAAAGACTTTATAATCGATTAAAAACGGTAAGAAAGATGAATACAGAAGATCTGGGCGATGGTTATTCTGGTCTAAATCAAAACAAATCTCGCTATCCATTAAATCGGGCGACACGAATTTTATCTTACCTTCAAAAAATTGAAATTAATTTATTAAATAATAATTCAGATAGTTTGAATGAAGATGATGTAAGTAATTTAATAAAAATAGCTAATTATTCACGACACTTTATATTAGACTACTACCCGGTTAACCTTAAAACACCAAAAAGGTTTTCTGATTTCAATTTTTCTTCTAATATCAACGAATATAAAGAAGCGGCTGATGCTATAAATATGAAGAAGGGGGAACCTTTTAAACGATTATCAGGGCATGTGTTGCAGATAGTTGGTATTTTCTTGGTACTATCATTATCTATAACCATTTGTAATCCTGCTCTGGCTTTGCCTCTAGGTATTCTTGCTGCAGTAGGAGCCGCTTGTTTCGGTGTAGATACCTATTTGTCACGGAATAACACATACTATGGATTAACAAATGATGTCAATAAAACACTGAATAGTCCAACATGTGATAAAACAAAACATGAAGATCCAGAGCAAGATTCATTCATCAAATTAATGGTACCAAATTTTTGTTGTTAGATGTTATCCCTCATTAAAATTGTTGAAATATTAATTAGTAAAATAGGCTTTATAGTATCTTATATTATTGTAAATAATTAAACCCCTCTCTCATTGACGAGGAGGGGCATGCTAATTAGCTACGGCATTCATCCTTCACCCATCGCATCATGAATGCGCCAATGATTTGGAACAAGGGCAAAATCGCTAAGGCAATATGATAACTAAATAAAGAGAAGTCATGCCCATTGCCGGTGCTAAAAATATCCAACAGCGTTCCTATGGCAGGTTCGGTAATGGCATCTAAAAGAGCATCACTGGCATTAAGCAATGAAGTTGCGGTACCGGCTAAATGCAAGGGATTGAGTTCTTTGCCGATTACAAAAACAAAGGGAAAGGCACCTAAGCTAAAACCAAACATGAAGAGTAAGATACTTAACATCCATAAAGGCATTGGGTGCGCATAGATTACTAAGCTAATGCACAATGCGGATACTAAGGTGCTGTAAAACATTAGGGCACAACGATTGCGTACACGATTTGCAAATAGTGCAAATAAGGGGCATGCAATTGCCAATCCAACAAATACTAATGAAATCATACTTGGGGCTGCTAATTTATCTAAGCCATACGCTTTTTGGAGAAATGGATTGCCCCATAAACCACAGAAAATAACTATTGGAGAAAATGCCAAGCCGCTGTAGGCTGTTAATAGCCAATTTTGTTTATTTTTTAAAATGGATAGAATATCACGCCATAAATGTTCACTTTCAGATGCTTTAACTTCAATGGTTGTTGCTGAAGGTTTGTCTTTAACAAATATCAGAAATAAGAACGCGAGTGCAATACCTATCCACGCTAAATTAGTTAAACTAGCGCGCCAGCCGATTTGACTCACTAACCAAGCCAATGGCATTTGGCCACATATGGCACCAATCATTGCGGCAGTAACTAATAAAGAGGTCAATAAGGCATAATACTTTTTATCAAACCATACGGCAGATAATTTGAAATAGGCAATGCTTGCAAATGATACGCCAACACCGATCAATGCGCGTCCCCAAATGGCGGCATTTAAGTGTTGGGCTTGTGCGCAAATGAATATTCCTAAAGCACAGCAAAAAATAGCCCCCGTTGTTACCCAGCGTGTTCCATAATGATCAAGGATGATGCCAACAAATAAGGGAACGATGAGGTAGGTCCAAAAATATACCCCTGATAATACGCCAAGTCCCAAGCCATGCAAATGAAACGCATCCATTAACTGTGGGGCCATTACGCTGGGGAAATTTTGTAAAATGTATTTATAAAACAAAAAAGCAGCGCATAAACTAATGACAAGAATTGCACGACGTGTATTGGTTTTTGTTTTTATCGCATTTAATGTTTGTGCATCACATGAATATTCCATGGTTCCTCTCTAGATAGTTAATGTCGTAGTGGATGATTATTCTGTCTCCTCCCTAGAGAGGTCGAATAATCAAGGACATGGCTCTAGGGTAGGGAGGGATAGAGGACGACGACGACCACCACCACAGAAATCACGACAATAATTAAAGCAATAGATAAAACGAACTGCAGCAACGCAGAAGAAGGGCTGTTCATCGAAAATTGTTGTTGCTGACAATTGATCATTTATGTATTGTGAAAAATTAATTTAAACAGTAATCATAATACATTGGATTTGAGCAGAATGTCAAATGGTGAACAGAAGAAAGCAACAATTGCTCCTTTAATTTCTAAAAGCATATAAAGAGGAAGTTCATGATACATCCAATATATTTCGTTTCAGACTGTCGATGACAATTGTATATCAAGTGCATAAAATCAAGTGATTTGTGGCGGCTAAGCATTCCGCCATAATCATTCTTAGGGATGCCGTTGGGGGGAAAACTCCTCGGCAGTCAACATTTTTTTACAATGATCATGGATACATCTAGTCCAAAATGAAGGAGAAATTTTTTGACCATAGATATTATAAATGGGAGTGGATGACTGCCATTCTGACTTAGGTAAATTGCTTGCTTTAGGTAATTTACTCACAGCATGAGATCCCACTGATTCACGTTGTATTATTGACAGAGGTTTGACTAGTAATTGTTGTGAAGTTTCTTGCATTACAACTTCAGATTGCTTGCTGTGGTAGCGTTCAGCAATGAGTTTAAACGTATTTTTCAGGTGCTTGCTTAAATCCGGAATATTGTGTCTTTTTTGTGGTGCACTTTGTGACAATATCGTTTCTTTTTGGCGGCTTTCTTTATCTTTACCCTGTATCTCATTTAAAGTGGTTATATCTTTGGATAGTATGAATGTGGGAGACAACTTTCTAGGATCTTGATTAGATTCCATATGTCGGCGTAAAGCTGAAAAATTATTTTTTGGGGAAGCAAATGATTCAAGAGTGTCAAAACTATTTCTATTTTTAGTCGAAAGCTCTTGGCTTAATTTAAGGTCCATATCAATTTGCGATAAACGATAGACTACCAAACAATAGGCTTCATAATTATGTTTTTGTAATAAGATTTCCGCAATGTTCATCCATTTTTTAAATGCGCGCAGCGGATCTTTTTGTTGCGTATTTTCTGTGATGTCATCACCGATAAATTGTTCAAATATTTTTCTGCACTCAAAAAAGCTTTTGAGTTCGCGACTCGCATTCTTGAGATTAGCAAATCCAGCAGGATTATCAAAATCACTAAGCTTTAGCTTTTGAAACGCATTTCTTATTTGAATATCTAATAAAGTAGCGTACTTTTGTTCTGTGTGCGAGTAGTGTAGCCAATTTAAAAAGAGGTTTTTAGGCATGATTAGACAATTATTTTTATTATCGTGTCCATAATATCTAATTTATTTACGATTAAGTCAAATATTTATCTATAATTTTTTTGATTAAAGCGTATATTAACCATTTGTTTTAATTGGTGTTTAATTTGATGCGTCTGCTGACTGTATGGATACAATTAGTTCATATTGCGATTACTGCTGCTCCAGTAAAACGTCCATGACGAAGATCGTCAAGAGCTTGATTGGTTTCAATTAAAGGATACATATGTATTTCAGTAACTATTGGAATTGAGGGAGCCAAAGATAAAAACTCTTTACCGTCACTACGTGTTAGATTAGCAACAGAGCATAGAGTGCGTTCTCCCCAAAGAATATCATAAGGAAAACTAGGAATATCGCTCATATGAATCCCTGCACAAACAACAGTTCCACCTTTTTCAGTATTACTTAATGCAACTGGGACTAATTCGCCGACCGGTGCGAAAATAATTGCTGCATCAAGAAGATGAGGTGGCGTTTGATTGGAGGCTCCTGCCCAGGTCGCCCCAAGTTGATAGGCAAATTTTTGAGCTGCGTAATCCCCCGGGCTAGTAAATGCATATATTTTTCGGCCTTGCTTTTTAGCTACTTGAATCAAGATATGTGCGGCAGCTCCAAATCCGTAAATACCCACGTGTTCTGCATCTAATGTTTTTAGCAGTGCACGATAACCAATTAATCCAGCACAAAATAAAGGGGCTGCTTGATAGTCTGAGTATCCTTCAGGGATAGGAAAACAGAATTTATTATTCGCCACGCAGTATTCTGCAAAACCGCCATCAATCTGATAGCCCGTAAAACGGGCTTGATCACAAAGATTTTCGCGTCCGGATAAACAAAATTTACAGGTTTCACAGCTTTTTCCTAGCCAGGGAACGCCCACTCGTTGCCCAATTTGAAACGAGGTAACTTTAATTCCTAGTTGTTCAATGGTTCCTACGATTTGGTGTCCAGGAATCAGCGGTAGCTTCGGGTGTTTTAATTCGCCATCAACTACATGTAAATCAGTTCTGCAGATTCCACATGCACTGATTTTGATGAGAACCTCATCAGGGCCGGGGGAAGGTTTTTTGACTTCCTTATATGCCAGTTTTTGGTTGGGCTTTTCCATAATCATTGCGTGCATCATATTTATCCTTTATATATATGCCCTTTAATTCAAATGTAGCATTTTTATGAGCAATTTGCTTGATTTGCACATAACTTGACAAATCTGCTCAGTGAACCAAACTTATTTAGATGAGGCAGTAATTGTTTCATGGTTAAATTATTGTCTGTTTTTCTAATTCAGAAAAGGGAGAGTCAGATGAATAACTTACTTAAATGGAAGAAAGCCACACCGATTCCAGTCGAGTTTTCTCGAAATCCGTTTCTCAGTCTTCAACATGAGGTTGATAAAGCTTTTCGAGATTTTTACGATATTTTTTCATCAAATAGATCTGATTTGGCTCAATTTGAAAAGCTAGAACTTTTGCCTTCTATGGATATTGTAGAAGATGCAGATAATTTTTCTGTTCAGGTTGAGATGCCAGGTATGGATGAAAAAGATATTAAGGTGTCTTTCTCAGATAATGCGCTTACAATCACTGGTGAAAAATCAACTTCGAAGAAAAATGAAAATAAAAAATATATTTCTCGTGAAATTAATTATGGAAAATATGAACGAGTCATTTCATTGCCTTCAACAGTTGATGTAGATAAAGCGAAAGCTTCTTTCAAAAAAGGCATGCTTTGGATTGTCTTGCCTAAAAAAGCAGAAACTAAAAGCAGTTCTCGTGATATTAAGATAGAACAGGCCTGATTTTTTACAGAAGCGTTGATGTACCGCTCTGAATCCGTTCTTCAGGGTGGTGCAGGTATCATTTTCAGTCAATAAACAAGGAGGTTATATGAAGGCGCTTGTCTATCAAGGACCAGGACAAAAAATAGTTGAAGAACGACCTCTGCCGACGATTAAAAATCCAACCGATGCTCTGATTAAAATCACAAAAACCACAATTTGTGGCACAGATCTTCATATTCTTAAAGGCGATGTTGCTTCGTGTAAGCCTGGGCGTATTCTAGGCCATGAAGGCATAGGCATTGTGGAAGATGTGGGCGGCGGTGTTACCCAATTCCAACCTGGTGATCTAGTACTTATTTCCTGTATTACCAGTTGTGGCAAATGTGATTATTGTCGAAAAGGTATTTATTCTCATTGTGTCAATGGGGGATGGATACTTGGCAATACCATTGATGGGACTCAAGCAAAATATGTTCTAATTCCGCAAGCAGATACAAGTCTTTATAAAATTCCTGCGGGTGTGGATTTGGACGATTTTGTCATGCTTAGTGATATTTTACCGACAGGTTTTGAATGTGGTACTTTAAATGGAAAAGTAGCGCCTGGTACTACGGTGGCGATTATTGGTGCAGGTCCTATTGGTTTGTCAACGTTGATGTCCGCTTTATTTTATTCGCCGTCAGAACTTATTGTAGTTGATATGGATGATTATCGACTTGCAGTAGCCAAACGTTTAGGCGCTACGGTGGTTATTAATAATAGTCATGGCAATGCTGTGGATGAAATAATGAAATTAACTGCAGGGCGTGGTGTTGATACAGCGATTGAGGCCGTTGGAATCCCGTTTACTTTTAATCTGTGCGAAGATATTGTAGGGGTTGGTGGCACTATTGCTAATGTGGGTGTACATGGCACTAAGGTGGATTTACATTTAGAACGTCTTTGGTCACAAAATATTACCATTACGACCCGTTTGGTAGATACTGTAACTACACCTATGCTTTTAAGAACAATTTGTTCCCATAAGATTGATCCTAAGTTATTAATCAGTCATCATTTTAAATTCGAAAATATTTTAGACGCATATGAAACGTTTGCGAATGCAGCACATACGCAGGCTCTTAAAGTAATCATTGAACTATAGGTCGTCATCATGAGCTACATTGAAAATCGTATTTTTGATGAAATAATTATTGGGGAATCAGCCAGTCTTAAGCGGACATTGACTCAAGAGGATATTGAGCTATTTGCGATTATGTCAGGTGACGTGAATCCCGCTCATGTGGATGTAGAATATGCTAAAAATGATATGTTCCATAAGGTTATTGCGCATGGGATGTGGGGGGCTTCACTGATATCTACTGTTTTAGGTACAGAACTTCCTGGTCCAGGTACCGTCTATTTAAATCAGACATTAAAGTTTGAGCATCCTGTAGCCATCGGCGATACCATTACAGTAACGCTAATGGTCATTGACAAAAAAACAGAAAAAAACATCATTGTTCTTGATTGCGCCTGTATCAATCAAATGGGCAAAACTGTAATTAGTGGGCATGCCTCGGTCATCGCGCCAATAATTAAAGTAAAAAGACAACGTATTGAACTACCTAAGATCCGCCTGAAACCTAAAAAAGATCATTGGTATCATGACTTAATTGCCTCAAAAGACGAGTTTAAACCCTTGATAACGGCGGTTGTGCATCCTGTTGATGTACTTTCACTTAAAGGGGCAATTGCTTCTGCGCGCGAGGGATTAATTATACCAATCTTAATTGGACCAGAGCAAAAAATTTTCGATGCAGCTAAAGAAGCAGATATTAACCTCTCCGGCGTTAAAATTGTCCCAACGCAACACAGTACAGAGGCTGCAGAAAAAGCCGTGGAAATGGCGCAAAAAGGTGAGGTTGAAGCCATTATGAAAGGCAAATTGCATACCGATGAACTCATGACACCGATTGTAAATAAAGAGCATGGATTACGGACTGGACGTCGTATGAGTCATGTATTTTGTTTGGATGTTCCCAATTATCCGAAACCTATATTTTTGACTGACGCGGCAATTAATCTATTTCCCAATTTGAAAGAGAAATGTGATATTGTGCAAAATGCTATTGATCTATTTCATACCTTAGGTTTTGGCGTGCCCAATGTTGCTATCCTATCTGCCGTTGAAACTGTTAATGAAAAAATTCCATCGACGCTTGATGCAACAGCATTATGTAAGATGGCGGAACGCGGACAAATTACAGGCGGTGTTTTAGATGGGCCATTGGCATTTGATAATGCGATTTCTATGGATTCTGCTCGAGAGAAAGGCCTTTATTCCCCAGTTGCGGGGAATGCTGATATTTTGGTCGTTCCTGATGTTGAATCTGGAAATATGTTGTATAAGCAAATGACTTATCTTTCTGGCATTGAGGCCGCAGGAATGGTATTAGGTGCGCGCGTTCCTATTATTCTTACTAGTCGTGGCAGTGATGAATTATCGCGCAAGGCCTCTTGTGTCATGGCTTTATTGTATGTGCGACGAAAAGCGGATGGAGTTAAATAAAATGCATGAAGCGATTTTGGTTCTTAATGCGGGTTCTTCTAGTGTCAAATTCGCACTTTTTACCACAACTGATTTGACCTTGCTTTACCAAGGTAAGATAGGAAATATTTTTGAAAAACCACACCTAACTGCTTTTAGCCAACAGCATCGGCAAATAGTGAATAAATTTTTTTCATTTCCTGGATATGAAGCATCATTAACGCATTTATTTGATTGGTTGAGGGATTTACCGAATCGCTTTACTTTAAAAGCTGTGGGGCATCGAGTTGTTCATGGTGGCACTATTTTTCAAGGTCCTTGTTTAATTACTGATGAAACGACGGAACAAATTGCGTCATTGATTCCATTAGCACCATTACATCAGCCGCTTAATGTTGAGGCGATTAAGAGCATTAATAATATATATCCAACACTTACTCAAGTGGCATGTTTTGATACTACTTTTCATCAAACTCAGGAGCATCTGTCAACACTCTTTGCTATTCCACGATCATTAAGTGCTGAAGGGCTTATCCGATACGGTTTTCATGGCCTTTCCTATGAATATATTGCTTCCGTATTACCCAAAAATGCTGGGAGTAAAGTTATTGTGGCACATTTAGGTAATGGGGCCAGTCTTTGCGCCATGCAAAATGGTCAAAGTGTGGCAACAACAATGGGGCTTACTACTTTAGATGGGTTGATGATGGGGACCCGCTGTGGGACTATTGATCCTGGTGTCCTTTTGTATTTACTGCAAGAAAAAAATTACATGCCTGATGAGCTTAGTGCGCTTTTATATCAGAAATCAGGTTTATTAGGTGTTTCTGAATGCAGCAGCAATATACAGGAATTACAATTTAGTTCAGAGCCTTATGCTCTTGAAGCGGTGGATTTATTTTGCTATCGGGCCGCCCGAGAATTATGTGCTTTATTAGCGTCCTTACAAGGTTGTGATGCAATTATTTTTACTGCCGGAATTGGCGAGAACTCTGCGGTGGTACGCAAGAAAATTTGTGAGCGATTAAAATGGTTAGGCGTTATTGTCGATGATGAGGCCAATCTCAATGATGCTTCAGTGATTAGCTCGAGCCAGAGTAGCATCTTCGTCGGAGTTATTCCTACTAATGAAGAATACATGATTGCCAAACATGTAATGCATCTCATTCAGTCTGTTTAATTCGAATAAGATTTTACCTCACTTCGTTCAGGCTGGATGGCACATAAAAATTGTGTCTGCAGTGATGATCTGGACTTCTGGTTTTTGGCAGAGCATTTCTGACAATGACAACAAGACCTAACCTAAATTCAATTTGCTATTTTGTGACGATGAAGCATTTGTTGTATGTATTTTTTTATTGTTTAACAAGCTCAAGTTAACATGATTGGATTTTTTGTTTTTTTCAGAAAAATTAGAGCATCGGTGATAAGGCAATAATAATTCAATCATTTCCTGATTTTTACTTTCTTTCGCAAAATCAAGCGGCGTTTTGTTTTTACATTTGGCATTGATATCAGCACCTTTTTCCAAAAGAAGCCGAGCTGCATTTACCTTACCATGTTTTACAGCATGGTGTAACGATGTCATACCCATACCACAGATATAATTAATATTAGCCCCTTTATCAATTAAGGCTTTAATGATTTCAGTTGAGCCATTTGATGCTGCCATTGCTATAGGTGTAAATCTCACTCCAGATGGATAGCGACATTGATGCACATCGGCACCATGTCTTAATAAAAAATGCACTAATTTAACATCGTTAATTTGTACTGCAACATACAATGCTGTTGTTCCATCATTATTGTGTGCATTAACATCAGCCCCATTCTTTATTAAAACGGCTACAGTTTCAAAATTACCACGGCATGATGCAATGAAAAGTGATGTCATGTCGAAAGATCTTTTTGAATTTACTTCGGCGCCATGTTTTAGAAAAAAATTGGCTATTTCTGCGTGACCATTCTGTGACGCGATGTAAAGATTTTCATTAAGATATTTTTTATTCAATACATCTGGTTTGTTAGTAATAAGCTGCTCATATAATATCTTAACTACCTCTATGTTACCGTATCCCGCAGCAGTGTAGAGCGCAGTATGCATAGAACCATATTTATAATATACACATTCAGCCTTATTCTTTAATAACGTTTTAATCAATTTGGTATAATTGAGTTCGGATGCGATTTCAATCGGTCTGCCGTACCAGATAATATCTTGGTTAATGTCGCATCCATCCGCTAATAACTTTTTAATGATATCAGATGGCTGATTACAAAGAACAGCCCAATGCAATAATGTGACCTCCTCATAGAAGCCGTGAGTATTCGCAGGATGAAGAATACCTTTGCCATCATTTGATGCTTGTTTTACAATTTCATAGATGAAATCAAGAATAATCTGATGTTTGTAGAAGATAGCCCAATCAAGCAGACTTTGACCACGCTTATCATTCAATTTTAGATCACACAATGTTAATATTTCTTTTAATCTTTTGATGTCACCTTCTTTAACGAGAGAAAATAGTATTCTTTTTTCTTTTGGTATTTTTTCATATTCATCATTGTAAGTGGATTTAAATTTTTCAGCACCATTGGGTAACCGATGAGGAAAATGCTTCTTGGTTTTTCTACGCCAGAGCGAATTTTCATTTGCAAGATCATAAAATTGCTTATTTACTCTGCTCATTACGACAATTGACTCTGGATTCATATGAAAAAAGATTTCTATCATAACGAGATCGGGCATATCTTTTAATGATAATTTTTGGTGTTTCAAGATATGTTTCCTCAAAGACTACAGTCTTGTTAACCAAGGTATTATACGTATTTTTGAGGTTCACTTGCTAGTATTGATTGCAATTGACTATCCCATCAATATATTAATCAATCAGACTGTAACATAGGTGGGCTTATATGTTCTGTTAGAGGCGGAGCGAAGTTAAGTAAATGTAATATCTATTATGGTTTTTTTGAGAAAATCCCAGTAAAACCAAAGTGGCAAACGTAGCTTTGACGCTATGCAGTGTAATCAAGCTACATTTGCTGTTCCTTTTCTATTCTATTTTTTATAACGATTAGTTACATAGAGAAAGAAGGATTAGGTTTTTCTTCTGATGTTCCTAGGCATGCATCAACCCAAGTAGAACCTAGGCGAGAAAGAAGGGCAAGGCTTTCTATGAGGGTATTAATTGGTGTCATGACCGCTAGGGTAAAAGACAAGGAAAGATGTACGCCAAGATCGCTAAAATCCTCTAGCGCATGTTTGGGTTTACATATAATTACATTAGCAATGCCATTCAGTGCCGAGATAACAGCTTTTAATGCCTGGGATAATGAGGAAAAGCCAGTCTCGATAAACGCATTTGCAGGCGAAATTAATTGTCCTAGAAAGCTTGTCACATCTTTATAGGGAGAAAAAAATCGTGATTCTTGGAAATACGTCGATGAAAGAAGTAAATGATTGTAATGGTTAGATTCGGCGCTAATTTTAGCGGGCAGTCCTAGTTTTGATAAATTATCTTGAGGTTCTTTCCCAATAAACCAGGATGTAATAATTCTAGTTAGCAACTCAACTGAGTCGGTCAGTGCATGGATGGGAGCCATTACGGCTATCAACAGAGAAAGTGAGAGATTTGTAGAGCAATCAACAAAAGCATCTAATGCATGCCCTGGTTTTAAAATTAATAAATTACCTACGGCACGCATTGTCGCCCATATTGCTGCAGCTCCATACATACAAGCAGCTAACCCATTTATAATTGGGAGAACGCCAATTTTCAAGATCCCACTTTCAAATTGCACACTATTTTCATATTGAGTAAAAAATCGTTTAGTTGACAAATAGTTATTATCTGGTAATAGTCCACCTTTAACTAGGGCATTCAGTTCATCTGTGAAGGACATTTTTGCGTTGGTCATATTAATTCCATTATTAACAATTAAAGAGCTCGATTATATCAAAGAATCAAATGTGATACCAAAAAGGATATTAAAGTAGTTGAACAACGTTTATTTAGTGGCTACTGCCCCAGCTCTTCGGTTTGATCAGGTAACCACGCATCTTAATACTAACAGTAGTGCGCTTAAGCCTATGCTTACAAAATTTGCAAACTCCATTTGAGCCGGACTTTTACCATTAACTAATAAAGAGGGAAAATAGACGGCCAAACATCCTATCATCAAGAAATTAAGGACACATGAACCGATCATTTTCCAATTGTGCTGAGCTTTACTGCGCGCAATAGTGGCAATTTGGATAAACCAAAAAGCGGTAATGCCCAAAATAGGGCCTGAAATTATAGACCAGATAATCAATGAGTCATTAAGCGTTAAAATTTAGGGACATGATAGAGCCGCTCATTTAATAAATAATTGTTATTTTTATTTGACCAAGTGTCGCATAAATGTGCAATAATATTTGCATATTAATTTAATTAGTTTTTGAGCTTGAGGAGCTAGAATGGGTGGACAACTCTATTTAAATAATGGGAAGAATCCTGAACGAAGCAATGTGTGTATTTCTGGTTATCAAAAAGGGAGAGAAAATTTTGCTTTAAGTAATTTTGAAGATAATCATGGGCGAGGTTATGATTTTAATGACCCGCACATGGGGGTAATTCATTTTCCTACATCGGAACATTATTTGCATTTTCAAAAGATGACTCCTTCTGCAAAAATACTCCATTATGCAGCTTGGAGCCAGCAATCAAGCCCCCGCGCTATTCTTGCCGGTATTCGCAAGCTCAGTAGTCCATATTATATCAAAGACACTGAGCATGCTTATATGGTTTTGAATGCAAAAAACAAGTATGAATTTAATAAAATAGGTTGGGATAAAGATAAAATAGATGTGCAAATGCAAATGAATGCGTCGAAATATCAACAGTCAAAAGACTTTAAAGCCTGCATTGATATGGCTATTTCTCTTGGTATGGCATTGGGGGATGGGCAGGAGCCTGCTACTATTATCGAAGATACCAGTAGCGCTGATCATTTAGAAGCTGAATGGGGTACAGGACCTGCTGGTATAGGAAATAATATTCTTGGTAATTCGCAAACAGCATTTGCTGCAATGGTTCAAGATAAGACGATTGCATTAAATGCCTCTACACCGGGTTTAGCTTCTTTTAAAAATTCTGTGGTGGAAAATTATTACAATAAGGCCCAAGATCAATATACAAAGAATTTTCAGCCAACCTTAATTGCCATAAGGAAACGCTCTGGCTTTGATAACGGAATAAATCAGCGGGACACTGCGGATTTAGGTGCTAATTTTGTACAAAAAGTATCACTTGTTAATGGACATATCCAGGTAAAATCCTACGCTACATCAGCATCAGCATCAGCATCAGCATCAGCATCAGCATCAGCATCAGCATCAGCATCAGCATCTATGGATACTGGACAAGAGAATAAAGAATCACCTCTTTTTGTTCCGGCAGCAAAGAATACTCCTGTAATGAGCACATCAGGTGGTGAATTTTATTACAGCAGGGGCGCGAATCAGCGCTTGTTAATTAAGAGCGGTGAGGTTAAGGGGTATCAATATCGGAGAAATGCATTAGACTCATGGAACGAGGGTACGAAGCGTTATTTTGTTGGCTTAGAAGATGCATTTCATATGTCCACCGGCAAGTATTATTATAGTAAAGGTTGTAATCAGCGTTTGCTGATAAAAGATGGGCAAATTGATGGGTATCAATATCGAGATAATTCATTGGATAACTGGAAAACTGGACCTGCACACAAATTTGATAATTTAAAGGCTAACTTTAACACCGCACAGCAACATAAAGAAACAGCAAATGCAATTAAAGTTAGTACATCAGCAGTAACCGATATAAAGCCTTTTTATACTCATGCGTCGAATACACAAAGCCGCTTTCATATGTTTGGAGCCAATTCGCAACAATATCGCGCGTTTCATGGTGATCTTTTAAAGACGAAAATATTATCAATCTTTAAAGAAAAATTACAAAGCTGTTCCAGTCCTATTGAACTTCAAAATAAAGTTTTAGAAATAAAAAATTGTGATGAGTATCGAATCTTAGCACAAGGTCAGGGTCTCATTACCAGGGGATTGGGACTTGAGACAAGCTCTATAAAAGCGCTTAATAAAATGATTGAAGATATAGGACGGAGTTTATCTGATAGTCCTAAGAATCAATTGTAAACAAAATTGGTGTTATCTTATCTGATAACTGGATAGGGAATTTTCCGGAATAATATAGGGGCCTATGCTTTGCAGACAAGCGGCAGGTTCGAGAAACAGAGAGAGGTGAGCATACCCGGATGAGGTAACAGGTCATCCGGGGAAGATCTTGCGTGCTTTATTTAGTTTCTATAACAGTAATCACGGAAGCTACACCACGCGCAACGGTATTTGGATCATACATTGCTTCTGCATAAGCAGGTGGAACAGTGTACTTTCCAATATTCACTGCCTTAATTTTATAAACAATTTCCTTGGCGTTTGCATCAATGCTACCAAAGAAATTTACCCTATCCTCACGTATGTCAAAATAATCCATATTGGTATTTTTAACTGAGTCATTTACCACTTCAAAACCACCAGGCAATAAATCTTCAATCGCAATGTTCGTCAAATAATCATTATTTAAAGCACGAATTTGAATATGTACTTCAATTTCACTACCTAATGTAGTTGATGTAATGACCTTACCTGAGGTATCACGGTATTCTCTAAAGAGTTCAATGCCTTGTTTTATGGGCTCTTTAGCAATGGTTGTATTGAAACCAGATTGCATGAGTTGGTAAAAGAAGGCCTCTTTTTTGGGGTTATCAAAACGAATCTGTTTTGTTTCTGTATTTAGCGCTGTTTTTTGATAATTAGCATTTTCAACAGGAACTGGAACTTGTTGGTTGTTCGTCATGATTTTAGTCATTGACAAGGTTGATGCCGTATCAATCGTTGTATTGCTTGGATAAGCCCCTAAAGCCAGGCTGGTATAACCAGATAAAATCGTATTGATTTCATTGTCGTTAATTGCCTGGATTAAACGCATTAATACAGAATCACTAACTTGTGGCAATAAATTAGGGAAGTGTTTTGCCACAATATAAAGATATTGCGCATCCGCTATATTACGGTCATAAAAATCCGTATCAGAGGATAAGTCAGTCTGTGGTTTATACTGACCAATTAGTTTATTGGCCTCATCATGACTTTGCAGCAATTGATACGAGCCGGCAATATAGACTGATGTGATGTCATTTTTCCATTGTTTTGTGTAGTTTTGTTCTAGATACAGTTGCAGATTCGTAATGTAATTGGTTGTTATAATTTCATTACGCGTTAGCATATAAATTGCATAAGCTTGGATTCTGGCGGCATCCAGATCCGCTACGTTTTGACTAGCAAGTTGTTTTAGGTAGTTAATGCCATTAAAGAACAGGTCATTTGGTATGTCAAATCCCTGTGATTTGGCTTCGGTTAGGAAGTGCATGGCATAGACACTAGCAAAATCATTGCCTTGATTATCACCAAGTCCAGGCCAATAGCTAAAACCACCATTAGACATTTGCCGTTGGCTTAGCATTTGCACGGTGGTATTTATTTTTTGAGTAATTTCTTTTGTTTCACTAGCAAACCCAGTTTGACCGTTCATTGCCAATAAAGGCATTACCTTGCTGGTTAATTGTTCGGTACAACCGTAAGGATAATTATTCAGATAACGTTGCAAGCCAAATACCAGGATCATAGGGCTGGTAGAGAGTGTTGCATTTACATTGCGGTATTCTGGATATAATGTTTGCATGACATCCAGTGTTTTTTGTGGGTCTTGTGATTTGCCACTGTTAATGTAGGTCATCAACGGTGTCGCGGGGCGGACACTAAGCGTTGCATTCATTGAGCCTGATTTATCTGCCGAGCTTGCTTTAAAATCTAAGCTTGCAGATCCTAACACTGATTTAGCTTTCAATTTAAAGTGAACAGTTTGTTCTTTACCCTCAGCAATTTCTAATGTTTGTGTGGGTGAGTCTAAAAGTTCAAGTTCTTGTGATGTATTTAATTCAACGCTAACTTTAGCGTGTTCACCGGATCCCTTTATATTATTGGCAATCGATGAAGAGATTTCAAATTCATCACCTGGTGCTACAAAAGTAGGGACATTCGGATTAATAATAAAATCACCACGAATTTCTGCCGACGTCTCTTGGGAGCCAACAGAATCAGCAGATACGGCTACGGCCATTACTTTAAGTGTTCCGTTAAAGTAATCAGGGACTTGATATGTTAATTCTCGCGTAGTTGTATCGGTATCCAAAATGCCTGACCAATACACTACAGGTAGGTCTGTTTTACGTTTGAAAGGATTAAGGCGGCTTGCCATACTTTCCTCTCCAGAGTCACCGCCTACGGCAGAAAGTTCACGATCTAGAATAAACTGTGGCATGATTTGATCAACCGTTTGTTCGGTAATCACTTCAAGAGCATGTTTTTGGAAGAAAAATGCCAAGGGATCCGGCGTCGCGTATCGGGCTACTTGCAAGATACC
>NZ_JH413836.1:27831-50848 GCF_000162755.2 Legionella drancourtii LLAP12
ATACCCTCATCCACTGCAAATACGATGATTTTTCCAGGTTTATCGGTGTGATACTCAATACTCAATGGCGCGCCAGGACGTGAAACAGCGGCTGTTTGTAAATCGATTTTAATGTCATGATTATCGTGATTTACCTTAAAGGGTTCAATACTGTAACTAAGGGGGCTAATGAATATTTCTGGTGAATTCCAATCGCGAATAAAGGCTACGTTAATGTAACCATTTCCTTGAAAATCAGCGGGGATATGAATTGTTTGTACTGAGTTGGTGGTCTCTGTTTTAAACCATTGTGTTGCATAGACTTTGTCACGTTCAATTGTGATTAATCCTGAGCCAGTATAGGGCGCGGTAATTTGAATTTGTATGTCTTCGTTTGCATTGTATTCGGTTTTATTTAATTTAATGGCTAATTCCGCGTTTTTAGCCAGTGGTTGTTGGCTTGCACCGACAACACTAAATTTTAATTGGTTAAGTACAGTATCGTCTTTACCCATAATCGTTAATGAAAAATCACCGATTTTTTGAGTAGGCAAGGTATAACTTGTGCCTTGTTTTTCAATATTAAACGGTGCGGTGCTGACAATACTCGATTGAATAATGGATTGATATTGATAAGTTCCATCATCTTTTTTAACCAAAGTAGTGACTGGATGTAACGACACTAATTGGATTCTTAAGTCTTTAACATCATCGGCATTTAATTCAGGATTAACCGCGATGTAATTGACTGTACGTGCACTGTTTTGCTTTATAAACGCTAGATCACCATCCGGCTTATAGCCAACGAAGTAGGGTAGCGGGCTCACTAATGTTTGTGTTTGGCCAGTTACGCTGCGGCCACCATCTGCTTCAAAACCTTCGGCAAAGAAGGTTAATTGATAGGTTGCTTTTTCAAAGCGATCAAGATTTAAATCAAACTCTGCTTCGCCTTTGTTGTTCGTTTTGATGTCTGTTAAGGATTCAGTAAATACCTTGGCTGGTTTCTTGGGATCCATTAATGGGTCAATAAACACATAATCGGGGTATTTAGAGAATTGAACTTTTTGTGGTACTAATAAAACTTTAGCGTTGATGGTTCTATTTACTGCAGGAGCGCCATAGAGATTCCATAGACTTACATCGCCTTTTAGTCCACTTGGTGAGCTCCATCCTACTGCTGGTTTGGGGGATAAGCTGGTGGTAATACGCATTCTATCTGGTAAAAACTCTGAAACTTTAAAGCTTACTGAACCCAATTGATTTTGTGGGTGATTGTCTTTTACCAGGAATAAATTCACCATGTATTGTCCCGTAGGTGAGCTGGAGTTTGTGGTGAAATCAAATTCCATATAACCGGTGTCATTGAGAGTGATTTTTTGGTCTTTGACAGTTGTCCCACGTGAATCCACTACGGTTACTTGCAATGGCAAACCTGCGGGTTGTGCTTGGGCATAGGCTTGTTTAATAATCATGCCAATATGTGCTGTGTCACCAGGTCTGTATATCCCTCTATCTGAGAAAAGATAGGCACTTAGGCTCTGCATCTCTTGGCTGTAGTAAGTATAAAGACCGCCTATATCAAATTTAGAGAAATTTAATTGCCTATTGCCATGATTGAAGGGGATAAAGGAAACATCACTATTCAGCTGGGCTAGATAGGCTACAGGCTCTCGATCTTCAACAAAATCTCTTAGTGTTGGGAAATTAGCGCGTCCTTGGGCATCTGTAGCACGCGATAAAATAGGCAGGCCGTTTTTGCCTAAAACAGTTACCTTGGCGTTAGCAACAGGAGTTCCTTGCGTGATGGCGGTAACAAAGACATCATGGCTGCCGTCGTTATTATCTTTCACCAAAAGCGCCAGATCAGTAATTAAAATCAAACGACTGGCTTTAACATCGAGAGGAGTATTATTCGTTACATCCCATCCAGTGGCTTGTAATAAAAATAAACCTTGGGGGCCAGTCGCATTCGCTTCCATGGATAAATATTTGCTGAAATCAAGCGCTGTGTACTGTTGTTTTCCTAAATCAGAGGTATCAAATTGTTGAATATCTGAGGAAATTTGACTAATATTTTGTTGATTAAATGATGTATTAATAAAATAAGGATTATTAAAATCACCTTGAGTTTGTGTGACTAATTGATTGACATTTTCAGGCAACACACGCGCAAAATCAAATTTGACTGCAGGGACACCGCGAATAAGTACGGAAAGTTTCTTTTCACCACTTAATGCCAATAAAGCCCCTTTATGTAAGAAACTAATTTCTTTAGGAAACTCGGGAACTGAGATTACGGCCGCATAATCATTACTTAAAGTAAAATCCCCAAAACCTTTCATGCCCTTATCGATTTTAACATAAATATAACTGGGAGTTTTGGCCGTGAATTTGAAGCTATGTAACGTGGCGTAATTTTGTTCTGTTGGAATCGTTTCTTTGGTGAGCGGCTTTGATAAGGACAATATGTTGCTGGTGACTTCGCCAGGATTTTGCCATTGGTAATTTAGTTTTTCTTCTTCAGTAGCAGTAGCCGGGCGGTCTTTGGGTAATACGTAAAAGTGTACTGATTTATTAAATTCATGTTCGTTGATGCCCAAAGTTGTTTCAACTGTTAGGATTTGTTCTGGTCTGTCTTTATCATTTCTCACGATTGACGCTGAGGCTGATAGCACTTTAAGAAAATCATGGGTATCGGGAATTAAGATTTTTTCTGAGCGTTCTTTGGTTAAGATTCCAGAGCCTGTTGATGAACTTACTTCTTTGCCTAGGGTTAAGCGTAAGAAACGGGCAACATCTTTTATTTTTATGGTATCAGAGTGTAAATAGGCGACTCGTTTGTGTGGATCGTATGTATATGAAAAAGGTAGTGATTCTTGATTACTCCCGGCCTGTCCTTTTTCCTGGGTTTGGAATTGTAATGATGTATTTTTTTCCAGGTTTTCAGGATTCACGGGATAATTAAATTCTATAGTAGCGATAGCTTTTCTGATTTCTGCATGGAGGGGATCTTGATAGAGTTTGAAGTCAATAATTTTTGCTGCAAATGGATGGGTAGAAAATGAATAGGTATGGGATTCCATATTTGCGGTAGCTGCAAAGAAATCGGGAGCAAATTTAATCGTATATTTTTGATCTGCAAGCCAGTCGTCTGTGGGCATAAATGTTAGTTGACTGTCCGTACTCCAGGTCCAGGTACCTGCTATCTTAGGCATCATTTCGATGCCTTCTGTCAGCGCTTTACCGATTAAGCTTAACGGGGCAACCGATTTGTTAATAAAGCCATTATTTTTTATGCCAAAATCAATAACTAAATTGTTAGGAACTAAATTTTCCTCATTGGCTGTAATGTCAGGAGTGGTAATAACTGCAGTGGTGTAAACTGGTTGGGGTAAATTCTTATACCAGTACGCGCCGTAACCAAGTGCAGCCAATACCAATACTGTAAGAAAACTTGTCCCCCAGAATGCTTTAGGAGATGTTTTGGATTTAGTATGTAAGTGTGTCAACCATGGCGGACTATTCCAATTTAATTTGCCAAATACAGCGGAAAATGCATTCAGTATTTTTTTGCTCATAGTTTATCCTGGCTGATTAGGTAAAATTCACGAATTAGTTCTTTGTTAAATTTCGAAGACACAACCATCCCGAGGGACTCATTCATTCGCTGTTACTTTAAATTTCTTTCTGCAAAACTGGCGCCATTTTACTCTTTTTGGTGCATAATAGCGAACATGAAAAAATATTTTAAACGCTTAAGCATAATCCTTGTTTTGCTATTTGTCAGTGGGTATTTGATATTATTTTTCTTACCCAAGCCTACATTATTGGCTGGAACAAATTTTTCCAAAGCGGTTTATGATGATCAACATCAATTATTACGGCTTACTTTAAGTAATGATGATAAATATCGCCTATTTACTCCTCTGGCACAAATTTCAAAGCAACTCACCGATGCAACTTTGTTACAGGAAGATCAATATTTTTATTTTCATTACGGCATTAATCCCTTAGCAACATTCAAAGCGGTTTGGCAAACTTATGCTGTAAAATCTCGGCGAATGGGGGCTTCAACCATTACCATGCAAGTGGCGAGGCTGTGTTATGGAATCAATTCTAAAAAAATAACTGGAAAATTATGGCAAATCATCAGAGCCATACAAATTGAAATGCATTACAGTAAAGATCAAATACTGGAAGCCTATTTTAATCTCGCACCTTATGGTGGAAATATTGAGGGAGTAGGGGCGGCTAGCCTGGTTTATTTTGGCACATCCGTAGATAAATTAACCCTGCCTCAAGTATTAACACTGAGTGTCATTCCGCAAAATCCAGGAAAAAGAACCCCCAATAATAGTAATTTAAAAAAAAGCAGGGATCACTTGTTTGCGCGTTGGCTTAGCTTACATCCAAAAGACAGCGACAAAAAAGTGATGTTTGATTTGCCTTTGGCTATGCAAAACAATCGCTCTTTGCCGTTTGGTGCGCCCCATTTTGTAAATAAAGTCTTACATGATGCGCCCACACAGCAAAATATAACTACAACACTCGACTCGCGTGCACAAATTATAATTGAGCGAATTACGCGTAATTATTTAGCTCGAAAAAATGGGATTGGTGTTCATAATGCAGCAGTGCTATTGGTTGATACCCGTGATATGGGGGTTAAAGGATTCATGGGGTCGGCAAATTTTTTCAATCGAGCAATTAGCGGCCAAATAAATGGTGTGGAAACAAAGCGCTCGCCAGGGTCTACTTTGAAGCCGTTTATTTATGGTTTAGCTATGGATCAAAGCCTTATTCATCCTAATACCGTTTTAAAAGACGTGCCGCATAGTTTTAATGGCTACAATCCTGAAAATTTTGATTATGAGTTTATGGGGCCTATTAAAGCCAAAGATGCCTTAGTTTTAAGTCGCAATATACCTGCTATTTATCTGTCTAATTTATTAACAAAACCCTCGTTGCATCAATTATTAGAAATGGCTCAAGTAAGTCATCTTCGTGCAGAGTCTTATTATGGATTGTCATTAAATCTCGGTGGCGTTGAATTGACAATGCGGGAATTGGTTGGTTTATACGCTATGCTGGCTAATGAAGGCGTTTGGTATCCTACTCGTTTCTTTAAAGGAGAAGCCAAAACTAAGGGGCAACGTTTGTTAAGTCCCGAAGCCAGTTTTTTAGTATTGGATATGCTGCAAAACACCCCACACCACGATCTTAATTATCGAAGCGGGTCGCAATTACCGATTGCCTGGAAAACCGGAACTTCTTCTGGGTATCGTGACGCGTGGACTGTAGGTGTTTTTGGCCCTTATGTGTTGGCGGTATGGATTGGTAATTTTGATAATGCCGCGAATCCTGCTTTTATTGGTAAAGACATCGCCGCCCCTTTGTTTTTTGAATTGGCTGACGCATTAAAGCAAGAACGTGGTCCTTTGCGCCCCCTAGAAAAGCATCTTAAACACTTGAATCTTAAAAAAGTTGAGGTCTGTAAGGCTTCTGGAATGTTGCCTACTCGCTATTGCAAAGATACGGAATGGACTTGGTTTATTCCTGGAAAATCACCAATTAAAACGGACACGATCTATCGGGAAGTAGCCATTAACAAGAAAACGGGATTGCGTACCTGTCATATTGATGCGGATACACAATTTGAGGTTTTTGAATTTTGGTCCTCTGATTTGTTGCATATTTTTAAAAAAGCTGGAATACATCGCCATACACCGCCTTTTTTTGAGGCGGATTGTACTTTATCGGGTAATGCTGGAATTAATCCGCAAATTACTTCACCACAGGGTGGATTGAGCTATATTATAAGAGCAGACTCACAACAAAATAATACAATACCTTTTACTGCAGTAACCGATGCGGGTATTGCTCATGTCTATTGGTTTATTAATGATGTTTTTATTGCGAAAACCAAAGCAGGAAAGTCTTTTTTATGGAATGCTAAACCAGGAACGTTTGTGGTACGAGTTGTAGATGATCATGGTTTATCGGATGCTCGGGATATTAATGTGCAATTAGATAGTTAAAAGGAGCTCTTACAATGTATAAAAGGATTTTAGTATCAGTAGATGGCAGTGACGAATCAAAATGCGCACTACAGGAAGCTGTTAAATTAGCAAAAGTAGAACCGACACATTTATTAATTATTCACGTGTTGGAAGAAAATTTTATGTACCACACGGGACCCGGATTTGATTACAATGCGCTCATTGTTGCGATGCGGGCAGAAGGAGAGCGAATATTGGATGCGGCTAAGAAAATAGCCTCCAGTAATTCGTCAATTAATGTTGAAATAAAATTAATTGAGCTGCAATCATTTCAAGGGCGAATCGCTGAGGTCATTGTTGATGAGGCTAAAGATTGGGCTGCTGATTTGATTGTTCTTGGTACGCATGGCCGTCGCGGTGTTAGTCGTTTTTTTTTAGGGAGCGTTGCTGAGAACACCGTACGTATTGCAACGACTCCTGTTTTGCTTGTTAAAAGTGACAATTCATGAAAAACATAAGCCATTAAATCCCCCTTTTTCTAATAATGGCATAGGCATTTAGCTACTCTTTGCTCAAGCTCCCTGTAGCCTGCGGATAGGCCGTGGGAAGCTCATGTCGAAGATTTTTCCTTAGCTTGATGGGGATTTAATTGTTGTAATAGCTTATTATATTCCCTTAGTTTGCGGGAGGCGCCATAAAATCAGGCCCAACCGGTGTTTTTACATGTTGAGTAATTAGTTTATCTATTTGCCGCATAGCGCTTTCATCAAGCGACCAGCCCATAACCTCGTTAATATTTTCTAACTGCGTCGGATGCCGCGCGCCCCAAAGTGCTATAGTATGTCCCTTATCCAAAATCCATCTTACGGCCAATGCTAATACATTTTTTTTATAATTTGACTTAGCAAAATCATTGAGCGCTGAAACTGCATCAAGATATTCTTGGAAAAGAGGTTGTTGAAATTTGGGATCAGCCTTTCTTAAGTCATCTCCACTAAAGGTTGTTGATGAATTCATTTTTCCACTTAACAACCCTCGGCATAATGAGCCATAGGCTAAAGTGACAATACCTGATTTCTCTGTAAACGGTAAGATTTCATTTTCTATGGCGCGTTCAAAAAGATTGAAGGGGGGCTGTGAGGTATGAATAGGCGCATATTTATGAAATTCTTGCATTTGTTGAGGTGAAAAATTACTAACACCAATGGCACGAATTTTTCCCTTATTTATCAGTTCTAATAGTGATTTTGCTGTTTCTTCAAAAGAAACTGATGCATCTGGCCAATGAATTTGATAAATATCAATGTAATCAGTTTGTAATCGTTTCAGAGAATCATCGATTTCTTGCATAATTCTTTGCCGAGAGGAGTTTCTGAAAACTTTACCGTTTTTCCATTCAAGACCAACTTTTGTTGCTAAAATAATTTTTTCACGATTTCCATATTGTTTTAATGCTGCTCCGACAACTTCTTCTGATTTGCCAAAACCATAAACTGGAGCTGTATCTATTGTATTAATTCCAAGTTCAAGTGTTTTATGAATGGTTTTTATAGACTCTTGATCGTTCGTTCCACCCCACATCCATCCTCCAATTGCCCAGGTACCCAGGCAAATTCGTGAGGCAGGAGTTTTTAGATTAGAAATTTGAATTGTTTCCATGACGATACTCCTTATCGATCAGTTAATTGATTGAACAATCTTCCTTGCTGGATGCATTAATAACTTATAAAGTATAGTGCAAGTAAATAGTTAAGGGCTGTAATCACATTTGCCTAGGGTCTGTTGCCATATCTACTATTTTGGTTCAATCTAGCGAAATGGCAACAGACCCTAATCGGGCTAATTATTTTTGAATTGGAGAATTATTAACATGTTAGGCTGGATTGTCAGATTACTTTTAGTCATGTCAGGTTCAATCGCCAGTTGGTTTGTCGCTCGTGATGCGCTTAATTTTGCAGTTGTTCAAATGGTTATTGCTGTTCTATTATTTACCCTGGTTATTGCTATAGCCGCATTTTGGTCTACACTAAAAAACTGGTTTAAACGAAAGGAGTAAACGCCATGAAACAACATGCACACGGATTTTTAGCTTTAGTGACGGAATCAAAAAAACATATTAAAGAAATTAATCCACAAGAATTGAAAGAAAAACTAGACCAGCATGAGCCTATATATCTTATTGATGTACGTGAGGATCATGAATGGGGAACAGGAAATATTCCTGGGGCAATGCATTTAGGTAAGGGAATCATTGAGCGTGATATCGAGAAAACAATCCCCGATCTTACACAGCAAATTGTTGTTTATTGCAGCGGTGGCTTTCGGTGTGCTTTAGTTGCCGATAGTTTACAAAAGATGGGGTATTCTCATGTGTATTCTCTAAACCCTGGAATGCAAGGTTGGATTGATGCGGGCTATCCCATTGAAAAGAAACAATAAACAAATGATTATCGGCGATTATGAGTTAAGGATGATTAATAATTAAGAAAGGAGGCATCTTGATGTATCATTTACTAAAGATAATGCTTTTATCGTGCAGTTTTTCCTGGTTTCTTGGTGGTTTTGCTTGTGCTGCCGACATGGATTTACCTCTTCTTGGTAAAACCATGTCGCAAGCGAAGCAACAACAAATGACACCAAAACAGGCTTTGCAACGCTTGAAAGATGGAAATCAACGTTTTTTAACTAACAAGCAAGTTACTCGCAACTATTTAAAACAAGCCTATCAATCCTCTTATGGTCAATATCCTTTTGCTGTAGTGCTTAATTGTATGGATTCACGCAGTGTGCCTGAATTCTTTTTTGATCAAGGCTTAGCTGATTTATTTACTCTACGCGTAGCGGGAAATGTGCTTAATGATGATATTTTGGGAAGTATGGAATTTGCGACTAAGGCTGCGGGTGCACGCTTAATTGTTGTTTTGGCTCATACCTCTTGTGGCGCAGTAGCTGGAGCCTGTGGTGGTGTTAAGTTAGGGCATCTTACTGATGTTTTAGATAAAATTCAGCCGGTGGTATCAATGAGCATGAAGGAACAGGGCACAAAAAATTGCTCTGATCCCAAGTTGGTAGATGCTATTGCTAAAGCGAATGCCTTACTGGTTGTTAAAGAGATTCAAGAGCGAAGCCCAATTCTTAAGGAGTTAGTAAAGAGCAAGCAAGTCGGGATTGTTGCTGGATTACATGATATTAAAACGGGACAGGTACAGTTTTTTGCAGAAGGACGTTCTGTAGCTGAGTAATCAGCGTAGGTGTAAAGCCCATAGTCGTCAATCCTATTCCTACTTCCTGCAGCTTGTCCGCAAGATCCATGAATTTCGTGCCAGCGCTCGCTCTCTGGATCCTGGGGACACGCCGCGGAACGTAGGAATAGGGTTTACCTGAAGAGAAGACGGGAATTTTCTGCTTTAGACATAAAAAATGAACTTTGATTGGCATTTCTTAGCATATTTTACTACTCTAAGCATACTTTACATTCAGTAATTTGTAGTCATTATTCAATTATGTCACGCACCGAACGCTTATTAGATTTAATTCAGATATTAAGGCGCCATCGATTTCCGATAAGTGGGGCTGTTCTTGCAGATAAATTGGGGATTAGTTTACGTACTCTATACAGAGACATTGCAACGCTCCAAGCCCAAGGCGCTAACATTGAAGGGGAAGCGGGTGTTGGTTATGTATTACGTCCTGGATTTACCCTCCCCCCGCTGATGTTTTCTATTGAAGAACTGGAGGCTATAGTTCTTGGATCTCGTTGGGTGGCTGATCGTGCGGATACGGAGCTCAAGCACGCGGCGCAAAACGCATTAGCTAAAATTGCAGCTGTATTACCCTCCGAATTATATGAACAATTGGAAGTTCCCGGATTGCTTATTGCCCCAGGGCAAGTGGTTGAAAGTCGTGATACGGATTTTATTTTAATTAGAAAAGCCATGCGTTTGGAAAAAAAATTGCAAATGGATTATCAAGATGTGAACGGAGTCTCTTCACAACGAATCGTTTGGCCTTTGGCTCTGGGCTTCTTTGAGCAAGTTCGCATACTTATTGCCTGGTGTGAGTTGAGGAACGATTTTCGTCATTTTAGAGCTGATAGAATTCTGCAATTGGAGCTTTTGGATGTGCGCTGTCCAGAGCGCCGCCAAACCCTTTTAAATAAATGGCGGGCAATTACCTTTGAGAAACATCCATGAGAAAATATTAAATATTAGCTTGCAAACGCGCAATCTCCGTGATGGTTTTCTAATCTTTTTTATCCATGATTTACTCATTATTTTCCTTATCATAGCTATCTTTAAAAACATCTGAAAACACTACTGACAAAAACTGTCAGTTTCCTCTATTAGACTTAATCCTTCGTTTCATTAAGACAAAAAATCAGGAACAAAACTTGATTGGCTGTCACACTAGTGATTTTAATAATAAGGAGAAAAATATGTCCGTTTCAAAACCTGAATTAGTTGAGTTGGATGGCTTTACAGTAGTGGGGATGCAGGTTAGAACTAAAAATGCTGATGAATTTAATCCTCAAACGGCAAAATTACATCAGCTTTGGGAACGGTTTTTTACAACACAAATACCGAATCGTAAACCAACATCACCTATTTACGGGGTTTATTCAGATTATGCATCTGATTTTAACGATTTTTATACGGTAACTGCCTGTGTGGAAGTAAGTTCTGCTCAAGAGCGAGGGAGTCAATTCAACCAGATTAACGTGCAGCAGGGGGATTATCTGGTATTTAAAAATTCGGGGCCAATACCGCAAGCAATTTACGAAACCTGGGAGGCAGTTTGGGACTATTTTAAAGCAAATCCTGCTGTAGTTAGAGCTTATAAAACGGATTTTGAAGTATGTGCTGCGCCTGAACAATGTGAGATTTACATAGGTATAAAAAAATAGTGAATAAATGGGGTGATGTATAGGCAACGTCTTTAACATTTATTCGCGCACCAATCCTTCCCTCTCTTTGCTAGGAATTTGAATGCTTTTCCTGTAGAGCATTGGATTCTAGTTGGAAAAAGCGGGGCTCCGTCTTGCCAAACTTGAATCGGCCTCGCTCCAACCGTTTATGATAAAGAACATAAGCATTCCTGTCTCAGAACGCATACTTTGACAAAAATTAACGACTAAACTAAAGTTAGTTTGGAGTTTAAAATTAATGCATGGAGAGCAAAATGACTACTATACATGAATATAGAGAGCAAATTAATCATAAATTAGATTTCTTGGAAATGGAGGCCACTGCGCTTGAGGACGATTTGCATCATACACAGGAACAAGTGATTCAAAAATATGAGGGTCTAAAAACAACTTTACGAAATGCGTTGGTTAATGTGAAGCAAAAACTGAAAGATTATAAAGAATTAACCGAGGAACAACGTAAAAAAATTCTATCAAAAATTGATGAATTACAAATTAACCTAGCCCTAGGTAGAGCCGATACAGAACAAAAAATCAATGAGCAAAAACAAAAAATAATGACTCATGTTAAGGCTTTTGAGAAGGTAATTGATCAATATCTAAAAGAAAAATCTACTGAGTTAACACAACATATGCTTCAGGCATGCTATAAATTAGATGCTGAGTTTGCCGCTATGGAAATATTTTTTTCTGTACAAAGTAAGAAAGCGAAGGAAAATTTTCAAAATAAAAGAGTGGAGCTAGTTAGCCAACTCCACGATTTTAAAGATAAATTGTCAGAAAAAAGAGACGTGGGTATGAAAAAATCTTTGCAATTCGAAAAAGAATTAACAGATGGGTTAAAAATGATTAAAAGTGCATTTCTACGATTAAAAGATTAGTATTCAAATGAGAGGATGTTATGGTTTAAGGACGTTGTTTCGTTTGAATTAATCTAATCAGTCGTCTATCTAATGAGCATTATATTGGATGGTAATGAGCGCTGCTCATTACTGTTCTTGTTTCTGTGTTTAAACAATCCAATTTGTTCTGGTTTAATCGTATCTTTTAGCAAATGTTTCAAGGGAGAGATGGCATGATAGTGCTGCACTAATTTTTCTTTGACCTTGTGATTCATCATTTGGATTTTGGGACATTAAAACATTGACAGAGGAGATGTTGTCTCTATTTCAGCACATCATTACTTTCACGCTCTAAAAGAACACGCTTACGAGCGATGCCCCAACGATAACCGGATAAGGCGCCATCTTGTCTGACAACGCGATGACAGGGAATTGCTACTGCTAATGGGTTCGAAGCACAAGCATTGGCAACTGCTCTGGCCGCGTTAGGCTTGCCTAATTTTTGTGCGACTTCGCTATAGCTCAAGGTTGTCCCTGCTGGAATTTCACGAAGTGCTTGCCATACTCGTTGTTGGAACGCAGTGCCACGAATATCAAGGGGTAAATCTAATCCTAATGCTGGATTTTCAATAAAACCGACAACCGTAGCAATCAATTGTTCATAATTAGGATCATCTCCTAAAAAATTAGCCTTAGGAAAATAATCTTGTAAATTATAAACCAGCTGTTCTGGATTATCTCCAAGTAAAATTGCACAAACTCCTCGTCGCGTTTGCGCAATTAAAAGTGCCCCCAAAGAACACTCGCCTATGGCGAAATGAATGTTCTCATTAATGCCGCCAGCACGGTATTGTGTTGGCGTCATACCAAGAAAGGAATTAGTGGATTCATAAAAGCGGCTACTTGAATGAAAGCCTGCGTCATGAATTGCTTCGGTAACGGATGCCTTTTTTCTCCTGAGTTCTTTACGTGCTTGAGCTGCACGATGTGCGGAACTATATTTTTTAGGGGTAAGGCCGGTTATTTCCTTAAAGAGGCGATGCACATGATAAATACTCATCTGGACAGCTTCAGCCAGTTCCTCCAGACTCATTAAGGTATCCGATGTTTCAATTAATCGACAGAGTTTTGTTATGAGTGCGACCTGTTCTTCTCGCACTGATGCTCCACTTGGTTTACACCGTTTGCAAGGGCGAAATCCGGCATGTTCGGCTTCATCGCAAGTGCGATAAAATTGCACGTTTTCAGGTCGAGCAAGGCGAGAACCGCAGGATGGGCGACAATATACTCCTGTTGTCATCACTGAATAATAAAAACGGCCATCTGCTTGGGCATCGCGATTAACTATAGAGAGCCAACGTGGGTCATTTAAGGTTTCTTGAGCTCGTTGTCTATTTTTAATGGAAGTATTCACTTTTAAATGCCTATGCGTTCATAATGTACTATAAGTCTAGCCCATGCCAATTGCATAAACACTCCGGTTCTTGCTTTTGGAATTTTTTTAAGTACATGGTCGCTTTTTGCATATTCGTTCCCAGGCAAATAGGAGTTTAGTCAATGGTTATAAAACAGGTTAATCCTCTATATCAACAAGCAAGTCATTATCTTTCTGAATTGGATGCTGATTGGGCTTTGTTGGTTCAGAGGATCGGGCCGTGTCAACTGGAAATTCAAACAACTCGAGCGCCCTACGAGGCCTTAATCCGAGCGATTGCCTACCAACAGTTACATGGGCGAGCGGCTGAGGCGATACTAAACCGTTTTCTTGCCATATATCCGGAGCATTCATTTCCTCTACCTGAGGAAATTCTTGCAACTGAAAGCGAGCTACTTAGACAGTGTGGATTTTCTGCACGTAAACTTGAAACGATAAAACGGCTCGCAGAAGCTTCTTTAATAGGGCATGTACCTACATTAGAGAAGGCAAAACTAATGTCTACTGAGGACTTAATTAAAGAGCTTACTTTACTTCCAGGCATCGGGCCTTGGACTGTGGAAATGCTGCTTATCTTTACTCTTGGGCGCATGGATATTCTTCCTGCGCATGATTTTGGCGTCCGTGAAGGTTATAAAAAAATGAAAGATCTGCCTCAACAACCCACTCCAAAAGAACTGGCAAAAATTGGCGCTACTTGGAGCCCTTATCGCTCAATTGCTGCTTGGTATCTATGGCGTGCTTAGTGAACGTGAACATAATTAGCCGCTGCTGTAACCTAAGCAAATATAGTTTAGTTGTCGAGCTGGATGATTAGCTTTATTCTTCATTTGACCAGGAATGAGTAGTGTCTTCTCTTAATATTTACTTAAGTTATTGCTGGTAAAATGGTTTAAATTTTATCAGTTTGGATTATTATGTGGGCATTACAAATTATAAAACTATTACAAGTTAAAATTAAAAAAGACGAACAGGAAAACTTTGTGTTTTTTTTAAATTACTTTTTTTGATCACTTCAATCATTACATTGAAAATGAATTAGAGAAAAACCCAGTGATTCTTTTAGGCGTGATTCAGAAACTATATGCGAAATTTTCTGCCAGGGAAAATGATTCAATCGAGCTTAAAGAGTTCGCACAATTTATTTTTGGTTTGGTGATTATTTATAATAAAGTAAATAATGATGAATTTATTCTCCCTAATACCGCTTTTCTTGTATTTTTTAAAAATCCATCAATAAGAAATAGTTTAGCTCTTGATGCGGAAATTCAAAAGAGCATAAGAGAGTTAAAGAGCGGTGCTAGAACTTTTGCATCTAAAAACAGTGAGCAGAGTTTTTCAGTTAATATCCAAGCTCTGATTATTGTCTTTAATCAGATAGAAGCTAAAGTTTGGAACGAGTTGGACTATGAACTTGAAGTTGATCTCCAGAAATTGCTAGAACTCTTTCATTCCACGCAAAATCCAGAACTTTTAATATCGTTTTGCACACAAATGACCCATCTTCATAAGAGAAGCGATATCTTTGATGCTTTTGCTGAAGGGGTATTGCGATTATATAGTGAATGTGCATTAACTGGTAAGATGCCAGAACAGTTACCTGAAGAGTTTTCTTTGTCTACACTGGTAGCTCACCGTGTGCATCAAATGAAAACAGTGACCGCGACTAGAAATCGCTCCTGCGATGAAGAACTAGTAATTACCTCATTTAGTATGGCTCAAGATGTAAATGAGCCTTCTCCTAGAAAAAAAGCAAGACAAGAAAGTATAGATAATCCTCCATCAAGAAGAGATGGCTTTTTTGCCTCGACTAACACTAGCTCGGGACAAGACCAGGAAAAACCAGCGTTAACCGCGCGCGAGCAGTTACGCAATCGATTGATTGGCCGTATTGCTGAGAAAAACAGTAAGACGTCGCTTCAATCTTCAATTCAACACAGTAGCATCCCATAGTGTGGGGTGTTTTTTGCCTGTCTATTTATGCGCTTTATACTTATATTCGGTTTCATAGCCTATACATGCAGGTAATTGCGCTACCGAGTTTATGTGGTAGGTTACGGTGGCTTCGGACGATTTGATTTCGGATGCCTTGCTACTAATATGGCAATAATTAATGCCAAAGTTCATTGCGCCATGACCGTCACTGATCATTGAGTCGCCCACCATAAGGATTGAATCTTTATTATACGCATGAATGGCTTGATTTCGTTTGCTGGCAATTTCTTCTAGAGCAATTGCAAAAATCTCTTTATTGGGCTTAGCAAGCCCTACCTCATCAGACACAATAAAACAATCAAACCAATTATATAATCCCAGTCGTTGTTGTTTTTTTCCTTGTGACGTGGACAAACCATTGGTAATAATGCCTAAAATATGCCCTTTTTGATGTAGGAATTCAATTGTTTTTTTGACATCAGGTAGCCAATCCGCATGCTCGCCAATGTGATGATCATAGGTATCAGCTACTTCTTGAGCGGTACCTGCACATTCGATGTGTTCGTTTAATTGTTTAAAGCGTAAAAAGCAGACATCTTTTGGCATGAGAGGAGCTTCCTTTGCGCCAACACGATTCCACAGGCTGTTGTTAATTTTTTTAAAAATGCGTTCAAAGACGGCATAGTCTGCTGCTTGATAAAACTGCTCGTAAATTTTGCGCAGACTTATCATTTCAGAGGTGGCAAAATCAACTAAGGTATCATCTAAATCAAATAATATAACTTGATACGACATTTAAAGAGTCCTCTTATTTTTTCTTTACATCCACAAACGGATATACCAATCCAGTATCTTTTGTCCCCAAAATAATGCGGCAATACCTGAAGCGCATAGAAAAGGGCCAAAGGGTATGGTTGTATCCTTGGACTTATCTTGCAAATATAAATACAACAGTCCAATAATTGTACCAGCAATCGAGGAAAAGAGCAGAATTAATGGTAAAAATTTCCAACCAAACCAGGCGCCAAATGCCGCAAACAATTTAAAATCGCCGTTTCCCATGCCTATTTTACCGGTAACCAAATAAAACAGTTTAATAAAAAGCCATAACCCTATATAGGCACCCGCAGCACTTAGAACCGCTTCAGGTAAGGGCGCAAATAAATTTTCTGTATTGGCAATTAAGCCTAACCACAATAGGCTTAAAGTGATGCTGTCTGGTAGTAGCTGATGATCAACATCAATAAAAAACAGGCAAATTAAAAGCCATAAGGCCATTAATGCAAAAGGCAGTTGCCAAGTAAAGCCAAAATTCCAGCATGCATATAAAGAGAGGAGCATAGTGCCTAATTCAATCAGGGGATAACGAATAGAAATAGAGCTTTTGCAGTGATAACATCGTCCGCGTAGAAATAAATAGCTTAAAATAGGGATGTTTTGCCATGCTTTTACCATAGTCTTACATGAGGGACAAAAAGATCGCGGGACGAATAAATTAATTGTTTGTATTTCTTCCGTTTTGATGTTCATTAATTCACAATATTCTCGCTGCCATTCATGGTGTAACATTATTGGCAAGCGGTAAATGACCACATTGAGTAAACTACCTACGGCTAAAGAGAAAAGGGCTACGGTAACATACAAAAACCAGGAGTGATTCGCGATTAATTCATGCATCATTTTATTGTTATACCTTTTAGGGGGCTCCGGGCCTGTTGCTATTTCGCTATTTTGGCCAAGATAATAGAAATGTCAATAGACCCTAGATTGCCGAGCCAAGTTTAAAAATAGGCAGATACATCGCAACGACCAGTCCACCGACTAAAATACCTAAGATGGACATAATAATTGGTTCTAATAAACTACTGAGTGAGTCTACTGAATTATCTACATCTTCTTCATAAAAATCTGCAACTTTACCTAACATTTTTTCTAAAGCACCTGATTCTTCACCAATAGCGACCATTTGCGTGACCATATTTGGAAATAAGTGGGTGTTTTCCATTGCTTTATTCATTTGTTGTCCAATGGATACGTCCTCTCTAATCCGCTCTGTTGCTTTAGAAAAAATAATATTTCCAGTGGCTCCAGCAACGGACTTTAGCGCCTCAACTAAAGGCAGGCCTGCTGCAAAGGTAATGGATAGTGTTCTTGCAAAACGAGCGATCGCTGCTTTTTCAATAATTGGCCCAACAATAGGAAACTTTAATAAAGCACGATCAATACCTTGCGCAAAGTTTGGCGAATGTTTTTGGGCATAGATAAATGAATAAATTGTTACGGTTAAAGAGCCCAAAATGAGATACCAATATGATTGAAAAAATTTGGACATATGAACAACTACCTTAGTCATCGCAGGCAAATCGGCGCCAAAACCTTTAAATAATGCTTCAAATTGTGGCACTACAAAAATAAGTAATCCTGCGGTTACAATAAAGGCAACTATGATTACGGCCATAGGATAGGTTAGGGCTTTTTTGATTTTCTTTTTTATGGTTTCAATTTTTTCTTTGTAGGTGGCGATTTTATTCAGCATAATGTCCAGTGATCCTGATTTCTCACCGGCATCTACTAAATTACAAAACAATTCATTAAAGTATGCAGGGCGTTTCTGTAGTGTTTCTGCAAGTGTTAAACCGGTTTCAACATCGTGTTTAATGTCTTCAATTAAATCCTTAATGCGTTTATTCGATTGGCCTTTGGCAACAATATCAAAGGATTGCACTAAGGGGATACCTGACTCAATCATAGTGGCTAATTGGCGGCTGAAGATTGTAATGTCGCCCGAGGTAATCCTTTTATTTTTTTTATTGAATAGGGCGTTACGTTTAAGAGTCACTTTATTAATTGTGATGCCTTGTTTGCGCAAATCAACCTTAGCCAAGGCCATGCTTCTTGCTTCAATATCGCCAATTACTTTCTGTCCGGCTTTATTGACGCCGATATAGTGAAAGGTTAATAGGGTATTGGTGTTCTTTCCTATTTTCGCCATAAAATTAATCAACAGTTACCCGATTGATCTCCTCTATGGTTGTTGTTCCTTGTTTTACTTTCTCAAGACCTGACTGGTAAATGGTAATCATGCCTTCTGCTTGCGCTGTTTTTAAAATCTCCAGTGAGTTTCCCCCTGCCATAATCAATTCCCCAAGAGGTTTACTCATGGGTAATACTTCAAATAAACCGATTCTGCCGCGGTATCCATTCGTACATTTAGGACAGCCTCCTGCTTTATAGAGCTGAATGCCTTCTAAATCGGTTTCGCTAAAGCCGATGCCTAGTAAACCTGGTTTGCTGAAATCATCTCTTAGTACTTTACAATAATCGCATAACTTTCGTGCTAAACGCTGGGCAATAATGAGCGTTACTGAGCTGGCAATGTTAAATGTTGGAACCCCCATATTCATTAACCGGTTTAATGTTTCTGCAGCACTGTTTGTATGTAGGGTGGATAGAACTAAATGCCCTGTTTGCGCCGCTTTAACGGCTATTTCCGCCGTTTCTAAGTCGCGAATCTCGCCAACCATGATAATGTCAGGATCTTGCCGTAAGAATGAGCGTAAAGCACCAGAGAAGGTTAGACCTGCTTTAGGATTTATATTGACTTGGTTAATTCCAGAAACTTTAATTTCAACAGGATCTTCAGCCGTTGAAATATTTACCTCTTTGGTATTAAGCATATTTAATGCGGTGTATAAGCTTACTGTTTTACCACTACCTGTAGGGCCTGTAACTAAAATCATGCCTTGAGGACGCTCAATAGCACGAATAAACTGTCCTTTCTGAACAGGGCTAAAGCCTAGAGCTTCAATACCAAGTTTTGCAGCTCCGGGATCAAGTAGTCTCATCACTACTTTTTCACCGCCTGTAGTAGGGCAGGTGCTTACCCGGAAATCAATGGAGCGACTTTTCGATATCTTCATTTTAAAACCGCCGTCTTGTGGCACGCGTCGTTCAGAAATATCTAAATTAGACATTACCTTAATGCGTGCGGTAATACGCGCAGATAAGTGAGCTGGAGGGGTTGCAACTTCATGCAAAATACCGTCTTGGCGGTAGCGGATGCGGTATTCTTTTTCGAACGGTTCAAAATGAATGTCTGAAGTCCCTTGTTTGATTGCATCGAGAAGAATTTTATTAACAAATTTTACAATAGGTGCATCTTCAGTGACGGAGCTGATTTCATTAATCTCGTGTTCTTCATCATCACTAATAATAATGCCATCAAAATCATTGATGTCATCAACATATTCCGATAGTCCTTCATGTTCTTTTAGGGTTAATAGGTGCTCAATTAGAGCTGCAAGTTTATCCGTTTCAACGACTATAGGGTGAGTATTTAGACCGGTGTGAAATTGAATTTCTTTTAAAGATGCTTGTTTACAGGGATCATCAGTAGCTAAATATAGATTCGTCCCGCGACAGAATAACGGTAGCATACCGTGGCGGCGAATGAGTTTCTCATTAATTAAGTTGGTAGGAATTGAATCGATTTCAACGCAATCAATGTCCATCATGGGGAGACCAAAGCTGAGTGCTGTTGTATTTGCGATTTGCTTGGCCGATAGGATATTATTTTTAACAAGATATTGAACGAAGGAAATTTTTTCAGCGGTTGCGAGTTTATAGAACTCTATAGCCTTCGGTTTTTCCAAAAGCTTTTCCAGGACAAAAAGTTGTCCAATACCTTGTAGTTTAAACTCATCGCTGCCTAACATAATTTTTATTAATTCATTATTTTTATTAATTCATTGCTTCGAAATTAACTATAGTTAACTTACTCAGTAAAATCACGTGCATCATACAAAAATAGAAATGGATTGTTTGCACATGAAACTCGTTGTATTGTAGTTTAATTCAGGATTAACCTTTTTAAAAGGCATCACCTTGTTGATTGGACAGCAAATAAAACAATACCGCGCTTTGAATAAATGGTTTCAATCACCACTGGGGCTTTTTGCTGCTCATGAATTTGCTGTGAACTTGGAATCAGTCCAGGATCTTTTAAGCGGTGAAACACTCGTGCAATTGGGAAATTGTGGCGATAATGTTTGGTTAAAGAAACTTCGATTTGCTCATCAATGGGTTGCATCCCCTTTTGCCTTGGCAAATAAAATCCAATTTGAAAGTGAATTAAATCATTTGCCGTTGAGTCGTAACAGTATTGATTGTCTTGTAGCTCCTTTGACCTTAGAACCTTTTAATAACAGTATTACTCTAATTGATGAAATTGATCGTGTCCTAAAACCCATGGGGTTTGTGGTTTTGCTTTGTATCAATCCTTGGAGTTTGTGGGGCGGGGCGATAAAATATGGGATGTTAAACTGCTATCGCGATCGAACAATTAAAATGCGTACTCCTTTTAATTTAAATAGATTGTTCATTCAAAGGGGGTATCGACAGGTTTCATTGACTAATTTTTGTTATATTCCCCCCGTAAACAGTGCCTCTTTAATTAAAAAACTGACTTTTTTAGATGAAATTGGTAAAATGCTTTGGCCATATCCCTCAGGATTCTATTGTTACATTGCCCAAAAATATCAAATAATTCAGCCTTCACTTTTTGTCAGCCCCATCTCGTCCCCGATTGATGATTATCAATCGCCTTTGCAGCCGGTAACCAGTACGGTGAGTCCATTAAAAAAGTAGGGCTACACTCAATTCGACCAATCTTAATATCGTTTGAATGATTTAGCCTATATTATATATAAAGATACCCAAACCAACCTTATTTTTGTATACTTCGCTCAGCATTAAGAACAGGCTCATGTTATGACAAAGAAAACATTATTCAGAATTACTTTTGCGAATCAAGAAGCAATTTATGAAGTGTATGCACGATCAATAAAGGAAAGTGATATTTTTGGCTTTCTCGAAGTTGAAGAGCTGGTATTTGGTGAACAAACTTCACTAGTTGTTGACCCTTCTGAAGAACGATTAAAATTGGAATTTAGTGGTGTTAAGCGCACGTTTATCCCCATGCACTCAATCTATCGGATTGATGAAGTCAATAAGCAAGGAACAGCTAAGGTCAAGGATAATCCTGGCTATGGTGGTAAGGTTAGTCCTTTCCCTGGCACTGGAAAAATAAAAGAGTAATACTTAACCCTATCTTTAATTAAGAGAATGCATAAATGACTATTCCTAGTAAAATCAAAGAAGTATATGAAAAATCAACCTGCCTATTCACGACGAATGAAGTTGAAGCTGCTTTAGACCGCATGGCAATTAATATTCATGAAAAATTACAAGATGAAAATCCTGTGCTTATTTGTGTCATGGTAGGTGGTTTGGTTCTTTTAGGTAATTTATTACCTCGTTTGGATTTTCCTTTAGAAGTAGACTATGTGCATGCAACTCGATATAGAGGTGCTACAACAGGTGGTGATATTCATTGGAAGGTAAAACCGTCAAATAGTTTGGCTGGAAGAACTGTCTTGGTTGTTGATGATATTCTTGATGGAGGCATTACCTTAGCGGCGATTATTGATGAAGTTACTAATTTAGGCGCTAAAAAAGTTTACAGCGCTGTATTGGTTGATAAATACCGAAAACGCGTTGAGAATGGGTTACAAGCTGCTGATTTTGTGGGCTTACAGATTGAAGATCATTTTATCTTTGGTTATGGAATGGATTATAACGAATATCTTCGTAATGCTCCGGGCATTTTTGTTGTTCATCCAGATCACGAATAGAAAATAGGCAGGTTGGGTCGTTTGACCCAACATCTGCTCTTCATTATTAAAAAAAAGTATGCGTTATAAAACTTATAGTCGGTAGCGAAAACCCAAACAATAAAATGGCAATTACCGGTATTAAATACTGCTTTTGTTGCTCCAAGGGAATGTCATTTTTTCCAATCAAGTACTTTCTTTGGGCTACTAGGCACATCAAAAGTGATAATCCATAAAAATGGATGGAAAAAAAGCTAATACGACTTAAGAAATGAGTCATATTATAGGTTTTTACATAATCCATTGGAAAATTAATCATAAAAAGAGCAAGAAGCCATAGGATACTTATTGTTCTGGAGGTATTTTCTTTCTTTAAGAGAGTAATTCCTGTAAGGATTAGCGGGAAAATTAATAATGAGAAGTAGTACATCCAACCCAAGGGACTTAAAAAGAGCATCATCACTAAAGTAAGGCAAAAAGGTTGATGATTTATTGGGTTATTTTGAGCTGGTCCCAATTTTTGTAAGTACCAAAGAAAGAAGACAAGAAATAAAAAAGCATAAATTAGCTTTATCATGATCAAATTTTGGCTTAGGGTTTGCTCGTTGCAGAGTCGAAAAACAAGTCCACAAATTGAGGCATTCCAACTATCACCATACCAGAGAGCATGTGATAGTGCCGTTGCATAAATCGTATAAATCTCAACTCCATAAACCAGTACAGGAATTAAAAGGGCAATGAAGAAGATGATAATCATCGCGCTGAATACTTTAAATTGCCGTTGTTTTAAGACATAACAAAACAACAAGGCTGGGAATAATTTCATTGCAATGATAATGCCCCAAAATAAGGCAGCCAGATAATGACGCTGATTTTGATAAAAATAATAACCTGCCATTATAAAAAATAATAATATGCCACCTAATTGCAATATTGCTGTATTCATTACCGTTGCAAAAAAGGAAAAATAGAAAAGGGATAGTATTAACAAATTTTTTCGCAAGAATGAGGGAGAAAACGCATAGTAAAATGCAATGAGCGCCCCAATGTATCCCAAAACAGAGCAAAAGAAAGACCATAGAAGCAAGGCAGTTGGAAATTCAAAATACGCTAATGGATGAAATAGCCATAATGTAAAAGGAGGATTTAAGTTAGTTGGTAATAGCTTATTGATACCTAAGTAATAAGACACAACATGATTTTGATAAGGATTTTTTCCTTGCAGTAAAGCC
>NZ_JH413837.1 GCF_000162755.2 Legionella drancourtii LLAP12
TGTGTGCCACAGGCACACCAATAATATTCCAGGACAGAATATTATCTTGGTAAAGCTATAAAGAAGATGATGGTAGGCCCATCGGTATCGGTTGTCAGGAACAGGTATCAAACTACTTCAAACTGCTTTTGTTAAGAGCAGGGGTGGTGAGCGTTGAAGAAAAGCTGGGAACACTCAGCAGGTATGGATTAGAAAGACGAATATCAATGAACCATCGGTGAAGCGTCGTTAGCTTTAAACACAGTATCAAAACCAAGGGTTTAGGCTGTACTCTGGGATAAATTTGCGGGTAGACCTGAAAGCTGCGCAAGTGGTACTCGGCGTGAAGATGGCGTGAGTCTAATCTGGGCTTCTTTATGGAACTGTGGGAACCAGTCGTTTTGATGCTAAGGGAGAAATCCAAGTGACACATTCACAAGGATGAGAGTACTGATGCAAAGCACTGGGACGGAACAGCTCGTAGTAGCGAGGAAGTCACTGTAATGGTGGCGGAGCAAAGGGGCTGTGCTAAGCAGTCTAATTCAATATTCAACTGATTCGCTCAGGAGGAAATAGTTGGAAAAGACAAAACCATTTAATATTCCGAAACAACTATTTGTACAAGCCTATAAGCTTGTAAGAGCAAATGCTGGTGCGGCTGGTGTTGATAAAGAATCGCTTGAGGATTTTGCAAAAGATCTAAAGAACAATCTTTACAAGCTTTGGAATAGAATGTCATCAGGGAGTTACTTTCCTCCTGCGGTGAAAGCGGTTCCTATCCCCAGGAGGGGAAAGGATTCTTGGCATTCCCACGGTGGCAGACAGAATAGCGCAAATGGCGGTTAAGTTAGTCTTTGAGCCTTGTGTCGAACCTCATTTTCACCCTGATTCGTATGGATACAGGGCTAATAAATCAGCGTTAGATGCTGTAAGCATCACACGTAAGAGATGTTGGCAGTATAACTGGGTGTTAGAGTACGATATTCGAGGTCTGTTTGATAACATCGATCACCAACTTCTAATGAAAGCAGTCAGAAAGCATACAAATAGTGAATGGGTATTGCTCTATATAGAAAGATGGCTAGTAACGCCAATGCAACTACCAGATGGCACTCTCCAAGAGAAAATCAAAGGTGTGATGCAAGGTGGGGTTATTAGCCCAGTATTAAGCAACTTGTTTCTGCATTATGTTTTTGATTCATGGATGACACGCAATGTTCCACAGATATCATGGTGCCGTTATGCAGATGATGGGTTAGTGCACTGCAAAACAGAATCTGAAGCCCAAGAAATTCGACTCAGGTTAGAAAAACGTTTTATGGAATGTGGTTTAGAAATGCACCCTGATAAAACAAAGATTGTTTATTGCAAAGATAGTAATCGCAGATTGAAATATAAAAACATATCGTTTGATTTTCTAGGATTTACATTTAGACCTAGGGAAGCCAAGAACCAAAGAAATGGTTTGCGTTTCACAAGCTTTACTCCAGCTGTGAGTAAAACTGCGATGAAATCGATGCGAGCGAAGAT
>NZ_JH413838.1 GCF_000162755.2 Legionella drancourtii LLAP12
GAATTATTTGCTAAATCAATTAAGTCATATAATTTTGGAAATTCTTGTTTTATAAGAGCAAGATTATTACTTCCATCACGTTTTGCCTCAGCCGCAACTTCAATAGCAGAAACGAGTAAAATCCAAGAGATTTTAGGCGATCTTTCAGCAAGAAAAATGGCACTAGAGTATAGCTTTGCTACGCGTACGACATTACAGAGATTTTTTTCACTCAAAGAGATTAGTTTTTTAAAATAAGCTTCAATGCTTAAATTTACTGGATTAAATAAACTCGGAATAACTGGATATTCGCTAACGAGAACTTCTTTTTCAAAATTGGGGTAATAATTGAAATTGGGTATAAAACCATAATTAGAGTTATTGGTAAATGGTAATTTAAATTCCCTTGTACAAGAACCTATTTTTGTTCTAATACCTAAACGTAAATTAATTAAATAAGATAATTCATTAGGAGCAGATTCATAACTTTTAATTTTTGAGTCTATTGTTGGTTGTGTGGTGTAATCTATTACTTCTTCACTATTTATGTAGTTAAAAAACCTTAGTAATATTCTTGGAAGAAATACACCTTTATGATTATGAATGACAGGATTTAGTAATGAGATAGGCTCAGATTCAATAGCTCCCATAATTCTTGGATTATCAGTGTATAATGGATATTCACATATAGATACAATCTCTTGTTTGTTTTTAAATTTCTCAAAAGTCTCGAATAAATCACTCATGGAAATTCCTTTTCTTCTACATCTATTGATTATGGACCAAGATTTCCGTTTCAACTTATTTGTGAGATTATGATGAAATTTGGGTGAGGGAGGCATACCCAATGTCTAGATTCGAACATCTGTATGCAAAATAGATATAGGGATAAGTAAAGAAAATTGTAGTGGTTTCTGTTTTGATAAAAAATTACGGTTGGCCCATAAAACCTAATATATCCAAAACCTAATCTAATTCAGATAGTTCATTTGGATACAGAATCTTCGTCCGACAGTATGCTCAGCAAGCGTAGTCCGGATTAGACGGAGTCGTAATCCGGGGATTTCCATCAATTATCTTATTACAGATTATAATAGAGATAACTAATGTGACCCATGAGAATTTGATTCGTCTTTAATCCTATATTTCCTAAATCTGTTGTTGCACTTAGGCTCGGGGTAAATCCCATGATATCTCCTCTTTAAACGGCTATAAAATGAGCCAATATTGTTTTTCCGAGAAATAAAAAAGAAGGATTTAGGAAATGTGGCTTCTTCGACTGAATTGATTCATAAACTGGTGATGGAGATCTAACAACAAATAGCCAGATAGAATCTGCTAAGCCTATACACTTTTTTCTTTACTAAATGAAAGTGAGGTACAAAATTTTGACTGGTTATCATTTATTGCAAACTGACAATGCCATAGCGCTCCAGTTTCTGTATCCGTTAGGATATATGTCCACATATTATGCGTTTTTGTTAACGCAAATCTACCATTAGGAGCATTGGGGCTGGCATGTAATTCAGTTGAT
>NZ_JH413839.1 GCF_000162755.2 Legionella drancourtii LLAP12
AATCAGACTTAATTGCGTTGGCGAATTGAGCATTCTTCCCTCTTCATACCAAGAGAGGTCATCTCTGATGATTTAATTTTACTAATACAATGTTAAAGGAAATTCTCGTTTTATTGTAGCCAATATATCCCCAATAACTTCTTTTATATTTTCCTTGTAGCGCAGTTGTTGAATACCATCCAAATTAGAAGGAATTTCAACATCTTCTTGAAGAACTATAATTGCTCTATTAAATCCTAATTTTCCTTGAAACAATCCTGCTTCATGAATAACATTTTGACGAGCTCTGATACTACCATCCTTCAATTCATCCTCCGCCGTCAAAACCAATATAGCAAAATTAGAAGTGGTGGACATTTCTTCTAATATATCTCGAATAGTGTGGCCCGCTCTTGCTCCCGATTCGAATGATTCTATAGTAATTTTGTGTTTGTCTTGCAAATCATCTTTGATTATTTTCCAATCATCGCTTCGACCATGACCAATAAAAACTATAATTTTATTAACTTGCATGGGAACTTTATCTAATTTAAATTTATCTTTACTTAAATCAAACTCATTAAAACCTTTGGTAATAATATTTCTATTCGATTCTACAGAAATTTCTGTGTCACCGTCATTGTAGATCAACCTTAGTTTATTATTGTCAGATCTAACCAATAGAGAGGCATATATACAATTGCTTTTACTGTATTCGGCACAAAACTCATCCATTGAATCAAGTTCCCAATCCTCATCATCAATCGAAATACTATAGTCACAACGTTTAATATCAACTTTTTCATCTTTGAAAACAATTTCATATACTTCCTTAATTTTCTCGAAAGAGAATTTGGTCAAGGTATAAGTTTTAGTTTTTTGCATAATAAAATTCCCTTTACAATTATTCCGGAATATCCTACCAATAAATTTAAAGTATATAATATGAAGTGCAATTCGAACCGAATACAGTCGCTCGGGTTTACGCAATGGCTGACTCTATACACTTATTCCAAGGCCTGCTGCTATCCTATCTATTTGCTCTTTAACTACCATTTCATTATTTTCCATAATTGCACTGTGTAATTCCAAGCAAATACTTGGAATAGCATTGAGTTGCTTTTCATCAAGTATAGTAATTAGTGGACTCCAAATCATATTTAATACATTTATTAATTCTAACGGCTCATTACATTCAGAATGACTTGGTTTTTGAAGCAGTAATATTCGTTCAGGTAAGTTTGACCACTTATGAATCTCCGCGGTTCTTTTTTCAGATCTGAATTTACTTATCAACGGTAAAAATGGGCTAAAGAATAAAAACTTATTTTGAGGATTTAGGAGCCATTTAGAAAATGCTGAAAACTTCTTTTTCCCTTTGACAGGTTCTCCCTTTTCAATTATGTGAAATAAATCAATAAGACGCTCGCAAGCAGTGCTGCTCCCAACTATTTCTATATGTTTAATTGCTGAATGACACGGGGGCTTTTCCATGAGCAATTTTCATCATAACTTTGATTAAATACTTCCTTATTTGACCATCCCCCTACCCTTTTTAAATATTCCAATTGTATAAGATATTCGAAACATTTTCTAAGAGCATTTCGTTGATGCTCTGAAGGTAATCTTTGTATTGTTTCTGTATGAAAAAAATCTCTTATACTTTCCCGAGGAAAATTTTCAATAATACTATCAGGATAAGATTCATATAAAATATTAATCAGAGTTTCTTCCATCCGATCGCATAACTCTATATTTGATAATCCCTGAAGCTCAGCTTTTGTAATCGGCTCCAACTGGTATTTAGGCTGCATTTTCTATTTCAACAATTAATCCTAAATGATCTCTATCAATCATATCTTGCAAACAAAGTCGAACAAATTGTTTTTTGGAATAACCTAATAATTCAGCATATTCAGCAGCTTTTTTAGGACTAATAATTCTTCTTCCATGCTCTATATCACATAAAACCTGTCTTGAAACACCAAGGGTTTTAGCAAATTCAACTTGACTTAATTCCTCTCCTTGACGAATAGCAAGGATAAAAGAACCTAAAGTTAATTTTTCTCCCATAAGATTTTCAAGATAATTCAATGTTTCTTGTGTATTTTTAGTAATCATGTTTGTTCACCTCAATAATTTCAACAACTTCCATTTGCCCAGCTTTATTAATAATATAAATAGCTCGATACGATTTTGATAATCTGATCGAACGCTGACCCTTACGTTCTCCTTTCAATGGCTCATCATGATATCCAGGTATTTTTCTAACCTCATTTAGTCCATCATGCCCTACTGCACTAATCCAGGCAGTTAATTTAGCTAAAATGTGTTTAGGAAGTTTCTTCAAACTAAGTGCTAATTTCTCTTTCAGCACAACATTATAAATTTCCAAACTAATCTCTTTTTATTATTTTAGATATTGTACACAATTTTTGCGTACAAATCAAATAACTGAAAACATGAGGCATGGGAGAGTAGACCAGCGGAACTTCCCCGCCAGCCCCTCGCAGAACAGTGCATGAACCTCTCGACTCACACTGCTCCCATTAGGCGAACGCACCTATCATTCCAATCTTCCAGTGTACAAATAGAGTTGAATCTCTTTTTGCTATATTCTCCAGGAAATAGATTGCTCGTGTTCTGCCATTCAATTTTCTATACTTGCGCATTGCCCACGCAACCAGTGTTTTATTGAAATGTCTGAAAACAGCATACAAAGAAGAACGATTGTAGCGCCCGTAATACTCAATCCAACCCCTTAAAACCGGGTTAAATCTCTTGGCGATATCATTCAAAGTTATTTCTGTTCTCCTGTAAAACCTCCAGTCATGTATCTTTGCCTGCATTGATTTCTGCGATGATTTGCTTACACCGGGCGCAAAGGTTAGGAATAATCTTCCTGTTTTACTATTCTTTGCTGTCCTGCGTCGAAAGCCATACCCTAAAAACTCAAATGCTGTTTGTGGGTAATTTCCTCTTCGCTTACCATCTTTGCAATAGACAATCTTTGTCTTCTCTGGATGTAGTTCAAGGCCACATGCTATAAATCGCTCTCGTAATTCAGATAATATCTTATGCGCCTGCTGTTGTGTCTTGCAGTGCACCAGTCCATCATCTGCATAACGACACCATGGTACAGATGGCTGATTTCTTTTCATTCAAATATCAAACACATAATGCAGAAACAGGTTGCTTAAAACTGGACTGATGACACCGCCCTGAGGTACTCCTTTATTGCGTTCTTGCAGAACACCATTAGGTAGTTGCATTGGGGCTTTAAGCCATCGTTCAATATACAGCAAGACCCATTTTTCATTTGTGTGCTTTTTCACTGCTTTTAATAGAAGTGAATGATCCAAGTTATCAAATAGCCCCTTTATATCAAACTCGACAACCCAGTCATATTGCCAACATCGTTGACGAGTAATCCCCACAGCATCCAATGCTGATTTATTTGGCCTATATCCATATGAATCCGAAAGAAAATGGGGCTCAACGCATGGTTCAAATATGAGTTTAATAACCATTTGCGCGATTCTATCCGCCACGGTAGGCACGCCCAGAATTCTTTCCCCTCCAGTTTTCTTCGGAATGGGAACTGCTCTAACAGGTGGTGGAAAATAACTGCCTGACGACAAGCGATTCCATAACTTATAGAGATTGTCTTTCAAGTTTAATTCAAAATCCGCAAGTGATTGCTGATCAACCCCAGCTGATCCACCATTGGCCTTGATTAATCGAAAAGCTTTCACTACCAATTGTTTGGATATGATAAATGATTTTGTTTCGCTCAAAATTTCCTCCTCTTGCGAGTTGAATTTTAATCTTAACAGCCTAACTCAACCCCTTCGCTCCGTAATCATTACAATTACTTCAATGCTACTACGGGTTAATCCGCCCCAGTTTCTTGCATTGGTACTCTCATACTTAAGGTGCCTACCTCTTGCATTTCTCCCTTAACATCAAGACGACTGGTTCCCGCAGTTCCTTATAGAAGCCCAAAACAGACTCACGCCACCTTTACGCCGGACACCATCTGCTCAATAATCAGGTAATTTGCAGACTTATCCTGAGCTCCGTTTTCATA
>NZ_JH413840.1 GCF_000162755.2 Legionella drancourtii LLAP12
TGCGTCCCAGACTGTCCCCATTTTATCATTTAAAAAAAGCACGCGTGAATATGAGCGCTACGCCATACTTGCATCTATGGGATACGTTTATCTATTAGGAAGCCCTCTTTATGAAGCGCTAACTTATACACCACGGCACAAATTTGAAACACCTATAATATGAAATTTACACCCCGTAGTACTATACTATACGTAGTACTATACTATACATTTAGCAACATTATTGAATCATATATAACTAATTTATTCATATTGGTTCACTTGATTGAGTTGTCTGCTCCATAGCTCCCCCCAAGGACATTAAGAATTGTATGATTAAAACCTGTTTTGGACATCCGGTAAGTATGGACATCATCAAAGGCTATAAAATACTGGAAACGCTTTATCAAAGCCCCAACACGGTACTTTACCGCGGGTTACGGCTTCATGATAATCTTCCCGTTATGCTCAAATGTCCATACTCAGAGCACCCATCTCTTAAAATTCTCGCGGACTTGCAACACGAATATTTTTTACTCAAACAACTGAATATTCCAGGTATTATTAAGCCCTATGCACTCATTCAACAAGGTCACCTTACTGTTTTAGTTTTAGAAGATATCAATGGTCAGACCTTAAAGAGTTTTTTACAAGAAAAGCCATTGGAACTGGATGTTTTCTTCACAATTGCTTTACAGCTGGTCGACGCCTTAGCGGAGTTACATCAACAACATATTATTCATAAAGACATTAAGCCTGCTAATATCATTATTGAGCCTCATACCCTGTTAATCAAACTGGCAGATTTTAGTATTTCCTCACAGCTGATTGAGGAAACACAAAGCTATAATAACCTTCGTCTTTTAGAGGGTTCACTGGCATACATATCACCCGAACAAACGGGGCGAATGAACCGAAGTATTGATTATCGCACCGATTTTTATGCTCTGGGAGTCACTTATTATGAAATGTTAGCAGGCCAGTTACCTTTTGATGCAACTGATATTCTTGAGCTGGTGCATTGTCATCTTGCAAAAACTCCGGTACCTCTATCATCGCTTCCTCTAAATATTCCCACAATGCTTAGCCAGATTATTATCAAACTAATGGCTAAAATGCCAGAAGAACGCTATGCAAGCGCACGAGGTCTGGCAGCGGACTTAACCGAATGTGCTAAACAATGGCAATCAAAACAAACTATCGCTGAATTTGTCTTAGGCACTATTGATATCAGTGATCAACTCCAGCAAACACAAAAATTGTATGGGCGTGAAGGGCCTATCGCAGAGCTACTTGCTGCTTTTGAGCGCGTGAGTCAAGGGAAAAAGGAAGTGGTTCTAGTGTCTGGTTATTCAGGGATCGGTAAAACTTCGCTAATTAAAGAAATATATAAACCGCTGACCTGTCGTAAAGGATATTTTATTCAAGGTAAATACGACCAATTACAGCAGAACAAACCTTATAGTGCGCTCATTGATGCGTTGCAAAACCTTATTAGACAAGTATTGGCAGAACCTGAGCAAAAACTAAAACACTTGAAACAAGCCTTACAACAGTCTATTGGCAATCAGGGGCATGCACTGCTGGCTTTGATTCCTTCTATCAAACGACTGCTTGGCCCGCAATCACCTGTAGAAAATACCATTGGTGAAGCTCAAAACCAACTGACGTTTGCATTCCAGCAGTTTATACAGGTTTTTTGCCAGGCAGATCACCCATTAGTTATTTTTTTAGATGATTTGCAATGGGCAGATAATGCGTCGTTACAACTGCTGCAACGTTTATTAACGGATACAGCAAATAGTTATTTTATGTTGATTGGCACTTATCGCGATAATGAGGTGGAGTTTGGCCATCCATTGATCGAGTTTCAGAAAAAACTAATGGCTAATGCAGTAGTCCTAAATACTATCAAATTACCGCCATTGACAAATTCCCATCTGCAACAACTACTTGCCGATACGCTGGGCTGCGGACTTGCCCGAGCAAAACCCTTGGCTGAAATCCTGCAGATAAAAACCGAGGGTAATCCTTTTTTTATCCATGCGTTTCTCAAGACCCTGCATCATAATCATCTGTTAACCTTCGATTATGAAAAAGACCAATGGCAATGGGATATTATGCAAATCGAGCAGCAGCATATGACAGCAAATGTCGTCGATCTACTCATTAACAACATTCAGCAGCTATCACCGTCGGCGCAAGATACGCTTAAATTAGCCGCTTGTATTGGTATCCAGTTTGATTTACACACATTATCGGTTATCGGCCAACAATCCGTAGCACTCACCATGAGCTTGTTGCAGGAAGCCTTACATGCCAACCTCATCCAGTTAGTCCGCGGCAATTACAAGACCATCGAGTTGATGGAGGACAACGTCACTGATGCGCAGCTTTCAGAAGATTTGATTATCTTTCAGTTTAAACACGACCGTATTTTGCAAGCAACCTATCAGCTTATAGTGCCTGAACTTAGACGTGAATTGCATTTAAATATTGGTCGTTTATTGCTAAACAACGCGGAGAAGAATTCGGATGATGAAACCTATCTTGGCCAAATCGTACGTCATTTAAATGAAGCTTCGTCATTAATTAGCAAGCCTGCAGAAAGGTTGGAACTCGCCGAACTTAATTTGCAAGTAGGCAAAAAAGCAAAAGCTGTTGCGGCCTACCAAGCTACCAAAAATTATTTCAGTATGGCCGTTTCCCTATTACCACAAGATGCCTGGAAGCATCATTATGACCTAACCTTTGCGTTACATTGTGGCCTGACTGAAAGTGAATTATTAACTGATGATCAGCAGCTTGCCAGGCAGCACTTAGCAATGCTCTTCAAGCAAGCGAAAACCAAGCTTGATAGAATGCTGGTCTATCAGCTCGATATCATACGGCTTAGCCTTGCGAACCGTTATAACGATGCACTCCAGCAGGGATTGGCGGTACTACGTCTTTTTTGGGCTTGATCTTCCTCTATATCCCAAACCTTATCATATTTTAACCGCATACATGTCTGTCGAATGGCGATTGTATAGTAAAAAATTTACTAATTTGGATTTAACTCAGCGAGCTAGTAATGAATACAGTTTGTTGCAAAAAATCTTAAATCAGTTATACGCCTCCACCTACATCACTTCGAACAAAGAATTATTTGTTTTACTCATATTTCACGCTGTTAAACTATCATTACGCTACGGATACACACCTGAAAGTTCATATTGTTTTGCAGCTTATGCATTTGTATTAATCCATGTATTTAAGCGCTATGACGCAAGTTTTAAGCACGTTGCACTTGCTTATCGGCTTGCTGAATATTACCCCGATCCGTCTGTATTAGCTAAAGTGGAATTTTGTATGGGACATTTTCTCCATTTTTGGAAATATCCGCTCCCTCAATCCTTGAATTATACCTTACATAGTTATCAATTAGCACAACAAACAGGGGATTTAGCAACCGCTGATTATAGCTTTATAAGTCATGTTTTAAAGCAATATGCTTTAAGTTACCCACTATCTGACATTTCAAGCACCATCAGAGAAGCGCTAAAGAAACGTGGCCCGAATGACTATTTCTATCCGGTCTGGATTTTGTTGGAATATTCAGTAATAAACTTGCAGCATTCATCAATAAATAAAAATTTTGATCAAGAAATAGCACAGTCCTTCCAATCTGTTGCTGAATGCAAAACGCAGCATGAAAAGGCTTGTTTTTATTTTTGTGCGATAAAACTCGCCTATTTGACCGGTAAATTTTCTTTAGCAGTGGCAACGGGTTTAGATGCAGAGGCATTTGAAGATTCAGCTCTAGGAACCATCACGTATGTCGAAGGACAATTATATTATGCTCTGAGTTTAGCAGCGAGCTATAAAACAGCCACCACCAATGAGCAATGCGGTTACAAAAAGAAGCTCCTCGCTATTCAAAAGGCGTTTAAGCGTTGGTCGGGATGGTGTGCCATCAATTTTGAACCGTATTATTTAGTGCTTAGTGCAGAAATCTTCGCTATCCAAGAAAATTATCGCAAATCAAGTGATTTGTACGACCAAGCGGCTCAACTTGCATTGGATAATAATTACCCTCAGCTTACTGGCGTTATTAATGAATGTGCTGCTCGCTTTTACTCACAGCAAAACAAACCGCACATAGCAAAACACTATTTTCGCGAAGCGCATTATGGGTATGAACGTTGGGGAGCTCTCGCACTTTGCCAGCGTCTAAAGCAACAATACCCCCAATCGTTTTATGAGTATGATAGTCATAAAACATCCTTACAGCAAAAGACCATGGCGAATACACAAACATCGACCTCAAGCAATGATCTTTCCATAGATTTTATGGCAATTCTCAAATTAACTCAAACGATTGCCAGTGAAATACAGTTCGATAAGTTATTAAAAAAACTACTGCAAATTGTGCTTGAAAATGCTGGCGCGCAACGCAGTGTACTTGTCATAAAGAAGGACAATTCCTGGCTTATCGAAGCCGAGGGTACTTTAGAGCAACAACGCATTTGGTTGGTAGATGCAAAGAGCGTAGAGACACGCTCAGATTTACCGCTCACGGTTATTAACTATGTGCAACGCACCGAAGAAGCAGTGCTAATACAGGATGTCGCTAACGACATCCAATTTTCAGACTCTTATTTGCAGCAGTCTAAATCTAAATCTATATTAATAATTCCTTTATTCTATCAGGGCCAACTAAGACGCATTCTCTATCTTGAAAATAATATGCTTAAGCATTCCTTTACTGCTCAGCACTTACAAGACCTTACTATATTGGTGTCCCAGGCCGCCATTTCATTAGAAAATGCATACCTTTATTATCAAGCAACCCATGATCCATTGACGGGTTTTGCCAATCGTAATCTGCTCTTTCAAATTTTTCAGCAAAGCGCCTCGCGTTTATCACGTGAAGCCAAACAATTAGCCATAATTTTCCTGGATTTGGATTATTTTAAAACGATTAACGACACTATGGGTCATGAAGTCGGTGATAAGTTGCTTATCTATTTTTCAGAGCAGATTAAAACCTGTCTGCGCGCTGGCGATTTGCCAGTACGCCTGGGAGGCGATGAGTTTGTGATTTTATTGGATAGCCTTGATGAAAGCATGCAGGTAAAGGTCATCATCGATAAAATTTATCAGCAACTTGCTGCTCCTGTTATAATACAAGGCCACACTATCCATATTTCAACCAGTGCTGGCATCAGTTTATTCCCAAAAGATGCTACAGATATTCAGGGCCTTTTAAAGCAAGCGGATACGGCTCTATATCGGGCTAAAGAACTGGGCAAAAACCAGTATCAGTTTTATTCGGTGGCATTAACTCAATACATTCAGCAAAACCATCATCTTGAAACTGAATTCGAAAATGCATTAGCGAATCAGGAATTTTGTTTATTTTATCAACCAATCTTTGATTTAGTAAGCGAGCGCATTATAAGTCTTGAAGTATTACTGCGCTGGCAACATCCAACAAAGGGATTATTAGAAGCCAAGCAGTTTATTCAATTGCTCGAAAAAACGCCGTTCATGCTGCCCGTAGGTGAATGGGTACTGCGCACAGCCTGCCAGCAAGTTAAGAGCTGGCAAAATAAAGATTTACCGAGAGTGCCTATAGCGGTTAATCTTTCAGCATTGCTATTTGAAAATCAATTTATTAGCCAATTAATCGCCGATATTTTAGCAGAAACTCAACTAGAACCTGTCTATTTAGAGCTTGAGTTAACTGAATCTATTCTTGTCGAATCAGCCAACATTATAAAAGAAATGGAGGCGTTAAAAAATTTAGGCATTAATTTAGTCATTGATGACTTTGGCAAAGGCTATTCCTGCTTGGCATATTTGACACGTTTGCCCCTTAGTAAATTAAAAATTGACCGATCTTTTATTAATAAAAATCAGTTAAAAGAGCAAGATAAGATTATTTTAGAAGCCATCATTGAATTAGCTCACCGTTTACAGCTGCAAGTGATTGCTGAAGGGGTTGAAGAGATTTCGCAAGTGAATTTATTACGCACCCAGCAAGTTGACGCAGTGCAAGGCTATTATTTTAGTCGTCCATTATCTGTAAATGATTGCGAACATTTATTAAACGACGAAAAAGGCCGATGGTGAATTGGCTCTACCCCAAAAAAGGGTGCCCTTTAATCAAGTTAATCTAGACTAACCATTTGATTTAGCGATTTTTTTTAATGAGTGTGGCCGTTATGGTAATCAGCAATTTCAGGGCATTACCTCGACTAAGCGTGTACATACTCAAATATACCATCATCATACGAGTAGTATTTCCCAGAAGGAGTTATTGCATCAATTCAACCAGGGTAAAGCCGCTGGGATCATCGGCGTTATCAGATAAAAGGTAGAGAGCGCGTAAACACCACCTGTCCAAAAGTATTAGGGATTGATGAGCATTTTTTAGTCATAAACAAGGGTTTGCAACAACTTTGAGCGACCTAAGAAAACATAAAGTTTTTGATGTGGTGAAGGGCGTAGTAAAGGTGATTTAAATTGGTTCTGTCGAAAATTTTAAACAAAGTTAAAGTTGGTGGGGCGGCGGCTATTTAATTTATGATCTAATGTATTGAATTAAAATAATTATTTTATTTGTATTTTCAAATATACCCCCAAAACTTATATATGAAAGCAAGTTTTTAATAATTATTTGAGCACCTCATTTGACCCGATTTCCTTTTTTGTCTAAAATTTATACACCAAAGTTGTAGTTAGGGAGAACTCAAATGACTAGAGCACTAAAAATCATGGAAGAGTATTCCAATGAAGATGAAAAAGATTATTTCTTAAGATCCGATAGGTATAATAATGGTCGTTATGTCTTATCGTATAAGCTAGCCTTGTGTTATGCAATTCATAAGGTTATTCAAAACCTTAATGATGGAAATGATATTATTTTAAAAGAAAAAATAAGTCAGCTAATAAAAAATTTAAATGATAATAATGCCGTACATGAAGAATACTATAGTTTTTTGCCATTAAGAGATGAAGAAGGGGCATACATATATGTAGATCATCAGAAAGGTTGTTTTCCTTTGGTAATATATAATCGAACCCTTTCAGAAGCAGAAAAAAGTAATATTTCCATTAATAGAAAATATGCCCTAATAAAAAGTCTCGAAGCTATGCAGGATAAAGCTGATCAATTATATCAGCTGCTAAAAGACAACGAAATTTGGAATGATGATCTTCAAGAAAAAATAATTGAACTTTGTCCTGATCCAAAGGTAGAGGATAGTCTTTAATTAGATTCAAAATTGGCTATTGGTTTTTTAAAGCAAAATAACCTCTTGAATCGCAGGTTTATAGTATTCAGCATGCCCTGATTTAATTATCAGATTATCAGAAAGTTTTATAGTTACTGATGTATGAGTGTGGCCGCATAAAACTAAAAACTGAATATCGGCATGTTTTTTAACAAAATTCATAATCACATCACCAGTTGCTTTTGAAGCAAAATAAGGCAGCCAATTTTCATCACTTGGTTTATCCTTATGCCAACTACTTTCAGAAAATGGTGGGATATGAGTAGCAATAATTACTTTTTTAATATCAATGTCAATTGCATCACATAATGTCTCTTGGAGAACTGAGGCATCTGTATCAGCCAATTTTTGCATTTCCCTTTTTAAAGCAGACTTATTCAATAAAAAAGCTTGGTATAACTCAGCGATCAAACGACTATCATTTAAATTGACTAAGCTATGATCAAAATCCCCATAACGTGCATCTGCCCATCCATCATGCCCCACCAATACAATACCGTCAGCTATTGTTAAAGTTTTAGGCTCCCCAAGCCAAATGAGGTTTTTATTCTGAGCACACAAAGCACGAACTTTTTCACGTACATTATTAACGCTACTAAAGTAGTAGTCGTGATTGCCTAATACAAAATAAATAAGCTTATTTGTGTATGTGCTAAATTCTTGAAGAATTTCACACACATCTTTTGCTTCAGCTATATCACCAGTAATCAAAATCTTATCTGCACCAGTTTCAATTACCTGTTGGTAAAATTTTTTTCTTGCTTCAACCTTTAAGAAATTGAGGTGGATATCAGTTAGCCAAGCAATATTCATTATTTCACCACATCAATAATGGCATTTATCCGTGATTCAACAATTTTCTTTCGACTCTCAGACTCTATTGAATAGTTTAAATGCCCAGGTAAAGCTTGGAGAAACCGATCATTACTCATTAACACTCCAAATTCTGATGAAAGATATTGCTTTAAATTATCCGATACTACTAAAACATCACTAGCTATTTCTGGCCGGCCATCAATTACTGAAATAATATCTTCCAAATCATGACTTAACAAAAAATCCTGCTTCCCACGATCCTTAAATGCTTCTAGCTTGGTTGCCAGAAAATAAGGTGCGGAAATAACCTTTATATTTACATTGTCAGCAATGCTATGCTTGATAGAATTTTCTTGCGCATCTTTATACCATTTATTAGAAAAGCCTAAGACACTTTTATCTATAGGCATAACATCAATTAAAATGCCATCGCAATCCCAACGGCATATGGGGTGATCACCAGAAATCAGCTCCTTAAATCCTTTCTGGCGTAATTTCTCAGCAATAGCATAATAACTTGGCTTGGTGATAACGTTGACTATACAATCAACATCCACGGTAAAGCGTACATCAGGAGCAGCTTTATCTGTTATCAATAAACCTGTGATACACCCCCCGACAAAAGTTACTTCATCACATAAATCCCCAAGCCGATGCGCAATTAAACTCAGGGATTCGATATTTCTTTGGGCTGAACTTCTATTCATTTGATACCAACTTTTTTGGTTTTAATAATGCTAATATTTTTTGTGAAGCAATTTGCCTTTCTCTTACGCGTCCAGAACGAATAGCATCAATTAGTGTCAATAAGTCATAAAATAACGGATCTGGATGCTTTGCTACAGATTCAGGCACTGATGAATATAATGGCTTTAAGGCAAGACCACGCTCGTTCCCTTCGCCATATGGCCATACAGGGATAGGATCATTACCAGCAACAATCTGATCACTTAAGCAGGGAGCAGCATAGCTAGTGGGAATTCCACGGGCTAGCTCACCTAATTTAGCAGGAAAAACATACTTTAAACCATGAAGAAAAAACTCTTCACAAGCCTGAATAATGGGTTGCGGCTTGGCCGGCGGATGGTATGGTGTGATTAACCCTACTGCCACTAATCTCTTGAATGCACTATTGATTTGAGAAGGACTCAAACACAACTCAAATGCAATACTATTTTGAGACCAGCTTTTATCTGTTTGGTATGCCAACAGTTTGGCCAGAACTACGATGTCTTGTGATTTAATCATTGAGCATCATCCTTTATTCCATATTCTAGAATTTAGAATAAAGAATGCTTTTAGTCAACTAAAACAATAGAGGCAGAGCAAATTGATTTTAAATAAAAGGGCATTTCTCATTTGGCCTTAATTAATAAGTTTGCTGGGATCTTAACGGGAAACTACAAATCACTGAGGAAAAAAGGACTCTGCAAACTCTCGACTCTCATCAAATTTTTTCGGTAAAAATTGGTACTTATCTAAAGATGCTCTTAATGAAGCGACTATCTGCTCTTGATTTTTAAACTTTACTTTCGGTCTATGTGAGATAATTATCCCATGAGTGCTACTGTTTAGCTGATTATCTTCTCGCCCATAATGAAAAGGAATATTTGTAAAACAAACAATATTGGGTAAATGTTCCGGAAATTTCTCTTCTAGTTTCTTATACTCTCCTCTTATTTTGTCTATCTTATCTCGATCATTGTAAATATCTAATTCAGGCATATTAACATCAACAAACACAATATAGGGATCATCAACTTCTTTTTCTACAGCATTTCTTAGCTTACGATATAAATCAATATTCTTGCGCTTCCCTTGTTTCGCTCCAAGCACACCTTTTACATCTCTAGCTTTAGCTTCTACCTGTATAATTTCACCAGTTTGAATATGAGTGGCTTGACACTCTGTTACTCGACCAAGCCCAAGGGTTTCATCAAATGGTTTTAGTTTAAAACCAGCTCTTATCATGGTTGCAAGAACAAACAATTCATATCGAGCTCCATTAAAGCTAGACTCAACTTTTAATCTCTTTACTAAGTTATCAATTAAATAGTTATGATTGATTAAAACGAACAGATCATATGCTAAATGCAAATAGGCTAATTCATTGCCACTCAACTGACAAACTTCCAAAGATTCTCGCGAATCAATAACTTTAAATGGTCCTTTTGTACACCATTTAATGATGATGTGACGATCTGATTCAGGCTTATTAGCTTCACTTTCAAACCAATCATTTCCCAAAGTAGTTTTAAGATTACTCGATAAGAATTCTGCAGGGCTTCTCCAATCAATCTCAGGATGATCAGAAACAACAATTGAGTTACCAAGTATCACCATTCTTTTCCCCTGAAAAACACAACTTTGAATTTCTGGAGTAAAACCAAAATATTCTTGGTGATATTTTGTACTAATTTGGTATTTAATCTGCGTTTCTCTAACGAATTTTTGAAGTTCTGGTGACAAATCCTGGAAATTTACAGTATTGGTTTTGCCACAACAATTTCTGTATTTCCTTTTACTACCACATGAGCATTTACGATGAGCTCGGTGAACAGTTTTATTATTTTTCATATGTTTTATGATCGTTAATGATTTCTAATTGTACCAAGATGCGATGTATTTGATCTATTAGACCATGTCATCATAAATATTGGCGGGTTAATCTTAAGGGAGGCGGATTATGAAACAATGCAATATCTTCTGCATACCCCCTGAATATATGCTATCAGAGTTATCAAAATCATCTTTTAAATGACTTAATTAGGTTAGCTAACTCATCCTCTTCAGCATAAAAAAAAGCAGTAGGCACAGATAGTACTTCAGCTATTCTTTTCAATGTTGAGTAATCAGGTGTATGCCTTCCAATCTCATAATGATTCATACGTGCACTTGCGGAGAACTCATCCATACCCGCAGCTATGCCAAGTTTTTTTTGAGAAATGCCCATAGCTAGTCTTGCTTCTTTTAATCTTTTTGGAACAGGTGAGTCCAATTTTCTTCTCTAATAATTATTCAATACTTAGAGGTTCTAAGTTTTTTTAATTGCTAGATACTTAGGAATCCTATACACATACCCACTAACTATATATAATGCGCTCAATTAGGCAGGATCGTCTGGTGAAAAATACAACGGAGAGATAATTTACATAACCTAAAATTGAGGTAAACAAATGAAAATCATAATGTCAGTCTTATTAGTAATAGCTTCTTTTGGTGCATTTGCAGATATGTCAGGTGATTGGGATGCAATGGGTAATCCGATACAACATCCTCAGCCGCAACCACAGCCCATCAATCCTCATCCGATACAAAGATAATCTTGATTATGAATTAGTATTGTGTGCACGTGATAGCATCCATGTGCACAGTAAATTAGGAGCTCAAGGTAAATAGAGGGGGGTTGTAATGGGCTATTCTAACAAAGTCACTATAAATGGCTTTGAGATAATTTTTAAGCGTATGGAAGGTAACTTTGGAGTTTTTTTAAATTTAGATAATGAGTTAATTAAGACAGCCATATCTGAATGCTCTCTATTATTCTTCAATACTCTTTTTGGTAATGAATTGCTTTCGATGCGTGAAACATTTGAAGCTCTTGAATGCTTTAATGATAAAGAACATTGTTTGGGGGAAGAGCCTTCGCCAAATAGACTTTATGAATTCAGCCAATTAAAGAAATTGCGCCAACAGGCTGAACTTGTTTTAAATAGCGAATATGCAAATGATAACCAGAAACAAAACGCTTCTCATGCAATAAAGGTATTGAATACGGGTTTATTAGAAAGAAAATGACCGCATACTAGAAACACTACCACAGTTATATGCCATCGGATGGCCTCTTTACACCAAGTTTATCCCTATCCCATAATACCAAAGAATAGCATTTATTGCACATCATGTATTAATTATGATCTAGACTAAAATTTACTGGCAGAAGGATTAAGAAAATTGTACGCCTCCGGATGACCATACCATATGCAAAAACCTGGATACCCCCACCCACCATCCTTCTAAAATGAAATTTGAATCTCAATTATGGCAATTCAAACTCCTTAATAATTTTTTTGCTGCGTTGAATTGCTTGCCTAATTTCAGATTTAAACGCTTTAGCTTCTGCGGTAGTTTCTCCGTGCTTTAAAGCATTGTGATTGTATCTTGGGGCTCCAGAACCTTGTGCGCCCCCATGAACGCGACATCTTTTTTTCCCTCTAATAGCAGGACATTTGCAAGGTTTACCGTAGTTGTTTTTTGTTCTAGCTCCACAACGTGGCGCATCTTCAAATGCATAACATTTTTTCTCGGTTCTTGAGGTTGTTTTCATATTTTTTCCTTATCACCCAACCCCCTATGAATATTTCCCACAATAGCTTGGCCGCCTTGATGCACTTCTACACGTTCAACAGTAATCTTCTGTCCTCCAATGCCTTGCAGCTTAGCAAGTAAATTCGCCTGCTGTACAAAGCAATTAGAAAGCTTTATTGCCGAATTAATATATTGTTTTTCGAGCTTGATGTTATTAATGTTTTGCGCATAACACATGGTTTTTTGTTGTAGCTTATGTATGGATAGCATTTGTGCAGCGAGCATTGATTGCATACCGTTATTTGCATTTAGTTCCCCTATAGCTTCATGGGTAAATTGCTCGGCCTCATTAAGATTGAAATTTTCATCTTTATAGCTATTGTTAGCTAAAGCATTTTCATGAATTAAGATCTGCTTAAAACAATTGGTTTTTACAATCTTTTGATCATGCTCGGTAGCTTCTTTTACATTAACTAATTTGGACATGGTTTCTCCGGTGTCTGGTAATTAATTGTTCTCTTAACCATTCATTAGCAACACGTCTACCAACATTTTGCTTTTTATGTTGAATAGGTTCTCTATTTGAAAAAAGTTGCCAATGCATAGTGTATTGGCTCAGTAGCTCATTTAAAGCTGACGGTGGAATCCCGAAACATATTGTTTTAATCCAACGCTTATCATCCGGCAGTAATGCTATGTTGTGCTCCTTTGCAAGAACAAAAAAAATCATCAATTGTTTGGAAACTTTTACTTAGTTTTTGGGGGCTAAAAGTTTCCAAACAATGAGTGGATAGTTTCCTCTTTGTTTCCAATGAAGTTTCCAAGGAAACCCCTTTACCTGATTGAGATATCGCTTGGGATTGAATTCTTTTGTTTCCACCCGAGTTTTCTAAATAACATCAAAAATTTCCAGTTTCCTTTCCTAGTGGCAAACAACTGGAAACCTGTCCGTTTATCATATTGGGGTTTAGGTAAGTATTTTACTATTTTAGCCGGTATGGATTTAACTCTATGAATTTACAAATCTTTTCCAAAGCATAAAAAAGTGAATTTTAGCCCAAAGCAGCCTGTTTTTACCCTAAAAATTATTCACATAACAGGTTATATGTGAATAAAACATAGCTTATTTATTGTATTATGCGAAACAAACAGGTAGTCTAATTCTAGGGTTGATTATTCACATAATACATACAATGGATCATGATGGTTTGCTAAATTCATTTAAAGCCACGTTGGAGCAGCAGGATCTATCTGAGTCCTCAATTAGTAGTTACATCCAAGGAATAAACGTATTTACTACTTGGGCTTTAGATTTTTACCAACAAGAGGTTTGTCTGTTGGAAATCACTGCAAACGATCTGCGTGCATACCGAGAATACGTTTCCAAGATCCTGAGGCGCAAACCATCAACGATTAATCATCATATCCAAGTTTTAAAACGATTTTATGCCTGGGCTGCGAAAACCAATCTCATTCCTGATAACCCAGCTTCAGCGATCCACTTTGTAAAACGGGCAACTACCACCAAACCAAACGCACTCAACAAAGATGAAATTCATGCTTTGCTACGAGCTTCAGGTCTTTCCACCCATGGTCTCGCTTTAAGAAACTATGCCATAGTGCAACTTCTTTTACAATCGGGATTAAGAGTTGGGGAATTAAATAATTTATTAATGAAAGATGTGGTGATTAGGGAACGTTCAGGGTGCGTCAACGTAGTGGATGGAAAGGGCAGGAAACACAGAGAGATCCCCTTAAACTCGATTGCAAGACGAGCGCTAACCCGTTATTTAGAAACTCGTGATTCTCTTGGGTCAGATGATATATTGTTTACTACAAAGCGTGGCGAACAAGGAACAATCAGGGCACTGCAAGCACTGATTAGCAGTCTGGCTAAGCGAGCCAATATTACACGTATTAATGTTACGGCACATACCTTGCGCCATACTTTTGCCACCCAATTTTTACAGGCCAATCCTGGATGTCTTGTTGAATTAGCAATGCTCATGGGGCATGAATCAGTCAATACAACAGCTATTTATACCAAGGCATCAAAAGAGAAGCTAGCAGAGCACATGGAGCGTTCGGGAGTGAGCATTGATGCATACTGAAATAAGGATTACAGAAGATCAACTTGCCATTGATTGGACTTTAACCAAAGAAGACATCCAATTTATTAACAATAACTCCAAGCAGGGGATTAAATTTGCAGCACTTCTTTGCCATCTAAGAGCTTATGGGCGATTTATCGGTAAAGATGATGTCTTGTCCTTTACTGCTATAAGCTATCTTGCAAAACAGCTTGATCAACCATTTTCAACGATGCCCGTATTTTCAAATACACCACATAGTTATATTCAGCGAGAAAAAATTCGACAGTACCTCGGGTATAGTGAATTTAACGAAGCAGAATCCCTCAAATTAGAGGAATGGCTGGTTTCCCAATTACGCAAAGAAACACTGGATAAAAGTCGGCTCATTGAACTGGCTACCAATCACTTAAAAAGCGGTCATATTGTTTTGCCATCCCCCATTACCCTAGGTCGCATAGTGAGTCAGAAGGTCAATCAGGCGATTGAAGGGTTTCATTGCAGTATTGCAGAAACCTTGGCACCATCGCTGCGCGCTAAACTGTATCATTTAATTACACCTGAGCATAAAGAGGCATACGCGCAATTAGCCGATCTAAGAACATCCCCTCAAAATGCAAATAGTGATGCGATGAATAAGTACCTGGATTATTTTGAGGAAATTGAACAGTTAGGTATTTTGGAGTGTAACTTATCAGCCATACATCCTGATGTTATTACGGAGCTGGCTCAAAAAGGTCGCTATTATGATGCGGTTCAATTGCGTAATATGGCCTCTAAAGTAAAACAAGAGGCCATCATCATTTGTTTTTTGCATGAAACGGCTAAAACGATTCTTGATTATTTGGTTTTTTTATTCAGGCGAATATTACTGGATACTAACCGGCGCGCTAAGAATGAAGTATCTGCAGAGCGTGAGAAAGTATCCAGAAAGAATAAGGGGAAATTTAAACCAGCCAGTGAGTTTATCAAGTCCGCCTTTTCCCAGGCAGCGGTTAAAGAATTTACCCTGATGCAATTTGTCACTCAGTTTAATGAAGCGACAATGTTAGAAACAGCCAGTGCCTGTGAAGCCATCGACAAACTGGAGTCATCTGGTGTTACCGACCATATTGTGAACCGTTTTTCCTACATTAGGCAATTTTCTAAACGATTCCTAACACTGAAATTAAATGCCAGTACAGGACTTGCCTCGCTAATGAAAGCAATTGAACTTCTAAGAAAACTCCATGCCGGTGAGATTAAAAAACTGCCGGTAGACTTGCCCACAGACTTTCTGCCCAAAATGTGGAAGGACATTGTCTATGATGAGAATAGACAAGTCCGAACGCATCATTGGGAAATGGGCTTGTATTATGCGCTTAAGAAAGAAATCAGCGCAGGAGACATCTACCTTTCAAAAAGCCGCAACAACCGCTATTTTTGGGATACGGTTTATGGAGAGCTTCCTTGGGAGCAGGAACGAGAACAGCAGTACTTAAAGCTTAAACTCCCTAATGAATTTGACAGCATTAAGGAGGTACTGACGGGTGAATATCATCAGGTGGCGACCCACGCCTGTAACACCCTACCCACTAATGATTTTGTCACCATTAAAGACGGTAAGTTTCATTTTACCAAGGATGATGCCCTGGTTATCCCACCAGAAGTAGTTCAGTTGCGTAAGCTAATCCAATCACGCATGCCTACGGTTAGAATCGAAAAACTCTTGGCAGAAGCTTCTCGTTTATCGGGCTGCCTTGAGGGATTTACACCATTTTATGAACCAGAAAAAACGGCTAAATTCCCCTTAAAGCCTTTGCTTGCCGCCATTCTTGCTCATGCAACCAACATTGGTTTATTTGGAATGGGTTCTAGTGCTGTTGGGATCAGTATTGATGCATTAACCCATGCCTCTCACGTGTATCTGCGCCCAGAAACCATCAAAGAAACCAATCGTCGTTTAGTCAATTATTTTTTAACCTATCCAATTAGCAGTGAAATGACTGATGGTCGTTATTCCACATCAGATGCACAGCGCTACCCTATTGAAAGGAAATTTTTTCTCTCCTCCTACTGCCCAAGGTATTACGGCTATTATGAGAAAGCTATTTCGATTTATACCCATGTGGCTCGAGGTGGTGTTTTTGGGACACAAGTGATTTCAACGGGTGAAAGAGAAGCCCCTTATGTATTAACAGGTTTACTAGAAAATGACACCTTGCTCAATCCTGAATTTCACAGCACTGATACCCATGGATTTACCGAGCATCTTTTTGCCTTACTTTATTTGCTGGGTTTTCCATTCCATCCAAGGCTTAAAGATTTAGCGGAGCAAAATATTTATAAAATAGATAAGACAATGAGTTATGGGGCTTTAGATGAGGTGTTCAGCGGCACGATAGACATTGAACTGATTCGTGCAAACTGGGATCAAATCGTTCGCATTGTGGCGTCATTAAAAAATGGGCTGGCACCAGCGTATGTGATTATCCAAAAGTTGGCGAATCGAACCGATAATTTATCCAAAGCGATAAGGGCTTTTGGTAGGATCATTAAAAGTATTTATATTCTGCGCTATATTGCTGATCAAGAATTACGTCACACGGTTCATTTGCATCTCAATCATGGCGAATCAAGGCATCAATTAGCGAAGAAATTATTCTTCCTCAATCGAGGTGCTTTTAAGACCAGTGATTATGAGGAAATTATGAATAAAGCCAGCTGCCTGAGTCTGGTATCCAATGCAGTACTGGTTTGGAACACCCATCACATACAGAAAATAGTTGATTCACTTCGAGGGGAAGGATATGACATTCAAAGTGAGCATTTGCAGAAAATATCTCCATTAATGTTTAAGCACATCCAAATTTATGGCACCTACCATTTTGAAGATATTTAAAGGAAGTAATCTCATGAACGTCAATATCCACAATACTAATCAAAATCAGGCACTTATCTATCAAGCTGAAGACGGTAGTTTTCAATTAGAGGTGCGTCTTAAATCAGAAACCATTTGGTTGACTCAGAAGCAAATGGCTGAATTATTTGGAACATCCTCTGATAATATTGGATTGCACTTAAAAAATATTTATACCGAAGAGGAGCTTTCAGAAAAAGCAACTACCGAGGATTACTCGGTAGTTCGTCTTGAAGGAACAAGGAACGTCAGTCGAAAGGTCAGACATTATAATCTGGATGCCATTATCTCTGTAGGATATCGAGTAAACTCAAAGCAAGGGACGCAATTTAGGATTTGGTCTAACAAAGTGCTCAAGGAGTACTTAGTACAAGGATATGCTTTGAATGAATCACGATTGCGCCAACAAATAGAACAAATCAATCGATTAAAAGCAACGGTGATGCTTTTTCAAAAAGTACCCCAAGAATCGCTGGATTATTCTGAGGCAAGTGGTCTTTTATCGGTGTTAACACAGTATACTCATAGCTTTGCCTTATTGAACCAGTATGATACAGGTAATTTTCCAAAAGGCGGATTAAATGAACAAGTAATTGATGTGATTAAGCCGCAAGAAGCCCTTGAAGCGATTGATAGGTTGAGAGAGAGGCTTATGAATCAAAAAGAAGCCACTGTTTTATTTGGAAGCCCTAAAGATGAGTGCTTTTTTGGAATTTTAGGTTCTATTATTCAAAGTTTTGATGGCAAATACCTGTATCCCAGTATTGAAGAGCAAGCGGCTCATTTGCTCTATTTTATTGTAAAAAATCATCCTTTTATCGATGGGAACAAACGAATTGGGGCGTTTATGTTTATTTGGTTCCTACAACGGAATAAACACCATCTTAAAAAAAATGGTGAGCCTAAAATTAATGAAAATGCATTGGTTGCCATTACATTATTGGTTGCACAAAGTGAACCAAGTCAAAAGGAAATTATGGTTGATTTGATCATCAATTTAATCAAAGAGGCATAAGATGCTTCGCGGAATCTTTTAGAGAAGTAGCGGAGGGGTTAATTTTTAGCATAATACGCCACTGGCTAAAATAGTAATTTGTTTACTTAAAACCCCTTATCTTTTTATTTTTTATGCCATTTACGCCAGCCAAAGTAAATCAAAATACCCAATATTAAGCAACCAAACCCATACAGTATGTAACTAATGGTTAATCGACTCACGCGTTCCATAGCAAGTTCTTTTTGTACATGTTCCTGAATCTCGTTAGATGACAAGCTTGTAAACGTACCATTTTGAAATGATACAGCTAAATTGCCTGACAACAATCCAAGTTTGTATGTGTTATTTAACAAACCTGTGGCAAGACTTAATTCTTTAGAGGTAAAACCATAAAGAACTAATTGAGTGTGCGCTCCCATTGAATTAATGCCGACAAAACCAATATCTTGCGTCTTTTTAAATGCGTTTGTAAAAATGGATGTATCAATACCCCTCAAAGTAAGATTTGATGTAGCATTAAGATTATCAATGAGAGACTTAAGTGCCCCCTTCAACGTGTTAATAACCGGCGAATCAGTAATACCAGTACCAAAATAAACAAGGTTATGTTGGTCAATCTCACCTTTAAGCAATTTCGTATCCATGACTTTAAGTGAGGAGCTTTTGTCCAACATCATTGCAAAATCAATCATGTCTTTCACCAATATTTTATCCTTATATACTTCAGGGTTATCTGGCAAACCAACAAAAACTTCTCCTTCCATCAGAGCAGGATATGATTTGATCTGATCCCTATGAGGATTATCCGATTGATAAAATTGCAAATGACTACTATCGTAAATAGTGCCCCACGCCTGACTCAAATAGTCTCGGGAACAAAAGGCGCCTGATAACATAAGATTAAACGTAATCGTTAACGTATTTTTTCCAAGTTGTAATTGCTTTTGCGGCAATTCAAGCTCAAAAACATTGGTTTGCGCGGAGTCCGCTTGCAATACAACGCCATCAATAGGAAATCCATTAACGAGGACACTGATTGTTGAAGCTCTGTCTTTTTGCAGAAAAGGACTATGGCTGTAATTTAAAACAAATTTTACTGGGTTGTTGGTGAATTGTGCAGGAAGGTTGAACTCATAATTTATCTGACTTTGTCCGGTTCCAAACACTACGTTGTCTTTATATCCCATATCACGGAAGCTTATATTCGTTTTGTTTCTCATCTTCACAAGAGTTGACGCCGATTGCGGTTGCGCGATAAAAAAGGAGGTATTTGTCACCGTAAAACGCATCCGATTTGAATTAATTGACTCCACTGCTGTAGCCAGACCTTTTTTGCTATTGGCCGAGATAATCAATACAGGTTGCTGGCCAAGACGACGTAACCAGATAAAACCGTTATCATCGCTCAAGGGTGTTCCATCGTTCTTTAACCAGGTACCATTTTTTAATTGAAGCGGCTCTGGACTACCCAATAAAGAAAAATCAACAATCTCTGGAGTACCAATGATGACAGAAGGAAAAGTAGGTCCGGAGGTGGGCAGTTCATTGAGGTGTTCTATATCAATCTCTACACCACGCCAGCTCGCCTCTTTAGCTAATAAATTTGCAAACTTAAAATAAGGGGAAAAATCAGCTACACCGATTTGGGCTGGCAGGTAAAAGGAAACTTTATCAATGAATGGAGCATCTTTATGTATAAATGGATAAGGGAATTCCATTAAACTCCAGCCAGCTTGTTTGTTGAAATAGTTATAAGTAATACTCGAATTTCCCGACAAAGTGACCCAGTTACCTTGATTCTCAATATCCTGACACACGTCCTCACTAAGTTTCATATATCCTACCACACGAACGGTAGTCATTTTTTTTGCAATAGATGCTTTAGGAATTGTAATCTTCCATAAAAGAGGCTGTTCTTTGGTGCTATCGAGTTTAATACTATCCAACGGAGTATCACCGACCATCAGGGTGAGTGACGATGAATTAAATAAAAGTGGTGAGAACTCAATGATCAGACTCAAATCCATCGAATTGACTTGCCATTGATCCGGTACTGGAATATAGAAAGTATAAGACGGTCTATTTCCTTCAAGCACGGCTGTATCAATTTTCGAAAGCTGGTTCAGGGTAAATGTTTCTGAAGAAGAGCCTCCTGCTACTAGCGGATTGTTTGCCGCAAATAGAGTGCAAAAACAAAACACTAAGGCTAAGGTAATAAAAAAATGTTTCAATCTAATGTTCATTATGTATGGCTCATCCCTGAATTACTTGATACTTTAATATAATATACTCAATAACTTAAATGAGATTATGCAATGCGCAAAGCAAAATTAACAGGGTATGTGCTCCTGTTTGTTTGTATTGCAGGAATTACAATTTATTCAGCGATGAAAAAAACACGCTCCGTACAGCGTGACATTCCCACGTTGCTCAATTTTTATTATAATTATAAAGATAAAAATCCTTTAAAAGCAAAGGAAGCTCTGGATTTAATTCTAAAACAAGATCCCTCTAATGCCATCGCAATTCACGCTAAGGGCAACTGGTTTATTCAACAGGGCGACACACACTCAGCCATGATTTTTTTACAGAACAATCATGCTTTGTATCCTCAAGATGCCCATATTGAATTAGAGCTTGCTAAATTATACATCATGTTGAACCAGATAGCAGAAGCCAAGCCCATTCTAAAAAAACTGTTAACATCCGATAGTCCCGACCTGAAGAAAAAATCAACGATACTGTATCAAGCTCTTTATCCACAAGAAACCATACAATCAACCCCGATAAACACTACTTCCTTTATCGAGCCCATTCACATCACAACAAAACAAGATCTTTCACCCCTCTACGCAAAAGTACAAGACATCATCAAACTGCAACCAGACTCTGCTCGTAACTATTTGCACCTGATTATTTCCATGGCTCCCAATGACCAAGAGGCCTACGTGAAACTAGGTTATCTTGAACTGCAACAAAATAATTTCGATGTTGCGTTGCACTATTTTCTTAAAGCTTTTGCCATCAAAGCGGATGCCCAATTAGCCGTTCAAATTGGTTATCTCTATGCTAAAAAAAGAGACACAGGGCAAGCACTGTTCTTTTTTAATTATGGAGCCGCACACGGAAATCTCATATTAAAACAACAAAGTCTAAAAGCGCTGGCATTTTTAGAAAAAAATCCCGTCGAAACCCAACCCAATAAGGGTTCCGATACAACACTTAGTCCTGAAGACAAGCTTTGGAATCTCTTTTATCAAAATAAACTAAACCAGCCTGCTATTGCGCTAAAAGCCATTAACAGCTTATTACAAATGCATCCTAATGACATACGAACCTTAAAAGAAGCCGCCTATTTTGCCATGGCACAAAAGAACTCCAGTAGTGCAATAGCACTCTGGAACCAGGCATATAATCTGGAGAGAAATCCGGAATATGCGCTTAGCATCGCCTATTTATACGATGCACAGAACAACAAACCTAAAGCATTCCATTTTTTTGATCTGGCTTCAAAAACAATGGATATGAGCATTAAAACCAAGGCGGAATTGGCAATGACCGGTATGGGAGGTTCTCAATTTCAGTTTTTGCCCAAGCCTTTTTTTGCTGAGTTTTACTCAGCACCGTTTTATTTTAGCCGTTTTGATTTGGGTGTTTTACCCACCATCACCCGAGCGGGCATTACTGTGAATGAAAATCACCATACGGATGCCTATGCGTCCTGGCGTCGGACAAAAGATAACCGTTCGGGAACAGTCCAGGGACTAATTATTCAAAATTCCATTTCACAAATTTTTGAGGACAATGTCGCCATTTATGCTGTAGGTCTTCGTACCTATCTTTGGCCTAAAATTCCACTACAAACTTTTGTAGAAATTGGTCAAGCGGAGGATTTAGTTTATCGAAACCGTGCCAAGTGGCGAAGTGATGTGCGTGGTGGACTGGTTTATTACAACGCGTGGGGAGAAAAACCCACATGGACAGCGGGCCTGGCCTTCCCTTGGAAATGGGTATCAACATTATATGCAGATACTATATACTACTCTCGTTATACCAATAATATTATAGGAACCGCCTGGTTTAGACCAGGACTTCGGGTTGCAACCTTCCAAAGTGCTTCATTAGATTTTTATTTGGCTAACTATCTCATTCTTGATAAAAATCGGGAGTTTTTTAACAACGTATACTCATTGGGTCCTGGAATGGCATTTCAACCAAGTAATCGTATCAATATTGTTTTACGCCTGGAGGCCCTTCAGGGGTACTATATCCCTGTAAATAGCCCAACACCCAACCCCTATCGCTCTAAATATTATAATAATCTGGCCATGGTGGAGGTCTTTTTTCGTTTTTAATGAGCCATACTAATCAATAGAACGTGCAACCTTAAGCTTAGAGAGTGTAATGCCTAGCGAATTGATTTTATTTATCTACTTTATTATGTGGTATTTTCTCGTCGCTCTGTCCTGCCTGTTTATTATTTCGGGGATAGATGATTTGTTTTTTGACGGCTATTACTGGATAAGGTATGTGTTTCGACTATGGAAAACTCGTGGCTATAAACCCTTAACCTATGAGCAATTAGCAGAAAAAGAAGAGCAAATGATAGCGGTACTCATTCCTTGCTGGCATGAGGCGGGAGTGATTGGTACCATGTTAAAACATAATTGCTATTCCATTGACTACTCTAATTATTATTTGTTTGTTGGTGTCTATCCAAACGATCCTGAAACGGTAAATGAAGTACAGGAAGTCGCCAATCTTATAAAAAATGTTCGATGCGTCATTGGAACAACACCCGGCCCCACAAATAAAGCCGCAAATCTAAATGGAATTTATAATTATGTCAAAGCGTTTGAAAAAGAACTAAACCGTTCGTTTAGCATTTTTGTCTTTCATGATTCAGAAGACATCATTCATCCCATGTCATTTAAACTTTATAATTACTTAATGCCCCGTAAAGAAATGATTCAAATTCCAGTCTTTCCTCTAGAGATAAATTACTGGAATTTTACACACTGGCTATATGCCGATGAGTTTTCAGAAAATCATACTAAGGACATCATTGTAAGAGAATCGATTCATGGTCATGTTCCTTCTGCAGGAGTCGGTACTGCATTTTCAAGACATGCACTAAAGCTGCTCGAAGATCCAACAACAAGAACCCCATTTTCAACTGATTCATTAACAGAAGATTATCGCACTTCATTAGCGATTCGCATCAAGGGGTTAAAACAGATATTTGTCACAGAAACAATTGTTCGCATGAAATGGCGACCCCGTGGTTTTTTTCGAAAAGGCTACGTGCAAAAACCTACCCGGGAATATATTGCTACCCGTGCCTTATTCCCCTTGGAATATACAAAAGCAGTCCGCCAAAAAGCACGCTGGATCATTGGTATCGTATTTCAAGAATGGCAGCATACACAATGGCCTAAAGAATGGATAATAAGATTTACTCTCGCACACGATAGAAAATCTTTTATAACGCATTTTATTAATGGCTTTGGGTATTTTGTATTTCTTTTCTGGCTTGTTTATTCACTATGTACCTATACAAACCCTGAATATCCTTCGCTGCAGGAGCAATTTAACCTACATCCATGGGTATGGTGGTTAATCGTTACAGTGACCCTGATGATGATTGAGCGCATGATACAGCGAATGATAGCTATTAGAAGAGTCTACGGCTGGATACCCTCTTTTTTATCGATTCCTCGGACTTTTTATGGCAATTTACTAAACCTCCATGCCTTAATCCGTGCCTATCATGTCTATTACACCACACCGAAAAGTCAGGCAACCAGTAAGCAACCCTCATGGGATAAAACGGATCATCATTTTCCAGGCAGCCATATTCTGACTCCTTACCGAAAAAAGATAGGGGATTTATTACTTGAAAAAAAATAATTACGAAAACTCAATTAAATAAAGCAATCCTTGAGCAACAGCAAACTGGGGAGCGTTTAGGCCAAGTGCTGTGTCGATTAAATTTAATCAGTAGTCACGAGCTGCTTCAATTACTATCCAAGCAATACCATTTGGAATTAATCCCACAAAGTATGCTAGCAGAAACTAACAAAAGTGACCTATCTATTCCTGAACATTTGATTCATTGGTTAATAGAACATAGGGCAGGAGCTGTATCTTTTGATGATATAAAGGGGATCCTCACTATTAGTATCGATGATCCGACAAATGAATTACTCATAGAAAAAATTATAAACCACATCAAACCCTATAAAGCTCATTTTGTACTCATTGATTATTCTTCATAAATTAATTAAAACCATTAAATTTGAACAATATTTAGCTTAAAACTCTGCAATTTGCAGGGGCATACTCAGTTTATGAATCATGCTCTTTATATAAATTAGAGCAAAGCTCTATGAAGCTTTTGGAAAAAAGTCTTGCTATTTTTTTAGCGTGCTTTTTAGTAGCGCTTTTTTCAGGAACATATTTTTTTTCAACATACAGTAACTCACTGGTAAAAATGAAAAAAGAACAGACTCCAAAAAATTGTCCATCTTTTTCAATAATAGTGTATTTATATTCTATCCCTCGATAGCGCATCAAACCACTCAGTAACTTTTGTTAATTTACAGTATAAGTTAATTGATGGTAAAACTAGGTCTCTCGTATCGATATAAGCTTTTGTTTCAAAAAGCTTATAATACGCTCAGCGGTCTTACCATCACCATAAGGTGATATTCCACGCGCCATTGTAGAGTATAGGTTTTTATTAGTTAATAATTCACTCACCGTTCTAATAATTTCCTTTTTATCGGTTCCAACCAATACCCCGACTCCTTCAGAAATTATTGCTGGCCGCTCCGTTATATTTCTTAAAACAACTACTGGCTTATTCAAAGCAGGGGCCTCTTCCTGAATTCCACCTGAATCAGTAAGTATTAGCAATGCCCTATTCATTAAATGGGCAAATTCATCATACCTTAGAGGAGGTAGGAGATGAATTCCTGGTTTTTCGTTCAGGAGTAAAAAAATATCATTTTGTACATGAGGATTAGGATGAACAGGAAATAAAAAATTGATGTGTTTAAATTGATTGGAAAGCTCAAGCACTGCCTGACAAATATTTTTTACATGTTCCCCAAAGTTTTCTCGTCGATGAGCAGTAACAATGACAATATTAGACCATTGTTGAAATGAATGAGGTTTGGGTTTATTTTTTAGCACCCAATACAAGGCATCAATAACAGGATTTCCAGTAACAGTAATTTTAGAGGGATCTATATTTTCACGAATTAAATTATTCTTTTCTAACTGAGTAGGTGCAAAGTGCCATGTAGCCAGAGGTGCAGTTAATATCCTATTAATTTCTTCAGGAAACGGCTCTTTGGAATTATAGGTTCGCAAACCAGCTTCAACATGCCCAAATGGAATGTGGTGATAAAAGGCAATCAAGGAAGATGCAAATACCGTGGTTGTATCTCCTGCGGCAAGAAGCACATCAAATCTATTATTTTTTACCAGGGCATCGAGTTTTTTACACAGATTCCCAGTTAATTCACCTAACGATTGATCAGTAGTCATGCTATCTAGGTCAGCATCGGGAATCAAATCAAATAGACCTAACATATCGTCCAGCAAACTGCGATGCTGAGCAGTATTAATTACAAATACTTTAGCCCAAGAAGATGATTTTAATTTAAAAATAATAGGCGCCATTTTAATTACTTCTGGCCTGGTTCCTATAATGCAACCAATAACAAATTGTCTCTGATTATTCATAAACTATCCATTAATTTGATGGCTTTATCCTTTTAATAATATTAGATTATTCATGGCATTAATATTACTTATTTAAAGATAACTTAATTTACTGACTGATTTTTTTTAGATTCGGCAAAAAAAATTTATTATTTTACCGCTTGTTCAAATGAAGAATAACCCACGGGTTGATTATTCGCATAATATGCCACCGGCTAAAATGGTAATTTGCTTACCTAAACCCCTATTATTGCTTTTTTGGGATACAAAATTATTTTCTATAAAGAAAGCCTATAGCCCATATGCAGCAAGGGTTTAAATGCCATTGGAACTACGAAGTGACCCATTTGCACACGTATCCTTACTTCCCCCCAACATCAGCAATCAGATAACATGACTATTTTTGAACAATTCTATGCGCTAGCGGCTTAACTACGCCCAAAATATCTGCGTTTATCGACTAGCAAAATTTTTGCGACACAACCCTTTTTTCAAATAAAATCACTTAAAGCCTTATCTTATATGGGCTAAATAGGTGTTATAAAAACCAAAAGCCCTATTTTGCCACGTATCCTTACTTCCCTAACTCCTTAACTTGATAACTTGATAACTTGATAAAAAATTTTCGACAAAATCCCTAAATATACACAAAGTTTAACCAATATTCAATGTGTAAATCCTGGAAAACAAAGACATCAAGGCCAGAGTTCCGCGTCTAGAGCACCATATTAAGAAAGATTAAACGACTTTGCTAAATTATAGTCGTCATCTTCATCCTCTACCTCACCACTTGAAGACTCAGGATACAGCGACCCACCTAAATCAAGCTCGTTATCTTCATCCAATACGTCACCACTTGGAGATTCAGTAAACATCGTATTACGACTATCTAGCACTTTCTTCGGTCCTGGAACCTCTAACTTTAGAAGTTCTGTCGCATATAGAGTATCTATAGGTAGTGCACTTGCTTCTCGTAATATAGTTTCCTGCTGCTGATTAATTAATGCAGGGATATTTTTGAGGATAAAAGTCACAAGAGCTTTCATTTGTTGAACTTCACGCAGAGTAGGTAAAAAATAATTAACTTGATAATTAAAATTAATATTTAAAATGCGAAAATTTTCTGTTTTATCTAGGATCCAACATGCCTTGTAAGAATCACAGTAATTACTAGTATGAGCTACCGCGCCTGCACTATAGCTAAAAGATTCGTGCATCTCACCTGCATCATCGTTAAAAGATTCGTGCACCACCTTATACCATTTCTCGAATCCATCAAATATTTCCGTGGTTAAAGGAGCTCTTACCCCTGAATTAAAGCATCTTCGATAAGCAATTAAGGTGTAAGACCATAAATTATCAATATTTAACATATTAGGTTGATCATTGCTTGCCGTAGAAGGGAGATGCTGTGTAATAAAATCACAGGTTCTTTGGATATACTCCAATTCTTTTGTAATAGAAAATAAGCTGGATAGTATATCAATATTTTGTTTGAAATTGTCTAAAGGATCTTTAGATTTAATAGATTTTGCCCTGATAATAATACAATTATTAGGATTACCTGTAACAGGATTACCTGCAACAGGATTACCTGCAACAGGATTACCTGCAACAGGATTGTCTATGAGAACGCAATTACTATCTGAAATATTTTGAGAAAAAAATTCATGATATGCTTCGGCCTGTTTTGTTATTAATAAATACAATCTATTTTCAATGAATTGAGCTAAACAACCAAGGTCGTGAATGGCTTGTGGGTCGCTATGTCTTGTTAATTTCATTTGTAAATTACTTATTCCTAATATTGCCTTTAGCCCACTCGGAGGTGTAAGAACAAGGCCAATTTCCATTTGTTCGAAGGCATTAACAGAATGCGCTACGTGCATGTCCCTCATATTCACATGATATTTATGAAACTTATAAGCATCTTCGCTAATTTCCTTAAAAAATTTTTCTTTAAATCCAAAATACTTCTTAGCCATAGCACAACAACGGTAGTAACGAATTAGTGTCGCAGCCCACGATATTTCAGGTAAAATATTATTTTCTGAAATCTGGTTATTTTGCTTCAAATAAGCACATGTTGACTTTATGGAGTTTAAGTCCACTATAATTGAAAGTAAAATTTTTAAATTTTCATGCATCTCTGGGGGACTGGATGTGACAAGAGGAAATGATTTTTCATGAGGTGTGCCTTCGACAATCTTATTTTTCATGATAACTCCTTAATTCCTTAATTATTTAACAAATACTTTCTGCACATCAAATTTCGGACAATTAGAGGGTCGGAGTGATCTGGCAGTTATACTCACCCCAACCCTCAAATATAATAATATTTTAAACTCATAATGTAAATTAATTAGTCAAGAATAACCTACATTCATGCGAAATATTTAACCTATTAAGGACCTTTTAAGCGGAGGCTTGAGTCAAGGGTCATGGGTTGTAATGTAATGAAACTAGCAACGACGTGTACGGAGAAAAGAGGTTTTGTCGCACCCCCCCCGTTTTCTTATTTTGATAAGCAATATACCTATTCAACTGATAAATCCAGTACCTTCAAGTTGAATAGGTATATAAAGAAAGATATGGATAAAGTTTTACTGAAATTAAAGGAAAGGAAAGGAGATCTGAATGAAATCATTAGAAAATCCCAATAACGATAGATTAATAATTCAGGATGAAGCACATCTCATGTTTGAACCTCTATCTAAAATTGAAGGTTTTAAAGAATTACAGATAATTGCCCAAGAGTTTGGTGCTACCATTAAACAAGCGATTGTTAATAAATTGGAAATAGAAAAACTATGTAAAATTAAGTCTGATTAAGGGGGGAAGTAAGGATACGTGTGCAAATGGGTCACTTCGTAGTTCCAATGGCATTTAAACCCTTGCTGTGTATGGGTTATAGGCATTATTCGTAGAAAATAATTTTGTATCCCAAAAAAGCAGCAATGCAGTATGATTGCCGTTCATTCCAAGTAAAAATAAAACTTCCCGACTTGTTAATTAACTAATTGATAAATTTTCAATAAAAATAGTTTTTAGCCCATATGCAGCAAAGGCTATAACCTGTAAGAACTATGAAAAGTCCTATTTTGACACGTATCATGACTTCCCCCCTATATAGGGGCATGCGGTTAATCAATTGCAAGTAAAATCAAGTCCCGCTCGGGATGCTGAAGGGCAAAGTCACGTAATGCGTAATATTTATCAATTAAAAAATCATCATCTTGTTGCCCAGAAATGCCATTAAGCGAAAATAATGTGACAATAACGCCCAAGGCTTCCGCGCTAACAAACCCGTTAAAGCCATTTCCATCAACAAACATCTCCAACGGCAGCTCTAATGCCGGAGCAAGAAAGAATCCTTCATTGCTTAGCTCGTAGAAATTCCAATATCCGCCGCTGTATTGATAACACATGGATTGAGCAAAGTAATAAATAATATTTTCAAATTGAATGACATGCCTTTTTACATGTTTAGGGAGGAAATTTAGACGATTTTTCTCTAAGACGAGTTGTTTATAAATGACTCTATCACGGTTCATTATTAGGTATCCTTATTTGTGTTTCAAACATGTGTCTTTTCTCAGACATTTATAGAATAACATAAAATCAAATTTATGCAACAATTATTTGTTGCGAATTATTGTTGCATAATCATCTTGCCTGTATTACACTATTTATAATCGAACAACGTAACTCTTGAGGTTATTTTAATTTATACCTATAATAACCTTAAAGGTTATAATTTGGACAATTCCATGAGCGAATCAAGACGGCCAAGTTATAATTTAAACGATATTAAAAAAGCGTTTAACAACGAACATAAATTACGAATGACGGTATCAGCCAAACAAGGACAATTAGCTCTCGGCTTCTCCGATCATGATGTAGTAGAAGCCATACAAAGCTTAACAAGCACTGATTTTTATAAATCAATGGCACCAGTAACCCCAGGCTTCACCGCTTGGCAAGATGTATATAAAGCTAATTTTAAAGGTGTTCATCTTTATATAAAGTTTCAAGTAAACACCTATGGCGAACTTATTCTCTCATTTAAGGAGAAATAATATGACAAAAGAACTATGCCCAATTTGTGGTGAACTGGCAGCAAGCCATGAAGAGCGAAGCACAACCTATCACTATAAAGGACACGCATTTTGCATCATGCAGCCAGCACTTTGGTGCGACTCATGTGGGGAGGGTGTTATAAGTCCTGAGGACAACAAAGCCACTGCCTTAGAAATTCAAGGGCATCGCTCACGAATTGATGGGATATTAACGCCTAATGAAATTGCAAAAATAAGAAAACACTTAAATCTGAATCAAAAGGATGCCAGTCGTTTATTTGGTGGCGGTATTAACTCGTTTAACCGATATGAACGAGGAACAAACCCAATCCCTAAACCGTTAAGTATGCTTTTAGTGCTTTTAGATAAGCACCCAGAACAATTACAGGAACTACTAATGTCTCCCGTAATTAATCCATCGGAACAGAGCGCAAGGCGGGTATAAAATGAAAGAAACCTTACAAATTACATTAAGAAAAAACAGGCGCTCTGAAGATTTAATTCAGATCGCTCGAAAAACTAAAGGTGAAAACATTTCATACAGTTATGGGCAGTCTAATCCACCCTTACCAGAAGAAGCGATTTTTTCAGAGGCCGAACTATTTGAAATTTCATGGTTTGACCAAATGGTTAAATTCTTTCATGAGCATCAAGATACTAATGCAACCGATTTAGAACGCTATAGACTCTTTCTGCCAGAAAATTTTTATCAAGCCATTTATGAATTACACAAAAAATGCCAAGAACACAAAATTGACTATAGACCCGTAGACTCATTGCTTAAGTCCATCATCAATAAGATTAAGGCTACTGAAAAAAGCCTGTATGAAAAAACGGGAATCACGAGTAATGTTCTAAAAGAGATTAATTTTAAGGATTTTGCAGAGAACGCGGATAAGCTTAATTCCTCTATCCTAGAGTTATTCAAAAAATTGATTGAAATTCCTGATTTTTATAATCAGTTTAAACAAATTGCTACAAATGAATATAAGAAAATCCCCAATATAAAAATTGGCCATTTTAAGGGGTATGCGCAAGGACATGCGCTACCATCAAAATGGATCTGCGCCTGTGCTGTGGATGTAATCACACAAAGTGAAAGCCCGTTCAATATTCTCAACTCAGAAGAACTCCTCGACCTTTGGATTAAACCTAAATTACGCTCTGGCTTTGAGCTTTCCCAACTTTTATTCAGATTAAGAGAGATAAAATCATCACCAGAGTTTATTAGAAGCGTAGAAGAAATATCGCAACTTTTTTTATAAACATACTAGAAAGGCAATCTTAATGAAAAAATTACCTTGGTGACAAGCTGTTACTTGCTTTTTATGTTCTTCATGGCAATTAGTTTGAGCCTACTTTTAAATCATTTTTCATCGTCAGGTGTTTATCTTTTTTCCAATTTTGAGCATGGATTAGGCCGTTATAGCAATTTAGCTATAAGTACATTTCCTTATTTTAAAGGACATGAGCACTTTGCAAGTTATGTTTCAGCAGGTGTAGGGGGGAAGT
>NZ_JH413841.1 GCF_000162755.2 Legionella drancourtii LLAP12
TTTGCTCAGTAAAGGATGATTGTTATGAAGAACATATTATTTGTGTCATTATTATTAATCGCTACACCTTTTTTAACCAGTTGCTGGTCTGTACAGAAAGGACAAAAATCTGGGATTATTGTCAAAGTCGCCAAAGAAGGTAATTTTTGGGGAACCTATGAAGGAGAAATGGTTCTAGGCGGACTTGAAAACGCAAGTGGCGTTAGTGGCCGTGCGTTTCATTTTACCTTAGGCCAATTTAACTCAGATTTAGTCAAGCAAGCAGATTTTGCCATGCAAAATAATCGCCATGTAATTATTACTTATCATTGCGATGCCTATACTTTGCCTTGGAGTGGCGAAACGAAATGTTTTGTAAATAAAATTAATATGTTGCCAGAGAAGTAAGGCGAATGAGAAATCCGTTTAAGTTAAGCCGAAAATCCCTTTTCCCCCTGGGAATGCCGCTATCGAGTTAAGGAAAGTCCTACTTCCCGCGGCTTGTCCGCGGAACATAGGAATAAGGTTTCATTTGACGTTTATGCAAGGTATCCATAAGGGTTGATGAGGATAATCATTATGGCTGGCCAGGAGCTCCCGGAGCGGTTTTCCTTTAAAATATTTCACTACCATTATCAGCAACAACACGTGTATGCCTTCCATAAATTACCAAGATCGCTTGTTTATTCTTTAATTTAAGATCTTCAGACTGAACTACGGAAATAATTCCACCTGATTTTAATTTAATGACATATTCCACGCCCCGTGTTTGGTTGTATCCATTATCAACAAAATCGCTGCTCGAGTTATCTTTAGTGTCATTGCTTTTTCTATGTAAATTAACTACACGTTTTGAAATGACGGTACCAGGAATAACTTTCTTAATTTTACCTACTTCATTGGCATCATACTCACCAGGCGGCGTTGTTTTGCAGCCCGTTAGAACAAGGCCCAAAAATACCACTAAAATGGATTTAAATACGGATTTATTGTTCATGGTAATTGAAACTCCAGTAATTGCTTGTTAATTTGCCGGGCTATTTTAGCTAATTCAGCCTCTTATTACTATTCCTTAATTTAATTGGCAATGAGGAAGACGGGGATATTTTAAATCAGTTCACCTAATAAACTACTTGCACCAATACGAAACCAGCTTTTATCAATTGTTTTATCCATCATAAATTCTGCTAATGTTGCATAATTAAACGCTTGAGTTGGTGTTTTCACGCCACCGGATACCTTAATACCACAAGGCACATTAGTATCTTTAATCGCGCTTAGCATGGTAAATACCGCAGGTAATGAGGCGCCTTGGGCTATTTTTCCAGTTGATGTTTTCAGAAAATCACAACCTGATTCAATTAAGTCTTTACTTGCATCATAAATAAGCTCTAATGCTGGAAATGCACCGGTTTCTAAAATTATTTTTGAAGTCAGATTATGGTGTTTACATAATTTAATTATTGTTTGGCATTGCTGTAGGGCCGCGTCTTTCTTGCCATCCAAATAGAGCTGGTATGGAAGAACATAATCTATTTCCGTAGCTCCTAATGTAAGCGCTTTTTCAATGACATCGCAGGAGGTGGTTAAGTCTTCATTGCCATGGGGAAAATTGATCACTGTCGCTAATTGAATCGCTTTTAATTGATGAAATTCGGATAGGTGTTTGCTGTAGACACAGATTGCTGCAACATTGTTGCAGCGCGCATCTTTATTTAATTGCGATAAAGAGGTAAGAGAGGCTTCTTCATCCAATA
>NZ_JH413842.1:0-11141 GCF_000162755.2 Legionella drancourtii LLAP12
GCATTGGAACGAAAAGGTACTCTAAGGATTGCTACTATCACCGATCTTCGATCATGAGCTTGATTTAACTTTGTTTATTTCCTGCATTCATACACAATACTAGAGTCACCTTCATCAGGGTTGATAGATCCATCAAAAGCCTTAATCATTTTAATTTTCTCTGAAACCAACCTCTTTGAGAATATTAGTCAAAACCAATGAATCATCATAAAGTCGGACATTAAATACCTCAACTTCAGTTTGTACGATCTGCCCTCTATCTACCAGCTCATATCTATCGATAGAATAACAAACACTGTCTTCGTAAGTTGTTAGCCGATTTACTAGGATTAAATTACCATCTGGTTTATGGCATACAAGACCTCTCCAAACTCCAATTTGATCAGGCACTATTTTAGATGTTTCTGCTTCAAATAATAAAATCCCATCCTTATTTAAATGGTCATAAAAGACCTTCAATGCTTTTTTTACTGAGTCAAAATTAATAATATGTCCAAATGAGCCACTGGGAATGAAAATCAGGTTATATCTTTGTGCCCTATTTAAATCCTCAACAAATCCTTGCCATACTTCTGGTTTAAGATGTTGTAATTTTGCTTTGGCATGTAAGGATCTAAGCATATGCTCACTGGCATCAAAGCCCATAACTTCAAAATTTTCCTGGAGTAACGGGAGTAAAAATCGACCTGAACCACACATAGGTTCCAGAACAACCCCACCTGCATTAAGCACATATGTGCGATAAAATGCATAAGCATCCAGCGGTGGTTGGGGTCTGATTAAATCATAAAATTGTGTACACAAGCTAAGGTAGCTATCTAGTTTTTGTTGACTCATCGATAAATTTCCTAATGACCTTTGTTATATTATACAAAGCAATTTTTTACCATCTGCACGCAATTCACCTGTTGGTGATACATGTCTATATAAAGTTTGCTTAGTAATTCCAAGTTCTTCGCATAAAGGGCCGATTTTAGTCTCAAGTTGTCCTAATGAAGCCATTGCAAGTCTGAGTTTCGCTTGGGTCATTTTATAAGGACGACCACCTTTGCGTCCTCGTGCACGGGCTGATGCCATTCCAGCAAGGGTGCGTTCCTTAATCATTTCGCGTTCAAATTCAGAAAGTGCTGCAAAAATACCAAAGACCAATTTACCTGCCGAGGTTGTTGTATCAATAGCTGCGCCATGACCGGTAAGAACTTTTAATCCAATATTTTTTGCAGTTAAATCATGCGCTATATTAACTAGATGGCGAAGATTTCGTCCTAAACGATCTAGCTTCCATACAATTAATGTATCGCCTTCTCTTAACGCTTTAAGACAATTTTGAAGACCTGGGCGATCATCTAGTTTTCCAGAAGCATGATCTTGATAAATAGCTTCTTCTTTGACTCATTCAGACAATAAAGCGTCTCTCTGTAAATCTGTCGATTGTGATCCATCCGCTTTTGAAACACGAGCATATCCGATAAGCATTATTCACCCATTTATATTTATCGATAAAGAAATTTGGCGCGAGTGAGATCTATTTCACTATTTTTGGGTATTTCTAAAAAATACTCTAGTTGCCATTTTTGTGTTTTTTTTGCTTGTTTATTTACGGCTACATCCCATGGTGGATACACCCGGATGGCTCGTTTTCCGCCCTCGCCATTTATAGACAATACATCGTGCTGACACAGGACAGATTTTGGAAATATAAATTGCCCGAATCGATCCTCTTTTCGAGTGTTAATAATAAAAAAATCTAAGGAATCAGTACTATCATAGGGTTGGATAGGTCCTTTTTTGAGACGTTTCCATACCGTAACAAATTGTCCGATTTTTGTTGGTGTGATTTTAGCGACTCGAAATCGAACGGAAAAATTATTCAATTCAAAACTGTAAGCACAATACTCAGCACTTTCTGGCTCTATGGCTGGTTGTGAGCACTTAAATCCCAATGGGGTATAAACACGATTCGATACCTCGACCAGTTCTTGGTGCATGGTGTCTGTTTGTAACTGGGACTTTTGATTATTAATGATCCAGTCGGACATTTAATGCTCCTAAGGGTTAATTCCATATAGCGCTGGTTTATCAGCATCACATTCTACAACCCTTATTCAGCAAGGCTTATAGAGCGAGCATTGATGGTTTCATCCTCTAATAGTAATTTCGCAACCTCTTGAATATAAATAAGTTTTTCTGATTTGCAAAATGTAAATATACCTAACATATTAAAATGTTGCCATGCAACGGGAGATAATCGTTTAATTTCGTTGCATAATGCCTCATCACCACGTTGTTTAGCCTGCTCTAAAAGAGCTGATAATAAAGCAGTATTATAATAAATCATGCAACAAGCCAAGATTTTATTGCACTGATTATTAATTTCCAGCATTTTGTCAGTTTTTCCTAACAATTGCTTGCCACTGATTTTGAGGATCGCTGAACGTAATTGATGGAATGCTTCACCTCTATTTAATGCTCGATGAACACAGCGTCTCATCTCAACATCATCAATGTACTTAAGCATATAAATGCTCATAATTATCTTATCAAACTCTATCAACGCCTTTAGAGTAGAGTTTGCTTTTGTATAAGAAGATAGTTTTCTTATCACCGTGCTCTGTGAGGTTTCTTTCATCGCAATGGATGCAATAATTCTCAAGATATTATCCCATTCATCAATAATTAATTGTTTGCTAATTTTTTTAGAAGGTTTTATTAAAAATTTACTGTATTCGCTTGGCTTTTTAAAGGCAACGAGATTTTTGTCGGCTTTTCTGTTTATTTTGGTGAACCTCGGCATAAAATCATAACCAAACAAATACATCAGTGCAAAATTAACCCGGTTGATGCTATGCATGTCTCCAGATACGACTGTAATCTTCAGATCGCTGGTATTGTTGTAAACAATATCCAGAACATGATGGCTTTCATGTTCATTTGCACCAATTACCTTGGTATTAACGGGTAGATGATTAGCAATTAGACTATAAGAAACAACACCTTTTCCATATCCAAAATATTTTGTTGAGTACCGTGCCATTATTGTTTGATATTTTGTTTCTAATTTTTGACCATCAAGACTTGCATGTATGCCATAGTCCGATAAATTATAATATTCAAAGATAGGTAGTTTTGCAATGTGATTAATAATTTGATCGCCTGCGCCAATCAATGATTCCAGCCGAATAAAAGTACCTTCAACATTATTTAAATCGTGAATACTTACATCAGAAGACTCAGCCATCCGCTTCTTCCCAATAGAGGCTCCTTGCGCTATAAGGTACGCTTTGACATGTTCTGGTTTTACAGCTGTTTTAGCCCCTTTATTTAAAATATGAGTGAAACGCTCAAAAAAACCAGTCGCTTGGGCAGTATAATCAATGCCACTGGCCAAACTAACCGTTTCGATTTTTTTATAGAAAGGATTATTAGCCAGCTCTTCTTTCTTTTTATAAGGTAGCCGCCAGGTTAATTTATCCTCATCAATTTTTATGTCCTTGTTTTGTTTTGAGACAATTCGCTGATTAACTCGCTTATATAGCCCATCAATTTCTTTCTCCATAGTTTTAAGTAATGACACTATAGGCTTTAAGTTTAAGCAGTCGGATAAATTATCAAGTATTTTTGTTTTGTCCTTTAACCAAGAGTCCTTGGAAATTAATTCATTCTCCAATCGTCGATAATTCACTGTGTCTGAAATAAACAGGTTGCCAGAGCTGAGTTCTTTCGTAATTTGCTGATAAAGAATCACTTCATACGGATTAATATTAATAAATTTAATTTTCTTTAATCGTTTTCCAGAACCGCTTATTGTTTTCTTATAAATTAAATATTTTGTCATTCCCGATGGTGCGAAAGCGAGGGGAACTGTGAGTGCAGGGATGTCTTCTACCTTCCATTTAGCAAGTAGCTGCTGCATGAACTCAATTGCACTACCTAAATTTGCTTGTTGCTCAGAATTAAATTCTAACGCTGTGAAAATGGAACGTAAATTCGTTTTAATAGCGCTGAATTCATTGTCATAATATGCCCATGTATAGTCTCTCTCATCAATCGATGGATTTGCCAGTTTTTCTGCAAATACGCTAAAGTTTTTTTGATCAACAATCTCATAACAACTTGGTCTAATATTGTCTGAAACAATATCATGATTAGCAATAATTTTTAGAATCTTACTTGCTGTTTTTCGAGCAGGATCTATTCCAAGTTTTGCTTCTAATACACAGGATTGTGCATAAGCTTTCGCTAAATCTTCATATGTACCCATTTTGTGAATAAAAAATGAAGTCAGATGATCATTTAATTTAACAAAACGCTGCCAAACAAAGTATATCAAATATAACCTTGCTTTTTTCCTGTTTAATTTTTGAAGTATATTGACCTCATAGAACTCGGCAAGCCCTGTATAGTATTGAATGTTCTGCCTTGAAATGTTCAATAAGGGTATTATCATTTTCGCTTTATTAAATAAAGCGAAAATTTGTCTTTGTTTCGAAAGTTCTTTCTGCATTTCTTTGGTTTTAAAGTTCTTTGGATCTTTTTTCAATAAAGTTAAATTGTGAAATAGGTCGTCCTTTGCTAATAAACTATCAAGATCAGCCTTCTCCACTTTATTTAATAAACGCTCTAATTTTAAAGTTAGCCTGTTTTCTTCACGACTAATCGCTTTTGAAACAATAGTCTGTAATGTTGAATATTTAGGACGAATAGTTTTATGCTGTTCACAAAACTCCAGGAGTTCATCAAAAACAAATTTTGGCTGCAAATCACGACTGGTGAGTTTTTTGGCATGGCGACCCAGATTAGCAATGAATTCAGCACCTGAACGTGTATAACTGTAAATATCAAAAATCATTTTTTGTGCAGCATAATGCTTATTGATATCAATGTCTTTTTTAGGGAAATTAGTCCCTGGAAAATGTTGATTGATAATAAACTGTGTGTCGTCTTTTACTTGCTGAAAAGTAAATTTATAAAAATTCCTGGTTGCTCGGAAGTATCCTACCTGCAACTTGGCATCTCAAAACCTACATTATATAAATACCTAAAATTCCGTTGTGTGCCTATTGGTATAAAGGAGTCTCATGAAGTTTGAATAAAGGAGCTGAAGGATGTGAGGCATCAGACGCTGTTAATTTCAGTAGACTCCCAGTACACTAACCTTATGTTAGTTATAAATTAAACGAATGATTAAATCAGATTCTTTTTATAATTTAGAAACCTTGGGCGGCATTTTATTATTTTTTGCAGCAGTTCTTGCAATTCTAGTGGCGAATTCACCTTATCGCTTTACTTACGAGCATTTCTTACACATTAAAGCAGCCCTTGGTGTTGGCCCTCTATACATACAAAAACCTTTATTATTGTGGATTAACGATGGCTTAATGGCCATCTATTTCCTGTTAATTGGTCTTGAAATTAAACGAGAAATCAAACGGGGCGTTTTAAGCAATAAAAAAAACTTGTTTGTTCCTGTCATTACGGCACTATGTGGTTTACTCGTTCCCGCTTTAATATTTATTGGGTTTAACGCGCATAATCCAGTTTATCTGCAAGGCTGGGCTATCCCTACTGCGACTGACATTGCCTTTACTTTAGGGATTGTATCTCTATTGGGCTCTCGCATACCCCTTTCTTTAAAAATCCTGCTCACAGCGATTGCTATTTTTGATGACATCGCAGCTATTGTCATTATTGCTTTCTTCTACACCAAAAAACTCTCGCTTCTGTCACTTTCCTTAGCTCTGTTGATGAGCCTAATTTTAGTTGGTTTAAATTATTTTAAGTGCCGCCGTGTTTCAGTATTCATGGTTGTAGGCTTTGTTTTGTGGGTTGCCGTCTTAAAGTCAGGCGTTCATGCCACTTTGGCCGGCATTGTTATTGCCATGACCATTCCCGATGGAAAGAAGAAGTCCATGCTTACCCGTTTAGAAGAAAGCTTACATCCCTGGGTAGTATTTATCATTCTTCCTGTTTTCGCTTTTGCTAACGCCGGAGTAACTTTTATCGGCCTTGATACATCTATGTTCATCCATCCCATTGTTTTAGGAATAGCCTTAGGCTTATTTATTGGCAAACAAGTCGGTATATTTTTGTCATTAGGTTATTTTGTACATTTTAAACAACTTCTTAAAAATGATAACGTTACTCTTCGCCAGGTCTATGGTATTGCATTAATTTGCGGTGTGGGGTTTACCATGAGTTTATTTATTGGCTCTTTGGCCTACCAACACAGCACCTTGGATTTAATCCCTTTAGTCAAAATCGGTGTGGTTTTAGGTTCGTTAACTGCAGGGTTAGCTGGATTTTTTGTTTTAAAAAAAGCATCTCACAAAAACACATTTTAATTAAGGAGAATGACCATGGAACGGATGACCGCAATTGTAACTGGTGGTACTGGTGGTATAGGTAGTGCCATATGCCGGCAGTTAGCGCACAACTATGCAGTAATTGCTTGTTATTTTAAAGACGGCAAGCATGATGAAGCCAAGCGTTGGCAGGAAGAACAACGAAAAGCAGGGTTTGATATAGAAATTATTTATGCGGACATGGCGCAATTTTCAGATTGTGAACACTTAGTGTCCCAAGTGATGGAGCGTTATGGGCGTATTGATGTGTTAGTTAATAATGCGGGGATTACAAAAGATTCCAGTTTAAAAAAAATGTCCCCAGAACAATGGCAACAGGTAATTGATGCTAATCTTACCAGTGTCTTTAATATGACACGAAATACCTTACCAGCTATGTTGGATAAAGGGTATGGTCGTATTATTTCTATCTCATCCATTAATGGCCGAAAAGGACAGTTTGGCCAATGCAATTATGCAGCAAGCAAAGCGGCTTTATTTGGATTTACCAAAAGTTTAGCTCTTGAAGTCGCCAATAAAGGAATCACAGTCAATACTATTTCGCCCGGTTATATTGAAACGCCAATGATAAGTCAAATGCGTGAAGAAGTTTTAACCAGCATTATCTCTGGCATCCCAGTAGGACGATTAGGACAACCTCAAGACATAGCAGAGGCAGTTGCTTTTCTGGCATCGCCTTCAGCAAGTTTTATAACGGGTGCTAATATAGATATAAACGGGGGTCAGTACATGTAAATATCAGGCGGGTTATTTTAAATAATACCGATAAGGCAAAAGAAAACTGGAGCTAAGGAGCCTAATACTCCTTAGATTATTAAAACAACCCGCTGCACTTTACATATTTTAAGGATGAAATCACTAATGCAACAATTTCAAAATATCTTATTTGTGAGTCATGGTATTCGTGATGAAATGGAAGGGTTAAAACAGACTCTAAGTCTTGCAAGAACCAATCAAAGTATGCTTAAGATCCTTATCGTGTGCCCAGAGCTTCCGCAAACTCATAAAGAATATAAAAAATCGTACGAGGATTTTCTGAAGGAGCGAATGGCCAAATCCATTCAAGCCATACAAGTGATGTTACAAATAAGTGACACAGAACTGAGCATCGCTATTGAACTTGATTGTGGCTCTGCTCCTTCTGTGCGGATTATCCGCCATGTATTGCGTGATGGACATGATTTAGTCATTAAAGAAGCTGAACCCAAGGTGGATGGTAAAGGATTTGAGGTACTGGATATGGCATTGCTGCGTCAATGCCCATGTCCCGTATGGCTATGTCGACCTATTAGACATTCACGCAATAACATCCAGGTAGCCGTAGCTATAGATCCTGAAAATGAAGAGCAAGTAGGTCATGATCTGGCACTAAGGCTGTTACAGGTTTCTCACACCCTTGCAGACCGATGCAGTGGTGAACTGACCATTATTTCCTGCTGGGTTTATCAGCTTGAAGAATATTTGCGCGATCGAATTTACATCAAAATATCCCAAAAAGAATTAGACAAAATCGTAGCAGAGACTCAAGTTGAACACCTCTTGGCGTTAGAAACAGTGATTAAGGAAGCTAATATCGGTGGTCGCTATAAAATTCAGCATGTTAAAGGTCAACCAGAGCACGTGATGCAAAAAATCATTGAGAATAATCACATTGATGTATTGGTTATGGGTACTGTGGCGCGAACAGGGATTCCAGGCTTTATTTTTGGCAATACAGCTGAAAGTGTTGTACAACAACTCAGTTGCTCTTTACTGGCCTTAAAGCCTAATGGCTTTGTTTCGCCGGTGAGCGCCTATTAAACAATAATAGAGTCAATGATGACAACGGATGCGATAATTAAGGATAAGCCACAAATCTGGCATGACCAACCCACAACAATGGTAGTTGCTGTTTTAAAGAGCTCCCTGTCAGGTTTAACTCATGATGAAGCTCAATCACGGCTTAAAACCTTCGGTTATAATCGGCTACCAGAGCCTGCCAGGCACAGTGTACTACTTCGATTTCTTTTGCAGTTTCATAACATCCTGATTTATGTTTTATTAGGGGCAGCGGTGATTACTGCTCTGTTGCATCATGTCATTGATACGGTAGTGATTTTAGCGGTAGTAATAATCAATGCCCTGATTGGTTTTATTCAGGAAGGTAAAGCAGAAAAAGCACTGAGTGCGCTTCGCCAGATGCTCACCCCAATAGCAACCGTGCTTCGAGACGGCGAACGTCATAGTGTACCAGGAGAAGAACTGGTGCCTGGTGATATCGTATTGTTAGAAGCAGGAGACAAAGTGCCTGCTGATGTACGCCTATTTAAAACCCATGGCCTTACCATTGACGAAGCCATACTTACTGGTGAGTCAGCTCCAGTGGAGAAACAGATCACATCAGTGAATACCGATGTAGCACTCGGTGATCGCACTTGCATGGCGTTTAGCGGTACCTTGGTCACTAACGGTCAGGGCAGAGGCATTGTGGTGGCAACTGGTGAGACTACTCAAATTGGGCACATCAGCGGTTTGTTATCGGCAGTACAGACGTTAACTACCCCATTGATAGTTCAGATGGGATTGTTTGCTCAATGGCTTACTACACTGATTTTGCTGATTGGGGCATTACTGCTCGCCTATGGCTATTTTGTGCAGCACCATCACTTTGGCGAACTGTTCATGGTTGTTGTGAGCTTATCGGTTGCCGCCATCCCAGAAGGACTTCCTGCAGTGCTCTCGATCACGCTTGCCATTGGCGTACAAGCTATGGCCCGTCGAAATGCAATTATACGTCGTTTACCTGCTATAGAAACCTTAGGTTCAGTATCGGTTATTTGTACCGATAAAACCGGAACGCTCACTCTAAATAAAATGATAGTCTCATCGGTTGTTACAGCTGCCCATGAGTTTACATTAGACGGTACAGGGTATGAGCCAAGAGGCACTATTCAATTAAATAAGGAAGCCATTAACATCAATCAGTACCCTTTGTTAGCAGAACTTGCCAGGACATCCATTCACTGCAATGATGCAGCACTTCATGAACATGAAGGAAATTGGCGAGTAGAAGGCGACCCCATGGAAGGGGCTTTGTTAAGCTTTGCAGGAAAAATAAATCCACTACTTTTTGAAGAACGTAGTACCTGGATGCGTACGGATGTGATTCCTTTTGATTCCAAATACCGTTTCATGGCGACACTCCATCATAATCATTTAAAGCAAGCCTTTGTTTTTCTCAAAGGAGCACCTGAACAGCTTTTAACTCATTGTGAGAAACAAAGAACAGAAGACGGTAGAATGGAACCCATAAATAAAGCCTACTGGCATCATCAAATAGAGCAGATAGCCGCCAAGGGACAACGAGTATTGGCTTTAGCAATGAAGCCAATAAATCCGGAACATACGGTGCTTGAATTTTCGGATGTGGAACACGAGTTGATTTTTCTTGGTATGGTGGGTTTGATTGATCCTCCACGCCCTGAAGCAATTGCTGCTATTAATCAATGCTACAAAGCCGGTATCGCCGTGAAAATGATCACAGGGGATCATGCGCGTACTTCAATTGCCATAGCCCAACAAATTAGGCTTAAAAATGCCGATAAAGTGCTGACCGGTAACGATTTGGATCATATGAATGACGAAGAACTTGCCAACGCAGTATTAACGACGGACGTATTTGCCCGCACAAGCCCTGAGCATAAATTAAGATTGGTTATGACCTTACAATCCCATGGAATGACAGTCGCCATGACCGGTGATGGATTGAATGATGCGCCAGCTTTGAAACGAGCCGATGCGGGAATTGCAATGGGTAAAAAAGGCAGTGAGGTGGCTAAGGAATCTGCTGAATTAATATTGGCGGATGATAATTTTTCCTCCATAGTCGCTGCAGTTCGTGAAGGTCGAACAGTATATGATAATTTAAAAAAAGTCATCAGCTGGACTTTACCCACCAATGCAGGTGAAGCAATGACCATCGTTGTGGCATTACTGTTTGGGATAAGTTTACCGGTAACACCTATTCAGATTTTATGGATTAACCTGATTACTGCGATTACCCTGGGCCTTACTTTAGCCTTTGAGCCAACAGAAGAAAGTACGATGCAACGTCCCCCACGCTCACGTCATGAACCACTTCTTAGTGGTGTTCTGGTTTGGCATATTATTCTTGTTTCTATTCTTTTTTTGTGTGGCGTATTTGGACTCTATTTCCATGCATTAGAACGTGGCTACTCAGAAGTTCTTGCTCAGACTATTGCACTAAATACCTTGGTGGTCATGGAAATTTTTCACCTGTTTTTCATTCGGAATATGTATGGTACTTCACTAACCTGGAACGCTGTTAAAGGTACAAAAGTGGTCTGGTTGGCAGTAATAATCATTACTGTAGCTCAGTTTTCCATCACTTATGTACCCTTTTTTCAGAAGATATTTATTACAGAATCAATTCCTTTTACAGAAGGAATACTTATTGTCTTTAGTGGTGTCCTATTTTTTGCACTAATTGAAATTGAAAAGCAGATTAGATTACTTATTATTCGGAAAAACCATTTCTATTCAGATTCATTGTAATATGCTAGGTACATTTACATTTTGCAAATCAGAAAAAACTTATTAATATTCAAGAGATTGCGAAATTACTGTTAGAAGATGAAATAATCAATGCTCGCTCTATAAGCCTTGCTGAGTAAGGGTTGTAAAGGTTGATGCTGATAAACCGGCGCTATATGGAATTTACCCCTAGAGTGAAAACTGTATAGGGTGGCTTTCTTCAGACCTTTAATTCTGGGTGCAAAA
>NZ_JH413842.1:12624-15856 GCF_000162755.2 Legionella drancourtii LLAP12
AATGTAGCCAATAAAGTGCTCATCACCATTTTTTTCAATGCTTGCTGAGCTGGAAAGGGATTTTATTTCGGAAAGAACGAAAGAAGGACTAAAAGCACGCGCTGCCAAAGGAATCAAACTTGGCAAGCCAAAGGGAGTAATACAGGCTTCAATGTATGATAAAGACAAAGATAAAATTCTTCACCTTTATCAATTAGGTGTTCCCATTCAAAAAATAATTACAACACACCTGAGTTATGGAAAATATCTGTCACTTAAAGCCTTTATTAAAAAATTAAATCAAGTTCCTGTGTATGAATAATCTTATCTTCTATAAACAACGATTTAATCTTGGCAATGCTAGTTTCATCCCTATTGAGCATGAAGAAGCAATGGTTGCCATTGTATATAAAGTTGTCTTTCCAAAAAGCAGCCCGTTTATTTTGAAAATATGCCCGCGAGCTGAGGACTACTGGCGTGAAATTTATTTTTTAAATTTTCTTGAAGATGTATTACCAGTCTCCAAAATTATCCAGGCAGAACCACCAACCACATCAAATTATGGCGCTATTTTAATGGAGTGTTTTTCAGGTAATCTACTGAACAAGAAAGATATGACCGATAAAATTAGCTATGAAACCGGAGTATTACTTGCAATTCTACATCTTAATCGAGTTAGTCAGTATGGAGATTTAACTCAAGAACACAGTTTAAGTCCAGATCCACGTACTCCATTCAAGCATAAATTTGAAGAAAGCTTTTCGGAATGTAGCAATAATTTACCCAAAGAGCTCCTTGAAAAATCCTGGCAATATTATAAGACACATGTTGATGCATTGAATTTAGTAGATGGCGCATGTCTCATTCATCGTGATTTTAGACCAGGTAATATAATTATATTTGATGAGGAAATTACAGGTATTATTGACTGGGCTTCCGCACGTGCGAGCTTTGCCGAAGAGGACTTTAGTCCTTTGGAACTTAATGAATGGTCAGAGGAATCCAAGCTAAAAAAATCCTTTTTAAAGGGTTATGCAAGCATACGCCCAATCCCTGAATATCAGCTCATAATTCCTCTCTTACTTATGAATCGTGCTTTTTCAGTTATAGGGTTTACCGTTAAAAAAGGAACTTGGAATAATATTAATGCCCCTGAATATAACGCCAACCTTAAATATCTGGATGACTTTTTTAAAAAAACAATAATTTAAAAACTCATTGCCAGTTTGGGCTGGATATGCGGTAAAACCCGTTGTAAGCTTTCACAATTATGATTTAAATAATCTATCAAAAGGTTACCATTATATAGACACTGGTATGGGATATACCTGGAGACAAGCGGCTGTTCATTGGAATGAATCTTACCCTGGCGGATCATTTTTTGTCTCCGGATTTCATTATTTTTTAGATAGCGGTCATGAAATACTGGATGTGAATACACAAGTATCTGATTGCAGCATTTATGATGGCTGGTGGGATCAAAATTAAGGAAGAAAAAATGAATAAAATAGCAATCGCATTAACACTTATACCCTCTTTAGCATTCAGCCTAACTGATGCACAAAAAGATATGTTTATGAAAGAAAATCAAAAAATATTGGAGAAAAAAGGACTTATGACTCCTGATTCAGGAGTACAAATTGTTCCTCGATCCACGCTAATGAGCGCGGATTGGCAAAAACAAAAAGATATAATTGATGCCAAGCAACAGAAAAAAATTGGTTATGTTAAAGAGGATTCTCCAAGGGCACATGAGCTTTTACACTTTAATGAATTTATACAAAAACGTGCTGCAATTGAAACTAAAATGTTTAAACCTACTGAAACTCATTTACGTAAACACACCGATGAAATGGTGATGGCTTATACCTATGTTGGAGTGCCAAAAAGTGAGATGAGTGAATATATTGGTATTGCTCCTGCAGGAACTTATGTTAATAAAAACCCCAATAGTGGGTGGTCAGGAGCCGTGCAGTTTTTTAAAAATCCGATAGGTACATGTGCATATACCGAAAACAATTTACATATATCTCATGGTGCCGCAAGAATTGCAGAGGAAGATGCTCTCTCAGAGGTAAACGGCAAAATTACATTGATTGATATTGCAGGTACTGATGCCAGTGGATATTTATACAGGGTAAAATGGTTTGACAATAACTATATACGCGAACTGGAATGCGCCAATTCAAAATATTCTTCTGATTTAACAAAATCAACAATTGCCCTTGCTAAGCGAATTGATTCTAATTGAGAGCTGAGTGCCCCTGACTAGGGGCCATTTTTTTAAATAATATGATATTTTAACTTTTTATAAAATCTGTATATCTCTAAGTAAGGCCAAAATATGAAACAGATAAATAGAATCACATCCGTACTATTATCAATAGTAGTCCAACTATTCTTTATTGGATTTGTATTTTTAGGATTTCTTCTCGATCCACTGATTGGGCTGTGGATAGTTGCCTTTTATTTTTTTGTAATAGGTTCTTTTTTAATATACTATTTTATTTTAAATAAATTTTCATTAAAAAGCCCAAAAAAAGTATGAACTTACTAATAAAACATCCCATTGATTGGCTTTGTTGCTTAACTCAAAAATTGGCCAAAATAGGGCTTATGAAAGTTGCTGATATTAGGGGTTCTAAACGCTAACCGTCGAAATTTCCGTGCAATAATTAATCATCTATAGAGAGTCTGATTAACCTAATTAATCAGACCTAAGAGAATTATTTTCTGCTTTCCTTTGTGAGGTTAATTCCATATAGCGCTGGTTTATCAGCATCATTTGCGATAACCCATATTCTATAAGGGTTATCGACAAAATACGGCCATCCGCTCCTGTCTCGCTTATTAAACGCCTATCCCAAGCCAAGGGTTATCGTAACAGACAAGCTAAGAAGCTATTTGAGACCAATTCGCCAGATGTGCAAAGGAGTCGAGCATCGCTCGCATAAAGGGCTCAATAATCGGGTTGAAAATGCTCATCAGCTCACGCGTAGAAAAAAAAATGCCTCATTCGCTTTAAATCACCAGCAGGGGCGCAGAACCTCATCGCACTCATGGGAAAAATCAGGAACCTCTTCGCAGTCGCTGTTGGACGCTACACCCATTCCGCTTCTCATCGAAAAATACAATTTCAAAAGGCCAAAGAAATTTGGAATTCCGCTGCAACTGAGATGCTTTGCGCCTAAAATTCGACAAAAAATACTTTTGCTCTTTCAATAGTTAACTTGACGTGCCGGACAAAGCGCTT
>NZ_JH413842.1:16193-17930 GCF_000162755.2 Legionella drancourtii LLAP12
GAGATGCTTTGCGCCTAAAATTCGACAAAAAATACTTTTTGCTCTTTCAATAGTTAACTTGACGGTGCCGGACAAAGCGCTTGATATTGCGATGGTTAAATCGTCGTGGTGGCAAGCGAAGGGTAACATGGGACAGATTGCTTCAATTACTTGAAATAGCAGGTTTCCCGAAGAAAAGGAAAACTGTATCGATATTCTAGACTCACTGAATATATGAGGGGACACTGATCTATCGGGAGCCGGATGCGGTAGTTCCGCAAGTCCGATTCTGCGGAGGGTTTGGTCGGAGTGATCCGACCATTCTACTCACCCACGACCCCTCACAAGTCAATTAAGCAAAATACAAGCTTAACCAAGTCACCCACTCGAACCGTCAAAACTCAGTGTAATCATATTTATGCTTCTATTATTGCCTATTGCAAGCTGGAACTGTTGAAGATAAAAACTCAATTAAATCACTTTGCCATCAAGTACAAACTAATCCTTAGAGCAAATCAGATTGCGTGGCAGGAGCTTAAAAATATGGCCGCTTAAAATGGAGTGTGCGTAACATGAGTTAATTATAGGAATTTACTCTATCTTTACCTGCTTCTTTAGCCGCATAAAGTGCATGGTCTGCGGCTTTTATAATCTCTTCAATGGTCGCTCCTTGTTGTGGGGCTTCTGCTACTCCAATTGAAATGGTAATGCCTGGTAATGGCCTGTCTTTATAATAAGCTATTGTATTTTTTAACTGTTTACGGAATTGCTCCATTCGTTGCACGGCATTATCTAAGGTCATATTCAGTAATATCACAGAAAACTCCTCGCCACCGAAACGAAATGAAATATCACTTTTACGAAAATTCCTAGCCAATAATTGCCCAATTGATTTAAGCACCTCATCACCGGCTAAATGACTGTACGTATCATTAAAGTTCTTGAAATTATCAATGTCCAGCATAGCCACGCATAGTGTATTTTTTTCGCGTGCAATTCGCACTAATTCTCGCGATAAAAATTCATTCAAATAGCGTCGATTATATAAATTAGTTAATGGATCATGTAAGGTGAGTTCACTTAGTGAGGCACGTAAATTAATATTAGCTAATGCAAGTTTAACAATATGGCCAAATGAATTTGCCATATCCTCTTGGTGTTGTGTTAGTTTTTTCCCTTTGGCTGCCAACAAATGAATGACACCAATTAATTCATTTTGCACCATTAAGGGTAATCCAATATAGCCTCCTTCCGGAGTGGTTAAATAATGATTACAAGGTACCGATTTTTGTGGATCATCAACCAGATTAGTATTCGCTTCGCGGATTGCAAAACAATCCATTGGCAAAAATAACTTTGGCAATAGTTGATCGTGTCCCCACTGAATTACAGTTTCCAATTGATTGGCAGATTGATTAAAAACAGCTAAACCACCACTTAATTCAGGAAATAACTCTTGTGCAATTAAATTGATTCGTGGGTATGCTTCTTCTACTGAAACACAAATTTGCAGGGAGCGATTTAACTTATTTAATAAATTTTCATCATGTTCAAGTAGCTTTAATTCATTTAAAGTCGCCATTGTTTTTTCATTAAGCTGTCGCATTTTTTCTTCATTTTGAACGCGCTCGCTAACATCTTTTATTTGTATAATAAAATTAACTGGTAGCCCCTGCTCGTCTCGAATCAGTGAGTAACTGACCATGGCCCAGATAATACGACCATCTTTGCGGATATAGCGTTTTTCCAAGTGAGCAA
>NZ_JH413843.1:0-2067 GCF_000162755.2 Legionella drancourtii LLAP12
ACTGCACGTCATGTCCTTTAAAGTTATCCCTCCCTATCTTGTTCCATCCTAGCCTGGAATAATAATTCGGAAATGTAGGATCAAAAGCAAATAGATATAACTGGCTAAAACCTAGCTGTTTCGCTTTTTGCTTAATAGCATTCATAAGTTTGGGCGCAATGCCTTCTCGCTGATAATCAGGATGAACGACAAGAGAGCCTAGCCATGGTGCTAGATCAGGGCGAATACCATCATTATCACGTACCTACGGCAACGATTCACTCCAAATCAGAGGCTCTAATTTCTCTAATACATTACTTTTATTCATTTCAAAAAATCCTTTCTTCAAGGAGATAATCGTCTTTGGACAATTGTATTATTATCAATCAAATATTCCCAAACATCGGATAATTCATCCACGCGATAGCTATAAAACACAAACCGCTTAGGCTTAATTGCAATACCACAATAATCAGGTGAACAAGGCAACATGGTGTCTTTAGAGGACTGCTCTATATCCAGTCGATTATCTTCTAATAGTTGCTTATTTTCAATCGGTACCCCGGATGTTGGTGCATAACTACAAAAGCGTATTTGCGCCCATTGAGGATAGGTTTCCCAATAGTGCGCATTTTGTTCTCTTGATAATAAGCTTGCTTCTCCTTCCACGCTCACTTCCCGTGCATAACGCTCAAACCAAAAGGTAAGCGCTACCTGATTATTATTTTTTATCTCAAGCACTTTTCTCGTTCGTTTTTGGGTAAATAACAAGATCCAGTCTTGTGTTATTTCACGAATTGCTACGACGCGACCATGAGACGCACCATTCAATCCCAGTGATGACAGCACCGCATGCTGTGCATGTTGAGCACCAATTGATTTTTCCTCTTCAATCCAAGCAGTTAATAATTGAACGGGGCGCATCATAATAAACCTTCTAATGCCATTTTATTACCGTTCATAATAGCTAAAACGTGCTCTCTAATTTTTTCAATTGGCCAATTCCACCATTGTAGCTTCAGCAAAAAATCAATCGTTTCTTCATCAAAACGTTTACGAATGACCCGTGCTGGATTCCCGCCCACAATTTCATAGGGAGCCACGTCCTTAGTCACCACAGCGCGTGTACCAATAATAGCGCCATCGCCAATGGTCACACCTAGCATAATTGTAGCGTCATACCCAATCCATACATCATTACCAATCACGGTATCCTTTTTGCAATGAGGCTCAAAAGGAATTTCTGGCCATTGCGATTTAAAAATCACAAAAGGGAAAGAGGAAAAGCCATTTAAGTCATGATTCCCGCCATTCATCACAAATTTAACGCTTGTAGCAATTTGACAAAATTTCCCAAGAATTAATTTATCGCCAATAAAGTCAAAATGATAAAGCACATTCTTTTCAAAATTTCGTATATTCTCCGGATCATCATAATAGGTGAAATCTCCCACAATGATATTGGGGTTGGTAATAATATTCTTTAAAAACGCTGTTCGCTCAGAATTAGGTACTGGATATAACTCATTAGGATTAGGATGCATTATTTAATTCCTTAATTAAAAAATATAAAGTTGAATCATGCTCATACCTATATTGAAGTAATACTATTTGTTTTTTGTGTTAAATAAATGAGAACATAATAGCCTGGACTAGGTTGTAACTCACTATCAACAACGACTACATCTCCTGAATTAAGTTCCGATTGCATACTACTATCTTCTACTGAGGGATAATATCACATTTTAATTCACTATAGATTGCTCCAAGATCCCTCTAGCCTTGATGGTTATATCGCAAGACATAACCGCGCCATTGGCTAGTTTATGGAAACTAACCAAATTAGCACACCCAGAGGAAAACTGCGGTTATAAGACATTATGGAGGCTGGTTATCAAAGACAGATAAAATGCTTGGTCTTAAAACTGGCCTCTATTTCATAGTAGGCGTTTAAACCTATTGTTTTGGATAATCTACATTAATAGCGCACGAAAAATTGACGAGGTAAGGAAAAGTTTACAACCAGTTAAGCGACTTTTTTTAATTTCCATACCTGATTTATTTGAATATAAAAAAGCCCCGTCAGAG
>NZ_JH413843.1:2399-7612 GCF_000162755.2 Legionella drancourtii LLAP12
CTTAGCAGCTGCTGCTTTCTTTTCTTTTTCTTTGGCAATCACTGCTTCAGCTACATTGGTTGGGCAAGGAGCATAATGAGAGAACTCCATTGAGAATTGACCACGACCAGAGGTAAGGGTGCGCAATGTGCTGATGTAACCAAACATTTCTGAAAGAGGAACATCGGCCTTAATACGTACGCCGCTTGCGCTAGGCTCTTGGCCAGAAATCATGCCGCGACGACGGTTCAAGTCACCAATAACATTACCTACATCTTCTTCTGTACTATAAACGTCAACTTTCATAATTGGTTCAAGTAGTTGTGGGGCAGCTTTTGGTATAGACTGACGAAAAGCGCCTTTTGCCGCAATTTCAAACGCAATTGCCGAAGAATCGACAGGGTGGAAACCACCATCGGAGAGGTTAACTACAACATCCAATACGGGGAAACCTGCCAAAGTACCGGTGCCCATCATTGAACGGAAACCTTTTTCAATTGCGGGGAAGAATTCTTTAGGAACGTTCCCGCCAACAACAGATGTGATGAATGTAAATCCACTGTTTGGCTCACCTGGCTCAATAGTATAGTCAATCTTACCATATTGACCAGAACCCCCTGATTGTTTCTTGTGAGTAAAGCTGTCTTGAATCGACTTGGTTATGGTTTCGCGGTAAGCAACCTGAGGCTGACCTACTATTAACTCAACATCGTAAGTACGCTTCAGGATATCCACTTTAATATCAAGGTGTAATTCACCCATGCCACGAAGAATGGTCTCACCTGAATCAACATCAGTTTCAACTCTAAACGTTGGATCTTCTGCAACCATTTTACCAATAGCAATACTCATTTTTTCAGTTGAGCCTTTATCTTTTGGCGTGACCGCAATAGAGATGACTGGCTCAGGGAAGACCATCGCTTCAAGTGTACACTCATGGTCAGGATCACAAAGCGTGTGACCGGTGCGAACGTTTTTCATGCCAACGATAGCTATAATGTCGCCTGCTTCAGCGCTGTGCAGTTCATGACGCTCATTCGCTTGCATCTCAACCATACGGCCAACACGTTCAGTTTTACCGGTAAAGGAGTTAAGAATGGTATCACCTTTATTCAGTTTTCCTGAGTAGATACGCACGAAAGTTAGAGCACCATAACGGTCATCCATGATTTTAAATGCCAAAGCGCGAAATGGCTCATCAGGAGAAACGATAGCGAATTGGCCATTTGGCTCACCTTCAGCATTTGTCAAAGGTTGTGGATTAACTTCGTGAGGAGCAGGCAAATAGTCAACCACAGCATCCAGCAATAATTGCATCCCTTTGTTTTTAAAGGCTGAACCGCAATAAGTTGGGAAGAAAGCTAATTCGAGTGTACCTTTACGGATACAGCGCTTAATGTCTTCTATAGAAGGCTCTTCTCCGTCCAGGTAAGCCATCAGTAGCTCATCATCCATTTCAAGCGCCGTTTCAATTAATTGTCCGCGGTACATTTCAACGTCGTCAAGCATATCGGCTGGCACGTCAGTAACGGTGTAATTTTCTGGCTGACCAGTTTCGTCCCAGATGTACGCTTTACGGCTTAATAAATCGACAACACCTACGAAGTCATCTTCAATGCCAATTGGCAAAGTCATAATTAATGGATTTGCACCCAATACTTTTTTCACTTGTTCGGTCACGTTCAAGAAATTCGCGCCGATACGGTCAAGTTTGTTTACGAAAATCAAACGAGATACTTTGGAATTGTTCGCATAGCGCCAGTTGGTTTCTGACTGAGGCTCAACGCCGCCAGAACCACAAAATACACCGATACCGCCATCAAGCACTTTCAATGAACGATAGACCTCTACGGTGAAGTCAACGTGTCCTGGGGTATCGATTACGTTAAAACGAGTACCTTTCCAGAAACAACTTACCGCTGCTGACTGGATGGTAATACCGCGCTCTGCTTCCTGTTCCATAAAATCGGTGGTTGATTCACCTTCGTGAACCTCACCCATTTTGTGGATTTTACCGGTGAGCTTAAGAATACGTTCGGTAGTGGTGGTTTTTCCGGCATCTACGTGGGCGAAGATACCAATGTTTCTATAAAGGTTTAAATCAGTCATAGCACTCTTATAAACTTAAAATGGGTTAAAATAGTCGCGTATTATACAGTATTTTATCCGGATTTGCAGCAGATCCGTGCAACTAGATACTGAAATGAGTGAAAACTCTAAATTAATTCTAGTTTCATCTAGTTGCTTATACTCAATATGAGCATTTATTAGGCTATTTGATCCTCTTAAAGTAATCAATGGAGTCTGTCCACCATTGATTTCATTGATTCGATTTGCTCAGCATCATCCTTCTCAGTTATTTCACTTTGAGAGCACATTATTTCAGGGATACTCTTGTCTTGGTTATTTTCAGCGCTAATCATCTTTTCAAATATTCCAGATTTTTGCTGTGGCAGATTGGTATCAAGATGCGATAAAATTTTTGAGGTGGAACTAAAAGAACTAGTATTCACCACAACGGCTACAGAGTCGTTAGTTTTTGAGGCAATGAGGGAGGGTCGTGATAGCCGATTTTCTTTAAAACTATACCAACTATCTTGAATCAAATGAGGAATGCTTAATATTCCTGTATGCCCACTTCTATACGCAATAGTAGTTAATAACTTTCCAGCTACCCCGCCTATCACCGAACCAAGCATAGCGCCAACCGCGGCACCGATGGTTGTTCCTATAACCGGAACTACACTTCCTATTGCGGCACCAAGAGCAGCGCCAATGCCCGTACCAATTACAGCACCTAAAGCCATATAAATACTTGAAGTTACTATCAGAGATAGTAAGCTATTATCCCTATATTTCGAACCCGTAAGAAAAGATCGAATTGTTCCTTGCCATGTTTTAGATTCAGTGAGTTCCAGATTTTTATCATATTTCAATTCGGAAAGAGAATAAAAACGAAAATCTGCTCCAGCTTCTTTTTCTTTTACAGCGGCTATAGTATAAAAATCTATGAAATCATTTTGGCTTTGAAACAAATAGGCTCCATGATTAGGATCCATATATCTTATTTTTCCATCATCTTGTACGCTTAAATAACACGCATGCCCTCCCGAAGAACATCGTCGCTCTAAATAGAGCTCTTTGCCTTTATTTTTTTCAGCAACGCCTAAAATCTGCTGTGCTTGTTTCCGTGAGTCAGGACAAAAATATTCTCTCGTAAGCCGCGTTCTTTTTATTGATTGTTGATCTTTTTCGCGCACAAATTGATTTCTTTGATAACGATGAATTTCCCTGTTTAGATCAATGGTTATGCCTGGATTTTTATATGGCGATAACTCTGGATCAACCATCGCATAAGTAAAACCATAGCACTCCCCACGAGATTTACCCATTTTTTCCAGGTTACTTTGTTTAACTGTCGCAATTCGATACTCAGGGGTTTGGAATCTTGCATAATCGTCAGACGTTAAACTGGAATTATTAATTCGCATTCCATCTACTTTTGAATTCAACCCATTAGTTTCAATGGCTTTTTTATTTTTAATTCTATTATCTATTTCTGTTAAATCATCCAATATATACTTAAGAGTATTTTTAATTGCTGTCTGTTTTAAGTTAAGATGATTTTTAATTAATTGAATCTCCGCAGATAAATTTGCGTAGTTGTTCTCTGCCGCACGTTGCTCAAGTTGTTCTTTTAACGTTTCAAGAAACGCTTTATCCATTGTAAATGAATTATGATATTCCGCTTTTGCTGAATTTGAAAAAAAATTTATGACAGATTGCCATGGAGTAAGATTCCCCAAACGCCATTTGTCTAATTGCAGCTCTATCAAATCAATACAAATATAAAGACTCACAATACAAGCTCATTTATAAATCCACATGGGTTAAATTATAACAAAGATTAATTAAGTAATTATGAACTCCTGATAAATAAGTGCCAAAATCGAGATCTGAGGTTAAGACCAAAAGGACAGCTTCGGATTAGCATATTTAAGCATGCTTAGTAGAAAAGTGTATCAAATAAATAGACTCCATCCCTGACCACATCACTACTGACAAAAACTGTCAGCCTATACTACTAAACTATCTCCAATAAATATTTATTACCACTTTAAGGAGAAAACATGTTACTAGAACCTAGTACTATTGTGCTTTATGTTGATAATCTTGCTGTAAGCAGCAAATTTTACCAAGATTTGCTAGGAATAAGACCTGAAGAGGCCTCGCCGACATTCCATACATTCACCTTATCAAATGGAATGAATTTCGCTTTAAAAGTGAAACATATGATAGAAACACCATCTGAGGGAAAAAACGGTAATAATGAATTAGCATTTACACTTGATAATAATCAAAAAGTAGATGAGCTATTTACAGAATGGCAAGACAAAGAAATAAATATTATCCTTCCACCCAGCATTGTACCCTATGGCTATACTTTTGTTGCTCTTGATCCCGATGGTAATCGATTAAGGGTCGTCTCTCTGAGAAAATCATAATGAAACACTGGATTGCGGTGGCAGCTGCAGAACACGTCCGAATAGGGCGTGCACAAGGTTTCATGCAAGTTTGTCATGGCAAAGAAGTTCCACTACGACGCTTGAAGCCTAATGATTGGATTGTATATTATTCACCAACGCTAACCTTTGGTGGGAAAGACAAATTGCAAGTCTTTACAGCTATAGGGAAAATTAAAGAAAGAGAACCTTATCAAATGGATATGGGTAATGGCTTTTGTCCATACCGGCGAGACGTACTCTGGCTTGATTCTCAAGAGCACTCCATCTTACCGTTGCTCAATCAACTGGATTTCACAAAAAATAAAAAAAATTGGGGCTATGCATTTCGTTTTGGACTGCTAAGAATTAGTGAACACGATATGCAACAAATCTCTATGGCAATGCGAGTTAACTGCTAGTAATGCCTCTAAGGTCAGCGCTGAATAGCACTTACGTTAAGGGACGGTCCGGGACGCACTGCCATTAAGTTAAGGATTTTAGACTTCAAATTTCTCAGAGCCTGTCGTCCCCGCGTGGCATTGTTGCGTGGAGGCGAAAGCTAGAAAAAATAAGGAGTTGCGAATTTTAAAAATTAGAGTAGATTTTGCCAAAAACCCCGACCAAGGATTCTGATGGCAAAAACACAAAAAAAAATTCGCAACTGGAGCGATTATAACAAGTCATTAATCAAAAGAGGACAAATTCTTTTAAGTTTTGATGAAGATTATC
>NZ_JH413843.1:8143-48659 GCF_000162755.2 Legionella drancourtii LLAP12
GTAGAGCAGAATATTTTGACTAAACTGTAGTCATAATAGCCCGCTATTTACCACTCTATTTATCCACGCAACAAGGTCGCGCGGGAATGACAGATTTTCTTAACTTAAGGGCAGTGCGTCCCGGACCGTCCCCATTGGCTTGTCGCTAAGAAATTTAGAACTACGGGAGGTACAATATCTCTAAAGCCTAAGCAATTTCAGGAATAACAAGGAGCATAAAAATATTAGTGTCAGAAGCTAGCCGAGATGAATTATAGTGTGTATCTTGGACTAATGAGCATTTTAAGATTTTTCATTTGCTATTGTTTTTTGCGTTTCTAAAGAGCCTGAGAGTACTGTATTCTATAAGACAAATATAAGGATATATTATGTTAAATCCCCGCGAAGTGAATACTATTGAAGAAGCAAAACGTATTGTTGAAGAACGGCAATTAAGTCATGTTAAAGTGGGTGTTTTTGACATTGATGGTGTAATGCTTGGCAAATACATGAGTCGCCAAAAATTCTTCTCCGCATTAGAGCATGGCTTTGCCTTTTGCGATGTTGTTTTGGGTTGGGATATCAAAGACAAACTGTATGATAATGTAAATTATACCGGCTGGCATACAGGGTATCCTGATGCCTGTGTCCGCATTATTCCTTCCAGCTGTCGTGAATTGGTTTTAGAAGGAAATCAATTGTTATTCTTGGCTGAGTTTTCCAAAGGCGCTGAGGCGCTTTGTCCCCGTGCGGTCTTAAGACGGATCATTGAAAAAGCTGCTCAGATGGGATTTGCAGCATATGCAGCCCTAGAATATGAATTTTTTGTTTTTGATGAAACACCTGAAAGTGTTCGCGCTAAAGGATTCCGTAATTTAAAGACCATTACACCAGATAATTTTGGTTATTCTATATTGCGTAATACGGTTCATGCCGAATTTTATCATCAAATTTTGCATATGAGTGAGGTCATGGATTTCCCCATTGAAGGATTACATACGGAAACAGGTCCAGGGGTTATTGAAGCCGCTATTGCTGTTGATGCAGCGGGCAATGCTGGGGATAAAGCGGCATTATTTAAAACGTTTATGAAAATACTAGCGCAGCGTAATCAAAAAATGGCTACGTTTATGGCCAAGTGGTCAATGGATTATGCTGGGCAAAGTGGACACATTCATGTTTCCTTAAATCATTTGGGCGGCGGTTCGGCATTTTATGACGCTGAAAACACGTACCACATGAGCAAAATCCAACGCCATTTTTTAGCCGGACAACAAGCATTAATGCCTGAATTGTTAGCCATGTTTTCACCTACAGTGAATAGCTATTCGCGTTTGATCCCTGGTTATTGGGCACCTACAGATGCAACCTGGGGCGTGGAAAATCGCACGACTGCTTTGCGGGTTATTCCTGGCGATGAAAAATCCCAACGTATCGAATACCGATTAGGTTCCGCAGATGCAAATCCCTATCTTGCATTAGCTGCAGCAATAGGTTCAGGTTTATACGGAATCGAACAGGAGTTAGATCCTCGCGCCGAAATCAAGGGCAATGCCTATGCGCAGACCCATAATAAAGAACTGGCTTTGCCACGTACTTTATGGGATGCGGCGCAAAATCTTAAAGCTTCACGTGCAGCACATGCTTTATTTGGTTCTGATTTCGTGACTCATTTCGCAGCGACCCGAGAATGGGAAGAATTAGAGTTTAGAAGGCAGGTTACAGACTGGGAATTAGAGCGCTACTTTGAAATTATATAGGATCAAAAAATGAAATTTAAAACCTATTCTCCTATTGATAATTCAGTTTATGTAGAGCGCCCTTTTGCAACGCAACAGGAGATCGAGCTTGCTCTGTCTAAAGCACATACGGCACAAAAATTATGGCGTCTTTCTTCTCTTGCTGAGCGTGAGGAATATTGTAGTGCTGCCGTAGATGTTATTGTTGCTAATAAAGATGCCATCGCCTTGGAATTAAGTTGGCAAATGGGACGACCTATTCGCTATACACCAGGAGAAATTAACGGGTTTGAAGAACGAGCAAGATACATGATTGCTGCGGCAAAAACAGCCTTAGCACCAATTGAATTACCCGAGAAGCCAGGTTTTATCCGCTATATTAAGCGGGAACCTTTGGGTATTAATTTAGTGATCACCCCCTGGAATTACCCTTTTTTAACAACCGTAAATGTCGTCATTCCGGCAATTATGGCAGGAAATTCGGTGCTGTTGAAAAGTTCAGCACAAACTCCTTTGGTTGCCGAACGATTTGCGGAAGGATTTAAAAAGGCATGTTTGCCAGACGGTATTTTTCAATATATGCATTTGACTCATGCCGATACAGAACAATTAATTCGATCACCACAGATTAATGCAGTAGCGTTTACTGGCTCAGTGGCTGGCGGTGCAATGGTCGAACGTGCTGCCGCAGGTCGTTTTATTTCTGTGGGTTTAGAGTTAGGCGGAAAGGATCCAGCTTATGTTCGAGCAGATGCTGATTTGGAGCACGCTGTAGAAACTGTAGTGGATGGGGCGTTTTTTAATTCAGGCCAATCGTGTTGTGGTATTGAACGTGTGTATGTACACCAAGATGTCTACGATGATTTTGTGGCCAAAGCAGTCGCATTGGTAAAACAATATCGATTAGGACGCTCCGATGATCCTGAAACTACCTTAGGACCTTTAGTACGTATTGCCGCTGCTGATTTTGTGCGTGGGCAAATTAAAGAAGCACTGGAGCAAGGTGCCATCGCCCATATTCATCCGCAGGATTTTGCTCTGGATAAACCAGGTTCTGCTTATTTGGCACCCCAAGTATTAACTAAAGTGAATCATCGGATGCGCCTTATGAATGAAGAAACTTTTGGTCCTGTAATCGGCATCATGAAGGTGAGTTCTGATGAGGAAGCAGTTGCTTTAATGAATGACAGCGATTATGGATTAACTGCGGCGGTGTTTACCACGGATATAGCTCAAGGGATCGCTTTAGGTGAGCAATTGCAAACCGGTACTTTTTTCATCAATCGTTGTGATTATCTGGATCCAGCATTAGCCTGGACTGGAGTAAAAAACTCAGGACGAGGCTGTACCTTATCTACCTTGGGTTATGAATCATTAACTCGACCTAAATCATTTTATATTAAAATGTAGGAATAAAAAAGATGAATAATCAATCCCTGACCGCTAATTGGAATTATCCAACCCGAATTCGTGTGGGAGCTGGACGCTTAAGTGAACTCCCTGAGGCGTGTGAGGAGCTGGGGATAAGCGCGCCTTTGTTGGTTACTGATCCAGGTTTGGCACATTCATTGTTGGTGGATAATGCACTGTCATTGGTACGTGCAGCGGGAATGCGAGTCACTGTCTTTTCGCAAATTAAAGCCAATCCTACAGGCGAACAGGTAATGGATGGGGTTAGTGTCTATCGTAATGGCACTCATGATGGCGTGATCGCATTTGGGGGTGGTTCAGCAATTGATGCCGCCAAAGCAATTGCGCTCATGGTGGGACAACAACGAGCTCTTTGGGATTTTGAAGATGCGGACGATAATTGGCGGCGGGTGAACGTTGCGACGATGGCTCCAGTTATTGCGATACCAACCACTGCCGGGACCGGTTCCGAAGTTGGGCGCGCTTCAGTGATTACGGATACACAACAGCAAATAAAGAAAATCATTTTTCATCCGCAAATGTTACCCTCCTTCGTCATTCTGGATCCAAAACTTACCGTGGGTTTGCCAAAACCAATTACGGCAGCTACTGGTATGGATGCGTTGTCACATTGTTTGGAAGCCTATTGTGCTCCGGCATACCATCCTATGGCCGAAGGGATTGCTCTAGAGGGAATTCGTTTAATTAAGGATAATTTGGTGCATGCTTATCATGAAGGCACTGATTTGGTTGCACGAACAAATATGTTGGTTGCCTCAACCATGGGGGCAACCGCTTTTCAACGTGGGTTAGGTGCAATGCATGCCTTGGCACATCCCTTAGGCGCACTCTATGATGCGCATCATGGCCGTCTTAATGCGATTTTAATGCCTTATGTTTTGCTGGCTAACAGATCGTCTATTGAAAATAAAATAATGCATTTGGCCCAGTACTTGTCGCTGGAACATGGGTTCGATGGATTTTTAGAGTGGATCTTGCAACTGCGTTTAGAGGTGGGAATTGAGCATACTTTGGCAGCGCTTGGTATTAATGACCGGCATATTGACCGTTTAGCCACGATGGCCACTGAAGATGCGGCTTCAGCCTCTAATCCCATATTGTTTACACAAGAGCAATACAAAGCTATGCTTTATTCAGCGTTGAATGGTATTTGAGGGCATTGATGAATCTTGGGATTTTGAATTGTGATCGGGTGAGTGACGTATTTGCAATACGCTATGGGCAATATCCACAAATGTTCGCCACACTATTCCAACCGGTGGCTCCCCAAATGACGTATACTGTTTTTAATGCGCTACACGGTGAATTGCCTAAGGATATTCACGACGCTGATGCTTATTTAATTACCGGAAGCAGACATGGAGTAAATGATGGTTATCCCTGGATTGATGCGTTGGAAGAGTTCGTACGCAGCCTGCATAAAACGCAAAAAAAATTGATCGGTATTTGTTTTGGCCATCAACTGATTGCCAAAGCCCTGGGGGGCAAAGTAATCAAATCGCCAAATGGCTGGGGGGTTGGCGTGCTGCAGTACCAAGTAGTGTGTCATAAACAATGGATGAACCCCGCACAAAATCAATTTAACTTACTTGCAAGCCATCAAGATCAAGTAGTCATCCTTCCTCCCAAGGCGCAATTGCTAGCACGCAGCGATTTTTGCCCCAATTACATGATGCAAATAGGCAATACGATGTTAACTGTGCAAGGACATCCTGAGTTTACCAAAGCTTATGCCAAAGATTTAATGCACTCGCGCGAAGATTCTATTGAAAAAGACATGATGACAAAGGCGATGCGGTCCTTGGCATTAAAGCATGAACACCTTCTAATGGCGCAGTGGATAATTAATTTTTTACAATAGAGTTTACGTCCTGTTTTACCATGATGTCATTTTGGTTGAAAAAGGAGATGGATTAAAGATTTCTAGCGCCTCATCTTTAATTTTTTTATTAAATGGCTTTGGCTCTATTGACAAAGGAGTTGGAGCGATCCCCGTAAAATAGCCACCAAATCATTATGGTTAAAAAATAAAAACCTGATTCAAACTCCCCTTCTCTTTTCTATCATGGTAAAGTACTGAGAGCTAATCTTAGCCTCACCTAATTTGACCAATAAAAAAATATTCTGAGCGTTATTTATGAATGAAAAAGTAGAGAGTCCTCTTATTTTTGAAGTATTGTCAACTGAATTAATCTTAGAAATACTTTCTCATTTATCTGTTAAAGAGCTTGGAATATTGGCAATGGCATGCAATGTGTTCAATCAGCTCGCCAATGACAATCATCTGTGGCGAGAGAAAGTGAAGCACGATGCATATCGCTTATATGAAGAATTGTCCAAGAAACAAGAGGTTGTTTACAAATTTGAATATAAGCAGGAACAGAATAGAAAATTGGCGGAACACTTTCAAGCAAAGAATCAAAATCACAGCAGCACCAACTACAGCTGGTTTTCATTTTTTTCTTCTTACACCACAATAGAGCCAGAAGAAGAAACCGCAATAGAAATTATGGGTTTTTTTGGTATGTAACGTTTTTTACGGCGCAAAATGCTAATGCTTTAAGTTTTCTTAAAGCAGTTAGCTTTTTCCGGCTAACACCAAACCTGCACCCATTTCAGCAGATGGGTGTGTTTGATTCTTTTAAGTAATCATTAGACCGCTGGGGCAAGTAGAACAGCCCGATCACTCCGACCGAACCCACCCCAGAAACAAAGAGTGTGTCATTCATTTTGAAGTATTGTAACAATCTGTTAATTTATTATTATCTATGCCAGGTAGTACCACGTCGTACAGCACCGCAATGGCCATTAGCACAACCTTTTTTAACACTCGTATGGTGGCAAGTACCCCCGTGACAAGCAGTATGGCCTCGATGATATCCCCAAGCGGCAAAAGAATTTGATACAAAACCGCTTATAATGAAGATCATTAAAATCTTTTTAATGTTTTTTGCTAACATATGCTACTCCTTGCAATTATTTTAATAAATATAGACATTAAAAATACATCCGCATGGTTAGTATAGTTTACTTTGTTAAAGCTTGTTGCACCTGGAAGATATTTTTTATCAGTAGTATAAAGGGAGCAGCTCTACTTCCAGAAACACAAATAATCAAGCAGATGCTCACCTTGTAGTTGCCAAAATTGCTCAGCCCACGCTTCTTTATTTATACCCCTGGGGCAGGATTACGACTTAAAGATAAATTATCCATATCTTTATTTAATTCAGCATGCGCTTTTTTTAATTTACCTTCTGAGGTAGTGCCAGAAAAGAATGTCGCGATGCCTGTTGCTTTATAATTAGCATAATGAGCAATACCTAATGTTAAAGCAGCAATAAAATTAGTTATTGCTTTAAGAATATATCGTGCTGTTTTTGATGCCGCACTTCTATCCTTTGAGAGCACCTCGGCGTACAAATGCTCAGCTTTCTTAAATGATTCGAGTAAGTTAGCACGAGCACCTGGCCCAGGATTGGGCTCACTATAAAATTTCAAAAGGGCTGCATAGGATATTTCAAGATATTTTTTGGAGCAATTTCTTGCAGCCTCATACTTTTCTGCTGCATTCTTAAGACCCGAGAGAATGTCCTCATTAGCATCATGTATTTTTAAAACAGCCATTACAAAATTTTTGTTCTGAATCGCTTGTGACAAATCAATAGTGGTTCCTAAAACTACACTCATTTCGATCATACTTTTAATAACCTGACTGCTTGTTTGATTTTTTATAGCTAGGCATAGATTAGGATATTTACTAAGTATTACGAGTTGATTGTCTTTTAATGGAACTTTTAAGTTGTATAAATAGCGAGCTGTTTCTAAAAAAAGACGTGGCTTTTCTGGTTTATACTGCAACAGAATCCTCTCTTGAGCAGCCCATAACCATTGATTAATTTTCAATCCATATTGTCGATCTTTCAGTAAGGGACAGCACTCAAAGGCATTATTTATTGCCGCAAAAATAACAACCAAATTTGTATTCGCCGGAAAGGCTGCCATTTGCAATGCAGATAACTTCGCTTTGATATATGCTAAATTGTCAGATTTATTAAATGTCCCATCACTCATCATTTTTAGTATTCTTGGGTCACATATCTCTCTTTGTCTATAGATATTATCATGAGAGTAATAACCCATTTTCAAGCGCTGACCAGGTGCCTTAATAAATAGGATATTGTTCTGATTTTTTAGAGAACGTAGATCCTCCTGTATTGGCGTGTGGGATATAAAATTGACGTTTTTAAAATTTGTCGGAAATAAAGGTGTATTCGATATAATATTATGCAACATACTCGTAACAACAATTTGTTGTTCGAGGGGTATTTCATCCTTATCCCTTGCAGCACCAATAATCTCTCCAATCATTTTTTTTACTGACTGTTCTAGTGATAAACGAATATGGCAAGCTTGCACTAAGCAATCTAAAGCATCTGACGCATCCGGACTTAAGCGTCTTTGGTTTATTACACCCGTTGTGGTAGGAGAGTAATGGCCGAAGCTAGACCGGTAATCAAGGATACCGAAAGCCGCTTTTTCTAAGCGACTGGTGTATGTTCCAGGACTTAGCTCCTCATCATTTAAAAAAATAAAAGTTCATTTAAATCTTGTTGCATGTCCTCATGCGTTACAATATCTTTCGCTATAAGCGAGGTTTGTATTAAAATATTTCTTAAAATAGCGCCGTTTGAAAAATGTTGTTCTTTGATATCTTCAAGTATTTTTTGGCAGCGAGTACTAATAAAAGAACCTATTCTTAAATCCACGTGTTTATAAAAATCATCTCTTGAATTCTCTTGAATCGTCTCAAGATCCATTTCCTTAAAGTGTTTTTTAGAACACCAACCAAATACGCGTCCATACTGAGCTTGGTCACTATGAATTAAACCAAATTTTTGGTGACTTTCATGAATAATTATCGATACGTTCCCCTCTTCGACCAATTTTTTTACATCATCATCTAACTTCATATTTTTATATAAAGAAGTTGTTGCATCGATAACAATGGCTACAGGTTTAGTACGTTTGGCATTGATAATATTTCTTCTTACAAAAAGATTAATATCAACTCCTGGGGTCAATCCTTCTGGATTAACAATAGGCCCTGCTGAAATCATAAACACATCAGCATCTGCGGTAGAGTTTGCGGTATTAAGGTTGGAAATATTGGGCAGCTCATAATAACAAGGTTTAAATATTTTAACCTTAGGCGCTACACCATTGATTGTTTGCATTTTACTAACAATTTTCATAGCAACAGCACAGGCACTAACACCGGAGGTACTTGATGAAGCAATAAACGTAGATTCTTTAAGCTTACTTTTATTAAGCGCGAGTATATCTAATAACGTTGTGAAGGACTCGTCTTGAAATCGAGCAAACTCTTTTTCAAGCGTGGCCTCATCGGTCTGCTTTAAAAGTGACAAGCTAATTTCATGGATAATTGCATAAACACAAAAAGCATAGCGTGGATAATTTTGACTATAGAATGTATTCGTTAAATCCAACATTAAAGCAATGCGTTGGATCGCCTGTGGACTTAACTCAGGTAAATCTTGTAACATTTTTTGCAAGCATTTAGCAAGTATTTTGGTAGGATATCTCCCACCACTGGTAGCAATGCGGTTCAATTTTATAATAATCTCGCTATCGAGGAGCGCTTCTTTTGTTTTAGGTAGTTTGGGATCTAAAGTGATATCAATATTACTTTGTTCATAAGGAATTTTTGTAACTTTTAAATTTTCGGCAATTTCCCAGGAAGACGCGACTAAACCCAAATTTTTCACTTTATCTTGCAAAAGAGAGGCTTGTTTCTTTTTTGCCTCATCTTCATTCTTAGGAATTACAAGAACAGCAATCGAATAAGGCTCTTTAGTAACTAACTGAAGATCGGGTATATAGCCTTTAAAATAATCCACTACATCTTGTATTGGATTATTTTTTAATAGGGTAATTGGCATATACGTATTCTTTGCCGGATCAAAATCAGGTAGATCAAACTCTTTAAAGAAAGCATCGGTAACGGCGTTTGCTAAATGAACCGAGCGATGGTAAACCTCCTGAACATTAATGAGTGGATTATCAACGCGTTCTCGAGCACTTTGCCTAATTTCAGCGACGTGTCGTCCAAACATAATTGCTGACAGTTGCTGCTGTTCGTCCGCTGGATCGATCAATGAGAGGTATGCAAAATATGGGCTTTTAACAATGGTTTCTTTAATCTTTCTCCCGCGCCACTTTCGTTGGATGATGCAGGCAGCCTGGTCTTGAGATAAAGAAGGAGCATCAGAAGAAGGAAGGGAGGTTGGACGCTGAACTTTATCCTTAATTCTCTCAGAGTAAAATTTAATATCTTCACTAAGTTTATGAAGTAAATTATTTTTAGCCAGAAGATATTTCATAATAGCACCTTATGTTTGCAATCGAGTGATTTAATTCCGCGTGCTCCATCACGTACAGCTTTTAAGTGTTCATACACCAGATGCGCGCATTATAGAAAATAATTATTGATTTGTCTTTAATTTAAATTAAATGTCAATATTATTTGCATATTATGCTATTATTCCCATTAAATTTAAGTTATCAGAATAATTTTTTATGGGGGACAATATTAATGAAAATAGCTATTGCCGTAAAAAAAGGATTAACATCCCCAACAAATGCTACTGATGACTGGTTATTAAAATCTGCGCTGGAATCTCATGGTATACAGGTAGATGTGATTGACTGGCAGGATGACGCCATTAATTTAACTCAATACGATGCAATTGTTGTTACGTCTACATGGAATGCATCTAGTTTTCCTGATGAATTTTTAGCATGGATAGACCGTTGTGATGAAGGTAGAAAAAGATTAATTAATTCAGCTGAAATATTGAAGTTAAGTTTGAATAAAGATCAATACCTTAATCTCTTATTAGAGCAATTTGGAGCTACTGATTCTCCCGAAGGCTCCATTACACCGTCCATATTTATTAAACCTGGCGACAAAAGGCCATCGTTTACGGAACAGCTAACCGCCTTAAAAGAAGCAGATCCCGTCTGGTCTCATGATATTGTAATAAAACCGATAATATCTGCAGATGGCAATAATACTTATATATTTACAGATAACCCCATTTTATTAAAAAAGAATCCGAAGATGTATCGTGCTTTTTCTCAGGCCGAACAATGCATCAATGAACTATTAACCCCAAAGGGAACACGAGGGATTATTATTCAACCGTTTATACCGGCTGTTGAAAAAAGTGGTGAATACCAACTTGTATTTATTGACGAGCAATTTAGCCATGCGACCGTAAAACCAAGAGGATTTAAAAACAATGACACTGTTACCAGAACAACGGTACCTATTGACGAGTTGCCCGCCGGAATGCTCGCTTTTGCCCAAAATATCATGAGTTTTTATTTTCGCAATTATCCTGATTCCATCACACGAACACGCCTTGACTTTTTTGCCGGCGATAAAGGGCCTATTTTGTGTGAGGCGGAAATGGTCGAGCCAAATACTAACATAAGACGCCTAGCATCTTCTGAGCAAAATTTGGTCATTGAAAAGTATACAACCAGTATCATTAACCACACTCTACAATTAAATGCTATGGCCGTGCTCGAAGATATTTTTAAAAAAGACAGTACTGATTATTTACCGCTAACAAAGCGCCCTGAATTATACCCGGCAATTATGAAAATATATCATACACACCATGATATTCTTTCTAATTTAGCCAATGCAAAAGCAAAACATAAATTAGCAATGACTCACGCGCCTACGTATCTAAAAGCATGTTTCGATGCACTTAATACCTTTGCAAAAATGAACTATCCGCAAGAGCAGGATAAGAAATTACTGATTGAATCACTTGAACAAGCTAAGGCTCGCTATTCCAAGTCAGTTTTATCTCAAGATCAAAGCACAGTGTCAAAACTTATGCGCTGGATGTTAAAAGGGGTAGTAAACTTCATTGCTAGTTTAACTTTAGGCGCTGCCCACTATATCAATTATCAGAAAACCGGCACTGCAACCTTTTTTGCCAATACGGCTTCGGACAATAAATTAAAACAGTCTCATCACGAATTAAAGAAAGAACTTGAAAATAATTCAATCCTCACGACAAGGAAGTCTTAAGGAACTGCAAGCGCTTCAAGATAAACTTAAGAGGATAGCAATTAATAACTCAAACAAAGTAGAAAAAAATAATTCTTTAACGCGCCTGAATACCATTTTTTTCCGGCCTTCAGGCTGCTTTAGCCTGCTTTAACTTGCTACAGTTTCGAATAAGAACCAGATTCTACGTTCTGTTTCATCAATATAATTTTCTAAAATGCTGGTTGTTGCCACATCATTGCCTTCGCTACACACTGCATGAGCCGCGCGCATACGAATTAAAAAGCCTTTATTATCTTGTAATAAATCATTGAGCATTTTTTCTGCTGACATCGTTTCATTTACATCTTTTATTTTTTGTAATTCCTTAATCTGCCCAATGGATTGGATGGTTTTTTCACCTAGTTTACGCACACGCTCAGCCAAAACATCAATCATTGCAAAAATTTGCTCGCTTTGCTCATCCAGTAAAAGATGATAATCGCGATAATGGCGTCCCGACATGTGCCAATGGAAATTTTTTGTTTTAACAAATAACGCAAACGTATCGGCTAACAATGGATTAATGACTTGTGCAATCGCACGACGATCTTTTATATCCAAATCATTGGGAGTAGCAAGTTTGAGCGGTTCCATTTTTTTCATTTCAACTCCTTAAATTAAGAGGCTCCATAGTGCCCGAGAAATTAGTGTTTCAGTTAATTAGGGCGGATTACAATGCGCACTTTATCTATCATAATATAGACCAATAAAACAATTCTGTTTGAAATTATGAAGTAATTTAAGGATGGTAATTTGCCTCAGACGCTTATTGATTAACGTAAGACTATTTAAACTATGTTGTTTTTTTAGTCCATCCATCCTACTTAAAAATATATTTGTTCGGCAAAAAACAGATTCACAGTATATAATTGAGATATGATTTGAAATGCATTGTTTAATAAAATTGCATAACTACATAGATAGCCTAAAAAACAATCTCTTAGTGAGAGACCATGCCCAGACGCGAGATACATTATCAAAAAGTTGCAGCAGCTGCACAAAAAATTAAACAACAAGGCCGTGAGCCTTCGCTTACGAACATTTGTGAAGTATTAGGTATTCTTACTCCGCCTCCGAATTTACCCACTCTTTTGGAAAAGTGGTATCACAACCAGCCGGAATTCCAACGGACAATTAATGCGCCGCTGTCAGATAATATTAATATCAAAGCAGATGACATTCTCGAAAAAAATATTGAATTAGAAAAATCCCTATCGTTATTGCGAGCAACTCTTGAATCCACGGGTGATGGCATCATGATGGTCAATGGTCATGGCCAAGTAGTGGATTGGAATCAGAAATTTGTAGAAATGTGGCGCATTCCTTCTTACATGTTGGAATCAGGTACCGAAAGTATTGGCTTTGAATATATTTTAGAGCAACTCACCAACCCAGAGTCAGTTATCACTGATGTGGAATACCTTTATAAAAATCCAGAATGGCAAGGGGAATTACCGGTTTTACATTTTAAAGATGGGCGCATTTTTGAGCGTTTTACCCAACCACAACGCATAGGGAATGAAATTATTGGCCGCGTATACAGCTTCCGGGATATTACCCAAAAACGGATGGATGAAGATGAGCTACGTATTCGCGAACGAGCAATCGAAGCAAGTATCCATGGGGTTGCAATTATTGACATTAGTAAAGCTAATTTCCCCATTATCTATGTTAATAAAGCTTTTGAGCGGATTACTGGCTATACGGAAAAACAGATATTAGGTCAAAATCTTATTGCCCTTCGTGGTCGTCACACAGAAGATGTGAATCACAAACGGATTACCCTGGCGATAAAAGAACAGCGCGAGGAAATAGTTGAAGTTGAGGGGTACCGGCGTAACGATGAAAGTTATTGGTGTGAAATCAGTGTTGCTCCCGTTAGTGATTCCTCTGCCAACGTCAAACACTATGTCTGTCTTATTAATGATATTACTCAACGTCGAGAGATGGAAAAACAATTAATACAGCAAGCAACGCATGATTCACTAACGGATTTACCCAATCGCGTATTATTGATTGACCGTGTCGATCAAGCCATTTTACAAGCCAGGAAGAAAAACAGCATACTGGCATTCTTATTCTTAGATCTCGATCGCTTTAAGATGATTAATGATACCTTAGGTCATAGCATTGGCGATAAACTGTTGCAAGCAGTATCCAATCGCTTACTGATTGCAACGAATGATTTTGATACCGTCTGTCGCTTAGGTGGGGATGAATTTGTCATTCTATTGCAAGATATAGGGTCAGAAAAACAAGCGCAACAAATAGCAGACAAAATACTGCGCACCATTTCCAAACCATTTCCAATTGACCAACACGATTTACAAATAACAGGTAGCATTGGCATTAGCTATTTCCCTAAAGACGGTACCGATTATGAATCGTTAATGAAAAGTGCTGATTTATCGATGTATCACGCCAAAGATAGTGGGCGCGCTACTTATCGTACTTATGATAAAGAAATGAACACCCGCATTATTAATCACATGCAACTGGATAATGCGTTGCGTGACTCCCTAAAAAAAGATGAGTTTCACTTAGTTTATCAACCACTCATTAATTTAGCTGAAAATAAGATCGTTGGCTTTGAAGCCTTATTACGTTGGCACAGCCATATATTAGGTACAGTACCGCCCAGTGATTTTATTGGCATGGCTGAAGAAAATGGTTTAATCCTTGAAATTGGTATGTGGGTATTAAAAGAAGCCTGCTGTCAGCTCGTGCGCTGGCATAAATTAGGATACAGTAAATTAACAATGGCCGTGAATCTTTCCAGTCGACAATTGCGTCAAAGTCATTTACCCGAATTAATTAAAAAAACGCTTTTTGAAACCGGTTTATCCCCTAACTACCTTGAATTAGAACTAACAGAAAGCTTGCTTGTTGACAATGTAAAACATTCTATTGAAACCCTGTATGCATTGAAAGATATGGGCGCCAAATTAGTTATTGATGATTTTGGCACTGGCTATTCCAGTTTGTCCTATCTAAAGCAATTTCCCGTGGATAAATTAAAAATTGATCGCTCTTTTGTTAGCGAATTAATTAACAAAGAAAATGACGCAGCCATTGCAAGAGCGATTATTAACCTAGGCCATAGCTTAAATTTAGACGTATTGGCCGAAGGCGTAGAAACAGAATTACAGTGCCAATTCATGCTTAAACATGGTTGTGATTATGCCCAAGGTTATTATTTCACTCCTCCCCTCAAAGCAAATGAATTGAATGAATTCCTTATTAAATATACCTGATTTTAAATACCTATTTCTTCAAAATCATAGAGCAATATTAATTTTTCGCTCCATCCTCAAAATAGGCATGATTTTTGCTAGTTGAAAACATCGTAATCTAATTTAAAAGCTAATTGCCTAATTAAAAATATTATTTTATGGAAGAAAGTAACTCAGGGAGGATTGTCATGAACGAAGTAACCATTATTGGTGCAGGTTTAGCAGGAACGTTACTTGCTCTTTATTTAGCAAAAAGAGGGTATAAACTTGAATTATTTGATGCACGACCTGACATTCGACTCATGCCTACGGACGATAGTCGTTCAATTAATCTCGCATTATCCTGTCGGGGAATTACGGGCCTGGCCGGTGTTGGCATTAGAGCCGAAGTAGAAAAACTTATGGTTCCCATGCGTGCCCGAGCAATACATGACACTCAAGGACAAATCAAATATCAAGCTTTTGGACGCGATCATGAAGAACACATTAATGCCATTCAACGCAATGAATTAAATAAATTATTGCTCAACGAAGCAGAAAAAAATCCTCGGGTAACACTTAATTTCAATACCAAATTATCCCGCATCGATTTTGAAAAGAAAATCATATTTTTCGAAGCTGAAAATAGTCTGCCGTTTAGTAAATCTTATGAACACCTAATTGGCGCTGATGGCGCAGGATCCAGAGTTCGTGAGTGCTTACAAGAACAGCAGATGATTCAGGCAACGCGCACTTTCTTACCTTATGGCTACAAAGAATTATCTATTGGTGGCCCAGGGCAAAATCATTTGGCACATGAGCACTTACATCTCTGGCCACGAGATGCATTTTTATTACTAGGCAATCCCAATTTAGATCGTTCCATTACTGGTTCCTTATTTTTAGCCCATGAAGGAAAAAATAGTTTTGCCCAGCTAGATAATGAACTGGAAATTAAAACATTTTTTAACAACGCATTTCCTGACGTATTTTCTGCTATGCCCAATTTAATTAACGAATTTATGGAACATCCCACGGGAAATATGAGCACCATAAAATGCGAACAATGGCATTATCAGGATCAGTGCCTATTAATCGGTGATGCCGCTCACGGCGTGGTGCCATTTTTTGGTCAAGGAATGAATAGTGCTTTTGAAGATTGTCGCATCCTCAATGAACTTTTGGATGCCCATCAGGATGATTGGGCAAAAGTAATGCCCATATTTTATCAATCACGTAAAATAAATACCGACGCAGTGGCGCAAATGTCTATGGACAATTTCCATGAAATCCAAACAAATATTCGCGATAATCGGTTTAACTTAAAAAAACAACTAGAACAAGTACTGATGCAACGCTACCCGCAGCACTATATGTCAAAACATGTCTTAGTGATGTTTACAAATATACCTTATGCCGAAGCTCAGGCGTATGGAGATGTGCAGGCAGAGTTTTTAGACTTAATTTGTGAGCACGTAGAGCGAATTGAAGATATTGATTGGTATAAAGTGGAAAAATCGCTAAATTACTATGACAAAAAATTGGCGAAATTAATCTAAATTTACATCAATTCAAGCGAGAAAAGAAACACCTTCATACATGTGTTTTTAGACGCGTAGATCTAAATTGTAATGCAGGATGCGATTAAAATTTAATGTCAGGGAGATAGTTATGCAACATATACAAGATTATATTGATTCCAAACAAAAGGAGTTTAGAAATCATCCTTTTTTTGCCATTTTGGAACAATTACAAAGCTTAGAAGAAATCAGCTATTTTGTTCCTGAATTAACTTTTTGGGCCATGACCTTTCAAGATATTTTAAGGATAAATGAAGCGCGCGTATCAGATCCCTATTTGAAAAAAATAGCACGTCATCATCGCCAGGAAGATGCAGGCCATGACAAATGGTTTTTACATGATAAAAAATACATGGATACTGCCAGTACGAATACGTACTGTGATAATAATGACATCAGCTGGCTCTATAGTCGAGAGACACGGCCAACACGTGATGCGGCTTACGCATTAGTCGCGGAGGTCTATAAAGCCGATGATGAAATTATCAATATTGCCCTACTCTTAACTCTTGAATCTTCAGGTCATGTATTCTTTGAAAAAGTGGCCCAACAAGTTGCCCAAACCGGCGAAGATAAGAATCTGAAATATTTCTCTCATTCACACCTGGAAGTAGAAATGGCACACGCCATGTTTGAAGAGGAAATGGAACGCGTTTTATTTGCCAGGGTGGTACCACTAAATGTACGCAGAAATGCATTACAAATGATAGACCATTGTTATGATGCTTTTAATAAAATGTTTGATGGATTGATTATCGCCTGCAATCGCAGACGGGAATTGGCACAACAAAGGACACAACAAAATGCCACAACTAGAGATGAAGTGGAATACGCAACACATAGCGAATAATGAGAAAAAATTAGGCCCTGCATTGCTCTGTACTGAGCAAGCGCTTCATTTTTTTCGTGAAGATTTCGGTAAATTAACCTATTCAACACCTGCTGCGGTCTGTGAGCCGACCACCATTAGCGAACTACAAGAGCTGATGCGGTATGCTTATGAATATCAGCTTCCGGTAACCATTCGTGGTAATGGCATGAGCCAAAGTGGACAATCCCTCGCACCACCGGGGGGATTGATAGTAAGTATGAAATATTTTAATCAAACTCAAGCTCCAGATCAGTATGCAATTTGGGTTGATGCCAATGCCAGTTGGGCTAATTTATTAGAACGTACCCTGCCGCAAGCACTGATTCCTTATGTCTTACCCCATAATTGTAATTTATCAATAGGCGGCATACTCTCAGCAGGAGGAGTTGGCGCTGCCTCATTCAAATATGGCAGCATTGTATCGCATGTTACGGATTTAGAAGTGATGCATGCACATGGTGAGTTAGTACAAATTAATAAGGATTCCCCTTTAATGCAGGCCTGTTTAGGTGGGCAAGGATTTTTTGGCCTTATCACTAAAGCACGCATTGCCTTAAGACCTTGTTTGCAATCCATTCGAACATTTTTTTTAGTTTATTTAGATAAAGAAACTTGGCTTAATGATCTACAGAACTGTAAAAAACATGCAGATCATGTCGAAGCGTTTTGCACTTCGGCGATCCAAGGTGCAAAGCTATCAGCACAGGGGCGCCAGCCTTTTTCTCAATGGTTTTACGCGCTTCATGTTTCAGTAGAATATGATAATGATGCACCGGACTTTAGTGACTTGGCATTAGCTCCATGGAAATTAGTGCATACTCAAGATGAGTCAATACACACCTATTTGCATCGCCATGACTCACGTTTTAACGCCATGAAAATGACGGGGCAGTGGAACTTGCAACACCCATGGTATGAATGCTTTGTATCCAGTGCTCAACTAGCCAATTTAGAGGAATTATTGGCGATCATACCAATACACTACACATCGATAGTACATATTGTTTCGGTTGCCAATAATGCACCAACAGGATTCATGATGCTTCCCGAAGGGCAGGATATTTTTGCACTCATGATTCTCACACCAGGGTTGTCTGAACAGTTAGTTCCAAGTTGTTTACAGACGATTAAAAATTTGGACGCGACATTTTTAACTCGCGGGGGCAAGCGTTATCTCTCTGGATACTTAGGAGAATCGCCTGATACAGACTACTGGAAAAATCATTTTGGCACACGCTATAAAGATTGGCTCAAGTTAAAAAAGACCTATGATCCACGAAATATTTTTTGTTCTGTGCTGCATAAACCAGAACATCAATTAATAGAAGCATAGGTTAACCTATGCTTCCTAAACTATAGTAGAACAAACTGGCCGCTCGATTAAATTGGCTTAAACTCCATTAATGTAAACAAGCTTTTCGTTTCATAACTATTTTTAAAAGAAAAACCTGCAGATTCAATTGACTTTTGCCACTCCACTAAAGTCCGTTGTCTTCCTCCTAATAATACCATCATAACAATATCCATTGTTTTATTAGGATGGGGCTTACGCTCATCAGGCATCACTTGTTCGGCAATAAATAAAGTAGCGCCTTTCGGCATTTGCTGCGCACAATTTGTTAAAATTTGTTGCATCATTAGATCGTTAAAATCATGTAAAACACCTTTAAAAATATACGCATCCGCTTGGGGTATTGTTGCAAAAAAATCACCTTCTTGTAACGTGATATTTGCTGAAAAATTGCTGTGCTGCAATTGACGAATCACGGCAGGGGAATCAAAAAGAATCGCATTTAAATCAGGGTATTGCTGCGTAATTGCTTGCGCCAGTCCTCCTCGCCCCCCGCCCATATCAACCAATGTAGAAAAAATAGAAAAGTTAAAAGCATTGCTAATAGCGGCGACATCATAAGAAGATAATTTAGCCATCCCCCGATCAAAATTTTGTTGTTTCTCAACATTATTACTAAGAAAATTAAAAAAATTATCACCATGCTGTGTATCAAAAGCAGGTGTTCCACTCTGCAGACTATTATCTAGTTGCGAAAAAGCTTGCCACCAACTGTCATCAACCATACATAAAACATCACGCATGGAATGTGGATCATCATCGCGTAGTGCTTTGGATAATTCCGTCAAGGAATAAGCACCATGGTGATTTTGAAATAAATCATAGTCGCTAAGAAATTTTAATATCCGATCAAGTAATTCAGGCTGACAGCCAGTAGCTGCTGCTAAGTCATGAATGCTTATCGGCTCAGATGACATGTGATTAGCCACACCGAGCTTCGCAACGGCATGCAACGCTCGTGAGACGACATACCATCGCGACATAGTAGCTAATTTAATATGAGGATTTTCCATTTGCTGCTGCATTTATAACTCCTTTTATTACAACAAAATTTTCCTTATTATTTGTTAATGCGAACCAAAAGTTAATAGCTAACGGGTGTTTTTATCAACTTTATTTAGCCTCATGGGACCTTGCCCACCAAAAGTACTAAGGGATGCTAGAGATCTGAGTCGCATAATCTGCGCTATCAGCTTCCATCAATTCAGTAATATGAGCGTTAATATGAACATACAGTGAATATAGTTTAGGATTATGCTGATAAAGTCTACTAATAACGTCTTTATTTAAACGTGCCAACAATGAAGTTTTCATGTGATTATTTTCTATTAGCTCAATAGCAGTATATAAATCGTGGAGCTTAGAATAAGGAAAATCTGCTTCACGGTTTATATAAGAAGATAATACCGCGGCCAAATCATCAATCTGTTTACCAAAAAAATAACTATGTTTTGCTTTCTGTGGACACGAAAAGAACATAAAAAAACTCCTCAAAATTATTAATCAAATTTCAATACAAACAATAAGATAAGTGCAAAAAACATCTTTTTGACTTTGATTCTTTCATGTAACTAAGTGCGCGCATAATAGAGCAAATTGCTTAAGGAAGTATTAAGTGTAATTAAGTAGTGTACATAATAAATATGTCCTATTGGTTACACCACATCTTTAGTGCATACTCTTTTTAAGAGTGAGTCCCTAGTATAAGCTGCCATTAAGTTAAAAAAAGCGGTCATTCCCGTACAGGCACATAGGCGTCAAATTAAAAAGCCCGTAAGTACCATCCAGGCCCGTTCGGGCTAAGGAAGAGTTTACGCCGTCTCGAAACCTCGTGTCATGACGAATAGGACTTCGTTCCTCAGCATAGACGGATCGAGAAAAGGTAAATTAATTATTTCTATTATTTTATAAGGAATTACAATGCATCGAAGCAAAACCGCTCTAGGCATAATCATGTGGGGACTATCAGCAGGGGGCATGGCACAACCAGCTTATCTGCCGGAGGATTTAATCCAACTGAATGAAACGCAAAATTGCATTCAATGTGATCTATCGAGTACGCGGATAGAAAATAGGCATTTCCCAGATAATTATTTTACTGATGCTTACTTCACTAATGCTTTTTTACATGAATTACAATTAATCAACGTTAACTTTCAAAGAGCTAATTTTACTTATGCCCAAATTTATCACTGTAATGCCAAAAACAGTGATTTTAGCCACGCATATTTTGAGTGGGCAAACATCGACTCATCGCATTTTGAAAACAGCAATCTATCCTCTTTAAATTTTATTAACTCCAAAATTAATGCCTGTTATTTCAATAGTGCGCGCTTCACCGCAACCACCTTTAAAAAAGTATCATTAACTAAATCCAATTTAACTAAAGTAGATTTTAAAGATGCTACGTTGATTGATGTTGATTTAAGTGATTCCAACCTGTCCTTCACTGATTTTACCAATGCACATTTTGAAAATGTAATCTTAGATAACGCCATCTTATTTGGCTCAAACATTAACGATACCCAGCTGGAAAACGTTAAATCGATGCGCTGTACCATTTTACCAGATGGCAGCCTCAATGAAGCTGACGGAACTTATAACTGTTAACTACCAGGATGAATAAAACAATGAAACCATATATTCTTCTTCTCGGGATATGCCTTTATAGCCAAGCATTCTCTGCGCCTAAGTATGATATACAGCAGCTAGAACAGTTTAACCAAACAAACAGCTGCCCAAATTGTGATTTAGCTGGAGCCGAACTAACACGGATAAAACATCGAAACGCACTGTTAAAAGGAGCCGATTTGTCCCAAGCTACCCTTTCACACGCTAATTTTGAACAGGCTGATTTTACATCTGCATTATTAATTCGTACCAAAGCAATAAAAGCAAAATTCATGAAGGCAACCTTTGATGGAGCAAATTTAATTAATCTGGATGGCAAGAATTCCTATTTTAGCGGCGCCTCATTTAAGAATTGCCGTCTCAATAATGCCAATCTAGTAAACGCTAATTTATCCAATACTGATTTTACTAGTGCCACGTTAGTCAATGCCAATTTGTCTTATGCGCTTTTAATTGGCGCCAAAATAACAACTGAGCAATTAAACCAAGTGAAAAAACTAGACTGTGCCGTATTGCCGAATGGCACCGTTTATAATCCTAACAATATAGTATGTAAATCCTAGGTTCTCATATTAGGGTTTCCAATAAATAACATATTGGCTTAAACTTAATCTTCTGGGAGATTTCCTATGCTGCGTGAATGAATTAATTTGTTCCTCATTAATTCATTCACGCAGCATATTTTTTGTTCATTGAATGATAGGAATATTAATAGGAGGACATAAATGTACGCTACATTAATAGGATTACTAAAAGGGATACAACATTTTAAAGCTCATGCATATGAAGAAAAGAAAAAATTATTCTCATTACTAGTAAACGGCCAAAAACCATCAACTCTTTTTATCACCTGTTCCGACTCGCGCATTATTCCCGCACTGATCACGAATTCCGATCCAGGCAACTTATTTGTAGGCCGTAATGTTGGCAATGTCATTCCCCTGCCCTCGTCCGAGTCGTCAAGCATCGCGGCAGTGATTGAATATGCAGTGAAAGTACTGGACGTACAAGAAATCGTTGTCTGTGGGCACACTCATTGCGGTGCAATGAACAGTTTACATACCCCCCATCTTGAAGAGATCTTACCCACAGTAGCCGGCTGGTTAGCGGAAACCAAATCACAATTACATGAACATACAGATAGCGAAATCCATTCTTTAACCAAAGCGTCTGAAGAGAACATCTTAAATCAAATTAAAAATTTGCATGCATACCCTGCGATCATTGAAAAACTAGAGCAGAGTCAACTCAGCATCCATGGATGGCTTTATGAATTTGAAACAGGACAAATTCGTGCATATGAGTCATCAAGTAAGCAATTTGTTGCGATTGATGAAGTAAAACCTAATGTCTCCCATGACAAAACGCCCTTGACCTGCAAATTAGTAGAAGGAGTACGGCATTTTAAAGCTCATGAGTACCTCCAAAAGAAAGAATTATTTACGTCGCTAACGGGCGGACAATCTCCGAAAGCGCTTGTTATAGCCTGCGCTGATTCACGCATTACGCCTACACTCATAACGAATACAGAGCCTGGAGAGATCTTTGTTGTGCGTAATGTGGGCAACATTGTCCCTCCTCATTCTTCAATTCCATCAGGGGAAGCTGCAGCAATAGAATATGCGCTAAAAGTACTACAAATAAAAAACATCATTGTCTGTGGGCATTCCCATTGTGGGGCGATGCAAGGTTTACTAACCCCCGATCTTGAAAAAGACTTACCTGCAGTTGCTTCTTGGCTAATTTATGCCAAACCAACATTAGAAAGACTTAAAGAGAAGCATCATGAATCCAGCGAACACCCTTTAGTCTGTGCTACCAAAGAAAATACCCTTGTGCAAATTAACAATTTGAAAACGCACCCGATAGTAATCGAAAAGCTAACCAATAATGAGCTCCAGATTTATGCATGGTTTTATGATTTTGAAGCAGGTGAAGTATTGATTTATGACCAAGAAATAGGAGATTTTATTTCTTTTGATGATACCGTAACGAAGGTATTTCTTAGTGAGGAAGTACTAGCGAAAATGAATGCGATTGTTGAAGAAGAAGCCATGAGCTATTTAACGTCCTTAGCTTCACCAACAACAGAAGAGGCCTATAAGTTAGTAATGCCTATTTTGAATACCATTAAATTAACAGGTATTTCTGTTATCTGGGAATACATTAAAACGCCAGTGACCATAAGGCTTGATGCTGAATTTGGTGGATTATGCCCTCATCCTAACGACAAACGCTTCACATCACTGGTTGAAAAAAGCTTAGAAGTAAAATTAGCGGGTGTAAGGCTCTTACAAAAGCAGCTCATGGATTCTCCAGCCTATCGACAAGTCTGCAGTCAGACAAGCCCTCTATTTATGACTATGCCGAAAGCAGAGCCAGGGGAAAAGGTTTCTAATGGACTGGGTCTGTAAGCAGTGTGGGTTAGTATTACCAGTCTACCCAGTGCGTACCTAAATTCCATTCTCTCAGATATTATAGCCCGGGGGCAGCGTCAGCGAAACCCAGGCTACAATCCAATGTCTCATAAACTTCTTATCCGAAAATTAGGAGTAATTTAGCTCCATGATCGCGACTGCGCTTGCGAAGCCCAACAACGGAGCGCCGCGACCTTCATTAATTTACTCACCTACTTAAAAAATTGATTAACTGTTTTCTAAAATAAGTAACACCGGTTAACGTGACTAGTTCAACTAAATGTGTTGCCATTTTACTAATCCATTGCCCTTTGCTTGCCTTCCACCCTAACCAAAAAATAGGAATAAGCAGAACAACAAAAAATAAGGCCGAATAATTTATGCGACTGCGTTCAAAGTATTGTTTATGTATCTTCACCTGCATTTGTTGTTGGCGTATCATCTTGTCCATCGCTGCTATTTGCGCGATAAGTTGTTTTCTCGCACTCATCATCCATATCCTTATTTTGAAAAATATGGGATCTTGTTTTCTCAAAGCTCATATTTTTTATATTAAAAGCCAAGTACTTAGCTAATCCCCACAGCACACCTAAATTAAGCGTGAACACCAGGAACAGCGCTAAGGGGAAATTATTAGACGCTAATAAAAATTCATATCCGATTAATATGCAAATTGATAACCAAAAGGTCATTAATACAATAAGTAACATACATAGATTCAGCAGCAAGGGAAAAACGCTAAGTCCGGCAAGGCGTGCTTCCAGCTGCATAAGAGATAAAACTGCTTTTATAACAGATAGTTTTGTTGAAACAAGATGTTCGACCTGCTTCAAAGCTTCCATTATTTTCTCAAAATTTTAGATAATAAAAAGCCAATTCCCCCAGCGATTAACACTGAAGCTAATGGATTTTCTTGTACTTTTCTTAATAATTGATCAGAGCATTCTTTGATGCTGTCCTCAGCTTGATTGACTTTATGCATGCCTTCATCACGCACCTCATTCGCCCATTTTTTTCCTTCATTTAATAAATCACTGGCGGCTTCACTTACATGAGATTTGTGACTACGATTTGGAGTATCCATATTCAACTCTCCTGTCTTGATTTCCTGTTTTTTTCTATTTTCTTCACCAGATTGTAAACCTGGCTCTAATCTTAAATATAGTTAGTGAGGTAAATAAAGCAAATGGGAACCATTTTATTTTGTTTTATAACCCTGGAGATGGATCCTCATCTGTCTCATGCCGATCTTGCGGTAACTCATCCCCCGTCGGCTTTGCAACGGCTTTGAATAAATGGTGATGAACTAAGCCGGAACCCATCGTAACCGGCTCAAGAGATGTATAGAATAAAGCCTCCAACTGTTCTGATAAGCCATGATTTTTTTTCAAAAAATTGGCGCTCTCTTGATATTTTGTAAAATCAAATGACAAAAATTGATATTTTTCTGCGTCAAATGACGCGCGCATATCATTTTTTAAAACGTACTTAAGGCATGCCAAAAACTCTTTTTTATCGAGTTCCAGATCAGCATACCGGGTACATAAGGATTCAACAAAAACACAGAGCTCGGTAATCGCAAGCACAGCCCGCATCGGCGCACCGATATCCTCTCCGGCGACAACAACTGCATCAACAAAGACATCTTTTTTCACGTTAAGATGTTGTAATTGCTCCTGAATACCACCTGTTTTAGATAATTCGCCAAGACGCCTTTTTTTTTCAGTAAGCAGAGACTCATAAAAGAATTTATCTTTATTATCACGATAATAGAGCTCAAAGTAACGTGCAGCGCTCAAACGTTGCTGCGCATATTTTTGGGGATTTAATGCACATTGCTGCGCAAACACATCACCAATATGCGCCGCAATATACGTTGACGTATGAACGCCACCATGGCCGTCGTAAATTCCTAATAAAAAAGCTTGGGTTGCCGATAAAGTTTGCACGGCAATAGAAATATTATCTTGAGAATGAGCATTAAATGCTTTTAACGCCAATTGCTTAGCCAATACAGATTCTGGCATCTGCTCACGATGGATAATTTCCTGTAAACAACGCAGTAACCAGTATTCATGCCCCTTTTTCGTTTGCGCACGAGCAGGATCAGTAAATCCATCACAAGTGGTAATAATTTGAATTTTCCCTAGCGGCCCTGCGCCCAACTCGGCAATCGGAGTAATATCAATATGCGCATCATCACAAACTCCCAGTTTGCTGTATTCATAGTCACCCAAAGCGCGCGACAAAGCCAATGTGCCATTGATGCCTTGTACTCGCCCCTGAATAATAACGCCCCCAGCGTTCTTTAGACGCTCTTTATCTGCCTCAGGATGATGAATTACTTTATTTAAGCGAGTAACAGAAAGCGGGATACTCTCAACTCCGTACACAACCGCAAAGGCTACAGTATCTCCCAAAGTTGCCGTAATTAAATGTCCTTTACCATCATAAATAGTGGTGGAAGCCGTTGCACCAGCAAACTGGGGTTGGCAACAGTGTTGATTCAATACCTTATATGTAGTCCATAAGCGCTGGCCTATTTCCTCAGGAGTAAAGGAGGAAAATGCAGATTTAGGATACCAACGTGTTGCCGCTGCATCTTCTTGCGATGGGCGCCGACCTCGCATTTCAAATAAACCAAAACCATGCTCTTCCTTGCTAACACATACCTCGAGCTCAGCACTAGGTATTGCAATAGTTTCATCGAGTTTGGCCATGACCGACTTCTAGAGGACATCAATATATTTAATAATAGCCTATCCTCTATTTTATCAGGTAAATTTTTATAATTTCTTACTCAATGTACCAATCGTTAATGTAGGAAGTTCTTTAGATTGACAATCAGCATCAGAGTTAGCAGAAATATTTTCTAAAAGCATTGCCCCCACTTTGGAATGTTTAAATTGTTGATATAATTCACTGATAAGAATCGACTTTGGCAGGGTCTGTTCATAAAAGGCATATAAGTCTGGAGCGTCTTGCAGTTTAAATCCAAATCGGTCAAGCAAGATAATTACTTCAAAATAAGAATGATGCCCCTTCGCAACTAAGGTTGCTGCTTGTGATACCAGCAATAGTTGTATCTCTTCAGGTTCAAGCTTAACAAATTCCAATAAAGTACTTAGGTATTCACGCGCACTACCCGAACTGCCTGAGATGATAGGTAAATTGTACTTACTCATCCATTTGCCAACATTACTCATACGATTTGGCATATATCCAAATTGCGCAGGCTCATGAGGCTCAGGAAAATAATCTATAAGATCTTCAGGTGTATACTCTGGAGTAGCTATTCCTAATTTCCTTGTGCGAATAATTGGAGCGTCATCCAATACACTCACCCCACGATTATCTTCATGGAATAATTCCTCAGGTTTTAGGAACGTGCTTAATTGTTTCTTACTTTTGGGGTGTTTAAATAATGCGTGTTGGCAAAGAATTGAAAGGCTGGGTATCTCTTTTGTCGACGGTTCTGTTGGTAAAACTTTTATCAGTGTGCTTTTAAAGACATTATCACACCATAATTTAATATAATTATTTGTTGTGAATAGATTAAAATTTTCTTTAAGATCCTGCAGGTCTTTAAAATAGTTAAACTCTTCTCGCATTAAACTATCAACACCATACATTACTCTATCAAAAGTCCTATCCGACTGATTTAAAAGGATTATTTCTTGGATGGCGTTAAGAATTTTTTGATAAACCGGTTCAAAAGAGGGAACATTTTCAATAAGAAACTTACTTAAATAACTTTCAAAAATAGTGACACCAATTAGATTTCCGTTAACATCTTTCATAACAACCCTTCACAATAGGAACAATATTGTTCATTATCATACCACAAATCGAACCCATATTAATCAAACTACGCAGAAAACGTCCTCAAATATTTAATTTGCTGCTCAAGATCGTGAGTAATTTTTTTATAAATTTGAGACTTCAATTTCGAAGTTGTCTGCGCATAATGCTCCATAAGCAATGGTTGTCCAAAACGCACCGCAATCTGACCATTTTTCGGCCAGAACACCCCCTTGGGCAAACAATCGTATGCGCCTTTAATGTACGCCGGCACAATGGGTAGATTTAATTCATAAGCCAATAAAGAGCATCCACATTTAAACGGTTGCAGTTCACCATTTAACGAACGGGTTGCTTCGGGAAAAATAATTAAATTCTTATTCTGTACCACACAGGCTCTACACCAATTAAGATTATTTTTCATAGCAGATGGCGTGGGACTCCGGTCAAAGGGCGCCAAATTAAAAAAGACTTGCAACAGCAATAGCCGCAAAGATTTGTGGTCAAAGAAATAATCTTTTGCAGCCAGAAAAACATACTTATCAAAAGAAAAACCACCGGCAATAATCAATGAGAGACTATCTAAATGGCTTGAATGATTAGCAGCAAGAATAAATGGCCTATCAACAGGGAGATGCTCTCTGCCATACACATCAATCTTAAAACGATGGTGTAAAATAAAGCCCAGCAATTGATAAGCAGGCGTTCGAATCAGATGTGTAAGCAATGATTTGTCAAAGGAAGTATCCTGTATTGAGGTGTCCTTTTGGTGTAACGTCGCCATGATGCCTTTCTCTCTAACTTGCGAGTTAAATAACCACCTTTCGCGAGCAAGACTCAGGAAAACCAGATTCTCCAGCTGCATGAAAAGTTGCATAAGCACTACGTGAGTACATCCATATAAATGGTATGGCTCGATGTCATAAAAGGTAGCTTATGTGCAATATATTGTCAAAATGAACCAAAAAAAATGTACACGTAATTTAATTTGAGCGTTCATTGTCTTTGCTTAAAATAAAGCCGTTTAATAGAGCGTATTGTCAATTGCCAACAGCCTACAATTATTTATTTAATTTTTTTCATCATGTTCTGGCATATTGATTAAAAAAATACGACAATCTGAGCCAGACTTAAGCATCTACCAGGATAAATTAGAGGTTATTTGAATGCTGAAATTTTTAGCAAAAGCAGGACTACAAATCAAAAAAGCAACTTTTTATTCACTCGCAGGACTGAGCATTGCTTTTAAAGAAGAGTTTGCTTTTCGACTTGAAGTACTGTGTGGTTTAATTGCCTTACCTGCAGCGTTTTTTGTAGGGAGTACTGCGCTAGAACGCATCGCACTAATTGGTTCTTTTTTATTAATTCCCGTTATTGAATTGCTCAACTCGGCCATCGAAACCGCACTAAACCGCATTGATGTTGCGTGGAATCCCTTAACTAAAAAAGCAAAAGACATAGGCTCTGCCGCGGTCATGCTGGCAATCATTAATGCGTTCATTATTTGGCTTATTCTCATTATCCCTCACCATTAATATGGTCATAAAGATATGCCCGAAAAATGATATAATTAAGGATGCTGGATAACTAGAAATTGCTCCGGTGAAGATGCATTATTGTTCCTTGCCCCCACCGGCCCCAGGAAAAATTGTCAATGACGATTTAGTTATTACTATGCTTGCTTTTGATTGATTTTTGGGCTAAGCAACAAAGCCGTGCGAAATATCAGTTTTACCTGTGTCATAACTATCATAAGAGTCATATTGGTCATCTTTTTCTTGGCTGGGACGTGTACCACTATCGAATGGTTTCTTCTGAGAAAATAATGAATAGCCGCTACCACTAACTTGATATACTTTTTCATGAGTCGATTTTGTAAACAAACCAAGCTGTTCGGTTGTTTTATATTGGTCCTTATCTGCAACTAATTGATACGTTATTCGTGCCACAACTTCCTTTTTATTCTCGTATTGAGTGCCTAAATTAACACCGGGAAGCAAGGAAATAAAAGCCAACAACTTTCCCCAAGTATGCCTTTAGTACCCTTATATACCGATTGTAATTGCTGATGCCTTTGGCTAATTATTTTACAGTCTTTAGCCGTAAAAAATGCATTAAAATGCTCTAGTGGTTCCATTCTAAGATAGTCAGTAAATGCGCTCAACGCGTTATTGTTAATGATAGAAATATTAGTAGGATTAGCACCGTATAAGATAGCCAAAACTGCCATATCAAATTTCCTTTTTTCAAGCGCCTTATTCATCATCTGCTCAAGGTTTTCCTGAGAAAGGCCCCCATTTTTATGTTCAATTAAGTGCTGTCTACTCAATATCTCGCGCATCATTGGCACATAATATTTATCTGACGCAATACCCATCAAGGAACTATAATTGACTTTTTTAAGTGTGCTCATTGCAACTGAGTCAAGAAGTTTTTGAAACAACAATACGTTACCTCGTCCGGCAGCTGTCTGTATTAGCATTTGCTGATCCTTAGCATTTAACTTGAAACCTTCTTTATTGAATTTATCTAGAAGTTTTTCCATTCCATCTAGATTTTCAAAACGAACTGTTTCTAAAAGAGCCAATATTTTATCAGAAGCGGTCAGCTTTTCACCTCGAATTTTATCGACGTCAATGACCATATCTAATATTCTTACATCTTTTTGTCGGCAAGCATAATAAAGAGCTGGGGCGCTATCTCTTAAATTATGGCTATTATCTTTCTTGATAGTTAGCTCAGACACCTCATTCAGGAGATAGCTAACTACTGGATATTTCTCACTCTTAATGGCAAGCTCAAGAGCACTTAGTCCATTATTACATCCTTTTTGACGCATGTTCCTGGTCACATTTGCGCCCGCGTCTTTTAACAACTTTATGTGCTCAAGCTTTCCGATTTGAGCAGCAACCATAAATGGCGTATAACCTGACTTATTTTTCAAGTCGATAGATTTAACCTGTTTGTTCCCTTCATTAATTTTTTTACCAAGTTCACTTCATTTCCTTGAAGATACGCTTGAAATGTATCAGCATCCATCTCAACCACGTTCTGATGCAATCCACTATCTTGATAGTCTAGAGACTCACGTGGTCCCTGCTGTTCAAGTATATGAGTTTCAAATTCTAGATAATACTTACTGCTAGATTCAAATGCTTTATCAAGCGCAGCTAATTGACCTTCTAAAAGCCATTCATCCATCAAAGTATCATTATCTAAGAACTCCTCCACTCCAGCATCAACCATCACTTCTCGAAGTTGGGGCAATTTAAACACCTCGAAGATTTCAAAGAGTGAGTGGCCCCCACTATTAAAAATCATTAAAGATGCAAATGCTGTCATATACTGTTGAAAATCATCAACATGATGGTTATGTCCAAGACGTTTTTGCATGAGAATATTTCGAAGAGTTGCCAAGGTTGTGCTTGATATCCCATTTGAAAACACGTGTGTTTGTCTTGCAAATAAATGTTGAGACCATTGAGACTCAATCATGTAAGTTGCTTGATCCGCTGATCTCAAAAAGGGTGATTGTTCAGATCGCGCAATATCATGCTCAGGTAGTTCAGTACCTTCACGAATTAAACCTTTAAATGATGAACCTTCCCTATTCTGCTCTCCACGACTCATTCTTCCTCGACCATCCATCCCCATAGTAAAGATACTATCTGCATATATATCTGCAGGCATATTTTTATCAAACATGGTGTTATTTGTTGCTAATATCGTGCTTCTAGCAATCTCACAAAGATTATCACATGCTGCTGGAGATAATCCGTGAAAACTATGGCTTTTTAACCTATGAATCATCTCAGCATATTCTAACTCATATTTATTGAGTGATTTATGCATATTACCCGCAAGAATGTACTCGATTTTTTCTCTTTTATCGTGAGACATATGCTCATATAGATTTTCTTTCAAATGGTTGGTGAATTCTGTTAGTTTTTCAACTTGTAACGATTGTGCCGAACACTCCAGCATATTGTAGGCCGCATGTGTTTCAAAATAACGCCTTAGTGGGTCGTTGTTAATATCTCCATGGTGAGTCGTTATGTTATAATTAAAGTTGTCACTCAGATAATTACCGATTAAGCGTATCACTTTTTTATCATCATCTGATCGAACACCATTCAGATATAATGATTTTAGGGCTTTTATAGTCTCAGATGGTACATTATTTTTTTCACAAGCGAGTATTGCTAAAAATAAGCTCTGTCCTGGTGTAATGTAAACATCACCAGCCTGCATTTTCATATATTCATCTAGCGCCGTTAATATAGAACCTAACTGATTTTCAACATTCATTGTTAACTTCCAAAGCACTTTGTCTATTATTTGCATTTAAGCACATTTACATTAAGGAAATATGAACCGGGACTGACCATATTAAGCTCTAATTGCCTCGAATTAGAACTTTCTAGGGCTCATGCACAACCCAATGAAATGAATAAAAGTGATGCTGAATATGAAGTGGTGCTAATTGACGCAACTGAAACACCAATTGAACGACCTAAAAAAACAAAAATACTTTTATTCCGGAAAAAAGAAGTGACATACCCTAAAAGCGCAGATTATTGTAGGCAAGAAAAAGAAGGAAATAATTGGTACTCACTTCTCTAATGGTAAGCAGCATGATTTTAGGTTAGTTAAGGAATCGAGTGTTCATATTCATCCAGAAATTAAAAGCCTTACAGATGCAGACTATCAAGGCATACATAAGCTGCGTCCTAATTCAGCGCGGCCAAAGAAGAAAACAAAAAAGAATCCACTAACTAAAGACGATAAAAAGAACCATCATGTGTTGTCCTGTGAGCCTGTTTTGAATGAGAATGTGATTGGTATGATGAAACGATTTGAATTGAGATTTAATTTGATTGCTGGAATTTATAATTTTGAGCGTTAACAAGGTTATACAAGAAGTCTAGTCTAATGTTTAAATAAATTACTTGATATTAAGGACATCCTGATGAATACAAAGCGCATGCCCGTTCTCTTTTTAGGTCATGGTTCACCCATGAATGCGATTGCGAGCAATGAATTCACCAAAAAATTGCAAGGCCTAGGCCAGAAAATCCCCACGCCTAAGGCGATTTTATGCATCTCTGCCCACTGGTTGACTGAAGGGACATGGGTGACGAATATGTCGCAGCCCAAAACAATTCACGATTTTTATGGTTTCCCACCCGCCTTATTTGCGGCGCAATACCCCGCACCGGGTTCACCGATGCTGGCTGATTTAGTGAGGACAACCGTACTGCATCCCAAAGTGCATGCCGATAATGACTTGTGGGGATTGGATCACGGCACGTGGTCTGTCATGCGCCACCTTTATCCTGATGCATCCATCCCGATAGTGCAACTGAGTATCTATCTAGAACAACCAGGTGAATATCATTATCAAATTGGCAAACAATTAAATGCCTTACGCCAGCAAGGTATTTTAATTGTCGGCAGCGGCAACATCGTGCACAACCTGTCAAAAATTGTCTGGGGAGCTCATCCCAAACCTTATGATTGGGCCATTGAATTTGACGAATGGGCAAAAAATAAGTTAATTACGCGGGATTTCCAGGCATTAATCACCGACTATTGGGATGCTCCTAGTGGACAGCTCAGTGTGCCCATTCCCGATCATTATTTTCCATTACTTTATATTTTAGGGGCTACCGATACGCATGATGCGCTGCAATTTGAATATGAAGAAATGCAAAACGGCTCTATTTCCATGCGTTCACTAAGCTTTGGACTCGTTTAAGGTAATCATTATTTATAGATTTTAATCGACCAAGGGAAAATACATCTTACGTGAAATAAAGGAAGATTTCCCTATTCCTAAAAAAAGTGCAAATCTACTTACGAGAACTACTGATTCAGGTTAATATAGTCAACTAAACAAATAAGAAGTACATCAATTAAACAAAATCATGCCCAAGTCAATAAATGCTAAAAAACGTATCTCCTGCGTCGTTCCTATTTATAACGAAGAAACAGTTATTGCTGAATTTGTTGCGGCACTGGACAATACCCTCAAGCAATTACCTTACGCTTATGAAATTTTGCTGGTTGATGATGGCAGCCAAGACAGCACCTCTACTATTATCCAGCAACTAAAAACTCAATATAATCTTCGTTATCTTCGTTTTAGCCGTAATTTTGGTAAAGAAAAAGCCATCAGCGCCGGACTTGATTATGCACAAGGAGATGCGGTTATCTTAATGGACAGCGACTTTCAGCACCCACTGGAACTCTTAAGTGAGTTTATTGCCCAATGGGAAGAAGGTTATGACATGGTTTATGCCGTACGCCAAAATCGTGCCGATGAATCATGGCTAAAACGAACCTGTGCCAAGACGTTTTATCAATTTACCTCCAGAATTAACCGCGTTAACATACCAGCCAACGCGGGGGATTTTCGGCTATTAGATCGAAAAATAGTAAATGCCTTACAAAAACTGCCTGAACGCAACCGTTTTATGAAGGGTTTATACAGCTGGGTTGGCTTTAAACAAATTGCTATTCCTTTTGAAGTACAACCGCGAAAAGCCGGCACATCGCAGTGGAACTTTTATTCCCTGTTGGATTTAGCCATAACAGGCATTACCTCATTTACCGCATTTCCCCTACGACTGATTGCCTTGGGCGGCATTGGCGTCGCAACCATAGCAATTATCTATGCATTATGGATTATTTTCAGCACCTTGGTTTTCGGAATCAAAACTCCAGGTTGGGCAACGATTGTAACAACCATTACTTTTTTTGGTGGCTTGCAGCTTTTTGCCTTAGGGGTAGTCGGAGAATACATCGGTCGCGTATTTGATGAGGTTAAGCATAGACCCCATTATATTATTGATGAGGAATCTAGTTTTGACGACAGCGTCGCTTAATTTAAAACATCGGCTTATTTATTATGTGGGGATTGGCGGTACTGCAGCATTGGTACATTTAGCAATGGTCTATCTACTGGTAAGTTATGTGTATTCTTCTGCATTGATTGCCAATATATTTGCTTTTTTTACTGCGTTTAATGTCAGTTATTTTGGTCATAAATATCTAACCTTTTCACAATTGCACGACCAAAAAACGCTCAAATTACCGCATTTTTTTATGGTGGCTGTTTCTGCTGGTGCGATTAATGAAGGCCTTTATTTTCTTGTTTTACGCCTCACCCATCTAAACTACATGCTGGCCTTATTTTTAGTTTTAAGCGTTGTTTCCATTTATAGCTTTATTCTTTCACGCTATTGGGCCTGCCGCTAGATACCGTTTAACACCTGCACTGGTTCGCGAATCACCAAACGTGAGCCAACCATGGAAAGTACGGTAGGTAATACTGATTCTATCTTGGCAACGGTATCAATAAATTGCACCACTAAAGGCAACTTACTACCGACATCAACTAATGAGGATGTTTCAACTGGGTGATGATAAGTAAACCCTGCGATAGCGCGTAATACGGTTCCCCCGGCAATTTCCAACTGATCAAGCACCGAAAGTAATTCAAGATGCAACGGCCGGTGTTGCCATTTGTCGTCTTCATGCAGATAAATAGTAATTTTTACGTGCTTCATATTAGATTGCCCGAGCGAGGGTAATCCCCGCAACAACAGCAAGTAAGGAAAAAAGATTATTACAGATAAAATTCATCGCAGCAAGAGCGTAATCGCTTTGCTCTAATAGCGTGTAGGTTTCGAAACTAAAGCTTGAAAAGGTGGTGTACGCGCCACAAAAGCCAACGGCGACAAAAGAGCGCCAACGCGGATCAACTTCAACTCGCTCCAAAGTCCAGGCAAGAAAAAAACCCAGAATAAAACTGCCCGTTATATTCACAATGAACGTGCCAAATGGAATATCTGACGATAAATAGCGAAGTGAAAAACGATTAACGAAGTAGCGTAAATTGGCACCGATAATCGCGCCCAAAGAAATCCATAGCGTGTCATTCAAGACATCCCATCCTTCTACAAATTAGCGTTCAATTGCTCTTCATTGATAATACAGAAAAAAAATATCCGCGTAAATTTAAAAACGTACTTGCAGTGTTGGCATCCTAATTATACAGCGAAGCCTTGTGATTTTTTATACTACAAAAGAATAATAATATCATTGCGATTAACAGAAAAATTGTGTAATAAATAGAATTTATCATCTAGGATAGCAACACATGAAGTATAATTTTTTCTCAAGAAACGCCAATAATCTTTACTTCGAATGGAATAGCTCAACCGCATCCGACTGGTTGAAAATTAGACGGAATTTTGTGGATTCTTACCTGTTTACTTATATGAATTCTTCTAATCCCACCTTAGGTGCTCAGATTGAATCCTACGCTCGCATATTATGGCAGGAAGCCTGTATCTCACCACGAGAGCGAGCACTAGAGCTCATAATGAATTCTTTTATTAAACCGCTGCAAGGTTATGTATTTTATGAAAAAAATCCATTACACAATGAAATTAATACCATCAAGGAGTATCTTATTGATAAAGAAAAAGATATTAGCGCAACTCAAGAGTATTTAATCAAATTATTTAAGATTAGAAGTTATTTTGAAGAAATTTTTGACCATGAAAAAAATAAAATACATCAGAACAATACTATTATTGAATACTTGGTTTTAAAGTTTCATGAGCAACCCATCGCATTTTTTACGTGCGAATTAAACTATAAGTCTGGCTATACCTATCTTCGTTTCATTAATATTGCACCGAGCTTTAATCGACTTGGCCTGGCCAAAATTATTTTGGACGAAGTGAGCAAACATTATCCTGATTCGCTGGGTTTGGAGTTGTATGCAAGAAAAGATAATTTATCAGCGTTAGCTTTTTATAACAATTGTGGCTTCCAGAAATTTGAGCAATTTGATTTCCAAGAACCTGCTTATCCTCATGATGCCAGGCTTCATTTTCCCCAAAATGACGCAACAAATGAACCCGAAGAACATATTGGTTTTCAACGAAAGCTTGGTGACTAAATAAAATGCAAGTACATTTCTTATTAAGTGAATCGGCTTATAAAGTTTTTTATTGACCGATGCAAGCGAACTATTTCGGCGGGTACTAATGTTTCTAATTGGGCAAAAACATGGATCATGCCCGCGAACTCTTCCACAACGATCGCAACGCCTGCGTCACGCATTTTTTTTGCGAACAAAATGCCTTCATCAAATAAAGGATCATATTCAGCCACGGCAAGATACGTCGGTGGTAATAAATTCAAATGAGCAAAACACAGTGGTGATGCGTTAATGCGGTCGCCACCTCGTGCAAAATAATTATCAAAATACCATTTAACCTTTGCCTGGGTTAATAAAAAACCCACCCCATTGCGTTGAAATGAATTATGATTCATTGAATAATCAACGGAAGGATAAATTAATACCAAGCCTTTAATAACTTCATCACCTTGTTTTTTCATTGCATAAGCCACTGAAAGCGCTAAATTTCCCCCCGCACTATCCCCTGCCAAAAAGATACACTCAGGCTTAACCTGAATCTCTTTTAATAACTCGGCGCGCTGTTGAAAAACCGCAAGACAATCAGATAGGCCGGCAGGATAAGGAAACTCTGGAGCCAGACGATAAGCAACCGATACCAGCACACAATTACTGGTTACAGCAAGACGTCGACACAAGGCATCATAGGAGTCCAAGCTTCCACACATATGCCCTCCACCATGAAAATAAAAAATAACGGGCAATTTTTTTTGCGGATGCGGATGATAAATACGTACAGCAACCTCATGGGTAACCAATTGTAGGGAACGATTACAGATCCAAGATACATTAACTTTGGGCAAGGCAAAATGTTCTGTCAGCTTTTCAAATAAATCACGAGTACGTTGTGGGACATAGACAGGAGACTGTGTATTTACCTCGTCTAAAAAATTTTGTAATGCAGGGGGGATCAACATCCGTATCTCCTTTATTATCCCTAACGATGCATCCTAGCTTAGCATTTCTGTCCCGGTAATCTCTAGCCTAATTAATTTTGCTGGTGTGAGTAATGTGTTCTTTGCCTCTTTATTTAGCATTAAACCACCACTAATGATATACCATTAGACCGCTCAAACAATATAGTGCCGATCTAAACCGCTTCTCTCTTAGAACAGTTCAATCCGAACGAGCTCTAAGAGAGCACACACTTTATAATTTTGAAATTACGACAATAGGTAATATTGTAAGGTTAGCGCCCATTAGAGAGTAGGATAATCAGTATAACCTTTTGCCGTGCCACCATAAAAAGTACTGCTCTCTGCTTCGTTAAGTGGTGCATTGTTCTTGAAGCGCGCGACCAAATCTGGATTGGCAATAAACGGTCTACCAAAGGCAACTAAATCAGCATAACCCGAAGCAATTGCCTCAATAGCTAATTCACGGGTGTAATTATTATTAACCATCCATGCACCATTAAATTCCTTACGCAAAGCATGGAAATCAAAGCCCAAGAATTCACGCGGGCCGCGTGTCATTCCTTCTATGATATGAACATACGCTAATGCGAAGCGATCCAATTCACGTATTAAAGGAAAATAAACAGCCGCAGGCGCGGTTTCAACGATGCCATTAATCGCCCCAATCGGTGACAGACGAATCGCAGTCCGCTCACTGCCAATTTCAGCAGTTATCGCCTCCACCACATCCAAAGCAAAACGTAAACGGTTGCTCACCGAACCACCATAAGCATCTGTACGATGATTGGCACCATCAGATAAAAATTGTTGGATAAGGTAACCATTGGCGGCATGGATTTCAACCCCATCAAAGCCTGCATCAATGGCATTTCTCGCGGCCTTACGATAATCCTCAATAATGAGTGGGATTTCTTCCAGCCTCAAGGCACGGGGTTGGCTAATATCGGCAAAGGTGCCATTTTCGATAAATGTTTTTTGCCCTACTGGAGTCAACGCCGATGGGGCAACAGGCGCAACACCCCCAGGTTGTAAGCTAGGATGAGAAATACGCCCAACATGCCACAACTGTGCAAAAATAGTTCCGCCTTGAGCATGTACGGCGCCAGTAACTAACTTCCAGCCAGCTACTTGTTCTGGTGAATAAATTCCCGGGGTCCAGGCATAGCCTTTCGCTGTGGGCGAAATTTGTGTTGCTTCGGAAATAATTAAACCAGCAGAAGCACGTTGTGCATAATATTCTGCATTTAAAGCCTGAGGCGCATCGCTGCCATGGATTGCGCGATTACGCGTCAATGGGGCCATGACAATACGATTTTTTAATTGATGTCCGCGTAAATCAAAGGGCGTGAATAAAATTGATGCATCAATAGCCATAGTGCAATCTCCTTATAAAGGGAAGTCCATTAAGAATTTAATTATAGTACATTGCTATCTGATGTCCCTGCCAATTGAACACCATATTCACGACAATCGGTAACGAACTCATCGCTTAAAAAATAATGCAACTCAATTAACCGTGTAGGGGCAATAACGTCTGGTTCACTGCTGGCTTCCCCGGGATGACACATAATTAATGCGCACTGTGCGAGTGAGCTCAACCAGCTGCGAAATAAAAAGCGGTAATTGGTCTTTGGAGCAAAATCATAAATTCCAGAAAAATAGTCGTTATGTGGGATAGATGCTTTATTTAGCTGAGCACGTAACGCTTTTCCCCCTGTTAGTGCCAATATTTTTGCTTTACGCGTGTATTGCTGCGTACTAATCGTCGGATAAGTAGCGCGAATAGACGTTCCATGCTGTCTTAATTGCTGCTCATAGAGATCAAGAATTACCTGTCTAATACGGGGAAATTGATGAACATGCTGATGGCCATCAATAAAATCAGGAAAACGCCCGATAACCTGTACGAATTGCTCGAGCTGTTGTTTAAATTCTTGGGCAATAAAAGCTAATTTAATGGATGCCAGATGCGTTTTAATTAATAACTCATTTAAAGAGAAACACGGTTTGCCTGGAATTGATAAGAAAGTTCCTTCCGTTAAATTAAAATGCAATCCAATCTGCACTTGTTTTTTTAACGCCCTTAATTCCGGGGCATGGACAAGGAAGTCTGGCATATTCACCATGCAGCTTACTGCAGACAAACGGTTCATGCGTACTAATTTTAGAATTCCTTGAGATACACCCGCATTTAACCCAAAATCATCAGCGCATAATACGATGGTTTTTAATGCAATCACAACCAATTACCTATTGCGTAAGGACAAAGCGCTATCATATATCATCCATTCAATACGTCCAGCTCATTCAGGCAATAAAATTCGCTTAAATCTCAGCCGCCTCAACAGAAACTTTTGCCGCAAAGAAACGCGATCCCAGAATATTGATGCACAAACCACCAATCACCAACAACCCAGCGACAAGCTTCCACGTTTGCAAAGATTCACCTAAAAATATAACGGAACCCAGCATTGCCACCACGGGTACTAATAAGGTAAATGGAGCAACCATACCCACCGGATATCGTGCCATTAACCAATTCCATACACCATACCCCACCCAAGTTGAAGCAAACACGATGTAAAATAATGAGCCTATTCCTTTCCAAGTTACCTGAGAAAAAGTTGAGACCAAATTAGCAGGGCCTTCAATAATCAAGGAAATGAGAAACATAGGAATACACGCGACAAAACTACCCCAAACAATTAACGCCATCATGTTGCTACTATTCCCTTTTATTTGTTTCGTAATTAAATTACCGATTCCCCAAGTGGCTGCAGCCGCAAGAATAAACATAAAGCCTGCAAGGGAAATGTCTTTGTCAAAATGCATGGCTACCAAAACAATTCCGGAAAAAGAAACTATTGCGCCCGCAATTTGCCCCATATTAGGTTGTTCACCTAAAAACACAATGGCAAAGAACATACTAAAAAAGACCTGGACTTGAATCAGAATGGAGGCAATTCCTGCAGGCATACCAAGGCTCATACCCAAAAAAAGCAAGGCAAATTGCAAAGCAAACATTACTAAGCCATATAAAGCAATCATTTTGAATGAAGCATCTGGCAATTTAACAAAAAATATGGCTGGAACGCTAGCCAGCAGAAAACGCAGAGCGCAAAGCAGAAGAGGAGAAATTTCGGTGAGACCAAAACTCACAAAAATAAAATTAAATCCCCAAACAAGAACAACTAAAAGAGCCAATAAAAGGTGAGGAGTAGGCATAGGTACGCACAATCAAGAAAAACACTATTTTAACGCAATCAGTGTAATAAATCCACATAAAAAGGCTATTTTTTGTACAGCCATTTATCAATAATGCGTCAAAAAAATTAAGTTTCGCTTTTTATTTTATAGCGTTACACTAGGGGCTGTTAACATTTCGCTAGATTGAGCCAGAATGAAGTTGATTTTTGAGCACGAAGCGGAGCATACATCAAGTA
>NZ_JH413843.1:48870-176539 GCF_000162755.2 Legionella drancourtii LLAP12
CACAGCAGCACAGTTACCTGCTACTATTAAAAATACCATCAGCCATCGTGCTAAAGCATTAAGCCAACTGCGCGAACTTATTCAAAATAGATAGAACAGATCATGAATAGAGAACTTGAGGCACTCTTTGCACAGGCCTATAAATTACACCATGAAGGGCATTTGCCCCAGGCAATTAGTATTTATGAGCAGATATTAGCTCAAGACCCCAAGCACCTAAATAGCTTGCATTTTTTAGGTCTGGTGTATGCGCAAGCAAATGACCTAAATAAGGCCATCCTCTATTTAACCAAAGCACAGACCTTAAGCCCTACTGATGCCACCTTACTCAACAATCTTGCTAATGCCTATAAGAAATCGCAGCAATGGGATAAGGCCATTGATGGTTATTTACATGCCATTCAATTAAGACCAGACTACGCCCAAGCACATAATAATTTGGCCACTGTTTACGCCTTACAAAATAATTACCCTAAAGCCCTGCACCATTACACCAAAGCAGTTCACGCCGAACCTGATTTTAGTGCAGCCCATTTTAATTTAGGCCTATTATTACTGCAAAATAACCAATTAGATGCAGCCAAAACACAATTTAATAACGTGGTCGCTTTAAATCCTTACCATACTGAAGCCTATTTTTATTTAGGTGTTTTACATCTTGAAGGCAATGCGCTCGATGAGGCAGAACAAGCATTCCAACATGTTTTAGAACAGGATAGTGAACAAATTCAAGCCATTACCAATTTAGGGGTGATTGCACTAAAAAGAAAACACAATCAACTGGCAGTGGATTATTTCAGCAAAGCCTTAGCTTTAGACAATGATAATATTGATGCACGCAATAATTTAGCCGCGATCTTCATGCATCATGATCGTTTTGAAAACGCGCTCATGCATTATGATGTGCTATTGAATAAAGAACCGGATAATATTGAATACTTATATAATTCAGGTGTAGCACAAATGGCCTTGGGGCATTTAAATGAAGCCATTGTTTTTTTTGACCATGTGCTGCGTTTACAACCACGGCATACCGCCTCATTAAATAATTTAGCGGCAATTTATCTGAAGATGGAGCAACGCGAAACCTCACGTGAATACCTCAGACAAGCGCTGGCAATTAATCCTCAAGACACAGTCAGTGCGCACATGCTCCATGCCTTAGATGGTGACAGCCAGGCTGAAACCACTCCTGAGTATGCCCATAATTTATTTAATAATTATGCCTTATATTACGATCAACACATGCAAGGCACCCTGCACTATTCAATTCCGCAACATGTTGCCCGCCTAGTCCATCAGTTAGAATTATCCAAGAACACAGAAACGCTAGATTTAGGCTGCGGTACCGGTTTAACAGGAAGCGTATTGCGCGAAGTGAGCACACATTTAATTGGCGTTGATATTGCAGCAAAAATGCTAGCACAAGCAAAAGAAAAAGGCATTTATGATAAATTAGTCGAAGCAGAAATTAATGAATTTTTCCACAACAACCCGCAACACTATGATTTAATTGTCGCCGCCGATGTACTACCTTATTTTGGTGAATTAGATGCTTTATTTCAAACCATCGGACAGCATTTAAAAACCCAGGGTTATTTTATCTTTACCACGGAAATCAGCCCGAAAAATCCATGGTTCTTACAGAGCAGCGCACGTTTTAGCCATCATCCTGATTACATTAAGCAATTGGCGCAACACAATCAATTGGCATTAATCAAACAAGACAAAATTCCAGCCCGTATACAAAATCAGCATCCCTTAGAAGTAATGCTTTATGTTTTGCAAAATAAATAAATCCTCTCTTTTAGTGCCATCCGAATTAATAGATTCCCTATTATCTCAGTGATATTATCGCCCTCAAAAATCACTTATTTATCGAGGTAATAATGCAAACGATTGCTCAACTAGCTCCCAGTGAGAAAATTAAACATAAAGGTGACTTAACAATTGAAGCCCCCCAGAACCCTATTTGCAATGACACAAAGTGATTAATATTAGACGGTAACCGTCCCGGACCGTCCCCTTAAAACGGCAACACTAATTCCTGATCTAAACGATGTATTTGTACCCGAAATAACTGTTGAATTTCCTCTAAATGCAACTGATCTACAGCTTCAAAACGCGCAACTAAACACGGGGTCGTATTCGAGGCGCGTAGTAAGCCCCACCCATGCTCAAATTCCACACGTAGGCCATCAATAGCAATAATTTGTGCGGTTGTTGGAAATTGAGCTAATTCATTAAAACGTTGCATAAACAGGAATTTTTCCTTCTCGGCAATTTTAATTTTTAACTCAGCCGTATTCACGCTATTAGGGATTAATTGAAATTGTTCATTGACGCTTAACTTAGAAGCACTGATGATTTCCAACAAACGGCAGGCACTATATAAGGCATCATCAAAACCATACCAGCGGTCTTTAAAGAATAGATGCCCACTCATTTCACCAGCTAAAACAGCCTGTTCTTTTTTCATCACTCCTTTGACAATCGAATGGCCTGTAGGACACATTTTGGCAACGCCCCCAAGCGCTTTAATCTCGGAACTCAAATGGCTGGAACACTTGACATCAAACACCACGGTTGCCCCAGGGATACGACTTAAAACTTCGCGCACATAAAGTATCATCAACCGATCAGGCCAAATCATCTCTCCGGTATTGGTGACTAAACCGAGTCGATCCGCATCCCCATCAAAAGCCAGGCCCAAATCCGCTTGATGCGCAGCCACGGCAGCTTTCAAATCCATTAAATTCGCTGCAATGCTGGGATCAGGATGATGATTAGGAAAATGCCCATCGACATCACAATACAAAGGGATCACCTCACAACCTAATTTTGCCAGTACTCGCGGTATCACTGGACCCGCAATGCCGTTGCCACAATCAACAACGATTTTTAACGGCCGTTGGAGGCATATATCGTGGATAATGCATTGCTGGTACAATGGCAAGATATCTGCGGTCATTTCTTGACCTTGACCAAAGCACCTCTTCTTCGCAATCAGTAAATGGTATAAAATATCAATATCTTCTTGCACTAAAGTCTTACCCGCCAACACCATTTTAATGCCGTTGTAATTCGCAGGATTATGACTTGCCGTGACCATCAAACCACAATCAATCTCTTGGGTATGCGTTGCATAATACATGACGGGTGTAGCAACCGCACCTAAATCAAAAACATCAATGCCACTCTCCAGCAAGCCCTGTTTTAATGCCAAAGCCAAACTAGCACTGGTCAAACGACCGTCACGCGCTAAAAATATTTGCCGGCGTTGCAAGGCTTGCAGATGATACGCTATGGCAAGGCCAAGACTGTAAAAGGAGTGTTCATCCAACTCTTGACCAACAATGCCACGAATGTCATAAGCTCTAAAAACAGCCCGAGAAACTGGTTTTTGCTGGTAGACCATTAATGCCTCCCAGAGCTTCCAAATCCTCCTTCGCCACGCGAGCTTTCAGTAAAATTATCAACAAGTTCAAAAGCAGCTTGTACCACTGGAATGAAGACTAATTGGGCAATACGCTCACCAGGATTCACGGTAAAATGCTCAACGCCGCGATTCCAGCAAGAAATCTTTAATTCACCTTGATAATCCGAATCAATCAATCCCACCAGGTTACCTAAAACGATGCCATGCTTATGCCCTAAACCAGATCGCGGTAAAATCACCGCTGCTAATTGAGGATCGGCGATGTAAATAGAAAGCCCTGTAGGTAATAATACCGTTTCTTGAGGAGCAATTTGCAGCGGCTCATTAATGCAAACACGCAAATCCAGGCCAGCTGCACCATCAGTCGCATAAGTTGGTAAAGGAATGCTGTCGCCGATGCGAGCATCAAGAATTTTTAATTGAATTGCTTGGGTCATAATTGTTCCTAATTATTTATCTCATTGGCCTTCGGCTCTGTATGGACGTCATTGTGCAGAGTTGCAGCCAGGATTGCAATAATCTGTCCTGCTAATCGTGTTTTATGCGTTAACGATAGTTTGATTTGTTTGCTTTTAGTAATAACCGTAACTTGATTTATCTCACTTTCAAAACCAACCCCTTTGCCGACAGCATTGGCGACAATCATATCCAATTTTTTACGTTTTAATTTATCAGTTGCATAATGAATTACCTCGGTTGTTTCAGCGGCAAAACCCATCACAAAAGAAGCTCTAGCCGTTGCTGCAACCTGACTTAAAATGTCTGGATTTTTCACTAAGTGCAGGGTCAATTCCTCATGCTCGGTTTTTTTCATTTTTTGCAGCGCCGGTGCTTGAATATGATAATCAGCAACTGCAGCGGCGCCAATAAAAATGCAGCCATCTTGTAATTCATGCATAACAGCCGCGAACATTTCTTGGGCAGAATCAATCTTAACGAGCTTGATGCCCGCAGAACATGGCTGATCACAAGGACCACTAATTAAAGTAACTTCAGCGCCAGCCATGGCGGCCGCCTCCGCTAAGGCATAACCCATTTTTCCTGAACTGTAATTACTGACATAACGCACCGGATCAATCGGTTCACGGGTGGGTCCTGCTGTAAGCAAAACTTTTTTCCCGGCTAATAACTGGTGCACATCATATAGGCGCAAGGCGCTGATAATTTGCTCCGCTTCACTAACTCGGCCAAAACCATACTCACCACAAGCTTGAGAGCCTTCTTCGGGTCCCACAAAAATGACACCGCGCTCGTGCAACAGCGTACAGTTTGCTTGCGTTGCTGGATGCGCCCACATACTGTGGTTCATTGCCGGACAAACAAGTACGGGAATTTCCGCAACCAGGTATAAAGTAGACAATAAATCATCCGCAATACCGTGCGCCATTTTCGCAATAAAATTGGCAGAAGCTGGAGCAATCACCAAATAATCAGCCCAACGCGCCAACTCAATATGCCCCATGGCACGCTCAGCTTGCGCATCAAATAACTCGGTACGTACATCATTACCCGATAAAGCCTGCATTAATAAAGGGCTAACAAATTGCTGTGCGGATTGCGTCATCACAACGTTTACCTCAGCCCCTAGGCGCGTTAATTCGCGAATCAGATATGCTGATTTATAAGCAGCAACACCGCCGCAAACACCGAGAAGAACTTTTTTACCAATAAAATCTTGCATAATCGACCATCTTTGAGAAGAAAACTGCTGCGATCAAAACACACTCTTCACAATAAAGAAATAGATAATAATGACAAACAAAACGACCAGGGTTCATCCCCATTAACATATTAATTATAAACTAATTTGCCCTGATACGAACCTCGTTCGGCCAAGAGAAACGCTTACATTTTCCCTCAATAATGCTGTTCCTTAGCCATAACCACTGATTTTATTAAAAATTTATCTTGCATGACCTACTATTTTTGATAAAAATAACCTTGCTAAACTTCGCAATAAAGGAATAAATAATGACGTATGTCCAAACAACGCGGCAGTTAGAGCTGCGTGAAAAATTACTTACCAATGGAGTACAAAACCTCTCTGACACGGAATTACTGGCAATTTTTATCAGTTGTGGCAGTGGAAAAAAATCATGTGTACAACTGGCCGCTGATCTGCTGAAACATTTAGGTGATTTACGCGCTGTGCTCAATGCAGATCAACACAATTTCAAACAAGTACATGGATTAGGCACGGTGCGCTATGTTCAATTACAAGCAGTTAAAGAAATTTGCCGCCGCAGTGATTTTATTCAGTTACAAAAGGAAACCCAGATCACCAACAGCAAACAAACTTATGCTTATTTGAAAAAACGTCTGCGTGATCGTAAAAATGAAACCTTTGCCGCATTATTTCTCGATAACCAACATCGTATTATTGCTTATGAAGAACTGTTTTCGGGGACAATCAATACGGCAACCATTCATCCTCGACCAATCATCGAACGTGTTTTGCAACTTAATGCAGCAGCGTTAATTCTCGCCCATAATCACCCCTCAGGTATTTCTGATGCCAGTCATCAAGATATTATGGTAACTGAGCGTATACGTGATGCGTTGGAATTAGTCGATGCCCGCTTATTAGATCATATTGTCATTGGTGATAACGAGGTGTATTCCATTATTGCGGAAAGCAAATGGATTTGTAATTAACAATAGATTTCTCCTAAATCAAATAGAAGCTTTTCACTCTTCTATTTGATTTTTGCCATATACTTAACAATAAAGCGCAAAGAAGCAACCAGACTTACGCGCGGGTGAAATCAAACGAGATAACGTTTGCTATTGCTGATTGCTTTAATGCGATTGCTAATAAGCGGTCGATACCTAGAGCTACACCACTACAGGCGGGCAAGCCATGCTTTAAGGCTTGTAGCAAATAATGATCCGCTTCGACCGCGGGAAAGCCTTTTTCCTGTCTTAGATGCAGATCTTGAGCAAAACGTTGTGCCTGGGCATCGGCATCCGTTAATTCATGGAAACCATTGGCTAACTCCACGCCTTGATAATAAATTTCAAACCGTTCGGCAACACCCGCATTGATTTTGGCCAACGCAGCTTGCGAACTAGGAAAATTATAAACTGCAACCGGAGCACTTTCTTTACCCAAGAACGGTTCAACGATATGACTCATTAACAAGAATAAATACTGATCGCGATCGTGTTCTTCGGGAGGAAATACATAATCCAAATCATAGCGGACCAAAACCTGGCGTAGTTGCGCAACCGACGCCGTCAACGGATCCACATCACAGGCCTCAAGAAAAGCTTGTTGATACGTTTTCTTAAGCATCGGTTGCGCCTGCATGACGGCTTGTAAGAATAAATCCATTTCGGCCATCAAGGCATGGTGATCAATACCTAATTGATACCATTCCAGCAGGGTAAATTCAGGATTATGCCAACGCCCCAATTCATCATCACGAAATACGCGGGCTAATTGAAAAATAGGGCCACTTCCTGCGGCAAGCAGGCGTTTCATATGATATTCAGGTGAGGTTTGTAAACAATAATGAGCATCGCGAAATGTCGCTTTGATGTTACTCAAATAAACATCCGTCGTGCCATAACGTGCCATAATCGGTGTATCAACTTCCAGATAGCCACGTCCATTAAAAAAATCACGAATTGTTGCGATTAATTGCGCGCGTTGGCGTAATAAATCAATCGATGCAGAAGGTTGCCACATTTTTAGTAAAAAATTCCTAATTCAAGTCGTGCTGCTTCGGTCATGCGCTCTTGCGTCCATGGTGGTTCCCATACCAATTCCACGGTGCAATCACGAACCCCCTCAACTTGATTGACTGCTTGTTCTACCGTTCCAGGAAAGGTTTGTGCCACAGGACAGCCAGGAGTCGTTAAGGTCATTTGCACCGCTACATGAGCATCATCATCTATAGATACGTCGTAAATTAACCCCAGATCATAAATATTTACGGGGATTTCCGGGTCATAAACGCCCTTGAGCGCGGTAATTATGGCCTCTTTCATCACATCAGCATCTTGTTTTTTCTTCAAGCCAAACATAGGTATCACCATTAGCAATTCATATTTGTTGCCTAGGGGCTACTATCTTGGCCCAAATGGCAACAGCCCCTAATCTATTCCGTTTTAACCACATTCGCATCTTTGTTTAATGCCGCTTCCAACGTATGCCAGGCTAAAGTAGCGCATTTGACACGTGCAGGATAGGCCTTGACCCCAGCAAGTACCATCAATTTATCCATTAACAGCAACTGCCCTTCTTCGTTTTGCGTCAACATGTGATGGAAACGATGGAATAATTCATGGGCTTCAGCAATTGTCTTCCCTTTAATGCTATCCGTCATTAAAGAGGCTGAAGCCTGTGATATGGCACAGCCACAACCTAAAAAGCTCAACTCAGCGATGCGATCACCGTCTAATTTAGCATACACAGTTAACTTATCACCGCATAAGGGATTAAAACCATTAGCCTGCGTTGTCGCATCATCCATCGCGTAGTGATGACGGGGATTGCGATTATGATCAATAATGATTTCCTGATACAACTCACGCAAATCAGCACTCATGCAAATACCTCTTTAACTCGATTCAAGGCATCAATACAGCGATCAATCTCTTCTTGCGTATTATAGAAAGACAAAGAAATACGCGACGTTGCCGCAACCCCATAGAAATCCATCAGCGGCATAGCACAATGATGGCCACTGCGTAAGGCAATGCCTTTGCTGTCCATAATCGTACCAATATCATGCGCGTGGATTGTTTCATGCACAAAAGAAATCACCGGGACTTTCTGTTTGGCCGTGCCAATAATATGAAAACCACCCAGTGATTGTATTCCTGCGGTTGCATATTCTAATAACTCATGCTCATACGCCGCGACGGTATCTAAATCTAAAGACCATAAATAATCCATAGCCGCACCTAAACCAATGGCTCCGGCGATATTGGGGGTACCGGCTTCAAATTTTTGCGGTAATGGCGCATATTCCGTTGCATCAAAGGTGACGTAATTAATCATCTCTCCCCCACCTTGGTAAGGAGGCATTTCCTCTAAGAGTGATTCTTTACCCCACAAAACACCAATGCCGGTTGGGCCATACATTTTATGACCTGAAAAAGCATAAAAATCACAACCTAAGGCTTGTACGTCTACCGGTAAATGTGCAGTTGCCTGCGCCCCATCAAGTAACACGCGTGCACCGTATTCATGCGCCATTTCAATCATTTTTTTCACGGGATTAATCGTACCTAAAGCATTAGATACATAACTGAGCGCCACAAAACGTGTATTTTCATTTAATTTTTTAGCAAATTCTTCCAGGATGATTTCACCATCTTGAGAAATAGGTGCTACTTGTAATTTAGCACCAGTCTTCTTGCAAATCATCTGCCAAGGCACAATATTCGAATGATGTTCCATATGGGTGATTAATATTTCATCACCCGGTAAAAGACGAGGCGCAACATAGCTTTGTGCCACTAAATTAATAGCCTCAGTAGTGCCACGCACAAAAATACATTCACGTGCTGAGCGCGCATTAATAAAATGCTTTACCTTGGAACGAGCTACTTCATAAAGATCAGTAGCTCTGACACTTAAAGCATGCACACCACGATGCACATTTGAATTATCATGCTCATAGTAACGAGTAATCGCATCCATCACTGCGCGTGGTTTTTGAGTCGTAGCCGCATTATCAAAGTAAACCAAATCATAATCGTTTACTTTTTGATGTAATATTGGAAAATCATTGCGAATTGCCATGATATCCAAAGTTTCAACTAATGAGTCAATCGTGTCCATTTGCTTACCCCAATTGTTGTGTTAATAAATGGCCCATAAACTCAGCCAACTTAGGATGCGGAATAAGCCGCAAATTATCCCTCGCAAAAGCATGGATTAAGTAATGTGATGCTTCTACCCGATCAATACCGCGAGTCGCTAAATAAAAAAGCGCCTCTTCATCCAATTGTCCTACCGTTGCACCATGCGAACAGAGGACGTCATCAGCAAAAATTTCCAATTGTGGTTTGGTATCCACCTCAGCATTTGCTGAAAGCAATAGATTCTTATTCTGTTGTTGGGCATCGGTATGTTGTGCGTCTTTGGCAACCAGGACTTTACCATTAAATACGGCACGCGAACGCCCCGTTAAAATACCTTTATAATCTTGCTCACTACGGCAATTAGGCACTAAATGATGCACCGTTGTGTGGTGATCTACGTGTTGTCCTTCTGCAGGCGCATAAATACCATTCATCAGGCAGTGTGCATGTTCTTCTTGCAAATACAAACTAAGATCAGAGCGCACGCACTTGCCACCCAAACTCAATGAATGATTAGCAAATTCACTGCGCGTACTTTGTTTTACCGACAAATGCCCTAAATGATAGGCTGCTTTACTTTCGCGTTGGATTTTGCAGTGCGTTAATTTCGCGTTAGTGCCCATAAATACTTCAGTGACAGTATTGGTCAAATAACAGCTGTTTTCTAAGCCTTGATAATCTTCAACAATCGTTGCCTGGCTGCCTGCTTCCGCAATAATTACATGCCGTAAATGAACTGCTTGATTTGTTTGATCCTGTATATGACGCAGAGCAATTGGCTCATCAAGGTACACGCCTGCTGGAAGATAAATCAATACACCACAATGAATCATGGCAGTATTTAAAAAATGAAAGCCATGTTCTTGTTTTAAGATCATACCTAAATAAGGTTTTAGTAATTCGGGATGACTGATTAACGCCGCAGCTAAAGGCAACACCAGAACGCCTGCGGGCAAGGTCTTAGCAAGCACCTCCACACCAGAAATAAGACCATTGTGGATTACAATTTGCGAGGCTATGGGCAAATCCGAAGCTTTAGGCACAGCAGCTAAACCATGATGGTACGCGGCAAAGGGCTGTTTTAATAAGGCATCAACACGAGTGTATTTCCATTCCTCATCATGTCGCCCTGGAAAACCACGCTCTTGCAAATCAGCCAATGCTTTAGACTGCAACTGGGCAAGCCAAGGGATTGTTGATAAACTGGCGCTTGCCTGTTGCTGATAAAAATCTAAAATCTCGTTCATCACTGCACCATTTCCTCAAGCCAGCCATACCCTTTTTCTCTAACTCGAGTGCTAGCGTTTTATCACCGGACATAATGATACGACCATTTACTAAAACGTGAATAAAATCAGGTTCAATGTAATCCAATAAGCGTTGGTAGTGCGTCACTAAAACAATAGAGCGCTCCGGAGAACGCATCGCATTTACCCCATGAGAAATAATACGTAAGGCATCGATATCCAAACCCGAATCTGTTTCATCAAGAATCGCTAATTTAGGTTCTAAAGCTGCCATCTGTAAAATTTCATTGCGTTTTTTCTCACCGCCAGAAAAGCCTTCATTAATGCTACGGTATAAAAAGCTTTCATCCATATCCAATAAGGCACATTTTTCACGAATAAACGTTAAAAACTCAATCGCATCTAAAGTATTTTTGCCTTGGCCTTTACGCACCGCATTGACTGAAGCTTTAAGAAAATTAATATTGGTGACCCCTGGGATTTCCACAGGGTATTGAAAGGACAGGAAAATACCGGCACGTGCTCTCTCTTCAGGCGATAAAGGCGCTAAATCATTACCTAAATAAGTCATCGCACCACTGGTTACGTGATAAGAAGGATGCCCCGCTAAAACTTTAGATAAAGTACTTTTACCCGAACCATTAGGACCCATGATGGCGTGAACTTCGCCGGCATTTACAGTTAGATTAATGCCTTTTAAAATCGACTGCTCGTTCACTTCAACATTTAATTCATTGATGTTTAACATATTAACCTACCGCCCCTTCTAAACTTAAACCCAGTAATTTAGTGGCTTCCACCGCAAACTCCATGGGTAATTCTTTCAATACCTGCTTACAAAAACCATTCACAATCATCGACACAGCATCTTCAGTATCAATGCCTCGTTGTTGGCAATAAAACAATTGCTCTTCGCTGATTTTAGATGTTGTGGCTTCATGCTCTACTTGTGCTGTAGGGTTTTTAACTTCTATATAAGGAAACGTATGTGCAGAACATTCAGAGCCCATCAACATGGAATCACACTGCGTGTAATTACGTGCATTCGTCGCTGTAGGTGCAATACGCACTAAACCACGATAAGCATTATGCGCACATCCGGCGCTGATGCCTTTGGAAATAATTGTTGATCGCGTATTTTTACCAATATGGATCATCTTAGTGCCGGTATCGGCTTGCTGGTAATTATTGGTTAAGGCAACTGAATAAAACTCGCCAACCGAATCATCACCTTGCAATACCACACTCGGGTATTTCCAGGTAATGGCCGAACCGGTTTCAATTTGCGTCCAAGAAATTTTAGAACGCTTACCACGACAAGCGCCACGTTTGGTCACAAAGTTATAAATACCGCCTTTACCTTCTTTATCCCCAGGATACCAGTTTTGCACCGTAGAATATTTAATTTGCGCGCCATCTAAAGCCACAAGTTCAACAACTGCCGCATGCAATTGATTCTCATCACGCATCGGTGCCGTACACCCTTCAAGATAAGAGACATAACTATCGACATCGGCAACAATCAGTGTCCGTTCAAATTGACCGGTTGATGCCGCATTAATCCGAAAATAAGTCGATAATTCCATAGGACAGCGTACGCCTTTAGGGATGTAGACAAAGGAGCCATCACTAAATACCGCGGAATTTAATGCGGCATAAAAATTATCGCGGTAAGGCACGACAGAACCCAGATATTGCATTAACAACTCAGGATATTTGTGCACGGCTTCTGAAAAGGGGCAAAAAATCACGCCTTTCTCGGCGAGTTTCGCTTTAAAGGTGGTCGCTACAGACACACTATCAAAAACCGCATCAACAGCAACACCGGCTAACATTTCCTGCTCGCGTAAAGGAATACCTAATTTCTCATAGGTTCTCAGCAATTCGGGATCGACTTCATCCAAGCTTTTTGGTGCATTGGTTTTGCTTTTAGGAGCTGAGTAATAAGAAATAGCATTATAATCCACAGGTGGATAATACACACTGGACCATTCTGGATGCGGCATAGTTAGCCAATGCCTGTATGCTTTCAGACGCCATTCGAGTAGAAATTCAGGCTCCCCTTTAATGGCTGATAAACGACGAATTACATCTTCATTCAGTCCAGGTTCAAATGTTTCTACTTCAATGTCGGTTATAAAACCATGTTGATATTCTCTATCGAGCAGAGAATTAATTTGCTCACTGCTTTTAGCCACGATTGACTCCACTTGCTAATTGTCGGACACGCTCAATATCTCGTGCCTGCAGAGTTGGTTTTGCCAAGGTATCCAAACTCACACTATCCAACGCAGTTTCTATGGCCTGGCTGATTAATCGCCAGTTGCCCTGAATAGTACATACTCCTTGTAACGAACAGTCATTAGGCTGCAAACTGCATTCGGTGAAACCACGATGTTCTTCTAACGCAAAAATAATTTGCGATACAGAAATTTCAGTAGCAGGCCGACGCAACCGGTATCCTCCGGTCACTCCACGTACTGAGGTTAACAAACCTGCACTGGTTAAACGTTTTAAAATTTTACTTACCGTAGGTACAGCCAGGTGCGTATGTAAAGCAATATCACGTGCATTACATAAGTCTTGCGCGTGCTTGGCAAGATACACCATGACAACTGTTCCATAATCGGCCAATTTGCTGATGCGCAGCATAACACTCCGAGGGCGAATAATCTAGTACTAAATAAGTCTTAATTAAAGACAAAGTCCGGTGCTTTTCATATAGTCATCCATACTATAAATATAGTACTAAAAAAGTTCTATATACAGCAAATGCGAATGGTACCTTATTGTTACAGAGTGATGCAAATAAAATATTGCCTTATGTACAGTAAATATATGAGAACATCAATACCCCATATATTGTACAGTACCGAGATCATTATTAGGTCGAATGTTCGTACTTGAACTAAGGGCATTATATACGTATTATCTTGTTTTTGAATTTTTAAAGTTTTGCAAACGGCGTTGCAAGCTGAAACAAAACTGTTTTAGGAGCAGAACCATGGCAGCTGAGCATTACCCCGCCTCACTTGTCAGTAATCCTCTGGCTGATTCGGGAACCATATCGGTTCCACAAGGCTATTATCGCTCCAAATTATTTATTGCTCCGTTTTCAACAAATTCACTGGTTGCCGCGGCAGGCCCGTTATTATCGCTTTTGGAGCGCCTTTGTCTCAGTCCCTCGCTCCCGCCCATTGAACGCATTAGAGACAATATTGAGCATGAATTACTGGCTTTTTATAGTAAACTGAGTACCTCTAAATACACCGAACATTCAATCGGGATTGCTCATTATCTAATGTCGGCAACTATTGATGAAATCCTGGGTAAAAGTTACATGCGAGTCTATAACATGACTGCAGAATTTAAAGCATTTACTCCACTAACGCGTGATAATGCACAACCGCAAGTACGTTTTTTTGAAATCCTTGACTACGTTAAAGAACGACCGAATCAATACCTTGATCTGATTGAGCTGATTTATTTTTTCCTGATTGCCGGCTTTGAGGGGCAATATCATCTGAAAGCAGATGGACGCCAAGCATTAGACAACTATATTGAGGCTCTCTATCAAATAATACAACAGCACCGTTTTAATAAACCGCATCGTTTATTTAACGAAAATCCCTTACCCAAAATCATTAAGAAAAATTATAAAACTGCCATAATTTCGCTGGTGGCTGCTGCAGCGATAGTCAGCCTTGCTTTTTTTTCCAGCCATCTTTTATTGGAAAATAAAGCAAAAGCCGTTTTATTTGGACATTCCCAACTTGCATTGCTGGATAACTAATGGATAACTCTTTACACACACTATGTGATGCTATAAAAAAAATTCTCTCACGATTAAAACCACAAAGTAATCAACTGTCCTTTATTGTGGTTACGGGAAAAAATGCCCAAGGCAAATCCTCACTATTGAAACAAAGCAATATGGAAGAAATGCCCATCTTTAGTGAACAACATGCCAAAATTTATTTTAACCAACAAGGAATTCTGATCGAATTGGGTGAAGGTTGGTTCACCAACAGTAAAACCTTATTACAAAATACCCTCAAACAACTAAATCGCTGCAACCACTACCTTAAAATTACCGGTTTAGTATTATGCATTGATGTTAATGACCTATTGACTACCGATCGGGCGCAGTTTACTGAACAAAGAAAGGGGCATTTGCAGTTATTGGAACGCTGGGGGATTAATTTAGGTTATACAATCGAATTAGCTTTAGTAATTACCAAAATGGATGCCTTAGCCGGCTTTACTGAGTTTTATCAGGGAGATCATGTCACTGATTTAGCCAAACCACTAGGTTTTTCCTTAGATTGCTTGAATGAATTAAACAAAAAAATCGAAGCATTTACTCTACAATTTAATCAATTAATGGAAACGCTGGGACAGCAAGTGATTAGCAAAATGCACCCTGCTCGTTCCACAATGAGACGCAGTTTAATTCGCGAATTTCCTATCCAGTTTGCAGGCTTACGTGCGCCCATTCATTCACTACTCCAAGGGATTTCACCCCGCCTTTTTCATCTGCACTCCATTTATTTTACCAGCGCCGAACAAGGTGGTGTTAGTGTTGACCGCTTAACCAAGAAAATTCAACACGAATATGCACTGGTAGTACAAGATAGCTTCCCTCAGGCAACTAATTTTAGGGCTTATTTCGTTGAAGGTGCGTTAAAAACCGTACAGGAACAATGCAGTCAAGTACCGCTAGCACGAAGATTTTCCCAAAAACCGTTGATTGCACTTACAGCTGGTATTGCAGGAATTACGTTATGCATTTTAAGCTACCACCATTATAAAGCCGTACACCTGCTGGATGAGGCAAGCAAAGAATTACTTGCTTATGACACCTTAAATAGTCAAAAAGATAAAAGCAAGCAAGCGCTGTATCATCTCTCCATTGCAGCAAAAAAAATGACCCACATTGCCAGCAATTCATTGTCGTTGCCTACAGTGCATCAATTAAAAACTAATTTACACCACAATACCGAACACCGCTTACATGGTGAATTTTTACCCTCATTAGCGGCGGAGCTTGAAGAGGTCATTAATAATCCAGGGAATACCCCCATTGTTCGTTATGATGCCCTTAAAGTGTACCTAATGTTAGGCCAACCTGAGCACTTCGAGGCATCACCAATCCAAGATTGGTTTACAGTGCGATGGCACAATCTACCCGCAGGAGCGCTGCAAAAGCAATTAGCGCTACTCAAGCAATCCTTAAGCAAACCACCTAAAGAAATACTCATAAAGCAACGAGTGGTCAGTGATGCGCGTAATTATTTAAATGCCTTACCTACCAGTTACCTCTATTATTCCATTGCCAAAGAATCCTTCCCGAAAAACACGCAAAAAATTGCTGTTGATGGCTTTATTTTGGCAACCCAAGAATTGCCTGTTTACTATACTAAAACAGGATTTAATGAAATCATGCAAAAAATTCCTGACATCAGCCGCAGCTTACAAAAAGAAAACTGGGTGCTGGCGCGACAAGATTTAGCTAATCTACCCAGCATGTTAACGCAAGCTTATGGCTTTGATTACGTTACCTGGTGGCAAACGTTCATGCGTAAATCACAACCAGCACATTATCAGGACTATCAAGAAGGACGTCAGGTTGCCAAGAGCCTGGAGCAATCGCATGCCATCACCAATTTGGTTCATTTAATCCAACAAGAAACCAATGCGGATATGACTGAAAATGCCTCTCCTTTTAATCAGTTAATTGCAAATCAATTTACTGATTTGAATTTAATGAGTTTTTCCAGCACGAAAGAATTAAGTTTGAAAATTATGGACTTAGAGCGTTTTATCTCGACCTTATCCATGATTAATGATGGCGGTAAAACAGCATTTAATATTACGCGCTCCCGCTTTGTCAGCGATGCCGCATCTGATCCGGTAAGCTTACTCTACAATCAAGCCCGCCAATTACCCGAGCCATTAAGTACTTGGGCAAAACAGCTCGCGAGTGAAACCTGGACGCTCCTTATTAGAGACAGTCGACATTACATTAACCAGCAATGGCAACAAACAATTTATCAAGAATTCCAAAATAACATTGCCAAACGCTATCCTTTTGATGCCACACAGCAAGAAGAAATAGCGATCAATGATTTTAATCACTTTTTCTCGACTAATGGTTCATTAAATACCTTCATTGAAAGTTTTATAAAACCGTTCCTGGATGTTTCGAGTGCCGAATGGAAACCCAAAGCGGCCAATGATACCGTCTTGCCTATAGCTCCAGAAACACTCGATGAATTAGTCCGTGCGAACATTATTACGAATATGTTTTTCCCCTATCAAAGCAATGAAAGCAGGATTGAATTTAGTTTGCAAAAAATTAATCTCGATCCGGTGGTTGCAAGTCTGGTGCTTGAGATTGGTGAAACCAGATTGACAGATAACCAAAGTAGTGAATCCCTAATTCGTTTTACCTGGCCACAAGCAAATGCCAAACTAGCTCTGGATTCCATTGAAGGCCATCACTATGAACTAGCAGAGCAAGGAACCTGGGCCTTGTTTAAGCTCTTGGAAAAAGTGAATGTTTTAGTCGATGAACAAGACAGTTCCAGTTTACAAATTCTCTTTGAAGTGAACAGTAATTCCGGGCGTTATTTATTAAAAACTAATAATCAGGTAAATCCATTTACTCCAGGAATTTTAAATGGCTTTATTTTGAATGAAGCCATTGTATAAATCATAGTGTAGCAACTGGAATCGGCGGCGTTGTATTCACGGCATAAGTAAATAGCAGTGCCAAAAAAGCAATTAATGAAAAATACATAATCACTTTCGCAACCAGGAGAAAGGTAGGATTAGCCCCTTCAAACTCATAAAATGCAGTAAAAGCCGCGATAACTAAACAAATTAATGCGCCTATTAACATGATTATTCCTTTTTAAAAAAGTACTCCATTTTAATTTTCCTGCATCGGCAACTGGATATTAATTTATTGTGTCTTCATTCTTCTTTATAGCTTAGCTGATTTTTTACACATCGCCTGATTAAGCGTGAGCGGCGTCCTGCAATTAGATACTTGATAAATACATTAATTTTAGTTTATATTTTATTCACACAGCAGCAGAGTTACTCCATTTCGGATATACTAATAATTCCTATAAAAAGAAAGGCCAGATACTATGCGTACTCTCATTTCATGTTTACTTATTACCTTATTAAGCTTTTGCTTATTAATTAACGAAGCATCCGCCAAACGCTTTGGCGGTGGACGAAGCTTTGGCGTCCAACGTTCTCAAAGCAGCATGTTTTCGCCGAATAAAGCAGCAACCGCTAGCCCTTTAGGGCAACGTACCAAGAACCCTAGCAAATGGGGTGGACTATTGGGTGGTTTATTAATCGGTGGTCTATTAACCAGTCTATTCATGGGACATGGTCTTGCCAGTGGCTTGATGACCTGGCTCATTCTCGGCGCCGTAATTTTCTTTGCCGTTAATTTCTTCCGCAAAAGAATGCAGCCGGGCATGCAAACAGGACAAGCCAGCCCTTTTAGCCAACAACAAAGTCCTTTTAGTAATTTTACTCAAGCATTTAATAGTAATACAGCAATGAGCAGTAGCAGCAACAGTAGTGCGATGCCAACAGATTTTTCTCCAGCCTCTTTTCTACGTGAAGCTAAAGTTAAATTTAATCGCTTACAAACTGCTTATGATGAAAAAAATACCCAGGATTTAAGAGAGTTTACAGCCCCTGAAGTATTTGCTGAAATTAAAATGCAACTGGATGAGCGTGGTGATGCTCCTAACAAAACTGAGGTCATCACTTTAGACGCAGAATTACTCGACATTTCCAAACAAACAAATTCATTAATCGCCAGTGTTCGTTTTACTGGATCAGTTAAAGAAAATGATGAGCCAACCACGAAAATTGATGAAATATGGCATTTCCGTCAATTTGATAACAATAAAGAATGGGTTGTTGGTGGTATTCAGCAAAATGATTTTCAATCTTAAATCCGCATAGAATAAGCTTCTCTCCTTGTTGCAAAGAGAGAAGCTTCCCCACAGATAGCACCCGAAATGCACAGTACGCAGGGCTTTGCACGCCCGTTGTCAACACACTCTATGCATGAAAGAATATTGGCCTACACGTACTGCACGTCAATAATTTCATAATCAACCAAACCGCCTGGAGTATTTACCGTTACGGTATCATCCAATTCTTTACCAATTAAAGCACGGCCAATTGGTGAGCTGTACGAAATTTTATTGTAACTTAATATCCGCTTCATCTTCACCTACGATTTGATAAGTGAGTTGCGCATCAGTTGCGACATGGCATACCGTAACTGTTGAGCCAAACACCACTTTGCCATTATTCGGCAATTTACTAATATCAATAATTTGGGCGTTCGACAATTTAGCTTCTAATTCTTGAATACGACCTTCATTAAAGCTCTGTTGCTCGCGAGCCGCATGATATTCCGCATTTTCTTTCAAGTCACCATGTGCACGCGCAGTAGCAATTGACTCAACAATGCGTGGTCTGTCGACAAATTTTAAACGTTGTAACTCTTCTTTTAGTGCTTCCGCACCTTGTATTGTCATGGGATGTTTATTCATATATACCTCTAAATGTAATTCCCTGGTAATTAGAAGCTGTTGAATTTCTACTCTCTTGGCCAAAATTGGTTGGTTTTCTATGCTCCGGTACTCGCATACACTATGTATGCTGCGTTCTGGTGCTCGAAAATCAACCAATTTTGACTCAAGCTAACGAAATGCCAACCCCCTCTAAACTCATTAGAGCCGCTTATTCAACTCTCTCCCGTAAGCGAAGAAGCTGCTCCTTACTCAAGATACCAAATAGTTAATGTAAATCCTGTAACCGAGTTACAGTCTCTCTGTCTTCATATTTCATGGCCAAACAAGCCGCCTCGGCGCCGGATAGCGTCGTAGTATAACTAACCTTGTGTTGCAATGCATTGCGTCTAATGGCAAAAGAATCAGCAATAGCACGCTTGCCTTCAGTAGTATTCACAATAAAATCTATTTCATTATTCTTAATGAAATCCAAAACATGTGGACGCCCTTCTGCAACCTTAAACACGCGGCGACAATCAACTCCTGCCGCTTGTAAGGCCAAAGCGGTACCACGGGTAGCGATAATTTCAAAGCCCAATTCAATTAAGCGTTTGGCAATTTCACCTACGCGTGTTTTATCCGCATCACGCACCGAAACAAAAGCGCGTCGTCGCTTTAGAATATTACAGCCTGCACCTAATTGCGCTTTAGCATATGCTTGCCCAAAACGTCTGGCAATCCCCATTACTTCCCCAGTTGATTTCATCTCAGGACCAAGAATAGAATCCACACCGGCAAATTTAATAAAGGGGAAAACCGGTAATTTAATGGAGTAAAACGAGGGCATATGATGGTTTTGGCTTAAACCTTGGTCTCTTAAACTAATCCCTAATTTACACCGCGCAGCAATTTTTGCTAAAGGTAAGCCCGTCGCTTTGGAAACAAAAGGAACCGTTCTTGATGCCCGTGGATTTACTTCCAACACATAAATGTCATCTGCTTGAATCGCAAATTGCGCATTAATCAAACCAACTACGCCCAATTTTAACGCCATTTGCCGCATTTGTTCCATCAAATCTTGCTGCACCACCACACTCAGACTAAAAGGAGGTAAAGTGCAAGCTGAATCACCAGAATGAATACCTGCTTGTTCAATATGCTCCATGACGGCACCAATCAATACTTCTTTGCCATCACAAATTGCATCAATATCGACTTCAATGGCATCATTCAAGAAGCGATCCAGCAGCACGGGTGAATCATTAGATACCGCCACCGCATGAGATAAATAATGACGTAAATCCTCTTCTTGATACACGATCTCCATAGCCCGACCACCTAAAACATAAGAAGGCCTCACGACAAGCGGATAACCGATTTTATTGGCCAAGGCAATTGCTTCTTCTTCACTGCGCACCGTGCCATTATCAGGTTGATGCAAACGTAGTTCCGTCACTAATTTTTGAAAACGCTCACGATCTTCAGCCATATCGATTGCATCTGGAGAAGTACCTATTATTTTAACGCCATTTGCCTCTAAAGCACGGGCTAATTTTAATGGCGTTTGCCCACCATAATGTACAATCACACCATCAGGTTGTTCTACATCAACAATCGCTAAAACATCTTCTAAAGTTACTGGTTCAAAATAGAGGCGATCTGAGGTATCGAAATCTGTTGAAACCGTTTCAGGATTGCAATTTACCATGATCGTTTGGCAACCCTCTTCTCTTAAGGCCATAGCCGCATGCACACAGCAATAATCAAATTCAATGCCCTGCCCAATACGATTAGGACCGCCACCTAAGATCATAATTTTTGTCTTGTCATGTTCAGGTCGCGCTTCGCAACTGCTTTCATAACAAGAATACATATACGCCGTATCACTGGGAAACTCCCCCGCACAAGAATCAATACGCTTATAGACAGGCACAATCCCTAATTCTTTACGGCGCAGACGTACCTCATCTTCACCGCACGAGAATAATTGTGCTAAATAAGCATCAGCAAAGCCATGACGTTTTAATGAACGCAACGTTGTTTTCTCAAGCGCCTCAATCGATAAGCCTGTTACAGAGCGCTCCATAAGTACTAACTCTTCAATTTGTGCCAGGAACCAAGGATCGACACGGCTTTCCATATGAATTTCTTCAAGCGAAATATTGTGACGAAATGCATCAGCAATATACCAAAGCCTATCAGGGGTCGGTTCACGTAAATGACCACGTAATTGCGCCAAATCACCCTTTTTAAATAAAGGGTTTAAACCACAACGACCAATCTCCAAACCACGAATTGCCTTTTGTAAAGACTCCTGGAAATTAGCGCCAATCGCCATCACTTCTCCCACCGATTTCATCTGTGTGGTTAAGGTATCTGAAGTTTGTGGGAATTTATCAAAATTAAATCGGGGTACTTTGGTTACTACATAATCAATACTAGGCTCAAATGAGGCGGGGGTCTTACCGCCGGTAATTTCATTTTTAAGCTCATCAAGTGTATAACCAATCGCCAATTTCGCCGCGATTTTTGCAATCGGAAAACCTGTTGCCTTAGAAGCCAACGCGGAGCTACGTGAAACCCTGGGGTTCATTTCCACAACCAACATCCGCCCGTCTTCAGGATTAATGGCAAACTGCACATTAGAGCCACCAGTGTCCACACCTACTGCCCTTAACACCTTAATCGCAGCATCACGCATGCGTTGGTATTCTTTATCAGTCAGTGTCTGTGCGGGTGCGACGGTAATCGAATCACCAGTATGCACACCCATCGGATCAAGGTTTTCAATAGTACAGACAATAATGCAATTATCATTTCTATCGCGTACTACTTCCATCTCATATTCTTTCCAACCAAGCACGGATTCATCAATCAATAATTCATGGGTTGGAGATAGTTCCAAACCACGAGTACATATTTCTTCAAATTCTTCGCGATTATAAGCGATGCCACCGCCACCTCCCCCCCATAGTGAATGAAGGACGAATGATAGCTGGATAACCTAAGCGTGCTTGTACCTGAATGGCTTCTTCTATGCTATGGGCAATGGCCGAACGCGGCATGTCCAAACCAATTTGAATCATCAATTGGCGAAATTTCTCCCGATCTTCTGCCCTATCAATCGCTTCACGTGTGGCGCCAATCATCTCAACTGAATATTTTGCCAAAATACCTTCCCGAACCAAATCCAAAGCGCAGTTCAATGCAGTTTGGCCACCCATAGTAGGCAACAAGGCATCAGGACGCTCAATTTCAATAATACGCGCAACCTCTTTCCAGCAAACCGGTTCAATGTATGTTGCATCGGCAAGTTCGGGATCGGTCATAATGGTTGCGGGATTAGAGTTAACTAATATTACACGGTACCCTTCTTCTCTCAGCGCACGCACTGCTTGAGTACCAGAATAATCAAATTCACAGGCTTGCCCAATGATGATAGGCCCTGCTCCAAGTATCAATATGGATTTAATATCAGTTCGTTTTGGCATGGCAACAACAAAAAAAATAAAGTGACCTATTTTACCGGCTTTTGCTTAAAGTTTATACCTTTGATTGATGATCTTTGAATAATTAGCTGTATTCATTCGCTAAAACTATTTGCAAACCCGCTTCTGTTAATGATAAATATTTATAATTGGGATCGGCTGTAGTACGTTCCAACCATTCATTAGCAATACAAATATCGGTAAATTTCTGCGCAGTCTCTAGAGAAACAGGAACATTCAACTTATGCGTGAGCATTGCCGCTGCATCTTCTTCAATCGATAAAAATACCTGATCCCGAGTAACACCACGCACTTTCATTTCATCATAAAATAATTTCAAGATGTCTAATTCATTCATGATGCTCACCCTAATGTAGATTCAGATACCTTCATTATAAATTATTAGTGACTATCCTCTGAAATGCCACTTTCAAAGCATAAATTTATATTAGGGAAACGTTCAATATTTCTCAATAGTCAAAAACAAATCATTTTAATACTATTAATAAAAAATAAATATTAAAATTTAATATTTTAACCGAATAAAATATTGTTTTACTCTAAAAAATTAATTCCAATCATGAATAAAATTAAATATAATACAGACTGCTTGCAATTTGGGAAAATCGGCTATACTTAGAAAGCAGCCTTATCTTCATGCAATCTTTTTTTTAAAGGAATTGACATCGTCAGATCTCTTATTAAAATAGATTACGTATATTGATGGAAAATATTAAATTCAAAGAAAAGATTCTTTTTCTTATCCAGAAATTTAATATTCCGTCTATGTTATATTAGAATTGGATTGAACAGAGAAATTTATAAAATAGTGGGGGAACGCCTTAAGAGTGTAAGGATGCAATTAGGTTTTTCCAGAAGAGAGTTTGCAGATAAATGTGGTTTTTCTGCAGCAACCCTCCAAGCCTGGGAAGATGGAAGGTACCCTGTACCCAAAAAAAGCATGGTCAAATACGTACAAACCCTATTTGATTGTGGGCTTGCTACATCTCCTGAATGGTTTTTGAATGGCGAAGGATTACCACCAAGACCGATTAACAAATTCTCAATGAGCACAATTGCAGAAAAAGATGCCATTCTTAGAGAAATTAATTTTTTTGAAACAGAAAACAAAAATCCAATTATCACGGTAATTACAGATGACACCATGCTTCCCTTTTATAGTGTTGGTGATTATGTTGGCGGGAAACTAGTTCCTGTAGATTATGCAGAACGTTACATTGGTACTTTTTGTATCATTAAACTAGTCACCGGTGAAACCGTGGTAAGAAAGCTAAGACCCGGTTCTGAAGAAGGCCGCTTTAATTTAATCAGTACTAATTTAGATACTAATTCCCCAGTAGCCTGCCTCTTAAATTGCGAGGTAGCACAAATAGCACAAGTTATTTGGCATAGAAAAATAGAACTTCCTTTAGAAATAGAGTAATTGTTTTCTGAAAAAATAGCTGTGCAAATTTTAATAAGTTCAATTAGCCTGAAAATGCAGCGTTATTGATAGCGGTTCTAAAGGCGTCATTCATCCTTGGAAGTTCGTTATCAGTAGCAGCAAAAAAAGATTGAGGCGTCTGGGATAGCTTGGGCTGATTTTTCTTTATTTCGTGCCATGCATTACCTAATGTCTTCGCCTGAGCTCGTAAAATAGCCGCTTTTTCGACTAACTCTTGAGCCAAACAGTAGTCTTGAGTAAGTTCATGCCAGACATAGCGAGTAGGCAAATTATTATAAGGTTTAGGTTTTAAAAAGTTGTCTTTATGAAGTGGATGTATTGATCTAAGCACTAACCAACTAAGCAAAGAGTCTTTATCCGTGATCTGACTGGAAGTTGGTACGACATACCAGTGTTTGTCCTGTAAATATTGTTTCACCACTAAAATAGGGTTCTCAACAGGAACCATAATGATGAGCTGATCATCAATCAGTTCATTCCTCCCTGTCATCAATGCCGATCGCACTATTTGCAATTTTTTAAACAAACTTGCATATTGTTCATATTGCTCCGCGAATTTCTTGCACAGTGCTTTAAGCTCGGGCTGGATAGTTGCATTCGACTCAGCAAATTGTCGGAGTAAATATCTTATTTCGCGCAATTTACGCTTGCCTAATAATGCGTCCTCCCCCATAATTTTTTTATTATGCTGCTGCAATTGGGAAAAATTTTCGGCCGTCATACGTCGTTGCTCCGAAGTGTCGTACGCCAAGAGTTCGGTATCCCACTCGTCTAAATGCCGATCAACCGGATCGATAGCCCACTCATCCAGCAAAAATACCTCTACACGATTGCGAAAAGCCGTATTTCGTTCAAAAAATTTTTGCACGACATATGTAATAATAACTGGGAATAGAATCGCTGAAACTAATAGTACAAACTCAAATTCGATCATCAGAAAACCTTAACTAAAACAAGAGCTTTTTTTCGGTTAACAAGGCCATTATTGTATTAAAAAATTACAGCAAGAGCAATCGAAGAATAATAAATACATAAAGTCTCCAATTTTGATTTTGAATTACCTACCTCCTCATGATACCCTTACACACTCGATGAAGTTGCAACAAGTTGTATCCTAAATATGGAAGAAGTAGATGTCATTATTATTGGAGCAGGCGCCGCCGGCCTGATGTGCGCTATTGAAGCCAGCAAACGTCATCGTAAGGTAATGGTCTTAGATCATGCCAATAAGGTTGGCAAGAAAATTTTAATGTCTGGCGGTGGTCGTTGTAATTTTACCAATTATTATATTGAACCTGAAAAATACAATTCCCATAATCCGCATTTTTTTAAATCAGCCTTAACCCGCTACACGCAATGGGATTTTATTGAACTGGTTAAACGACATGCGATTCCATTTCATGAAAAAACACTTGGCCAATTATTTTGTGACAATAAATCCAAAGACATTGTCGACATGCTCCTCAAAGAATGTGATAAAACTGGGGCCACCATTCAGCTACACACCAGCATTGACAAAATTCAACATGAACAAGGCTTCAAACTGCATACCAATAAAGGCAAATTTCATTGCCAATCTCTAGTCATTGCTAGTGGTGGTCTATCGATTCCCACGATGGGAGCTAGCCCTTTTGCCTATAAAGTTGCCGAACAATTTGATATTAAGGTATGGCCCACACGTGCCGGCCTTGTTCCCTTAACCCTTGATGCAATGGAAAAAGAAAAAATCGCCCTCCTGTCGGGTATTGGCATTGACAGCATCGTCAACAATGAGCGCATTGAGTTTCGTGAAAATATCTTATTTACTCATCGCGGCTTAAGTGGCCCAGCTATTTTGCAATTGTCTTCTTATTGGCATGTAGGAGAACGCATTTGCATCAATTTGCTTCCTGAAATTAATCTTTTTGATACATTAAAAGCTGCGCGGATAAATAAGCCACAAAAACAATTAAACTCAATACTGTCTAACTACTTACCCAAACGCGTTGTCGAAATCTTTATTCCTCAAGAGTTAGCAGAAAAGAAATTAGCAGATCTGGCAAACCGTGATTTGGAAATGATTGCGAAACAAATTAACTCCTGGTTGGTGAAGCCGAATGGTACAGAAGGATACCGAACGGCTGAAGTAACCATTGGCGGTGTTGATTGCAATGCAGTTTCCTCAAAAACAATGGAAACGAATGAGGTTCCAGGACTGTATTTTATCGGTGAAGCATTAGACGTAACCGGTTGGCTAGGCGGCTACAATTTTCAATGGGCCTGGTCCTCTGGCTGGGCAGCTGGCCAGGTAGCATAACAAAACACGCCCCCCATCTAAATATGAAATTATCAAATGCTCCCCCTCATCAGCCTTTACATGCACCATCACCCAAGGGGATAAGGGAGTTGGGGGCTCAGCTTTAGCGTACTCTTCGCATTAAATACAGCCCTAATAGGGCAAAAAGAAACGTTGGCCCTAAGGCAGCCAATCCTGCCGGTAACTGAAAAACGCTACTGACTGGCCCAAAAAAGCGACTTAAAATATGAAAGCCAAAACCAACTGCGGCCCCAACTAACAATTTTGAGCCCATAGTGGACGAGCGCAAAGGACCAAAAATAAAAGGAATGGCCAACACCATCATGACCATCGTGGTAAAAGGCTGAATAATACGTTGTAAAAAAGCAAATTGATAATTATGTACATTTTGATGGCTGCGCTTTTGCTCACGAATATAACGATTTAACTCATGCAAAGTCATTTCATCCGGTTCAATACTACTGATGTTGAGGATTTTTGGCTTCACCGGCACATCCCAAGGAAGTGTTGCAAAAGTCTGCGCGCGTGTATGATCCACGACAAATTCAGTTTGCTGAACATTATAAGCAACCCAACCTTGCTCGCTATATTTGGCTTCACGAATAAGACGGGCAAGTTTTAAATGATGTTGCTCATCAAAACGAAACTGATAAATATTCTGCAATACATTATTTGGAAGAATGCGTCCTACCGAGATAAAATCATTCCCATGACGTAACCAAAAGCCTTTGGCGGTACGTATCGTCTGCCCCCCGCTAACGGAGGCAGTTTTATAATCGTTTGCATAATGAGATAAATATGGGACAACGGTTTCACCCAATACCGTAACTAGAAAAATTAACAGCACGGAAGCTTTTAAAACCGCCCCAGTTATTTGCAATATCGACATACCCGAAGCACGCATTACCACTAATTCACTATGATTGGCCATCGCCCCCAGACCAATCAAACAACCAAGCAAGCTCGCCATGGGAAAAAATAAATAGACTTGGTAAGGCATTTGCATTAAGACAAAAAAAGCAGCTTGCGTGATCCCATAATCAAGTTTTCCCAAATCGCCAAGTTGATCGAACAAATAAAATAAAATCTGCAATCCCACCAACATTAAGGTAACTAAGCCAATGGAAGTTAGAACTGTTTTTGCAATATAACGATCTAATATTCTCATGCCAACTTCACCTGATTACGCCAGATTAAGAACAGACCTAAAGCAACTACGAGAAAATGAATCCACCATAAACCAAGCCACTGTGGAATCTTTCCCGAGACAATTGCATCACGTCCAATAAACATTAAATTCGCATATAAGATATAAATAATAATTGCCGGAAATAATTTGGCATACTTACCCGAACGTGAATTAATCCTGCTCAAAGGTACCGCCACTAAAGTCAAAGTAAGCACCATAATAGGAACTGATAAACGCCATTGCAGTTCCGCTGCCTTGCCTGGATCCGCATTATTTAAAGGCCATAAACTCGCCGTACTGAATGTGCGTAAATCATCATTGATTTTCACAATCGGGTGGGGTAACCGTGCCTTATATTCGCCAAACTCAGAAATTTGATAATCTGCATGCCCAGGGGTTCCCTGATATTCTTTACCATCTTGCAAGATAATATAGTCCTCACCTGTTTTGGCATCAGTTTCTGCAAAAGCCTTATCCGCCCACAGCACATCCCAGCGCATTTTATTCTTTTCCTTGCTGCGCTTGGCTAAAAAAACGTGTTCGGCCTTACTGTGATCACGACTCATTGATTGCACATAAAATACTTCCTGGCCATTATGAGCGGCATGAAATCGTCCAGGCATAATGGTTTGCACCAAAGTTTGAATTCCCGTAGTACGTAATAATTTAGCACGCTCAATATAGATGTAAGGGCTAGCCCAGATCATTACCGCGGCGACAATGAGCGCGACACCTATTGCCATAATAAAACTGTGCTGCAACAATTGGTTTGGCCCATAACCACAAGCCCGTAATACAGTCATTTCACTTTCAGCATATAAACGGCCATAAGCGACCAGCATCGCAATATAAAAACCTAAAGGAACCAGTAAACTGAGTAATGTAGGCAATTCAAGCATCATTAATTTCATAATAATTACCCCAGGAATAGTGCCCGAAGCAGCCCTGTTTAAATATTGAATTAATTGATTACTCAAAAAAATTAAGACCAAGATGGACGTTAGCGCAATCAAAGTGACAAACACTTCTCTGGCTAAATAACGAAAAATGATCACTTAGTGCCCCTGTACTGAGATGATGTCAGCAATAGAATAAACCTACCTCAATTGAAATTCCCCATCTCATTAATAAGAGAGGACTAGATAGGCATTGTATCCTCTTGCCAGAAACTAAAAAAGCCTTTTCTGACACGCAGCCCAGCAGGCATCTAAAATTTTACAAAAGGCTCACTATCCGTATCCTTCTTCTCATCTATAGATGTGGGTTCTTCTTGTATCGAATTAAAAAAACCTTTTCTACCAATCATTCCAGTTGGGCCTTGACGATTTTTTATATTCATGGCCTGTTCAAGAGCAGATAGAGTTACCGCCGCATTTGCCCTATCCTTCTTTTTAGCAGAAGCGCGCTCTTTTAACTCATCCACAGTTAACGCAGTCAACGGAATATTATCTGTGACTTGAGACGCCAATGGTGTTAAACCGTTGATTAATTCAGGAATATCTGTTTTGGCACTTAAAGAAGCAGCTAGTTCCGTGGCCCGACTCAATATTTTTTGAAAACGACTTTCACCAAAAAAATGAATTGGCTTTAACGAAGTTTCATTTCTCTTAATATCCGCCTTTGCCACCGCAATTTGACTCTGAGCCAACAAACTAATAATGGCATCCACATCATTGGCATTATTGATTTGTTCTTTGAGTGCTAAAGCCCAATTTTTGCGCTCTTTATTAATAAACCAACAGGTTTCAAGGTACTCATCCAACAACGTAGTAACTGTGTTTTTAATCGTAGCCAATTCCACGGTCGACTGATTAGGGATGCTGGCAAAGGCATGGAACATTAACAAGTAGTGTTGATTACGGGCTATTTTATTAAGTTTACCTTCATAACCAAGCCAGCGTTGGACTACATTTAATTTTTGCGAATGATGCTGCAAGTATTCACTTAAAAATTCTTTATGAGCGGCAACAATCACAGCTTTTGTACTAGGATTCGCGACCAAGTAGCGCAAATAGTTCGTGCTTTCAGCGGTAAAGTTATTGCGGCCCAATTGCGCAAATAATTTACTTAATTTAGCCTTAATACCCTGCTTCGTCTCTTCAGGTGTCGCATCGGTTTCATGAACCTGCAATAGATGATAAGCAATAGCAATCGGTGGTGTACAATCCCTTATTTTTACTGCCTCCGTGAAAGGTCGATAAGTTGTCTTCATTGGCTGCTTTTGTTCTAAGACACGAAGTACTGAACTTAGCGGCATTTCTGCAACAGGAACATTCAACGCCACATTCATCATGTGATTAAAATCCGCTAAAGTTTCTTGCACAAATTCGTCTTTATTATAAGCCGCTTCATGACGACTCTCTTGGAAGCGTGTTTCTATCGTCGTACTAAATTGCGACCAAGATTCTCTTAAGAAAGCGTTTTTACCTTGCGTAAAATGCTCCACTGGTATCGCATCAATTTGACGCAATAAATAACCCAGTACATTATAAAGCTCTTCATTGATGCTGCGTTCACGTGCGGCGTTCGCGTCAATTTGCGCGCGAATTTGTGCCACACTTTTACTGCCTAGCTCCTTGCTATTAAATAAATAATGCACCTCACCCGCAGACCCTTGTCTTCCTGTGCGCCCACTTTTTTGCCCAGTGCCACGAATTGAATCCACATAAGTATGCCAAACATGCAAACCATGAATTTTATTGTAATGAATGTCCGTATTACGCCCTAATGCCGAGGTAATCGTAATCATTCCAGGTTTTTTGGCATTGTTGATAAACTGCTCTTCTCTACCTAAGCCGGTATAAAGCTGCAACGGAAAACCCTTGCCATTATTTTGTTTTAATCGATTAAATAATTTTGTTGCCGTATTAATATCCTTACAAAATACAATGCTGGGCGAACGATTATCACTAGGATTAGACCTGGTTAACTGACGAATCAAAGCCTTAAATTGCGCCTCTTCATCCGCAAAAAACTCAGGGGTATTGAATTTCACCTTATTCTTCTGATGCGGCTCAGCCTTGCCAAATTCAAAGCCATATTTTGCATGTTGCTCCTCAATTTCGGCAGGCGAACCTACCGTTCCAGAAGACCCCCAAATGAAACCTTTTTTCGCCAGATAATAATCCATTAAATTTTTATTATTTGCAGACAAAATTGTTTTGTTTTGTGGCTCAATGACAAAATCGGCACTACCACGTTCCTTATTCAAACGTGCATAAAGCAATTGCTGCATACCGTTACCAAAAGTTGAATCCGCGCTGACATTACCATCGTGCATCAAGATTTTTACTACTCGGGAACGCAATTCAACGCCATTAATTGTTTTTTTCTCAAACTCATCAGGAATCACGTAATCTTCATTTTCTTTCAATACGTAATTCACCGTAAGTGCCGCTTCTAGCCAAGATAAATACTGCGCGTCACTAAACTTATCTACAATTTTGGTGGATTTTTTTAATGCATTGCCTTGCGCGATTAAATAAGCTTTTAAATCATCAACATCTTCCCCTGCAGTCGTTTTATTATTCTCACGATAACCAGGTTGCGTGACAAAATCATTAATCACTTTATAAACCCATTCTTGCCCATAACCTACGCCCGAGCCATCTGCTGTGGCAAAACGATAGATAATACGATCATCTAAAACAGCGTAATCCGATTCATTCGTTACAAGAGAAACCTGTGTCGCTGGTGTCTCTAATGGTACTCCCATAACTTTAGCTTTGGCGAAAAACAAGGACAGCTGCGCAAACGTACTAAAATTAATACCATTTGTTTTAAATGCTTGGGGAGCCAATGCTGAATTGATTGCGGTTTCCGAATAAGGAATACCCAATAATTTTAAGAACGGCCCATAGCCCACAATATCTCGTTTTGCATCAACCAGCGAAGAAGTAGTTAAATCAACACGATCGGAGTCAAGCCATAATAAAGCCGCCTTCATCGAGTCAATCAAACTTTTACCTTGTCCGGTATCAATATTAGAAATGAAATCACCTTGATGCATGAGACCATCGATTAAGGTGATTATTTGCGTAGAATAAGGAAATTCACCGGTACTGCGATACATCGCTTCACGCATAAGCCCTAAAGCCAATAAGCGCCTTTGAAATGGCGTTAAATCAGCAAACCCGCCTTGTTTAATATCAATAAATAAGGCGCTAATTTCCGCATTGGTTAAATCTTTAGCCGCCTTATTGTGATAAACAGGTAAACTTTTACCAATTTCATTCACAAACAAAAAAGCTTCCATTAATTGCTTGCGATATTGATAAGTATAAGCACTATCATTCAATAAATCTTTGCCTTGGTTAATCACCCGCTCTACTTCAGCTATGGAAAATTGCGCATCAAAATTGCGCTCGCCAAAAGGTGTTTTTTCAAAATCCAGTAGAAAAGCCATAAATTCGCGGGGCCGCTGCGGATTTTTTAAGGCGTTGAATAAACAATCGGAACTTATGGGGGTAGATTCATAAAAAGCATGTAAATGTGCTAGATTTTCCGGCGACAAGGCCGCTAATTCAGTAAGCAAATCTTTGTAATCAACGCTCGGTTTATTTAAGGCATTAGTTTGATTCAGCACATGACCTTTACTAATGATTTCAAGGATCAGCACTCGAGCATCAGCCGTGGTCGTCTTTAATTGCGCTAATACCGCATTTAATTTATTTTCAGCAACTAAGCCTGTGAGTAATTGACTAAACTCCTCACGATAGTTAGTGACCTCTTCCGTCACATTAAGGACATCACAGATTTGCGCGGAAGACATTGCGGTACTGGACATAATCATTTCAAGTAACGGATCTTTATTATCTTTTTCATAAACGCGAATCATATTCAGCCGCACCTGAGTCCAATCTTTGGCATCAGGGTTTGCAATCAGCATTTTCGTAAAGACATCAAGATATTCCACCGGGAAATAACTGGCATTTAAGCACGATAAATGACCTATCAACTCCAGAACAAATGCTTTTTTACTCATAAAGCGCACATCAGCAAACAGCGTATTGAGCAAAATCAGGTAATTTTTTTGCGGCATCGTGGTTAGTAAAGTCAATAGCGCAAATAAGGTTTCATAATCAATTTTAGAAAAATCCATGCGCTCAAAAGTAGCAATAAACTCCTTTTCATGCTCAATAACAAAGGGATTTTGCACAAGGTGTTTTACTAAAAGAGCGATTGTTTGCGCCTCATTATTCATCCGGTTTACTTTGTCAAAATCGCCATGATCTTGAAAATCAGGCAAATCCCTGATTCGTTGCCCAATCCCCCTTACTAAATCACTGGCGCTATTACTAAAAGCATCCGTTAATAATATGTCTTTCAGCGTTTTTAATGCTTTGCTAAAAAATAATCGCTCCACTACAGAAGCTAAAACCCCAACGTCATTCCATAACCCTTGTAATTGCACTTGTAACTCAGTAATCGACCGCGAAGTTAATTCGTGATAAAGCGGTGATAACGTATGACGTTCATAATGTGGCGTTGCCGTTTTAATGCAGTCAAGTCGAATGATTAACTGAATCATTAAGGCCTTAATATCTGCATTATCTTTATTAAATACTTCCGGTAATTGGGCCCCAGCACGAAAACCATTCGCATTTAATAGTTTATCTACCGCTTTATTATCAAACGTAGATAAGGCATTAATCTCGCCGCAAACTTTAAGAAATTGCGCATAAGAAAAAATGGATTGACTATGCAGCATTATCTGTACTGCATAGTGCAGATTATTGGGTTTTTCTTCCATTGCCGCCTGATGTAAATAACCTTTTACTTTCTCTAAGTTAGCCAATACTTGTGGCTCCTTGCGAGCATGAAAATAAACGTCTTTACTCTCGCTGTTTATTAGTCCTGAAAAGAGCAATAAATCATCATGATAAACCGCAGCGACCAGCGGATCTTGCGCCAAAAACTCGGCCGTATCCAAGGCATAAAGAAATGGCCATTTTGGACTACTCCCTCCTTTGGCACGAAAATCAAACAGTTTGAACGTTGCAAATTTATTCTGCTGTAGTTGATGCAGCAGTTTTTTAATGCACTCTTCCTTATCAAGACCCAAACCCTCAAATTCAGCAGAATTCATCCCGGCAATTGATTCAAAAAGGATGAATCCTTCGACTTCATTTAATTTAATATCAAGCGTATATAATTGTTTTAACAAAGCCAGCGCACTATCAATTACTTCATGATGCACGCTCGCATGATTTAATGAGGATAAAATCTTGGTTAATGGCGTACCCGCATAGCGTTCATGAGATACAAAGAATAATGTGCCTAATAGTTGAGAGGCGAAAGAGTACCCCCCAAAAATGTGCATCATATATTGCTCGACCTGCTCGCAAAATGAGCTAACCGTAATGCCCGATGCTTGTAAGCCGATAAAGCGATAACCTAAGGCATAGCAATCATCGGTTTGTACGAAAGGGGGTTTTTCATCCAAGAGCAAACTTAAACGTTCATCCTCACCCACAAAATAAAACTTGTAGGGTGGGATAAAATCTTTTTCAGTAAAAGGAATCGCAAGTCCTGCATTTTGCAACTGTTTTAAATCCAGGGGTTGGGGCAGTTCCTCAGCACAATTAATTAACCAGTAGAATTTTGCAAGGCGACTAGCCCATCGAGCATGTTCTTTATATATAGCTCCTTGAGTAATTACATTATAAAGCGAATCCAAATCTACTTGGTATAAATGAAAATTTTTATTAAATGCACGTTGTTTTTGTGCCTCAACGTCATACTCCAATTTCATTACGGCTGAAACTGATTTAAAGCCTTCATATTTAGATGCATAGTAAGCACCATAATTGCTTAAGGACAGCTGATGCAACCCTTTAAATTGATCGTGCAGGTCACGCGCATTTTTAAGTACAGTCAACAGACGCTCCATATACACCACAGGGTTTCCCCCCCCAGGAGTAGTCCAATTCGCCTGATCAAATGCATCGCGAGCAACTTTGTTCTCCGTGCACAACAGATTTAATTCACTCCAAAACACTTCAAATGCAGCTACTGTTTGATGCAAATCATGATGAGAAGAACCCGCATCTTGAATAAATCGTTGAAAACACGCTAATTTATTCTCTTCATAATGACTAATCCGTTGCAGGCTATTAAAAAAAGATTTGTTTTTATAAAGGTGATCCCACTGCGGTAAAGGTAAAACGTAGTGAATGAACATAAACTCTGCTAAGCCTGGCACGACGGCGGTATGCTCGTTTAAGTTCTGGAAGAAAGAACGTACCCCTTCATGACCGTACTTAATCCACAGATTGCTTAACTGTTCCGGGGTATTATAGGGATGATGACTACACAAACTGGCAAACATTATGGGATTATTTATCCATTGCTCCACATCATGCTCAGCAAGCTCGATGTTATAAATAGGCTTTGCGGCAAGTTCAGGAACTTCTCCGGCGGGTGTAAATGGATTCGCTTTCTCATTTTCCAAGTACGGATCGTAATCTAAAACCAGCTCCCCCAGATTCGTTTGCTTTAATAGAAAACCATGCGGTAAATTGTCCTTATTCAAAGAAAGCAAAGCGGGTAAATTAGCTGCAAACTGTTCTGCGGCAAGTGGTGAAATGTATTTAATGGCTTGTGGCAAATTGGCAAACAATTCCTGCTTTAAGATAGAATATAAATAATTAGTCCGAGATGCACTGCCTGTTACTTCTTCCACTTTATTTTTATAAATGGGTTCTTCAAATTTAGCAAAATCGATTAATTGCCCTAAATACGGTTGTATTTCATTTAATTGAACCTCGGCGTGAACCTCAATCACCTCTTCTTGAGCGCTCTGTTGTTCTACTGTCTCCACATATTCTACTTCCACATCGATGTATTGCCCTCGATTCTTATCATGTAATTGATTGTGCGCTATTAATTCTTTGAGTCGTATCTTTTTGGCCAGTGGATCTTTAGGATCTAATGTTCTTTTTCTAATGCTGGTCGAATTATCCTCCTGAGTTGAATCCTTATCTGTTTGTTCATTATGTCTTTTTTGAATTGCCGCAATCACCTGTCGCTGAAATTTATCTAATGTTAATTTGTCGGCTTGGTTCACGTGCACAGGATAGCTTACTAAAGGCGCTACATGTTCCGTCAACTCCCTAGTAATTTTTGCCGCAGACTGCGCTAACTCTTCATCAGAAAAAATTAATTCCAAACTGGCTAAAGATGTAGCATTCAACCGTTTAATGCATTCTAAAAAATGAGGATTGTTCAGCGTGACCTGATCTATTTGTAAAGATAGTTTCTGAATCGAGAATGGTTTTTGGCTGGTAATGAATTCGGCAAATTGCGCCCATTCTTCCTCTCCAAGAAGAGGATGCACGACTAAATGCAATTTTGCTTTGGCCTGTTCTATGAGTTTTTGTAATTGCTCAATAAAAGATAATGAGTCAATAGAGCTAATTTGTACTGTTTTTAGCATAGAGAAATCTCACAAGAACCAATATGAGTTAAATTATATCATAGTGACTTATCGTTATCCATAAACAAGGGGATTTTGAGCGTTATATCTATCGAACCGTATGGTTGTGTTCTCTGTGTTTTTTTATTCACCCGGTGCGCATAAAAAACAGGGATTTTTTGCTTAATAACTCACATTAATAAAGCAATCTCTATAAAATAAAAAAGCCGTTTTCCTCATTGATGAAACGGCTTTTCAAATTAAGTAGTATTAATTATTTCTTATCAGAAGCTTTTTTAGCTTCTTCAACCAGACTTAACATTGCTTTTTCAAAAATTTGAAAAGATTTTTGCATGTAATCTAATGCTTTGTGGCCATTTTCAACAGCCAGATTAATTTGCTTTTCTAATAATTCTTCGGGTTTTTTTATGCTCGCAAGTTCTTCTGGTTTAATATAAGTAATACCTTGCAGCGTTTTAACGTTCAATTCAGCGATGGCTTGAAAAGGCTCTTGCAATTTTTTAGCCACTTCGCTCCATTTTTCAAAATTATGTTGGTTCATGATATTCTCCACTATGTTGCATTGCACAATTTAATATTAGTACATAGGAACCCGTTCTGTCAATGAGATAGAGAATTATTTTTTGCATTGCACCATGTTTTTTATTTTTTAAATATACTCTGCCACTGCTGCATCATTTGTTGCATTTGCTGATTCCACGTTTCCGTTGCTTTAGCATAAGGATTATTTTGTAAAGGTTTCTCCATGACCTGGAACATTTGCTCCATCATCGTTTTTAATGAAGCCTGCATCGGATGATTTGCTAAAGAAATAATTTGTCGCAAAATGTCCGCCGATAAAAATTGCGTCGCTCCTGCCTCCATTTCAACAATGATTTGCAACAAAATAGAGTTTGTCAGATCTTTGCCGGTGTTTGAATCTTCGACTTTGAATTTTACCCCATCCACTACATAGTGCTGTAATTGCTCAATAGTAATGTATTGGCTTGTTTCCGTATCATAAAGTCGGCGATTCTTATATTTTTTTATTAATCGAGTCATATCGTTTTCTCAAGGATGTTGATGTAATTCAGTGGATGATAACAACAAAACAGGTCCACACGTGAGCCTTAACAGCTAAGCACAAATAAAAATCCATGCCCACTTCGCTGCTTATCCAAGGATCTGGAAATCTTATACTTAGAACAGGCTCCCTATGTTCCGCGAACAAGCCGCGGAACGTAGGGACACTATTTCAGTAGAAAGACAACCCTTAATACATGTGCAAGCCACCATTGATACTTAGATTTGCTCCGGTAATATAACGGCTCCTCTCACTAACCAAAAAATCAACAGCCCAAGCAATTTCTTGTGGTTCAGCCAAGCGTTTAGCTGGAATTTGAGCAATAATTGATTCCAGAATATCGGGGCGGATTCCCTTCATTAAACGCGTATCGACATAACCAGGAGATATGCTATTCACCGTAATATTTTTACTCATTAATTCTTGAGCCAAACTTTTAGTAAAACCATACACACCTGCTTTAGAAGCAGCATAATTTGCTTGCGAGAACTGACCTTTTTGCGCATTCACCGAAGAAACATTAACGATCCTTCCTGATTCATGTTCCCTCATATTTTCAACAACCTGACGCGTCACATTAAACATGCCATCAAGATTTACGCGCAATACTTCATCCCACTGTTTTTTGGTCATTTTAGTGAAGACCGCATCGCGTGTAATACCTGCATTATTAATCAAAACGTCGATATTCCCAAATTCTTTAATAATCGAATAAATAACCTTCTCGCATTGCTCATAATCCGTTACATCCATATGACGAAAAGCGACATTTCGATAACCTTCTTCACTCATCTCATTTTCCCAAGCCTTGCCATGTTCTACAGAAGCTAAATCAAGGGCAAATACATGTTTTGACGAGGCATTTAATTGTTTGGCAATTGCAGTACCAAGATCACCAGTACCACCGGTGATCAAAGCAACATTATGATTATGCATGTGATTCTCTTGTTGTTAGGGATTCTTAAAGCATAGACAGAACTCCCAATACTCTCAACTTTTGGGAGCTATTCTTGTTACATATATTGACCGCCATTAATATCTAAATTTGCGCCCGTGATAAATCCACTTTCTTCAGCAACCAAAAAAGCAACTGCATCAGCAATTTCTTTTGGAGATCCCAAACGACCAACAGGAATATTAGCAATAATTGCATCTAATATTTCTTTTTTGAGTGAGGTCAGCATATGTGTCTCTATATAGCCTGGCGAAATAGTATTCACAGTGATACCTTTATTGGCTACTTCTAAAGCCAAACTTTTAGTAAAACCAAATAAGGCAGCTTTTGTCGACGCATAATTACATTGACCAAACTGTCCTTTGCGTCCATTGATTGAGGAAATGCTGACAATACGGCCATAGCCTTTATCGAGCATATGAGGGATGATATTTCGTGTCATATTAAAAACACTGGTTAAATTTGAATCAAGAACGTGCTGCCATTGTTCCGGAGACATTTTTCTTAAACTGCAATCTTGGGTAATGCCCGCATTATTGACAAGTACATCAATATGACCATAACGCGCCATGAGCAAAGCCGCTAATTTTTCACAATCTGCAAATTGCGCCACATCAGCATAAGCAATATCAATGTCAAAACCGAGCTTTTTTTGCTCTTCCTGCCATTGTTTTGCTTCTTCATGATTTCCATGCTTAAAATAACATGCTACAACTTGAAAATCAGCAGCCAAACGCTGACAAATTGCCGAGCCGATACCGCCTGTGCCACCAGTAACTATTGCTACTTCTTTGGTCATAGATAACTCCCTGTTATTACTTAAAATACTACTATAGAAGAACTATCATCAAAAACAAGAATACGAAGCCTTAAAAGCAAAAATTCTTTTTAAATGTTGAGCAACGATGCTGTTCTCGATTCAAGTGTCGGCAAAATTGCTGTTTGTGGAATTAGCTCTTTATGAGGTACTTTTTGGGTGGTATATAGCTCATAAAATAGCGCAGCATCAACAGGTACTCTTACACGTAGCCATTGTTTTACCCTTGCCACATTGAGTGTTTTATTTTTCGCCGCGTCTTCCGTTAAATACAATGTGCGCGTATCGTTTCCGCTGCAAGCAAAAAACACTGGTGTTTTTTGCTCATATGATGCGACGTATAAATGAAAATATCTGCTCTTATCAAGGAATAGTAATGATTTAATTTGTTCGATATTTTTTGTATTGACGCTGTTATAAAACAACTGTGCATCAAGGGTACCATTGAGCAGCTCTTCTTTTATCACGGCAGCTTTGATAAGAGATTGACACCACGTATCAGTAAAACAAAGCCGAACCCATTTCAAGTGTTCTTTAAAATGCTCCTCAACGAGAACATGGAAAAAAGTTGCAACATAACTCACCCGCAGCAGTGATTTAACATCCAAAAAATGCAGAATATGGGCAATAATCTCATTAGGAAGAATATTTTTTGGAAGAACCATAACCAAACCTTGTTTAAAATGTACAAATTGTCATTATACATTAAAGTGCAGTGCTTGTTCCAAAGGTTCTGGTTTTACCAAGTTAGGACTAAAACTAGTCACAGACAAAGCCGTTATTTGTGGCACCACATTATGATTTGAATTGATATTTAATTCAATTTTAGCACGCACTCTCATTAAAGGTAGATTATTTTCTGATTTTATTTTTTCCGGATTAAGTTCTTTGCTTAAACCACCATGACCATCATTAACACAGATACTCCCATTAATCATCAAGGCATAAACTGCACTTTCATAAAATAAAACGATTTTTCCGCGTTCTAGTGTCCAATTCTGCTCTATTCCTCGTGTCTTAAGGATCCCAGACTCCATGCATGCAGTGAATTCTCCGCTCATTAATAATAAATCTAAAAAACGATTATTATCTTGCCCACCACGTTCCTGCAGCCAATATTTTATTGTGGCCTTATCATGTTCAGGGTAATTGGCAGCAGCGGCCAGATAAGTTAATAAATCGGTTACTTCATCGGCGGTTTTTCCTGTGAGGCCACGAATACTGATATTCCGTTGAAAATCTTTATAATCCTTTTGGAGCTCGTCTTGTGACTCAGGGAGTTCCATACGTGCAGCCTGCCATTCACCAATTGCCTGGTTCATGACTTCGCCTTCGTCTAAAGGATACTCATACTCCCAAGCAACTGGAGGATTTTTAATTTTTGCATTAATTTCTGTATTTTTTGCAAACTGCAAACGCTCAGGAATCATATCCATCAAGGTGCCATGTATAGGACCAAACAATGTATGTGATTTTGCGATAACCGTTTCATTTTGCTGTTTTGGTAACAAAGAAAGCGGTCTGACTCTTCGTTCCCTATCAGGAAGGATCATTTCCCCATGCTTCTGCAATAGCTCAGCCATTGCTCTGGCTTGTGGTGCAAAAAAAGTCGTATTTTGTTCTATCTTAATTGTTTCAATATAATGAATTGCTTCATGTATTTTGGCAATATTAATGCGATCATCATGAGTTTTACTCTGCTTAAGAATGGATTTGATATAGTATAAATGCTGCTCGATAGCCGAACTCTGCTTAACTGCAAGTAATTTATTTTCTATATGCTCAACGAGTACATCGATTTTGGATTTCATATTTAGTACTTAACACTTCAAGTGCTTTCTGTTAAATATTTACTCCATTATATCGCCTTAATATTAATTAAATATTAACACTGTGCTTATAAATTGCACTTTTACAAGTTCTTATCAATTTTCTTAATTTCGAGTTATTCGCATTGGATTTGCAGAGGTTAACATAGAGACGCTACCCCATCATTATCCCCCATTTAGTGGGGACAATGATGAATAGGCAAACAGATTTAGCGAGTCTGATAAACTGGCACATAGCCTTTTAACTGTTGCGCAAACTGCCGCAGTACCTCAAGACCAGATTCTTCGGCTTGACGGCACCATTGCTGTAAAGCATCAATTAATTCTTTTTGCGAGGCAGCCGTTTTCATCCATACATTTTGCAAGGATTGTTTGTAAGCATAAACAACACGCAATTGCTCACGAGTTTCTAATAACGTATATAAACGTTTTTTCGCTTTAGAGGTTAATAAAGAATCCTCTCGGCGTAATAAACTACCGGCACGAGCAAACAGTTTTTTAGCTTCTTTACTGTCAATAGTACTCTTTTCCTGTTGCAATATCGGTCTAATCACACCTTTATAATAATTGGACATAACTTGGAAACGATTGCCAATTACGGCTTTTACTGTATCCAAATCTACAGTTAACTTGCCCTCATCCATAGCCAACTTTGGTGGTAATTTTTTTACTTTTGCCAAACCCAAAAAGGAAAGGATACGGATGTACATCCAACCCATATCAAACTCCCACCATTTAACCGAAAACTTAGCCGAAGAAGCAAAAGTATGGTGATTATTATGCAGCTCTTCTCCTCCAATCCAAAATCCCCAAGGGACAATATTTGTTGCCGCATCGCGACATTCATAATTTCTATAGCCCCAATAGTGGCCAATACCATTGATTACACCTGCTGCATGCAGCGGAATCCACAGCATTTGGATTGCCCACATAGTAATTCCTGGCACGCCAAAGAAGAATAAATCAAGGAAAAACATGATTAAAATGCCTTTAGTCGAATGGCGCGAATAAATATTGCGCTCTATCCAGTCTGTCGGCGTACCATGCGAATATTTAGCAACCATCTCACGGTCTTTCCGTGCACTACGGTACAGTTCAGCACCCTCCCAAAATACTTTTTTAATGCCCAAGACAACGGGGCTATGCGGATCGCCTTCAACATCTGTTGTCGCATGATGTTTACGGTGAATAGCAACCCAATCGGCAGTAACCATACCGGTGGTTAACCACAACCACAAACGAAAGAAATGGCTGACAATTGGATGTAAAGTCAATGCTCTATGAGTTTGATAGCGATGAAGATAAAGCGTTACACCGGCTATAGTAATTTGCGTTAAAATCAACCCCGCAATAATATAACCCCAAAAAGACAGGTTTAAATAACCAAAAACCATGATAACTCCACGTCAAGTACAATGTAAGAGAACGCTACTCCTTAAGCTGGGTCCATAAAAAACCCCCAAAAGTACATCCATACAGTATAAGGATAACACATTTTCACTCATTACGTTGCAACATTTCGCGATGTAGTCGATAATTAAAAATTAAAGTTCAATTTTGGGATAATGCCATGAGCAAGAAATTTCAAGTACCAAAGATATTTGAAACCTTTGTGCCCTTTATCATCGCAGGGATCGCCATCGCCCTTTTTGTTGGTCTATTGTTTATGTTTTCCTATGTTGTTATTTGGGGATTAATCATTGGCGGCGTACTTTGGGTGCTCTCTATAGTTAAAGAACTCATATTTCCAAGCCCGGCAAAATCAGCGACGATTAAAAAAAATAAGGGCCGGATTATTGAGCATGATGATAAAAAATAATGCCTGAATTACCTGAAGTCGAAACAACGAAGCAAGGAATTAAATCCCATTTGGAAGGGCAAACGATTCACGAAATTAACGTACGTAATTTCAATCTCAGAATCCCTGTCCCTAATAATATTGATGAACTGTGCGCTGGAAAAAAAATTATTGCCGTAACGCGCCGTGCTAAATACATCCTTATTCAACTATCGCGTGGCTATCTTATAATTCATTTAGGCATGTCAGGACACTTACGCATTATCTCCGGCGCTACAATACCTGAGAAACATGATCACATCACTCTGAATCTGACGAATAAGCAAGCACTACACTTTTCCGATCCAAGACGTTTTGGCCTATTCACTTATGTGGATGAAAACCCACATCAACATCAATTGCTGTCCCATTTAGGCCCGGAACCGCTTTCTGAAGACTTTGATGGCAGCTACTTATACCAAAGAGCAAAAAATAAAAATAAGCCTATCAAATCATTTATTATGGATAATGAAATTGTGGTCGGTGTTGGTAATATTTACGCTACAGAAAGCCTATTTTTAGCGCAGCTCCACCCCAATAAACCCACAAAAAATGTCTCCGAAGAACAATGTCACCTTTTGGTTAAGCATATTAAAGCCGTGCTACAACAAGCAATTGAAAGCGGTGGTACGACACTGCGTGATTTTTATGCTTTTGACGGCAAACCAGGCTATTTTAGTATCTTGCTACAAGTCTATGGCCGAAAAAATCAACCCTGTCTACACTGTCAACGGCTTATCGAAACCCTAGTCATTGGTGGGCGTAGTTCAGCCTTTTGCCCAAACTGTCAAAATTAAATACACTATACAAGCTAATTGACCACCTTCTTCTTTTCATGTACCCTATCCTCGCCGAAAGTTACCGAGAGATTTTATGCTTCGTTTAGGATTATCAAAACCTGAGGTTAAGTTACGGAAAAAAACGGAACCGTTTATTATCCAGACTTTATCGTTTATGATTTTTTTGAAGATGAATATCAGCATTTCTGGAATGAGGTAAGTCAACATCCTCGAGAATACTTATATACTGATGGCATCAACGTAACTAAAGTAGGTAGGTTGCGCGTTTTATTTGAACGCTTTAAAGGGTGGTTGGGGTTTGAAAACCATTGTAGCACAAGTAAAGTTGAGATGACTTGTGCAAAAATTGCTTATGCCGGTTATTTAAAAGGCTTTCACTCTAAAACGCTTAATACTTTTGCGCCACCAATCATCTCTCATGGTTTTATAAATTTAGTGAACACCCTCAAAAGTCGTGAAAATTCGACAACCCTGCAACATCTGTTAGTAAGTCACTACAAAAACCATTTCGAAGACGTCCCGCCTCTAGCATCGACCAACCCGGCAAATTATCCTTTTGGGCAGGTATTTATAAGCGAAGCACTCCATACATTGCTACCAGCAATTGATCCTCAAGACGATACACTCATCAACAGAGCAATTCATTACATGCTGAGCACCGCGCAAAGCCCTGTTCAGTCAAGGTATGTCATACCCAGTAAATTCGCAAGCCATTATGCTTATGCTCTTATAGAGCATAAGCAACGAAAGAACGCCTTAAACCAAAGCGTTTGCCAAGAAGCCTTAGTATGGGATCCTGAAGTTGACGCAAAATTTAAGACGGTGTTCATTGAGTTTTATTTCATACAAACAAAAAAAGATCCGGCAGCCGTAGACAAAGCACTTAGATTAATTAATGCCTTAGCCTCATCACCAAACACTGAGGAACATGCTGCAGCAATTAAATACATAAAAGATAATTTTGATGTTTCAAAGCAATTGAGCTACTTAAAAAATTATCCTGCATTAAGAATGAAAATCGCACAGTTCTATTTAGCTGAGGCCCAAAAAGAACGCGATAAGTGGTCAATCAGTAAACTTTTTATGGGCAATCAAATGCTACCTCTATTAACACATGCGGTTAGCCTTGAACCCCAGGTTCTAGAACAAAACAATACAATACATACAGTGGCTATGAAAGAAGAATGGGCTCTTTTTCAGTTTTCGCTCGCAATCAAAGAAAAACGTTTTCAAGATGCAGAAACTCTTTATGCGCAAAATCCTTGTTATCAATTTAATAAGAACGACTTAGATTTTTTGGTAAAGTACTATGATACTGAATTAGTGCGTAATAAAAAGATTATAACGACCGAATTAGCCCATAAAAATACGCAACAGGCACAAGAGGCCGCTGAAAAACAAATAGCCCTCGCCAAAAAGAGAACACAGCTCCAACCTCAAGATGCGAGCAAGCTTTTTCGCGCGATTCTAGATTGTGCTGAAACACTAGTAACAATTGATGAAATATTACATCCAGACATAGCACAGACTGACTTAGAGCAACTAGATAGAGCGCAGAACTATTTAAACGAATGCAAATTAAATCTTGATCAAAAAGACTTAAACAAAATTAAAATCAATATTTTTAATCAATTAGTACAACGTAAAATTGATTGCTTGATTATTAAACTTGGCGTGCCACTTAGCTGCGAGCACTGGGAAGAGCGAAGAGAATTTGCAGAACAGCATCAAATAGAAATTGCCGCACTGAAAAAAAGTCTAAAAACGTTTATTGAACTCAATAAACCGATGGAAAAGCAAGATGAAATGCGTGTCTCCATAGCGAAAGCTTACTATTTACTGGCAGATACCATGCTTTATTTTGAGGAAAAAAAAGAAGATGCAAAACCGCTCTTCAAAAAAGCAACTGAACTTATGCCCAAGAACCCCTACTATCGTGCCCATTATTATACTCTTGTAGAGGATGAGAAACAAAATGATGTGGCAATAACAGAGATAAACAATGTGGGTTGGTTACATCTTACGAACTATAATGCTTATATGAAAGAACGATGGAATGCAGAAAAAATAATGAGCAAGGGATTTAATGTCCATACGCTACCAACTGAAACACCAGGCTTTTTCCAAAGAACATTCAGCTTTCGTTAAAAACTAGTTGCCCAGATAAAACCATCTGGACAATTGTGCTGACGTAGGCCATATTACCCACTCATTTAAGGGCTCCCACGATAATGAAATTAAACCAATTAAGAACCGCATGGATTATCTTTACCTTATTTTACTATACGGCAATTACCAGTTTACGCTGTATCTGTAAATATTATTTCAGTACGATCACCAGGCACTGGACCGATAAAAGTATTCATCATTGGGTCGACCAATTGCTCAATAAAGTGCAAGTGGAATATATGGTCGTAAACCCATACAATATACAACCTGAGCCAGGAAAATTAACAATACTGATGTGTAATCACTCCAGTGCCTACGATATTCCCTTGAGCTTTAAAGCATTCCCCCATTGCTCCCTTCGTATGTTGGCAAAAAAAGAACTATCTAAAATTCCGCTGCTAGGCAAAGCAATGGCAGCGGCTGAGTTTCCTTTTATCGATCGTAAAAATAGGTATCAGGCAATTAAGGATTTAGCCTATGCAAAAGAATTAATGGAAAGCGGCATTGTTATCTGGGTTGCTCCCGAAGGCACACGCTCCAAAGATGGTAAGTTAGGTCCATTTAAAAAAGGCTCATTTGTTACCGCAATTGAAGCAAAAGCAACTATTATCCCCATAGGCATTAGAGGAGCTAACAATATTCTTCCCGCACGTACATTCAACATTCATTTAAATCAAAAGGCAGAAATACATATAGGTAAACCCATCGACGCATCTAAATTTACTGTAGCCAATAAAGGCGAGTTGCTTGCGCAAACCCATCAGATAATCAAAGAACTAATGGGTAAATAGGTTTTACTGCCTTAGGTTAGTATGAAATAAGAAGTTCAGGAGCCCTTGTAATTATTGAAAAATGGCCCCATTCGAAATAGGGTCATTTTTCAGCTAAAAATTTATTTTGACGACTGCTTTAGATGGATACTCGCTACGAAGCACGGCCCAAGAAACTTTCTTGATTAACGTTCGCTTCCTTTTGATTCGCTACAAATTTTCTAAAGAATACCCCTTCATAGGTTATTAATTTAACTATAAAATTTATTATTACATCATCATTGGAGAAGTTTGTGCGTCTTTATCATCCCTATTCTCATGAGCAAAACTGGCTAAAAGCTGGTTTAACCACACGTCTTCTTGATTATGCAGCGATAAATTGGGATTGGTAAAGAAAGCAAAAGCTGGTGGTTCTTGAGTCGCAGCGGGCAGTGGTTCTTGAGCCGAATCTGGTGCTGGTATTCTATCTAATGCTCTAGCATCTGCTTCTATCTTAATAAATCCACTCTCAGGACGCAAATGGTTAAATAAAGCGTCAAAGGCGGTGTTAATAGAATCCAATAAAGAACTTAGTGGACTTTTGCTAGTAAAAACATAAATCGCAGCATCCAATCCCCCAATAAGTATATTAATACTCAAACGCACCGTAAGATTAAACATGCTTTCAAGTAGAACAACAGCTTCCCGGGAAAAAGATAGATCACTATCAGCTGAAAAGGAGCGCAGTAAATTAATAACCGAAACTAATAAACTAAATCCATTAACCAATACTTGGTAGGCTGCTTTCAAAGCAATCCAGGCCAGCTGCTTCAACGCTTGCGACAGAATACTTAGCGGTAACATCACTGCACTTAGCAGTGTTAACGGTAAAACCGTTAACACTAAGGCCAATATTCCTTTTTGTTCCAGGATTATTTCAGTGATTACTTTTAATGCATTCAATGAATGCAACGCATTACTTGAAGTGATGATTAACGAAGTAAAATAAACCCCTATAATATGCTTCCACGAAGGCACATTCACGATAAATTGTGGCCAAAATTTCAGTATATGCTGTACGTGATCAATAAATGCATCATCCAATAGTTTGTTTAACTCCGTGCCTGTTTCTTTAATCGTCACCAACAAGGTATCGAATTGTGGATGCTCAGTCATTGATTTGGGTAATTTAGTTTTTAACTCATTAATTAGATTCTCTAGATCCAAATTATCGTTAGCAGTCAAAGCGCTTTTAAGACGACGCAAAAAATCAACAGCCGTACTGCCATCAACATCTTGCAAAAGAGGCCGAATAGCTGCCAAGGGCTTTGACAAGAGATTAATATAGCGTAAATTTAATTGCCCATTTAAAAAAGTAGACATTAAGCCGATCATTAAATAATTATTACTAAAACGACTTAACCAGGGAACTGCAAATGCCAACGTGGTTGCTCCGGCTTTAAGGGCATTTAGTGCACCAATGATCATAGCAAGCGAATCAGTTCCCGCAAAATTCTGCGATTTTTCCACAAACGCTTTTCCAGGAATATTATCTTTGCCCTCAAGCATATAGTCTCTTGCCAAAACTATATCATTTACCAATACATTACATGATTCAGTTGGAATAGGCGTAGCAAATCTTAATTGTGAATCAGGATGAAATCGCAAGGCGCGTATCTTATAGGCTTTTTTAATTTCTGCCTCACTAAATTTTAAATCTGGTCGTGACATATCCAAATTTAACACCGCGCATAAATCTTTTCTGGTGATAATTGTTGGACCATCAAAAATGCTAGTATATGACGAGGACATAATGAACCCCTTAAAAACGGGAAGGCTTAAAATAGCCCGCATTATGTCAAGCTAATATACACATTGTCAAGAAAATGAAAGATTTCGTTATTCGGTGAGCATAGGACTGAAGCATCTGCCTCAATCCCATTATTATCTCTAGCTAATATTTCACGCCATAGCCACCCGTATTAGCCACCACTGAAGCGGATAAGCCAATACCGCGCGGATCCGAGGCTGCAGTTAATATATTAGTATCCTTATCCCAGGTAATTGCCTGCATATCCCCATAATACTGCTCTAATGGCATCAAGGCATACCCCATTGCCTTTAATGCCTCTTGAATTGCTGGAGAAAAAGTATCGGGTTCAAACTGCAAGACATCCGGCAAAAATTGATGATGAAAACGCATCCCTGAAACCATGCTAATTGCGCCAAAATCATCATGAAAAATTAACGAGGCAAGCAGAACCATTGTCGCAATACGACTCCCCCCCGGTGTCCCTAATATAGCAACGCGTCCTGGTGTCTCAAGAAAGGTTGGTGTCATCGTGGATACAGGTCTTTTACCCGCAGCAATCGCATTTTTCTCCATACCGACAATGCCAAAAACATTCTCTTCACCTACTTTGGCGGTAAAATCATCCATCTCATCATTGAGTAACACCCCAGTTCCTGCGGCAACAACACTGGAACCAAAAATATAATTTACCGTCATGGTCGCAGCAACACGATTTCCTTCGGCATCCATAATCGACAGATGAGTAGTATTGGTAATTTTACCTGGATTATTGCTCGGCCCCTGTAAAACCTTGCTGGGAATCGCTTTATGTGCCGGAATTAAAGAACTTAATTGCTTGGCATTGTCTGCAGAAATTAATTTTTCTACAGGAACAGTCTCAAAATCGGGATCACCTAAAAATTCTTCACGCTGCCAATAGGCCAAACGCATGGATTCAACGACATAATGAATCCATTGCGCCTTAGTATATGAGGCTAAAGGATAGTGCGAGAGAATATTCAACATGGTTAATAAGGCTATCCCTCCTGCCGAAGGTGGCGGTGCGGTAATAATTAACATATTATGATAGGCACCAACTAAAGGCTCACGGAGTTTCACCTGATATTGAGCTAAATCAGCAAGCCCCCATTTCCCACCTGCTGCATTAACACCGTGTACTAATTGTTGTGCGACTGGTCCAGAATAAAACCCTTGCTCCCCTTTTGTAGCAAGCAATTTTAGTGTTTTTGCCAAATCAGCTTGCACCAAACGTTCACCAAGTTCATAGGGACGTCCATTCTGCAAAAATATTGCCGCTGTAGCGGGATATTTTTTAATTTGTTCCAGCCGATCACTTCGATGTAAAAAACGACTAAGCTGCTTATCGACTAAAAATCCTTCTTCGGCTAATTTAATAGCTGGTGCCAATGATTTTTCTAAAGATAAGCGCCCATAGTTTTTAGCGATATAAGCAAGTGCAGCAGGTTGACCAGGAATTGCAGCGGCCAAACCACCATTTAAAGATAAGCCGGGAATAATTTTACCGTCAGCATCTAAATACATGTTTTTCTGCGCCGCCGCAGGTGCCGTTTCACGCGCATCAACAAAGATATTTTTCCGCTTATCTTCTTGGTGCAATAACCAAAAGCTACCGCCGCCCAGCCCTGAATGATAGGGCTCAACCACCGCCAATACCGCAGCAGCGGCCACCCCTGCATCAAAAGCATTTCCACCTTGAGCCAGCATTTCTAATGCAGCATTCGTTGCTAAAGGATTGGCTGTAGCAACAGCATAACCTGGAGGATGACTGTATGCTTGTTTTGCATCGATTGCCGTGAACGGGAATACACAACAGATAATTAATGCAATCCCTCCCCAAAAACTACCTTTACGACTATAGAGATCCATGATTACTTTGTCTCTTTTCTAATTCTTTAACAACGCAAGGAGGAACAAATTGAGAAATATCACCATTTAAAAGCGCTATTTCTCGCACCAAGGTAGAAGAGATAAACATTAAATTTTCTGAAGGCGTTAAAAAAAGAGTTTCTACATCCTTATATAATTTTCGGTTCATTCCCGCTAATTGAAATTCATATTCAAAATCAGAAACCGCTCGTAAACCACGTAAAATAACTTCCGCTTTTTGCTCTTGCACAAAATCAATTAATAAATTATCAAAGCCCATTACCCGAACTCCAGGTAAATGAGCCACTGCCTCTTCTAAGAATCGAATTCGAGTTTCCAAAGAAAAAAGAGGACGTTTGGCATTATTGCTAGCGACAGCTACTATTAGCTCTGGGAAAATTTTAGCAGCACGTCCTATAATATCCACATGACCATTGGTCACTGGATCAAAGGTGCCTGGATAGATTGCTTTTGTTTTCATATTATTTAAGACTGATTGCATAGGCCAACAGTCTAGCGTATTGTTAATCGAAAAACTACAATAATGGACTTGAGGTGAACATGGATAATCTAAAACGCTTTATTGTCATTCCAATTTGCTTATTGACTGCTTGTGCACCACCAAGACCGGTCATGGAGCCCCAACAACCCACTACACTTAATAAAGTAATCCCTGTAGAGCAACGTAAAGAAAGAACAAAAACAATTTCATCCTGGGAGATTCGTGGCGCCATAGCTGCCAAAAATAAATCCAAGGGCTGGTCTGCAGTAATGAATTGGGTACAAAATGGCCCCAACTCATACCACCTTCGTTTAATGGGACCTTTAGGTGCCGGTACCGTACTAATTAATAAAAGCGGCAATACCGTTACCTACCAAGATGGACCTAAAAAAATTAGCGCAACCAATGCCGATGAATTGCTGCAAAAACAAACAGGCATCAGACTTCCAGTAAATAATCTTTATTATTGGGTTAGAGGCTTGCCTGCGCCTGGCAAAGTAAATTCAGAACAACATGATCAATATAACCACCTGGTTCAATTAAAACAAAGTGGCTATGCCATTACCTTCGGAAATTTCACCTCGGTCAAAGGTGCGGATCTACCAGGAATCATCCGTCTTGAAGGAAATGGAGTGATGATTAAGGTCATTATTAAAAATTGGTCAGTTTAAAAATAATTAATTTGTCTAGTGTAATAAATTAAAACCACTGGCTTTTTGGTTATAAATTGAACCAAATTTACAAGCAAGAAGCCAATGATTCACATCTTTTAATAAAAATAAAAAAAATACGAAAAATTATTGCTTTCAAAGTTGACATAGACACAAAACACCTGCAAAATACGCAGCACATCGCAGGGATGAAAGCTTTTATTAACTAACGGAAGTTTTTTTAGAATCTGCAATTTTTAGGGGTGTCGCCAAGCGGTAAGGCACAGGGTTTTGATCCCTGCATACCTAGGTTCGAATCCTAGCACCCCTGCCACTTTTCTTGTTGATTCACAAGTAAACAGACAGCAGAAGATAACCTAGAAGGATGCATTCTTGTTGGTGCTCAAATAATAATAATATCTTTTCGGCTGTCTTCTGCTATGTGTTTAAGTTAGATGAACCTAAATCTAAGGCTTTTTACACATGTCCACAATGATGATATTTACCGGTAATGCCAATCCGGAACTAGCACAAAAAATTTCCTCTCATTTACAATTGCCTATAGGCAAAGCGACCGTTGGTACGTTCAGCGATGGCGAAACAATGATTGAAATCCTAGAAAATGTTCGTGGTCGCGACGTTTTTATAATCCAATCTACGTGTAATCCATCAAATAATAATCTGATGGAGCTTCTAGCCATGGCCGATGCCTTAAGAAGATCCTCAGCTGCGCGAATCACCGCGGTAGTTCCTTATTTTGGTTATGCCCGCCAAGACCGACGTGTACGTTCCGCGCGAGTTCCTATTACCGCCAAAATAGTCGCAGACATGATGGCCTCTGTTGGTATATGTCGTGTTCTTACTGTTGACTTGCACGCCGATCAGATTCAAGGTTTCTTCTACATGCCTGTAGACAACGTTTATTCAACACCGATCTTACTTGAAGACATTACCAAACAAAACCTACAAAACATTATGGTTGTTTCTCCAGATGTTGGTGGTGTAGTACGCGCTCGAGCCGTTGCAAAACGCATTGAAGATGCAGAATTAGCGATTATAGATAAGCGCCGCAGTGGCCCCAATAAATCAGAAGTCATGCACATCATTGGTGAGCCTGCTAATAAGAACTGCATCATTATTGATGATATTGTTGATACCGCCGGTACTCTTTGTTCTGCAGCTCATGAGCTTAAGAAAAACGGAGCTAAAAGCGTTAGAGCGTATATAACGCATCCTGTTTTATCCGGGCCTGCAGTTAAAAATATTAAAAATTCAGGACTTGATGAAGTAGTAATTACAGACACGATTCCTTTGTCTGATGAAGCGCGTGCTTGCGATAAAATTCGCGTAGTTAGCCTATCTGATATGCTGGCACAAGCGATTAGGCGTGTAAATATTGAAGAGTCTGTTAGCTCTATGTTTGCTGAGTAATAAGAAGTAGTCCCACATTCTATCCTATTTAGGTCCCCTTCTGCTGTTAATCAAAAAGGGGACAGTACCAACCCATTAATGAATTCTCCTTAACTCCACTTAACTCAGCGCACTTGAGAATGACTCTATTTGAACACGAATTAAGCGGAGGAGCCGGCATCCGTTCTATAAACGCTTATAGCGCATGATTTTTCAGAAATAGACCTATCTCCCTAACCAAGCCACGTGAGCGTTAAAATGAGTGTAGAAAAAACAAAAAAGGGAGCTAATGCTCCCTTTTTTGTTTTTTTAAAATTCAATTAATCACGCGTACCAACATATTTATCATCAAAATAACGTCGTAACTTAGTTCTTAATGTTCCACGACTAATTCCCAGCATAATTGCAGCTCGTGACTGATTGTACTTACAGTGTTCCATTACTGCGCGAAATAGAGGCGTCTCAATTTCTTCAAGTACAAACTGGTATAAGTCAACAGGATCAGTTCCCTTAAGCTCTGAAAAATATTTTTGTACTGAATGTGTTACGCTCTCGGCTAGTGAAGCGGTGGTATCCACTACTTCATTACTGATTGTTGTCATTATTATTAGCTCCTCCTTTTAAAAACAGTATATTACCGAATCAAGCAGTGTGAGACAAGGGTAGAACTGAAAAAACTACGTTAAAAATCAACATATAATCCCCTGGCCATTAGCACGCGCCGATTCAAAAATCCCTTTAAATCCTCAATAAGGTAGACTGTTAGGTCTACCTTATTGATAATTAGAACTATTCTTAGAATTTTAACATCGAAGAATCAAAAGGTTTTCCATTAACAGTGAATTTTCCTTGCTCCAACGTGACTTCCACCAAGTAGTCAGTTCCGTGGACTACAATCAAACCAGTTTGTTGTAATGCACTCAATTGTTTGTCTGCTTGCATCGATGCAACTTGATCGGTACTTAGTGCCTGAGTTGAACCACTCTGAGTCGGTTGCAATTGTTGAACCAAAGTTTGTTGGATATCAGGTTGTTTGGCAATTTGTTGCATCACTGATTGCTGCATTAATTCTTTCACAGCAGCCGCAGGAACTTGCAATTTTGCCTTACCATGAATTTTTTGCATTAAATCGAATGGATTCACATTATCGCTTTTTGGTAATGAAACAAAAAGACTGCCATCAATCGTACCTTGAGGAATTACCAGACTAAGCCTTGAAATTTCAAACTCAGCACCTTGGCTAAACAATTTTGGTAGTTCAGGAAGCAATGCAATAACTGCTTGTTGACGCTGTGCATCTGTTCCATTTTGCATGGCTGCTGCTTGTTGATTTATTTTAGCCAATACATCCGCATCAAGATTTCTTAACGCAACAACTAAGGCACCAGGACCATAGTTTTTTGCATTAGCAAATATCGATTTTACAGTAATAGTAAAATTGGTATTAAAAAGATGCTGTTCAATATCACTGTCTGATTTCATAGCCAGCTCAGCAATCTCAAACATTTTTTGCCCTTTGACGACAATGCTAAGTGTTGGCAAGTTAAAGTTTGCATCACCCAAGTACAATCCAGCCAAGGTTTCATGTAAATCATAATCAGTAGATACTTTGCCTAAATCAACGGTGGCATCGTCTTTAGCAATGTGTATCCCATCAAGATTGATCGTACCACCAACCTTCTTCATTTCAGCGGACATAGTGGTTGTTGCATTCATTCCTAACCACTCAAAGCGACCATTGCCATCTTTAGCAAACAGTTTAAATGCGGGGACTTTCGAATCAAGCGTACTTTGATTGAAGTAATTTACGAAAATGCTTAAATCCAATTGTGGTTTGTCCGATTCTTTGGTGAAAGTGGAATCAAACTGCGCATCATATTGGTGTGGAAAAGGGAAAACTGATTCAGCATAACCCAATCCAAAACGTACGTGATTGTTAGTATAAATAATTGGCCCATGGTGAATCGTAAGTGGCATTTCCGTGGTGTAATCTTGCGCAGGAACTGTTTGAGGTTGTCCGTTTGCATCAGTTACTACACGCTCAGGAATATGCAATTGCCATTTAATTTTAGCTTCAGAGCTAAATAGACCACGATCATATTGCTCAAGTTCAGCATGCAATCCGTTCGATTGGTCGATTACTTCAATATTCTTTCTGATTGTTTTCTCAGTAAGAACCCCCATACCATAATATCCGCCTAAAACTAAAGCGGCCAGGATAATCACTAATCCTGCCAATTTTTTCATTGTGTTCTCCATGTTAGTAATTCGCTCGCAAACAAAACTGCAACGTAAAGTATATCAGTAAATAACAGAGTAGTGCGATAAATGAGTTAATTTAAACCTAAATAAAAAATGAATGAGTTAGCCATGCTATAGACTGGGAAGTAAAGGCTTTAATCTGGCCATTTACACTGAGGTTACTAAAAACTGGGGACCGTGTTTCTATTCACTAATAATTCAGATTCCTCTTCAACTTGAACTTCTTTTTTATCATTAACATTAAAAAATAAAACATGATCATGATGACATCTCACCGTAGAGCGATGCGCAATACTAATGATTGTGGTGTTTGGCAGAAGCTTCTTGAGACGACAATAGACTTGTTCTTCTACATGTTCATCTAAAGAAGCGGTGGCCTCATCCAGGAATATCCAGTCGGGCTTTCTTAGGAATATGCGTGCAAAAGCTATTCGTTGTTGCTCCCCCAATGATTTAAAACCACCAATTTGTTTATCTAATTTGTCTGCAAGTACTTCCATATTTACAGCCTTTAAAGCTAAAATTAATTCATTATCAGAATAAGAGCAGTCTGCATCAGGATATGCGAGTACCTTTCTTAGCGTATCATTGGGAAGAGTCGGCTTTTGCGGTAAAAAATAAACCGCTTCCAGGCTCTTGGGAATGATAATTTCTCCCTCACCAGACAACCACGATCCGGCTATTGCTTTAAAGAGACTGCTTTTTCCTGAGCCTGAAGGTGCTTGAATCAGAGTATGAACTCCTGGTGTAAACTGTAAATTAAGGCCTTTAATGACTAAGTCATTACTCCCGTGTAAATTAAGATCCAGGTTTTTTACCACAAGATTTTTATCTTGATGCTCTATAATACGAATAATTTTCTTAGTGGATTCACGTTCATTATTTTTATCCAAAGCCTGTTGTAATGTTACAATTCGGCCTAAGCTAGTCTGGAATTTATTAATCATTTCAAAAGAATTGATAAACCAGTTTAAAGAACGCGTCATCATGGAAAAATAATATCCTGCAGAATAAAATACATCCAAGGTAATAAGATCAGTGAAATATAAAGGTGCTGCAGCAATGAATGGAATAATTGCTTGAAGTGCTCCATTAAATAAATTAAACGATGCTGTTTCATTTTGAAGGGATAAGCGCCTTGTGGTTTTTATATTTAATTCATCGACCTCTTTTTCTAATCGTGTTTGATAATAATTCTCAGCATGTTCCATTGCTATTTCTTCAGAGAACATTTTAATATGTTGCAAATCAGCTCGTAAATTGGACTGCGCAATAGTTTCTTCATTAGTCGACTCACGCAATGATCTATTTATATAATAACCGATGAGCGAAGTTACAATGCCCACTCCTAGTGCCACAAATACTAAAAACCCCGGAATTACTATAGTTGCCCCAAAAAGCATAAAGGATAATGAGCCACCTGCTAAGCTTAAAAGTATTGTATAAATGACAAAATTAGAAAAGTTATCGATAAATCCTAAAAATAAGCCCAAAAATGATTCAACAACTTTATCAATATCTTCTTGAATCCGTTGTTCCGGGTTATCAATATCATTATAAATTCGTGAGATATCCAGGTAATTCGTCTTATTATTTAAATACTGATTTATTATTTTTTTAGTTAACCAAGCGCGCCAATTAACATACAATTTATTTTTTAAAAAATTAGCCAAATAATTAAAACCAGCCATCGCACTAGAAATTAAAAGACCACTACCTAATCCCACTAGCAAAAGAGCAGTATCTTTAACTATAAATGCGGCATAAATAGATGGAAAACACCACCATCCTAAAGCAAAACTAAGACCAATCATTGCTAAAGTACTCAATGCACAACCCCAAAATAGCGCCCACGCCTTCCATTTATCATTTGAATTAAAAAAATAATCAGACAAAAAACGCAGGGAGCTTTTGAAATAAGATGATTGCGGCGGCGAAGGATTAGTCATTATGAAGTATTACTAAGGCAAAAAAAGGCCCAATATAATACATAAGCAACAAATGAGCAACGTAGCGTATCTGGTCACAATTGCCGGGCAAGTCAGCTTAATTGAGCACATGATACGCCTGTTTTAATGCATCGGAGCAGTCCTTTCTGACGTCATTTATTCTCTTCGCAAGCGAATCAAAGATAGACAAGGCTAAACGCCTTAAGCTTAAAGCCTAACCCCGCAATGAGGTAAAGGCATTTTCGGCTTGGGACTGTAAAATCAAGACGGTTTAACTGGTTTGCAATAAGTTTCTTTAACGGTAAATGCCAAGATCAAAGCAATTAAAGAGCACAACGGTAACAGCTTTAAGCCCGCTTGAAAATCAGACAACAATAAGGATTCAACATTATATGCACGAGCCCCAGAAACCATATCGACTAACCGTCCAACCAAAGGCTGCAATAAAGCCCCCACAAAGATCGAAATCATATTGGTAAACGCAATCGAAGTTCCGACAACATTGCGATCGTGCAATTCAGTGGAAACAGCATAAGCAATAGCAACTCCAGTATTCGTTAGGCCAAACACAAAGAAAATTAAATACGCGGTATTTTGACTAAGGTTTGGACTGAACACAAATAATGACGTAAAGACAATACCACAGGCTGCAGAAAGAATCATAAGCGGTTTACGACGTCCCATTTTATCCGAGAGCCAACCCGATAATGGCCCACTAATTCCCCAACCAATAAAAATCAAACCTGTAGCAAAAGCGGCCGCATGTGCTCCGAGTCCGCGACCAAATTGTAAATAAGCAGGGCCAATCGCCTCGCCAATTACTGCCGTGGGGCCAAATAAAAAACCTGCATACAAGGCATTAAGCCAAGTTTGCTTGCATGACAAGATAATTTTCAAACTTTGTAAGATACTGAGTCGATTAACTAAATGCCCCTCACTGCGATGACCACCTGGGGTATCTTGGACAAATTGATACAATAGACCAGCTAAAGCAATAAATAAAAAGGCAATGATTAACATACTGTGGCGCCAGCCCACATTACTTACTAAGAAAGAAACAGGTGCTTCACCTGCAGCAGCGCCTAACATACCAAGCGCTTGTGTTAAACCGGCTAATAAACCAAGCATCGTTGGTGGAAACCAGGATGTAGCTAAACGTAGAGAACAAACAAAGGCAAATGCTGCACTAAAACCAATCAGCATACGCCCCACAGAACCCATAAATAAACCATCGGCAAGACCAAAAACACAGCAACCAAATGCCGTTACTAATGACATAACGGTTAATAAGCCACGGATACTTAAACGATCAACGGTAAGTCCAACCGGGATTTGCATGAAAATATAAGGAATGTAAAATGAGGCGGTTAAGATCCCGAAACCTGCTTCATTGATGCCAAAATCAATTTGCAAATATCGGTGCATTACTCCAGGGGCAACGCGTGCTAAATAATCAGAAAAATAAAATGCGGCCGCTAAACCCCAAACTAACCACGCAACGCCTAAATAACTCTTACTGTTATATATCTCTACTTTAGAATCATTTATTTTGTTCATAAAATCTCTACTTTATAGGCCCTGATTCGCCTTGTTTTATAAGCTCATAGATCCTTGCCGGGCATTCATGCATCAAAAAAACAAAACTCCTATCTGCCATAAATAGTCAAAATATGACAAATAAATCAACAAAACAAAATCTACATTATACTGTTGCTGTCATTTATTTCAACACATAGTTTGATTTGATTTTAATAAGGACCATACTCGGTTATAATCCTTTTTTTATACTTCCAAAGATATTCTGAATATGAACGCACTCGAACAGGCCATCAAAGACGCCTTTGATTCTTCTGGAAATACTAAAGAAGCCAACAAAGCTTATCTGGAGTTTATCAAGGCCAACTTTATTATTCCCGTAGAACAAACTACTGAAGACGAACAACCAAAAGTATTATTTCTCCAGGAGAATAAGGATATATTCCTGCCTGTGTTTACTGAAATGCACTACCTCGATGCCTGGGCTGGAGATATAGCTGCTAAAATTAATTTACTGAAATTATCTGGAGTGGATTTACTTAAGGGACTTGGTGAGCATATCACTATATGCCTTAATATAGGGAGTGACACTTATAAGGAATTTAACCCATCAGAAACCGCAAGAATGCGTTCGATGGTATTAAAATTTTTCAAGGATTAAAAACAATAGCGATTGTCCATAGACAACCTAAATAATGTAAGTTGGGTCTTTTGACCCAACTTTCGCACAACATTGACTAATTAAGCGACCAATTCAAATAATTGATACCCAACCAGTGCAGATGCCGCGATTGCACCGCTAATTTCAATAACTAAGGATAAGAAACTATGCTTGTGGCAATATCGCTGATCATTGGCAGCAACTTCTTTAGCTACAGCCATTTCTTCGCCAACATAAGAACTGATATCAAATAAAGGCTCATCCCCAGCTAACGCATCCCACCAGCCTTCTACCCAATGTGCCGCTTCCTGAGAGCCTGCTGGAAAAGGATTATCTTCTTCTGCCGCATAAGCTAATGCAGACTCATAACCAAACGCATAACTCTCTTCATAACTTGGATGTTCAATGTTAAAGCGTAATTTAATGTATGGTAGTAAGGCTGTAGTGTCGTTCATGATTGTACCCTCAATTTATGTATCCAGTATATATTTTCCTAAGTTCAACTGTGACTACTCCACGTTGTGTATCTATTAAATCTGTGTGCGGATTTTATCGCCTTCATGTTGATAATCTCTACACTTAAAACAATTCTACGACTTTAAGCTTCGCGAAACATCCAAAGTGAAAACATTTACTAATTCTTGACAATTAAAGCCCAAACCTCAGAACTCAGAACTCAGAACTCAGAACTCAGAACTCATTTCCCTTTTATGATTTCTATATATAGAAATGCAATTACTAGGCCAAATTTATTCTTTTACTGAATTAATTATTTAACACGATGAATATTAATATTTTTTTATTTGAGAGAGTCGAAAAATTCTTCAATTTATGTAGGCTGTAGATTGGATTATTGACCCAATCTACATTTCACTGATAATAACTATAAGGCAAAAATTTCATGTTCGCCGGCAAATTTTGCCGTTAAGGGGCTAGACGGTGATGTTGCCATTGCCCATGTTGCCGATAATAATGAATACGATCGTGTAAACGATTGTCTCTTCCTTGCCAAAACTCAATTTCATCGGGAATCACCTTATACCCCCCCCAATAATCAGGACGGACGACAGCTTCTTGGCCATGTTGTTGAATCAATTCATTTAATGAATTTTCCAATGCTTCACGGTTTGTAATTTCATGGCTCTGCGGTGAAATGATTGCGCTAAACTGGCTTTTAATAGGCCTTGATAAAAAATAACGATCTGATTGTTCATTACTCACCTGCTGCACTGCTCCACGAATACGTACTTGTCTTGCCATGTGCGGCCAGTAAAAGTTAAGTGCGGCATAAGGCTTATTCTGCATTTGCTTTGCCTTTGCACTTTCATAATTGGTATAAAACAGAAAGTTTCCCGCATCAATACCTTTTAATAAAACCACACGAGAATCAGGATGTCCCTTATTATCTACAGTAGACAAGATCATAGCCGTCGGATCATTGGTTTCATTTTTCAAAACATCTTCAAACCAAAACTGAAATTGAGCAATAGGATCTTGAGGAATTACATTTTCATCTAAGTTTAATTCGCCATAGTCGCGTCTTATATCGGCAATGCTTCGGAAATTAGTCATGAAACACCTTAAAAATGAGGGAATAGAGAGAGACTAATTGATAGCCTCTCTTTTTATTACTACCAACCAGTTACTTCAGCAATAGCATCACCTAAATCAGCCGGTGAACGTACTGTGCGCACGCCAGCAGCTTCTAGAGCAGCATATTTCTCAGCAGCAGTACCTTTACCACCAGAAATGATCGCACCCGCATGGCCCATACGCTTACCGGCAGGAGCAGTTACACCCGCAATGTAGGAAACAACTGGCTTGCTAATGTGGGATTTAATGTATTCAGCCGCTTCTTCTTCTGCAGAACCCCCAATCTCACCAACCATAATAATGGCTTGTGTTTGTGGATCTTGCTCAAATAAAGCTAAAGCATCAATAAAGTTAGTTCCTGGAATTGGGTCACCACCAATACCGATACATGTACTTTGACCAAAGCCTTTATCGGTAGTTTGTTTTACTGCTTCATAGGTTAACGTACCAGAACGCGAAACAATTCCTACTTTACCTGGTAAATGAATAGAACCGGGCATAATACCAATTTTGCATTCACCAGGAGTAATAATTCCTGGGCAGTTTGGACCAATTAAGCGTGCTTGGGTATTATTTTCCAGATAAACTTTTACTTCCAACATATCTAATACAGGCACGCCTTCAGTAATACAAACAATTAACTGAATTCCTGCATCAGCAGCTTCAATAATCGAATCTTTGCAAAATGGTGCAGGTACATAAATCACACTGGCTTCCGCTTTCGTTGCGTCAACCGCTTCGCGCATGGTATTAAATACAGGCAAACCTAAATGTGTTTGACCGCCTTTACCTGGTGTTACACCACCAACCATACGTGTACCGTATGCAATCGCTTGTTCTGAATGATAAGTTCCTTGCTTGCCAGTAAACCCCTGACACAGTACTTTGGTTTGTTTATTAACTAATACACTCATTGTTAACCTCGAAATTTAGTTTAAAGCCCGACCACATTTAATGTGGTGCGGGTAATCGCTCTATAGCAATAATAATTAAGCAACAGCCGCCACAATTTTCTTCGCAGCATCCGTTAAACTGGTTGCAGCAATTACATTTAGATCGCTTTTATTTAAAATATCAGCGCCTAATTGAGCATTATTACCCTCAAGTCGAACTACTACAGGGATTTTTACGTCCACTTCTTTCACCGCAGCAAGAATACCATCTGCAATAAGGTCGCAACGAACGATACCACCAAAAATATTAACTAAAATACCTTTAACTTTATCATCAGATAAAATAATCTTTAGCGCTTCACTTACTCGCTCTTTAGTTGCACCACCACCAACATCTAAGAAGTTTGCTGGCTCTCCCCCATGAAGCTTAATCACGTCCATAGTTGCCATTGCCAAACCGGCGCCATTGACCATACAACCAATTGAACCATCTAGCGGAATATAATTTAATTCCCAATCGCTAGCACGGTTTTCACGTTCATCTTCTTGTGAGGTATCACGCATGCTCTTTAGTTTAGGTTGACGATATAGAGCATTACCATCAATGTTGATTTTACCGTCCAGGCAAATCAATTGCCCTGCTTGAGTAACAACTAATGGGTTGATTTCTAAAAGACTTAAGTCACATTCAACAAACATTTTACCCAAGCCAAGCATTAAGTGAGTAAATTGCTTTATTTGCGCATCGTCTAAACCTAATTTAAACCCTGCTTCACGCGCTTGGAATGGCATAACCCCAACCAAAGGATCAACAACTACTTTGAAGATTTTCTCAGGCGTTTCTTCAGCAACTTTTTCAATCTCTACGCCACCTTCAGTAGAAGCCATAATCACCACGCGGCGTGTTGCTCTATCAACCACAGCACCAAGATATAATTCGCGAGCAATTTCACAGGTTTCTTCAACTAAAACGGCATTAACTGGTTGTCCGTGTGCATCAGTTTGGTAAGTAACCAAGCGCGTTCCTAATAATGCTTTCACTGCTGCAGCTAATTCATCTTTGTTAGAAACTAATTTCACACCACCTGCTTTTCCTCTACCACCAGCATGAACTTGTGCTTTAACAACCCAACGCGTGGTCGAAAGTTGTGATGCAACTTGAAGTGCATCCTCAACATTATAAGCCACCTCACCATGTGGGACAGGTAAGTTGTAGCTAGCAAATAATTGTTTGGCTTGGTATTCATGTAAATTCATTGCAATTACCTTTCTAAAAAGCAAAACCCGTGTTTACGGGTCATGCGGTTAATTGTGATTATTAAACATTAAGTAAAAGACGAGCAGGATCTTCCAATAACTCTTTAACACTCACCAAAAACTGTACGGAATCTTTGCCGTCAATCAAACGATGATCATAAGATAAAGCCACATACATCATAGGACGAATAACGATTTCCCCTTTTTCCACTACAGGTCGATCTTCGATTTTATGCATTCCCAAAATACCGGTTTGCGGCGGATTAATAATCGGAGTCGCTAATAATGAACCAAATACGCCACCATTAGTAATCGTAAAGGTTCCACCTTGCATTTCTTCCATGGACAACTTGCCTTGTCTGGCACGTGTTGCCGCATCGTTAATCGCCATTTCAATCTCAGCCATACTCATTTGATCCGCATCACGAATCACAGGCACAACCAATCCTCTTTCGGTAGATACAGCAATACCAATATCATAGAAACCATGATAAACCACATCCTGGCCATCAATCGACGCATTCACGGCGGGGAAACGCTTTAATGACTCAATCACCGCTTTAGTGAAAAACGACATAAAACCAAGTTTTACCCCATGTTTTTTCTCAAAATGGTCTTTGTATTGAGAACGCATGTCCATGACAGCTTTTAAGTTAACTTCATTAAATGTAGTTAACATCGCTGCATTATGCTGAGCTTCTAACAAACGTTCAGCAATCTTGGCTCTTAAGCGTGTCATTGGTACACGACGCTCTTCGCGTGGTCCCATTGCTGCAGGAGCAGCTGCTTGCTCTTTTTTAGCATCCGCTGGTTTTGCTGTTTTTTCTCTATTTGTTTCAATGTACGTAAGCACGTCCTCTTTAGTAATACGGCCTTCTTTACCACTACCTGGAATTTGTCCTGGTTGTAAATCATGTTCTGCCATCATGCGACGTACAACAGGGCTCGTTGACTTATCGTCTTTCGCACTCACGGCATCAGCAGTTTTCTCTTCTTGAGCAACAGGCGCTACAGCAGCACTACCTTCAGTTATTTTTGCAAGTAACTGGCCGGAAGTTACGGTGTCTCCTACCTGAAATAAAATTTCAGAAAGTACTCCATCTGCTGGAGCTGGAACTTCAAGGACAACTTTATCGGTTTCAAGATCCAATAAGTTTTCATCACGAGTAACTTTATCACCTACTTTTTTATGCCACGCAGCAACAGTTGCATCAGCAACCGACTCAGGCAGAACAGGTACTTTGACTTCAATAGACATGGCTATACCTTCTTATTTTATATGTATTATTAATTTCTTTTATGCTCTCCCTTCTCTTGCACGCAAGAGAGGGCGCCTTACTTTATTTATCCCAATAGCGCTTGCTCAACCAAAGCTAATTGCTGTTGTGCATGTAATGCCGGACTTCCTACAGCAGGAGCCGCAGCAAATTCTCGTCCGGCGTACTGCAGTTTTTGTTCAGGACGTAGACAATCTTTCATGTTGTGTTGGGAAGAGAACCATACGCCTTGATTTTGGGGCTCTTCTTGACACCAGATTACTTCTTTAGCATTTGAATATTTATTTATTTCAGCAATAAGTGCTTTTTTAGGGAACGGATACAATTGCTCGATACGAATTATTGCAATATGCTCCAATTGTTTATCACGACGCATTTGCAGTAAATCATAATAAACCTTTCCACAACATAACACTACTCGTGTAACTTTTTGTGCATCTAAAGTATCAATTTCAGGAATAATATTATGGAATTTCCCTTTAACTAAATCTTCTAAAGGAGACACTGCTAATTTATGCCGTAATAAGCTTTTGGGTGTCATAACAATCAATGGCTTACGGAAATCACGAATCACTTGTCTTCTTAACAAATGGAAAATTTGCGCGGGTGTCGTTGGCGTACACACTTGGATATTATGTTGAGCACAAAGCTGCATAAAACGTTCTAAACGTGCGGAAGAATGCTCAGGCCCTTGTCCTTCATAACCATGAGGCAATAACATCACCAAACCACACAAACGTCCCCACTTTTGTTCGCCTGAACTAATAAATTGGTCAATTACAACTTGAGCACCATTAGCAAAGTCACCAAATTGTGCTTCCCAAAGTACCAAGAAGTTAGGCTCAGAAGAAGCATAACCATATTCAAAAGCCAAAACAGCTTCTTCAGACAGTACCGAATCAATTACTGTAAACGAACGATTTTGCTCATTTTTTATGTGTTCTAACGGCGTAAAAACAGCACCATTTTCAACATCATGTAAAACAGCGTGCCGATGCGCAAACGTTCCACGACCACAATCTTGACCTGACAAACGGACCCCATAGCCTTCCTGGATTAAACTAGCGTACGCCATTGTTTCTGCATAACCCCAATTCATAGGTTGCTCACCTGCAGTCATTTTATCGCGATCACTTAATAAACGTTGCACTACGGGATGTAAGCTAAAACCAGCAGGCAAATCATTTAACTGTTTGGCTAATTTTTGTAAATTAGCTGGGCTAATAGTGGTATCTGCCTTATCGGTCCACTTCGCGTTAATGTAGGGTGTCCAGTCCATGGCAAACTTGCCATCATAATCGCCACGCACCACATCAACTACGGCTTTGCCTTGATCCAGGCCATCACGGTAAGCATCAATTAGCAGCTCAGCTTCTTTGCCCGTAATCAATCCTTGCGAAATGAGCTGCTCGGCATACATTTCCCGCAAAGGACGCATGGATTTAATTTTTTTGTACATCTCTGGTTGGGTTACTGCAGGCTCATCGGCTTCATTATGGCCATGGCGACGGTAACACACGAGATCAATGACTACATCACGATTAAATTTCATTCTAAATTCAAAGGCGATTTGCGTTGCAAATACGACGGCTTCAGGATCATCACCATTCACATGAATAACTGGTGCCTGTACCATCTTAGCCACATCGGTACAATACATTGTTGAGCGTGCATCCAATGGATTACTGGTCGTAAAACCAATTTGGTTATTAATAACAATATGCACGGTTCCACCAGTTGCATAACCACGTGCTTGTGAAAAATTAAAGGTTTCCATTACCACGCCCTGACCAGCAAACGCAGCATCACCATGAATCACAATGGGAACTACTGAATCTTTTTTCAGTAAATCATTACGGCGCTGTAAACGTGCACGTACCGAACCTTCCACTACAGGGCCAATAATTTCTAAGTGCGAGGGGTTAAATGCTAAAGCTAAATGCAATACAGAACCCGATTCAGTTTGGACATCCGATGAAAAGCCCATGTGGTATTTCACATCACCGGTACGCTCTAACTTAATTTTTCCTTCAAATTCTTGGAATAGCTCCTTAGGTTCTTTACCCAAGACGTTAACTAAGACGTTTAAACGTCCACGGTGCGCCATGCCGATGATTAATTCTTTAACATTATCGTTACCGGCGCAATTAATAATTTCCTTCATCATTGGAATTAGTGAATCACCGCCTTCAAGCGAAAAGCGTTTTTGCCCTACATAACGGGTACCTAAATAACGCTCTAAGCCATCTGCAGCAATCAGATCCTTTAAAATTTCCATTTTTTTCGTTGCAGTAAAGGTAGCACGTCCGCGCACTGACTCCATTTTACTTTGTAGCCATGATATTTCATGGATATCAGAAATATGCATGTATTCGATACCAATACTACCGCAATAGGTTTCACGCAATGCAGCATAGATTTCATCTAAAGACATTTCTGGGCCATTAAATGACGTACCAGCAAAAAACTTACGCGTTCTATCAACATTAGCTAAATCATGGAATGTTAAATCCAAATTAGGAACTACAGGGCGCGCCGTCATATCCAGCGGATCAAGTTTTGCCGCAAGATGACCTAGTGCTCTGAAATCATTAATTAAACTGGCAACCTGATATTGATGATTATCTGCTGCTTGTGCTACGTGCGTAGGCTTCTTATCTGCATTTTGTAAAAAGTATTCTCGAACATCACGATGGGATAATTCTTGAGCAGAGCCATTCACCTTAGGTAAGGCGCTGAATACTTCTCTCCAATCGGCAGAAACCGAATTAGGATCAACAAGATAATCCTCATAAAGACTATCAACGTATGCCATACTTCCACCAGACAAATAGGAAGAAGCCCATTCATTTTGCAGATTGGAACTGCTCATTATTTTTTCTCCAAAGGGTGTAGCTATAGATGAGTACTGTATGTAACTAATCAACCTCCTTCTCGTAACAAGATAAGGAGGTTAGGTGAATAATTACTCGATCAAGTTTCTTGTCTTAACATTTGCGTGCGAATTTCTGCAATCGCTTTTGTTGGGTTGAGTCCCTTCGGACAGACATTCGTGCAATTCATAATTGTACGGCAACGAAAGACACTGAATGGATCTTGCAATTTATCCAAACGATGATCCGTGGCAGTATCACGACTGTCTGCTAAAAATCGTCTTGCCTGTAATAACCCGGCAGGACCTACAAATTTTTCTGGATTCCACCAGAAAGAAGGACATGAACTGGTGCAGCATGCACACAAAATACATTCATATAATCCATCAAGCTGAGCACGTTCTTCCGGAGATTGCAAACGCTCTTGCGCGGGCGCATTCTGATCGTTTTGCAAATAAGGCTCAATACGCTCATATTGTTGATAGAACTGGGACATATCAACAGCCAAATCACGAATCACTGGAAAGCCAGGCAACGGACGAACTACAATTTTATCCGTCTTTAACTCAGAAACGTGTGTAATACACGCAAGGCCATTCGTCCCATTAATATTCATCCCATCAGAACCACATACTCCTTCGCGGCATGATCGTCTATAAGTAATGGAAGGATCCTGTTCTGCTTTCAAACGTTCAAGCAAAGTAAGCAGCATGGGATCGCTCTTAGCCGGTATCGCCAACACATAATCTTTCATATAAGGCTTAGCATCCACCTCAGGATTATAGCGATAAATTGATAAAGTCAAATTTCTATTATCTGCCATGTGATATATCCTCTTTAGTAAACGCGTTCTTTCGGCTCAAAAGGCGCAATGTGTTTGGGTGATGTATTAACCGGACGAAAATCGATGGTCTCACCTTCCTCAAAGTACAGTGTATGTTTAATCCAATTCGCATCATCACGTTTTGGATAATCTTCTCGACTGTGTGCCCCACGGCTTTCAGTACGGACAATTGCCGAATGAGCTGTAGCATACGCGGTTGCCATTAAATTATCTAACTCTAAAGCACTAACACGTTCGGTATTAAAGACCTGACTCTTATCGTCTAATTTGGCATGGGCCAAGCGCTCACGGAGTGCTTGTAAACGTTTAAGACCAGACTCCATTACTTCACCAGTACGGAATACGCCAAAGTCTTCTTGCATCACACGTTGCATTTCATCACGAATAACAGCGAGATTCTCACCTTCTTTTGAATCGTTCCAACGATTATAACGCACTAAAGATGCAGCAATATCTTCGTCACTAATGTATGCCATATCGGGTAAGTTATTTGATTGCCAGAGCTCTTCAACATGGATCCCGGCAGCACGACCAAATACGACTAAATCTAATAAGGAATTACCACCTAAACGATTCGCACCATGCACAGAAACACAGGCACACTCACCAACAGCATATAAACCTTCGACAATATGCTCTTCGCCTTTGGTTTTAGTCAGTACTTGTCCATACATATTGGTAGGTATTCCCCCCATACTGTAATGGCAAGTTGGTACGACTGGAATTGGCTCAATAATCGGATCTACACCAGCAAACTTCATGGCTAATTCACGGATTCCGGGTAAACGCGACATAATAAGATCGGCACCTAAATGGTCCAATTTTAATTTAACATAATCGATACCCTGAGGGTCAAAACCTTTACCGGCGCGTATTTCTAACGCCATAGAACGTGCAACCACATCGCGTGAAGCCAAATCTTTAGCACGCGGAGCATAACGCTCCATAAAACGCTCGCCATCTTTATTAATCAGATAACCACCTTCGCCACGACATCCCTCGGTAACTAAAGTACCGGCGCCCGCGATTCCAGTCGGATGAAATTGCCACATTTCCATATCTTGTAAGGGAATACCCGCTCTTAAGGCCATACCAAAACCATCGCCCGTATTAATAAAAGCATTGGTTGTGGATTGATAAATACGCCCCGCCCCACCAGTAGCAAGAATACACACTCGTGATTGGAAAAAGACCACTTCACCAGTTTCGATGTTCATTGCCGTAACACCTGAGATACGACCATGTGCGTCTTTAACAAAATCAAGTGCATACCATTCACTAAAGACATGCGTTTTTGCTTTTAAATTTTGTTGATACAGGGTATGCAATAAAGCATGTCCCGTTCTATCTGCAGCAGCACAGGTACGCGCCGCCTGCTCACCACCAAAATTTTTAGATTGACCACCAAATTGACGCTGATAGATGCGACCATTATCCATACGCGAGAAAGGTAAACCCATATGTTCCAATTCATACACCGCTTCAGGACCAGTCTTACACAGGTATTCGATACTGTCTTGGTCACCAATATAATCAGCACCTTTTACCGTATCGTACATATGCCAGCGCCAATCGTCTTCATGCGAATTTCCCAAAGCACAAGTAATACCACCTTGAGCGGAAACTGTATGTGAACGTGTTGGAAACACTTTAGATAAAAGTGCTACTTTTAAACCCGAATTAGCCATCTGTAGTGCCGCGCGCATTCCCGCACCACCAGCACCAACAATTACTGCATCAAACGTATTACGTGCAATAGCCATGCTTACCGCCCCCAAAGGATCATGAAGCCCCAAGTCAATTGACTAAGAAGCCATAAAAGAACCAGCATTTGTACTGATAAACGCAACACAGTACATTTCAGATAATCTGTAGTCACAGTCCAAAGACCTACCCAGGCATGTAACGTAAGCGCTAACAATGCGCCTGCGGTAGCAATTTGCACTATGGGATTGGCAAATAAAGTATGCCATTGCTCATAGCTCAATGCCGGATGTGACAATAAAAACCCCAGTATAAAAAATACATATACTGCAAAATAAACTGCAGTAACCCTTTGAATTAACCAATCTTTTAACCCATTACCTGTTAAACTGGTGACATTAGTTACCATATCCAGAATCCTAGAAAAATTGTCAAAATAACGGCAAGAACAATTACTAAAACAGCAGTACGCCGACCAGCAGAAAGATGCTCACCAAAACCCAAGTCCATAATCATGTGCCGAATTCCAGCCAGCACATGATAAATCAATGCTGTTCCGAAAGCCCATAACACTAATTTATAGCACGGATGAGTTAATAATGTTTTCATCTGCGCAAAGGACTCTTCAGATTGCAGCGACTGGCCAAAAATAAACAACATAATTGGCAATAATAAGAATAAAACTAGCCCTGAAATCCGATGCAATATAGACGCTATTGCCATCGGGGGAAATTTTAAACTACCCAAATCAAGATTAACGGGTCTTTTCTTGTTCACTGTTAGTTTCTTCCTTAATTTAGAAAAAGTTATAAAATGACGCACAAATGCGAAGTATAGCACTCTGTTTTTATCACGCAAGATTAAGTCATGATGAGAGGAGATATTAGGTGTTAAATGCGTAAAATTTAAACGAAACAGCACTTAAATTGAAAGAAACTTTAGAATTAACACAAATCCTCGCAATCAACTTGCAAGGATTTGCCAATTACTTAACCTTTATTCCGGCAGATTGATGTGGTTGCCTAAAGGTGGAACGTGGTGCTTCTGGAGGGTAGCCAAATTTATCAGCATTTTGTTTAACAATTTGTAAATAACGCTCACCCCAAGCACCAGGATCAAAATTCGTTACGACCACATTATAAGCCAAGTTAATAATGGACTCGAACGCCTTTCGCTGTGGCAGAAGATGCCCACCAAAAGCCACTTGTACTTCGGCTTCAGTACTGATTCCTCCAGATTTTAAGCGTTCAACGAGAATATAAATCATTTTTTCGATAGTCATGTATAATTTATACATCGACATTCCCGCTTTCAACATCTCTTCACCCTTAGAAGTCGATAATTTCGAACCTGAATCATGAATATCATAGACAAACTCAAGTTCATGAGTACCGGGTATTATTTCCGGTTTGATAATTACAGGAGGAAAAATTTTGGGAATAGTTGGCGAAATAATAAAAAGATGAAAATCGGCCCAGTGCCACCAGATTTGATAAACCCGCTCAACCAATGCCACGGGATCATTTAAATCGGCTTCCATTTCCAATTTTCGCAGATCAAGGCCATGCTCGTCGGGACGATCTGAATATTCAATATTGTCTGATTCTGCCATGTGCTTACCCAAATACTCAAGCGTATACGGTTATATTAGCCCAAATTTAACGGATGAGCACGAAAGATGAAACAGATAAGGGTAAAAAAGATGTAAAAAAATAATTTAGAAACAATGGTTATGAATTTTAGGTAATGAAGATCTGCTGCTGGCGAAGTTCGAACACAACCGTTCGAACTTCGTGTTTATTGATAAGGAACAATAGCCTTTTGATTAACTCAAAGGGATGCTGCCGGTGGGATAGGCTTATCTTGCGTACTCTCCACACCCTCTGTAGGTTTACCAAAAAAGCCGGCTTGATTCAGTGCGCCCTTCACCTGTGCCAATTTTTTTACCGAGTCCGTTTCCCAATTCAGTGATTTAGTGCCAAGAGTTACTACATGAACAATTGCTGCGGCAATTTTGATGAGCAACCCTGACAAATCACGCACCTTGGCTAATTCTCCATTCATTGCCTTATCGACTAACCCCGTGCAATTGCTTTGAAATCCCTTCCAAGAAAGCGTTCCAGCAAGCACGTGCTTTTTTTGTATTAACAGTTGTGCATGTAACGTGCTTACCTCATTAGCAACTGCAGTATGGTTCCTCTCTCTTAGGTTCGTTTCTTTAACTTTTAATTCAAGCAGAGCCTTATCAAATACTGAAAAATCACCTTGAAATTTTCCGGAAACGCCCGAATCATTAATCAATTGTATGGTATTATTCAAATAGTGCCCAGGATTTTGCACGATCAGGTTAAAACGTTTTTGGACGATTTCACTGTCTTTAGCAGATAGCCCAGCGTCAGGTAAGTCAATGATTTCTTTGTCAATTAAAATACTATGAAAAACTGTTTCTAATGCCGCAAGGGGTACCTGTTCTAATAAATCCAAGCGGTCTTTATAAGATTCATAAAATTTTTGTAGTTCAAGGTCAAAAAATGTATACACCCCATACTCACGAGTTAATTTATTGTTGTCGGCACGCACCGAAATAAACGAATTTAAGCCAAAAATATCTTTAGGACCGAATGGGCGTTCATTTTCAGGCAGCCCTTTCGCTTTTAAAAATTGTTCCATGTTTTTACCAAAATCAATGACCTCTTTAATGGAGGAATACTTATCAAAATAAAGGGTAAATTGATCATTGTCTTGGAATCTACTGTCGCTTTGCGCCGTTGTAGAACGTACTAATTTAAATTTAAAACGCATATTTGGAAATGCATCTTGTTGTTGGGCCATATAACGCACAATATCTTTTACCAAATCTGCATCATATTGAGCAATGTCATTAATGCTTAGATGAAGCTTTACGCTACCCTCATCATTTTCATAATGCATCTGCTCAAGACGATTTTTTAATATTTTTTTCTGCGCATCCAACCGTGCGTAGTTCCCTTGCAATCGACGCAGTTCGAGCGTGACTTCACCCATCTGATCCATCTGTGGTTTATATCGTTTTTTTAACGGGAATGCGGCATATTCGTCGAGAACAACTGCGATAAAATGAAAGCCTATCCGTTCAAGATGACGCGATGGTAATGATTCAATTGCCTTCATCATCAAGCCATTAAAATCATTTACCATACCAAATAATTCTTTTGCGCCCACCATATTTGACTCCGAAGCATATTGCCCTACTAATAAGTGCTTAAATTATACACGAAAAAGATTATGGTAATATTAAACGCAATCTGACCTATCTTTTTTACATTTAATTCGCCTTCGATAACATTTTGCATTGAGGCAATAGGTGTGATCATTAAGAAAGATACTGATAATACTCAAGTGATTGTATGCGGCATTTAAAACAAGTACTCTGACAATTGGCTTTTTCCTGACATTTACGGATGATGCCTTTACCAACCCATAGATCAAGCATAGGCTGTAAGGCGGGTAGATCTAAGTGAAATTCTCGGGCTAATTGCTGGGTGCTAACCACTCCTTGGCGACCAATATAATCACGTATTTGTAATAGCATTTTGCCTCCTAATACTGCGTTTACTGTAACAACGCACGACAATGACTAAAAATAAAGCAAGCAATGAAGTGCTAATCCAGAAAAAACTATATGAGGAAGATTCTATAAATTGCGCAGCCTGATAAAAACCAACCGCAGCCACATAAGCAACAATAAAAGACCAGGCTACAGACATCCACATATATTTCTTATTTGCTTCTTGGCGAATCGCGGCCATCGTAGACACACAAGGGATATACAGCAACACAAAGAGCAGGTATGCATAAGCGCCGATTCGTCCATCAAAGCGTTGCGCCATAATTCCATAAACAGATTGCGATACGGAATTGTCAGCCGCACTCGCTAATACTGGATTCGCTAACGCCGAGCCCAATTGTGCTAAATTCAGAGGAATAGACCATAAAGCAGTCTTAAGACCGGCCCAAAAATCAAAATGAGCTGCCGCGATTTCCCCCAAATGCCCAACTTGGGCATACAGTGAATTTAACGTCCCAACCACCACTTCTTTAGCCAACATCCCCGTTAATAAACCGACAGTTGCTGGCCAATTGTCTTGATGGATTCCCATCGGCGCAAATAAAGGCGTAATCCATTGCCCAATGATGGACAATAAGGACCGCGTACTGGCGTCTCCTGAATTAATGCCTCCCCCTAGGGTAATCGCATTTAAACCACCTAAAATAACACAAATAGGAATAATTAATTTGCCCGCGCGCAGCACAAAAAAACGCAGTCGCATCAATGTTTCTTTAAATAAACGCGGTAAAGAGGGCCGATGATAAGCTGGCAACTCTAAAATTAATGGTGAGGCATGCCCTTTTAAAATGGATTTACGTAAAATGAAACCAGTTAATACCGCCATTAAAATACCAACCAGATATAAAGAAAAGACGATGTTTTGCCCACCAGAAGGGAAAAATGCAGCCACAAATACCGCATAAATTGCCAAACGCGCACTGCAAGACATAAATGGACTCATCATCACCGTTAATAAGCGGTCGCGTTCAGAATCCAAAGTACGTGCCGCCATAATTGCAGGCACGTTACAACCAAAGCCGACAATCATTGGTACAAATGATTTACCCGGCAAACCAAGAATACGCATTGCTTTATCAACCACAAAAGCAGCCCTTGACATATATCCTGAAGTTTCCAAGAGCGATAAAAAGAAAAACATGGCCGCAATAACAGGAATAAAGGTTAAGGTGGTATTAATTCCTTTCCCAATTCCATTCGCTAAAATAGCAATTAACCAGTTAGGGGCATGCATTTGCTGCATAAGCCAGGCCGTTCCTTGCACAAAAATCGTATCCGTACTGATGTCAAAAAAATCTTGGAATGCCCCACCGACATTAATGGCAAATAAAAACATCAAATACATCATGCCAAAAAAGATGGGTAAAGCCCAAAAACGATGCAGCACAATTCGATCTAATTTTGCCGTAAAATGCTCACTGGCATCACTACGTTTTTGTTGTACAGCCGTCACAACCTCATGAATACGTTGATAACGGGCATCTGCCAGTAACACATCCAGACTTAAATCACTCTGATTAAATGCAGGCAAATCACGCTTAATGGCTTCATCAACCGGCAACACATCGCCCTCTGCAACACGACGTGAATAGTAATAAGCCAGCGCTTGGCTATACCCCTCGTTAATTAGGGTCTGCTCTATCGTCATTAATGCCTGCTGTAGGGAAGCCGATAAAGGAAGCGCCCAGGGTAAAATAACTTGCGGCAAGTTAATTATTGCCTCACTAAGGGCCGCAATACCTACTTTCTTATGTGCTTGAATGGGGATTACTGGACAGCCCAAGAGGTGAGCTAAGGCATTTACATCAATGGAAATGCCACGTTGTTGCGCGATATCCATCATATTCAAGGCGATAATTACAGGCTTACCTAATTCTAAAATTTGACTGGTCAAATACAGATGTCGTTCAAGATGACAGGCATCTATCACATTCACAATGCAATCTGTATGCATGGTCGCTACCGATTGAGCAGCAATGTGCTCATCCTGACTAATACCACCAGAATTAGCGACTAACGAATACACTCCTGGTAAGTCGGTGATTTCAATTAACTGTTTTCCTAAGGAAAATGTGCCCGTCTTTTTCTCAACCGTGACTCCAGGCCAATTACCTATACGTTGATTATCACCGGTTAAGGCATTGAATAAGGTCGTCTTGCCGCAATTGGGGTTGCCTACCAATAAAACATGAGTCATATACGCTCCAAAACCAATTGACTTGCTTCTTCTTTTCGCAAAGTCAAAGAAGTTCCTCTGATGTCAATTTGGATAGGGCATCCTAAAGGAGCAATACGAACAATGACAAATTCCGCACCACAAGTAACCCCCAAAGACAAAAGTCTACGTCTGTATTGGCTATCGGTCGCACCGAAATTGATTAATCGCGCTCTATCGCCTTGAACTAAGTCAGTAATTCGCATCATGGACAATAACAATGGTAGAAATGATTAAAGTCTAACACAAATGATATCGAGAATCATTCTCAGATAAGAAAAAAATTATACATTTTCCCATCTAAGATCCTAGGGGCTGTTGCCATTTCGCTAGCTTGAGTCAAAATAGGCTGATTTTCGAGCACAGGAACACAACATACACGCAGTATGTGAGTACCGAAGCACAGAAAACCTGCCTATTTTGGCCAAGATAGTAGAAAGGTCAACAACCCCTAAACCATCTCCTGTACTTGACGTTTGGGATGACGATTTAAATAATCAACTGATTGCATTTCTATTAAACGACTTAAAGTACGTTTAAACGTTTCTGCCAGTTCTCCTTTCACATAAAGTTCGGCAACAGGTACGGCTGCCGAAATAATAATATTAATTCCACGGTCATACATCACATCGATAAAATGAATGAACATAATCGTCTGTAAGGTATGATTCTCCGTCAATACCGGTACATCACTGACAAAAATATTATCATATTTATCAGCAATTTCTAAATAATCTAATTGACTGCGCGGCAAATTACATAAAACATCAAAGGCAAACCAAATCGATACTTTTCCGCATTGCAAATAGGGTATATCACGATTTTGGATCACAATAAAACCCTGCTCCTCAAAAGCACCAGCTAATTGCGCAAATTGATGCGCCATCGTCTGTTTGGTCTGTGCATTCAAAGGATGCAAATAAGCATCAACCAAAGGTTCACGTCCTATACGATAGTCTCTTTGCTCATTCAAATTTAGTACGTCACAATTTTGATTAATTGCCGCAATAGCCGGTAAAAAACGCGCACGATGGACGCCATTCTTGTATAAATCGTTGGGTAGCATATTGGATGAAATAACTAAAATAACGCCCTGCGCGATTAAAGCTTGCAAAAGTTCCGCTAAAATCATGGCATAAGCCACATCATGAACCAAAAACTCATCAAAACACAACACACGAATCGACTTTGCCAACTTCTTAGCGATTTGACGCAATGGATCTTTTTGTCCCTGCAAACGTCGCAGCTGTGCATCAATCTGCTGCATAAAATGATGGAAGTGAAAACGTGCCTTCTTAGGCTCTGCTACATGGTCATAAAATAAGTCCACCAGGTACGTCTTTCCCGCACCGACCGGTCCATAAATGTATAAACCCTTAATATGGGGTTTATGTATACGAGAAAACCACGACGAATTCGCTTTTTTTAAATTGTCAGCGAGCCGTTCCATATGGATTAGAATATCGCGCTGCAACGGATCATCATTAATTTCGCCGCGCTCAATTGCGGCGTCATATTCGGTCATTAATGTCATAAGGAGACAACCTGCGAAACAAGATACTCTGTAAGTTTAGCTTTAAGTTCAATTAATTTCCCATGAAAAAAATGCGTGGTATTGGCAAAGCGAAGCACGGGAATTTCAGGCTGCGCATGTTTTGCAAAATCAAAAACGAGCTCCGGTGGCACTACCTCATCTTCTTCGCCTTGCACAATTAACCACGGATAAGGAGCAGGCGTAAATTCCTGGTAGTTGTAATGATGTAGGGCCGGTGCAATAGTGATCAGTAAATGGTGAGCACATTGAGCTGCAGTGCGATAAGCCACAAAAGAACCAAAAGAAAAACCAGCAAAAATAAACTTTACCTGCGCTTGCTCCTTTTGCCATGCATACGCCAAAGACAACATATCTGCACTTTCGCCAATTCCAGCGTCATAAACACCTTCTGATTGACCAACCCCACGAAAATTAAAACGCAACGAAGGAATGCCAAGATCTTTAAAAGTACGCGCCATGGTCGTCACTACTTTATTGGTCATTGTGCCGCCCTGCAACGAATGTGGATGCCCTAAAAAGGCAACATAATCCGAATTAATACGTTCAGGAACAGTTAGAATAGCTTCCACTTGGCCAGCCAAACCATATAGAAACAGAGAATGCTCGCCTGGGCTCGCTAATTTTTCGGTGATTTGCATAAAAAACCTGTTATTATAACGAGCACAAATGATAACTCAGAATCAAAGATGAATAAAATGCATGGCGAACAAAAAGAATCAGCGGCCACCGAACAGGCTTCCGCCCCCCTACGGTCTAAGCGCTTCCTTTTGTTAGTCATAGTACCTGCGGTGATTATTTTTTCCGGACTAATCATGTATCTTCTCGGTGGACGCTATGTCGCTACAGACAATGCGTATGTTAAAGCCGATATGATTCCGCTAAGCCCACAAGTTTCAGGCGTAATTCAAGAAGTCTTTGTCCAGGAAAACCAAAAGGTGAACAAGGATCAACTACTGTATCGTATTGATCCTCAGCCATTTAAAGTTGCTTTAGCTAAAGCTGAATCAAAATTAGCCCAGGTGACTATTGACCTTATGTCGCTCAAAGCCAACTATCGTGAAAAACAAGCAGAAATCGCTTTGGCACGAACCAAATACAATTTTTCTTTACGCAATAAAAAACGCCAGTCCGATCTAGCGGCAAAGCATTTTACTTCTCAGTCAAGTCTTGATGACGCCAGTGAAAGTGCAGAAATTGCCGCCCAACAAATAATCACTACCGAACAGAATTTACAAAGCCTGGCAGAATCACTGGCCGGAAGTGTGAATACACCTATTGAACAACATCCCTCTTATTTAGTAGCCAAAGCAGAACTAGAACAAGCACAGCTGAACTTGGCACATACAGAAGTCAAAGCACCGGTTACCGGAACAATTAACATTCCCCCGAAACAAGGACAATATGTAAGCCAAGGAATTATTTCCATGTCATTGGTTGCCAATGAGCACCCATGGATTGAAGCAAATTTCACCGAAAAAGAATTAACTTATGTGCGCCCCGGACAAAAGGTGGTTACGACCATTGATATTTATCCTGGAAAAAAATGGACTGGTGTGGTGCAAAGTATCAGTCCGGCAACCGGCTCTGAATTTTCAATTATTCCCGCGCAAAATGGGACCGGTAACTGGGTTAAAATAGCGCAACGTATTGCTGTGCGCATTCAATTGGATGCGGCTCCTCAAGCTCCAAATCTACGTTCAGGATTAAGTTCTTGGGTTGAAATTGATACGGGACATAAACGTTATTCATTAAAGAAGACAACAGGATAACTAATGTAGGTTCAGATGTCTGTCGTTAAGTTAAGGAAACAACCTGGTGATTCATCTCCAGCTCCAGAGCGCATTGACATCGAGGCTAGCAAAGCGTTGAGACAGCGCTACCGCGCCTCCTCGGCTCGAACGGAGCAAGGTTAACCTTGACTTGAGGACTAAACACTATCTGCTGATCGCATAACAAAATGGCTCACAAACTATGTTAGAAAATACTTCATCCCCCAAACCAGCAGACCGGCTATTCATTACCTTCTCAGTAATGCTTGCCACCGTGATGCAATCATTAGATACCACTATTGCGAATGTCGCCTTACCGCATATGCAAGGAGGAATGGGGGCAACCCAAGAACAAATTTCTTGGGTTCTCACTTCATACATCGTTGCCGCAGCAATATTTACTCCACTTACTGGTTTTTTAGGCGATCGTTTTGGTCGTAAACAAATCTTTATCTGGTCGGTTATTGGTTTTACCGTGGCGTCCATGCTTTGTGGCGCGGCTCAAAGCTTAATGCAAATAATCTTATTCCGCTTACTGCAGGGAATCTTTGGCGCCAGTTTAATACCCTTATCCCAATCCGTATTACTCGATGCCTATCCGCCCGAAAAACACGGTTCGGCAATGGCAATGTGGGGCATGGGGGTTATGGTCGGCCCCATTCTTGGTCCGTCACTCGGGGGTTGGTTAACGGAATATTACAACTGGCGCTGGGTATTCTACATTAACCTCCCCTTCGGCATTCTCGCCTGGTTAGGCTTAACGATGTTCCTCCAGGAAAACAAACTCAAATTAGGCAAACATTTTGACCTGATCGGCTTTGCTTTTTTGAGTATAGCTATTGGCTCATTACAGCTCTTTCTTGACCGTGGCGAGTCATTAGACTGGTTAAATAGTCATGAAATTATTATTGAAGGATTAATTACCTTAATTTGCCTGTATTTATTCATCGTGCAGATCATGACGTCACGTTCACCATTTATTGATCCGGCCATGTTTAAAGATCGTAACTTTAGTGTCGGCCTAATGTTTATTTTTATTATTGGCATTATTTTATTAGCCACTATGGCCCTAATGCCACCCTACATGCAAAGCTTATTAAATTATCCAGTGATTGACGTCGGATTGCTCCTGGCTCCGCGCGGTATAGGCACGATGACGGCGATGATGATTGTCGGCAGGCTTTCAGGAACAGTCGATGCGCGTTACCAAATTTTTCTTGGCCTAATGCTTACCAGCTACTCATTATGGCTGATGACCCTATTCAATACGGACATTAGTGGCCATGATATTGTCGCCTCGGGCATCATCCAGGGACTGGGATTGGGCTTTATTTTCGTGCCCTTATCAACCCTGTCCTTTGCCACGTTACCCTCACAATACCGTAATGACGGCACCTCTTTATTTAGCCTGTTAAGAAATATTGGCAGTAGTATTGGTATCTCCATTGTCATGACAAAATTAGCGCAAAACACACAAATTAATCATGCCGCCTATGCTAATTTCATGACGCCATTTAATCTTAATTTAAAACACGCCAATGAATTAGGCGTTTTTAATATTAACTCACTCAACGGCCTGACAGCCCTTAATGCTGAAGTTACAAGACAAGCAACTGTATTGGCTTATTTACAGGATTTTCGTTTTATGATGTGGTTGGTGTTATCAGCCCTACCGCTCTTGTTTTTCTTAAAAGCGCCCATAAAAAAATCTGCAGCGAAGATGCCTTCTCAATTACCTGAATTTGAACTATGATATTCATGCTTTTTTATTGGTTTAAAAGAGCATGAATGCGTTGACCTTCTATGGCAGCGACCTTTTATATTCTCATTTAGGAGGACTTGATCCATGCGACAGGTACCTGTAGTACTCTGTATTACCGTTCATCACGATGCTCACTTCACCTTACTAAGGAGTGCAGCATGAAAATCCAAGACTTTATACGTAAAAAGCAAGAGCAAAAAAAAATTGCGATGCTAACTTGTTACGACTATCCTTCTGCATGCACTATTGCTGAATCGAACATCGATTGCGTGCTCGTTGGCGACTCGGTAGCAATGACCGTACATGGCCATGAAAATACGATTATGGCGACCATTGACATGATGGTACTGCATACCCAAGCGGTTGCTCGCGGTTTAAAACAACAGTTTCTCATCACTGACTTGCCTTTTTTAAGTCATAAAATATCGATAGCGCAAACCATTACCAATGTGACCAGTCTTCTACGTGCTGGAGCACATGCGGTAAAAATTGAAGGTGGCGATGCAGACACCTGTGATACCATCGCGCATTTAGTAAACGCAGGGGTTCCAGTTATGGGGCATATTGGTTTAACCCCTCAGTCCATTCATCAATTGGGTGGCTTTAAAGTACAAGGAAAAAGCCAGGAACAAGCGGAGCTTTTACTGCAACAAGCCCTTAATTTAGAGCAAGCCGGTTGTTTTGCCGTGGTTATTGAATGTGTACCACAACAACTGGCACAAGCGATAACCAGCGCCTTGACGATACCGACGATTGGTATTGGGGCTGGCTCTCATACCGATGGCCAAGTTCTTGTCTGGCATGACATGTTGGGACTACAAACAAGTTTTAATCCCAAGTTTGTCAAACGATATGCTCAAGGCAAAGAAGTTTTTCTTGAGGCAATAAATCATTATGCACAGCAAGTGCAACAAGTGAGCTTCCCAGCACCAGAACATTCATTTTAACTAAATATTATTATGGTGCTATTTTTTATTAAATGGCTCCATTCACCAACGATTAGGAGTAATTCGTGCAAGTTTTCCATGATCTTAATGAGTGGATACGTTTTCGTAGAAATCTATCTCCTGAATTAACTATTGGCTTTGCGCCAACTATGGGTAATTTACATGCTGGCCATGCTTCTTTATTTTTGGCAAGCCAGAAAGAAAATAACTATACTGTTTCCAGCTTATTTGTTAACCCAACTCAATTTAATCAAGCAGATGACTTTACCCATTACCCTCGCAGCTTAGATGCTGATTTACAGCTTATGGAAAAGACCGGTGTTGATTTTTGCATTCTGCCTCATGATAAGGCGATGTATCCAGATCAATACAATTACCAGGTTCATGAGCACCAACTGTCACAACTAATGGAAGGAAAACACCGTCCTGGACACTTTGATGGTGTATTAACCGTCGTAATGAAATTATTGAACTTAGTAAAACCGCAGCATGCTTATTTTGGCGAAAAAGATTACCAACAATATGTGCTCATTCGTGAAATGACTGCCGCATTTTTTATGGATGTGGACATAATCGCCTGTCCGATAATTCGCGAGCCCAGTGGTTTAGCTTACAGTTCGCGAAATAATCGTCTGAATCAAGAACAAAAAGCTTTAGCTGAAATTTTTGCCCAACTGTTTCAGCAAAAAGATAAAAACTGTATCCAGATTCAAGAAGAGTTAATGACAAAAAACATTGCCGTAGAATATATTGAGGAATACGAAAACCGCCGCTTTGCAGCAGTACGCATTGGGGAGATTCGTTTAATTGATAATTATACGATCTAAGACCATGAGACTGATGAAGCACAAGGCAGGGTAACCACGATGCGCTGAGCGTTGTTATGGCTTTGGGGCAATGGAATTATTAAAGATATCCGGCTAAAATAGGTTGGGTCTCGTTTGACCCAACCTACAGCGTTTGCACCAAGAAAGGCAATGAAAAAAGTGGATATGCTCCTATAATAATTCTGGGATAGCGCGTTCGGTAACCACCCCAGCAGGAAGGGCTTGAGGTGCTTGACGATAGGTACTGCTAAGCATCGTTGATTGTGCAGGAATACCTGCCCAATTGGTATTTGCGGGTAAACATTCCCCTTTCATTAATAAAGAAAGGCTTCCCAATGCCGAATTCTCTTCCATCACCGTATTGTAAAGCACAATTGAGCCAATACCGACGTTGCAGCCTGAGTTAATGGTTACATTCGAGACTTTAAATATACGGTCTTCGTAAAGATGGGTCTGGATAATGGTTTCTGCATTAATGCAGACATCATCACCAATAGTGATTAAATCAAATTCTGAAAATTCAGCACTATCTGTAAAAACTCGTTTGCCAGCCTTAGTGCCTAAACAACGGTGAACCCACAGTGCAAACGGGGTACCCAAAACTTTATTGGTAAAATGAGGATTCGTGTAATAATTATATGTATATTCAATGACATCATTCTTCCAAATAAACGGATCCCAGATGGGTTTGGTTAATGGCTTTAATTTCCCAAGCATAAGCCATTTTAAGCCCACTAATACACCAACCAAGCAAACAGTAAAGAATAGCTCTGAAACAGGCAATACCAGTGCGGTAACCCCCCAAGAGAAACTATTTAACATATAATCTAAAACATAAAGCATGTTAAATAAAACAACTAGCGAAAATGCAGTCGGGGTGATGATCCTTATGAACTCAATTGCCAAACGGGTAAAATACAATTTTTTGGGGGGATAAAATGTGTCTTTATCAGAAAAACCCACAAATAATTCACGCTTAGGTAAGTAAACTGCTGGCGAACCCAACCACGCTGAATTAGCCTCGGTTGCCTTATCTCCTGGTGGCGGTACAGAAAGGCAGCCTAATAACGACGATTCACCAATTGCCTTACCTCCGGGCAGCAAACTCACATTACCAACAAAGCCTCTGCGACCAATGGTTACTGGTGCAAAACTAATAACGCCTTGGCACACATGCGGCCAAGCTAAAGCAACTGAGCTCGCTGTAAAACCACCTTCTTCAATCGTTACTAAGTCAGGAATAATATGCGGTGTTTCACCCATTTCAACACCTTTCCCCAATTTAGCCCCAAGAAGCCTTAAAAAGGCAGGCAGAAATAAAGTATCAGCCATTATCGATATTTCATCACCATCCAACATTTTCACAATAATCCAATGGCGCAAGTAATAGAAACTCTTCAAAGGATATTGCCCAGGCTTTATCTTGTCCATAATGATTTTTTTACACACAATAACACAAAGATAATACAAACTTAAAAAGAGCACTGAACCTAAAGGTATGGCAAAAAACATCGTTGTAAAATACCGGCTTTGGTCATAGTAATAACTGACCAGAGAAATGCCAGGAATCAGACAGAGATAAAACATGACCATGACAAATACAATACCTAAATAATGCAAAATACCAAACAGAGTATTTTCGAGCATGGTCGACGCTTCTACTTCAATTTTTTTGCAGGTAATGTGATCTGCAGGAAGAACACCTGGTAGCGCCGGCGAACCAGAAAAATAAGCGCCAGGAGGAATAAATCGATGTTCTGGCAACATGGACATATCATCCAGTACCGCATTGTCTGCAATAGCGCTATTAAAGCCAACAACCGCACGCGAACCTAGATAACAATTATTCCCAATATCTATTGAGCCAATCTTTAACCAGCCATCTTCGACAAGGTATCCATAAAGGCGACAATCAGTACCAATGGATGTATTATCACCAACAGTCAACAAATCAGGTGTAGCGATCTGCATGGAACCCAAATGGCAATTTTTACCTATTTTGGCACCTAGCAAACGGAAGTAAATATTTGCCAAGGGTGAACCAACCAAATATTTACTTAAAAATAAGTTTTTTTGCAGGCGTTGTACTAACCACCAACGATAATAAAACCATCCCCATAGCGGATATTCCCCCGGTTTTACACGCCCCAGTAATATCCATTTCATACTTACAGTAATCAATAAAGAAATAATGGGTAACGATAAAAACAAGGCTAAGAATGCCAGTTGCGATTCGCGTGAAATGATAGAATATTCCGAAGTAATCCAGCTATAGCATAAAACTACGGCTAATAATTGCAACGTGCCAACTGCATATTGCAATAAACAACCAAAAAATTGCCCCACACCGCATAAATAATATTTCCATTGCGGCGCACGATATTTTTTCGTTCTTACCGGCTCTTCCTCTGCAGGCCAATTCGCATTAAGGCTAGTAAATTTTTGCTCCAGCTGGGCAATCGTTGGATTTTTATATAAATCCAAAATAGATATATTTTTTAACGCTGGAATCTTACGTAAATTAGAAATCGCTTTTGCAGCAAGCAACGAATGCCCACCTAAATCATAAAAAAAGTCAGCATCCACCGAAATATTTGGACAATCCAATACTTTTTCCCAGACACGTGCCATTTCTTTACCCAACTCAGACTTAGGCGCATGATATATTTTTTCTGTTTTCAGTAGTGTTGGTTCCGGTAATTCTTTACGATTAACTTTACCACTGGATAGAACGGGGAACGCATCTAAAACCTCAATCGCTGCCGGAATCATGTAATCAGGCAAATTAGCTCTTAAAAAGGTTTTCAGTTCATGCAAATCAACAGGATTATTTTTATCAAGTAACAAATATGCAACCAATATAGGTTGATCCAGTGTTTTTAAAGAAGCTACAGCTTGTTTAACGCCGGAAAACTGCATAATGACCGCTTCAATTTCATTAAGTTCAATACGAAATCCACGTAATTTAACCTGATCATCAATACGTCCAGCAAAGCGTAAATCACCATTTTCGGCACGTGAAACTAAATCACCGGTACGATACAAACGTTGGTTTTTATTTGCGGGGTTAATGACAAATTTCTCAGCAGTGCTTTCGGGGCGATTGACATAGCCACGCGCTAAAGCACGACCACCAATACATAACTCCCCTTCTTCACCATGGGTTACTTCTTGTAAATGCTCATTAACAATGAGTACTTCATAACCAGGCAATGGCTGACCAATGGTCACCTCTTTTTCAGGATGGCATTCCGCATAAGTAGCAATGACCGTAGCTTCCGTAGGACCATAGGTATTGATAATTCGTAAACCGTCCCTGCTCCAATGCTTCACTAAACTAACCGGGCAGGTTTCACCACCTAAAATTAATAAACGCAAATCAGGCAGTTGTCCTTCTAATGTGGACAACAACGTAGGTACGGTAGAAAAACACTTACTTGATGTTGCTGCAAAAAGGAGATTAAACCAAGACCTGAACGTACTTCTTTAGCAGTACAGGCTATTAATGCGGCACCATTAGCAAATGCCATCCAAAATTCTTCTAAAGACGCATCAAACGCTAAAGAAAAACCATGATACACCCGATCACTGCTGCTCATCTCATAAAGTGCACTGGCTTCTTTCACATAATGGCAAATACTGCCCTGGGGAATTTCTACACCTTTAGGCTTACCGGTTGAACCTGAAGTGTAAATTACATAGCACAGGGCATCCACATCATCCGCACTGGGAGTCAATGTTAAGCGTTTTGTGGACTGTTGGGAAAGCACATCACTGAGTGTATCCATTGCAAAAGTCTTTGGCCATGCCAATTTTTTTTGCGCTAATTGCGTCGTGGAGGTTAAAACCACATCAAAAGGAAGATCGGAAAAAATATAATTGATCCGCTCCTCAGGATAATCCACTTCAATAGGAACATAGGCGGCTCCAGCCTTAAGTGTTGCTAAAATAGCAACATAGCACTCCACGGAACGCTCTAAAAGAATACCAACAATACAGCCCTTTACGATGTTTTTGTGATGAAGATAATGCGCTAATTGGTTAGCACGGCATTCTAATTCTTGATAGGAAATAAAAGCATTATCGCAAATTAGAGCAATATTGCTGGGATGGCGATCAGCTGACCGCTCAAAAAAATGATGCAACTGCATAGTGTTATCACCGAATGAAAAACTCAAGTTGGCTGGCTCCTGCTAAATGCACCATTTTTCTACATTTTTATTGATTTTATTGCTTATTTAAAAAAGAGGCGAGTAAAACACGCTATATTAAATATATTATATTTAGCATCAATAGTAAAAGGCTTATGAAAAAAAACACAGAAACAGAGCCAATTTCAGCGGATTATAATTCTTTATCACACGACATGCGACAGTCTTAGTTAGATATTTTTTCCAGGCCTGTATTGATATTAATCATTCAGTGCAAGTTGGGCCAGAAGACCCAACAAATCAAGTACGATTAACCCAAGGATGAGTCTGTTGCTTCGAATATTTCCTGCAAGAAATTAGTCATTGCTAACCAGGAGCGCTTAGCCGCTCCCGCATTATAGACAAGGCCTAATTGCGTATCATGTGCCTGCGGATTAGTAAATGCATGTTGCACCAAGCCATACATATGCATTTGCCAATCCACTTTTGCCGCGGTCATTTCCTGGCAAAAAGCATGGACAACTTCGGGTTTAGCCATGGGATCATCATAGCCGTGTAACGCTAAAATTTTCGCTCTAATTATTCCTGATTCCATTATTCCTGGCTTATGTAACAAACCATGGAAACTTACCGCACCTTTAATATCAGCTCCAGAGCGAGCCAATTCAAGAGCACACAAACCACCAAAACAAAAGCCAATAATCGCAATTCGTTGCTTATCGACTTCTGGCATGGAACAAACAGCATGCAAAGCAGCTGTCACCCGCGCACGCAATAAGGCTTGATTCGCCATTATAGGCTCTATTAGCGCTGATTTTTCTTCGGTAGTTGCACCTAAGCGTGCTTGACCAAACATATCTAAAGCGAAACCAACATAGCCCATCGTTGCAAGCTGGGTGGCTTTTTGACAGGCAAATTCCCCTCGCCCGGACCAATCATGAGCCACAATCACTGCAGGACGAGCTTTTTTATGAGTCTCATCATAGGCTAAAAAGCCATGTAATTCCTGTTCACCCTGGTGATAAATATAATTTGAAGTATGCATATACTATCCCTGAAATAAATAGTATTGATAGTCTAAGTTAATCAAAATAAATGTCCAGTAATTTGATAATTTCTCAATAAAAGAAGAAAAATCGTCCCGGACAACACCAAAGATCTCCGAAGTAGTGGCACTGTTCCTACATCAAGTGCTCCCTCGTGTTATTCGAGATGACGAGAGAAGTTACATAATGTATAACTTTAGCCTCATCATAAAAATTGGTCTAAACTAGAAGTAAACACATGGAGTTAACATTATGATAACTGCATCATTAGCGCACGTTAAGGATATGTTGCATGCTCAATTCTGTTATCAGGTATTTATTACCCCCATTCATTTTCCAATCGAAAAAGAATACCGGGATTTTGCAAAACGAGCTTGTGAATTGTTGGAAATAAAACGAAGTGAGGTAATTCATGCAGAACATCCTCGCCATCATGTATTGCATCATTTCACACCTCAGGGTAATACGAACGGCAAAAAAATTCTAATTACCCATGGCTGGATGTCACGAGCCGCTTATATGGTGCGTTTAAGTGATGCATTACACCAACAAGGTTATGAAGTCTATGCTATTGATTTCCCCGCTCATGGTGAGGCAAAAGGATTGCAATTACCGTGGATAGATGCCGTAGCCGTCATCAAAGAAACCTTAAACCAATATGGTCCCTTTTATGGTGTTATTGGCCACTCATTTGGTGGCTCTATGCTATTGAATACATTAAATATCGCTGGACAACTCCCTGATTGGCAGTTAAAGCATAAACCTGAGCGTGCGGTATTAATTGCTTCACCAACGCAAATGCGTGGTCCCGTTAATCACGTTGCAAAAAAGTTAAAATTAAGTGGTCAAGGCTATCTGTATCTTCGCAACCTGGTGCAGGATCAGGCAAAAATAAATTTAAGCCGTGTGCGTTTACATCATTTTGTTTCTCAAAATCCAAATATTCCCTTTTTATGCATCCATGGGGGATTAGATGAAACCATTAATCCCAAAGAATCCATCCGCTTTTGTAGAACCTATCAAAATGCGGATTTGCGCATCTTACCTGATGCCAATCATGTCAGTGTATTGATGGATGAACGAGTGGAGCATTTGGTTTGTGATTTTTTGAAATGAGAACGCTTCTAGCCTTGTTCCAATCGAAAATATGTGTTTAAACTAGTAACTTGCTTTCCATAGTGGATGTCGAAGGAAGTGCCCATGACACGCATTATAAGGATATTTTTTTGCCTATGCTTAGGTGTACTAAGTGGGTGCAAAATATCCTTACCTACCAAAAGCCAACTGGAGCATCTCCAAGCGCCACCAAATATCAAGCAAGCCATTGACAAAAGCTTGAGCCAGCGAACGATTTTTGCGGCGGGAAAATGGCCGGCACAACAATGGTGGTTGGATTATCAGTCACCCGAATTAAATGCTTTAATTAGCGAAAGTTTAACCAATAATCCATCCATTCAAGAAGTTTATAGTCGAATTACTGTTGCCCAACAAGAAGCAATGGTTATGCGCTCTATCCTCTTTCCCTTGGTATTCTTTGATGCCACGGAAACACGACAATATTTAAGTAAAAATGGCTTGTTTCGTGCGTTCAATCCATCGCTTCCATTAAATGCCACCCTGTTAGACCTATCTCTGTCCTTTAGTTATGAGTTTGATTTTTGGGGGCAAAATCGCAATCTATTGAGTGAGGCGATAGGTAAAGCAAAAGCTCAAAAGGCAGAGGCGGCGGAAACTAAACTCATTATAACCACCGCCCTTAGCCAAGCTTATTTTGCCTATAAAACCAACCTGATGCGCAAACACTTATATGTAAAACTAGTTAATTTACGTACCCAAGTAGCTCACTTACATAACCTACTTCTTCGCAAAGGACTCTCTTCACGGCTACCAGCACTTACTGCGGCAGAAAATGTCTTAGAAGCAAATAAATTACTTGCCAGTATCAACGAAGAATTAAGTAATAATCAGCATCTGATTAATGTGCTTGCAGGACGAGGACCAGATAGCCCCTTAACAATGACAAGTAGACTGCCCCAATTACCACAACGCTTACAAATCCCCGCCACCATTTCGTTGGACCTCATTGCACGTCGACCTGATTTAATGGCACAGATTTGGCGTGCCAAAGCCTGGGCCTACAAAACTGGGGCCGCAATGTCTGCCTATTACCCTAATGTCAATCTCGTTGGCTTTATTGGCCTAGAAAGTCTGGCATGGGCAAAATTTTTCAAGATAGCCAGTAGTACCGCAGGTCTGAAACCAGCGATTCATTTACCAATCTTTACTGCAGGTGCAATTCGCGCCAATATTAGAGCAACAAAAGCAGAGTTTGATGCTGCAATTTTCGCCTATAACAATTTGCTCTTACGGAGCACCCAAGAGATACTTGATGTATTGGTTTTTGCACAAACAACTTATCAGCATAATAGAGAACAAGATGAAATCGTGCATTATGCAGAACAACGTTATCACTTGGTGCATTTACGAAGCCAGAAAGGTTTAGATAGCCAATTTGCTGTTTATGCATTACAAGAGGAACTGATTCAGACAGAACTAGTTAAGATTATGCTGCTCTATAACCAATACTTAGCTTCCATTAAATTAACTAAAGCCTTGGGGGGTGGTTACCATCAACCCCAGGTTCCCTTGGTAAAAAAAATATGACCAAACGAATTATGAAAAAACGAGTGCATCATTATGGCGTTATCGTGGTTATCCTCATTATTTTTTTACTTCTTTTTTTTCTATTGGCTGTTTGTGTGGCGATATCAAGAATACACTACTGATGCTTATGTTCAGGGTAATTTAGTCACGATTAAATCATTACGTAATGGTTTTGTTACCGGTATTTATACTGATGACAGCTATTTTGTAAAAAAAGGGCAACTCCTCGTTACCTTAAATGAAACAGACTCTTTAATCGCCCTGGAAAAAGCAAAACAAAAACTTGCACAAACAGTTCGCGATGTTTGCCAATCGGTACATAATGTATTTATACTTGCCTCCGACATTAAAATGAAAAAGGCCGAGCATTTAAAAGCCAAACAAAATTTCAGGCATCGCGAGGGTGTGATTCGCGTTAAAGGTGTCTCTTTAGAAGACTATCAAAATGCGGTGGATGACCTTCATGCCAGTGCTGCTTCCTTGGAAAGTACGAAGAGTAATTATCAAAAAATGTTAGCCTTTATCCAAGGCACTTCGGTTACAGAACATCCTTTAGTGCAAGCCGCCGCTCAAGAAGTACGTGATGCCTGGGTACAACTTTATCGCTGTAAAATCTATGCACCAGTAGATGGGCTGATAGCGCAGCGAACAATTCAAGTTGGCATGTGGCTTTCTCCTAATGATGCCCTTATGTCGGTGATTCCGCTAAATCAAATATGGGTTAACGCCAACTTTAAAGAAACACAATTGAAAAACATCCGCATTGGTCAGCCAGTCAACCTAACGTCTGATCTTTATGGAAACTCTGTTGTCTTTCATGGCAAAATCGTCGGCTTACCAGGTGCGGCAGGCAATACTTTTGCCTTATTGCCACCAGAAAACTTATCGGGAAATTGGATTAAAATCGTGCAGCGCCTACCCGTTCGTGTTGCGCTTAATCCCGATGAATTAAAAAAATATCCATTACGTGTTGGTTTGTCCTTAGAAGCTACGGCCGATCTATCCGATCAAAGTGGCGCCTACGTTAATGCTCCGGATATAGAATCACCACGATACACCACGAATATTTTCCAAAAGGAGGAATTAGGCGTTAAGGAACTGATTACGCATATTATTGCTACCAATATGGATCCTAATTTGCAAAAATATGCACAAACATCCTTTGCCTTCAACGAAATTCACCTAGACGGCAAAAAATAAATGATTCTCTATGCCCTGGTCTTTTCCCTTGCAGCCGTAATATTTAATCTTACGTTACCGCTCATGGCAGGTCTTTACATCGTCGATGACTTAGGTGGCACTACCTACATGAGCTCCTATGCAGTAAGCTTTTTTTGTATTGGGAACATGTTAGGTGTGCCCTTAGGAAAACCTGGAAGTACTCGCTTAAATCCCATTCAACTCTATATGGCCTGTTTGAGCTTAATGATGTTCTTTTCTTGGCAATGTGGTATGGCTACAGATTATTTTACTTTTATTTTATTTCGTTTATTAGAGGGCATTGCCTCAGGACCGCTTTATATCTTAATTACCTACACGCTTATTCCCGATTTAGCGCCCGAAAAAGATAAACGATTTGTCACCTCCCTATTGTTGCTTTGCTTCTCGTTAGGTCCTGTGCTTGCCGCAAGTTGGGGCGGCTGGATTGCCTTTTACCATAATTGGCGCCTACTGTTCTTTTCACACATCATTTACTGTCTTTTCTTAATTATCTATGTGGGGTATGGCTACAGAAAACATTACACTAAAGCAGCAAAAAACGTAGCATTTGATACTGTTAACTATTTTTTGTTTGTCATCAGCGTCCTCTTCATTGGCACCGCATTAACCACCGGCCAAGAGTTAGATTGGTTTCGCTCCCCTTTACTTTGTTTTCTCGTCATCACCGGCAGTTTAAGTTTCCTATTTTTTATTGTACGTTGCCTTAGCTCCGCGCACCCATTGATTGAGTTTAGGCTCCTTAAAAATATGTATTTTTCTTTAGCCATGCTCAATGTAAGTCTTCTTTTTGCCATTTATTTTGGCATGATCATTCTCCTTTCATTGTGGCTAAGACTTTATGTTAATTACAGTCCTTTATGGGTTATTTTATCCATAGGAATCACTGTTCTGGGCGCGTGGATCCCCATTCTTGTCCACTATAAAGGCTATGATCCGCGCATTCCTTTAGCCCTCTCCTTAATTTTTTTAATTGTTTCAAGCTTTTACACGACGACGTTCGATGTGCGAATTAATTTCGAACGAATTGCCGGTTCACGAATTTTATCTGGAATAGGACTTGTTTCATTTCTTGCCCCTCTTTTTCGTTTATCCGCACAAACTTTTCCCAAAAACAAACTCCCGGAATGTTTAAATTTTTTTCATATAATCCGACTTTTTGGTAGTGGTATTGGTGTGGCGCTGTTTGTGACACTTTGGCACCGTCGCCAAGTATTTTATTACGAGCGTTTAGGTAGTCGTTTAACTGAATTTTCAACTACAACGCAACACTTTTTAACACAAGCACAGCAAGTCCAACTGCATGGAAAACATTCATTTGCCCAATTAAGTTATTACCTCAACCGCCAAGCAACTGCCCTGGCTTTAGATGATTGTTTTTACTTGATGAGTTGGATTTTAGTTTTTTTACTCGTGCTTTTATTGGCCACTTTTTTTGTTCAAGGCCCTAAACTCAAGGACAAAAAAGAATTTCCTACTGAGCCAGTGTTGAGGTTAAATCCATTGACTGAAGAGGAATCGTTATTGTAGGTTGGTGCTAAACAAAGTTTAGCACCAACCTACAATGATAGATCGATATGAGGACGTTAAGCCTCGATGAATTGGCGCAATTTTTTCATGGCATTTTTTTCAAGTTGGCGAACACGCTCAGCAGAAATAGCATATTTTTCAGCCAAGTCATGTAACGTTAATTTATCATCGGCTAACCAACGTTGTTGCAAAATATCCTGACTACGCTCATCAAGCTGCTCTAAGGCAAGCAAAAGTTGCTCACGACCTCGATCGCCTGTGCTTTCTTTTTCTAATACCAAAGCGGGGTCATCATTAACATTAAACAAATAACGCTCAGGTGCCATATGAAAATCATCATTATCATCAGCATCAGGGGCATCATAAGGAGCATCCATCGCATTCAGACGTTGCTCCATAACTAAAACCTCATCCGTGCTTACGCCTAAATCTTTGGCAACAGCGGCGACTTCTTCATTACTAAACCAACCCAAACGATTTTTCATTTGGCGAAGATTAAAAAATAATTTACGCTGTGCTTTCGTCGTGGCAATTTTGACAATACGCCAATTGCGCAATACGAACTCATGAATTTCGGCTTTAATCCAATGGACAGCAAAGGACACAAGACGCACACCCATTTTAGGATCAAAACGCTTTACCGCTTTCATTAAACCAACATTGCCCTCTTGAATTAAATCATTTAAAGGCAAACCATATCCTAAATAGCCGCGTGCTACACGGACAACATAACGCAAATGAGCAAGAACCAAGCGTCGAGCCGCCTCGATATCCCCTTCAGAATGAAAACGCTCCGCGCAGGCGATCTCCTCCTCCATCGTTAACATAGGAATTTGATTGACTCTATGAATATAGGCGTCAAGACTACCCACAGGTAAATTCATTGCAGCTAGTTGCAACTGTTGACTCATACTACTTCCTCTAGTGCTAAGACTTTAAAAAACTACAATTGCGGTTCGATAGACGCCAGCTGTCGTTTTACCGACAAACCTGCCCCTAACCATCCCAGTATAATAGCAAATGTAATAAGTAGCAAGACCTGCCTTGCTGACAAAAGATCGAGCGAATAGTGCATTTGATATACAGAAGCCAATTGGTTAACCGCCATCCCTAAACTTAATATAAAAATATTTACTAAAAAAACTGCAAAAATTGCGCCAATGGCCCCATACCATGCCCCTGAATACAAAAAAGGTCTCAGTATGAATTGATCTTTGGCACCAATTAATTTTAAGACTTGTATCTCTTCATGCCGACTGTGTAAGGCCAATCGTAAAGTAGTGCCAATGATAAAAACCACTGCCAGAGCTAACAAGGCTAATAAGGCATTTGCAAAATTGGCCGCAAAACCAAGTAACGCATCAAGACGTCGTATCCATTCCATATCAATCTTTGTTTGCTCAATTTCCGGTATCACTTGAAATTGACGTGATAATAAATCCAATTTCGCCGGTGAATCAACAGCCATCGCCGGGAGTACATTAATTACTGCGGGCAAAGGGTTTTCAGGAAGATAGCGCATGATATCCTGCATCCCTTCTTGTTGGGTTAATTCAGATAAACCATCAACCGAAGATTTTAAAGAAGCTTGGCCAACACCTTCTGTTTCACGTACACGCTGTAGTACCTGCAGCTGTTCTGCTTCGGTCAACTTGGGTTTTAAATAAAGCGAAATATGTCCGCCACGCTGCCAATGCGCGGTAAGCTTAGCCATATTATCGCTAAACACCCAAAAAAGAGCAGGTAAGGCCAAAGCAATCGCAATAACCACAGACGTCATCAACGTTGCGATGGGCTTATTGCATAAATAATTTAAACTTTGGGTTGCGGCTTGAAAATGATAGACCAAAAATGAGCGCAGTTTTTTGATCACGACAAACGCCCTCCTTTGAGCATAACAATACGATGTTTCATCCGTGCGATTAAGGGTAAATCGTGCGTAGCAATCAGCACACTTACCCCAACTTGATTAAATTGTTCAAAAAGAGCCATAATTTCGTTAGAAAGTTTGGGATCTAAATTACCTGTAGGTTCATCGGCTAGAAGTAATGCTGGTTTATGCACTACCGCGCGCGCAATCCCCACGCGTTGTTGTTCCCCCCCAGATAAATGCGATGGAAGTATCTTTTCTTTGGCCAATAAGCCAACCATATCTAAAGCAGCGTGCACACGTTTGGCAATCATCGGGTAAGGAGTTCCTTGAATTTGCAAAGGCAAAGCCACATTATCAAAAACGGTGCGATCATTGAGTAGATACGGCGATTGGAAAGTAATGCCTAATTGACTGCGATGCGCAGCCACATCACGATGTTTCAAATGATTCAAACGCAAACCGTTAACCATCAACTGTCCGGATGTAGGCCACTCAAGAAGGGCGATTAATTTCAATAAGGTACTTTTCCCAGCCCCAGAATGACCGGTAAGAAAAGCCATTTCACCTTTTTGCAAAGAAAAATTGACATGACTTAACGCCTCAAAACCACCAGGATAACGTTTACTGACTTGGTCAAATGTGATCATGAAACAAGGCACCAACAAATTGTTCTGCATCAAAGGGACGTAAATCCTCAATCCCTTCACCAATCCCTATATAACGAAAAGGGATTCCCAGTTCGTTTGCAATTGCAAATAATATTCCGCCTTTCGCGGTTCCATCCAACTTAGTCATGGTAATGCCCGTCACCGTGACCGCTTCATGAAATTGTCGAGCCTGCACCAAGGCATTTTGCCCGATACTTGCATCCAAGATCAACATTGTTTCATGGGGCGCTTCGGGACAAAGTTTCTGCAAAACTCGTTTTACTTTTTTCAATTCATCCATAAGATTACTTTGGGTATGTAAACGCCCTGCAGTATCCGCAATTAAGACGTCTATTTTACGAGCTTTCGCAGCCTGTAAAGCATCAAAAATAACCGAGGCGCTATCTGCCCCAGTGTGTTGTGCGATCACCGGAATATCATTACGTTCGCCCCACACCTGCAGCTGTTCTACCGCTGCGGCTCTAAACGTATCACCGGCAGCCAACATGACCTTTTTACCTTGCTGTTGGAATTGCTTCGCTAATTTACCAATCGTTGTTGTCTTACCCGCACCATTAACGCCGACCATCAAGATAACAAAAGGCGCATGATCTACAGTTTGCAACGTAAGTGGATCATTATCTGTGGCTAAAATCGCTTGCAAATGCGCTTTCAATGCCTCATAGACTGCATCACCATTCGCTAATTGCTTGCGCTGCAAACCTTCGGTTAATTGCTTGAGTACATCCTGAGTCGTATCGATACCTAAATCAGCACTGATTAACAGCGTTTCCAGTTCATCCAGTAAATCTTGGCTGATTTCTTTTTTTGCCCAGCAACAAACGGCCAATGCCGTCCCCTAATTGATGACGGGTTTTGCTTAAACCTTTGCGGAAACGGGCAAAAATACCTTGTTTCGTGGTTTCAGGTTCGGCCTCAACAGCGTGTTTAGGCTCCTCGGGTAAAGGCGCTATAATTTCCGCGGAAACATCGCTTGTGGGCGGGCTTTTTTCGTGGCTTCGTTTAAACCATTTAATCATATTAGTGTACAAATCCTAAAAAATGTGAAATTCTATCATCTTTTTTGCTTTGAGGTTAATTTGTGCGCAAAATACTCATCACTCTATTAATGGTACTATCTTGCCAGACCTTCAGCCAAGTTCAAGAGTATACCTTGAATAATGGATTAAAAATATTAGTTAAAGAAGATCATCGTGCCCCAATCGCCGTGTCCATGATTTGGTATAACGTCGGCTCGGCCGATGAACCAGGCGGTATTAGCGGGGTTTCCCATGCAATTGAACACCTTATGTTTAAAGGGACACCTAAATACCCTTTAGGTGTCTTTTCTAAGAAAATTGCAGCAATTGGCGGTCAATCAAATGCATTTACCAACAATGACTACACAGCTTTCTTTGAAAAAACCGCGGCAGCGCAGCTAGCAACCAGCTTCGAATTGGAAGCGGATCGCATGAATAATTTATTGCTTAATGCCGATGAATTTGCCAAAGAAATCAAAGTAATCCAAGAAGAACGTCGTTTGCGAACAGATGATAATCCCCAAGCGCTTGCCTTTGAACGCTTTTTGGCAACAGCCCATTTAGCAGCGCCCTACAATCATCCAGTAATAGGATGGATGAGTGATCTGCAGCAAATGACGGTGAACGATCTAAAAAAATGGTATGAAACTTATTACGCGCCGAATAATGCAACTTTAGTTGTTGTTGGTGATGTTAATGCAGAACAAGTCCATACTTTAGCGGAACATTATTTTGGTGCCCTGGAAAAACGCATCATTCCACAACGTAAACAGCAAGAAGAACCACCGACCTTAGGTAAAAAATCCGTGCATGTGAAAAGCCGTGCTAAATTACCAATTGTCATGCTTGGTTACTCAGTACCTGGCGTTACCATGGCAAAAAATGCGTTTGAACCTTATGCCTTAGAAATCATCGCGGGAATTTTGGACGCAGGAGAAAGCGCTCGTTTTGCTAAAAATCTGATTCGCGGCAAACACATTGCAACAGGTGCTAGTACCTATTACAACCTCTATACCCGTTATCAAACGCAATTCATTGTCTATGGTGCGCCAACACAAAATGAACAGATTAGCATCTTGCAAAATGGCTTGATCGCCGAATTAGAGGATTTGAAAAAAACGGTGGTTAGTGCTAAAGAATTGCAACGCATAAAAAATCAAATCATTGCGCAAAAAACTTATGAAAAAGACTCTATTTTCGGGCAAGCCAATGAATTAGGCTTGTTAGAAACGGTAGGTCTAGGTTGGAAAAAAGCAGATGATTATACGCAGGCAATAAATGCCGTAACCGCAGAACAGATTCAACAAACTGCGCAACGCTATTTTCAAGAAAATAATATGACTGTAGCCACATTGGAACCCGAAACGCAACCGAAGGTGAACCCATGAGAATTTTTAGCACCAGCCTTATGGCACTGGCCATTAGCCTATCACAAACTGTGGCCGCAAATACTTTTAAAACTGAGAAATGGCGCACCGCAAATGGTGTGCAAGTAGTCTTTTACCCTGCAAAAGAAGTGCCAATGCTTGATGTGAGCCTGGCCTTTGCTGCAGGCTCATCGTACGATGGCCAACACTATGGCCTAAGTTCATTAACCAGTCATATGTTAAATCAAGGAAATGCGGGACAAGATGCAACCGCTATTGCTGAGGCTTTAGCAGACACTGGTGCGCAATTTAGCATTGAAACCAGCCGCGATATGGTCATTTTAAATCTTCGAACCCTAGCCAGCAAAGACGCATTAGCACAATCAAGCACCACGTTTGCGCACATTGTTAATCATCCAGACTTTCCTGATGAAGCCTTTACACGTGAGAAAAAACAATTACTAATGGCAATTGAACAAGGCCAAGAATCTCCAGAAGAAGTTGCCGACCTCAAATTCTTTAACGCCTTATATCAGCAACACCCTTATGCACATCCAGTCAATGGCACCAAAGAAACACTCAATGCGATCACTAAAAACCAATTAATAGAGTTTTATCATCGTTATTATGTGGGTACTAATGCCGTACTGGTTATGGTCGGTAGCATCAATAGCCGAACAGCACACCAACTTGCCGAGCAACTTACCCAGGAATTGCCCAAAGGCACACCAGCCCCCCCGATTGCACAAGCAGCACCATTAGCACAAGCAGAAAAACTCAATACGGCCTTTCCTTCATCACAAACCATGATACGCCTTGGTCAAATTGGCATTGATCATCAAAATCCACACTACTTCCCGCTGATGGTTGGTAACTATATTTTAGGTGGTGGCTCTTTAGTTTCGCGTTTAGCAGTTGAGGTACGTGAAAAACGTGGCTTAACTTATGGCGTCGATAGCCAATTTGCACCGATGCCCGGAGAAGGCCCATTTCTGATTAGCCTATCTACCCGCAATGAACAAGCCCAACAAGCCTTGGATATTATCCAAAAAGTGTTACATAATTACATCAGTAATGGTCCTAGCGAGAAGGAATTGGCAGCGGCAAAACAATACCTTACTGGCAGCTTCCCACTGTCCTTAGCCAGCAATCGGACGATTGCGACCTTATTGCTACGCATGACTTTTTATCATTTACCGGATAACTATTTGGATACTTATGTAACGCGAATCAATGCCGTCACTCATGATGAGATCAAGGAGGCATTCAAGCAACAAGTGAGTCCAGATAAATTACTCCTTGTTACGGTGGGACAATCTTGAAACAAGAAATTCGAATTATAGGTGGCCAGTATCGGGGGAAAAAACTACATTTCCCCAATGTAGACGGTTTAAGACCTACGCCTGACCGCGTGCGTGAAACCCTCTTTAACTGGTTAATGCACGATATAAGAGATGCACGCTGTCTGGATGCTTTTGCCGGCAGCGGGGCTTTAGGCCTGGAAGCCTTTTCCCGAGGCGCCTCCCAGGTAGTATTGGTCGAAAAATCACCGCAAGCCCATGCTAATTTGCAGAAAATAATTCATGCATTTAATAGCCCTATTTTAAAACTTTTAAATATGGATGCCCAGCATTATCTGCAAACAAGCAAAGACCAATTTGATCTTATTTTTCTCGATCCACCTTTTGCCCATAGTTATCTTCCGCAATGCATCACAGACTTAGCACAAAACGATATTCTCGTTCAGGGGGGATTGGTTTATCTCGAATCGCCTACATCAATTGATATGGATGAAAAACAGTGGCAACAAATTAAACTCAAGCAAGCTGGACAGGTTTTATATGGCTTATTTAAAAAACGATAACGCTATTTGTTCCACCGTGAAAACAGTGTGCTCTTCTTGAGCAAAGTGCTTTAAAATAAAGCTGCGATCTATTCTTTGTTCAAACTGTCATTAATTAAAGTAACCAACTAATATTAGAAAAGAAATTTATTGAATTACTCACCTCGATAAGCTTGACAAGGAGCCTAGCTCCTGTTTCAATCAAACCAATATTATTAGCCAAAAAAGAATTTTGAATGAACAACAAGCTTGTCATGCTGTTTATTGCTTCACTCCTACTTGTCAGTTGTAAGTCTACAGGCCTATTTAAAAAGCCACCAGTAAACAACCCAAGTGACGATGCCACAATTAAGTTGGCTGAAGCGGCTGTATCTGTAAGTGATTCAATGCATGAGATGGCGCGCATTGAAAAGGTCGTTGTGCCACCACATAAAGACAATACGTTAACAATCCCTAATGCTTATAATCTCCAAGCTCGAGCAAGTGTTGATTGGTCTGGTCCAATAGAAGAATTAACCTCCCGGATTGCGAAAGCGGCTCATTATAAAGTACGGATCTTAGGAAAAGTTCCAGCAATTCCTATTTTAATTAGCCTTACGATTAAAGATCAAAGTTTAGCTGAAATTCTACGTGATATTGATTATCAAGCAGGAATAAAAGCTTCTATTCACGTTTATCCTAACAGTCAGGTTGTTGAATTACGTTATGCCAAAATTTACTCTTAGTCTCACAGTTCTGTTGTCCGCTTTACTGCTGGCATGCGCAAAATCCTCAGGCTATATGGGGGACACCGCTTCATTAGCCGGTATTCAAGCTATGGCGAATACAAGCGTCAAACAAAAAACCAAGAGACAGGCCGGTAAGTTTCGCCAAATGGCGCTTAAAGAAACGGCTCTGAGTCTTGGTGCTCAGGCCGGTTTGGCCGCACGTGCAAAAATTATCGATGAACAACTAACCAAACAAAGCCGAACACTTGATACCATTTATGATTTTAATTCGTTGGTCTTAGAACACAATATTTTACCGCCAGTATTGCTTGAAGGTCGCAATACATTAAATCTTGCCGATGCACAAAACATCCGCGTTGCTGACCGTACTTATAAGGTATCCAAACAAGCACATTTTGTGACTACACCGCCAACCTGGCGCCAATATTTATGGCTGGATTATGTGAAACCAGAGTATCCAAATTATACCTTGCTTCCAAAAACAAAGGTCGAAAAGAAAATCTGGTGCATGTACACCGCCAAAGGCTGGAAAAATGGCGTTGAACAAGCCAATATCATTCTTGAAGAAAACATAGCCCGCATCAAAGAAGATTTTGGTGGGATGATCCTTTATCGAAAATTATTAGCAATGAACATGGTGTCTCCTCCTTATGTTTCGCATACGGACTTAGGGGTAACTGGTGATGCGTCTGAGATTCGTATTGATGATCGTGTGCTAAGAATCACGGCCTTACCGGCTCTGAATATAAACAGTAGTGAATGGCGAGCAGCCGTTGCCAAAGATGAAAATGCCTTGGAGCAATTTAAAAACATGGAAAAATTGGCAAATCAATCTAAAATTATCATAACAAACAAATCTTGGCAGCCAACAATTACGCCAACAAACTGATTAAAAAATTATGACCAATTTAAATTTAATGTCTGATGAACCAACACGTTTTACGCCATTATTTATGGATAGAATGCTTGAGCATACTGAACGTTTAAATGCGTCGGATATCACCATACAAACCGGTGAACCGATTTATGCTGAGGTTTATGGTAAATTGCTACGGATCACAAATCGTCGCCTCTCGAATACGGAGCTTGGTGATTTAATTAATGCGATTTATGGTCCTAATGCGACGACACAACTGCTTTCAGGTAAAGACATTGATACCCACTATGAATTTCGCCCTAATCGCGGCGTTAGATATCGTTACCGGGTTAATGGCACCGCATGTCTGGTAGAAGGTCATGATGCAATTCAAATTACCTTAAGAACCATTCCCACAACGCCCCCAAAACTTGAAACCATGCATCTACCTGATAATGTGCTTGAAGCCGTGGCACCTCAGGAAGGTATAGTGTTTATTACGGGTGCAACGGGTTCGGGTAAATCAACCCTGTTAGCATCAATTATTCGTGACCTGATTGAAAAAGAAGATTCAAACCGTAAAGTTTTAACCTATGAATCACCAATTGAATTCGTCTATGATGAAATTGAAACGCTTTCTTCTGTAGTCAGTCAGTCAGAAATTCCCCGGCATTTGCCTAGTTTTGCTGATGGAGTTAGAAATGCCTTACGACGTAAGCCTCGTTTAATCATGGTAGGCGAGTGTCGGGATGCAGAAACAATCAGTGCCGCACTTGAGGCCGCACTTACAGGACACCCTGTTTACACCACCTTGCACACCTCAGGTGTGGCAGAAACCATGCGCCGTCTAGTAACCTCATTTTCCGGGGAAGAACGCTTGGGTCGAACCATTGATATTCTGGAAACAATCAGACTGTGTATTTGGCAGAAACTAGTACCCACCGTGGATGAAAAACGGGTTGCGCTTAGAGAATATTTGGTTTTTGACGAAGAAGTTCGAGACATCCTGCTCGAGAGCGATCCCAATGATGTTACTTCCGCTACACGTAAATTAGTACGCCAAAAAGGTCAACTCATGACGTGGGATGCCAAAAACAAATTTGAACAAGGCATTATTAGTGAGCGTGTCTATAAATTGATTATTGCCGGAGCAAAGGACTATCAGCAATAAACGCCAAGGGGTATAGCTATCAACGGGAATGCTTTACGTTATTATAAAAGTGCTCAAGCCCTTTGCTTACCGGTAAAACCAATCCAGGAACTTGAGGGCTTTGAACTCATACTCAATAAATACCATTATTTTTTTTGTGGCGCTGAACCCCCAATTAACAAATCAAGTAGTACCCGCATTGCCCGACATAAATTTATTGCTAACCGCATATTAGAAGAGGCGGAGATTCCTGTACCTAAAGCCGCATTAGTGAGTGATGACGAACTGGCAAATGATGCCTTTATCCAAACGATAAAACACTTAAACTTCCCACTTGTAGTAAAGCCCCTAAATGAAAGGCGTGGGCAAGGGGTTTTGTGCAACGTGCAAACGCTCGATGAATTACGCAGCGCTTTAAGCCAAGCGTTTACCACATACACCTTGGTCATCGTTGAGGAATTCCATGCTCAATTAAACTCGTATCGCGTCTTAGTTTTTAATCAACTCATACTCGGTGTTATTCTACGTCATCCGGCGCATATCATTGGGGATGGTCATCATAATATCGAAGAATTGGTTAGCATAACCAATAAAGAGCGCAAAAGAATTAATGAGTTTTTAGGACCCATTGTTCTGGATCAAGAAGCATATATTTGTCTTAAAGAGCAGAATCTTCACGTTGATTATGTGCCTAAAAGCGGTGAGCATGTTGCCTTAGGTTATACCAGCAATGCGACTCGCGGCGGTACCTATGAAACCTTGGGCAAGAAAATATGTAAAGAAAATAATCAATTAATGATTCGAGTTGCCAATACCTTAAGCTTAAAATTAGTAGGTATTGACGTACAGTGCACTGATATCACCAATACACCAATCGAATATCCCTCTGGAGTCATTATTGAAGCAAATGACGTTCCCAGCATCCGTATTCACGAAGTCCCCATGTATGGCCCTCCCAATCTCGTGACCCGGAAAATTATGCGTTATTTTATCTATCGTCATCCCTTTGCCTATTTATGTTCGCTATACTTTAATAAACAGACGGCTTTTTACGTACGAAGTTTCATAGTCGCCATCATTTTAGCTATTGTTTATTTGCTACTATCAAAAGGTACGATATGAACAAAAAAATACAACTTCTGGATGCCTCGCTAAGAGATGGTGGGCATCGCACTAATTTTCACTTTCAAGACGGTGCATTGGAAGAAATTCTCCCTGCTCTTGATCGCTCAGGGATTGAATACATAGAAATTGGTTATCGCAATGGCTCATTGCATCCAATTAATAATTTAGGCCGTGCTGGATGGTGCGATAAGGAGTACCTGCTCTTTTGCCGCGCCTTAATTTTAAACGCCAAAATGGCCGTTATGGCTCATCCTGAAAATGTGAACCAGGATGATCTTCTGGAATTAAAAAATTGTGGCGTTGATTTATTACGCATATGTATTGCAAAAGACCATTTTTCCTCAGCAATTCCCGTAATCAAAATAGCCAAACAAATAGGTTTAGAAGTTTCAATTAACTTTATTCACATCTCCTATTACACGAATGCTGAATTAGACGCAGTAATTGCAGAAGCAAGCTTACAGCAACCTGACATTATTTATTTTGCTGATTCCAATGGTAGTTTATTACCCTCTCGCATTAACGAAATTTATGACCGCTATATTAATCAATATGCCATACCATTTGGTTTTCACGCCCATGATAATATAGGTTTAGCACAAGCAAATGCTTTAGCCGCCATGAATGCTGGAGTTCATTTCATTGATGCCTCACTTGCGGGCATGGGAAAAGGAACAGGCAACTTAAAAACCGAATTTTTCATTGCTTATCTACATGCAATTAATATAAAAAAATATGATTTACACGACATTTTATATGCCGCAAATTACGTACGGGATGTGTTAAAAATAGGCCATGAAGCCCTTGAAATGGATGAATTTATCCGCGGGGTTACTGATTTATCTACTGCAGATCTAAAAACTTATAAAGCCAAGTACATGTCCCCGCCCTCATCGTCCTAAACAATATATAGCTTAATTTGGAGTCCCAATGCAAAAGAAAAAAATAATAACTATTGGACCGGTTTCGGCGCAACCTGAAGACATGGCTTCTATTGCAAACACCTTATCTTTTCTTGATGAAGACTACACGATTGACTACCTAGACTCCCTGTCCATCATGCAAGATGCTTCTAATAAGGCCTATTACCAACTTTGGGAACAAAAATTAGCCCACTACATCGATAATTACGATGCTTTTTTTGGCTTTTCATTTGGTGGCGTCATTATTCAGCAATGTTTTTCACTCTTTGCCAAAGTACACAAGCCCATTATCTTATTTTCAACACCAACTTTTGCTGACAGCACACTTACAGAAAAATTAGGTAAAGTAATTAGTTTATGCCAAGAAAAAAAACTTGAGGAAGCATTAAACGCACTGTATCAACCCGTTTTTTATCCTAATAAAATGCCTCCGTTATTAACTATTGCTCCCCCCGATAAAGAGCAAGCTTATGAGCGTTTAATTTTTGGATTAACACGTGTGTTAAATACCGATGCCACCGCAATTTTGCAAGAAAATAAAGTGGCGCATCTGCATTTAATTGGTGCGGATTCTAATTTAGTTAATAGCAATAATGTCATTGCCCCAAACAATGGGCATTTAATTATCGTACCTCATTCAAGTATGCGTATGTTGCAAGACAACCGTCTGTTTTGCCAAAAAGTTATCTTAAAGGCCTTAAACAATGAACCCCTCTAAGAAGCTTAATATTGCCGTATTACCTGGGGATGGCATCGGTATTGACGTGACACAGGCCGCTATCCCTATATTTAATGCACTAAAGATCCCCGTAAACTTAACCCTAGGTGACATTGGCTGGTCGTATTGGCAAACAGAAGGAACACCAATTCCGGAGCGGACTTGGCACTTAATTAATGAGGCAGATACCATCTTATTAGGAGCCATTACCAGCAAGCCTCAACGTGAAGCTCGCAATGAATTGACCAAAGAACTACAGCAGCAAAAATTAAACTATATTTCGCCAATTATTTCATTAAGACAAAATTTAGACCTCTATGCAAACGTACGCCCCTGTTTCTCGCTTAAAAATACCAACAAGCCATTTGATTTCTGTATCATTCGTGAAAATACTGAAGGACTCTACGCCGGTTTTGATTACCATCCACTACCTGAACCAATACTTAATTTACTTGATAAAAATCCGCATTGGCAATCTATTCCTGCTGATGAGATGAGTTGTGCGCTGCGTTTGCAATCCACTGCGGGCTTAACACGTTTATTTCACTATGCTTTTCAATATGCCAATACCCAAAAAATGAACCGCGTAACGTTTGCAGACAAGCCGAATGTATTGCGCCTTAGTAGTGAATTTGCACGCGAAATTTTTGACGCCACCGCCAATCAATACCCGCACATTCATGCAGATATTTTAAATGTTGATGCCGTTGCTCTATGGCTGGTAAGACGTCCAGAGGAATTTGGTGTTATTGTTGCTGAAAATATGTTTGGTGATATCTTATCCGATGTAGGGGCTGGGGTAATGGGCGGTTTAGGATTTGCACCAAGTGCTAATATAGGGACAAAAAAATGCTATTTCGAACCGGTTCATGGCAGCGCACCACGAATAGGCGCAAACAAAGCCAATCCCAGCGCCATGTTTTTAACCATAAGTTTGCTATTACAGCATTTTGGTTATGAAGAACAAGCGCAACTGATTAGACAATCAATTAGCATTATTATGAATAAAGGACGTTTTGTCACCTATGATGTAGGCGGCAACGCCAGCACTTCAGATATGGCAAAGGCGATTATCGATCAGTGTCTACATACCCTCAACAACGTGAATAGCGGCAAACATAAAGAGAACTTGCTGGAGGCACAATTGCATAAATTGCACGCATTTAATACCACCGAAATTTCTGACGCACTTGATGCCTGTGGTGTTGAAGGAGCCTTACTGAATATTAAACCATTAGAGTCAGGCATGAAACTTATTGGCCCAGCATACACCGTACGCTATGCAGCAAATGCTAAGCAAAGTAGTACGTTCAAGAATGCCGCGAATTACATAGATGCCGTACCCGCACAATCGATAATCGTTATTGATAATGAGGGACGCATTGATTGCACGGCCTGGGGTGCTCTTCTTACCAAAATGGCAATACAGATGGATATAGCAGGTACTCTAGTCCACGGTGCAGTACGTGATGTTGCGTTTATTCGCGCAGTAAATTACCCCCTCTTTTGCAGTGGAATTTATATGCGTTCAGGTAAAAACCGCATTCACAAAGTGAATGAACAATGTCCCTTGCTAATTAATGGGGTGACGATCAACCCAGGGGATATTATTTTTGCCGATGATAATGGCGCATTAGTGATTCCTCAATATTTACTTACTGATATTCTCAACAAGGCAGAAAATATCAAATTAACTGAACAAAATATTGCTACGGCAATTAAAGAGGGGGCTTCTCTGGAACAAGCCCGAATCGATTATCGCTATGATCAACCTTGGTTGGGTGCTAAAAAGAAGTGATGAAACTTACTGAGTATACATTTATTGATATTCATTATCATGCAAGTCCCGATCTCTATGAACGGCGTTGGCACGCACTTAAAGCCGGGCAAATTTATCAATCATTAAACGGCGCAGTCTTTTTAACCAGCCATTTAGGGGGAACGAGTGTCCAAGCAACATTAGCGCAAAAATTAGGCTTACCTGTTTTTCCTTCCTTAGTGTTAAACCACCTGGCTGGAGGAATTAATTACCGGGTCATCTTGCATGCTCTAAATGAGTATCAACCAGTAACTGCGGCAAAGATGCTGGTTCACTTTCCAACAATAACGGGTCGCCATTTTCCATCCAAATTATCAAGACAATTAATTAACCCTAATTTAAGCCAATACAGTCAGCACGGTGAAACGCTGTTTAATAGGCAAAAAAAATTACGCAAAAATGCCATCGATATTTTAAAAATGGCAAATGATTACCCAATTGTACTCACGACTGGACATGCTTCAGCGGAAGAAATTTATAGCTTAATTGATGCCTGTATTACTTATAATGTACCCGCTTTACTCTTAAACCAGCCCGCACACCCACTGGTTAATCTAAACGCTGCGGCCTTAAATGAACTGGTAAAAAACGAATTTGTTTGGGTTGAACAAACAGTCTTAACCTATTTATTAGGACATCAGGATAAAGAGGATTTTACCGCGCTCTTAACAACAACACCACGGGTTATCTATAGTTCGGATCTAGGACAAACAAATCAAATGGATATAGAAAATTGGCTGGATTATTCAAATACCCTTTTTGCTGAGTTACAGCTCTCTCCCCAAAGAAAAACGGATTTAATCTGCAGCAATGCCGCAAAATTACTCACACTATAATATAACCTAATTTTGCTTAAAAACCTCGTTTAAAAAGGCTTCTGTACTCTGCCACGAACGGTAATCCGCTTGGGCATTGTAATGCAATCCCATTTCATCATCATTCGCCAGTGGATTAGTAAACGAATGGGCGGTAAGACCATAAACATGAATTTGCCAATCGACTTTGCGTGCCGTCATTTCAACAGCAAATTGATTAAGCTGCTCCGGTTTGACTAAGGGATCATCATAACCGTGTAATACCAAAATCTTAGTTTTAATCGGTTTATCAGTAGCATCAGGAGGTGCATGGAGCACACCATGAAAACTCACGACCGCATTCACCTCCGTACCTGCGCGGGCCAAATCCAATACACATAAACCACCAAAACAATAGCCAATGGCGGCAATGTTTTTTTTGTCAACCTGAGGTAACTTAGTTAGCGCGTAAAAGGCCGCTTTAATACGGTTTACTAGTTTATGTCGGTCATTCACCAATGGGGTCATTAACGCTCTTTTATCGACCTTATCAACAGCCGTTTGCGCCATTCCATACATATCAATGGCAAAGCCTACATAACCAAGTGATGCGAGTTGTTTGGCTTTATTACACACATCCTCACCTCGCCCACCCCAATCATGTGCAACCATAACCGCCGGCCTGGGCGATGAAAGATCCTGGTTATAAGCAAGAAAACCACAACAGACAGTATCTTCATCAGTGTAATTTAATTCATCCGTTATAATCACTGTAACTCTCTCTATATATTAGATATGCCTTAGATTATAAAGAAAAAGCCCTCGCATCAAGAGGGCTCTTATTCATCGTCAATATTGATTAAGCACCGCCAATATCTCCCATGTTCATTCCTTTTTTACTGCCACCACCGCTCTTCTTGCTGCCGCCAGTATCGCCGCCTCCGCCACCACCGCTATCAGGTGAAGCTTCTATACTGCCACCACCACCCATCATACTACCGGCAGAACCAAGAGCCTCTTTACCTTTGCTAACAGCTTGCGTACCATAAGCACCAAGTTTTTTATCAATTGCTCCTTGTGCATCTCCAGTCTTGGTAGCGGCTCCTTCGTGTTGTTTTTGTACATCACCAGCCCACTGCGCAGATTCTTGACCCGTGCTTTCTGGGTTACCACCAATCCAGCGTAATACCTTATCTGGCAGTACAGAAATCAACGTAAATGATTTTTGCACCAAGACTAAGTACATGGTGGTATAGGTTAATATTGAGAAAAAGAATGCATAAATACCGGCCCAGTCAGAATAGCCTCCCGAACCAGAAGGCAGATCGCTCGCGCCCCAATTAGCCGCGCTTCGACCTTGCCCTTGCACAAATCCAATTGCAGTATCAAACCCAGAATTAAGGATCCACACCCCAACATATGATAAGGCAATGGCAGCAATATAACCAATGATCATCATCGAAGGCCTTAAGAAGACATTAAGTAAGATCATGATGGCTGCTTCTCCTTTACCAAAGGCATCATGCCCTTCAGGGTGGGTAACACCCAGGGCAACAATTGGTGCAGCAACCATGGCCTCGATCACGGACATTAACCAACCCAAGGCACCAAAGGTAAAGATCATATACGGCAAGATAGGAATATAATATGCCGTTGTAAAGCCAATTGAGACCATTACACCGACCCAAGCCATCAGCAGAGGCATCGCTAAAGACATCAAAGCGAAGATGAAAATACCCAATACAGGGAGTAGTGAGCTAGTAACCGTAATCCCCAATAACATCATCCATAAATTACCGGCGAAATTAATGTATTGAACCCCCATATTGGCTAAGGCAACAACTGGGTTCGCTCCTGGTTCAGCCAGTACCTCAACACCTTGCCTAAAGATATCGGCCATACCGCTTAGTGGAATCATTAAGAAGGCCATGACAACTTCGTTAATAATCTGTCCAAACATTGTCATTAAAGCATTATAGACGAACAAAAATATCCCATTATAGAACACGTTACCTATTATTGCCCCCAAACAGATAGAGAAGAAAGGTTTCACTGCCCCGCAAGGGAAATTTATTTCCGGCAAAGTGTATATAGAGGTATCAACAGAGAAACTAATGCTGTTGGCAAAAGTCAGTGGTTTTAGGCCTGGTTGACCGGGTAGCTGAACCATAATGGAGTTATTTGCCAATCCATAGACACTCGTTGCTGCTTGCGTAAGAATTGCGTTTCTACGTGGACTACCAGACATAGTAGGTTTCTGAATTGGCGAAGTATTCGTCGCGGTGTTCCCTGCATTAATTAATGTCTGTACGTAACCTAGTGGCGTAGCAACACCGCCAAACCAGGCACACAACGGAGCATAATCGCTGGTGCATTGACCATCTTTAAACGCCTTGACAAGCTTGGCGGCATCAAAGCTACTCTTTTCTAAACCAGTATTCGAATCAATCTGGCTAGAGTTCATCGTTGCACTACCTTGAATTTTCACTAAATTAAAGAAATATGCTCCGGCCATAATCCAACCCTGGGTTGAAGCCTGGTTAATGAACGCCCGTGCATCACGTGCAGTCTTTGCATCATTTATTTGCGCGATTAAATTAAGGGTTGGCATCATAACCCCATTATAGTCATTAATGGCATTAAGAAATTCGGTACCATTAAATAAGGTGGCACCTCCTGAACTCCCCGATGTAGGTCCCCAAGTATAACAATTATTGCTATAGTTCGCGCATACGGTTGAGTTTTGCGTATAGGGTACACCAAACTGTTGCGTAGCAATATTAGTGATATATGGAGTTGTACTACTACTGCTGCTCGTACTGCTGGAAGGAGAGAGTGCAGGGGCATTACCAATAATAGTTTGTGCGACAGAGGCTAAATCAACATACATTTGCTGAATTGCAATTGCACGTGACATCTGTGCAGTTGCCAATTCATCAGAGCTAAGATTGGCGCCTCCCACTGCAGCAGTTGACCCAACAGCAGCAGTTGCTTTCGCTAACACTGAAGAACTTGAACTAATATTATTCCAACTAATCGAGCCGCAAATACCATTTAAGAAACCATAAACACTAGAAGTTCCGGTAGGCAAATTAGGCATGGAAACAGAAAATGAAGTCGCGCTTGGATTGGCATTTTGCACACTAACTGCATTAACTGAACCAATAAAATCAGGCACGGCAGTATTACAAAAAGGAGCCATTGTTGCTGAAGGAGTGCCTGCACAAGGTCCTGAGTTCTTTGCTTTCTGATCCAGATAAGCTTGCCTTTGATTTTGTAATTGGGTCTGCAAACCAAGCATACACACTTGCCCCGCAAGAATATCGAGTGCACCTGTAGCAATATCGCCCATACTCGAATTACCGGTAAGCGCAGTAGCTGGATTAACTTGTTGCGCTTGAATAATTACCCCACCACGGTTCAAATAACTTAATGCTGCATTCCAAACTTTATCTGCGGCACCAACCCCTTGAACCACAATCCACATCACAAAAATCTGCATCAAGCAATATCCTGATGCTTTAGGGATTAATAAAGCCAACCCCATGGTGGAGCGCACGGGAATCCAAATAGAGGACCATTTTTGCCCAAGCATTTGTCCTTCATGAGCGGTATTCATGGTAGAAACCATCAGGGTATACATGATAATAACCCCACCAATCGCTAAGACGGCAGAGTTAAATACCCCAAACATACTCCCCATGATTTGGCTACCCGTACCACTTAAAACTCCATCTACGATACCAAATAAATTAGCCAGGAATACCATAGAGAAATCGCTGGCCGGGGGAGCAAAATTCAATGAGTTATCCGCAAGTACCAGACTAGGAAAAACCAAGAGGAGTACAGTGGTGGTTAGCTTGTTCATTTTTTCTCCCCTAACAATCCTTGCCTGAACCATTCATCAAAGGTGCATCCTAATTTGCGATGCTTAATCTGGTAATACCAAAAATGATAGCGAAAGGCCAATGTCAATGCGATAAGCGTGACGACCAGACTCACAATAACCGCTTTAAAAGAACCATAGAACAACTGATAGCCTGCATAGCCCAAAATCAGACCTGCAATGACTAACATAAGTAGACTTAAACGAAGTAATGCTTTTTGTTTAACAAGTAAATTTTCATCATCGATATTTAACTTGGCAGTGACATCCTTAAATGACTCCGCCTTAACGCTTTTCTGAGGAACAAACAGCTGTTTAAAGCCATTGGCCAAATAAAGAGTAAACGATCTTACCCGCTCCCAATCAAACCATTCACGCACATTAAGGATACTACTAATCAATTTAACTATTCTCAATTCCGATTGCTTTTTCATAGTATTTACTTACTTTAAATTTTAGGGATAATATACTTTTACCGCTCATAATATACTATAGTAGTAAGTAATGAATTCGTCCATTAATCTGAGACAGTAAAAAAAGAGTAAATCATGCCCGATCTTAGCCATGAAGCATCTGCCCAATATTGGTTTGAATATATAGACCCCATGATCTACCGTGTTATTACTTTTATGGAAAGTGTTGAAGACTGGACCCTGGATGGAAATCCAGACTTTGAAGCGGCTATGACGCAGCTTGGTAAAGAGCTTGATGATATTGAAAAGATTGATATGGGGCTCTTAGCAGAAGAAGAAAAATTTATTCGTATTGTTGGTAATATTAAGTCAGGTAGAGGACTGCGATTGCTGCAAGCAATCGATACTGTTCATCCGGGAAGTGCTTCACGTATCTTAATCCATGCGGAAGAAACCAGCACCGGAAGCCATGATCCTGCAGGAGTTTTTCTCAAAAGAAACATTGTATTTGAACGTTTACGGTTATTATCGCGAGTTTTTTGTCAATATCGATTGAAACTTGTCTTACGCGCACTTGAAGGGGATGAATGATGAAACGGTTTTCCAAATTTGCACTGATTAATTTATTTTGCTTAACTACTCTACCAGCCGTAGCAGATGATTCGCTTAACCAGTATGGTACACAACAAACAGCAACCAATACCCAAAATTTAGTCCAATACTTACTTAATCTTGGTGGTTACTTAGGTTATAACTTAACTCAATCCCCCACCGCCAATAATGCCACCGTAAGTCAAACCCTCCTGAACGCAACAGCCACCCAAGTCCTAGAAACGTATATGTTTAATACTTTTTTAGGCGCCATTCCCGTCAATTCAGCATTAGCGCAATTTCTACCCACTGAAGGAGGTATTCCTAACGCAGCAGCAATCAATGCGTTTGCGAATAATGTGTTCAACTCACAAAATTACAGCAACCCCCAATCACAACAACAAGGCACCGTTGCAGTGAGTACCGCCATTGATCAACCTAGTTTCCAACAAGACCCAGTAAGTCAAGCGGTATTAAATATCTTAAGTACACCCGATGTAAGTTATTGTATGACTTATGATGGTTCTGCCTGGCAAGGCTGTTCACAAGTCGGTGGTAATAGTAATACTATTTTACCCGCTAGCGGCGTCACTTCCAATATTATTGGCACCTTGCCGTCAACCTACCAATACTATACATATCAATATAACCAGCAATTGATAAGTCAGCTTAACAGCAACTCACTAACAGCTCCATTACTGTATGCAACCCAAAACGCGTCAGCAAATAGTACATCAAGTCCTAGTACTAACAACCAAAACACAGGTTTAAACGCCCAAACTCAGGCGCAACAAGCCGCTAATTTTGTGCGCTACGTTTCAGGCGCAGTCACTCCTTTGCAGTTACCGAAGCTAAAGGCTTATGATACGTTGTATACCCAAGCGCAGATTAAGTCAGGCGCAATCCCCACCATACAGCAAGTTCAAGCACAGGCAACACTTGATAATTACTTTACTACCCTACGCACCTATGCAGCACAATATTCAGTGGGTATTAGTAATCTGTATTTCATTATGTCAAAAAGATTACCACAAAATCAAAGTGGCACCAGTCAATCTACACCATCAAGCCAAGCCTTGAGTGAGTTTAATATGGCCACGTGGAGATTATTCAATCCGGATATGAGTCAAAATAATCAATGGCTTAACCAAATCAATAATGCCTCGCCAGCAACTGTAGAAAAAGAAATTGCCGCCTTACTTGCGGAAATGAACTATCAAATGTATTTGGATCGCCAAATCCAAGAACGCCTCTTACTAACCAATAGCGTTATGCTACTCAAAAGTCTCAGCACTACCCCACCAAATTCTGATTTGAGCAATAGTGCAGCACAATCCTCTTCCTCGTCACAATAATACCATTGGGCCGTAAGGCCCAATAACCCAATGAATGGAATATTGTGATGAACGGATGCCCGCTGTTATTTTAAGAAGCACTACGTCGTTTATAAAGCAAATAATGATCCATAGCCTCCATCGATGTCGCCCGGGAGCGTAACGTTGCAACAACCTGGTACTCGCTTAAAAACTGCTTCTGCACTAAAGTTTCCATTAAAAGACTAAGGTGCACCGCTAATGCAGGTTGATTCACGACAACCCATTCCGGTTTCACTTCCTGCTGCAAATGATCGGCATAAAGCGCTAAATTATTATGATAAATAGCCTGCGCTAAAGGGGCATTATTTAAACACTGGCTGTCGATAAAATGAAGATCTGGCCGTGCATGAAACAGAATCATCCCACAATCATCTAAAAGAACAGTAGCTCCTGTGCTTGCTTGCTCATTTAATATTTTACTAATCATCATCCGATTGTGATTTCGCCCCTGATATTCTGCCGCAGTCGTGTGCAAATGGGCAAAATTATTTCCAGGAATAATGGCAAAGGTCAAAATGATGCTCACAAAACCAGTCATTAACTTTAAATCCCATTGCGAAAATTTAAAATACTGTAAAAACTGATACACCCCTAAAACAGCAGCTAAAGAGAACAGTGCCAAAGGCGCTAAAAAGAAGCGTAAATGATAAGCAAGCAACGGATCGGCCTGCCAAAGCATAACCCCATAAAATAATGACGGCAGCCACAGTAATAAATGACGGCAATCTTTACGTGATAAAAAATAGGGCAACGAAGCCACAATCAACGCGATAGCAATGTGCAAATAATCTAAATCAACTACTCCTATTTGCCCCGGGACCATGGCTTTACAAAGATAACTGTTGGGAATCCAATGACCAAAATATTCAAGACGCCAAACAAAATAAATCGTATAAGGAAGCACAAAACAACAAAAAGTAACCATTCCCCATAAACATAAAGTCTTATATCCATGCACAAATCGGGTTAAACCCTCTTTTTGCAATTGGCAAACAGAAAATATAGCAACCGGTAGCAACCATACAAGACCTTCAAATCGGGTTAATCCTAGGAGGAGCAGCGCAATATTGGTCATAATCCATGCCGGAGTGGAATTCTTTGACGAGGTCATTGGCGATGCGGATAACATGACATAGCCAAAAGCAGCGGCACATTGCCATATCAATAAAAGCGCAAGCGCGCAAAAAAAAGTACTTTCTAAGCCACTAACAGTCCACCAAACAACCCCAGTATAATGGCTGAATAAAAGTACCGGCAACATAGCCAATAAGGGACTAAAAAAAAGCCTGCTTAACCGATATAAATAGGTAAGCCCCATACCTAAACTAATAACAGAAATCCATTTAATGCTAAGTACTAATGGCCATTGCAATTTTATAACTAAAGCCGCCAGCATAACCCACAAAAAATTGGAATACCCCTCTACTGCTGGCATCATATCCTGCCAATGCAAGCCATGACCATGAACTAATTGACGTGCATAAAACCAACTAATATAGGCATCATCGGTAGTAAAACCCCATGCGGCAGCCAATGAGTTAATTAAATAATAAGCACAATATGCAGCAAGAAAATAAGTCAGCCATAATTCCTTGCGGGATGATAAAAAGTTCAAAATCGCCTACACTCCGTATACTGGGGGCTATCGCTCTACACCATCTTTGGGGTAAAAAGATTTATTTTTTAGCATCGGAACACAGAAAATCAACCTGTTTTGGCCAAGAAAATAGCAAGGTCCCCCCCCCTGAAATCTTGCCCCAAGAATAACCACAATAACCCACGCTGTCATCCGGTTTTTCACAAAGAGAACCAAGGCATAGCAAATAAAGCGCCCATAAATAATTTAATCTTTATGTGGCAATTTGATGCGTATTAACTTAATATTCACCAATATTCCCCCTACGGCAATAGAGTCGACATAAGAGTTATACCTAATGGCAAAAAAAATACTTTTTCAAGATTCCTTTTTAGTCTCAGGGATTATGTGTTTCCAAGGATGTGGAGCAATCATTCAACGCGGTTTTAATAATTGTTTGGATCAATGTAAAGAAGAAAATCTTGTACCAAAAAATGCCCAACTAATCATGGATGCTGAACCGCAAGCTTTAGGCATTCATCGTTTATTTATTACTGTTACCACAAATGAGCAAGAGTTTAAGCAAAATGAACCGCTTAAAGAGCAAATTTCCGCAATGTTCAAAGAAGGCATCGAGTCTTTCGGCTTTGAAATCATTAACAACTGCGAAGAAGAAAAAAATGAGAGCTACAATGTAAACTGGATAAATATCTTCATTAATCTATTGGCGATTGCCGCCATCGCTACATTAGCCATCATTTTTTCCCCATCAATACTTCTTACATTTGCACTAACATCACTCTCATTTTTAACTACTGCCTTTACCGCCAGACATTACCTACTCAATTTTTTTCGCAATTTACGTGATAAAAATGTGCTGAACATGAACACAACGGTCACCTTAGGCTGGTTTTTATCTTTAGCACATACACTCTATCATGCCATTTCGATGCCATTACTAAGTGGTTTTTCCATGATGTTTATGTGTTTTCTCATGCCCGTGATGCTCATTACTATTATTAATGGCATGGATGAGATAAAGCGTAAGGTTTTGAATCAGTCGAAGAAAATGCATTTGCAAGGAATAAAAATGTTGTTCCCTCAAATGGCCGAGGAATACCCTTGTTACCAACTCTCATCATCAGAACAGACATTCTTGTCGCAACCGATTGATGTCCTTCTTGGCCGAGACAAAGGTCCTGACGTTTTTTTTAAGTGTATAGAGGAGATGGTTGTTGGTAATAAGCTGGTTATGGAGCGCAAAAGTTCACTGAAAGAAGGAATGATCATTAAAATTAATCGTGGAGAATGTTTTCCTGTTGATTGCATTTTGATTAATGGACAAACCATCGTTGACTCATCCCTTTTAACGGGAGAACCGCAGCAGATAAAACGACGCTTAGATTTTATCCCGGCTGGCGCCATTAATTTAAGTGATCCGGTTGTTGTTTATGCATCTAAAGATTCTTACCACAGCACAGTGAATCAATTATTATTTCGCTCGAATCGCGCCAAAGAAAATATTATTGCCAAACCGAATCATACCTTTACCTACCTCTACACCGCCTTAATTGTTGTCGGAATTGCCGCGGCAATTATTGCCCCCTGGGCCTTAGGCATACTTACTTTTTCTTTATCCTTACAAAATATTACGGGTATTTTATTTGCCGTCTGTCCATGCACCATGGCTATAGCCCACCAATTACCGAATTTACTTAATCTTTACCAACGAAGTAATCAAGGCATCACCATACGTGATGAAAATATATGCCATCAAAATACGGAAATACATACCGTCATATTTGATAAGACAGGTACCTTGACCACAGGGAATAGTCAAGTCGAATCAGCTGAAGGTATTTCTGCTTCTCTATGGGAGCGTATTTATCTGTTGGAAAAACACCATGGCGCTGACCATCCACTTGCCAAAGCCATTGTTCGTTATTATGAAAGCAAAACAACGCAACGTAGCATTATCCAAGATATCGACAAAGTAACCAATGATCCAAATAGCCGTGGCTTATCCGCTGTAGTGCAAGGAAGACTACTTCAGGTAGGAAGTGCCGATTATTTACGACAATTCAATATCCCTGTACCGGAACTCGACAGCCATAAAACAGAACAAGGATTTACGCCCGTTTATATTGCGGAAGATAAAAAATACAAAGGTGCAATCTATATTAAACATGAAATTAGAAAAGGCGTTTTAGCCGCACTAACTCGTTTAAAAAGTGCAGGAATAAAAATAATTATGCTCACTGGCGACAGTCAATCTTCAGCCCTGGGTTTTAATGAACAAAATGACTCCATTTTTGCCTTGGAAGACATTCATGCCGAACAAACACCACAAAATAAAGAAGACTTTTTAAGCGCATTAATGGAATTACACAAGGATGATCCTAACGGAGTTTTGTTAGTTTGTGATGGCTTAAATGATGCTCCCGGTGCAAAAATAATGAGCCAAAAAAGAGGGATTGGTTGTGCCATGACAGCCGATGATAAAACGTCTTTTTTTACCGACATTACTTTAAATGGTAGGCTGGATTATCTATTTGCACACAATAAATTGAATCAAGCTTTGAAAAAAAATATTCTCCAAAACCAAGGACTATTAATGTATAGCGCTCTTGCGTTCACTGCGTTCATTGTTTCTTTTGCAGTTGCAGGCATCGCGGTTTCCCCCATTATCCCGTTAATGGTCATGGCGTCAACAACCTTGATGGTATTGTTTAATTCCTACCGCATGCAACTAATCATTGACTGTGCCTTAGATAAAAAAACATCCTGGTTAAAACGACTTTTAGCTTCTGATACATCCATTGGCTTACTGGCTGGAGCCAGCTTGCTGCTCATGAGTGGTCTATTAATATCAACCATTGCAACAGGTGGGCTTGCTTTTCCAGCTATTGTCTTTACTGCAGGCGCTGCCCTGGCAATTAGTAGTATCTGCTTATTAGCCGCAGCTACTTTATGTGCTTTATTTATTACCCTGGCAAGCACCTACCTCCTTTTTGACAAGTACGTTAATATCCAGAAAGAAAATAGCCCGGTTGCCCCTTCTCCATTAGGTGCAAATGTGGCGGCTTCACCCGAACAATCAGCGGAACTAAATGATAAAAAAATCCCTACCTCTCTATGGAGTTCTGCAACGCCTAAAGAGGTAAAGGATGATGCGTCCTATCATTCAAACTATTCTATGCGTGGGACTTAGTGACAAGTACAGCTAGGTGATGCAGTACCATCTTTACACATTTGATGGCCACTCGCCTTATCACATTGAGCGACCCCTCCGTGGCGTGAGCAACAGCCTTTAGCACTCGCACCACTGGCAGGTGTACTTTTAGTTGTAGTGCTTGGTGTCGTTGTAGTCGATTTTTTTCCACCCCACCAACTGCTTTTAGGTTTAGTAGTGGTGGGTGCGCTCTTAGTTGTTGTCGAGGTTTTGGCCTTTGATTTAGGTTTTGTACTTGTCGCTGGCGCCGTAGCAGGTGTGGTCGCTTTTTTAGTCTTGGGAATAGCACAAGTACATGTTGGAGAAGCAGTACCGTCTTTACACATCTGGTGACCTGTAGATTTATTACATGAAGCAACACCGCCATGACCTGCGCAACATGCAGCATATGCGCCGGCTAATGGGCTGGCAAATAAAAACAGCACCATAAGCAATTGATTTAAACTTCTAAATCTAGAAGTCAAATTTGTGTTTTTCATTTGGAACTCCCTATCCGTAATTAACATTGTAAAATATAGACCATATTTTAATAAAATTGCATAAATCACAACAAAATAAGTATTAATTTTTCTCAACTAAATTAAAAAGTGAGTCCTCAGAGAGCGGTATTTATGCTTTGCTTCCTGAGATCCGTAATACTCTGCTAAAATTAAAAGAATTTCCGAACATTTTTATAACCAAGATAAGATAAACTTATAGCGAAAGGCCTAGCCGCATGCTATCCATGCGTACTTTAATCAAATGTCTGTAATTTAAGCAAATACCTATGAACCATTGGAACGTTGTCTCAAAGATAAAACACAAGAAATTCAGCATTTGGATGTGGTTTATCTTCTTCTGTCCAATTTTTATTACACTTTTAGCGCTGACTATATTGATTGGCTGGCTCACTCATTCACGCAATATTATTGCCATGATTCCTATTGAATCAGCCTGCTGTTTCGTGCTTTTGAGTAGTGCCATCATTAACTATGTTTGGAACCGTTCAGAAACAGAGTCTATTTGGTTACCAATCCCTATTTTTATCGCCTTCCTTACAGCAACCCTATCGCTGTCCGCTGCGGTTTATAATACCGCCAGGCTAATTATACCAAGACCTAATACAGAGGCGTTAGCAAATCAAGTATCGCAAAGTTATTTAGTCATTTTTTGCTTTGATTTCATTATATCAATGCTGGTCTCATTATGCGCTTACTTAGTGCTCAAATCAGATGAAAAAAGCAAAGCGCTTACTGAAAGTGAGAATCGCTATAGAATGATCCTAGATGGTATTAAAGATTATGCCATCTTCATGCTAACACCTTCAGGAAACGTGAAAAGCTGGAATATCGGCGCCCAAAGGCTTGAGGGGTATGCTGAGCGCGAAATTATCGGCAAACCTTTTTCCATATTCTATACCGCAGAAGACATTGCCAATAAGGTTCCGGAACACTACTTAAAGATAGCTAAAAAGCAAGGACGATATGAAGAAGACAATATCAGAGTACGTAAAGATGGCAGTCATTTTTGGGCAAAAATTTTAGTTGAAGCGCTGTATGATTCTGATGAAAAACTGGTCGGATTCGTGAACATTACCCGCGATATTACCGAACGTAAAGCACAAGAAGAAACGACCAAAGCAAGTGAAGAAACATTCCGTTTAGCCATGCACTATGCCTCCATTGGTATGGCATTAGTTTCCACTGAGGGAAAGTGGCTCAATGTTAATCAAGCCTTGCTCAATATGATGGGTTATAGCGAAGAGGAATTTCTGGCTATGGATTTCCAAACCATTACCCACCCAGACGATTTGAAGAAGGATTTGGGTTATTTAGTACGAATGTTAAATAAAGAAATTGATAACTACCAAATGGAAAAAAGATATTTTCATAAGAATGGTCATATTATTTGGGGATTATTAGATGTTTCTCTACTCTGGAATATGGATGGCACCCCCAAATATTTTATTTCCCAAGTACAAAATATTACTGCGCGCAAAAAAGCAGAAGCTGCAAATAAAAAAACAGAGGCCGCAAACAAAAAACTGATGAAAGCCTTAGCCAACTCGAATGCAGAATTAGAGCGTTTTGCCTATGTTGCGTCGCATGATTTGCAAGAACCAATACGCATGATAAATAATTTCGGGGAGCTCTTACTTGCTGAAAAACAAACAGAGCTAGATGATGAAGCCAAAGAATATTTGCGGATAATGACTAATGCGGGTATCCGTATGCGTGATGTAATTAACGATTTGCTAGCCTATTCTCGTGTAAGCAAACAAACAATCTTTGTGCGATTTAATGGCGAAGAAATCTTACAAAATGCACTGCAAAATATAAAAACCCTCGTTGAAGAGCAAAAAGCCCAAATTACGCAAGATCCATTGCCTATACTATATGGTAACCCTATGCAAATTATGCGCTTGCTGCAAAATTTACTAACTAATGCAATTAAATATCAGCGCAAAGGAAATACTCCTGATATCCATATTGGCTTAGAAGATCAAGGAGAAAATTGGCGTCTTTCGATTAAGGATAATGGCCTGGGAATTGAAGAGCAATTTATTGACGAAATTTTTGAACCATTTCGTCGCTTACATACATGGGAATCCATTAAAGGCAGTGGACTTGGCTTATCGATTTGCAAAAAAATTGCTGAGATTCATGGCGGAACACTTTCTGTAACATCCATCATTGGCTCAGGTAGTGTCTTCTTTTTAACTATTCCTAAATGCGATAAGCACTGACAGGAGCTTATTAATGAACAACGACACATTGCAACATAAAGAGCGCCCTGTGCGCCTACTTTTAGTGGAAGATAACCACGGCGATGCATTGCTCGTAAAACGTGCTTTTGAACGTACAAAAATTGAAAACAAAATAACCGTTGCCAGCACTGGCGAAGAAGCGCTTAGCTTATTGTGCAGTAAAAATAAAAAAGACAAATTGAAAATGCCTGACATTATTATCCTCGATTTAAATCTTCCTGGAATAAATGGCCTAGAAGTACTTAAGGTAATTAAAAATGACGTGCGACTTCGACGGATTCCAGTAATTATTCTTTCCAGCTCAAGCGCGGAATACGATGTAATTCATTGTTATGATAATTATGCAAATTGTTATATCAAAAAGGCAGCCAATCTAGAGGAGCTCTATGAACTTACCGATAAAATTGAACAATTTTGGTTTAAGCACGTTATATTACCTGATGAAGAAAAGAAAAGAAGATAAACTATATCAAAACTATCGATGTATGCTTGTACAGTTTAAGCTAACGATACTAGTATTAATGGTAAGAGCCAATGATGCACCGCGCTAATGGTTCGAACTATTCAAAAAAAAGACGAGTATCTAGATCTGACTCTAATTTAAGTAACAGAGAGGAACTCTGATGAACGCAACGTCTACATCTAATCCTTTAAGAATATTGCTGATTGAAGACTCATACGGCGATGCTATTCTTATTAGCAAAGTACTGCAACAAGCCCTGCCCCAAACTCATGTTTTAATAAATACCTCGACGATTTCTGACGCCCTGAAAATAGTCTCGGAAGAAGAGTTTGACGTCGCACTTTTGGATCGCACTTTGCCAGATACTCGTGGATTTAGCGGATTACATAGCATTCAAAATATGTCGCCACGCCTGCCCGTAATTTTTTTAACCGGCTATAAAGATGAAGATTTAGCTCTTGAAGCCATTAAGCAAGGCGCTCAAGATTACTTATTCAAAGATCAACTCGATGCCCATCTTATCAGACGCGCGATTCAGTATGCAGTCCTACGAAAACAATTTGAAAGTGCGCTGATTATGCGAGCTAATTTTGACATGCTGACTGGTCTTGCCAATCGCATGCTCTTCGAAAATAGACTTGATGTCGCCCTGACCAAAATGAAACGGCTTGGAGGCATCATCAGTGTATTGTTAATCGACCTGGATAAATTTAAGCTCGTCAATGACACGCTAGGACACATGGCTGGCGATAAATTGTTAAAAGAAGTGGGGTTGCGCCTGAAACAATCGCTTCGAGCCTATGATGTTGCCGCACGTTTTGGCGGCGATGAATTTGCCATCTTGCTGGAAGATTTATCCGAATGCCACCAAAGCGAGGTGGTCGCTAAAAAAATTACGCAATTGATGGAAACCCCTTTTCTTTTGTCAGGTAATGAATTATCCGTAGGAGTAAGCATTGGTGTCGTCAATTGCCATAACAATAAAAATATAAGTAGTGAATCATTATTACTACAAGCAGATACTGCCATGTATGAAGCCAAAACAATGTCAGGTAGTACCTATCGAATATTTGGTACAAAAAACATCCATCCCCCCCATTAGTACTGATGATGAAACAGCTGATGACGTGAGGGCTTCTTTTTAGCGGTATATTGTTCTTTACTTTACTGAAACTTTGCGCAAACAATTATTGCGATGTTAACTGGTATTAACCATTCGTGTATTTTGTAAATAAAAAAGACCATAGAAGGAGTTTAATGAATGCATAAGGAACCGTTAAATAAATTCAAGAAGCAAGGTACCTCGTACAGCCCAGCCCCCAGACTCTACTGTTGGGGAGCAAGTCTATGAGCCGTATCATTGCTTTTGCCTCAGGGCTAATTATTGTATGGATTATTGGCTATTTCCTTATCGTCGGCAGCAGCATCTTAATTCCAATTATTATTGCGGTATTTATATGGCATCTCCTTAATACCACCAGTGGAATTATCCAACGGATACCAACTATTGGTGAATTATTACCCATGTGGCTAAGCATGATTTTATCTTTTGCTGTTGCCGCAATTTTTATCACCATTTTTGTTAATATCATTTCCAATAATGTCAGCAACGTCATCGACGCCTCGGGCCGCTATCAAGAAAATTTATTAACGATTGTTGACGGGATTGATAAAAAATATCGCATCGAAGTCTTAGCGAATATGAATCAATTAATCAAAACCATTAATGTGCAAACCATTGTCTTAAAAATTTCGGGTGTATTTACGACGCTTGCCAGTTCTACCGTACTTATCGGCTTGTATGTGGCTTTCTTATTCGTTGAACAACATTTTTTCCAAAGAAAGATGGATGCCATGATAACCTCATTGGAAAATCAACAATTAATGACCAATATCCTCACCCATATTGTGAATGACACCCAAACTTATCTTGGCTTAAAGACCCTTTTAAGCCTGGGTACCGCCATCGCCAGTTGGTTCATTATGAAATGGGTAGGAGTCGATTTTGCTGAATTTTGGGCGCTGCTTATTTTCTTTTTAAATTACATTCCCAATATTGGGGCAATCATCGCCACGCTGTTTCCTGCTACGTTAGCCGTAGTACAATTTGCTAACTGGCTGCCTTTTATTGAAGTGATTGTGGGACTAGGAACGGTTCAGTTCATCGTAGGCAATTTAATTGAGCCGCGTTTTTTAAGCCATACCTTAAATTTAAGCCCCTTAGTCATCTTGATATCTCTAGCGCTTTGGGGGGCAATATGGGGTATTTTAGGAATGTTCCTCTCTGTCCCCATCACGGTCATGCTGATGATAATATTTGCTCATTTTGAAAAAACGCGCCCAATTGCCATTCTTTTATCGCAAAATGGGGATATATTCAAAACCTATGAAACCATTTCGATTGAACGAATACCTGAAAAAAACTGGCTGCAATATTAGGAGCTGTTAACATTTTATCAGGATAAACAAGGATTGAACAATGCACGATGTAGCCCATGAGCCGGTGCTAAAACGCAAACTCAATGCCCGCATATTAGGCATGATCGCACTTGGTGGTTCAATTGGAACGGGTATTTTTTTAGCCAGCGGTAATGCCCTATTTTTAGCGGGACCAGGCGGTACGTTGCTGGCCTATTTTATCATGGGCATTATGGTGTATTTTTTAATGACCAGCCTTGGTGAAATGGCTGCATTTATGCCTAATACAGGAGCCTTCTACGTTTATGCCTCCCGTTTTGTTGATCCGTCTTTCGGCTATGCTCTAGGATGGAATTATTGGTACAGTTGTGCCATTTATATTGCTTCAGAAATTTCCGCCTCGGCATTAATCATGCATTTTTGGTTTCCCGATAGCCCGTCCTATATTTGGTGCGCAACTTTTTTGGTTGTAATTATTGGTTTTAATACCATATCCACTAAAGTATTTGGCGAAATAGAATATTGGATGTCCTTTCTCAAAATAACCGTGGTTATTCTCTTCATTGTTACAGGATTCCTGATTGTTGCGGGCATCACCGCTTATAAAGCAGAAGGATTCCACAATTGGACCCTTGGAGATGCCCCCTTCCATGGTGGCTGGGAGGGCATCATTAGTGCCTTTGTTATTGCTGGTTTTTCTTTTCAAGGAACGGAAATGATTGGTATCGCTGCTGGGGAAAGTGAGAAACCACATGAAAATATCCCTAAAGCAGTAAAAATGGTATTTTGGCGCATCTTAATCTTTTACATTTTATCCATTTTTGTTATCAGTCTGTTAATCCCCTACACCTCACCTAAATTAGTAACTCCTGAGGTGGTTATGAGTCCATTTACCTTGGTTTTTGAACAATACAATAAATCCTTTGCGGCAACCATCATGAATGCCGTGATTCTTTTAGCCATCGTATCAACCGCCAACTCCTTTATGTATGTAGGGAGCAGAATGCTGTGGTATCTTGCTAAAGCCGGCCATGTACCACGCATTTTTTCCAAAGTGAATCAACGTGGCATCCCTATTTATGCCGTAGTATTAACCAGTGCCGTGGCAATGCTGGCTTTTCTCTCTTCTTTTTTTGGCAATGGCACGGTTTATTTCTGGTTACTCAATGCCACCAGCCTGTCAGGATTTATTGCCTGGATAGGAATAGCAATCAGTCATTATCGCTTTAGAAAAGCTTATTTACTGCAAGGAAAAGATCCGGCCTTGCTGCCCTATGTAGCTAAAGGATACCCGTTTGGTCCCTTGTGTGCATTTGTCTTGTGCCTCATCGTGATTGGCGGACAAAATTATGCCGCCTTAATCGCCGATCCCATAGATTGGTACGGCTTACTCATTTCCTACATTTGCATCCCACTTTTTTTACTCGTCTGGATGGGACATAAATTGATTAAAAAAACGACGATCGTCCCGTTAACAAAATGTAACTTTAATGAAGAGTAGGTAGCAATGAAGCCATGCACCAACTAATGTTTTATCACCAATCAACTGGCATAAAACATTTATTTTCATCTACTTTATTTTATACTAAAAGACAAAGAAACTAACATTGTCGTCTTGAGGACAGATCCCTGATGATTATTCACAGTGAATTTAAACCAGCTTGGTGGCTTACTAATAAACATGGGCAAACACTGTATCGCACCTTAACCAATCGTTTACAAGCCCCTATTGACCATCATGAACGCCTTGAATTACCTGATGGTGATTTTATTGATTTAGCCTGGGCTATTAATGGCTTAAGTAATGAGACGCCAGTAGTTGTTTTACTTTATGGCTTGGGTGGCAGCATTAATTCACCCTATGTTCCAGGATTACTAAGCGCCTTTAATAAGGCGGGGTATCGGGGTGTCTTAATGCACTATCGTGGTACTAGTGGCGAACCCAATCGTTTACCACGTACGTATCATGGCGGAGAAACCACAGACTTAGCCTATTTTCTGCAGTCACTAACAATACGTGAACCGATGACCAAAAAGGCAGTAGTTGGCATTTCATTAGGTGGCAATATATTGTTGAAATGGCTTGGTGAAACAGGGACACAAACCTTGATTGATGCGGCAGTCGCTATTTCGGTCCCCTTTAAACTACAGGATGTAGTGCAACAAATGAATAAAGGCTTCGCGCGTATTTATCAAGCAAACTTAATCCAAAACTTACATGCGGTATTTTCGCAAAAACTGGATGTAATTAATTGTCAGCTCGCCATTTCTAAGCAAAAACTATTTTCCTTAAAAACTCTCTACGATTTTGACCAACACATAACCGCCCCCTTACATGGTTTTTCTAGTGCCACAGAGTATTACCAGACAGCCAGTTGCAGACAATATCTGAAAAAAATTAATACCCCCACCTTAATTATTCATGCATTAGATGATCCCTTCATGACACCAGCCACGATCCCAACCAGTGACGAATTATCTGCTGATATTCTTTTTGAATTAAGCCAACATGGAGGCCATGTCGGCTTTATTATGGACCGATCCCAATGTTGGTTAAAACAACGCATTACGACTTTTTTAGCATCTCAACCACTAAGGAGTTAAATTCTTCTTCCTGGTACAAAGTATTTTCCACAATTTGGCGTGGATATTCTTTTTCTCCTGGGGAGATAATAAATACCTGTCTGGAAGGCTCATAATAAGCCTGTATGCCACTATCATCAAACGAATCAGTTACGGCATCAGACTGTACAGAACACTTGCCTTTGAGCCATTTTTTAAAGCTCTCATGATAAAAGCTATCTAAACTCATCTTGTCTTCCTTGATTTATAAGCTCTAAACATAAATATAGATTAATTTAATTATTTTGTTAATTTAATTTATATAATACGATATACCTTTTAATACCCAATAAATCTTTTATTGAGCGCATTTAAGGCACTATTTAAAATAGTTCATCGTTAAGTAGCTGCTATAAGATGATTTTGTTTCTTTATTTTCCATTAAGCTCTTAATCTTTCCTTAATGAAGAAAGTATATAATTCATACACTGCTATCAACATCGGAAAAAAATGCCTAAATTACCTAATAAATCATTATCAGATTATCTATCTTTATTACAATCCATTAAAGATTCTACCCGTCGTGCTGAAATATTATGTGAATTAGAAGCTGTTTTCCCTGGTCTAATTAAATCAGCCGAGGATGTGGCGAGTTTATTGCTTCGGTTATCCCATCAAGAAAGAATTTCATTTTATGAGCGATTTAAACATGAAATTGCTCAGCATGTTTCTACTTTAAAGGATATGCATGCGTTTGCTTTTCTTTTATCTAATGAACAAGCCAAAGAACTTTATAATGATTTGAAAAAAAGAGGTACACTTAATGTATCTACGCTGAATGATTATAAGCAATTATTAAACAGCATTCAGGAGCCTACCCTTCGCGCTGAAATTCTTGGCCAATTAGAAGCTGTTTTCCCTAGTCTAATTAAATCAGCCGAGGATGTGGAGGGTTTATTGCTTCGA
>NZ_JH413843.1:176697-231697 GCF_000162755.2 Legionella drancourtii LLAP12
TTATCCCATCAAGAAAGAATTTCATTTTATGAGCGAGTTGGAACCGAAAGGGTTTAGTGCTCCTGATGCTTCAGTATTAAGTGGTCATGGAAAATTCCTGATGCTTCAGTATTAAGTGGTCATGGAAAAATTCCTGATGCTTCAGTATTAAGTGGTCATGGAAAAATTCCCAGACACAATGAACGAAAATTCAACGATAAAATTAAATTATTAAAACAAAAAATGTCTGAGTTTAAAGACAAGCCAGAGCTTGATGCAGCATATCAAGCAGCAGCAACACTTTATGCTGCTTTAAAAAAAGCAGGAAATAGCTATTTTGCCAATGAACCTAATCCAAAATCTTTTGAGGATTTCAAACTAACCTGTACACGAGAAATAAACACCGCCCGAGAAGTACTAGATAACCATAGAGACTGGACAAAAATACTGGTCAATATTCTTGCCATAGTACTCACGGGAGGAGTAGGTTATGCAATCGCCGCTGGAATTAACATGACGATGAATAAAGGAAAATTTACGTTCTTTTCTACGGATAGTTCTTTAAAAATTAAGGAAATAGAGGAAAGTATTAAGCAAGCCGCTCCTGCAGCATAGTTAAGTCCATTTGTCGAAGACAATCTCATAAAATTCTTAAGGTTGGAAGACCTTAAGAATTTCACAACTACATCAGTTTCTGATGTAGCTTTATACCGCTTGGCCTTTATTCCTTTTTTACATGATTTTTCGTTAAAGCATTAATAGCTAATTGGTGCATACCTTATATGAGGAAACCATACTCGCGCTAGAAAAGAGGTAATACGAAATTTAGACGTGGCGGACTAATTTCATGACCTTACCAAGAAAAAATGGCCCGGGATCGGTCTTATCCGTTTGATAAGTAGGATCGAGTTCAAGCCACAGAGCCGTCTTTTTGAAATTTAAATAATCATTATGACCGATAACATAGTTAATTTCTGGGTATTTCTTTTTTAAATAACACACTAAAAATGCATTGGCTTTTACTTGAGCATCGGTTAAGTCATCCTTCCCATCAATGCCACCTATATTTTCAATACCAATCGCATAATGATTTAGACCAATGACGTGTCTTGCCATCCAATTATCAGGCATGAGCTGATGAATACGGCCATCACGCTCCACAACAAAATGGCTTGATACATTTAAGTTGCCTGGCAATTCGCTGATGCGTGGTGAGTTTTGTGGAAAAGCAGGCGAATTAAATACACGAAAAGTCGCTTTGAAGGTGGGTATGCATGTCCAGTGCAAAACAATCATTTTCGGCTCAATTTCGATTGATTTAGCGTTAATCCCATAATGGGTTAATTGATATTGCCGTGTTAAAGCAATACGCTCTTCATTAAACTGAATCGGAGTTTTATGAATTTTCTGCGCATCATGACAAGAAAAGGCATGACCCACAGAATTTAGCAAGAAGAAGCTGACTATAAAAATTTTCATCTTATTTTTTTAGCACCATGAAATAGGCAGCCACATAATCAGGTAAATGACGGTTTGCCTGATAAAAAGCATCTCTCCCCGCATAACTGCCCGTTAAAAAATCGACTTGATACAGGTTGTTTTGGAATGCACCTCCAGTATCAGCAAAAATACCCGCGCGCGTCACCATTGTTCCTGTTTGGTCAGGATATTGCACCATAAGCAATTTTCCCAGACCAAACTGTTCCAGATTCGCGGCGAACGTAACTTCGCTATTAACGGTGATTTTATGCTCTGCATCTTTGCCATAACCTTTAATGCCATTTACGGCTTTAAAATACCAATAGCGCTCTTGTTTATACGGATTTTGCGCTTTATCATACGGAATGTTATTACAACGGTGAACATTAAAGTTTTTTACCTGACCACCAAAATCAGCCAAAACCGTACCTTGCATTAAAGCCGCTTCCAAGTCTTCTCGCCGCAGATAAGCCAGGACTGGAACATTTTTATTTGCCAATGCGCCTTTTAAGATAGCTTGTTTTCCATATCGGAAGCGAGTAAGTCCAGGTTTGGTATCGGCTACTTCCAGGCTAAGCGATTCTTCATCCTTTGGCAGAGCATAAAGTGCAAAAGGATAGACTGCAGAGGGTTTGCTTGCTACTTTGGCACGATGAACATAATACTTGGTCATTAAAATTTTATCTTTGGGTAAGTTAGCAAGGAGCGGTTTTGTTAAGCGCAGTGCTTTCGTCTGCTCCACATCTGGATACCAGCGCACAAAATCAAAGTGTTTTTTAATAAAAGCGGGATCCTGAAGATTATGTTGATGCTGGCAAATAAAAAGCAAAGTTGCTTTGACGCGTGCAAGAGGCACTTTAATCACTTTGCCATCATGAATAACCCGCGGATCATAGTGATTGCCTTTGTTTAAATAAGCCAAGGTTTCTTTGGCGGTTGCGCACAAAGCCGGTCCATTAATCGCATAACGAGCAGCGGGGAATGGTTCAGCCGGAGAAAAATGTGGCGCAGCAACAGCCTGAATACTAAGGAACAAACCACAAGCAAAACTTTTTATTTTCATTGCTTACAACAAATTGATGTAAAAAAAAATGATACCATATTTACCCGCTTAAATTATAAAAATTAGCTGTAAAATGTGGCCATATCAACAAGATACTTACTTAAGCCTGGATGTAGTTGAGAAGTCATGAGTGTTGATGTTGAAGTATTACCAACTAAAAAGACATGCTAATTAAGAAAAAACCATAGCTAATTTAGCCATTACTTCAGCAACGGTAATTAACTTCATGCTTTCATCGCCGTGAACATGTTGTCCCCAAACATCTTCAATCGACTCACTGCCTAATATCATTGCTGCCGCTTCAGGGTAACGATTCACCACTAAATGAGGAAAAAGATAAGGACCAGAAATCAGAGGATTGGTTACCGCATGCAAGGCAATTACGGGGGTGTTTACCGCCGTCGCCATATGTGAAGGACCGGTATCAGGGCAAAGCACTACGTTTGCCTTGCTGATCAATGCTAACAATTGCTTGGGCTTGGTTTTTCCGGCTAAGTTGATGGCAGGAATCACTTGGGCGATTTGCTCGGCTAATTGCTTATCAAAATCACCTGGGCCACCGGTTATTACTACCTGTACCTGCCATTGCTTCTGGGCTTGACGCAAAACATCAATATAACGCTCCACCGGCCAACTACGTTCCGGCTTACTGGCAGCCGGATTAATCACGAGGATGGGGCCTTGTTGGGGCAACTGCTGCTCGGCCCATTCATAATCAACAGCGGCAATCGGTAAATCCCACCGGATTACTTTATCATGGATTCCCAGCGCTGCAGCAAATTTTAAAAAACCATCCAAAGTATGTTCAAAACCAGGAGTAACCCGTTCATTCACAAACCAACGGTGACCATCATTGGCGCGCCGATCATCATAACCAATTTTACGTTTAGCTTTAATTAAAGGATAAAGGAAGTTGGTGCGTAAACTGGCTTGCGGCGCGAGTAATACATCAAACGTGCGTCCATTCATTTGCTTCTTAAAACGCCAATAATCTGCCAGATGATGTGGTTTATCAATGACAATAAACTCAACACCATCCATCCCTTCCACTAAATCAAACGCGGGCCTGGAAATAATCCAGGTTAGTTTGGCTTGCGGTAAACTAGCTTGCAAAGTTCTAATGAGAGGAACCACCATCAAAACATCACCAAGCGCAGATAATCTTACAATACAAATAGAATTAATCATTCTGCAATACAAATCTCGAACCACAATAAGGACATACTTCCACGCCAGTTTTTTCTATAGGCAAATAAACTTTAGGATGCGCGTTCCATAAGATCATGTCATCAGTTGGACAACTTAAGGGCAATTGATCGCGATGCACAACGTAATTTTTTTTCGCGCTTGCAGGTTCTAATTTTTCTTTTAACATTATGTTCCTCAATTATAAAAATCCCTTTCCCTCAACAGGTAACAGGATTTCATTCAATAAATGATTTAGCGATTATCTAATATTTCCCTGGTTTTCGCCATAATCCCATCACGAAAAGCTGTATTTTGTGGATCATAGTACAACACATCATCCCAATGCCTAAGCCAAGTCAATTGTCGTTTTGCGAGTTGACGGGTGGCTGCGATGCCTTTATCACGCATCAGCGCATAGTCATAATCTCCATGCAAATACTCAAGTGCCTGTCGATATCCCACACAGCGCATCGAAGGTAAGTTCATGGTTAAATTCCATTTTTCTTGTAATTGCTCTACTTCTTCAATAAACCCTTGAGCTAACATTTGCTCAAAACGCAAGGCAATCCGTTCATGCAACCAAGTGCGCTGAGTGGGAAACAAAGCAAAATTTACAAATTGATAATCAGGGTCCTTTTTTTGTTGCTCCAGAAACACAGATAAAGAAGTTCCAGTTAGATAATAAACTTCCAATGCCCGTTGAATTCTTTGCGTATCATGAGCATGAATACGCGTTGCAGCTTTGGGATCAACCTGCATCAATTTTTGATGCAGCACGTCCCAGCCGTGCACGACTGCTTCATCTTCCAATTGCAGGCGGATTGCAGGATTGGCTTCCGGCAAGGTGGATAAACCCTGTTGTAAAGCATTAAAATACATCATGGTTCCACCAACTAATAAGGGGATATTACCCTTATTGTTAATCGTCACGACTAAAGACGCGACATCCGCACAAAATTGCGCCGCTGAATAAGCTTCAGTGGGATCTTTAATATCAATTAAATGATGTGGTGCAACGCGCAGCTCCTCAAGGGTTGGTTTCGCGGTGCCAATATTCATCTCGCGATAAATCATTGCGGAATCAACACTAATAATCTCAAAAGGGTATTGTTTTATTAACTCACACGCTAAAGCAGTTTTCCCTGACGCGGTAGGTCCCATTAAACAAAAAATCAATTTAGACATGTAATAACTTCCGACAATTTTCAACCGTTAATGCTTTAAATAAGCCTGGTTTTTCCTGTTCCTGTCCATGCGACTTAATCAACAACTGATTCAATTCCATTTTTTCTTCTGGACTCAATAGTCTGGGATCAAAAACTTGGGCCTCACTCACTAACGCCAACAAGGCATTCAGGTGCAACCCCTCTAAGGTAGCCACTGCATCCAAAAACAAACGCAGATCCAAATACGGAATACTTAAAGGAATCGTGCGAATCAATACCTCATTCTCACCTGATAATTCAAGCAAAATACCTAATTGGCTTAAATTGTAGCTTAGTTCCGTAATTTTCTGTCGTAAATGAGGGGTAATGGTATAACGAATGGGTACCAACAAGGGTCGGCTGGCTAAAGGCAAGTTCTGCTGAGTTAATTGCTCCTGCAAAAGATATTTTTGCAAGGCAAAGACATCAACAATATACGGTTGTTGCTGGATAAACGCTAAAAGATATTGGCTATTTAAGCTAACCCAAGGTACCTCAACATCCACTGGTGCACTTCGCGGTGTCAGGGCAAATAATTGTGGATAGGGCTCGCAAATTGCTTTCGTTTGCTCATGCGCAACAAGTGCATATGGTTCTTCGGTATTAGCTTGCGGCTCAGCGCGCAAGGCAGCCGTTAATTGCGACGTGAAAAAATCATGAACCAATCGTGGCTGTTGAAAACGCACCTCATGCTTGGTGGGATGTACGTTAACATCAACTTCCGCGCGATCAATGGTCAAATAGAGCAGACATGAGGGGAAGCGCCCTGGGTGCAATAAATCGCCATAGGCTTGCTTGATGGCATGATTAATAAGCTTGTCTTTGACCATACGTTGATTGATGTAAACCCACTGCCGATCATTTTGACTGCGTTGAAAATTGGCTCCGCTGGTCCAGCCATAAAGGCGCATCACGCCACGCTCTACATCCAAATATATAGCCTCTTTTACAAAAGCACTCCCCAGTATGCGTGTGATACGGGTTAGTTGCGCCTGTTCATTGCTTGCCGCCGGCAAAGATAAAACCTGCTTGCCATTATGTTTTAACGTTAAAGCAATTCCTGGCGCAGCTAAAGCAAAGCGTTTCACCACGGTCTCAATCGCTTGGAACTCCAGTTTTTCACTTTTTAAAAAACGTTTGCGTACTGGTGCATTAAAAAATAAATCGACCACATCAATAGTGGTTCCCTGCGTGCGTGCACAAGGGGAAAGGGTTGTTTCCATACCATGAACCCGTAACATCATGGCCGTGTCTTGTTCTGCCGGCTTGGAACTGATGCTCACTTTAGCAACGGAAGCGATACTGGCTAATGCTTCACCACGAAAACCCATACTGTCAATAGCATATAAATCATTGAGCGTGTTGATTTTACTGGTGGCATGCGCAGCAATAGCTAAAGGTAAATCATCAGCAACGATGCCTACCCCGTTATCACTGATTTTAATTTGATTTAAGCCGCCATAACCAATTTCAACGGTAATCGCATCGGCTCCAGCATCCAAAGAGTTTTCCAATAACTCTTTCACCACCGATGCAGGGCGCTCAATCACCTCACCCGCGGCGATTTGATTAGCAATCAATGCAGGTAATTGATGAATTCTTATACCCATGTCGCTGGAATCACTAATTTTTGACCAGGCCGCAGTCGAGTTATACCACGCAAATGATTTGCTGCTTGCAAAGCATTCACGGAAACATGATAACGGGCAGCAATTGCGGGCAACGTATCACCGGCATGCACTAAATGAAATTTATTCACGACCATAGCTTCAATACGTGAACCATGCGGTGGATTTTCCCAAAAATAACCTTTAATTCCTTGAAATATTGCCTGACTTAAACGAAATTGATAAGCGGAGCTAGTCAAGTTGCGCTCTTCACGCGGATTAGAAATAAATCCTGTTTCGACCAAAATGGAAGGAATATCAGGTGATTTTAACACCATAAAACGCGCTTGCTCCACACGAGCATTGTGTAAGGTGGTAAAACTACCTAATTGGCTCAATACACGTCCACCCATCTGTAAGCCTGAGTTGATGGTTGCCGTTTGCGATAAATCGATTAATACCGAACGCACCACCCCATTCCGATCATCTAATTCACCTAAATTCACCCCACCTAACTCTGAATAGTTTTCTTTTTCAGCAAGCCAACGCGCCGCTTCGCTCGTAGCACCACGTTGTGACAGAGCAAATACAGAAGCACCATTGGAATGAGGATTATGAAAAGCATCGGCATGAATCGCAACAAATACATCACCATTATATTTGCGGGCAATCTCCATGCGCTCACGTAAGCCAACATAATAATCACCCGAACGTGTCAATACAGCATGCATACCTGGCTGCTGATCAATTAAACGTTTCAATTTCAACGTAATCGCTAAAACCACATCTTTTTCTTTACTATTATGCGGACCACGAGCACCTGAATCCTTGCCGCCATGACCAGCATCCAAGACAACAATCACATTACGTAAGGCCTTAAATGGAGGGGTATTACTTACTTTGACCGGAGGTTGCTGTGCCAAAATAGGTTGTACCTTTGGTGCCGACTGGTTTTTTATCGGTAACGAGGGCGAGGAAGTCGCCACTGTGTGTATCGCTGTTGCTTTAACGACAGGATTGACGGAAGTTAAGACTACCGGTTCCTGGCTGTATAATAGGTCAACACGTACTCCAAAAGCACTACCTGGGGGCTGCCAAGGAGCCGAGCGTATCTGTACATGTTGACTAAGATCTAAAACTAAGCGTAAATTTTTAGCCTCAGCATGCCCAGTACGTACGTGTTGAATAAGCGCATTGGTTAACCCTGGTTGACGTAAATTAACCGCCAGTTGAGTGCCACTAAAATCGACTACAACACGCATTGGCTGTGACAAAATAAACAATTTATGGGTAAATGGTCCATCAAGGGTAAAAAAAAGCGATGTTTGCTTTTTTTGCTGTTTTACTTCAACCGCCTTAAGTTGGGTACCAAAGGCCGCCAATGAGCCGAAGCACATCACCATCAACAAACAGCATGAGCGTAGGATCATAATTCACCTGCAAGGCGATCTAAAATTCTTTTGCCAGTGTCGCTAAATGTTGTAATTTGCATTTCGCGTCCAGCCCCTTTCATATTTAACTTAAAACGAATATCTACTTTAGGCAATGCCTTTCCTGCTTTTTCAGCCCACTCAATACAACAGATGCTTTCATTAGTAAAATAATCTCGAAAGCCCAAATATTCCAATTCGTCTTCATGCTGGATGCGATATAAGTCAAAATGGTGCACCGGCATATTCTGACAGACATAACTTTCCACCAATGAAAAGGTAGGGCTTTTAATTGCAGAGCGAATGCCTAAATGCCTGAGCATGGCACGAATAATGGTCGTTTTTCCTGCCCCAAGATCACCACAAAAGGTGATAATTAATGGCGGGGTAAGACATGAAGCCAGACAAGTCGCAAACGCCTCGCTGGCTTGTTCATTCGGTAAATCAAAAGTTATAGCGTTATTCAATTCATTCACGGTTATTCAGTACATAAGGTAAAACATCAAACAAATCACTGGCTAATAATCCAGCACCTCCCATGGCCTGCGCCATTTGATCTCCAGCAGCGGCATGCGCATACACCGCGCACTGGGTTGCTTCGGATAAAGATAAGCCTTGGGCACAAAGACCGGCAATGATACCGCTTAATACATCGCCCATGCCAGCACTTGCCATAGCAGGATTACCTTTTGTGCATACAAAAGCATTTTTTTCCGTAGTTTGAACGATTGAACCAGTGCCTTTAAGCACTACGATGCCACCATATTGTTTTTGAATTTTTGCGGCCGCCTGATAACGATCCTTCTGAATCTGCTCGGTAGAACAAGAAAGTAACGCAGCCGCTTCACCTGGGTGTGGTGTTAATATCCAATTGTCATCCACTTGCGGATGTTCTGCTAGCAATCTTAATGCAGAAGCATCAATAACCATTGGCAATTGTGAGGTAATTGCGGCTAAATATAGATTGACGGCCCAATCACTGTCGCCCAGTCCAGGCCCAATGACACAAACCGTGGCACGAGCTAATAATGGCTGCAAATCTTTTGCTGTGTTCACCCCCCAAATCATCGCTTCAGGCATTAAGGGCAAAGGCCCTTTTGCATGTTCAGGCCAGGTGGCGATTGTTACGGCACCAGCCCCGGTACGCATTGCCGCTTTTGCAGCTAAAGCAATCGCTCCAGGCATGCCAGGACCGCCACCGATGACTAAAACATGTCCATAATCCCCTTTATGCGAATTCTTTTTACGTGGAGGCAATGGCAAAGAAACCGTGGCAGAATTTAAAAGACTAGCCACCGGTGTCTGTTTGGCAACGCACATCTCAAGTTGTAGGGAACAAGCATATATTTCACCGCAATAATCAGGACCATCACCAGTATACATCCCTGACTTTAAGGCAATAAAGGTCAAGGTGGTATCTGCTTTAACACAAAAATTTTCGACGCGGCCGGTATCTGCATTGAGTCCGGAGGGAATATCCAAAGAAACAACGGGTAAATCACTGGTATTGATCTGATTAATTGCCGCAGCAATTACCCCGTGAACAGGCCCTTTTAAGCCGATACCTAAAAGGGCATCAACGATTAATTCAACATCACTATCTAAAGGCTCATCCACAAATTGACACTCAATGCCAGCCCCTGTTGCCATTAAGGCGGCATATTGCGCTGCCGGAGGTAAATCGGCTAATGCTTTGCCTTGATAAATCGTGACCAATAACCCATGCTCATGCGCTAGGCGCGCAACCACATAACCATCGCCAGCATTATTTCCTGAGCCACAAAATACAGCGAGGTGTTTCACTTGTGGATACAGTTTTTTAATATAAAAAAACGCCTCTGCACCGGCTCGAGACATTAATTCATGTTCATCTAATTGATATAACGATGTGGCTTGTTGTTCACAGGCTCTTATTTGTTCACAACGATAAAGGGCAGCGTCTGGTTTAGTCACCTATTTGCTCCAAGATCGAATCCATAAGATAAGGGGCGATTATGGTTATCTCCCCTCTCCAATTAAGTCGGAAAAACTCTTCTCTCCAAGAGGCATAATAGGCATCAAGCTAAGTCTTACTCCTACGTTTCACAGCTTGTCTGCGAAATCCCGAGATCTACTCTTTAGACCAGATCCTTGGCTCCCGCAGACAAGCCGCGGGAAGTAGGCAGAAGATTTTTTCTTAGCTTGACGCCTATGCCCCAAAGGAAAAATGAATCTGCCAGCTTAACTTGATAATCTACATTACTTAACTAATTTTAACGACGGCTTACTTTTAATTGCAGCAACTTCAGCATCACCCATCGTAGTCGGTGGCGGTGGTGATGGCTCATCTTCAAGTTCAAAAGCAATACCTCTACCGTTTTCCTTAGCATAAATTTCCAAAACCGCAGCCGGAGGGACAAAAATTTGCTCCGTTTTTCCTGAAAAACGTGCAGTAAAAACGATGCGATCATTTTCCAATAGAAGACCACGCGTTGCCGATGGCGAAATATTTAACACAATCCGTGCCTCAACAACATGCTCTTGAGGAACCTGCACACCTAAATACTCAGCATGAACTAAAATATAAGGCGTTAATTCATTATCTACAATCCAATCATAGAAGGCGCGAATTAAATAAGGTTTGTTTGATGTCATAGTCATATCTTTATGCCGCTCTTAATTGGCGCTCAGCATCAGTCAAGCTTGCTAGAAACGCGTCTCGTTTAAACAAGCGCTGCATGTATGCAATTAAGCCTTTAAATTCTGGTGCAATTTCGATGCCTAATCGGGGCAAGCGCCACAATAAAGGAGCTAATGCACAATCCAATAAGGAAAACTCATCACTTAAGAAATACTGTTTATCTGCAAAAACAGGGTCAAGACTGGTTAAGCTTTCAAACAAATTTGCTCTTGCTTGTTCGGTGTTTGTATCTCTTAAAATTTGATTCATTAAGTAATACCAATCGTGCTCTATACGGTGCATCATTTTACGGGTTTCCGCACGTGCAACAGGATAAACAGGCAATAAGGGGGGATGAGGGAAACGCTCGTCTAAATATTCCATAATAATACGTGGTTCATACAGGACAAGTTCTCTATCAATCAGTGTAGGTACGGTTCCATAAGGATTTAAAGCTAAAAGATCAGCACTTGGTTCATTTTGTTTGGCGGGAAGAATTTCAACATTAACTCCTTTTTCAGCCAATACAATCCGTACTTGATGACTATACACATCATCAATATCAGAAAATAAAGACATTATAGTGCGCTTTGCAACAATTGCCATGAGCAACTCCTATTTATTTCATGAAAAACAGTAAGGGACCTTACAGTACAAACGTTACACTTTACCACATTTTTAACCTTTTGGGTTACTTTACTACCTAAATCTATGGTATTTTTCGCCAATAGACTTTCTTTAAGCCAATAGCCACCAACAAAAAAACACTTAAAAAAGCGATAACAATCAAGCCTATTCGGTAACGAATGCGTTGTATCGGCTCACCAACATAGACAAGAAAAGTAACTAAATCCTGCAAAAAACTATTGATTTGCGCTTGTGGCAATTCACCTTCTTTTACTAAAGATAAGGCTTTAGAACAACCTTTGCTATTTTGTTCTAAAGCCATTTCACCAATGAACGGCTCTAAAACATTCGGCATAGCAACACCCGGCTTAAGCAAATTATTAGTACCAAACGGTCTGGATTTATCATTATAGAAACTTTTCAGGTAAGTATAGAGCCAATCAGCACCTTTTTCACGGGCAATTAACGACAAATCCGGGGGTACAACACCAAACCATTGCAGTGCATCTTCTGGCGGTAAGGCAACCCGAATAGGATCATTAATTGATGCTTGCGTAAAAATAAGATTATCTTTTAATAAGCCTTCATCAACATGCCCATCAAAGCTAATTAGCCCCAACCCCTCCGCCATTTGATTATAGCGTAAATATTTTAATGAATGGCAACCTGAACAGTAATTCATATACAGCTTAGCACCACGTTGTAGGCTTGCTTGATTGCGCACGTCAATAACTGGTGCCTGCGCCCAAAGGAAGGGACTTCCCAGAAGGACAAAGATGTTGAGCAAGTAAAGCCATTTTTTATACATAATTATTAGCCCCCTATCCTTGTTGGCAACGCACGTACTGTTTCCCAACGCGTATAAAAGGGCATCAACATAAAGTAAGCAAAATAACAAACAAGGCTCATTCGTGCCACAAGCAATCGCCCAGGAGTAACGGATAACGTTCCTAAATAACCTAAAACGATAAAAGCACTCACCCCTACAAATAACATCAAGCGAGAAACACAGCCTTTATAACGCATAGACCGCACAGGGCTGCGATCTAACCAAGGCAAAAAGAAAAGAACTACTATGGCAGCCCCCATACAGATAATGCCTAACAACTTATCTGGAATAGCCCGCAGAATGGCGTAAAACGGCGACATATACCACATTGGTGCAATATGATCCGGGGTAACCATAAGATTGGCGGGTGCAAAATTATTTTGTTCCAGAAAATAGCCCCCCATCTCTGGAGCAAAAAAGACTACGGCAAAAAATAAAATTAAAAAAACAAGCGTCCCAACCAAATCCTTAACCAGATAATAAGGATGAAAAGGAATGCCATCGATAGGGTTTCCCAGCTCATTCAAAGTATTCTTAATATCAATGCCTTCAGGATTATTTGAGCCTACCTTATGTAAAGCAACCACATGCAAGAAAACAAGCATGATGATTAAGAAAGGTACCGCAATAACATGCAAAGCAAAAAATCGCTGTAAGGTCGCATTCGCAACCGAATAATCACCTCTTAGCCAAACCATTAAGTGTTCACCAATATAAGGAATCCCACCAACCAAAGAGGTGATAACTTCTGCTCCCCAATACGACATTTGTCCCCAAGGCAACAAATACCCTAAAAAGGCAGCAGCCAATAATAAAACGTATAACAACATGCCCAATAGCCAAACCAACTCCCGTGGCTGTTGATAAGAACCATAAAGCAGACCACGAAACAAATGCAAGTAAATGACGATAAAAAAGGCGGAAGCCCCCGTGGAATGCATATAACGCAATAACCAACCATAATTTACATCACGCATAATGTATTCCACAGAAGAAAAAGCCTGTTCTGCACTTGGAGTGTAAAACATAGTGAGCCATAAACCAGTAATAAACTGATTGATTAACACGAGCAATGCGAGCGAGCCAAAGAAATAAAAGAAATTTAAGTTTTTAGGTACGTAATAGGCACTGAAATATCGTTTCCAAATACTCACTAAGGGGAAACGTGCATCAAGCCAATGAAATAATCGATTCATTCTTAAGCCTCATAAATCATCTCTGCAACAAATAAAAGAGCAAGCAACATGGCAACAACCTATTGAACGTGGTTTTTATCCTCACCAATAACAATTGTATGTTTATCAATAAAATAATATGGAGGTACTTCCATATTAATCGGTGCAGGCACGCCTTTAAAAACGCGACCGGAAAGATCAAAGGTAGAACCATGGCAAGGACAGAAAAATCCTCCGGGCCAATCAGGTCCCAAATCACCTAGAGAAGGCTTATATTTAGGGGAGCAGCCAAGATGGGTACAAATCCCAATCAAAACTAAATACTCTGGATTAATTGAGCGATATTCATTTTGCGCATATGCCGGTTGCTGTGCCGTTAGCGATTGCGGATCGCGCAATTGTGGCGAATTCTGCGACAATTTTTGTAACATTGCACTCGTGCGACGGATGATCCACACGGGTTTACCACGCCACGCAACAACCGCTTGCTCACCAGGTTCCATTTTACTTAAATCCACCTGCACCGGCGCACCGTCAGCTTGGGCCTTAGCGCTGGGCAACCAGGACGATACCAGTGGCGTTAATGCACATAAGGCTCCGACCCCACCTAAAACACAAGTAGTCGCTAACAAAAAACGTCGTCGGTCTTCATCTACATACTCATTGTTCTTTTGTTCATGATCAATAATATCACTCATGATGAACTCGCTTTATAATATAGGTAGAGTCATTTGTGGTTCATTGCAGATTTGACGTTGCTGATGAGGCCTGTTGTTACATCAAACGACCCAACCTACACGGAATAAAGATAATAGGTCTTAGCAGGACGCCATAAAAAAACCCCGCATAAGCGGGGTTTCTTCGTATCCAATGACGATTAACGCTTGGAGTACTGAGTAGCACGACGTGCTTTGTGTAGCCCCACTTTCTTTCGTTCCACACGACGCGAATCACGTGTTAACAAACCACGGGCACGAAGTTTTCTACGGAATGAATCAGGGTTTGGCTCAGCATCTTCTGCTAATCCTTGCTCATCATAAGCAACTAAGGCTCTAGCGATACCTAAACGAACAGCACCTGCTTGACCAGAAATTCCGCCGCCAATAACAGTAACATAAATATCAAACTTATTAACTAATTCAACTGTTTCTAAAGGTTGCATTACAACCATGCAAGAGGTTTCACGGCAAAAATATTCTTGTAAAGAGCGACCATTAACTTTGATCTCCCCTTTACCTGGGCGCAAAAACACACGAGCTGTTGAACTTTTTCTACGGCCTGTGCCATAATATTGCTTCATTTCAGCCATAATACTTATTCCTCAATATCTAGTTGCTTGGGTTGCTGTGCAGTATGCGGATGCTCGCTGCCAACATATACTTTCAGCTTGCGATACATCTCTCTACCCAAAGGATTTTTTGGTAACATGCCTTTTACAGCAAGCTCGATAATTTTAGCAGGATTTCTAGCCTGTAATTTTTCAAAACTATCTGATTTTATACCACCTGGGTGACCAGTATGACGGTAATACATCTTGTCTTTAAACTTACGACCAGTCACAGTAACTTTCTCTGCGTTTGTGACGATGATGTAGTCGCCAGTATCAACATGGGGGGTAAACTCAGCTTTATGCTTGCCGCGTAAACGACGGGCAATCTCAGTAGCTAAGCGACCTAAAACTTTATCGCTGGCATCAACCACGAACCAGTCACGTTTGACTTCATGGCTTTTGGCACTAAATGTCTTCATTAAATGAACTCCGAACTGCCTAAATTAGTAATCTTCTATCATGGACGGGCGATTTTAACCAAAACAGAAACATCCTACAAGTAAAAAGGGTAAAAATTTACAAACAAATAATTAAATTCATGGAAATAGAACAAATTTCATGTATTTAAATGTGTATCTTGAGCGTAGGTTGGGCCTTGACCCAACCGGCTAAGTATCGCACAACTCTTGCATCAGGCCAAGGCCAAAATAATAACGATTGGATTATACTTGCTCAGAATCAATTAGCAATTCGTGAGCAACTACACCAGAAATTAAATGAGAATCTATAATTTCATCAATATCGGCAAAAGATGCATAAGAATACCATACACCTTCAGGATAAATTACGATACAAGGTCCTGAACCACAACGACCAAGACAACCTGATTTACTGACACGAACATTTCCTGGACCATGGATGCCCAGCTCGACTAAGCGAGATTTCATGTAAGTAAAAAACTCTTCACCGCCAGAATTAGCGCAGCATTGCTTGCCTGCGGCTTTCTGGTTCGTACATATGAGTATGTGTTTTGCATAATAAGCCAACAAACTAACTTCCTATCTCTTCAATTTTAGTTTTTAATTTCAAGCCAGATTTAAACGTCACGACTCTTCTGGCTACAACTGGAATTTCTTCACCAGTTTTTGGATTTCGACCAGGTCTTTGTGGCTTATCCCTTAACGTAAAATTACCAAAACCTGATAATTTTACATGATGTCCGTGCTCTAGGGCATGTCGAAGTACTTCAAAAAAATTCTCGACCATCTCCTTAGAGGCAGGTTTAGACAATTTTAATTCATCACACAGGGTTTCTGCCATTATTGCTTTGCTCAGTGCATTCACGATTATTCCCTCAACATGATTGAAAATTCATTTTCCAACGTTTTGATTATAGCACTGATTAAAGAATTGATCTCAGTATCAACTAAAGTGCGACTATCGTCTTGTAAAGTCATAGCAATTGCTAAACTTTTCTTACTTTCAGAAATACCTTGCCCCGTATAAACATCAAATACGTCAAACGCCTTTAACCAATTTTCGGTCACCGTATCGCGAACTGCCGATTCAATCTGCTTCACACTGATATTCTTATCGACCAAGAATGATAAATCCCGACGAATCTGCGGATACTTTGAAATTGTCTTATAACGTGGAGCACCATAACCAGCCAGCGCTGCTAAATTTAATTCAAACAATAAGACATCATGTTGTAAATCCAACGCATCAGCCAAACGTGGGTGTAAAGTCCCTATCCATCCAGCAAAGACACCATTAATCTGTATTTGTGCTGACTGACCAGGATGCAAGGCTTCGTGAGTCGCCGCAATAAACTCGACATGATTTAATTTTAAAGTGCCGAATAAAGATTGTAAATCACCCTTTAAATCAAAAAAGTCAAAAAAGTGGCAGGGTTCACTCCAATTAACACTTCCTTGCTCGCCAGTCAGTAATCCGGCAATGCAAGGGCGTTCGGTTAATTGCTGCTGCTTCACATCAAAAACCACACCAACTTCAAAAAACTTAATGAAATTTTGTTGGCGATGGACGTTATAAATCATCGAAGCAATTAATCCTGGCCACATACCCGCTCGCATCTGCGATAACTCTGAGGAAATAGGATTGAGTAATTGCATAAATTCATGCTGCGGATAAATCTCTTCTTGTAATTGCGGATCAACGAAACTATAGCTGATTGTTTCATGATAACCCTTACTGCTAAACCAGTGTGCTAAACGAGTGGCAATTTCTTCATTCGCACAGACACTTCCTGCTTGTACAGGAGCAGTCATTGGCTCTGCTTTTAAATTATCATAACCATAAAGACGAATAACTTCTTCAACTAAATCCACGTCTTGTTGAATATCAAATCGATGAGAAGGAACGCTAACATCAAATAAATTAGCGCGCTCACTGACAATGGTAATACCAATACCTGTTAATAACTCTTTCATTTCTTTTGGCGAAATACTCAAGCCAGTTAATTTCTTAACTTTATCGCTATCAAAAACAAATTTAATCGTTGCCGGTAAATAATGCATATCTTTGGCTTCAATTACGGGTCCGGCATCACCACCAACAATCGCTAAAATAAGGGACGTTGCCCGTTCAAGTGCTTTTATTTGTAAATAAGGGTCCACTCCACGTTCATAACGTTGTGAGGAGTCACTAAATAAACCGAATTTGCGCGCCACGCCGGCAATAATAATGGGATTAAAAAAGGCACTTTCTAAAAATACGTCTATAGTATGAGCTTGTACCGCACTCGCCTCACCGCCCATCACACCCGCCATTGCTAAGGGTTTTTCTTGATCCGCAATGACTAATACGTTTTCATTTAAAGTTAAATCTTGACCATCAAGCAACTCGAGTTGCTCCTGCTCATTGCTAAAGCGCACCTGAATACCACCTTTTATCGTCGCCAAATCAAAAGCATGCATCGGTTGACCCAGTTCCAGCATAACGTAATTCATAATGTCGACTACTGGATGTAAGGTTCTTATTCCAGAACGGCGTAAACGCTCACTCATCCACAAAGGCGTGCTTGCCTGAGTATTGATATTACGAATAATACGTCCACAATAATGTGCGCAGGCTTCAGGGTTTTGTAACTGTATAGGCAATACATCGTCAATCCTTGCTATCACCGGAGTAACCACTGGTTCCTGCAAGGGCAGTTTATTTAATACAGCGATTTCACGTGCAATACCTAAAACACTGAAACAATCAGCACGGTTAGGTGTTAAATCAACGTCTATTACATGGTCATCAAGCGTTAAATAGTCACGCAAATCCATGCCCACAGGCGCATCAGCCTCTAACTCCATGATGCCATCAGATTGTTCTGCCATTCCTAACTCAGTAACCGAACAAAGCATGCCTTGTGACAACTGCCCGCGCAGCTTAGATTCCTTAATTTTAAAACCACCGGGTAAAACAGCGCCAATCATGGCCAATGCAACTTTCAATCCAGCTCGAACATTTGCGGCACCACAAACAATTTGTAACGGTTGATCACTATTTATATTTACTTCGCATAACGTTAATTTATCCGCATCAGGATGAGGCTTAGTGCTAAGAACTTCAGCAACGATTACGTGAGTAAACTCGCCGGCTACTGGACTTACTGCATCTACTTCCAGGCCCGCCATAGTCAATTGCTCGGCTAATTCGTGTTCAGTTAATGAGAAATTCACCCATTCACGTAACCATAATTTACTTAATTTCATCTATAGTCCTTACCACCTGATTAAACTTCTTATATATACACGATAGCCATCACCCAGTGTTTGCGTGTGCACGAAGATGATAGCAATGAAAATAAATTAACCAAAAACTCTAAAATTGACTTAAAAAAGCAAGATCATTTTCAAACATCATACGCAAGTCATCGATTCCGTAATACAACATGGCTAACCTATCCATCCCCATCCCGAACGCCCAACCTTGATACTCATCGGGAGAAATATTGACCGCCTTTAGCACGTTAGGATGTACCATGCCACAACCCAATACTTCAAGCCACCCAGTAAATTTACAGGAACGACAGCCTTTGCCACTGCATTGGGTGCATTCAATGTCCACTTCAGCGGAAGGTTCAGTAAAGGGAAAATAAGAAGGCCTGAAGCGTAAAGCTAATTCACGGCCAAAGAAATAAGCAAAAAAATCATGTAATAGCCCCTTTAAACCAGCCAAGGTTGCATGCTTGTCAATCAATAAACCCTCTACCTGATGAAACATGGGCGTATGCGTCAGATCGGAATCACAACGATAAACCCGACCCGGCGCAATTAAACGAAACGGTGGCTTACGCTCTTCCATAGTGCGGATTTGTACTGGTGACGTATGGGTCCGTAAAAGATGGCCATCGCCAAAATAAAAAGTATCATGCATTGCTCGCGCGGGATGATGCCCTGGAATATTCAATGCTTCAAAATTATAAAACTCAGTTTCTATTTCAGGACCATCAACAATGTCGAAGCCTAAACGACTGAAAAATTCGTTAATACGATGTTTTACTTGCGTGACAGGATGTAAGGAACCACTTTCGTTAGCACGGCCAGGCAAGGTTACATCAATGCGCTCAGAAGAAAGTTTCTCTAAGAGTTGTTTCTCTTTTAATTCATGCATTTTGGTTTCAATCAACGTACTGATTTCACGTTTGACCTGGTTAACCAATTGCCCTATTTTGGGTTTCTCTTCAGCAGATAAATGAGCCAGCCCTTTTAAAATTTCGGTTAGCCGGCCTTTTTTACCTAAAAAATCGACGCGAATTAATTCTAAGCCAGCAACATCTTGTGCTGCGTTAATCGCTTCTGAAGCCTGTTCTTGTATGGTGATGATATCCTGCATAATTAGACCCACAAGTAAAAAGGAGGCCTTAGCCTCCTTAGAATAGTTCATTGTCATTGCTTTAGTACTCTGAATTAGGCAATAAAGCCCAATCTAGTTCCCAAAACAATTAGTTTGCTAATGCAGCCTTCGCCTGTTCAGCTACTGCAGCAAAAGCTACTTTGTCGTGAACAGCCATATCAGCCAATATTTTTCTATCTAATTCAATTGATGCTTTTTTCAAACCATCAATCAAACGGCTGTAGGATAAACCACATTCACGAGCTTGTGCGTTAATACGAGTAATCCATAATGCACGGAATTGACGTTTTTTCTGACGTCTATCACGGTATGCGTATTGACCCGCTTTAATAACAGCTTGTTTGGCTACGCGATAAGTACGACTACGGGCACCGTAATAACCTTTCGCAAGCTTCATTATCTTCTTGTGACGTGCTTTCGCGGTCACACCACGTTTAACTCTTGGCATTTTTCATTCTCCCCTTAACTACCGTGCAACATACGCTCTGCCAAACGCGCATCGCATGGCTTCAAAGTACTAGCGCCAACGCGTAAATGACGTTTTTGCTTCGTAGACTTTTTGGTGAGGATATGATTTCTGTAAGCACCACGGCGTTTAACCGCACCACTTGCAGTCTTACGGAAACGTTTACACGCTCCGCGATGTGACTTTAACTTAGGCATAACAAGATACTCCGCATTTGTTTCAGCTACTTAGTTTTTTTGGGCGATAATACCATCAGCAATTGTCTTCCTTCGCGTTTTGCATGTTGTTCGACAACAGCAACATCAGCAGTATCCTGCTGTATACGCTCAAGAATCTTCATACCGAGGTCTTGATGAGCCATTTCACGACCACGAAAACGCAGCGTAATTTTGACCTTATCACCATGATTTAGGAAACGGATCAGGTTGCGTAGCTTTACCTGATAATCTCCATCTTCCGTCGTAGGACGGAATTTTAATTCCTTGACCTGAATTTGCTTTTGCTTTTTTCTAGCTTCAGCTTGTTTTTTGCTCAGCTCAAAGAGAAACTTACCATAATCCATAATACGGCATACAGGAGGTTTGGCTGTTGGCGATATTTCTACCAAATCCAAGCCGCCTTCTTCCGCCGTACGCAGGGCTTCGCGGGTTGATACAATTCCTGCCTGGTTACCATCGACATCAATTAAGCGTACCTCAGGTACATTGATCTGTTCATTAATTCTTGCGCGATCACTTTCACGCTTAGTCGGTGCACTAATGGTTTAATCCCCCCTGCTTGTTAATTGGATATTGATCCCTTCTGGGCAATTTCTTGCGTTAAGGTATCACAAACTGTATCTATTGTCATCACACCCAAGTCCGTGCCTTCACGTGAACGCACAGCGACTTGGCCTGATTCAACTTCTTTATCCCCTATCACTAATAGATAAGGAACTTTTTGTAAAGTATGTTCGCGGATTTTAAAGCCAATTTTCTCATTTCTCAAGTCAAAGTTAGCTCTAAGCCCTCTTTTTTGCAAAATTTGTGTTACTTGTTGTGCATAATCATTTTGTTTTTCACTAATCGTCAACACTGCAGCCTGTACGGGCGATAGCCATAATGGCAGTTTGCCCGCGTAGTGCTCAATCAAGATCCCCATAAAACGTTCAAAAGATCCTAAAATTGCACGATGCAACATTACCGGGATTTGTTTACTGCCGTCTTCGGCAATATAACTGGCGTCTAAACGGCCTGGCATTGAGAAATCGACTTGAATTGTTCCACATTGCCAAATTCGCCCCAGACAATCGGACAAGGAACATTCGATTTTCGGCCCATAAAAAGCCCCTTCGCCTGGCGCATCAACCCATTCAATAGTTCTATCTTTCATCGCTTGTTTTAAAGCCGCTTCGGCTTTGTCCCAAACATCATCACCACCAACCCGTTTTTCTGGACGGAGGGCCAAACGGTATTTAATTTCATTAAAACCAAAATCAGTATAGACTGATTGTACCAATTGCAACATCATATCTACTTCAGATTGAATTTGATCTTCAGTACAAAAAATATGAGCATCATCTTGAACCATATTACGGACACGCATTAGACCATGCAATGAACCCGATGGCTCGCAGCGATGACAATTACCAAATTCAGAAAATCTTAACGGTAAATCTCTATAACTTTTTAAGCCTTGATTATAAACTTGAATATGGCAAGGGCAATTCATTGGTTTTACAGCGTAGTGACGATTATCCGTTTCCGTAACGAACATTTCATCTCTAAAGTTAGCCCAGTGCCCTGATTTTTCCCACAAAACTTTATCCACCAATTGTGGTGTCTTAATTTCTTGGTAGCCAAAATCTGCTAGACGAGCGCGCATGTAACGCTCAAGTTCTTGATAAATAGTCCAACCTTTAGGATGCCAAAAGACCATTCCCGGAGCAATATCTTGAAAGTGAAATAACTCTAAGGTCTTACCTAATTTCCGGTGGTCGCGTTTTTCAGCTTCTTCAATACGGAATAAATAATCGGCCAACGATTTTTTATCTGCCCAGGCAGTACCATAAATACGTTGTAACATTTCATTATTAGAATCGCCGCGCCAATAAGCACCCGCCAATTTAGTCAATTTAAATGCTTTCAAAAAGCCAGTTGCAGGTACGTGGGGACCACGACAAAGATCTTCAAAGTCGCCTTGCTTATAAAGAGAAAGGACTTCTGTGGCCGGAATATCAGCAATAATTTTCGCTTTATATTCTTCGCCAATATCTTTGAAATAATTAATCGCTTCATCACGCGGTAATTCTCGGCGAGTAATGGGATAATTTGCTTTCGCCAATTCCATCATTTTTGCTTCGATTTGTTCTAAATCTTCAGGGGTAAAGGGTCTTTGGAAAGAAAAATCATAATAAAAACCATCTTCAATCACCGGGCCTATGGTTACTTGCGCGCTAGGAAACAGGCTTTTAACTGCCTGCGCTAATAAATGCGCAGTGGAATGACGAATCACTTCCAGACTTTCTTCTTGTTTTTCGGTAATAATGACCAAAGAGCAATCATGCTCCATAAGATAAGAAGTATCAACCAAACGACCATCAACACGACCAGCTAAGGCTGCTTTAGCTAAGCCGGGACTTATATTGTGTGCGACATCATAGACTGTCAAAGGAGCTTCAAAATGTTTTACACTTCCATCAGGTAATTTAATGTTTGGCATGATTTTATCCGTCCGTCTTTCAAGCACTTCTTTTCAAAAAAAAACCCTGCATCGCAGGGCTTAAACCGTAATAGACAATCGTTAGGGAAAAGATTTTCGCTAGGACGAATGAAAGGAATGATTATTTAAATCGACCCTTTCCCCTACATCTCTTCCTTCGATTGGAGATGCTTAAGCCATTATATATGGCTATTTAAACTTTAATTATATGGTAGGCACGAGTGGGATTGAACCACCGACCACCACCATGTCAAGGTGGTGCTCTACCACTGAGCTACGTGCCTATAAATCGAACTAGGTCTAGATTGGGATGAAGTATATAATAAGGAGGTATTATAAAGCAAATAATTTAAATAATATTCTTGATAAATCCAAGTAATTTTCTATTTTGCACCACTGTTTTTCCATACTTTATTGAATTATGAAAACTAACTGCTCACTTTGATAATGAGCAATACATTCTTGCTCCGGTGTAAAGAAAGGCCTGAATGATAAGAGCATTCAGGCCATAGTAATGCGAGGTTAACCGCTATGGTTAGACCACTTTTCCGTTTGTTGAACTGTTGGTGATACTTGTTCCATCGTGTATCACATATTTCCATGTTATTTCTTTGGACTTGTGAAATTCTTTTCCCTAAATTTCAGAATAAGTATACTGACTTAGTTTCCAATGTCAACACTTGATTTCCAAACGAAACAATAAGTTTCCAAAAATACTAAAATTTGCAGGTTAGCGCGGGCTTTGTTACACTGCGAGAAAGTCCTCAATCTTCTGGTTTTTTGCATTTTCATGGAAAAAGTTGATTTAACAAAACAGTTCGCTTTCCGCTTACGTGACGCCATGATTGCTGCGGGGTTCAATTCGCAACGCTCCACCTCTGGAGTATGTATCCACAAACTCTCTGAAATCACCGGTTATTCACTGCAAATTTGTCGAAAATACCTGCGTGGCGAAGCCATACCCGAGCCACTTAAATTAGTAGAAATTGCCACGAAACTTCATGTTTCGCCGGGTTGGTTATTATTTGGCGACTCTCATAATGATCAAGGAATTTCACAAGATAAAATAGCGATTAGTAAATCTTTACTCCACTATATTTTCACCAAGGCCGCAAGTCTATATAATAGCCCGCTGCAGGAACAAGAAGTACCTGATTTTTTAATGGAATTGATTCATGACGTCAGTTTAATCAATGCCAATGATGAGCAATCGAAAAAAATTATAGATCTGGCTTTAGCTTCAGTGAAGCATTTTAGCCATCCACATGGAACATAAAATAAGAATGGTTTTATGGAAAATAGTCGTAATGAAGTAGTGCTCCACCCTGACCTCCTCGAAGTGCTCTTTGCTTTTCGAAGTAAGGTTTCATCGGTATTTCGCGATATTTTAGGAATACATGAAATTGATCATATAGCCTTTACGCGCATAAATAAGAACAATCAATTGCTTACCCTTTCATCAACACCGGCAATGGAATTTAACTTATTCAGCAGTTCGCTGTGGCGTTATGATAAAACCTATACCCCCCAGTGGTTCCAATTAGGTCACCAAGATTATTGGCAAAATTTATATTGCCACACCCGTTATGATGAACTGTATTACCTTAAACAAATAAAACATACTTATCCTATTGGTTTAAACCTCGCGGCAAAAATAGATGAAGAGTATATTATTTATTCAATAGCAAGCCGTAGATCCTGTATACATACTCGCGAACTTTTTGCCACACAACACGATGATTTTTATAAAATAGGACAATATTGTTCGACGAGGTTAAATCCCCTATTAAACACCTGTGACCATTTTTCCCTCCATCATTTACCCATGCAGGTTGAATATGAAACATCAAAATAAAACGATACTAGGCGGCCTCATGGGAAATGTCGTGGAAGCTTATGACATGTCAATTTGCTATTTCATGGCAACTGAAATGTCTCATCACCTCATTGGCGAGAATAAGGGAAGCCTTACTGTTGTCTTATCTCTAATTTTTATTGCTTATTTAGCAAAACCTATAGGCGCCTTCATTCTGGGATTATGTTCAGACTTATATGGCCGCAAAAATGTACTGATGGTATCTATTCTCATTATGGGCATCTCAACTGCGTTAATTGGTGTCATTCCCGGATACCAACATATAGGCCTATTTGCAGCCGGTCTATTGTTAACGCTGCGCATTATTCAAAGTATGGCTTTAGGCTCTGAATTTTTGAACTCAGCGTCCTTGCTTGTTGAAAGTGGTGATGACAAGCAACGTGGATTTAGGGGATGTTGGTCTTCTGTGGGCGTAAAAGCAGGTTATTTACTTGCCTGCCTCATTGTCGAAGGGATGCGTCATTACGCAACAACCTATTCTGATATCGACTATCTATGGCGCCTGCCCTTTTTATTCGCCTTATTCACAACCATTATCGGCTTTTATATTCGCGCAAAAATGCCAGAAAGCCTGGCTTATATCGTCTATTATGCCAATAGAGCCAAACCATCAACGCGGGATATTTACAAACAAGCATTAAGTTATGTTAAAAAATATCCGTTTATGTTCCATTATGCTTTTTTCTCTAGTTTTTTATCGGTAACCACGGGGTTCTTTTTTATTTATATATTCCCTTACACGCAATTCAATACGCGAATCTATCACGCTCCTTGATTATGACCTCGAATACCCTTTCCTTAGCCTTTGTAACTTTGCTTATCCCTATTTTTGGCTGGATATCAGACAAGCAAGACCGCTTAAAAATGCTAACTTTTGCCAGTAGCGGTTTACTCGTCTTAGCATACCCCTTTATGCATGGAATCAATTATGGCAGTGCAGGATATTATATTTTAATGCAATTACTGATCTCGCTCCCTTGTGCATGCTATTACAGCGTTGCAACCGTACTGCTTACTGAATTATTCCCATTACAAATACGCTGTACAGCCCTCTCGATTGTTTATTCTATTGCAGCAAGCCTTGCTGCGGGTCTCCCCCCACTCTTATCTGACTATTTAGCTCGCAAAACACAAATGCCGAGCTCCCCCAGCATTATCATCATCATCCTGGCTACGATTGTCTTAATGAACATTAAAATTTTAGCGCAACGCTATCGTAGAGGGAAAAATAGTTACCGTAGTACAGTCTTAGAAGATGCGGCCCCGATATTTACGATTCAATACAGTAAATCGGTATAAACTCATGTGGCGGTAATAGCCCACGCGGGAAGATAAAAATTAGCCCGGATTAGGCGGCCGACCCAATCCGGTTTATAGATTCAAGAACTAGCTTAATTTAAGTCGTACACCTTAGTAGGCGTTCATTAACACAGATGCTAAAGCAACTACTGGATTTATTGCATTGATGGCTTGCTCTACTTCGTTAATCAGATGCGCAAAATCGTCTCCCTCAGCAAGGTGTAATTTTGCTTCTATTTCTTGACATAATTTCTTTAATTGTTGCTCTAAACCAACGATATTTTCCCGCGTATTGGCCCCTGTATCCATCTCCATTCATATTCTCCAAATAAAAAATCAATTTTAACTGAACCCGCTCTTCCGCCGCTTGACCTAATAGTGCTATTATTGACCTTTTTAAAGGCAGTGAGCCATATGTTACTCCATTATCTTTTCATCATGGGTATTTGTGTAGAAGCAGTTACAGGTGCCTTGGCCGCTGGCCGTAAAAAAATGGATTTTTTTGGTGTCATGCTTATTGCCTGTATTGCCGCACTTGGTGGTGGCACCGTAAGGGATGCCCTGTTTAACACATATCCTCTGACCTGGGTGATTCATCCTGAATACTTATTATATACTTCCTTGTGTGCTTTTCTAACCATATTTATTGCTCATTCATTAATAAGAATTATGAAAATCTTTTTAATCCTTGATGCACTAGGACTATCGACCTTTGTCATCATTGGCACATTAAAAGCGCTAAATTATGGCTTACCCCCCAGCATTGCAGTTATTAGCGGTATGATTACCGGTATTTGTGGCGGCATGTTGCGTGACATTTTATGTAATGATATTCCCTTAGTACTGCGCAAAGAACTTTACGCGGTTATTGCCCTGGCCGGAGCCTTGCTGTTTATTACCTTAGATTACTTCCAGATCTCGCAAAATATAAATATTATCATTACGTTAATTAGTATTTTTAGCGCGCGTTTATTGGCAATTTTCTTTCACATTGAAATACCCGTTTTTGACTATTCAGAAAACACCAAGAAACGCTAGAGGCAACAAAAAGTAAGCCCTTCGAAAACTTATTCTGTTAATGAAAATTCTATTACATTGATATAGACAGCGCACGAGCCATTGCATCAGAGGAATTATTTTCAATAGCAGTATAATTTCCTTCACCGTTACTCAATGCCTTTTTCTTAACGTTATAAAATTCTTCCATTTGTTTATAAGCAGCTTTTTTACCGGGACTAAAAGAAAAGAAACCAGCTCCGCCTATAAGGCATTCAAAACCAAACTCAAGACTTGCCATGCCTCCCAGCGCAATCACCGGATCAAGCGCTACAACAGATACGGCTAAGAAGGCAACTCCCGTAACTGCTAGCAGTGCTCCCAAAGCCATCATCAGGCCACCAAAGATTTTCCACCCGCGAGAGGTTTCACCCTGTATTTCTCTGGCTTTCTCCATATACTCTTGAGGAGATAATGTACCAATTAACATCGAATAGGTTAATTCTAACTGTTGATTTAAGGCTACAGAATGCCTTAATTCCCCCGCATGATTAATCAATTCCAAAAGTTGTTTATTGATTCGTTCATCTTTTTGTTCTTGCTGAGCAAGTAATTTTAATTTATTTAAAATTTCGACATTGTTCTGGAGTATCTCTCTCTCAGCACCTAGGTCTAGATTTTGTCTATTTAAGGACATAGCGCTACTCCAAGTGAACGATTAATTACTATTTAATTTCAATCAAATAGTTGAAAAAACGAACTTTAACTGGAAAAAGTACCTCCGTCAAATTTAAGTTACTAAACGTCGAGCCACGCCTCAGTACAAAGACAAGGAAGGCTCAAGAACCAGCCTCTGTTTAAAATGATACAAAATAATTAATATTTGATGGAAACCGTCCCACACCGTCCTTGAAAGATCCTTGATTAAAGAGAAGGATTCCCTCTACATAAAGCCTTATGCTTTTTATTGCGCAAACAGAGCCATAAGAGTACAATTAATCATTAATTAAACCACTTTATGGCAGACCATGAATAGCAACCTCTTTAATCAGCATTTCATCAATCTTTCATTACCGCAAGATCTGAATGACTTTTCTACGGTTTATAATGAAGCGCCTGTATACTTTGTTGCTGTTTCTGAACAGGATACCAATAAGCAATTAGTCGAATTTAGGCAATCTTCTTCTTTTTCATTATTTAAAACTCAATTTGAAATCTTATTAACTAAGATAGACGAATGGTGTAGTAATCATAATATCCAGGAAATTTTTCCTCAAAGAAATAATCTCTCAGCAATCTCAATATTTAAAGAAAATTTATTTGCGGCAAGAAGACATTTTGATATTGGCGAAGCAGTGCTTTTTAACCAAGGGAAAAAAGCGCTAGAAGAATTGCTCTTACTGATAGAAAATAATGAAATTTCTGTTGATGGGAAAAAAAATGTGCTCTCTAATTTGCAAAAAGGAATTGTCGTTTGTGTTGGTGGTGTATTAACCAATGTAATCGATGCCAAGGATGATTTAAAAGCCCATACAGGCCTCAATGAAATCTTATATAAAATCAAAGTCACCCTTATTCAACAAATAGCATTAACAGAAATTCGACAGCAATATGGCAATACAAAAGGAAACGAGATTCACTATGTAAATGCCTATTACAATTATGTAGCTAAAGATTATGGACTGAAACTAAAAGAAGATAATTTCATTCATTATGCATTAAAAAATATTAATTCAACTGACTTAGAAGAGTTTAAAAAGATGCTCAATGAGCGTTTTACTCCGAAAATTGTGCTTAATAATCTCCTTGATAAGCTCAAAGAGAATTGGCATACACTCTATAATGCTCTTCTTAAGGATCTGCATAATAATCCTTATATCAGCTCTTCTGAATCAGAAAAATTAAGTCGCCTTTTTTTTTACCAGGAACAATGGAATCAAAAATATGCGGCATTATTCGAACTCAGCATTTATGATTTAGGCAGCGCACAAGACGATGGGGATTTCATGCTCCATGATCTAACGATGCTAAATTCAACACTTAGCCCCAAAGTAATAAAAAATTTTAGCGAACGCTACCTAAATCAGGAGAGAAAACGTAGCCTGCCGATCAATGATAATGTCTCTATCAGTTATTACAATGAACTACTGTGGTGTGAAAACCAAGGTAATCCCGAATTAGTCACGCTGGAAACCATACAACAAATTAATAGGAACCATTTATCGCCTGAAGCGATGATTAATTACTGTTATGTAATGGAACAGTTGTTAGTGGAATATCCTAATGCTAGAGAACAATTTTTGCATCTGTTAAATCCATTAAGTGATGCGTTTTCCGATATTATTTTAGAACATATGTTATTAGGTCTTATATTTTTTATAGAGAACAATGACTTGACTCCTCTTTTAAAGGAGCAATTCTATTCTGATTCCAATAGATTGCATCAATTAATCTCTGCCTATCCTGATGAAATATTAAATTATTTATTTGAATTAAAAAACACCCGCCACTTCCAAGATCCGACCTTTATAAACGAGGTACTTGATGAAATGTATGATAATGAGGATGCAGGTGAGGCTACGACGCTACTGTGGTATTTAGTACATTATAAAAAGTGGGACTCCGTTGATCTATTAATCAAAAACAAATCAATTACTACCAAACAGTTAACGATTGCCCCAGTGGAAGGAGCTTATCAAGGAGTGAATACGTTACGGCTTTTGGCTAATATGAAACAATGGCACTTTATAAACAAACTTTTACATCTTAAGCTCATTACTTCCGAGCAATTAGATGCAACATCCCAACAAGAAAAGCATAAAAAAATGGACGTGCTATGGCTTTTGGCTTGTTGTAACCAATGGGGAATAATCAAAGAACTTATACAACAAAATTTAATTACAGCAACACAGCTTTCCTTCTTACTTCAAGAAGGAGAATATCAAGGAATTAATATAATATGGCTTTTTGCAAATCATAATCAATGGGAAATAATCACAGCGCTGATAAACAAAAATTTGCTTCGATCAGAAGACCTATCTTCCAAACCGCAACAAGGAGAAAATCAAGGAAAAAATATATTGTGGTTTTTGGCTGCCAAACAACAATGGCAAATACTGGATTATCTTTTAAATCACCTTGTAATTACTGTAGAGCAGTTCTCTTCTTTAGCGGAACAAGCTGAAGATAAAGGTATAAACATACTGTGGATTTTAGTGCGTTATGGCCAATGGGGGTTGTTCAGAAAACTTTTAGAACAAAGGTTGATTACCTCAGAACAATTACTTCCCGTGCCACAACAAGGGGAATTACAAGGAAAAAATATTCTGTTGCTTTTAGTGTTTCAGTGCCAATGGGATATTTTTACAGAACTTTTAAAGCAAAAACTCATCATCTCAGAACACTTATCAATTATCCCCCAATATGGACAAGAGAAAGGACTTACTCTATTGTGGTGTTTAACCCATCATCGTCAATGGAATATATGCAAAGAATTGGTTCGCCAAAAACTAATTACTTCAGAACAACTATCATTTGCACCACAACAAGGTCCAAACAAAGGAGGCAATGCGCTATGGATTTTAGCGTATAAGTGTAGATGGGAAATAATAGAAGAGCTAGTACAGCAAAAACTGATTATTCAGCAACACATTTCATCCATGCTTCACGAAGGTGATGAGCAAGGCATAAATGTATTGAGCTTTTTAGCTTATCATCGCCAATGGCGAATAATTGAAAAACTTTTACGTCAAAAACTAATTACCTCAGAGCAACTATCTTGCGTCCCCCTACAAGGGCCAGAACAAAATGTGAATGTGCTTTGGGCTTTAGCGTGTAACCATCAATGGGGTCTCATCAACGAGTTATTGCAGCAAAAATTGATTACGTCAGCTCAACTCTCTTCTACCCTTTCTTATGGCCCCAGCCAAGGAAAAAATGTGCTCTGGCTTTTAGCACGACATCAGCAATGGGAAATTATCGAAGCGCTTTTACGCCAAAAGCTGGTTACCTCAGAGCACTTATCTTCTTCTCCCAAAAAACAAACAAGCCTGCTAAGCTATTTTATCATCAATAAACGAAAAAAAGATGAGGGAAAAAATGTTCTCTCATTCTTGGCAGCTCATCATCAAAGACATATCTTTAAAGAACTTTCAGCTCAAAATCTAATTACCTTAGAACAGTTGTCTTCCCTGTGCCCACCAAAAGAGAAACAAGTAAAGAAATGCAAACAGCGTTTATTTAAAGATCATGCACAAGAACAAAAAAAGGATCCACAAAATCCACCCCATAAAAATTTAAATGGGGCCAAAAGGAAAAATCATTATAATAGATAAAGACATCATCATTGTCCCAGCTACTCCTTAATTGCTCCCTAAGTCATCCATAATCTAATGCAGGCCAGGCAATTTGTTGCCCGGCCACGCTTGTTACATAGAAAGTGAAAAATCTGAACCCGATTCTTTCACGTTCTGGTTATCTCTTAAGTGTGTTCGCGTAGGCTTTTGATCAAAGAGCCGCGAAGAGGATCTTGTCACAGTATTTTTCTTATTTTGGTCACTATCAAGAGCCGTTTCAGCAGTTATTTGCGATGTGGAAGTTGCAGGGATTGACTCACTATCCAACCATTTCCACTCGTTTAAATGCCTATTAATGCGCCTAAAATTTGGATAACATTTTTCAGCACTCGTTACTCGCACTCTATTAGACTTCAGATCAAAAAAATATAAATTCCCCTTTTGAGACTCCGTATTTTGCATTGCAACATTAAAATTTTCCCATGTTTCTGAATAAATTTTTTCGGCTTGTCTTACTTTAACTTCACCAGAATTGAGCTTCCAATTATATAAATTAGCCCCCGGAGGATTACTATTGGGCTTTACATCGCTCAAATTCTCTTCGTCAGGTAGTAGTTTTTCAAAGCCGCTTAATACCTCATCATCGTCAAGAATCATAAGATGATTACTTTGTTCTACACTTCTCGAATTCTCTTCGTTAGTGAATATTTGTTCTAAGTCGCTCAATACTTCATCATAATCAAGAATCAATTGAGGCTTGTTATTTGGTTGCGTTAAACGCTTGTGCTCCCATTCATCAAAAGTACTACTAAGTTGGTTATAGGTCTTTCTATCTATCATAATATGATTCTCCAAATAAATTATTTTTTGTCTAAAACGGTTCGCTGTCCGGTCATTCGAGAATGATTTGCAACAAAGAAGATAGTCAACCCAAGACAAGAATTAAGCACGATAACGCGGCAGATCCGATAAAAGGAAGCACATTAATTAGAAAAAGGTAATCTCTCCACGCCATCTCAAGGAGACCTAATGTAACAATAAGAAAGTTCTTAATTCAATGTTTTTACAATTTTACCGACATGATCATTAATATACCACGCTGAGTCTGCAAAGTGCAAGCGTATCGCTACCTCGTTAAAAATTCCGGGGCATCCCAGTCCCCGGAATTCACTCGCCAACGCGACAGGTTAAAGGCCGTGAGCGTCCTGTTTCCGGCACGTTTGCTCTGAACGAGCAAAGCGTATGCCTGCACCAATGACTTAACGACGGCATAAAGATTTACTCCGCATCCCTGCGGGCTGTCTGCGTAAATCGCAGTCTAGCGCGGGCTATGCGCCTCGGCTTTCAGCCTTCCTTGGCGCACAGCGAAAGGTCTTAAGTCCTTTCACAGGTTTAGTGACTTTATTCACCAATCTATGCTCTTGTTCAACGTATTATTGCAGTATTTGATTGGGCGAACGATTATTGGCTAGCCTGATTCTTTGCAACAAAATCACTTTTTATTACTTGTTCCACAGCTCCTCTAAAGAGACATTGAGTGGTTATTTAAACCAACCATTATGTACAAATAAACAACAGCAAGTTATAATGCGAGCACATCCCTATGTGCTCGCTGATAACACCTTCATATCAAAGTAAAAACCATTCTTTTAGCAATTAAATCATTGCTAAATTTTATTTAACTAGAAAATAATTGAGAACATTATTATGCCTGGACCACTGAATTACACACAATATTATCAAGAGCAAATGAGCTTTCTTGTTAGCTACATAGAAAATAAACCGTTAAATGCTGCACAACAAACTAGAGCTCAAAGGATTAAAAAAAATTTAGCAAGACAACAGGTTCATTTTACAGATGATTTTTTGGCCATTACGCCTGGAGATGAATTATTAGCCACCCGCATAGGCTATATACCTCCGAAGGGAGCTCGTATCACTCATCGCGCATCTGATAAGGATCAAGCAAATGCCTACCGTTATTTATCTCTTCTGGCACCAGATAAAGATAGAGCAAATGCCTATCGCCATTTAACTCGTCAGCGCTTAGTTTACGGCCCTGTTGATTTCTATTTGGATAGCCAATTTGCTACACCAACGGAAATTCCTATTATTACTACCTGCGCCATTAATCTTATGGGGACCTCTCCTCATGATTCAGCAAAGTTTAATCCTAATGGTGTATTTAATACCGCAGAATATCAAAAAGAATGTGACAAATTAGCTGATTTTATTGTGTCTGCTGCGAAACAACATGGTCATGAACGATTGGTGATGCCTGCGTTTGGTGTCGGCCTTTACATCAAAACTCTTGATCCAGTCTCGCAAATTAAAGCCAGGGAATTGATGTATAAAGCTTTTGCTCAAGCCGCACAAAGACAGCAATTACACGTCGATTGGATTGTTTGGGCTAAAGCCCCCCAAAAAGACCAACTACAGAAACAATTATCCGCCCTTAGCAATCAATACATTAAGCCAATTATTCATGAGGATTTCTTGCAGTACGGACAGGAATTATTAGCTAACAAGGTAAATGCTGTTCTTCTCAATGCAGGAAGCGATCGAACTGTAGGCGGTAGATACACAATAAATATGGGCTGCATGGATAAATTGCCTGTAGAAGAACAAATGACACAACAATCTGATTTAGCTCTATTGCACACAGAGTACAACAGAGTAATGGCAGAGAATTTTAAAAAACAAGTTGCGGCTCGTAGAATGAATGAATTAATGATATCTGCTGTTATACAGGCAGTAGAAAAATATCAAGCATGGTATAGCAGCGAAGCGGATCATCGTGGTCCGAATGGTTTTTTTAGCTGGTTACGCCATGGCTCAACGGGGCAAAGACGGGCCACCGATTTAGTCGCGCAAATTACAAGAAGAGGAACAGATGCAGAAGGGTTAGTCAATAATTTGCTAAAGAATCCTTCTACAACCTACCATCGACATTCCTTATCTTCATTTTTACTTGATGAATTAGGCAAGCTTGCAGGCAGTACTTGGTATGGATTGAAGTGCAATGAGAAACTTCTTTATGAGCAACATAAAGTCGTAGCTCATTTAGAGTACGCTTCTCAACGAATGTCACCGCTAAAATAGTCATTAAACTCTTGCTCTTGCATAACTAACAACAGATGCGGTTATGCAAGGAGAGTAGAATATGTGTCGCTTTACTAAAAGACACTATACGATGAAACTGATTCAATGACAGGCTATCAAATCGCGTAAAGCAAGTTTTTTTGATATCATAATCAGCTTTAAGTCTGTGCGATATTAGCTATTATTGCTATTGCTTGGCACTTTTCTTTAATTATTTAATAGCAAGAAATGAAAGAAAAAATAACTCAGGAAAAATTACCTCCACCGAATTTAAAAAGAGCGCTAGAATATGTGGCGAGCCTTTGCCCTTTAGGCTCTTCTAACAAATTGGCAGACCAGCAAAGAACCAATTTTTGGACCAGAACAGCTACTAGCCTCAGAACCAATGAAACTTATTTTATTCCTTCCAATAGAGCAACTAAAGAGGACCAAGAGCAGAATGCTACATATAAACCTAATCAAGGTATTTTTATATACACAGAGAAAATTTGGCTCTACCGTTACAAAAAAATTGGCCCATCCTCTTTACGACTTTGTCCTCTAGAACTTACTGATCAAAAAATCACATTAGATGTATTTCAGTTAGAGCATAGACAAATATGGGTTTTATTACTCGCAATGACCGCCAAAGAGTTAGGTGGGGGAACTTGCGATTTTAAAGCAGCGCTTACAGTCAAATATCTCTGGGAACATAGCGAAGAGATCAACCGGATTGAATTTGTTGAAGCATTAGATTTTAATCACTGTTATGTTATCGTAAATCGAGAGGGGGCACTTGCTGATTATAAATCTTGGGGAGAAAACGCGTGGATAATTGATCCTTGGTATGGTGAAAAAGGGATAATCTATCCTGCATCAAGTTTTGCAGAAACCATAATTAAAGTAAAAACGTTTGATTTCAATCAACATATGAATTTAAAAGCACTGGGTTATGATCTGGGATCCTACACACTTTCACCATCGTCAGAGGAAGCATGCACGTGCACTTGTGAGATTAAACCACCAAGCCAGCCATATCCTAAATATGAAGGTAAACCCTTGGATCATTATTTCAGCGTTGATATGTATCCACATAGGGAAGAAGAATTAGAAATACCTTTTGCCTTGGTTAAATATTTAAATGAGCACAAAGAAAATATGTCCTCCTGTTTAACCGAGCTAAAAAAGAATTCATATTCGTTAAAAAATTCCAAGCATTCATTATTCGCTCATACACAAAACCAAAAAGGCCTTTTGGTGAATGAGGGGCAGACGTTGTCCCCGTAAGAATCCCTTTCCCCGCCCCAGGGAGATCATACCCGAATGGCGGGAAGCAAATTTACTTTAAACTTCTTTAACTGCAAGAATGCTCACTTCTTCAGCCGGTACATCTGCATGGCCATGACTTTGTCCAGTTTTCACTTTAGCAATCGCATCAACTACGTCCATACCTTCAACTACTTCACCAAACACACAATAACCAAAACCTTGCATATTATCGCCACTGTAGTTTAAAAACCCATTATCCGCGACGTTAATGAAAAATTGTGCCGTTGCTGAGTGCGGATCCATTGTTCTTGCCATAGCGATAGTACCACGCTTATTTTGCTTACCACTTTTGGCTTCATTTTGAATTGGGCTTTGCGTTGGCTTTTGTTCCATATCCGAATTAAGCCCACCGCCTTGAATCATAAAGCCGGCAATAACACGATGGAAAATTGTGTTATCGTAAAAGCCTTCGCGAACATAATTTAGAAAATTTTCAGCGGTAACTGGAGTATTTTCTGTATCTAACTGGATATGAATATCACCTTTAGATGTGCTAATAACGACCATTATATCTCCTGTGAATTAATTACTAACTCGCGCATTTTATCACAGACATCATGCATCACATGGATGTTATGAATACTGGCTAGCGCGGTAAAAAGATTAGCCTTTTGTTTAAACAACTGATGTAAATAAGAGCGTGAATAATTACAGCAAGTATAACAGGTGCAATGCGCCATAATTGGTGACGGATCATCAGCAAAACATGATTTTTTAATTTGAATACGCTCATTTTCATGTTCGCTGGCAAAACGCAACCAATTACCTTCTTGCACCACTTCGCCACAATACAAAGCCCCATGTCGTGCGTTGCGTGTTGGTGCAACACAGTCGAACATATCTATTCCTTCAGCAACAACGTCCAAAAGATCTTGCGGTGACATCCCAACCCCCATGGTGTAGCGTGGTTTATTTTCCGGCAAATAATCACGCACCCAACGAATCACTTCTACGGTGGTTTTCATATCAAAACCGACTGTTTCACCGCCTATAGCAATACCATCTGTCTGCATCGAGGAAACAAAATCAGCACTTTCACGGCGTAAATCTTTAAAAATACCCCCTTGAATAATACCAAACAACGCTTGCTGATAGCCATAACGAGAGCTGGGGTGCTGTTGATGATACTGCAGTGATTGCTTTAACCAACGATGCGTACGGGTCATGATTTGCCCTACCTCATCTTTAGTGCAACTGTCTGGGGTACATTGATCAAAGGCCATAATAATATCCGCGCCAATAATCTTTTGTGTTTCCAAGGACATTTCTGGAGTCATATGGATTAATCCTTGACTACCAGGCAGCTTAAAATGCGCCCCCTCCTCATCGATAGTACAAATTTCTTTATTCTTAGATAAACTAAAAACCTGAAAACCACCACTGTCCGTTAACATCGGGCCGTGCCAACCCATAAACGGATGCATCCCTCCCGCCTGTTCAATAACCTCCATGCCTGGAGCGCATAACATATGATAGGTATTACCACCTAGAATAATTTGGCTGTGTGCGGCATGCAGTTCATTAGGGGTCATATTATTAACGCCTGCACGGGTGCCAACTGGCATAAATACAGGCGTTATAAATTCACCATGTGCAGTAGTAACACGCGTCACGCGTGCATTAGTGGCTGAGTGCCTGTACAGCACTTCGCAGGAAAAGGTTTTCATTAATATTAACAATAATTCGAAAAAAGGGATAATAGCTAACTCAAACTCAGATTACCAGTATTTAGGAATGTTAAACATTGATCAACCTATGATAAAATAAAGCGCTAAGTTAAATGAGGATAACAATTATGTCATCGCAATTCATGGTTGATATTGAAGGGACAGAGCTTTCTGCACTAGAGCACACGATTTTAAAACAGCCTAATGTAGGCGCAGTCATTCTATTCACGCGTAATTTCACGAATCCAGAACAATTAGCCAAGCTCATCTGTGACATTGACGAAATCAACCCTGAGCTATTTATCGCCGTTGATCATGAGGGTGGAAATGTACAACGCTTCCAACGCCAAGGATTTAGCGCCCTGCCTGCCGCGCGGGCGTATGGTCGTGCCTATGATAAAAATCACGAAATCGGCATCGCCTATACTCAAGAATATGGTGAAATCATGGCCAAAGAATTACTGGCCTGTGGTGTTGATTTGAGCATTGCTCCGGTTCTTGATGTGCATGACAAAAGCCAGGTTATTGCCGGTTTAAACCGCGCTTTTCATAAAGATGCCGATGCAATTATCGATTTAGCAGGGGCATTTATTAAAGGTATGAATACCGCCGGCATGCCCGCGGTGGGCAAGCATTTTCCAGGACATGGCTCTGTTGTTTCTGACTCCCATATTGCGATGCCAGTTTCTCAAGCATCAATGACCGAATTAGCAGCAAACGATTTAAAACCATTCGTTGAGCTCATAAACAAGGGCTTATTAACCGCACTAATGCCCGCACATGTAACTTACGCGGCCATCGATAAGGAAAACCCCGCCGGCTTTTCCAAAATATGGTTGCAGGATATTTTACGTACTCAATTAGGCTTTAAAGGCCTAGTTTTAAGTGATTGTTTAAGTATGAAAGGAGCGGACATTGGTAATTTAACCACCAGAGCTGAAAAAGCACTGGCTGCTGGGTGTGATATGTTAATCATCTGTCATCAACCACGCGAGTTATTACTGGAATTAATACAAACGCTAAACATAGAACAAACAGCCGAATCTAAAGAACGTATCGCGGCCTTTAAAAATCAGATGCTTCATTTTTCAAAAAATAAAGTGCCAACATACTCGCCCCAAGCCTTTTATGGGCAAGACATGCGAGAAAGCGCTACAGGAACATCAGGTACACATGATAGTCTCAATACCACAGTATCGATTTAATTGCCGCCAAGAGAAGTTCATTAACGCCCGTTCAAGCTAAAAAGTTCATGCTCCAGCAGATTGGCATCCGGGCACAGCATCAGCAAATTCCCGGTTTCGCCACGCTACTGCGGATGAGTATCGAAGTTAATTAATAATTGCCAAAATTGCGTGATGGTCGCGTACACCAGAACAAGAAGCAGCCCATAATGATCATAAAGATAAAGTACATCGCGCACCAACCTGGCATGGAAATCCCCCAAAGACGCCAAGTGACCTCAGCACAATCACCAGTTCCCCACAATAAAGTTTGCGCTACCGTTTTCCAGGGAAAATAACGGATTAAAACATCAAGGCCTGGCATGCAGGCAGGTACTTGTGATGCAGGCAAAGATTGCAACCATAATTGACGCGCGGCAAAAAACAAGCCTGCGCCCGCAAAGATTATTTGCCAGAAGCTAATACAATGTGCCCGTTTTAAGGTACTGAAACGAAAGCCCATGACCGCCAATAATAAAAAGACACAAACACGCTGCATAATACATAAAGGACAAGGGGTTAAGCCAATGATGTACTGAAAATAAAAAGAGGCAAATAATACCAATAAAGTAATGGTTGCATTAAATGTTTGTATGCGTTTATACATTAATTTTGTCATGATTTAGGCAACATATAAGATATTGCAGCCTTTAAATCGTCATCACTGCATTTAAGGCAAGTTCCTTTTGCGGGCATAGCATTTAAACCTTTTATTGACGAAGCAACCAAATCTTCTAACGTTCTACCGCCTAAACGCGGTTTCCAGTCTTGTTCATTTCTAAATTTAGGCGCCCCCGCTAAACCATCTTTATGGCACACTGAACAATACTGCTCATAGGTTGCCTGCCCCGGTTCTTTTTTTGCCTTCGGAGCAGGCATTTTAATTTCAGAGTCCGGCTGGCTTTGGAGCGAGACTTGACCTACATGTTGAATTCTTAATTGCGTTTCTTGACGCTCAGCATCGTCACTTGCATAAAGGACAAGCGAACAACACGACAATAACACGACAACGAACCATTTCATATCCGCACACCTTTTTAACACCATTTAAAAATCATACCGATAAGTGAACTTTTTTTCCAGCCTGCAAGAGCTAACTTGTGATTTAATTTAAGAAAATTCCGCCAATTAAGCAGCATATTTTTAAAATTACAAATAATCCAAAAAAATTTGCATAAAATAATGTTTATTCTAATGGTTTACGTGCCAATGGGCAAAAATAGGCTATATTAAAGTTACAACCATTAAAAGGAACTGATATGGCGAATACAAATAGTGTTATCGATATTTCTGGTACAGAAAACTTACAGCGTCATTGGGGATGGCTTTTAGGTTTAGGGATCGTGCTGTTGCTCTTGGGTTGTATCGGTTTTGGCATGGAAATTGCGCTGACCATTGTCAGTATGTATTTTTTTGCCGTCTTATTAATGATTTCTGGACTATCGCACTTTGCCGATGCATTTAAATATAAAAAATGGAAAGGGGCGGTTTGGCAAATCCTGATTGCGATTCTGTACCTAATTGCAGCAAGCATTGTCTTGTATGATCCTCTGCTTGCATCAACCATAATTACCGCCTTACTAGCATGGACGTTAATTATCATTGGAGTTACCCGAATTTCCATGGCCATCTCTTTAAGAGACAGCAAAGGTTGGGGCTGGATATTGTTCGCAGGAATCACCTCACTAATCCTGGGTATATTAATTCTCATACAATGGCCAATGAGCGGGCTATGGGTGATTGGAATGTTTATTGCGATTGACATGATCGTCAGTGGTTGGACTTATATTTTTATGGCAATCGCACTGCGCGCAGCCAAATAAAATAATATAACCCGGGGACACCCGGGTTAACTTTGCGAGCACACATTCTTTAAATAAAATGCTATGATAAGGCATCATTAAATAAATGCCTGTAACCCTATGAACTCAAGAATAATCCATATTGCCACCCGCCAAAGCCCCCTTGCTTTGTGGCAAGCTAATCATGTTCGTGGTCTGCTGCTCAAACAATGGCCAATGCTTCAAGTTGAACTCTTACCCATGACAACATCTGGTGATAAATTCCTTAAAGATAAACTGCTTGCCGTTGGTGGCAAAGGTTTATTTGTAAAAGAATTAGAAGAAGCCTTACTGGACAACCGAGCAGACATTGCCGTGCATTCAGCCAAAGATATGCCCGCTGAATTTCCGGCCGGATTAGGCTTGGCGGCAATTTGCAAACGCGATAACCCTTTTGATGTATTGGTCAGCAAGCACTATGCCAAGCTCGTGGATCTTCCGCAACAAGCGATTGTAGGGACAGGAAGCCTTAGACGCCAATCCCAATTACTCGCCTACCGACCAGATTTATGCATTAAACCATTACGTGGCAATATTAATACGCGTCTTGCTAAACTTGAGTCAGGTGAATACCAAGCCATTATCCTCGCCGCCGCCGGTCTTGAGCGCATGGGATTTAATCACGCAATCAGCGAACAATTATCGGAACAAATCATGTTACCTGCCTGCGCCCAAGGAGCCTTAGCAATCGAATGCCGAACTGAGGATCAAGAAATACACGAACTACTCGCCGGCTTAAACGATCCACTTTCGGCTGTTTGCGTGCATACTGAACGTCAAGTCAATGCTCTATTAGGTGGAAATTGTCATGTCCCCTTAGCTGTTTTTTGTGCGCCAACCACATCTAATCAATTGTTTTTGCAAGCAAAAATACTAAATCAGGATGGCTCGAAAATCATTCAAAACCAACAAACCGGGGCTCTGGACAAGGCGACGGTTTTAGCATATAACTGCGCGCAATCGCTGCTGACACAGGGAGCCGCCACCCTTCTTGCAGCAATACCTAAATGAGTCGCTCACTGCACGGGCTACGTGTTTTAAATACGCGCCCCCAAGGACAAGCCGAGCTCTTAAGTAATGCTATCCGCGCAGCAGATGGTGTTGTCCTTGAGTTACCAACCTTAGCTATCGAGGCAACGCCTGATTGGCTCAGTACTTTGCCTGATTTAAAAAAAGTAGATCAAGCCATTTTTGTTAGTGCCAATGCAGTAGAACAGTGCTTTACACAACTCCAACAAGCAGGCTTTCGCTGGCCGGCAACAATTAGGGTGATTGCCATAGGCCAAGGGTGTGCTGCTGCACTCAAGAAATTTAATATCCCGATTCATGCCATGCCAGAAATAGCAGATAGTGAACATTTATTGACACTCTCCAGCTTGCTGCAACCGCAAAAGCAAAACATCCTTATATTTAAAGGAGCAGGAGGCAGAGCACTTATTGAAGAGACACTCTTGAATAAAGGAGTTAATTTGCTCGCTCTAAACGTATACCAGCGCGTGATGCCCAAAATAAACCATCAATTTGTAAAATCAATATGGCGCGATGATTTAGTGGATATTATACTGTTAACTAGTGAGCAGTCCATGCACCATCTTTTTAAACTATTTGAAAAAGATGCTCATCATTGGCTGCGCCAGAAAACCTGCCTGGTTATCAGTGAACGCCTGGCTCAAATTGCCTCATCTTTGGGGATGAGCACTATTATTCGTAGTCATCCCGATGGAATGATGAATGCGTTGTTTGACTATGTTATCAAGGATTAATTTATGGCCAATAGCAATGAAGAAACGAAAAAAACTGCGGAAATAAAACCAGAAGTGAAAGTGAACTCCGCCGCGAAGCCTAAATCATTTATGGCGGTAGGTGCTGCGATTATTGCGCTTGGCGCCTTAGCAACATCAATATATACCCTATCGCTTAATCAGCAATTACAAAATCAATTAACTGATAAAGACCATCAATTAACAACACAATTAGAAAAATTAGACCAAAAACAAGAAAATAGCCAAAACCAGATTGATAAGAAAATTGCCGCCAAAACAAATACTATAGAAGAAACACGCCTTGCATTAGAGGCAAAATTTGATGCGTTAAATAAACAGTTACAAAATGCGATGAATCAACGACTCTACCAAACTCAAAATTGGCAACTTCTAAAAGCACGCTATTATCTTGAATTAGCCCAAATAAATGCCCACTGGAGTAAAAGTTTTGGCGCAACGATAGCGATGCTCCAACAGGCAGATCAATTGTTACAGCAAGTAAACGATCCGAAAATTTTTGACATCAGACAAGCAATAGTCAAAGACATTGCCCAATTACAAGCACTACCCAAAATTGACATTGCAGGTTTATTAAGCCAATTAGATGCGGCACAAAACAGTCTTAATAATCTTACTATTCTTGGCGAAAGCAAAGCAGAAATAATAAGCCCTGAAGCGACACAAGGCAACCTTTCTGTTTGGCGCTTACGTTTACAAGACAGCATGAATTTACTCAGCAAACTGGTGGTAATCCGTCGCAATGATGAAGACATAAAACCACTTCTCTCACCCGCATTCGAAGCCATACTGAAAGAAAATATTCATCTGAACCTACAAGAAGCACAATGGGCGGTTCTCAATCGCAATCCGCAAGTCTATCAGCTGGTACTGACTCAAGCCCTAACTACCCTTAAAAAGAACTTCAATGTAGGGGCACCAAATACTGGAGCGCTCATAAAAACATTGACAAAATTACAACAAGTTCAATTAACACAAGTAAAACCAGAAATTGGTGCAGCGCTGCCGCTACTAAATCAATTAATTAACACCAAAGAACCCGATGCCAACCAGCCAAGCACAACGGAACAAGGAGGAAATACCCCATGATACGTCTTCTCTTTGCTTTTGTTGTCTTACTGGGGGCTATAATTCTGGGCGTGCAGCTCAATAAAGATCCGGGCTATGTCTTGATTGCAATGAATCATTGGACGGTGGAAACCACTCTTTGGGTCATGATCCTGGGCTTAATTCTAATATTTTTGCTGTTGTATCTTTTTCTGCGCTTATGTCATAAAATTTCGCATACCCCCCGAGCCATCAGTCGTTGGCATTCAAAGCGCTTGGCACAAAAAGCACAAGTCATTACGCGCAAGGGGTTGATCGAATACAGTGAAGGGTACTGGAATAAAGCAAAAAATCATTTGGTGCAGGCACTCCCCAATACCGATACCCCCTTGCTGAATTATTTAACTGCCGCACGCGCCGCACAAAAAATGGGCGATAGCCAATTACGTGATGACTTTTTGCGTGAAGCACAACAATCCATGCCCGAAGCCAAAATTGCCGTTGAATTAACGCAAGCGCAATTGCAATTAGCCAATCATCAATGGGAGCAGGCTTTAGCGACATTAAGGCACTTGCATGACATTGCTCCACGTCATCCCTATGTATTAAAATTATTGATGCAACTCTATCAAGAAGTAAGAGACTGGCCGCAACTAATTGCACTGCTACCTGATTTAAAAAAATATAATGTGATGGATCATGCGGAATTTGAATCGCTACAACACAATGCCTATTTGCAAGCGCTGACTGATCTTGTAAAGCAAAATCAATCTGGAGCCGTCACCACACTGTTCCATTCACTGCCGAAATCCTTAGCAACTGATCCCAATATTGTTGCCGAATACGCGCGCTTTTTATTGAAAAATAATGACAACACTACTGCAAAAGATTTACTCCGCCGCAGCCTGCGTAAGGATTTTCATCCACAATTAATCGCGCTTTATGGCCGTTTACCCAGTGATGAAAAACAATTGGTTTTTGCAGAAAGCCTACTCAAGAAGCACTCACATTCTGCCGCACTTTATTTATGCTTAGGTCAATTATGCATCAAACAACAATTATGGGGAAAAGCAAAGCATTATCTTGAGCAATCCAATGAACTGGAACCATCACCACTGGCCTATCTAACGCTAGGCAAGCTCCATGAAAAACTAGGTGACCCCGTACTGGCCAGTGCAAGCTATAAACGCGGACTGGATTTTGCAACAAAAAAAGAATCATGATAAGACGTTGAATGAAAGCATAACCTAGTAACCACTGTCTTGAATTAAAAATTCAAGACAGTGGTTACTACTGCTTCAAAGCAAGGTAACTCGTAAGGATACCGCAACAAAGTATTGAAAACTTGATGTACAGACTATAAAAATCCAAGGCCATGACACGCATCATTACAATCTTTTTCTGTTTTTTCTACCTGAATGGTCACGTGTTGAATACTAAATTCATGACGCAACTGCCCAACCCATTCCATACGTAATTGATCGGTTAACGGTGTTTCAGGCATATATAAATGGACTGACATTGCATTTTCTTGCGTACTCAATGCCCAAATATGTAAATCATGGAAACTCTCGACGCCTGGTTTGGCTAACAAAAACTCGCTCACAGCAGACCAGGAAATACTATCAGGCACCCCATCAATAATTAACCTAAAACTATTAATAAATAAAGACCAAGTGCCTTTAAGTATGATAATAGCAATCAATAAACCAACTACGGGATCAATCCACAACCAACCAGTCCAATACAATAAAGCTGCAGAGATCACCACCCCAACAGAAACCAAGGCATCATAAAATAAATGCAGATAAGCTCCTTTGATATTTAAATCATTAGAACCCCGCATAAATAAAAGCGCTGTAGTTGAGTTAACAACAATACCAATACCCGCCACAACCATGACGGATACCGCTTGAATTTCCGTTGGCGAGAATAATTTATACATGGCTTCTGTAGCAATAATGCCACAGGTAAAGACCAGCAAAATCCCATTAGCTAAGGCAGACAAAATGGACGTTTTCTTCAAGCCGTAGGTTGCTTTCATCGTTGGCGCACGTTTCATTAAGCCCATTGCAATCCATGCCAAAACTAATCCCAAGACATCACCGAGATTATGAAAAGCATCGGCCAACAAGCTAGTTGAGTTCGATACATAAGCAAAAATAATCTGCAAAATAACGAACAGCCCATTAGCAACAATAGCAATTAAAAAAGCCCGATCGTACGTGGGCTCACCATGGTTATGTCCATGATGATTATGTGCGCCTTCATGAGAATGATTAGTCATACGCCCTCTTCACTTTGAGAACCATCGGCATAGTAATTAATACCAATTTTAATTCGATTCCGTTCTTTTTGTTTTCGCCAAGCATTTGTATCACGTAAAGAATAAACACAGCCACAATATTCTTGTTTATAAAATTGCTCACGCTTAGCAATTTCATACATCCGTTCAGAACCACCATTTTTCCGCCAGTTATAAGTCCAATATTCAATCGCTGGATAATGGCTGGCAGCACGTAAACCACTGTCGTTAATTTGATTCATGTCTTTCCAACGCGAAATTCCCAAAGAACTGCTAATCACAGGAAATCCATGTTCATAGGCATATAAGGCCGTGCGCTCAAAGCGCATGTCAAAACACATGGAACAACGCTTACCACGCTCAGGCTCCCATTCTAAGCCTTTAGCACGCTCAAACCAGTTATCTTTGTCATAGTCGGCATCAATAAACGGTATATGATGCTTTTCCGCAAACTTAATATTTTCCTGTTTGCGGATTTCATATTCTTGCACCGGATGTATATTCGGATTATAAAAAAATATAGCAAAGTTAATTTCCGAACTGATCAGAGCTTCCATGACCTCACCAGAACAAGGTGCGCAGCATGAATGCAGTAATAATTTGTCGGCACCATTAGGTAATTCCAATCGTTCTCTTTCTATCATTATCCTACTTCCGGCAAATTTATAAAATGTTGACGATAATAAACCAATTCTGCAATCGAGTCTTTAATATCCTCTAAAGCCAAGTGTTTTGATGATTTGGTAAAGCCATTTAACAATGTCGGCTTCCAGCGAATAGCTAGCTCTTTAAGTGTACTTACATCTAAATTACGATAATGAAAAAAAGCCGCTAATTCAGGCATGTATTTATACAAAAAACGTCGATCCTGGCACACACTATTACCACACATCGGTGATTTGCCTTTATCCACATAGTACTTTAAAAAATTAATTGTTTGTTGCTCAGCATCTGCCTCACTCACTTTGCTGTCTAAAACCCGTTTTACTAATCCAGATTGCCCATGTTGTTTGGTATTCCATGCATCCATAGCATCTAAATGTTCTTTAGCTTGCGCTATCGCAAACACAGGACCTTCACCAATAATATTTAAATGCGGATCTGTCACTACCGTTGCAATTTCAATAATTCGGTTTTCTTCAGGATCAAGGCCTGTCATTTCCAAATCGATCCAAATTAAATTATGATTATTTTTCATTCGTCTTCCAGGAGTTTAATATCAGTTCCACACAAGCGACTCGATGTTGATGTAACGCATGTTTAATCGCCCCGCCAGTATAACCTTGTGTGATTATTGTTTGTACATTTACTTTAGCACACTCTGCTAAAAGATGGTGCCACAAAGCACTTTGTTGGTAATCAATTTCACGGCCACAACCTTCTGCGTCGGCCTGACAGGCAATCAGCATATTATAAAAAAGCTGCGGTCGTCGAAATGCATACGCCTGCTCTAAAAGCCTTACGATGGTATCGGCCCGTAATTCTAATAAACGATGAATCATTAAATGAAAGCGCGAAACCACCGTCGCCAATGTACGATATTCATTTGGAATACGCAAACGCAAGCATAATGATTCAATTATGGGAACACCACGCGCTTCATGTCCATAATGACTCGGCCAATTGGACATGGGGGATGTTGCTTTACCTAAGTCATGAGTTAATGCAGCAAAACGAATGATAGGATCCGTCGTTAATGCAGCCGCGCTTTGTAATACCAGTAAAGTATGCACACCACTATCTATTTCATGATGATAACGGTAAGGATTAGGGACACCAAATAATGCCTGTAATTCAGGTAAAATAACACGTAAGGCATCGCAAGAACGTAAGGTGATAATAAATTGTTCTGGATTTTTTTCTTCTAAACTACGCTGCCATTCTTGCCAGACGCGCTCGGCAACCAAATGCGCCAACTCACCTTGCGTGACCATCGAATACATTAATGAGCGTGTTTCTTCGGCTACTGTAAACCCTAAATAATGAAAACGTGCAGCAAAGCGTGCAAGACGTAATACGCGCACAGGATCCTCTGCAAAAGCAGGTGAAATATGACGCAATACCCTATTTGCTAAATCGCGTTGCCCTTGATAAGGATCAATAAGCACGCCTTGCTCATCCATAGCCATGGCGTTAATCGTCAAATCACGCCGGGCAAGATCTTCTTCTAAGGTGACTGAACGATTAAAATCACAAGCAAAACCATAATAACCCGGAGCTGATTTGCGTTCAGTTCTTGCCAACGCATATTCTTCATTAGTCTGTGGATGTAAAAATACTGGAAAATCACGCCCGACTTGACGAAATTTTTGTTTTAATAATTGTTCTGGGCTTGCCCCAACAACGACCCAATCGCGTTCCTTTACAGGAAGATTCAGTAATTGATCACGAACCGCCCCACCAACTAAGTAGACTTTCATTAAATGTAATTTACCTTCATACTGTAGGATTAGAGTTTTGTCCATTTGGACTCAATCAATTATATTATAGATCGCCATCATGAGTAAAAGACGTATTAATAAGCAACAATCTGCCCGTATTGAAAAAATTCAGCAAACCTATCAACAAAATAAAGAGCATCACGAAGATCTCGCCGATGGCTTGATTATCACGCGGTTTAGCCGCCATGTTGCACTTGAAGACAAACAAGGAAAACTTATTCGTTGTTCAATAAGACCCAACCTAGAAACCCTGGTTGCTGGCGATCGGGTTATCTGGCAAAACGAAGGTACTAATCAAGGAGTCGTCGTAAGCCTTTATCCACGTACCAGCATTTTGGCCAAACCAACGCATACGGGACTGAGCAAGCCTGTGGCAGCAAACATCACACAACTGATTATCGTTATTGCACCTAAACCAGAAATATCCTGGCCACTTCTTGATAGTTATTTAGTAATGGCTGAAATACTGCATTTACATGCAGTAATCTTATTAAATAAAACCGATTTACCTTGTGTGTCACTGAAAAAGCAATTAACGACTGATTATCAAAATCTAAATTATCCCATCATTTTAGTAAACAAAGATTCTCCTGAGGGCATTGAGAAACTAAAAGAATTATTAAATCATCAGGTTAGTGTTTTTGTAGGTCAATCTGGCGTAGGTAAATCTTCATTGATTTCAGGCATCTTGCCGCATGAGCACGACATCGCTACGGGCGCACTTTCCGAAATTTCAGAGTTGGGTAAACATACTACCAGTAATTCGAAATATTACCATTTGCCCAGTGGGGGTGCATTAATTGATTCGCCTGGCGTCAGAGAATTCAGTTTAGGACATATTAGTGCAGCAGAGATTGCCCGTGGTTACACTGAATTTCGGCACTATTTATCACAATGTAAATTTAGAAATTGTACTCACAAAGACACGCCTAATTGCGCCATAATAAACGCGGTAGATGAGGGGATCATTTCGCCCAAAAGATATGAAAATTTTATAAAGCTCTGTGCTCAATATATGCAAAACTCATAATCGACCCTAGAATGCATATAACAAAACTCTGAAGCATAACTTTTTTCTAGATTTAGGTATACGCACCAATCGGATCGACAGTAACTCGCACCTCATCCTCAAGCTGCCATTTCTGTTCTGCTGTTAAAATTAGATGATGTAAATCAGAGAAATAATTCTGGATGCGTTCTTGTACACTTGATTCCAGATGACTCAGGTTAAGTTTATTGTATACGTCGGTAACACTATCCTTATCTACGCCCCCCATATAGCGAGCAACAGTCTCTGATGGTGGCTTATACCCCAAGGGGGTTATTCGTCGTAGGATGTATGAGGTACAATGCTCGATAAAACGTATTTTTGCCGCTTCTGCCTCCGTATCTGGCTCAGTAAGAGTTAACCATATGATTAAATGTCTGCGCGTATATTCTTCCAAAGAAGAAAGAAACTTTGAAAACAAAATATTTACTCTTAGTGCTTTTGCAAAAGCGGGTTTATCTTGAGAATAGGTGTGTATTAATTCGTCTAAAAAATCATCTATAAGCTCTTGATTTTCATTTACGGTTGTACTATATGCTAAAAGCGCATATAAAATTATAGGCGGCTCAAACCAATAACTGCCCAATTGTGCCAAATGCTTATGTTCCACTAAGTCTAGCCATTTAGCCGTTGCTTTATTTCGCGTTATTAGGGTCATACACTGTGAGAAAAAGCCATTACTATTGGACTTTGGAACAACATATTCATTAATGATCTCATCATAAGTCGCAATAAAATCAGGCTCCGCCTTATTAAACAAAGCATGCAACAACTTATAAATATCGCCCAACTCGCTAGGGATCATATTAACAATATCCCAACAGCTTATCGATTGACCATGAGTCCACATTTTAAACTCGGTGGCAAACAAAGATATATATATACTACAACAGCGCTCATAAGCGATACGTCTCCTCACCTCAATATTATCATCAGGAGTGATCAAGTTGGTATACAGCTCGCGTAACTCATGGCTATTGGCTTTTAAAATTGGCGCATATTTGAATAAACAAGTGCCTAATGCCTTTATTTCCTCATCAATAGTAAAAGTATTGGCTTGAAAAATGACAATAAAAACATCCAGTAAATATTGAGCTTGCTCTTTATAGCGTACTGGTTGCCCATACAAGTAGTTTACATTTGATAAAGGATGCTGGTACAAGCGTGCAACAAAGCGTTGGAAAACATCTTTAAACAGATGAAAACTAGCATCCATAGCTTTTAACCGGAAATAATCTTCAATCATATCAATTAAATGCGGCAATAATTCGATAGGCATGCGACCACGAGATCTTAACTGCGGAAATGACTTTTTAGTTAAAAAATCCCAAAAACTAACAAAGTCCTCGTTGTCTTCTGTTTTTGATGGATAGACAATGGTAAACTTTCCGCTTTCCTGTTTACAGCGTTTTAAATGATGTAATTCAGCAATAGTGACAATTTTTAATGTCGTACCGGTAAGGTCGGTTGAACATAACATGTATCCCTGTTCCTTCATACGGTCATATAAGACACGCTTTCTACATAACTGATTCGCATCATTAAGATAAAAATTGGTCAATTTTGTTGTTTCTGTGAGTAATGAACCATCAGCAGGATCATGGGTATTGGTTACATCATAGAAAAGTATTGATAAATATGAAATATCTAATTCAGCCGCAATCACTTTGGCCAGGTTAACCCATTTTTGATTAACACTCGAAGCACTAAGCGTATAATCTTCGATGTTTCTTTTAACCTTTTGCCAACGTGTATTATAACATTTGCATAAAAACTGCAAATCATCTTTGCCAAGCACATCCGTAGTTTTCTTGCCCGAAAAACGCTCGATAATAGATTTAAGCAGTCCTGTATCACAATTGATAAGCACGTGTTCCTTACCGAGCTCTGTATAAAAATCCACAATTTTTTGGACTAACATAGATATTACAACCAATCCTAAATAATACTAATAAATTAAACGAAAAATCATTAAAAATCAATATAAAATAGCTAGGTAGGCTAAAAAACAACCACTCTTTTGTGTGAAAATATCATCACACACATCAATTAATATTGCTAATTTTTAATAAAAAATTTTTAGTTCTCTGAAAATATGAGCGCTAACATTAACACTAACATTGGCATAATGAAATCTCAAGTATCACCTCAACGGACAACGATTAAAGTTGCTAGTGTGTTTTGATAAGGAATAAACAACTTATTCAATTCGTTGTTTAATGGCTTTGAGGGGATATATCTTATCAAATTAATAGCAAACAGAACGGAAAGGCTCCTATCTTAGCTGGCGTTAAATATCAATGCATCAATTTGTTAGATTAGGTTGTTCAGGGCATTACAGCCAAGCTTAGAGGTATTCAAACGGTGCATAGAAGAGATTTCAGGAACAAAAAAAGCGGCCGTTAGCCGCTTTTCTTTTTAAATAAAACCCTGGCGATGACCTACTTTCACATGAGGAAACCTCACACTATCATTGGCGCATGTTCGTTTCACTTCTGAGTTCGAGATGGATTCAGGTGGTTCCAGTTCCAACCGCTATTGTCGCCAGGAAAACTGGTTGCTGTGATGAGTTAATGGGAAAAAATCCCCAAACCACACAGCCGGTAAATAAAGAGTACACAAATTTTGTATTGATTCGTATCTAATCCAAAGCAACTCAGATTATATGGTCAAGACAATCAGCCAATTAGTACAAGTTAGCTTCACACATTACTGCGCTTCCACACCTTGCCTATCAACGTCGTAGTCTTCAACGGGCTTCATGGGAAAACTCATCTTGAGGGAGGCTTCCCGCTTAGATGCTTTCAGCGGTTATCCCGTCCGAACTTAGCTACCCGGCTATGCCACTGGCGTGACAACCGGTACACCAGAGGTTCGTCCACTCCGGTCCTCTCGTACTAGGAGCAGCTCCTCTCAATTTTCCTACGCCCACGGCAGATAGGGACCGAACTGTCTCACGACGTTCTAAACCCAGCTCGCGTACCACTTTAAATGGCGAACAGCCATACCCTTGGGACCTGCTTCAGCCCCAGGATGTGATGAGCCGACATCGAGGTGCCAAACACCGCCGTCGATATGAACTCTTGGGCGGTATCAGCCTGTTATCCCCGGAGTACCTTTTATCCGTTGAGCGATGGCCCTTCCATACAGAACCACCGGATCACTAAGACCTACTTTCGTACCTGCTCGAGCCGTCACTCTCGCAGTCAAGCACCCTTATGCCTTTACACTCTTGGTACGATGTCCGACCGTACCGAGGGTACCTTTGTGCTCCTCCGTTACTCTTTGGGAGGAGACCGCCCCAGTCAAACTACCCATCATACACTGTCCTCATCCAGGATTACTGGACCAAGTTAGAACCTCAACAACAACAGGGTGGTATTTCAAGGTCGGCTCCATGACAACTAGCGTCATCACTTCATAGCCTCCCACCTATCCTACACAGTTATTATCAAAGTCCAGTGCAAAACTATAGTAAAGGTTCACGGGGTCTTTCCGTCTAGCCGCGGGTACACTGCATCTTCACAGCGATTTCAATTTCACTGAGTCTCGGGTGGAGACAGTGTGGCCATCGTTACGCCATTCGTGCAGGTCGGAACTTACCCGACAAGGAATTTCGCTACCTTAGGACCGTTATAGTTACGGCCGCCGTTTACCGGGGCTTCGATCAAGAGCTTCTCCGAAGATAACCCCATCAATTAACCTTCCGGCACCGGGCAGGCGTCACACCCTATACGTCTTCTTACGAATTTGCAGAGTGCTGTGTTTTTAATAAACAGTCGCAGCCACCTGGTCTCTGCGGCCCTCACCAGCTTCGTTTAGCAAGTAAACTAACCAGCAAGGGCGTACCTTCTCCCGAAGTTACGGTACCATTTTGCCTAGTTCCTTCACCCGAGTTCTCTCAAGCGCCTTAGTATTCTCTACCTGTCCACCTGTGTCGGTTTGCGGTACGGTTCTCTATAAGTTATGGCTAGCAGCTTTTCCTGGGAGCCGGGCATTAATGACTTCGCTGTACACCGAAGTGTCAGCACCATGTCGCACCTCAGAGTTAATAGTAAACCGGATTTGCCAAGTCTACACCCCTACATGCACATACCAGGACAACCAACGCCTGGCTCATCTAGCCTTCTCCGTCCCCACGTCACCACTTATAAAAAGTCCAGGAATATTAACCTGGTTCCCATCGACTACGCTCTTCAGCCTCGCCTTAGGGGCCGACTCACCCTGCTCCGATTAACGTCGTGCAGGAAACCTGGGACTTCCGGCGTGTGGGCTTTTCACCCACATTATCGTTACTCATGTCAGCATTCGCACTTCTGATACCTCCAGCAGACTTCTCAATCCACCTTCATCAGCTTACAGAACGCTCCCCTACCACGTGCACTTAGTGCACATCCGCAGCTTCGGTGACTAGTTTTAGCCCCGTTACATCTTCCGCGCAGGCCGACTCGACCAGTGAGCTATTACGCTTTCTTTAAAGGGTGGCTGCTTCTAAGCCAACCTCCTGGCTGTCTATGCCTTCCCACATCGTTTCCCACTTAACTAGTACTTTGGGACCTTAGCTGGCGGTCTGGGTTGTTTCCCTCTTCACGACGGACGTTAGCACCCGCCGTGTGTCTCCCGTGATTCAATTAACCGGTATTCGGAGTTTGCATCGGTTTGGTAAGCCATGACAGCCCCCTAGCCGAAACAGTGCTCTACCCCCAGCAATCATTCACGAGGCGCTACCTAAATAGCTTTCGGGGAGAACCAGCTATCTCCGGGCTTGATTAGCCTTTCACTCCTAGCCACACGTCATCCGATAATTTTTCAACATTACCCGGTTCGGACCTCCAGTTGGTGTTACCCAACCTTCATCCTGCACATGGCTAGATCGCCCGGTTTCGGGTCTACTCACAGCGACTCGCGCCCTATTCAGACTCGATTTCTCTACGGCTTCCTTATTCAGTTAACCTCGCCACTGAAAGTAACTCGCTGACCCATTATACAAAAGGTACGCAGTCACTCTATACTATAAATAGTACAAGCTCCCACTGCTTGTACGCAAACGGTTTCAGGTTCTATTTCACTCCCCTCTCCGGGGTTCTTTTCGCCTTTCCCTCACGGTACTAGTTCACTATCGGTCAGTAAGGAGTATTTAGCCTTGGATGATGGTCCACCCATATTCAACCAGAATTTCTCGTGTTCCGGCCTACTTGTTCGCGTGCTTAGTTCTTAATGCAATTGACGTATACGGGACTTTCACCCTCTCTCGTCAGCCTTCCCAAACTGTTCTACTTCATTGCACTATAAATCACACCAGGCTCTTCCCCGTTCGCTCGCCGCTACTAGGAGAATCTCAATTGATTTCTTTTCCTTCGGGTACTTAGATGTTTCAGTTCCCCGAGTTCGCTTCTATAACCTATGTATTCAGCTATAGATGACTGCACTCACGTACAGCCGGGTTCCCCCATTCGGACATCTTTGGTTAATCGCTCGTTTCCAGCTCACCAAAGCTTTTCGCAGGATTCCACGTCCTTCATCGCCTCTTACTGCCAAGGCATCCACCGTTTGCGCTTCTCTTCTTGACCATATAATCTCAGTCTCCTCAGATTACATGTTTACTTCAATACTAAGTTGCTTGTGTTACCTCTTTATTTACCATTTTTTTAATGAACGTCTGATTAGCTCAGATTAAAACATTCTTTAACTTCAAAAACACTTTAATCTGAATAAATCCAATGAAGACCCATATATTGGTGGAGCCGAGGAGGATCGAACTCCTGACCCCCTGCGTGCAAGGCAGGTGCTCTCCCAGCTGAGCTACGACCCCAATTTTTACTTCGGCTTTTCGTTTTACTCTTCGTTGCATGCACGCTCTCTCAGTCACATACTGACGTATGCTCCTTCGTTCGTTTGCGCCTGCGTCTCGATTATAAACAAAAATCCTCGCAAAAATGCTTCGATTCACTTTGATGCTTGCTCGTGCTTCGCACTCGCAGCTTTTCAAGAATCTTAGCTTTAAGGTTCTTCATTTCTTTACTGAAAACAAACTGTGTGGGCGCTTTGAGTCGCTTGAGCACCTATATTAAGGAGGTGATCCAGCCGCAGGTTCCCCTACGGCTACCTTGTTACGACTTCACCCCAGTCATGAACCACACCGTGGTAAACGTCCCCCTTGCGGTTAGACTATCTACTTCTGGTGCAGCCCACTCCCATGGTGTGACGGGCGGTGTGTACAAG
>NZ_JH413844.1 GCF_000162755.2 Legionella drancourtii LLAP12
ATTGTTGATGTTGAGCGGCTACGAAAACCTATGCAGCTTATTACTAACTATATTCTAAAGTGTATGGAACTAATTGATTCCGCTGAAGTTATTCCTATTCAATCTACAAACAAGGAACAGATATAAATACGCATCCAGATTTGGCACACACTGTGTTCCATATCTGAATCCAATTTGGCACTCACTGCGTGCTAAATTCAAAAACCAACAATAAACAAAGAAATTATCTTATACTCATCAACGAAAATATGCTGGTTGTCGCCAATTTTGATAGCTGAGATTAAAACCATTTGAAACATCCGGAATTTCCGGAAAGTTCAAAAATCATACAGCAAAGTTAGTAGTCAAGTAATCCTTGACTACTCAATGACAATAAGATTTTCAACATACCCTATGTAAATGTTTCCAGCAGTACAATCCATTTTAAATATGGATTTGGTCGACAGTGTCCGCCAAATTATTTAGATTACTTTGAAGTTTATTAATTATGATCAACAAATCCCTTCAAGCATCCACATCATCAATCATTGATTTAAAAGATAAAAATGATTTGCCACCACCCTTTCCTAACTCTTTAATTGCATCACGAGATAATTTATTTGGTAGTTTTAGTTCAAAAGGCAAACCGTTACACATAACAATTTGTTCATACAATGCATTAATAGCTTGAGAAGGAGTTATACCTAACAGCTTTAGGATTTCTTCTCCAGCATCTTTCAAGTCACTATCGACCTGAGCTTGTACGATTTTCGTAGTCATAATTAAATATCTTTATATTGTAGTTACATACTGAATTTATAGATAATTCAAAATTAAAGAATATATTTTATCCAGCAGCACTATATTGAATATTAAAATCTAAAGCCTTAGCAATTGGTTTAGAGTTTTTGCCAATTTTCTTCATTTCAATAATACCGTAGCGAGCCATTGTACTAAGTGTACGACTCAAATTACCTGGTTCACGCTTACTTAAGACAGCAAGCTCTTTAATTGACTCAGGTTTTTGCTCATCAATTATTTTCAGTAGCCTCATATTGTTTTCATTCAATACTTCACAAAGTGATTTGATTGAACTAAACCAAATCTTAGGTTCATTTTTTTTAGGTTTATAGCGCCCGGAAGCAATTTCAATAGTACGACTTTGAAATTTATCTCGTGACATAATACCAACTTGTAATGTTTTCATTTTTTATCTCCATTATTCAATTTTTGAATAATTGAATTTATTTCTTGAAAAAAATCTCTCAAAAGCTGTTCAGCATTTTCAAACTCATAAGGGGTTCCCTTATCATTTATAGATGTATGAACGTGATCATATTTAATAATACGTCCCGAATAGCGACCACATTCTTTAACCTTAATCCCATGTGCATTATCAAAGCCTAGAATCCTCTGATTATAATTATCATGTAGTGTTAAATTATATCTAATACCATGAGGCCTCTCTGCAGTTGGCTCGACCAAAAACGCCTCTATTTTGTACCAATAACCATTTTCCTCTGTATATTCCGTACCATGTAATGCAAGTAAGTTTTCTAGTCCTACATCCTTCATTAAAAATCCAAGATATCATCTGATGATATTCATATTATAATATACATTCGGGATAAATAGTTCTTTTTTGGTTAATTTAAATTCTAGGCAGTAAGCAAAAAAGCAAGATCTGCCCCTAGGCACAGTACTCTTTGCCCAAGTACTTGCATTATTTACCAACGGAAGAAGAACTACTACGATCTGAATTGGAATTTGAGCATGGTTGCTCAGTCACGATGAGTAAATAAACCA
>NZ_JH413845.1 GCF_000162755.2 Legionella drancourtii LLAP12
TTAGCAATAAAAAGCGCCTCTCCCTCTCCATATTGGTTTCCACCCCAAACAATGGAGGCACTACGAATTTTAGACTGCTTGCAGCATACGGGCGCGCAAATGTCTTATGAACACGCGCAAACGAAATTTACGTTAAATTTAAAAGACTGTGATGCGGCATCCTGTACTCGAGTTGCGCTCCTATTATTTAATAGATTACCGAATGACTTCAATATTCAGCTCACGCTGCCAGGTGGGGCACTCGGTCATTTTGCGCAAGCAGCCTTAACAAAGCTGCAAGAAAAATATCCGCAGACTTTGACCATAACAAATTATTCACCGACCCAATATTCAATTGCTCAAACAACACCGGCTTACGCCCAATTAAGCTCACTGAGTCATTTGTTTACTTTAGGTGATTCTTCGTTCTATGATTTATTAACTAATAAAGAGCAATTGCATGAGTCCATTGTCGTGTTAAAGCAGATTTTTCAGGATAATAATACGGAGCTGCACCATTTAGTCTATGAATTTTTTATGGTTCATCAGCTCTATTCCTTTCCCGTCGAAATCAATGAATTGGATACTTTAAACAAAGCCGTTGGGGAAAAAAATCAACCAAAAGCGATTACGCAACTCAGAGAAAACATCCTTGCTTTATTAAATTCTGAGCATCACGCTGTTTCAACACAATTACGAGAATCCACCACGAAAACATCGAGTGAGTCTACGACGCTCGATGCGGCTAAAGCCAAAGCACGCGTTGCGTTACAAGCAAAAGCCTGGTGGGGAAAAATTGCTTTTGAGGAAATCAATCAAAATTCTGGCGAAGGGATTTATTGGTATGGGCGTTTTTTACATGAATTTCCCCTTAAAGCGCAAGAAAATCGAACTGAAAAGACATTGCCAAGCGCTATAGATACCGTTTCTGTGAAACAATTTACCCCTAAAGAAACGGGGATTTATTGGCTAAGACTTGCTGCAACCCACCATAAAAATATAAGCGCACATACTTATTTAAGTGCGCTGTTCAGCAGACAACCAAGCTTAGCCCCTATGGAGCGGTACCAATTGACTCTGGCTACCGAGGAATTAGAAGTGCCGCAAAAAAAAGGCGAATTATTTAAACCCCATCATAATTTTTTGGAATTATTTCCACGCCATGATTTCTGGGTACGATTCAATGAAGCAATGAGTCTTTGGGCCTCTGAAAATACACCCTATACAAAGGAGCATCTATTCTATTTAACGCTTTTACTTCAAGATAATTTAATCACTGAAAAAGCTAAATTAACACTGGTAAAACAAATAATTGATAGTCCTAATGTATATACATGGGCGTTCTCTTCTCAATTAAAACATCATAAAAAAGAGTTAACGCTCACCCATGCCAGCCCTCTGGGCGTTCAAATACAATCAGAATTACTTCCGATACTCAACAAATACAAAAAAGGCAATAAAAATAGTGCGCTGGATAATACGAAACCAATGAGTGAGCAACCCGTAGCGCGAAGGCTTGGTGTCTTTTGTACATTCTTTGTAGAGCATCTCGAGCATTATCTAAAAAAGCGCACGCTTTTTGGTACTGAAATTGCTGAAGATGCGGCTCCAAGTTATGTTGCTGTGCTCATTCACGAATTATTAACGCAAAGCATTAACCGCTTTGAGCTTCATAATACATCATTAGATAACGAATTAAATCAAGCGATGCACTCCATGAAGCAAGGCGTGCACGAAGATGCCTTTAGAAGGGCATTAGCGATGCAGCCTGCCTCATTTGGCTTTGCTCAGGTCATGACCAATCGCTTTAAAAGTTATTCAACGACCGCTTATGTTGCAAATGTCTCCAATCTCTCCTTATTAAGGAAATTTGGTGAAAAACAACCACATAAAGAAAAAGAGCAGGGGTTATCACTTAAAAAAATAATTGCTGGCGGTGCTCTTGCAATTGAGTCGCTGCATGTTGCATTGCCTCTGGTTCTTGCCGTGACCGGCGTGACGCTACCGGTGGCCGGTGCGTGGGCAGTTATTGCTGGCCTTCAAATTGCTTTAGATAAAATCCACCATTATACGCACCTGGTGGAGAAAGGCGCTGAGGCAGGCAAGCTTGCAACGGATTTAGTTGTTGGATTAGCACACGGGCATCATCTTGCTCATGAGGCAGGATTGATTGCTCATAATCATCATGAGGGACCACCTCCTCTTATTGAGCTGGATACCATAAAGCACTTTAATCGCTTACTGCAAAGCGCTTCTGTAAACGATATTGATTCTATAACCACATTAATCAATCAGTGGGGTGCTATTTACCAGCCGGCTACAGACGAATTGACCGATACCAGTAATAACCTTCTCGGGATTCTCTTAGTCGAATTATTGATGCGCGGTTTAACGCTACGCCTCTATGCGGAACAACAGAGTTTGGCTAAAAAAACGGAATACCCCAAATCGCTTCCAGCTCTGCTTGATTATTTAAATGAAACCCTCTGGCTTTACAGTTGCCCAAGAATTAGTGATAATGCGCATTTAATGACGAAAAGTATGAAGGTCTTTTCAGCGCTGGACCTTATATTCCCCTCGCGACTTCAAGCCCGTCATGCAGCAAAGCTGATTGAAATTGCCGTTGAACCTGCAAATCGTCCCAAAGAACGTATCGCGTCAATAGCTCAAGTTGGTCTCACGCGTTTTGCTTCAAATTATGAGGTACAACAAATTAATCAATTGTGTGGAATAATACCACCCAATCCCGCATTTACCCTGGTAAACGGTGGGCATCAAACGCTTATTGATAACAACTGGATAGAAGTACGAATTGCTTATGATGAACGCAATACCTTGAGGGAAGATATTTCATTCTTGTATGAAAA
>NZ_JH413846.1 GCF_000162755.2 Legionella drancourtii LLAP12
GCTTTAATGCTGTCACGACCGGTCTTATCCATACGAAGGTATAAATCAAACGTACGCTGGCCTTCTAGAACACTCGATACACTCACCCCATTTAAAAGCACCTGGACGTCTTCAGAAATCTGCCCCACATTTACGCCATAACGTGTCGCTTTTTCACGGTCAATTTTTATAATAACTTGCGGCACATTAATTTGCTGCTCTTTGTTGACATCGACAACACCTGGAACGGATTTTAAGACGGCTTCTAAAGAGCGTCCCAACTCATTTAACGTGGATAAATTATCACCAAATAGCTTCACTGCCACCTGCGCACGAACCCCGGATAGTACCTCATCCATGCGATGAGCAATAAATTGCCCGACATTAAACACAGTCCCTGGAATATTGGCTAAATCAGCGCGAATACGTCGTAATAATTCATCTGGAGGCATGGATTTATCTTTATCAAAATCAAGACGCACATCAAATTCACTGACATTGGGGGGCAATGCATCTTCATCAAGCTCGCTTCGTCCAGCACGTTGGGAAATAGAGATAACTTGGGGGTAGCGCAGTAAGGTTTTTTGCACCTGTTGTCCTAAGCGCATTGATTCTTCTAACGACGTGCCAGGCAAGGTACTCATGGCCACTATGAAATTTCCCTCATGAAACTCCGGTAAAAAAGAAGTACCAAAAAAGGGAAGTAAGGCTAAGGCAAACAAAAAAGCGGCCAGTGCGATGGCAACCACCGTTTTAAGGTGTGCTAAAGACCAGTGTAATGCAATTAAAAAATAACGCTTAAGCCCCACTACAAAACGTGTTTCAGACTCAGCCTCCTGCCCATCCTTTTGCTCTAATCCGTAGTGACGCTCTCGCTGAGACAATGCATGCAAACTCACCTCAGTATCGCGTTTGTTTTTTCCTGACCTCGAACCAATAAGAGATAACAAAGAGCAGGTACCATGGTAATGGACACCACTAGTGAGCCCAAGACAGAAGCAATATATGCAATGGCTAAAGGACTAAAAATGCGCTCAGCAATTCCTGACAGAAAGAAAATGGGCAGAAAGACGAGACTAATAATAATGGTGGCATAAACGACTGAGCTTCGTATCTCCAGAACAGCGTCAAAAACGACTTCAATGGCAGGTAGGTGGGATGAGCATTCTTGCGGTTTACTCTTAATCGGTGCACCACATTTTCTACGGTGATGATGCCATCATCCACCACCTCCCCAATGGCAATGGCCATCCCACCTAGCGTCATCGAGTTAATACCAATGCCAAAATAGTGCAACACCAATAAACCAATGACAAAGGATACAGGCATGGAAAGAAACGTAATGAATGAAGCCCTCCAATTCATTAAAAACACAAATAATATGGCAATAACAATAATGGCGCCCTCTAAAAGGGCACGGGTTAAATTATGAATTGCAGATTCAATAAAATTGGCTTGACGAAAGACCTCGGTATTTAACTCAACCCCTGCGGGAAGTGTTTTTTTAATGTGTTCTAATGCCTCCTCCACTTTGGCGGTCGTTGTCACCGTATCGGCACCAAATGCTTTAGAAATAGTGCCAATCACCGCAGGCTTCCCATTATACGCACCATCTCCGCGCTTAATTTCCCCACCAAAGGCGACTATTGCCACGTTATTGATAGTGATTGGAACCCCTTTTCGTACGGTAATGGCGGTTTTTTTAATATCCTCCAAGGATTGGATTCGTCCCATCGTCCCTACAACAAGCTCGCTACCTGCTTGGTGAACAAAGGCACCAGGCACATTTTGGTTGGCTGTTGTTAACGCTTGCCGTACCTCTTCAATGGTAATAGCATACGCAAGCATCCGTTCAGGAATTAAACGCACCTGGTATTGTTTCACCTCGCCACCAATTGACACCACAGAAGCGACCCCGCCTAACGCCAAAATCCTGGGTCTAATTGTCCAATCCGCAATCGTACGTAATGTTTCAGGACTTTGTGTATCACTGATTAACGCATATTTTACAAGCCAGCCAACAGCTGAGGTAACAGGGAGCATCACGGGTGGATTTACGCCTGGGGGAAGTCTGTTGCTCACTTGTTGAATACGCTCATTAACGAGTTGCCGATTTCGATAAATATCAGTTTTATCATCAAAAACCACCGTAATCGTTGATAAACCAACGGAGGTTTTAGAACGTACACTAGCAACCCCTGGCGTGCCATTAATGGCACTTTCCAATGGATAGGTAATCAGCGTTTCAATATCTTGGGTTGCCATGCCAGGCGCTTCGGTTTGTACAACAACTTGCGGTGGAGCAAACTCCGGAAATACATCCACCGGCATTTGTTTTAAGGTGTAACCACCCAAAAGACAAAGAACAAGCGTTAAGGCTAAAATCAAAAGACGATTATGGATTGACCAAGCAATTAATCGAGTAAACATTAGTGGGACTCCTTCTCACCCTTTTTCTGGGTGCCGCCACCGCTTAAGGATAAAGTATATAATTGGCGATTTCCTTGAGTCACCACCTCATCACCCGGTACCAAACCCTCTTTAATTTCGGTGTACTTCTCATCACGAGCGCCAATACTGATTACCGTTCGGTCATAAGCTTTGCCATTCTTTACAAAAACAAAAGTAGCATTGTCGATTTCAAGTACGGCGTTATTAGGTATAGTGAGTGCCGCTTGGGTAAACCGTAATACCACATTGGCACGCACAAACATACCAGGCTTTAGTAGTCCTTCTTTATTATCCAGCCCGATTTGTACGTTCACACTGCGCGTTAAGGGATCTAAATTGGGTTCGATCAGTGTTATTTTTCCTGGAAAAACCCGTTTTGGATAGCTTAAAACATGTACATTGACGTCTTGGCTTACTTTAATTTTACCTAAATCTTCTTCATACACTTGGGCAATGGCCAACAATTGCGTACGGTTACTGATGTGAAACAAAACGGTATTAGGTTCTACTGCTTGTCCTAAATTGACATTGCGTGCATCAATAACACCCGATATGGGCGCTTTTACCGCCACACTGGGTGGAGGATCGCCAATTAAACGAGATTGTACCGTGGCCAAGACCTGTCCTTTGGTCACTGTATCACCTAGATTGGCCACCAGTTCAGTCACGGCACCACTAATGCGTACACTGACATCGGCTTGTGCGTTGGGTAACAATTGGATTTGACCATTTAATGTCAAATACTCACCCATAGGACGAGCAGAAGCTTGAGACACCTCAATGTCCAGCATCTTTGTTTGCTCGGGCGTCAGCGTAACAGTCTGTGCAGGACCCGATTCATTCACTTCAATTTCGTCTCCATGAGCTATCAGGCATGAGGAATGAAAGAGCGCGCCCAGCAAAAAAAGTAACCCTAACCTTTGACAGATACGATGAGGTGGATGAATCATTTGGTCACTTCCTTGGTTGGGGATAAATAAGAACAGAATCCGCTTGAATGCGGTGCTCCAATAGCGGTACATAAGGCGACATAGGATTGAAAATACTGCCCCACGGTCGTTAAGTAGGCCATTTGCACCTCGTTTTGTTGCCGTTGGACTTGTAAGACGTTAAGAAAAGACACTTGCCCATTTTGGTAGGCTTCACGGGCAAGTGTCACATTCTCAAGTCCTAAACGAAGAGAGGTTCCTTGCGTTTGTACCACACTTGTTTTAAGTGCATTAAGTTGACCGTAATTGCTGGCGACTTCTGTTTCAATAGTAAGATTTAAGGCATCAATGGACATCATTGCCTGGGTGCCTGTTGCACTTGTTTCTAAAATTCTTCCCTGGTTACGATTCAATAGCGGCAGTGGAATCGATAACGAAATACCTAAGGTGCGGTCTGCTTGTTGGGGAGGCGCTCCTTCCACCACAATTTTATCTTGCGCTACCCCAACACCTACATTCCAATCGGCAAAGCGTTCAGATTGTGCCAGGCGTCTATCAGCCATTGCACGTTGGCCTGTGAGAAATAAACTGCGTCTGTCCGGACGATGATTCAAGGCGTACTGGGTAAGTACTCCTAAAGGAGGAATATTTTTTTCTATCTTAATGGATTTTTGAACTGGCAACGGTGTATTAGGGCCTTGTCCTATAAGTTGATTTAAGAGTGCGTATTGGCTTATCAACTGACTTTTTAAAAGTTGTTTTTCTTGTTTAATGCGCGCGTATTCGATGCGAGCAGAGTTATCATCCAATTTAGAAATTTCGGCAGCATGATAACGGTTATGAATGACACGCACCAATTCCTGATTAATGCTTTGTAGATAATTAAGTTGTTGCATGCGATTTTCGGCAACTACCACTGCATAATAGGCATTCGCGACTTTTGCACTGAGTAGGCGTGTAGCCTCAAAAACCTCAGCTTGTGCGCGAACAATATCGATACGCGCGATGGTTTTTTGCTTCGCTATACGGCCGGAGATGGGAAAAGCTTGGTTAAAATTGATGCTTCGAGTATATTCGCCCTCGTTATTAAATAACCTATCATCATTATTATTTAAATTTAAAGTCGGATTAGACCATAAACCTGCTTGAATCAGACGAGCCTCGGCAATTGCAATGGCGAAACGCGCTGCTTTTAAATCTTTGTTGTGTTGAATAGCCAACTGTGCGAGCTCTTTTAGACCTAAAGGAGGCTTGGCATACACGAGGACTGGCATTAGCGCCATAATGCCCACCACCAAATACTTCAAGCCCCAGTTTTGTTTCATCATGATGTATACTCTGTCCCTAACTTACATTGGTTTTTTATATAGGTATTCTTATTCTATCATGCCAGTTTATGACGCAAACGCAAAGCATTGATAATCACCGATACAGGAGCTTAGCGCCATAGCAGCACCGGCAATCATTGGGTTAAGTAATAAGCCTGTGAGAGGATAAAAAACGCCTGCCGCGACCGGGACACCCAATGCATTATAAATAGAGGCAAAAAAGACATTTTGATGGATGTTTTTTACCGTACGCACTGAGAGCTCATAGGCTTCCAAAAGCTTATTTAAATCGCCTGATAACAACGTCATACCGGCACTTTCAATCGCCACATCACTTCCGGTTCCCATCGCAATACCAATGTCTGCTTTGGCCAATGCAATCGCATCATTAACGCCATCACCAATCATTGCGACCACAAGCCCTTTTTGTTGTAGTTCGCGAATCACATTGTTTTTTTCATCTGGCAATACTTCAGCAATCACATCCGTAACACCTACTTGTAGGGCTATTGCTTTGGCAGTGAGGTAAAAAAGGATTTTTTGATGTTAGGAAAAGATCTTTTAATTCACAGTGTTAGAGCTAGACCTACGAAATCTGTAATTCGCTTGCCGAAACCCCATGTAGGAACCATCCGCATGAAGTACGCCTGTCAGTATGTTGAGCGCTACTGGAAAACCGGACAACGTGAATTATTTGATGTACTCTATCATCAGGCAGTAAGTACTATTAAAGAAACCATCACTTATATTGAGGGCTGGCTGCAAAGGAATACTCCATGAATAAAAAACTGTTTCATACACTGGAGCGTGAGTGTTTAATTTATTTATCCAAAAAAGAGGTGACTCTGGAACAGCTTCGCCCGCTAATTAATGAATTTCTTTCCACACAACCAGAGCATCTACTGTTAATCCTGGCCAAAGAAGAACAAACAACTGATGCAGTCAGTGAGGTAATAGCGCATCAATACAACGATACCCGGGATATTTTAATCCATCGGGTGATAAACCACCTTAACAACCTTCTTTATGAAACCATCAAAACTTATTATTTCCAGAATAAATGTTAATTAACGTGAGCTGCGCTTTGTCAAAGGAGAATACAGTGATAAGGGAATCACCAGGGTTATCCGATACAGACCTTTTGTTTCTAAATAATTCCAGCAGGCTCTCCTTATGTGAATACGCTCAATAATGGGTAATTCATCAAATAACAGCTTGGAACCATGAACAACAGTCTCAAGAATATCAATACTGCCATGATACCTGTCCTGCCAATGCGCATTATTCTCAGGTAAATAATAGTCAAAGTGAATCCGGGCTTCATAGGCGTTTAAAATAATTGATGTAATGCAATATTGAGCCATATCACCCTTCAATTTTTTTTAACATAAAAAATGGAACAGTCAACCCACTTAAGCTTTAAGAAGATTATGGATTGACGTCTCCTCTCCTTTGACAAGAGCCATCAAGAATCCGCTGATGCCTGCCGAATTTCCTTCTTTAACTGTTCCTGTTTTTTTAAATAGATTTCCTGCCTGTTTATAGTCACGTGTTTAGGCGCATCAATTCCCAGTTTAAAATTTCCAGGCTCATGAGTTTTAAAAGGGGTAATCACTATTTTTTGATTGCCCTCCAGAGTAATAATTAAATCGGATTCAAAGGCTACGGGTCTTATTTCCATGATATTTTCTCTTTTTATATCAAAATAATTGCTGCAAAAAAGCATTCATTGATGGTTTTCCCTGTACAACCATTTTAATCTGAAGACCGCGTCTGTTCAAAGACTGTCTTCAAAGTAAAATAATCGGCACTTATAGTACGGCTATCAATGCAGCCCCAGGGGTAGGTTCAGGCAAAAATGGAGGTTCTTTTTTTATTGCATAAAACCCAGTAATGCTTGGCTTAACACCATCAAATGATTCCTGCACCTCTTCGGGTTGAACCACATCAATTTGTTCCAGGCGAATAATCTGTTGTTCCTGCCTGTCTAAAAGCTTGCGATACCTCTGATTACTTTCTGCTAATTGTTTTGTAACTACAGAGAGTTTACGTTCGGCATCACATATTCGGTCTGCTATCTCAACAAAGCTTTTCTCTTTATTAGTTAAAAAGTCCTCTAATCTTTTTAAAAAAGCAGCTCGCTGTTCTTTGTCTTGAATAACCATGCTAGAGAAGGTTTCAACTGTTCCACTTAAGACAAGTCCAACAGCTCTCGCCTGTTCAACCTCTTTACCCATTTTCACTTTAATATCATCAAGTTCTTTTATTTTATCAGATAATTGATTTTGATTTTCTTTATACGCCTGAACAACCTGTTCTAATTGTTTTTGAGTGTTCTCTAAAACTTGAGACTGCTCCTCTATAGAGCCTTTAAGCTTTGTGGCAGACTGTTCAAGATCAACCTGAGTGGCACGAAGTTTTTTTTCGGTAACAGTCAGCTCAATGATATCTGATTTTAATGTGTTAATCTGCTCACAAAATTGATCAACATTTTGGGTTAGTCGCACATTTTCCTTCTGGAATGCATCGACTTCAATGGCCAGTTGTTCGCGTAAAAGCTCTAAAGTTGAAATAACCGAATCCAGCAGATCCACAAGACTTGAAATTCCTGCTTTTAAATTTTCGATATTGTCTGTATTTTGACTCTGATGATTTTCAAGAAGGATGTGGCTTACCGTATAAATAATTCCAGTAACAATACTGAGCGTAATAAGGGCTGCAAGATTTGCCATGATGCCAATCATCAAAAGAGGTATGGTGAGCACTACACCTGCGGTAATTTTTTGCCATAAAGGGATTTCATTCCAGAAACTGGCAGCACGAGACAGCCAACTAGGATTGTTATTCATTGATTAAATCAGTTTATTAAGATCTGCTTTAATTTTTTGTATTTTATTTTGAGTAATTACCATCTTTTCAAAACGTTCTTTATCTTTTTTTGTTTTCTGAGTGAGATTGTCCTGCTCTATGTTCTCTGACTGATTAAGGTCAGAAGCCAACTCAAGTTCCAATTTTTGATACGCCATGATTCTTCCTTACAACGAATGGGTCATCCACTTTTTTAAAATAGAAATTATGTCACATGATTATCAGGTTAAGCTTAAAATAAGCATGGTGACTGGAAACCTATAATTATTGAGTTAATTACCAGTACCTTTTTTACGTATTGGATTGCGGTGTATCTGCGGTTTTTGAGGCAATGTATAAAAACCCTGAAAATAAGGTCTTAAGGTTGCTCATTGAGAGGGAAAATTGATTTTTAATATTCAGAATGTTACTCATTACCACGTTTCCTTAATTTGGTTTGAAACAACAATCAACCGAGCGCTTTTCCTGGAACGGTTAAATCTTGATCATTCTATCGAATAAATTGTGTTCAGTCATTCTTTTTTTAGTAACTCACTATTCTTGATGATATTGCAGGCTTAAGGTTATCTGAATGGATGTTTTTTAGGATCCCACCAACCACCAATAGGTTCGTTTTCATCAAAATACTCATGCACTTTATTAAAGGAATATTTAGATAATTGTTCATATTCTGATTGGGGTAACAGCATATAGTCTTCTTCATCATCGATAATAGAGTTCAGCATCACTCCGACCAGGTGGCATCCATGCCATTTTGCACGGGTAGCTCGATTTTTTCTTTTGGTGTTTTTATGACAACGTGCGGCAAAGGACTTTACTTCATCGTTCAAGAAGGCATCAAGGTAATGGAAGGTTTTATAAGCCAGCTGAACATGGTTTGGGTGGCCTGCAAACACGGTAGGTTGTCTATTTCCTGCGGTGATGGATTGAGTAGTGCAGCCAAAGATGTATCCTAAAAGAAAAATCAGTTCATCTGCGTAATCATCCATAGTCAGATTGCCTACGTTAAACCCCTTACTGATGGCAAAGAGTTCAGGATTAAACTTTTGAGAAAAGAGCTTTTTATTTAAGAGTTCCTGACGGATTGAAAGTAGATGTTGTCCAATCTGGTGGCAATTGTCTTCGGTGAGGTAATAATTAATCGTTTTATTAAAGGTGTCCAGCAGTTCTTCATCTGGCTTTTTAATAGTAAGACGCTCAATATATTTGCGGTATTTTTTATAGGAGTCATTGGTTCTAAAATCATAGCCTTCGGGTTTACGTGGCCATTCACGTACTTCTTCAAAATCAAATAAATCAAACTCACTGTCTGACTCTTCCTCATCAGATGACTCAATCAGCTCATCACTAAACAAGGAAATGACATTGGTGTTGCCAGGGGTTACCGGTGTCATCACGGAGCTTTGCGAACCTGTTGGTTTTGGAGTGATGTTAAGAGGTTTTAATGTGGCCGTGTTCAAAGTGTTTATTAATGGTCTAATTGATTCATTATCATGATCTTGCAGTAAGGTACAGCCATTAATAATCACCTGTGAGAAGCTGATATTTTTTTTATGTGCAAGGTCTTTTAATACGTTATAGGCATCATCACTGATGGTAACGGTACGCAGGGTTTTCTCTACCAGATACTTTTTTTGATTCAAAGCGCGATAACAGCGACTAAAGGCTTGAGAGTCTACGAATTCATCAAGCCATAATTGAAACAGGTGTACCGTTTCGTTATCCTCTGCTGTGTTTTTGAGTTCAGCAAAGGCCTGAATTGCCTGTATTCTCACTGAATTCTTCGTCTCCTCACTCATGAATCGATTATTTTGAATGGCACGTTCAAAATAGTGATAACAGGATACATAATCATCCAGCGATACTTTGCGTTTTTTATTGGCCATATTTCATTAAACTCTATTATTGATGCCAGTTTATTAATAACCATTGAATTTATCAATAGCTGATACATTTAATATTTTTAACTTAAGTTTTACATCTGTTTGTATTTACCATCTGTTGATACATTTCTTTCATCAATTACTTTTTAAATTAACTATTGCTCTCATTGAGTACACTTTCGCCTTGTTCTTAAGTCCTTATCGGATCTATCTTAATGCAATCCATTCACTTGTTTATCCTGTTAGGACTCGCGAACAGAATCACATGAACTCACGATATTCTGCGAATGAACTCACGCTATTTTGCGAATGGAATTCGATAAAAAAATTATGAACTCACGTTATTTTGCGAACGTATTTTTTTGAACTCACGCTATTCTGCAAATGGATTTGAGCCATATAATATAAACGATCCTTTATTTTTGCTTAATGCAGCCAATGAATATCAAAAGCAAAACTGATTTATTTAAATAAAAATAACTAGGACAATATTGGTTTACATTGAAAGGAATAATTTTTGGCTAAAGTTTATAATGCCTAAGCCATTAACCTTGATTCCTAAGTCTGCTAAAAACTATAAAAATAGGTTTTCATTGAGTTTATTCGAAAACTTATGAATTTAGTACGTTTAATAATTTTTTACATTTTTTTTGTAAAAATCCATTTGCAAAATAATTCAAGCAGAGCCCAATCTGTTTTCAGGTTCTAACATGTATGGTAAAAATACGCCATCAGCGTGGCTATCGTCTAAAAGCTCTATGGTGTGAGAATAACCTCTTCCTTCACACTCTGCTCCTTCTTTTAATAGCCAATAATTACACTAATAATAAAGCTAATGTAAAAAAAGAGGAAAAGCCAAGACATAGATTAATTCAAAATAATTGTCATAGCATCTGTCCAAACCATTCTTCTCAAATAACAACCTATCAACTTGGCTTTATCTTTTAATACCTAATTATTAACAGTATCATTTAAAAAACCATATTAAATGATCATTAATTTTTCATGTCCGTTTTAAATACACTTTGATAGTGCTTAATAAAACGATATTAACTTGCCAAGCTTTACCATTAACTGGAGTCCAATCGTTGCCTAAAAATAAAATTTAGAGGTCGATTTTTTTTGTATTTCAGTAATATTAAGCAAAAACGGGCTCTACACTACCCATACAAAACAAGAATCTTGTTATGTTTCACACATACTTATCCACTGTTTTTATGGATAACCTCATTTATTTCATTCATGAAGTTAACAATCCAATCAACCTCATCAGGAGAGTTAACTTCAATAACAACCTTACCTTTACCTTCCTGATTTACTTTCACGGATACATTTGTTGCAAATTTTTGCGACAGTTGATGACTCCAATCCCCACATTTTTCATGATATTTTTGGATTGGCATATTCTTTTTATTGTTCTCATTTCGTTCTAATTTAAATGTATTTGACAACTCTTCCGCTTCTCTGACACTCAGTTTCCTCTCTTTAATTAAACATGCAACTAGATATTGTTGCTCTGAATCAAGTGTCAAAAGAGTACGTGCATGACCCATGTCAATGCTCCCCTCTTCCAGCATCAATCTAACGCGAGAATCAAGAGTCAACAAACGCAAAGTATTTGTTACAGATGCACGTGATCTCCCCAACATATTTGCAATCTCTTCATGAGTCATTTGAAATTCTTCACGAAATCTAGAAAAAGCTATCGCTTCTTCGATAGGATTTAAATCTTCTCGTTGAATATTTTCAATTACAGAAAATGCCAAGGCAACCTTATCTTCAATATTTCTAATAATTGCTGGAACATAGGATAGTCCCGCTATTGTCGCAGCACGCCATCTGCGTTCACCAGCAATAATCTCATATTTTTCTTCAGCTACTCGTCTAACGATTAATGGCTGAATGATCCCCTGCGCTAGGATTGAATCGGACAATTCAGCTAAGATCGACTCATTGAACTGTTTTCTAGGCTGAAATCTTCCTGGGCTTAATAGATCTACAGCCAATTGAACTATGTTCTCATTTTGAATGACCGCAGAATCCGTAAGTAACTGACCTATACTTCTTAGTGATTTTAGTCCTTTAAGCTCTAGCGTTGACACAGATAGCTCCCCTCAAATGATCCCTGCAAACGTCTCGCCCTACCTGTAAACGTCGCAACCTGGTTGATTCTATTTCCTGTAAACGTCGCTTCATTCCCTGTAAACGGCTCACCACTCCCCGTAAACGTCCCCACTACTTCCCGTAAACGTCGCATCACCACCCTTTTAATACCCTAAATTACTAGTCTTTCGAGATTCTAAACAACATCTATTAAAATCTCTTAAAAAATTAAAACACGTTGTGTTTCTTGAGTAAATAGAAATTTCATAAAAACATTGCATTTACATGAAATCAGAGATAAATTATAAAAAATATGAAAATTATCAATTTTGATAAAAAGGAAATCATGATCGATCCACAAATCATTACATACGGCACTGATAATCCAGAACAATTAATGAATAAATTTTACCAGGCTGGTAACGAAATGCTATTAGCACTGAGAAATTTTGTGATTAATCCTGAAAAAAGAAAAAAACCAAGAACGTGGGGCTCAATCGAAGCAGCTAAAATGGTAAAAGTATCTGATCCAACTTTTAGAAAGCTTTTGGAATCATCTGATGATATACCAGGCATTGTAATTGAAGATTCAGAGAATGGAAGAAAAACTAAAAAATATACTCTAGCTGCTATTAATTCGTTACGAGACAAAGCTGGAACACGATATAAAAGACCGAAGGGTTCTAAAGGTTTAACAATAGCTGTATCTAATTTAAAAGGTGGGGTTGGAAAAACAGAAACAACTGTTGATTTAGGTAAAAAAATCGCTATTGAAGGATTAAAAGTTCTTTTATTAGATTTTGATGCTCAAGGAACTGCTACTTTAATTAGCTCAGGATTGATCCCTGATCTTGAGTTGCAATATGAAGACACTATAACCAATGTATTAATATCAAACCCAAATAACATCAAGAATGTTATATTAAAAACACACTTTGATGGTTTCGACATCATTCCAGCAAATTTAGCTATACAAGATTGTGATTTGATCCTGCCTAATGAAAAGGAGAACAATCACGAACGGCTAGGCTCTCCTTTTATTCGATTAACTGAAGCATTAAAAATAATTAAAAATGACTATGATGTGATCCTAATTGATTGTGGCCCGAACCTTGGGTTACTAACTCTTAATGCCATTATTGCCTGTGATGGAATTATTATACCTATTCCCCCCAGCATGAATGACTACTCTAGTTTTATTATGTATACCGCTACATTAAGGAATATGTTTAAAGAATTATCCTCTAAAAAACTGGAATATTTGCGTATTTTAATTTCCAAACATAGTGGCAGCAATGAAGCGTTACAAATGGAAAACATGATGCGTGAACAATTTGGGAGATACATTCTTACAAATCATATGTGTGAAACTGTAGAAGTTGCAAAAGCAGCCAATGAAATTGGGACAATTTATGACGTATCAAAACCAAGAGGTAGTCGTGAAGCTTATCGTAGAGCCTTACAACATTTAGATGATGTTAATCTCGAAATCATCAATAATTTTAAAGATATATGGGAAAAGCAATCTAAAACATTCCTAATGGTCGGAGATAATCATGGATAATAGTAAACGAAATATTCATAACTCAGGTCCATTAGGTATGCTAATGAAGAGCGGTCAAATAAAAAAAATTGAGCCATCAGAAGAACTAATCCCACAACAAAATAATCAGAAAACATCGGCGTCTTATTTTAAAACACAATCTGGAATTGAGTTTTCTGAACAGGAATTAATTTATGTTAATCCTGAAGAGTGTGAACCATGGAAGTATGCTAATCGACAAGAGGGTGAATTAGGCGATATTGATGGTTTAATTGATTCTATTAAAGCACACAAACAGTTGCAACCAGCGCTTATTAGAAATCACCCTGCCCCACATGGAAAAATTAAGTATGAGGTAATCTTCGGTCGTAGACGACACATAGCATGCTTAAAGCTTGGAATACCTTTTCTTGCAATTCGTAAAGATATTTCTAATATACAAGATGCTATTGCCTCACAAGATGCTGAAAATAAGTTAAGAAATGACGTTAGTAATTATTCTAATGCCCTGCTTTATAAAAGACTTTTAGATGAGAGCGTTTTTAAAACGGAACGAGAATTGGCAGAAAAATTACGATTGTCATATTCTACTCTAAATGACTTGATGGCATATTCAAAAATACCACATGATATAATTAAAAAAATTCCTGATATTCATTCTTTATCCAAGCAATTAGCCGTAAAGATAGTTCAATTACTCAATAAGTCAGAAAACAATCACCAAAAGATTTTAAATTTTGCTCATCAACTCGGAAAAAGTATTTCCTCTCAAAGTAAATTAGAAAAACGTATGGAAACAAAAATATCCGAATCTAATAATCAATCAGCTATCAGTGAATCTGGAGCAAAATATTATTCAACGACTAATGGTAAGAAACTATTCACACTTAAATCTGATCGTCGTGGATTGCCAACTTTAGTACTTAATAAAGAAATAATAGGGCTATTTAATTTTGATGAGGTATGTCAGCAATTTTCTAAATATTTAGAAGATATATTAATCAAATCCGGATATCCGGATTAAATAATAATCCGGATATCCGGATTATTTACGGTATAGTACGGAGAACTATATGGGTAGTTTGGCGCTGAATAATAATAAGAGCTTAGAGCTTAAAAAACATGTAAATGCCATTCATTGCACAAATAATCTTACATTGGTACAAAGAAAATTATTTAATGCATTATTATTTAATGCATATCCAGAGCTTCCATATAAGCAACAATTTAAAATCAAAGGTAAAGATTTATATAAGCTTATTGGATATAACAGCAAAGACACCGCAAAGCTCAAAGAAGCATTATTTGGATTAATTTCAATTGCTATAGAGTGGAATGTGATTGATTGTTCTACTGGAAAGGAAAAAAAATGGAAAGCCAGCTCAATTTTAGCTTCAGCTGAATTATCTGATGGGCTTTGCACCTATGAATACAGTCAAGTCATGAGAGATCTTTTATATCAACCAGAAATATATGGCCAAATTAATATTGGATTAATATCACAGTTTAAATCAGGTTATGGCCTCGCATTATATGAAAACTGTATCCGTTATAAAGGACTTGCACAAACCCCTTGGTTTCCTTTAGAAGTTTTCAGAAAACTTATGGGGGTATTTGATGGAAAATATCTGGCTTTTAAAGACTTTAAGAAAAGAGTATTAGATATAGGAATAGAAGAGGTTAACAGTATTTCGTCTATTAGAATTTCCCCTGAGATTGATCGCGTCAATCAAAAAGTAACAAGAATACGATTTAAGTTAGAAAAGAATAGCTCAGAGTCCCCGATTAAGTTAAAAGAAATATCTGTGGAAGAAGAATTAAAACGCATACTTCTTGATACATTTGATTTATCACAATCAATGCTAGAAGAAGTTTATTCAAAATATGAACCAGACTATATTCGTGAAAAAGTAGAAATTATCACTCAGTCAGAAAATTTTATTTCAGGGAAAATTAGGGGATTAGCTGGGTATTTAAACGAAGCTCTTAAAAAAGACTACAAACCTAGTAAATCCAGTAAAGTTATTATTAATCAACGTCGAAAAACACAAGAAGCTGAAGAAAAGGCGAAAAAAGAAAAAGAAGAAAGTCAAACTGAGCGATACAGACAATATGTTAACAAAAAAATTAATGCATACCTAGATAACCTCACTGAAAGTGAGCGTAATAGATTAATATACGAATTCGAAGAGTTCATGAAGCTGCAAAGTAGTATTTTAAGAAACTGGTACAAAAAAAATGGGTTAGAACATCCTGCCACAAAAAGCGCTTATTTCAATTTTATTAAAGATAATAGGAAAAATAATATTGGGACTATTATTTCAATGGAGGATTACATTGATTTAGTTAATTAAATAGATAGGTTGCGACATTTACGGGAACTAGAAATAAATCCTAGGGCGAGACGTTTGCAGGAACTACTTCTAATGAATAAAGTCATAATAAGATGGCCTTGATACAATATGCTCATTAGTAATTAAATCAAAAAACCAAAATCTAATAATCAATATCCCTAAAAAAGTTCGGAATCTAAGGGCACTATAAAATAGCATTAGTCAGTTTATGATAAAGATATGGATTATAAAATTGATGAGGAAAAAATTAGAAGAATGATTTATTATGCAGCATAGTACCTATTATCAGATTTGCTTTTTTTTCCATTATGGATTTTAAAGCGGCTTATTACTGTTGTGGATATAAAATATAAAGATCAGCCATGGGTTGACACCAAAGCTGTAACGTAGAGGAATTACTGTATGACAATTACTGATGTAATACCAGCATGTTTTTACCATCCAATAAAAGTTATTTTTTTAGATGATAGCCGTGATTTTTTAGATGCGTTAGATCTAGAGTTTGGTACTCGGATTAATATGCTCACACTTACATGTCCAGATACAACATTGCAGGAGATTGACAATTATTGTCAAGATATTACCCCTACGATTTTTACATTTGAGAATAATGTTAATGTCGACACTACCTCTGATCGTGTTATTGGAGTTGATGTAGGCAATATATTAAACCAAATTTATGATAAAAAACGGTTTAACAATGTGTCTGTATTAGTTGTTGACTATGAAATGCCAGATGTTAACGGAATAGATTTTTGCAAAAAAATTCAAGAAAGAAAAATTTTTAAAATTATGCTTACTGCTGAAGCAGATAAGGATACAGCAATTAAAGCATTTAATAGCGGACTGATTGATAAGTTTATACTTAAAACAAGTGAAGAATTATATTCTGAAATTACAAAAGCGGTGCATGAATTAACCCAGTGGTATTTTAGAGAGTTATCATGGAATATCATTAGTGGGCATAGTGCATCCATTAAGGCACTGTTTAACAATAAACTATATCAGCAATTATTTGCTGATGTTGTAAGACAAGCACAAGCTGTTGAATATTATCTGGTTGATCATTCAGGGAGTATTCTATTTCTTGATAAAGACGCCAACCCTACTTGGTTTATGGTCAGACACGTTAAAGATTTATCAGATCAATTGGACTTACTGAAAGGGTATGATTTACCAGAACAGATTATGGATTCAGTTGCTAAAAAAGAAAAAATATTGTTCCTGTTGTCTGAGAAAGAATATAAAAAGCCTGTAGAGGAATGGGTTAAATATTTGTTTGAGTCGAAAAAATTAGATGATAATTATTACTACAGCATTATCCAGGGTAATATTACCGATTCTATAGACTGGAATCGGGTAGTTTCTTATTCTGAATACACAGTTGATGCAAATGGAAGGGGGTAACTATTCATTTAGAAGAGGTTGAAAATTGCCACTTGCTCCCGAATTGTACTCATGGGATAGAAAATCATGTTTTAATTTATCTTTCTCAGTAGTCTTTAAGTTATGTTTTCATGTGTTAATAGAAAAGGCGGCTCTTTTCCTACGACTGTTTTAAGCCAGGGTATATGACTAAACCGATCTTTAGAGTGTCCAGTGGCAAGATGAATTTCGATAAATCCTTTATCAAAGAGGTGTTTTGCGCAGAGTTCACCTCTGATATTGTTTCCCAGGTCAGAGTCGATATAAATGACAGTTTTTTTATTGTACTTATCTATCTCATTAATAAATTCATCAAATGAAGAGTACGTTGCAATATTTTTTCCTGCATCCTCAGCTGCGAAGGCCCAGGTCATACGCATCATTTCATCATCATCAATGAAAACCAGGTTGCATGTATGTTCAGGTTTTGGCATCTGAATAATTTTAATATATGGAACATAGGACTTTGGTATGATTTTAACACCCATACTTTGGCACCGAGTACGTATGGCAATCTCTTCGAAACAGCTGGTGACCAAAATAGCCTTGTCATTTAATTGAAGCTCTTCTATAACATCTAAACCATTTTTAATATCTGCAAGAAGCTCATAATCAACTAAATATAATATTGGCATTAATTGATCAATTTTATACCGTATTAGTTCAGATGCATTATAAAGGTGAATTAACTTAACGTGAGAAACAGCTGCAAATCGCTCATTCCATGCATCATGGATGGAGGGATCATCATCTAACACTACAATCACAGAATCGTGTTTAATATTCATTGAGTCGCAGAACCAGCCAGGATTGTTAGATCGAACTAAATTAATGGTAATTTTTGTACCAATTTTTTCTTCAGAATGAATGCGCATGGTACCGTTAATTTGTTCTAAATAGTGCTTTGTATAAGATAGACCATAACCAGCACCATTTTTTTTATTAAAGCTGAATCCTTGTTCTGTAACCTTGGGCAAAATATCAGGAGGAATACCACATCCATTGTCTTCAATAATTAGCTCTATATGAGTAGTATCACATGATAAAGAGATAATGACTGAACCATTAGAATTAACTGCTTCAATGCTGTTGTTAATAAGATTAGAGAGTACACGTTTGAATGAGCCAATATTAATAGTAGAAAAACAATTATATGAGCAGTCTGCCACATTGAGGGTGATATTGACATTAGCTCTATGATATTCGTAACGTTTTTCTGCAACAATATTATCTAAAACTACAAATATTAATTCTGGAGAATCATTTTTACCTACGTTGCTTTCGGGTGAATCATAAAAATTATTTTTTGACTGTAACAGTAGATTATTAGCAATATCATTGATTCTTTTCGCTGCATTTCTAATTATAATACGTTTGTTTTCAGCAATTGATGTGACATCAGATAACACTGTGTTTATTGCCGCTAATGGTGAACGTATATCGTGGGCTACCTGGGCGGTTAAATCAAGTAAAGCTTGTTGGGCTTGCTCCTTTTGCTCTTTGACCTCAAAGGCATTGACAATGAAGTTTTGTAAGAAAATAAATTCCTGAGTCGAAAAATTATCATCAATTTTGCTTTTGCCATTTTTTAACATCAAGGCTTCAACATTAGCAGTGAGTTTTTTAAATGGCGACTCAAAGCGTTTCCCCATATAAATAGATAAAATCACTACAATGACAGAATACATCATCACAAAAAGTGGTAAGGCTAAGAATAATTGTGTATTAATCGCAGAAAAAAGATAAGCAATGATGAAGAATAGTAAAAAGCTTAAAATAGAAGTTCCAAAAGACCAAAATGCCAATCTATTTTTGATGGTATTGGTTCGACTAAACCACTCCTTAATGGAATAGATTTTATTTTTATGGATAACAAAAATACCAAATAAAATAAAAATTAAACCTAAAAACCATAATAATTCACCATAATGCAGCAACGTGTTCGTTTGCGATAGAAAGGAATAGTTAACGAAAAAATCCCCTGAGATTAGCGTAACAAAGCCCAATAAGAAAAGTGAGAGACCATTATTTTCTGAATAGATCAAGCATAAGAGTGCGAAGTCAAAAATAATAAACTCACTCATAAAGCTTATGATATGTAAAATACTTGCCCACGATAAATAATTAAATGCGTAATGAATAGAGGAAAAAAATAAAAAGGTGATGAGAAGGTTAATGATAATAAAAAAAGGCAAGGCTTTAAAAAAATCAAATAGACTGAAAATATCTCGAACTAATACCTTGGATAAGAAAATCATGAGTGATGAAATCCAAATAAGATAAGGAATGTAGCCCAAAGAAAAAGTAAAAAAAGAAGTAGATAAAATGTAGTTATTTGGAAAATACACCGCGAAATAAAAAGATAAATCATTTAAAAATAAGCATGCATTGGCCAATAAAAACCATTTTAGGATTTTGCGATCCTCAGAATCTACCCTGGCATATAGAGGAAATATCCCAAGTAAAGTAAAAAAGTGAATTACAAATTCTACTTGGCTCGAAAAATTACTGATTTTATCAGAGCTGACCCACTGCAATATGTGTGAAAATAATAAACAGGTCCAAAGGGTAAGGGAAAGCACAAAAAAACAAGTGAGATAATTAATCCTTTTAAGATACATAGGCATTAATTTATGGCTCAAAATTGATAGTGTTAGTTATGTTAGCACAAATTTTGTTATTGATCTTGGTTATACTTGGTACTTTGATATAATATTATTTTTTACACTAGAGGTTTTCATGCAAAAAAAAGTGCGATTTGCCACCATCGAAGATTTAGATTTTATTTATGATACTTTGCGTGAAGATTTAGATGAGCAAGGAGTGCTTCACCGCTTCAAATATTCGAAAGAAGACTTTAAAAACGCCGTTTTTGGTGAGAAACCGTTGGCGACTTTCTTAATCTTATTGATGGATGGGCAACCAGCAGGATTTACTAACTACTCCATTGATTATCGTAATTTCACCGCGAATTCTTTGGCAAATATTTACATTAATGATCTTTTCGTCAAAAAGCCATTTCGTCGCATGAGGGGCGCAGCATTATTGCTTGATAAAATTAAAGAAATAGCTAGGCAAGAACGGTGTGGTCGTATTGAATTTGTTGTGCTTGCAGAGAACATTGAAGCTCTCGAATTTTACGAAAAATTTCTTAAGAGCAAAATTATTAGCGATAGGCTCCATTATATGCGTTTGGAATTAAATGATTAATTGGCCTATGCTCTCGGATAGATAGTAATGGTATGGTTATTTAACCTGAAAGCATTGGTGCTATTCATTTAGAAGATATTGAAAATAATTTTCAATCTTTGCTGTTTGCTCGCGTATTGCATTCATGGAATATAAAAATTTTTCCATCTGTTTCTGATTAATATCGTTTCCATCTACGCTCGTTGAAAGTTTATTAAGGAAACTTGAGGCTGATTTTGTCATACTATTGATGATAACAATTGAATTCAGAAAATCATGTTTTAACTTATTTTTCTCAGTGGTGTTCATGTTACGTTCTCATAAGTTAATAGAAAGGGAGGTTCTTTTCCAACGACTGTTTTAAGCCAGGGCATATGACTAAACCGATCTTTGGAGTGTCCAGTGGCAAGATGAATTTCGATAAATCCTTTATCAAAGAGGTGTTTTGCGCAGAGTTCACCTCTGATATTGTTTCCCAGGTCAGAATCGATATAAATGACAGTTTTTTTATTGTACTTATCTATCTCATTAATGAATTCATCAAATGAAGAGTACGTTGCAATACTTTTTCCCGTATCCTCAGCTGCGAAGACCCAGGTCATACGCATCATTTCATCATCATCAATGAAAACCAGGTTGCATGCATGTTCAGGCTTTGGCATCTGAATAATTTTAATATATGGAACATAGGACTTTGGTATGATTTTAACACCGATACGTTCGCATTGCTTTCTTACAGTTACGTCTTCAAAGCAACTGGTGACTAGAATAGCTTTCTCATTTAATTGAAGCTCTTCTATAACGTCTAAGCCGGTTTTAACATCGCCAAGAAGCTCGTAATCAACTAAATATAATACTGATGTCAATGGGGAAATTTCTTGTTGAAAAAATTCCGATACATTATAAGCATGCATTAATTTAACGTGAGAAATAGTTGCAAATCGTTCATTCCATGCATCATGGATAGATGGATCATCATCTAACACTACAATTACAGAGTTATGCTTAATATTCATTGAGTCGCAGAACCAGTCTGGGTTATTAGCACGAACTAAACTAATGGTAATTTTTGTACCAATTTTTTCCTCTGAATGTATGAGCATTTTAGCATTAATTTGCTCCAAGTATTGTTTTGTATAAGCTAAACCAAAACCAGCACCATTTTTCTTATTGAAGCTGAATCCTTGCTCTGTAACCTTGGGCAAAATATCAGGAGGAATGCCACAACCATTGTCTTCAATAGTTATTTCAACATGAGCAGCATCACATGATAAAGAGATGATGATAGAACCATTAGAATTGACTGCTTCAATGCTGTTGTTGATGAGGTTAGAGAGAACACGCTTGAAGGAACCAAGATTAATAGTAGAAAAACAATAATAGGAGTAGTTTGATCCCTGTAACTTGATATTAATATTGGTTTGATAATATTCATATCGTTTTTCTGCAACAATGTTATCTAAAACCACAAATATTAATTCAGGATAATCACTATTATTTACATTGCTATCCTGAGGGTCAAAAAAATTATTTTTTGAATCCGAAAGTAGGTTATTAGCAATATCATTGATTCTTTTTGCTGCATTTCTAATCATAATGCGTTTATTTTCAGGAATTGATGTGACATCCGATACGGCAGTGTTTATTGCCGCCAATGGTGACCGAATATCGTGCGCAACTTGCTCAGCAATATTCTTTTTTACTTCGTAATAGGCCTTTTCTTTCTGTAAACTTATTATTTCACGGTGTTCCTCAATAAATTTGTTAGCAATTTGTCTGTACTCTTCAATTTCAACCTTTGTAAAATTGACAGCATTATTCGTTTGATGAGAAGAAATAAAATCAAGCAAATAGTTAGTATTGCTTGATATCTTATTTCTCATGGAAAGGAATAGGAATAAAAAATTGAAAAGAAATATTCCAACAACAACTAATAAAATTAATAATAGACCATAGGATGCAGGTAAGGTATAAATGGAATTGTATTGTTTTTTGGTGACCACATAGCCCAATATCTCCCCACCTTTTTTAATTGCTGTGATGCCAGAAATTTGCCCATTTTTTGCTTTGCATATAAAGAAATTATCCGTATTATTTTTCCCGCAATCATCTAAATAATCTTCAATGGAGTTAGGAAAAGCGATGAATTTTATTGAGTCCAGTTTACGTTCATTTCCTAAATTATATAATACTAAATCAAGGGCATCTTTATTATTAAGCAAATGGTACCTGCCAATTTCGTCAGTTGTAAAGGAGTCATTGATAATTAGATTTTTGGAAAATGTACTCATTTGATTATGTAAATAATCTCTTGCGAGCAGGAGTATAATTCCAAAAATAATAAACTGGATTAAAGCGGAGTATGCCATTTTTTTGATAAAAATTGTTTTGATTGATGCGCTTTTATTATTCATAGGCATATCCATCGTTATTAACTGACAAAATAACGTAATTAGATGATCGATAGAATTGATGATTTTTTAAATAAGCTCCGGTGACGCCAGTATAATCAATACTGAATATGCTATTTGTGTTAAGGATTCCTGTCTTTTCCAATGATTTTAAAATAATACTCATTGAATCATATGTATATGCTGCTAAAACGGTAGGTTTCTCATGGTATTTTTGAGTGTAAGTATTCTTAAATTTAGATAAAATATCATTAGGATGTATGAAGTCTAGATTACGAATGAAGTGAGAACGAATAGCCTTATCATTTAAGCGTATAAAAAAAGTTTGGCTTACTGATGAGCCAAAATTCTCTGTGCCAATAAATACAGTGTGGTGATCATTCATAACATTAGCAATTTTTGCTGATGCTATTGTACCGGACAATAAAAAAACATATTGGTATTTTCTTTTATTTAAAAATTTATTTATTTTTCCCTCGATATTACTGTCATTTTCGAGGAAATCAAAAGTTGTATATTTTATGTGTTCTCTTTTTAGGGCGTGGGAATACACTTCTTTATACTTTAGCATTTCATCACGATTTATTTCCGTAATGAGTAAGACATTGTCTATATTTTTATAACGGTTATGCAAATAGCTCAGCATTTTTTCCGCTTGATAATCATAGCTTGGCATAAAAATAAAAATATTTTTAGGTAATTGATCTTTATTGGTGGTGCTAGCGTAGGAGGTAAATATAGGTATAGTATCATTTTTCTGTTCTTTTATCGCTAGCAGCAAATCGGAAAGATACTCGAATCCAATAATAGCTGAACAGCCATCAGTCACCATTTGATTGTAGATATGTATTGGTTCTAAAGGTCGGTTATTATAAAAATAACTCTTAATTTCTACTTTATCGGTTAAAATACTTTGATCTTTGGCTAAAGATGCTGCATTTAGAAACGATTGGCCATATGATTTTAGGTTTTCTACAACTCTACCAGTTAAACAGATTTTGATTTGAGTTTGGGTATTTGCAACAGGGCACATTAATATGGAGAAGAGCAAAATAATGGATTTGGGACTACTTAATGAATTCATTTAGAAGCTCACTAAAACGATCGTTCTCTTCTAAATGTGGGTAGTGAGAAGATTTATAAAACGTTATAAGTTCATGATCTTTCGACAGTGCTGCTCCATGTCCATTCATGACAAAATCATGAAAACCATTTATCCATAATTTAGGAATTTTAAGCTCATCAATATTAACAGAGAAATTTGATTCATTTGAGTAAAGATCTTGTCTTACACTAATAAATGTATTTGTATCCAATGGTAAATTAATATGTTTTTGAATATCTTGAACCAAGTGATAATACTCTAAGTTAGCCCAGTATAAATAAGGTCTATCTTTATTTTCTTGGAAAATTGGAGTCAGTTGTTCTGAAATTTCCCAGAGATTATTAATATCAATAGTATCAATCTCATGAAACACTTTATTATACAGATTCACATTGCTTTTCTTCAAATAGGATAAGTCAAGCATTAAATTATTCAAACGAGGAGTTAGTATTGATTTAGCAGTAGAAATAAAAATGCCTGGAATAGGGGATGCAACCTTTTTATAGTAATCAAAAAGTAATTTTGCACCATAACTATGACCAATTAAAGCACAAATATTAATGTGGCATTGATCTTTGATATGAAGAATGATTTTGTGCAAATCGTCTATGTTGTCTTGATGCAGCACATGTTTAGTCAGTTTATTCGACCTTCCGCAGTTGCGCTGATCATACAAGATAATGTTGTATTGTAAAGAGCTAAATAAATGATGATGTTCAATAAGATACTCTAGCGTGCCACTGTTAAGACCTGGTCCACCATGAATAAAAAAAACATATGGCTGATCAGGATTATGGGTAAATCTGGTTATATAAAATTCAGGATGGGATAAAATATCTTTATTGTATGCTTTCATTAGTAATTATGTTCTCGAAAAATTCTGCGGATCCAAACAATTGGAGCCGCAAATTTAATGGCGGTGTTTTTTATTTCCTTTTTCACTAATGTGGTATGTTCATTTAAACAAACCAGATCATACCTTGCAGGCTCTTTTCCGTGTTTTAATATTCTGACAAATATCTCATCGTTATCCGCAATAATAATACACTCTTTGCCAATCGCATTCTCAATATTATTGACTATTATTCCGCCAACATAATTTCCAGGATATAAGAATGGAATCATGCCATCATCCTTTATAACGGTGTCGATGCTGTTCTTTAGTTCTCTGAATAATAACAATTCCTTGGCAATGTGGCTTTCATCGCCATCTTGTATATCTAAGTCTTTTGTGATTGGTGTTGCAGCTCTACCAATGCCATGCATTAACCACGATTCAGTACAATAAATGTTTAATTCTTTCGCTCTATTAACTATCTTTACAGCACCTGGTTGCGATAAACCTCCTCCCCAGGCTAATTCCCATCCTTTCAGAGATTGAGCAGTAATATTGGAATCACGGCAGAATTCTTCTCGTGCAAGGGACAACAGATGCTCACGAATGAATCTAATTCTTTTTCCTCGGGATTCAGGGGATGAAACGTTGTCTACTGCAGTATTGCTCATATTCCAATAATTCGGTTAGGTGTATGTTCATTCTATCATATACCAAAATGGTTAATAAATCCTCGTAAAATTTTACCAAGAAAGCATTATGAAAAAAACAATAAATTCAAGTTGTTATAACTTAATGGTTGTTAAATTAAATTAATTTTAACTTTTATGGTAAAGAATATATTGAAATTTTTACCATTAATGGTACTCTTGTTTGAGGATTCAGGCTTAACAAGTAATGGATATTTAAAAGATGTGTAATGAAATTACAATTAAAAATGGACTACAAGCAGTCCTTACTTATCACAAAGAACGAGCAGCGATGGAGTCGTTATTTATAGGCCTTCCTGATGGCTCCTCATCGTTGATTAAATCACTAATTACTTTAGCTGACCCAGTAACAGGGATCGTTGGCGATATTTCATACAACGAACTGGCCCGAATTCTTACAATCAATCAAGCACCGGGTAGAAAAAATAGTGGCACACCAACAAAACAAGCCATACGCAACCACATCAAATCAATTGAGCGCGAATGCGGTGAATATTTTAAAGTAATTTCCGAAGGGCAAAAGCTGCAATTTTTATTTCCTGAATTTCCTAAAATTTTTAATAAAATTTTTGAAAACAGAGAAGTTAACATAGATGCCACCTTATCAAAGACCCTTGAAAATACTGAACAAAACAATGTTTCAAGCCTTCAAGCTAACACAGAAGTTAACATAGAGCGCAACACACCACCCAATGCTGTAAAGAATAATATTATTTATATAAATAATAACAAACAAACTTACACTGACATGATTTTTTCAGGAAAAAAAGCCATTGCCGATGACTTTTACCCTGACGCGGAAACAATCGAAATAGCCTTGGCAAAAGGCTATGCCAATGTCATTGAACCTTCTCAAATTGCAGCATTTATCAAGCATAACAAAACAAACAAAACACAATGGGCTGATTATAACCCAGTATATTTTCGCTGGTTAGAGCGTCATGCAGAATATCAAGCACAACAAAAACAAAAAGCACAAGGACAATTAAGGAGTAATCGCAATGAGCGTCGTACCTATCAAAAACCTACTCAACGAACGGCACTTGACCAAGTCAGCGAACATCACGGAATCTCATGCGATTCACTATGGGATATACCAAACAACAGATGCCAGGAAAACAATTCTATTGAAGGAAGACTTATCAATGCTGTGGATGAAGCTAACAGCAATTTATGGGCAGCTCTTTGCTAGTAAGCATGGAATAGAAGATAACGGCACGTGGTTTAAGGTGCTGAATGATTTAACCCCTAGAGCACTAGAAAGTGGATTGGAGCGATTGATGAGTTTGAGTCATGGCAAACAATTTTGTGAATTCCCACCAAATGCGTTGCAATTTCGCGCTTTATGCCTTGGCTTTTATGAAAACTTAAGATTGCCATCTGCTTCAGATGCTTACCGGGAAATAAAGGCACGCGCTTATGTCACAAGCCAAAACTGGAGTCATCCTGCTGTTCGATTTACGGCTAAAAGAATGGGCTTGAAGTTTTTAAATGAAAAAGATGACGCTAATACTTTTTCTATATTTAAAAAGGCTTATGAACAAGTGTGTCATTTAATCAAGCAAGGCCTTGAAGTACCTGAGATTTCGGAACCTGTGATGTTGTCTAAAACACAAAACAAACATGTTGCCTCAGAGCATCTTGGAAAAATGCGACAAATACTAGGAGTCTTGTGATGATTATCCCAACTTTAAAACAATTTTCAAAACATGAGCTCATTCACTTGCTAATGGAATGTGCCAAACATTTAGAACAGGCCTATCAAGAAACATTGGATCGTGAGCTTTGGCGCGTTGCTGTGCAGGCAAGTTTTGCCAGCGAGTTCTTACAATTTGAAGTTTGCGGTCAAGAAAAAAATTATACAACTCATTAATAATAAAAGGAAAAATAAATGTTAATTCTAACCAGGCGAATTAGTGAAACTATGATAATTGGAGATGATGTCAACATCACGATCTTAGGTATCAAAGGGAATCAAGTACGGCTAGGCATTAATGCACCAAAATCGATTTCAGTGTACCGTGAGGAAATTTATCTAAAAGTTAAAGCAGAAGAAAAAGAGCAGGGGATTTGTTTAATAAATCCTAAACACTTTACTGAAAACACCAGTCAAGCTGTTAATTGAGAGCAAAAAACAACAATAATTTAAAAGGATAATAATGAAAATAACAAAAATGAATGCAGCAATCCAATACTCAGCACTAGTATGTGCTGCATTAACATTAGTTGGGTGCGCAGCCACCCAAACGGCACTAGAGCACCATACTTTAGAGGCGAATACCAAATTAAGTAAAACAATATTTCTTGATCCGGTTTCACCATCACAAAAAACAGTTTTTGTCTCTGTTAAAAACACCTCAGAAGAAAATTTAACTCTTGAGAAACCTCTCGTACAAGCATTAGCTGAGCGTGGCTATCGGGAAGTGAATAATCCCTCGCAAGCCCACTACATGATTCAGGCTAACGTCCTCAAAGTTGGCAAAATGAGTCGCTCAGCTTCTCAGAATGCACTCGGAGGCGGTTATGGCTCCGCGCTAGCAGGGGCTGCTACTGGTGCTGCCTTGGGTTCATTTGGTAACTCCAATACAGTGATGGGTGGCGGCATTGCAGGCGGTCTTGTCGGATTAGCTGCCGATTCGCTAGTAAAAGACGTCAATTACACCGTAGTGACGGATGTTCAAATTTCTGAGCGCGTTGGAAAAGGGGTAAGGGTGCAAGAGCATTTTAATTCAGCTCTTGAGAATGGGACAGCATCAGGTACTTATCAAACATCCAGCAAACAAACCAATTATCAGCGTTATCGCACCCGAGTAGTATCCAATGCTGATAAGGTGAACCTGTCCTTCAAAGACGCAAGACCTGCTTTAGAGCAGGGGATAGTGAGGACTTTGGCCGGCATTTTCTAAGGTAAGTCTAATGGACTGCCAATGTGTTTTGCATTGGCAGATAAACAATCAACAGAATTAAAAAAAGCGCTTTTTAATGCGTCACGGGGATCTTTTACCTTGAAAACACTAAATAAGTTAAAAAATGTAAAAATTGTTTTGTTTTTAATCTTGTGCGCCAGCTCGGTCGGCGCTGCCAATCTCACCCAGGTAAACCGATACGCCACGGTGGAAAATAAGCCTTTAATCTCCCAGATTAATCCCTTATTGACCGTGCAACAAATTCATTTTCCCCAGCAAATTCATACCGTTGGTGAGGCACTAACTCATTGGATGCAGTATTCAGGGTACTCCTTGGTAGATGGAGCGGTACAAAACCAGGCGCTTAAAGACATCATGCAGCAACCTTTGCCGCAAGTTGATAGAAACCTTGGTCCATTAACAGTGCGCGATGGGCTGGAAGTATTAGTCGGCCAGCAAGTGTTTTCACTCATTCAAGACCCACTTCATCGCACGATTAATTTTAAATTAAAACCGCAATACGCCCAAGTAGTAACTCGTTCTCAAGGAAAAAAAGCATGAAAATAAACGCCATTGCATCAATCAAAAATCTATGGGTACTCCCAGAGCGCAAAGTACTGTTTTTCTCAACTCTAGTTCTCGTCATGGGTGCATCCACAGCGCTTGGGGTTGCCACTATTCATAATGAGCCAACACTTGCGCCGGAACAAACTTCAAGCTCGCTTGTTCTCTCTCGTTTAAACGAGTTTCAATCTCAATTAAAAACTTTGTCAGAAAACGTAAACAAACCTTTACCCGAAGTTAATCTAAAAGCCATCACGCAACAAATCGCGCAACTATCAAGTCGACTGGATCAATTACGCGAAGCCGACAGCAAGCAGCTCACTGAAACGTTAACACACACGCAAAATGCATTGGGTCAAGAGCTTCATTCCATCAAAGAAGTTGTGACGCACCTGGATGATAAAAAATCTCCTATTAAATATCTGCCGCTGAAAAGCCTACCTTTTGCAATTGTGAGCATTGACAGTATTCAGCAGGTTCCTGTTGCCAGCGTGACCTATGACTATAAAACAATTCCTTTGGAAAAAGGGGATGCATTAGCCGGCTGGAAGGTTGTCAGTGTGGATTACAGCAAACAACGCCTTGAGCTTGAAAATGCTCAATCTGAGCGGGTTTTGGTTACCCATGAGCATGTGGGTTAGGAGAGAGGTGCACGTCATGGCTAAAAAAACACTGATATTAAGCCTTTTGGCCTTAAGTACAAGTGCCAGTGCTGAGTTAACTATCCCAGGGATTGCGATGCATCACACCAATGCTAGTGCGCTTGCAGCTACGGATAAAACATTGGCTAAAACAGGTCTGTCAGTGAATGAAGACGACATTACTTCAGATCAGGACATGAACGCCTTAAAACTAACACCGTTGCAATTGCATGACGCGCGAGTATGGGGACTCACTGAAGATGAAGAAAAACGTTACGTGTTTCTAATGCAAAATCGAAGTGCCATTTATTATAAAGGATTAAGACAAACACCGATTGATGTTTTAGGAATTAATGCCAGAAATGAGGCCGAGCGGTCTCATTTTGCAGAGCTCTCAGCGCAAATGGAAGCACAAAAGGTATCTAAAAACATTGCCTGGAATAATGCTTTTTATAAGGCATACAACCAGCTGTTTGCCAATGTGCCTGTAGTGGGTGAGTTTGATGCTTCTGTCTTTTCGCCAACAGCCTATAAACCCATAATTTTAAACGAAGGCGATACGTTGTTTTTATTTATAAAAACAGATGATGCCATTAAAACAATCCTTTTGGCGTTAATCGATGCCATTAATACCAGTCCGAATACGCGTTTGCATCTGATGATTCTGGGCGCTGATGATTTAGCCATTCAACAATGGGCCAATCAAAATCAAATCCCGCACGAATTAGTGACTGCTGGGACTATTTCACTCAATCATGGTGATTTGAATTTTGAATCGCTCACCGTGACCAAAAAAGTCACTCCATTATTGTTATTAGCGCGACATGGTGCATCAAGCCTTGTTGATTTGGGAGCCTTTTAAAATGCGTACTCTGTGTTTTTTCATCTTCTGGTGTTTGATAACGACTTGCTATGCACTTAAGGTCATTGCTCTTGAGATGCCTGTCATTGAAGCTGCCCCATATTTGGAATCCGATCAGACGCAGCGCGAAAAACATACTGAGCATCCTGACTCAGAAAAATTTCCTTTGCCTGTATCCAGTCATATAAAAGCAGGACCTGTGACTACTCATACGATGAAGCAAAATCTGTTATCGCACCCGCTCTTTGTCGTGGGTGATGATGCCTTATCCAGATCCTGGCTAAAAAAGCATGCCAGTCAATTGCAAAAACTTCATGCGATAGGTTTCGTCACTAATGTGGCAACAAGTACCGCGTTACATGAGTTAATCGAATTGGCTGGTCTGCCATTAGCGCCTGTTGATATTGATGAATTAGCTATCCTTTGTGACGCATCCCATTATCCCTTTGTCTATGATGTGGGGGTTGTATGGCAGTAGCGAACAAGCAAAGACCCATTAAAAAATCGTCTCGGATTACGCGTGTGATGATGAGCTGGATTTGCATTACCTTTTTAGGCTGGATGATTCTAATTGGTTGGACTTTAATCTCCTGGATTAATGAGGGCTTTGAGCCAACGTATAAAAAAGTGCAGCGTCTTGCGCTGATGCAGACTTTGGTTGTTCGTGAATTTAGCGATGCCTCATTTGTCAAGTGGCTCAATGAATGTGTTAGCACAAATTTCCAGGCCCAATCTGCGCGTATGGTGCTCAGCGCACAAAACGCCGGAGGAAAATTGACTCAGGCTGCGCAAAAACATATGGGTGCTCTAGCTCATCAAAAGGATGTGCCAATGGCTCCTGAACTAATACAACTTTTTAATGATCTGTGGCTAAAGGCACAACAATTTTGGCTTTTATTAAGTGCAACAGGACATCTCTTACTGATAAAGCTTGCGATTCTAATTACAGCCATACCCTTATTTCTATTAGCCGTTACTGCAGGGCTAGTGGATGGACTGAATCAACGCGCCATTCGTACTGCCTCATTGGGGCGCGAATCAACGTATGTGTTTCACAAATCAATTCCTTTTGCGCGAAAAACAGTGTTTTGGGTTTTAGGTCTTTGGCTGGCACTTCCGCACGCATTACCTCCTTCACCCATTTTTGTAACGTTAAGCGTGTTACTCAGCCTTGTGGTGAGTGTGACATCCAGTCGATTTAAGAAATATTTATAAGGAGAAATGATGAAAAAAATGATGTTGGGATTGGGGTTAATGCTGTTCAGCGCGATGAGTTTCAGCAGCCAAGCCGAGCTTAATAAAACGCTGGTGCGGGTAATAAATCAAATCAATGCAACATTGCCTTTGCTAGACGAAGCGCAGGACGAAATAGAGCCTAACTCGCGCACTCAATTGCACATTCATGCTTTTGAAGGACCCGATCAAAAGACGCGCCCTGGGGTTCGCGATGATTTAGTGGCTATTCGTGATGCGTTGATTGACTACATCAACAAGCCTGCCATTGAACCTAAAACAGTTAAGCCTCTGGCTTTTGACTTTGTAGGGAAATAGCCATGTTGAAAGAAACAGCCACTGATTTTGCAAAAGCATTTAATGAAGCGGGGGGACAACAGGCCTTGTCCTACAGTGGAATTATTCGGTTTGTGGCTTTGATGTGTGTGATTTTAGCCATTCTTTGGTCGATTGTGCATTTCATGAGTGAGGATGCAAAAGCCTCAGAGATTTATTTAGCAACGCTTGGTTCAAGAACCGTGCGACTGCTTATAGCACTGACTCTATTTATAGGTTTATTAACAACAAAAGGAAGTTAGAAATGATTGATGCAACAAAAATGAATCGTTGGGCGTTAAAGGCAGGAATTGTCTTAATGCATCTTAGCTATGCACCCGCTCTTTTTGCAGACAGTGGCTGGTTTCCCAAAGTAGCCGCATCGGATGACATGACGTCAGGCAATAAAAGTGCGATGACCGTGTTATCGAATGTAGTCAAGCAGGGCTTGATGATTTTGTTATTTATTGTCTCTGTGGTGATGTTTACCAAATTTATTGCCACGGTGTCTCACGGCATAGAGGAAGCCAAAAAACACGAAGGGGGCTCTATGGCGGTATTTGCCAACTTTGCGGTGATGGGGATTATATACCTGGTCATCAGCATAGCAACGGGTTATTTAGGGTACACCATCATCACTAACTTTAAACTTTAAGAGGTAGTGTATGACTACTCCATCAAGCCGCCATTTATCTCATGATTTCCCTGCTTATAAGGGGCTTACTTTGCGCGAGCTCTTAGTTCTTGTGGTGATAACAACCAGTGTGGCGTGTTGTGTTTCTACCTTTATTGGTTTTTTTCTTGGTTGGCCAGGTGCCTTCGGATGCTTAGGATTGGTTCTGGGTTTTATTGTAGCGGTGAGTCTCATGCCAAAACCTGTATCGCGTTTGAAAGTGGGGAAACCACATGGATATTTAGTGAAAAATATCAGAATAAAATTGGCCCAATTGGGTCTGATTCAATCGCCTTACCTGACCCATCGCGGTCTGTGGCACACATCAAAACGATTAGGAGGACCTCGTGTTTCACTATTGGAAAAAGATTGATGCACTCAATCAAGTTAATCGGGTGCTCTTGGCTTGTATCGGGCTTTTGGTGTTCTTAAGTGCTGGACTTATTGTGGTATTAGGTACTGCGCCAAAAAAAATGGAGTTTTGGCTTGCTCCTGCCATGGTGGCTAATGGAGGGCTCATAAAGTCAGGTGAGGTTCCTGATGAGTACGTGCATGGGTTTGTTACCTCACTGGTACCTCCTTTGAACACCTGGTCCCAATCAGGCCAAGAGGAGTTTGCAACCAACCTTAAAGGATTTCATTACTATTTTACCCCTCGCCATCAGGAACTGGTGCAGCAGACCTTTGGCGCGTATCAAAAAGCACAGTTATTTAGCCGTGCCCAAGTAGCCAGTTTGTACCGCTTTTTAGAGCCAGGCGATGTGAAACGATTGAGTCACGATGCCTGGGAAGTGCATTTGGTATTACGCATTACCCAGCGTTTAAACGATAAAAGTCCGATGGTTATTGCAGACAAAGTGGTGGACTACCACTTACGGGTAGTCAAAGTAACTTTATCTAAATTACTTAATCCCTTTCAGTTAGCGCTCGATGGCTACACAAAGCCCGAGGTCTTGGTTACCGACTTATTAAGTCAAGAGGTTAAAGGAGAAGAGCATGATCTTTAAACGATGGATGGTATTTCTGATGCTTTGTGTGGGTAGCGCGCACGCACAAGAGCTACCAGCACAACATGTAGCGTGGGATAAGACGCCCATTCACATTACGTTACCCTTAAATCAAGAACGGCTCATCCGTTTTCCTCTGGCAATCAGTATTGTGGATTCAGAGCTTGATAAAGACGTAGGCGTTATGAAGATTCAAGATGCCTTATACCTTAATGCGCGTGCGCCCATTATCAACAAACGTCTCGTGGTGCAGCTTATGCCCTTTGGTGAGGTCATTATTTTAAGTATCTCAGCAAACAAAGAGGCGACTGATGCTGCTCCTATTGAAGTTCTTGTGGCAGCAGGAGATGAGGAGCCTTCTACTACGGAAGAGCATGAACAAGAAGAAGCGCCAACCCAAGCCCCGACAATCAAGGCACCAGAAGTGAACCCAGTGTCGTTAACTCGTTTTGCCATTCAATCGCTGTATGCGCCAGAGCGCTTATTAGTGACCCCACCAGGAGTTGCTCGTTCTGCTATGCGCACCCATAAAAACATTGCTCTTGTCTATGGGGCCAGCATTATGGCTCGCCCTTTGATTTCTTGGCAGGGTGGGGATTTGTATGTGACGGCCATTGAATTAAAAAACGAGCTTAAAAAAAGGGTGGTGATTGATCCCCATCAACTGGTCGGCAATTGGCAAACAGCCACGTTTTTTCCAACCAATACTCTTGAATCGCGTGGCAGAGCGGATACCACTACCGTTTTTGTGGTTTCTGACAGACCTTTTGGTGAGGCTTTATCCCAAACTCAGGAGTTTGTTCGATGAAAAAAAATATCAGCCTTAAGGTGTTAACAGGCGTTGTGGTGGGTGTGGTGGCCCTTGTTTTAATCAACTCAGGTAAAGGTGGGCCATCGCAAGCCGCGGAATCAAAAGCTGATCCGAATAATTTAAATGAAGCCATTAGCAGTCAATTTAATGACAACATTCGTGATGTCTCTGCACGGCTTGTTCAAACCGAACAAAAAATGCGAGCTATAGAGATACAGAATAAAACATTGGCAGAGAAAAATGCCGAGCTTACCGCGTCCAAAGAAGAGGGAGGGGTGGTCATTCGTCAAGAGCTTGCTCCTGAAGTGGTTGAAACCATGGAAGCATTGAAGAAAGAGCTGGCTCAATTGAAAGAATCACAGACACCGCAAGGTGATAGTGAACGTTATCCACTAGGACAAATAGCAAGTAATGGCCTGCTCACTGCACCAGGCGCCGTTTATGATATTGATAATCAGCTCATGAAACATCCGCTCAGTGAACAGGAAGTCAGTTACTGGAATAAATTAAACGCACGGCGAAAGCAAATTCAGAAATCAGTGGTCAAAAAATCCAAAAAAATCATGCCTAGTCAGGAGGAGAAAGAAACGGACATTCCTTATTACACCATTCCTGCAGGAAGCGATCTAGGCAATACGACGTTGCTGTCTGCATTAATTGGTGAGGTGCCTATTGATGGCAAGCTCATGCAACCACTCTTCCCTTTCAGCGCCATCATCAGTCGTGGGGATTTAATGGCATCTAACGGCGTGCCACTTCCTCCTGATATTTCCGGGATGAAAATCAGTGGATATGCCATTGGTGTGGGGTCATTTCTGGATAATATTTCCTGTGCACGAGCTTATGTTACTTCGGTGTTATTTACCTTTCAGGACGGGCATTTTGTGGTGGTGGGTAAAGATCAGATGTCCAACTCAGTCGATTTAGTCAATAACGAAAGTCTTGGCTATCTGACTACCGCCTACGGTAATCCATGCATTCACGGAAAATATTACACCAATGCGCCACGCGTGCTTATGGCCATGATGGCGACGGGCGGTGCGCAAGGGGTAGGCAACGCGTTATCGCAATGGCAAATGACTTATTTTGCAGGGCCTAATGGGGCAACCGCAGCACCTACAGGCTCTTTTGGTCCGTATGCTGCAGGTGGCGCGCTTTCAGAAGGTACGGCCAAGGGTGGAGACTGGCTTGAAAAACGCATACAAGGCAGTTTTGACATGGTATTTGTCCCTGCCAGTGTGCCTTATCGTATAGGCGCTGTGCAGCAATTTCGCCCAAACCGAATGTCACTTCATTTAACTCAAACAATTAACTTAGACAAGCAACCTCAAGGGAGGGTATTGGATTATGGTCATTTACAACATTACACGCATGATTTTAGTCTCAAGTAGCTTATGGCTTTTGAGTTCGTGCTCATCATCATCTGTGGCCTCAGGAAACATTCCTGAAGAAGGACTTACTGTAAGTCAGATTTATAACCAAAGCGTAGCGAGCTCTTCTCAAAGCTGGTCGGCGCCCAGTTACAGACGCACTGCAGCAAGTAGACGTCCTGTGAATTATCAGGGGGAAACACGAACTGCAGCGAATGAAACCAAGGCACTATTTAAAGCCTTGGATAATCCCGCTGTACCCATTTACATCTACCCGCATGTGGCACTGATTGGGGATGAGCAATTGGTAAAACCTGGCTTTACAACGGAATTTTTTCTCTACAAGCAAAATCAGTTTGCATTGGCCAGTGAGCGTTATTAATTAAGGGGTTGGGAATGAAACGAGTAAGCCAGGCCGTCAATTGGTTACTAGGGGAGGGCAGTAAAAACCCTCCCAAAATGGCAACGATAAAAAAAGGATATGCCAAGCAAGAGCATTCTTTGGCTGAGTGCCTGGCCTTTGTTGATTTTTGTGATGAGACCAATCTTTTTTTGCTCAATGATGGAGTGAGCGTAGGCAGTGGATTTGAGTTAGGTGATATTCCAGCTGAGGCCACATCTCCTGAGCATCTACAGGCTGTATTTAGTAAAATTCGCGATACTTTTGCCAATGTGGTGCCATTGCACCAAGAAGATCCTTGGGTCATGCAAATGTATGTGTCTGATGAGTATTCATTAGATCCCGTGTTAAAACACATACAAAGTGCGATTGCTCCAGAACTTTTAAAAACCCAATTTACAGAAGACTACCTGAATCGCCTGCAGGATCTCTTTAATAAAATGGTACGGCCGCAAGGCTTATTTTTAGATCCAAAAACAGGGGCCGCCTTTCGAGGGCGAAGGAGGCGAATTCGAGTGTTGTTTTACAGACGTTACCAACACCTTAAAACAACACGTGAGCAGGCAGTCCTTGAACATGAGGACGTTAGCGCACAAATTATTGCCAAGCTCATCTCTCCAGGACTTACCTTAAAGCGGTTAACAGGAAAAGCGTACTACAGCTGGTGGGTTAAATGGTTTAATCCTAATCCAGCCTTAACAGAAGGCGATAGTGAGCAGCTTTTGCAACGCTTCCCCTATCCTTATGGAAATAAACCCGCCGGGTTTTGTTTTCCTCAAAATATATTTTTTAGTCCTGTGGTAAGTGATGAGAAGGGATTTATTTTTGATGAAATAAAGCATCGCGTACTTTATGTGGATGGTTTAAAAGAAGCACCTGCGATTGGCTTAATTTCTCGTGAAAAGCCCCAGGCAAATCCCAAGCATCGTTACGCCTTGCTCGACAAACTGCCTGAAGGCTCAATTTATACTCTTTCGGTGGTCTTTAGCAGTGACGAGGCGCTTGATGCGCATTTAATGCGTATCGAAAAAGGAATTATTGGTATAAGTCTTAAGCCCTCGGAAGTTCGCAATGACATTAAGACTGCGCGTGATGAACTGTCAACTGGAAATCGCCTTTTTTGGGTGAATCAGGCGGTGTATTACCGTGGAAAGGATGAACAGACGCTTGCGCAGATAGAAAAGGATCTGCATTCCTTATTTATCGATGCCAAGATGCCCTTAATCAGCTCGGCTTTTGATGTGCATCCATTAAACAGCTATCTCAATGGATTACCCTTTAGTTTTGTCCCTTCATTTGCACGCAAACATTTATGTTATGACCGCTTGGTATTTGCATCGGAGCTGGCTGCACTTTTGCCGGTCTATGGGCGAAATCAAGGAGCCAAACATCTGCCGTGTTTTACTTTTTTCAATCGCTTGGGCGAGCCGGTTTTATTTGATGTATTGCATCACGATTTTGTGAGTCAGAACTCACATATGGCACTTTTTGCAAACTCTGGCGGTGGAAAATCCGTAGCAACGGGTTGGATGATCAACTCCTTAATGGCCACAAAAAACGCGCGTATTGTGTTGTTTGAAATGGGAAATTCATTTGATCGCATGCTCGTTCACGCTCAAGCAATGGGCAAGAAAACCAAGCAGCTGCTATTAAGCAACAAGAAAAGCAAGGCTGTTCCCTTAAATCCTTTTTGCGAAGCCTATAAGGCTATTCCCGAAATCAGTGACAATTTATCGGAAGAAAAAGCTGCATTACTGGCGCAAAAGATGGTGGATTTACAATCTCACTTATCTGAAAAAGCAGAGATTAATGATTTAAATTGTGATGAAGAGTCGCGCAGCTATTTAGCAGAGCTTCTTTTAGCACTGCGCACCATGATAACTGAGGCCAACGAAGAGGAAGAGAAAAAATTCTCCTTGAGTGATGAAACACTGCTGATTGAGGTATTAAGTGATGCAGTTCTGACATCGTTTAAAGATGAAGTGCCGCAAATGCTGACAGAACATGTATTAGCAGCTTTTGCACGACGAGTTGAACTCGAAGAGGTACCGCGCAAAAAAGACCGTATCCTAGAGATGCACGACAGGCTGAATAGTTATGTCATCAACAGCAATAAATCACGTTTTTTTAATGTGCCTACAGAGCCACTTGGGGATTTTGATATTTTTCATATCGATATTTCAGCGATTAAAGACGACAAGGGCAAACTGGCCTTAGTGATGGTGTCTTTATTGCCACGAATATTAGCTATGGCGGAAGCAACTCAAAACGACAACCGACCCACTTTTTTATTTATTGATGAAGCGCATCTTCAATTTCAAATTGATGTGATTGTCTCAAGTTGTCTGTTAGCGGCAAAGGTTGCACGAAAATTAGGGTTATGGCTTGTGCCTGTGACCCAGAACGTGGCGGATATGAACTCAGAGAAGGCGACTAAAATCCTCTCGCTCATTGAAACCTGGATTTTGTTAGGCCTGGATGAAAAAGAGCTTGCAGATGTGAAGCAGTTTAAGCAATTAACGCCTGAGCAAGAAGCGCTAATTCGTGACATTGATTCCCAAAAAGGACTTTATGCCGAAGCTGTATTACTGGGATCACGCTATCAAGGGTTATTTCGCGTGATTCCACCTCGTTATTTATTGGCATTACTCATGACTGAAAAGTCAGAAAAAGCATCGCGCCATCTTCTGGAGGAGCAACATGACGTACTTAAAGCGGCAGAAATCGTGGCAGAGCGCCTGGAAAATAAAACTCACAACGCATTGGAAGAGCACTGCTTTTATGATGATTAGTCTAATGAGCTTAAGTCATAGCGTCAACGCAGAGGTGATTGAGGTGTTTACAACGACAGCGCATCCTGTTGCTTTAAATGGATTGCGCGCCAAGGTGTGTGAACTCGACGTATTAAACAAAATGACCGATGAATTGAACCAAAACATGAGGCAAATTGTGGCATCAAATCAAGTGGATGAAATTCAAAATGCACGCATAACCGCTTTTTATCGCTGTCAGAATGAAGCAAGGCTTTATGAGCTTAAATCCTTGCCGGCCATAGTCATTGATAAAGCCTATGTGGTTTATGGAATGCACGCAGTGGATAAAGCCTTAATTGCAACACGGAATCATCATGAGGTGCGTCATGGTTAAGTGGAGCCTATTGCTTTGTGGGGTCTTTTTTTCCATGCCAGGAATGGCGATGGAAAGTACAAAGCCACCTCATCCGATTACAACACCGCAAATAGCTGTCAAGGTTTTAAAACAACTGACTAAAAACAGCCGCGTCCGAGTTATTGGTACTTGTTTTTGGCTGGACAATGGTGTTGTACCTAAAGTAACCCCAGGACCTGCGATATCTCAATTTGTTCCTGATTTGGTGGTGACGGTGTCCAACAATCCTGGTGAAAACCCCTGGATGGAGGTCAATGCACTTTATGAAAATAAAGGAGCCTTAGAACTTTATCAATCGACATTTAAATCGGTGATGCAAATGCCTTTAGGTTTTGGCGATGGTAGTGGGCAACTGGCCTCCCAGCACATCAATGAAGACCGAACACGTGTCGTCAGTGTGATAGGTAGTCCTGGCGATGTGTATCAAATCAAGGGGGTAACTCATCTTCCTGAAACCTCGTTTATGAAATTGTATTACTCAAGTCTTGCAGATGCGGTGAATGAGCGAACTGAAAATGGTGAGATTGCCTACATGGCAACTCACCCACACCTTTTAATCAACCATGAAATTGGTAGTGCTTTTAATTCATGGGGACCGGAAATACCTCGTTTAATGCGGGTAACTCAGCCTTCACGCTTTAAAGCGTCAGTAGTTGCTGCTCTGCATGCGGCAGATATTGTGACGAACAAGGGAGTGCATCTGAAACAGTCTACCAAAAATGCCTGCGGTCCTCATTGTGTTGTCGCAAACGTAGTGTTTGATGCAAAGCGTGAGCACATTATTTGGCAGGAGGTTTATCCAAATAATCGCAACATTACTCCAGGTGATTCATCAGATTCTCGGGAAAAAGATGATTTGAAGGGCAATGGAAATTACGTCTTTGTGGTGTGGCGTCAGTACAAAGGCTGTGTCAAACAAGAAGGCAAACTGATATGGGGTCCTAATGTTGGTACACCTCAAAAACGATAGGAATAAACTAATGAAATTAAGTGCAGTAACGTTAAGTGTTTTGATGAGTACCGGTGCGCTGGCAAGCTCGCTTTTCCCTAACCAATCAGAATATTACTATCAATTAGGTAGTTCTTCTGACGTGTTTGTACCGCCTGTTAATCGTGACCAGACCATAACTATTGGTGGGTATATAAATGGCGGGGGATTGAACTGTAATTTATTTAACTCCGTGGTTTCAATTACCAATACGTTGCAAGATTTAAAAAGCACGGTCAATGGGATGCCCGCGACTGTAATTGATAATTTAAAAGGGTCAGTTGTAGGCTTTCCTCTGTACAAACTGCAACAATCCATGCCTGGTCTTTATAATATGTTACAAAACGCAGCTGCGGGTGGGCAAAATGAATTTGCTATGCGCGTGGCGGATTGCCAGGCAACAAAACGCGCACTTGAAGAAGGTAACTCGCCCATCAATGGTATGTTGTCTGTTTCTGATTCTCAAGGCTGGTTGGACGCCGCGCAACGAGCCAGAAAGGGTGAAGCAGTCGACGTCACCAAAACGGCTAAAGACATTGCCAATAAGGGTGAAGAGTATGGACTGCCCTGGGTGCATCGTGCTGCTGGAAACTCAGGTGGAAGCAACCAAGTATCCATTAAGGTAATTAATGATGTCGTAATCGCCGGCTATAACGTGTTGTTGACACCATCAGGAGGCTCATCACGCGCACTGGATGATGTAACAGCAGCCTCCAATGACAATTTGAAGAACAATCATTTCGTTCAGATTTGGCCAGATCCTAAAAAGGCTGCACATTGGGCGGTAATGGTCTTGGGCGATATTCAAATAACTCATAAAAAAAATGCAAGCGATAAAGACGTGCAAGCCGGCATTGGTTTATCGACTTTATTACAAAGCTGTCCTAAGAGTGCGAGCAGCGCTACTTGTGTCAGTAATGTCAGTGCGGCCGTATGGAAGTTAGTGGATAAGGAGTGGCCTTTAACAGAAGAAAATTTACGAAAAATCAGCGCTTCTAATGTAGTCATCACCGATGAAATTATTACTGCGATCCAGCGTATGCCACGCGAACAACAAATCATGACGGTATCTAAGTTGGGTGAAGAGATTGCCATTCAAAATTTAATGGATGAAGCCATTATGCTCCGCCACCTTCTGCAAGCAGGCATGCAAATACAAGAAGTACAACACTTAAAACCAGCCCAAGTCATGGTCACATCTGCACTAAATAAACTGGATAAAGAAATTCATTCACTGTCGTTTGAAAGTGACGTTCGTAAAAAAATGATGACCCAAACCTTAAATCTTATTATGGACTTGCGTACCCATGATTTAGCAAAAGGAATGCCTGATACGACTCATGAAGAAGATTTAGTTAAAAACGGTGCGGTTTATCGTAACAGCGATACAAAGGAGTAAGGTCATGATCGTATTTAGTCCGTTAGCTCTTTATACCACCTATCTTGGTTGGCAGCAGTATGATGTGCTGTTTGATGCATTATGGCAAACAGGGCTTTTATATCTTGGTTTTTTGATGGTGGGGCATCGTTATCTCAAAAACGTATTAGCGCCAGCTGGATCTACTCATCATGCCGCAGAACACGCATTGAACAGTTTCTTATATGAGCTGGCTGTTACTTTTTTAATTTGCGGGATATTTGTTTACCCCTGCGTTCCATTAGAGCAAAAAGGCTTATCTTTTAAGCCGATGTGCACTATTAAAAAAGGGGCCGAGGTGAGTGAGTCGCATATTAAAGACTCAGGAACCACCTATGATGAAACGTTTGCGGATGTCTTAACCGATAGGGTCAAAATGCCTATTGGATTTGCCATTTTGCAGAACCTGTTTTCCAGTTTTACTTATGGGATCATGAAAGTCACTGGATGTACTGACAGCCTTCATTCCATCCAAGGGGATTTAATCTCAACTTATATTCCTCATGAGCTGCGTGCACAGGCACTACAGTTTCATCGACAGTGTTTTTTAGAAGCGCGCAGCAGTTATTTGAATGAACCCAGAAGTGATGCTGAAAAAGCAGAAATAAAAAGAATATTAAAGAGTCATGGTGGGGAAGACGACCTGAATTGGATGGGATCGAAAACATTTCGAACGTATTATTATGGAAAATTAAGGGCAAGAGAGCCTGTTGCAGGGTTTTCCTATTCTCAATACCCAAATCCCAATTTTGAAAATGCTGCTAAAGATGATGCTACGGTAAACGAGCATAAGCCTACTAATGGATACCCTACGTGCAATCAGTGGTGGGATCAAATTCAATCTGATTTAGTACAAGCCTCCGAAAAGGCGAGTTATTTCGACAAACACATTGGCAAAATGGACGTGAGTCAACGGGTTTTTGATTACAAATTAAAACATAAATTAGCCTGGAGTTCTGATTTAACCCCGCAAGACTACATTGCAAAAGTTTTAATACAAGACAATCGTGATTTACAGGCAAAAAGCTCAGAAGCACTGATGGACCCAACGAACAGCAGTATGGGGACTGTTCTCTCTCGTGGACTGGTTAATATCGGTCAATCTGTTAAATCCTATACGGCTACCCCTTTGAAAAGAGAAGCAACCATGCAGACCCTGCCGGTGATGCATGCATTTTTCACCTTTTTTCTCATCATTTTTACCCCTTTGGTTCTTGCATTAAGTGGCTATAGCCCTCGTGCCTTGGGTAGTCTTTGCGGTTTATTTGTCATGGCGATTTTTGTGCAATGCATTTGGCATTACGTAGGGTTTTTAGAACGAGCGGTTGTTGATCCCTTAGGAGAAAGTGACCTCGTATCTGCGATGCGTAATATGGCCGTACTTTTCTATTATGCAGCTCCAATATTGCTCTTTAAGTTATCCAGTCATTTTGGTGGGGATGCGGGGGCTGGTTTGGCAGGATTAATCGATACATCCAAAGATCATTCAAATGGAGTTGCTGAAACGGCCGCAACAGTTGCTAAAACGGGGGCTAAGATTGTCTCTGGTCCTTTAAGGATATAACCATGAATAGAAAACTAATCTCGATTGGTTGCTTTATAAAATTCATCGGATGTGATGGTGCCTCGTTCTCTGCGTGCGTGTGCTTCTGCGGCTCCACATACTGGATGTTTAGATTCAGAGCCAATTTCAAGAAGGGCACTAATGATTGTCAGCAGCAACCTCAGTGTAATACGAGTACTGTTCCACAGTACTTTACCAAGGGTCAATTCAGTTCTCATCAGGAGCTATCCTTATGTTAAAAAAATTCCTTAAGCCTTCAATTATAGTAGTAATTCAAGTGATTTTGCTAGTGATTTTCATCCTCTGTATTACGCCTTTTTTGTTAAAAAATATTGATTCATTGAACCATTTTCGTCAGTTGATTCAGCAATTCAAATGGCCTTTATTACTCATCCATGGGGTTTTTTATACCCTGCTCTATTTTTTGTGGCCCCTTTTAATAAAAGTGCTCAGTCGGCGACAAGCAATACCACCAAGTGATGAGCAACGGCGTGGCGCATTGAATGCAAGACTTTATTTAATTGGCGCCTTCATCATTTTCGAATGTTTGAATTTATTAAGGTAATAATATGGCCAACCGTTACCCTGTTGAGAATTTATTAAGAGATCCCACTGAGATTTATTCAGCGATCACCTTACTTTCATTGGCTGTATTAGCTTACTCATTACCGCATCTGCTTTTATTAACACAGAGTATGGGACTTTACTGCGCTTTAAGTTTGAGTGGTTTTGGTGTTTTTCGTGCCTTACAGGCGTACCGCATCAAAAGATATCAAAGACGTTTAATCAAAATGCCTTATTTTGCCATGTCTACTGTGGACGTGCCGCTCTCCCAACGCTGGCTTTTTGTAGGACGCGGGTTTCGCTGGTTTGCGCGGCATACCCAAAGGCTTCATCAAATTAAACAAGTAGAAAATGAGCGGTTTTTACAACGAAGCAAAGTGCATCAGGCTGTGGCTGCGTTTTGCAAAAACCATGAGTCAAGCCATCTGGCAGCACTTTTTAGAAGCCCTTCACTGTTCAATCCCTTTCGCCCCGATCCCGATGTTGGCGGTAAGCCATATTTACATGGACTTGGTGATTACGATAAACCCGTTTACATCCCACAAAGTATTCGAGTAGGTCATACCTTTGTTGTGGGAACCACACGCGTTGGTAAAACACGACTCGCCAGTATTTTAATCAATCAGGACATTCGAAATGGTGATGCGGTGATTGTCGTTGATCCTAAAGGCGATTTGGAGTTGGTGCGTGATATGTATTGCGCTTGTAAAGCGTCTAACCGATTGGACGATTTTCGCATCGTGCATCTGGGATTTCCTGAGCTTTCTGCTTGCTACAACCCATTGAAACGCTTTGATCAGGTCAGTGAGGTTGCGACGCGGATTACTGATGCCATTGCTGCTGAAGGGGAAGGGAAGCAATTTGCAGCTTTTGCCTGGAAATACGTCAATATTGTGGCGATTTGCCTTGAGGAAATGCAGCAACTTATTAGTTATAAAACGATTGGATTTTACATCACCCGTCTTGATCAGTTATTAATGGCCTATGCCGATGCCGTTATGCCCGCACGTCTTCCTGATTATCTTACTCAGGTAGACGCCATCATAGCGGATAACGACGCTCGTGTTGATAAATACGGGAATCCTTACCCACCTATGGACAGGGCTAAAGCGGTATCTAAATATTTTAAACAGTACATCTCAGACACTATTGCCCAAGGTAATGTGGAATCATTGCATGACCAGGTCATTATTGATTTATATGATGCAACACTTATGGATAAGACCTATTACGACAAGATAACCGCAAGTGTTGGACCTGTCTTATCTGAAATTAATAAAAGCAATGCGTCGGGGATTTTTTCTTTTCATCACGCTTCATCTGAAATTGAATTGATGGAGTCAATTAAACACAAGAGGGTGATTTATATTGGGCTTGATAGCCTAACCAATCCCAATATTGCCCAGGCGGTGGGAAAAGCGTTTCTGTCGGACCTAGTTTCTACCGCTGGGAAAATTTATAAAGAAAGTCATGCCAATTATCGATTGAATCTGCATTGTGATGAATTATCCGAAATCATTCAGGATTCTTTTGTAAAAATTTTAAATAAGGCTGGTGGTGCAGGTTTCCAGGTCACCGCGTATGCGCAAACCAAACAAGATTTAGAAGTAGCACTTGGCTCAAAAGCCATGGCTGAAGTCACCAAGGGCAACTTAAACACGCTGATTATTTTACGGGTTGAAAATGATGAAACCGCGAATCTATTAATCAAGGTCTTGCCCAGTGTTGATGTAGTATCTCACACCCAGGTATCCATGGTCAGTGATACGCCACATGGAGAAGAGGGCATTTTTTTTAATACTACCAATGAAGATCGGGTGCAAAAAAATTCCATTGGAATGTTGGAAGTAAATGACATTACATCATTGCCGAAAGGACAGGCCTTTGTTTTGGTTAATGGTGGTGAGCTCTACAAGGTACGAATTCCACTGCCTACCAACGATGGATTGGCTCCAGAAGATATTAAAAGCGTTTTGTTTGAAATCAATAAACTGGAACAGCCCGAAGCTACTGAGTCACGAATCACAAAGCCAAGTCCCATTAGCCTCGTTAATGAAGAAAATCGCCCTGCGGGTTACACGGATATTCCAGAACCTATTTCACCTTGCGAACAACAGCTAGAGCTTGAAAAACCCCATCGCTCCCTTGAGATGGTACCTGATTTTATCCAATGGCTTGAAAACCGCATGAGCTCTGGCAACAAACAATTTTCACTGGATGCGCAAGAATTGATTCTCTGTAATACAGCGCAAGATTCGCACCTGGTCTTTGTGCTGCCTGATGTTCTTGGTAAGTATCAAAGCCGCTCAGGAATTGCAACCCAGGATTTAGAGCAAGCCTTAAAGCAGGTCTTTAGTGACTCTAAAACCTATTTTATCACTAGGGCAGGGGTGCAACAGGAAGTCGTCCCTTGTCGATTAAATCAATCCATAACCACCAACAGTTCAACTGAAATTAAAGAAGGAAATCTATAATGACAACTACTGTAAAGCTGACTTTAAGTAATTTTGAGGTTAATCGGCTGTTTACTCGTGAATTGAAAACAGGAGTTAATTTTTATCAAAAATTAATGAGTAAAGTGACAAGTTTAATGAGGCGTTGCCAAGAGCAACACGTGTACCCGCTCCTGCGCCTTTATCAAATGAATGAACGCATTAATCTTACCCTACAAAACTTTTACGATGAAATTGATAAATTCGAAGGAGTGCTGGAGAAGAAAAAGCATCTCGCCGGGAAAAAATTTAATTTTAAACCCATGCATTTTCCAGAAGCGCACTTTGATAATGCACTGGCCAGTAATCTTGTTGAACTGTTCGAAGTTTATGATCGCCTCATATCACAACTTAAAATACTACGAACAGCGGGTTGCTTTACCAATGATGATGATTATTTCAATAACTTAAGACGATACTTTAAAGAGGTTAATCGTCTTTTAAGCGAGCTTTTATTGATCTCTGTTAGAGAATTACCCACGATCACCCTGGATGATGCAATTAATCATGCTGAGATCTATCAAAGCTATGCACAACTTCATGGGGAACTGGATTTTCCACTTCTTTATAAAGCCCTTACCTCCAACGTAGCACCGAGACTTGAAGAAAAAATAAGACAGCCTTTACTGTCTCTTTTAAACAAACGGCTGCAACAAGAAAATGAGCCTGCCTGCCAAAACGCTGATGCGAAGGGGGAATAATGAAGCTTTATATTTGCGAAAAACCCTCTCAAGCAAAAGATATTGCCCATGTTCTTGGCGCAAAGACACGCACGGAATCTTGTTATGAAGGGCAGGGCATTGCAGTTACCTGGTGCATCGGGCATTTACTGGAATTAGCGCCACCAGATTTTTATTGCGAGCGCATTAAGCCATGGCGTATGGAGATTTTACCCATTATTCCAAAAAAATGGACGTTAATGCCTCAAGAAAAAACTAAGAAACAACTTAAAGCAATTGAGAAATTACTAAAAAAAGCAACCCATGTCGTCATTGCCACGGATGCCGATCGTGAAGGCGATGTGATTGGGCGTGAAGTTTTGGACTATTTTAATTTCACTGGATCTGTTGAGCGCTTATGGTTATCTGCCCTGGATGATGCATCGATTAAAAAAGCATTGGCCTCTATTCGACCCGGGGTGTCTACTGAGCCCTTGTATCAGGCGGGGCTTGGTAGGCAGCGTGCCGACTGGCTTATTGGCATGAACTTAACCATGGCAGTGAGTTGCTTGTTTGGCGTGCCAGGGCAGGGTGTTTTGTCGGTAGGGCGAGTGCAAACACCGACACTAAAACTTGTTGTGGATAAGGACTTAAGTATTGAGCAATTCAAGCCGCATGATTATTACATTCTAAAAGCACATTGTGCCTCTGTCACTCATGAATTATTTTGGACCACCTGGGATATGCCCGATGAGGTGACTGATGAGGAAGGACGATGCATTAATAAATCATTAATTGACGCAGTGGCGCTTCAAATACAAGACAAACAAGGAGTTGTTAAAGAATTTAAAGAAAACCGAAAAAAAGAAGCGCCACCTTTATGCCTGTCATTATCTGCCTTGCAAAAAATTGCCTCGGCACAATGTGGTTTTAGTGCCAAACAAACCCTTGATGTTGCTCAATCTTTATATGAGAAGCATAAAGCAACAACTTACCCACGAACTGACTGTGGTTATTTGCCTGAAAGTCAATTTGCAGAAGCTGGAGCCGTTTTAAAAGCGCTTGGCAAAGTCGATAACGAGATAGAAACCTTGCTTTACCATTGTTCTTTGAAGCATCAATCAAGAGTATGGAATGATACAAAAATCACAGCGCATCATGGCATCATTCCAACTGCTAACTCTCAGGTGGCAATTCATGCCATGTCTCATCCAGAGCGCGAGCTTTATCAACTGATTCGAGCCTATTACCTCGCACAATTTATTGGCGATTATGAGTATTTACAACGCACGGTGTTACTCGATATTGAAGGTTATTCATTTAAAGGCTCGTGCACTTCGCCGTTGGTATTGGGCTGGAAAAAAGCAATTGCAGAGATGGAAGATAATGAAGAACAGACTGAGTTAACGTCTGTATCTTCAGGAGCTATCCCAACACTACTGGTACAGCAGGACGTAGCCATTAAACAATCATGTGTTGAAAATAAAAAAACTCATCCTTCATCTCGCTTCACGGAAGGGACATTAATTACCGCCATGAAATCTATTGCCAAGTATGTTGATAATCCACAACTTATAAAAGACACGGCGGGTATTGGCACAGAAGCAACACGTGCCAATATTTTAGAAACGTTAGTCGCAAGAGAATATGTCAAACGTCAAGGGAAACAACTCATTTCCACAGCGAAAGGACGTGAGTTAATTCAAAAACTACCGTCAAGCATCACCAATCCTGCAACCACAGCGCTTTGGGAGCAAGTGTTGGATGGTATTGCCAATGGGCAAAGTGAGATCCATGATTTTCTTGATGACCAACACGACACACTCACAGGAATGCTTGAACAGTTAATGCAGCAAGCGCCAATGCATAAAAAAAACAATGAACCCAGTCCTTTTTCTTGTCCTGCATGTCAAAAATCACTCTATAAGCGTCAAGGAACAAAGGGGTATTGGTGGGGCTGCTCAGGATTTCCTGAGTGTAAAACTACGTTTTCGGATAATAAAGGAGAGCCACATATGGTTGCATTAACGGGTCGCAATTGATGTCGCTAGATAGGGATGAACGAGATTAAAGGATAAAACAGGACAAATTACTTAAGGATGATCAATGAACTATTTTACTAAAAGGAACATGAAAAATGTATACAAAACAGTGTCTGGCAATTGGAATGTTAGCAGGCGTTCTGTGCTCTACCAGCGCGTTGGGTAATCAAGCTTCGACTGAATATGTGAAGGCGTCTATCGATACGTTACGCAATGAACTTAATAATCAATTTAGCACTCAATTTAATGAATTAAATAATACAGCGAATCAGTTAACCATTAAAACTAATGAGCTAACCACCACAACCAATCAGTTAATGAATACTGTGAGCCAACTTATTATTCAATTGAATGCACTGACAGCTCAAACTAATGAAGCTAGCACAACCATCAATAACAAAATTGAATTGGTGCAAAATCAAGTGAGCGATCTACCCATAGTCACCCACCACATAGGTGAAATTTTTCAGGGTGGGGTTGTTTTTTATGTCGATAAAACCCAGCAGCATGGACTTATGGTTTCCCTTGATGATTTAGGGCATGGAATTGAATGGCGTAACGGTGAAGGCGGTGATCGCACGGTCAATGCCAAGGCGCAAGGACTTGGAGCTGGAGAAACGAATACTCGTCTCATCATTGCCCAGCAAACGATTGATCAACAAGAAGGGCAGTTTGCGGCCTTAGTGGCGGCTAACTATCAGATTTTAGCCGATGGAAAATCACCTTGTGCAACCACAATCACTGCCGATTCAGCTTGCTATGGAGGCTGGTATTTACCTTCCGTCTACGAACTCATGTTGCTCAATACCAATCTTAAAAGTCAATTGAGTGATACAGCATATTGGAGCTCTACAGAAGCCTCTACTACGGAAGCCTGGCTAGTGGATTTTCGTAGTGGTGAAGCACAAATCAGCGAAAAATCAACCAGCGCATACGTTCGTGCCATCCATGCATTCTAATTGAAAGGAACATTATGATGAAAAAAATAATTAGCATTTTATTAATAACAACGTCTTTTGCAGCTTATTCAGACATTATTGATGATCACGCGGCTTATATAAGGGCATTACAGCGCCAGGTGACCGCGTTGCAAGGGCAAATTAATAATTTACAAACCCAAATTACTAATATACCAGAAGGAAAACAAGGAATTCCAGGAGTTCAGGGCCCTCAAGGCGAGCGGGGGATGCGCGGTGAAAGGGGCGACATCGGTGCCACAGGTGCGCGTGGATTACCTGGAGTCTATACCGCGGGTGAAGGGATAGCGATTGAGGGCGATGTGATTAAATCAATTCAGCCAACCCATCAACTAGGAGAAGAATACCGTGGTGGGCTGGTGTTTTATGTGGATGACACAGGGCAGCACGGTTTAATTGCCAGTAAAATGGACATCAACGAGCAAGGGGTTCAATGGCGCAATGGTGCTGCGGGAAATAAAGTAACGAACGCTCGTGGTGACGGCATTGGTGCTGGAGAAACCAATACTCGCCTAATCATTGCACAACAAACTATTGATAATCAGAATGGCGTTTTTGCAGCAATTTTGGCTGCTAATTTCCAAGTGTTAGACGATGGAGTAACCCCTTGCAAAACTCCAATTGCAGCTGTTCACGTTTGTTATGGCGGCTGGTATTTACCTTCTGCATTTGAACTGCAACTCCTACACAAAAATCTTCATCAAAATGGGTTATCTTCTTTTGCTCCTGAGTTTTATTGGAGCTCAACGGAGGCTGGTGTCTCTAATGCATGGTTAATCAATTTTTCTACCGGAGAAATCACGGCCAGCAGTAAATCAAACACCATCGGGCGCGTGCGTGCAATCAGCCACTTTTAATCGCCAACAACCAGGAAAAACAAGGAAATCATAATGGAACAAAAAATAATAATGGGATTTATCTTACTGAATATGACCAGTCTAACTTACGCCTATAATGAGGCAAATTTAAATCCATGGACGGTGGATGCTGCCTTTGGCATGGGGTTTTATTCCGGCATGACCAATCATGAAGCTCAAACGGCTGTTGGTCGTTTGAGCTTTGGGCATGCACTCGTCACAAAACCTTATTGGCAAGCAGGTATTGAGGCGGGCATTCAAAGTGGAAGCACGCAGCATCTTGCCTTGCCCAAAGAGTCCATTGATGTATTAGGTGGTGTTCCAATTGAAGCCGAAATGAAACCTTTGCTCGATTTGTTGTTTGGTTTAAAGACGGAACCGATGACAAGCCTCCCGATAGTCGCTTGGTTAAAAGGCGGGGTTGCTTATCGTCAGCTTCAAGTAGACCACATCGAGGTGAATCATTTAACTGGATTTTCCCCAGAAATTCAGGTGGGTTTGGGCTATCGGGCTAATGAACACACCATCTTCAATATTGGTTATCAAAGCATCTGGGGTAAAAAATCAGAATTAACCGTCAATCCTCAGACTGAAACGGGTATTCTTCGCTATATCCCGGCGCAGCAAGCAGTACTGATTGGGTTTTCATATAATTTTCTATAATGAGTGATCATTCAAAATAACCCTTTAAATATCATTTTTTTATCCATTGGAGGCACCATAAAATGACCGAAGTATTAGATTGTTTTCTTTGTAAAGATTGTCATAGTTCGATGATAAGGCATCAGCGTAATCAAGCGGTTTGGTGGGTGTGTTCAATATACCCACATTGTCCTGTAACAGCATTTGAACATTATGGGAAACCTAAATTTTGCCATGAGCCTCCTAATATAAAACCTCCGCAAGAAATGCCACTGTATCTAGATCTATCGGATTGTTATTCGAAACAATCATGATGCATCTCCTCAACAGTAAAAAAGGCTTGCAATGGCCTTACAAAAAAATTATGTTAATCACGGTGATATAACACAAGGAAATAAAATGAATATCGATGATTTTTTCTATAGGATGTATCGGGTTGTAAGTGAGCCAGTACTTGCATTATTTTCATCAATGACATTGATTTTTGGAGGGTATTATCTCAAAAAGCCTCCTCTAGAAGATGATTTACTTAAGGGATTGTATCCACTTGTTGAGAAATTTGCCAATGCCAGTATTTTGATAGGATTTATTATCATTACATTATTTATAATTATAAAGTTTTTCCAAAATCGCTAATAATGATCCCAAGGATGGGATTTAATAGGCGGAAAAAAATTAAACAAGACCTTATTGTGGTTTTTTCTTGACCGTATATTTAAACTTTACTATGGCGAGATTTACTCCACACGCACCTCTTTTTGCATGAGTGTTATAAAAACGCCTATGCACTTATTAGTTGGATCCCCCCAAAGATAGAACTTTACTATTTGTGATAATTGTTACTGTCACAAAAGGTTAAATCAAAAACCTAATATGATCAAAAATAACCCACAGAGGTCCGCATTGTTAAGAGGCTTGATGGGTTTGGATATCGCCAGTATATTCCAAGTTTTGGAGTCAATGTGAATATTTTTCTGTTTTCTCAAAAAATGTATGATAACTCTCTATTGAGGATCTCGTAGCTCTGTAATTTACACCCTAATTTCTGCACAGGTATTGCGGAAATTAGGGTTAATGGGAAACTGTCAACACTGTTGACAAAAAAGAACGGGGTCAGGATGAATTACTTATCAATTGATATTAATTTTTTATGTCTGGCCGACTGATGTCGCTCAATGAGATCGATATCATTATATCGATCGGTAATGGCACTTGAACTATGACCAGCATCATCGCGTACATGTGCAACAGGACGCCCACGCATATTAATATCATCTGAAATACCTGTATGGCGCAACCAATGCACTGTTGCTGATTCAAAACTATCAGCCTCTGTTGAAAAGCCCGTGTTTCTTAAATTTTGCATGGTGTTATCAAAGCAATCTTGAACCAAACGACGAATGTGCCTTGAGCTAATCATTGCACCGTTGCCTTTATCTTTAGGCAATAATGGGCTTTGATCATTCATCGAGGGGAGGGGTGTTAACTGCATACTGACACGATATCGCTTGAGTGCTGCAAGCATGTCATCAGGTACGGCGATATCCCGCATTTTGTTACCTTTTCCTACCGTCTTAAACCACCAACACCCTTGGCTATCTTGATAAAAATGTCGCATTTCTGGTGTCCAACGATCACTGGCACATAGTTCAGATATACGTAAGTACAATAAATAAAGTGCAGAAATAATAAACAAGGTCCGTTCATGCTTATCGGGTGCATTGATTGCCATATTTTTAACTGTATCAAGACAAGTTTGCCATTGCTTTTCACTCAAGCGCATCACTTGTGCTTGATGTTGAGTTTTTTGGATATATTTGCTTTTTTGTTTGATTAAAGTAATCGGGTTAATGGATACCTTTTCCTCTAAGGCCAAGTAATTATAAAAACTGCTCAGCACTGTAAAAATCTCACGGATTGCTTTTTGTGATAATTGATAGTCTTGCTTATTGGGCTTCAATCCATTTTTATGATCAATTTTACTTACAGTGGCTACAAATGGGCGCCACTCATGGTTGGGGATGCGCTCGCCGTTACGTGTAACGAATCGCGATACTTTTTTAAATCCAATCCATGATTTTGGTGGGTTGAGACAAAATTGCACGTAATTTTCAATATTTTGCCGTTTCAAATCCAGTAATGATTTTTTCTCAATCAACCAAGCCCATTGGATTAATCGTTCAGTTTCTCTGCGATACGACTCAAATGTAGCCTTGTTATTATCATATTGCTTTAGGTAATCCAATACACAACTCAGATCATGGGGCGCAAAAGAGGGGGATACAAATGTTTGCCAGTTTTTTTCTTTAAGATGATCGCAAGTGTCAATCAGTGGTTGTGGCATAGGAAATGGTATTTTTGACATCATTCATCATCATTGTTTTTTTCTAAACTATCTAAATCTTCCAGCGTATGTAATATTTCATGCTGCAACTCTTGTGGATCTGGAAGTTTACCAATGAAATCTTTAGGTAATATTTTTGATAATTGAATTTCGGCAATGCCAACCGGCTTATGAAGATCCCGCAAAGCATAATCCACTTCAATAGAATTACGATTTGTGCAAAGTATCAACCCAATTGATGGATTTTCATCAGGTTGTTTGACATAGTCATCTAATAGCCCTAAATATAAATTCATTTTTCCCGCGTATTCTGCCTTGAATTTTCCGCCTTTTAATTCCACGCAAAAAAGCGAATGAAGGATCCTGTTGAAAAATAAGAGATCAATATAATATTCGTTATCTTTTGCTACGATACGGTATTGGTTTCCGATAAATGCGAACCCTTTGCCTAACATCATAATAACTTCTTTAATTCGGCTAACCATTTCGTTTTCAATTTGCTTTTCTAAAAGCGCTTTTGATCCTGCGAAAGGCTGTGTAACCTCCATAAAATAACTAGCTTTAAGAATATTATCAGCTCTTGCCGCTAATTGGGGTGGTAACGTTAATTCAAAATTGTGCTTTTTGTCATGGATACATTCACGTTCATAGGCTTGTGATTTAATTTGTAGTTCAATGATATCGCGACTACACATACTGTCACTGGCCATTTGTAAATAATATTTACGTGCATCTAGCGATTTGACTCGATGCATAATCATTAAATTTGTACTCCAGCGAACATTCTTTGCAATATCTAATAATTCAGGTGAGCTTATATACTCATAATAAAATTGTCGCATATGACGAAGATTTTGTTCTGAATAACCTCTTGCGTTTGAAAATGCTAGTGTTAGATCCTGAGATAATTTCGCCAGTATTTGTTTCCCCCATTGATAATGATCAGCTGTTTTGGCGAGCAACTTTCCTAGCTCCCAATATAGTTCTATATTTGTACGATTCGCATTTTGTAAGAAATATTGCTGCGCACTCATAATTGTTTGTTTAGCATCATGCAGTACGTTATTATATTCATTAGGTTCAATCTTCATCGTATTCCTTGAACTTTCGCTTACAGCCGTAAGCGAAAGATTTTATGGGATTTTATATTGGTTATGGAACCAATGATAAACAGCAAACTTTCGCTTACGGCTGTAAGCGAAAGATGCCTATATCAAAAACGTTTTTTGCAACGGGCGTTGCAAAAAGTTTAATTACCAAATTAGATACCAATAATACTTAATTTTCAAATAACTGTAAACAGTCCAATAGTATAAACTATTGGACTTATTAATAAATACATAGCAGCGAATGCCCTTCTAGTTCCAGCTTGTCTATTAATTTTCATGGATGATTCTTCTTATTGATTTCTTTAATTTTGCCAATCAAGTTTTACTATGTTTTGTTGCGTACAGAGCTAAAAAGTTCTTTACCATTCGGCTGTTTAATGTTTATCGGAATAGTTTTGTAACTAATATCATTTCTCCAATTTAAAATATTCAAAATGAACACACATTTTTTAAGAGAATCAGAATAATTTTTATAGTCTAATGGCTTTAAACCACTTTCTTTTGTCCAAATATCCACACGAAGCGTAATAATTTGTAGATTAAATGAAGCTATAGTGTGGGTATGTGGGCAACAAGAAAACACTTTTTATGACCTTGCAGATGGACTTAACGGCCAGTTCAGTCCTTCGGTACAAGGTTAATATTCCCCTTAAGGGGAGGCAAAGCCAGAGGTAATCAAGGGGTTAATTGATGTAAAATTAACTCATTAATTTTTGCATCATCTCATCAAATGATCTACCATCCAGCCTCTAGAAAGAGGTGTTTTTTTCGGGCTTTGCCCGCTGCGTCACTGGCCTTTTACTGCCAGTGACGCAGCGATTCGCTGCATCAAACAACAGAGTTTTCAAGGGTTATCCTTGAAAACTCTGTCACATTTTAAAAGCGATTACTCAAATGCGCATAACATGCACTCAAATAAATGTAAAAAATCCAGCAAAAATCCCTTGATTGGATTGTGAGATATTCCGGCCTTTGCTACACTAACTTCAATCACAACTGATGAATCCGTGAAAGCCGGATGAAACCAAGTTAACCTGGTCTTGTGAATTGCTACCCTAATTCCCTAACTTCTGTAGCGGACGCCTAGTCGGGAACCAAAATTAACCTGAATCTTCAGGACCTAAAAAAACTAATTATTTTAATAATTAGTCACTAACAACATGTCGTACATGTTGACCTATCCTAATCAACGCAATGCTCTGCACCTCGTTGAACCTCTTGAATGATTAATAACTTATTAATTATTTGAATAAAAAACTTTGACTATAAATTGTGACTTTTTGACCCATTACATTTATTTTTTTGTGTTGTGAATTAATACACTGAAATTTTTGATGGTTTGTATTGTGAAGCAATGGATTAAATGACTTTGCTTTTTTTGTTTTTAAAATTTTAACTGGAGAACTCTATGAGTAATAACACCCGTGAAATAAGTGATAGCGACATGTTGAACACCGTTGATGAGCTGCAGGATAAAAAGGAGTACTTACTAAATCAGGAGAACTTTGAACGTTTGATGAATGTCCAAAAAGCCGTAGAACAAGCAACTGAAATGAGACCAACCTTTAAAAAATTGATTAATAGTTTAGTGACTGAAGACGCTTTGACTGCTTTAACTGAACGTTTGATTAAACAAATGGCGTAATCTGAAATTGTGACCTTTAAACCAAGAATCGTATAAGGAGAATAAGACTTTAAAACGAAGTGTAGTATCGATTAAAGAAGTAACTACGGGTTTACCCCCGCATCGAGCCTAGTGGTCCTTACCAAGCATCATTTATATGAGCTGCTCGAATAACACTAAACACAATCCTGGGTAAACGTAGTGACATTAATAGGAACTTAAAGCTAATGAGCAGAAAGCAAAAATTAACCCAAACCATGATTCAATATCTGAAACAGGACAACCAGGGATCATTGAATACAAGACAGGTTCGCCTTTTTTCGATGAATCGAATCATTGATGATTTATTTGCAGCGCGAATCGTTCCCATAACCTGGTATGCACTCACAACAGAACATATTAAAAAGTTAGTGAGTTATTGGCAAAATAAAGGGTTAAAAATGGCAACCATTATGAATTACCTGGTTTGTTTGCGCTATTTTTTAAATAAAATTAATCACACTATAGAGGGTATAGACAATCAATCCTTGAGTCTTGTAAAACCACGAAACAACATGAAGCCAGAAATTCATAGCGACACCATTTTAAATGCAATCAACGAGCCCCTTGCTTATCTATTATTTGCTTTACAAGCCAAATTTGGTCTCACACTCCTTGAATCCATGTTTCTTGTACCAGCCATCCACATTCATGAAAATGAACTTTGGATTACTAGAGAAATCAGCACTAATCGTAAAGATCGCCTGATACCCATTATTAATGAAGAGCAACAAATAATCATTACTAAGTTAGTCACCTTGACGGAAAACAAAAAGAGCCTGCATCAACAATTTGGCGAACATCATTTACGCCTTGCTTATAAATTTGCATTAAGTGCCTTAAAACTCCCTACGCAGGTGAGCTATCGATATTTATATGCTAAATCACGCTTTGATCATTTATGTAAAAACCACAGCAAATCAGATGCAAAAAAAATGGTGATTACTGAAACAAACATTAATAAAACCAGTCCCCTTTGGAACACAATCCATGAGTAAAACAAAATTGAGAAGTGCTACTTACTCCATTCATCATCTGGTGAAACAGATGAGGATCTCATCCTTCAATACTCGAGCGGATACACGTGTCATGCTGGGGCGCTGCATTAAAGACTTACATGAGCTGGGCTTTAAAGTAGGACATATCAAAGGAATTAAAGAGCGACATGTCCACGCCTTAATAGAACATTGGAAAAACCAGGGGAAAAATCCAGCCACCATTAAAAATTACATGGCTAAACTGCGCAAAATGGCAATACAACTAGGCACTCCAGAATTGATTAAATCAGAAAACACTTACTATCAAATTGAAAGTCGCTCTTACGTCCCCTCAGTCAATAAAGCCATTACTGATATTAATTTTTCAAAGTGTCGAGATGCTCATATACGCTTGTCACTTGAAGGCCAGGCATTATTTGGATTTAGGCGTGAAGAATCACTTAAATTTACCTTAAGTGAGGCTTATGAAGGAAGCCATCTTAATATCCAGCCCAGCTGGACCAAAGGTGGTATAGGCCGGATTATTAAAATAAGGACTGAGGAACAGCGACAATGGCTTAATCGAGTCAGCCAGCTAGTCCGTCCTGGACAATCGTTGATACCACCAGAGAAGTCCTATAAAGAACAGGTGGGACATTATAAAACGATTACAGCTCAATTAGGTCTCTCTAATTTACATGGGCTTCGACATGCCTATGCACAACGTCGTTATCACGAACTGACCTGCTGGTTTGATGAAAACAAACAAGGACTTTTGCCACCCATTGCAGGAGGAAAACCTTTTAAAGAGTTGTCACCAAAAGAAAAAGACTGGGACATACGTGCCAGACAAATTATTTCCAGAGAATTAGGTCACTCCAGAATGTCGATAACC
>NZ_JH413847.1:0-54130 GCF_000162755.2 Legionella drancourtii LLAP12
TTGCGAAAATCATCGAGTAAGACGGGTAAGAAATGTTGTCATGAGCCATAATTGGCTCATGGCAAGTTAAATTTAGGCCAGTAGCTCAATTGGCAGAGTGGCGGTCTCCAAAACCGCAGGTTGGGGGTTCGATTCCCTCCTGGCCTGCCAACTACAAGTGAATATGAAAAGTTCAAACGAAAGTCAAAATAAAACAAAAGATATATTATCTTGGTTAGCCGTAGTTCTTTTAACTGCTGGCGCCTTCTTTTGCACCTATTATTACACTTTTTCAGGTTCTGTCCAGTCAATAATATGGCTTGGATGGTTCTTGTTATCTTTATCATTTGCTTACCTAACAACAACAGGTAAACAAGTTTATCAATTTGCTCAAGAATCAAAAATTGAGTTGTTGAAAGTCGTTTGGCCAACGCGCCAAGAAACAATCCAAACAACAACTATCGTTATTGTCATGGTTACATTAACGGGATTTATACTTTGGGGTATAGATTCAATGATGATGTGGGCAATTGCTAAAATAACGCATTTAGGGTGAGTTCGGTGGAAGAGCAGAAATCAAAGCAATGGTATGTCGTACATGCCTATTCAGGTTATGAGAATTTTGTTATGCGCGAGATAACTTCACGCGCAGTACACCACAATTTACAAGATAAGATTGGTGAAGTTGTCGTTCCTTCAGAAGAAGTTGTCGAAATGCGTTCTGGACAAAAACGTAAAAGTACACGCAAATTCTTTCCTGGCTATGTTTTAGTCAATATGGTTATGGATGATCAAACATGGCATATGATTAGAGCGATACCTCGTGTATTAGGTTTTATTGGTGGTACCAGCCAAACACCTACGCCAATTACTGATAAAGAGGCACGTGCCATTATGCAACGTGTTGAAGATGGAGTTACCAAACCAAGACCTAAAGTTCTCTTTGAACCCGGTGAAGTTATCCGCGTTAAAGAGGGTCCCTTTGTTGACTTTAATGGTGTTGTTGAAGAAGTTAACTACGAGAAAAACAGGCTAAGAGTAGCGGTTCTAATTTTTGGACGTTCTACACCTGTTGAACTTGAATTTAGCCAAGTAGAAAAAACATAATTTGTTAAAGCGCCTAGACTAGTATCCTGTATTGCAGTGTATTTAAGCTGCGATATAGACCTGGTCCAGGTTTTTTTGTAAAACTGGGGAGCTAGCACTTAAGTCAGACTGTCATTATGCGGTCGCTAAAAACTAGTGTTTGACCCATAAGGAGTAAACATGGCAAAAAAAGTCGAAGCATACATTAAGTTACAAATTCCAGCGGGTAAAGCAAACCCAAGTCCTCCAGTTGGTCCTGCATTAGGTCAACGTGGTGTGAACATCATGGAGTTTTGTAAAGCATTCAACGCTGCTACACAACAGTTAGAGCAAGGTTTACCAATACCTGTCGTAATTACTGTATATAGTGATCGTAGCTTTACATTTATTACTAAGACTCCACCAGCATCAGTTCTGCTGAAGAAAGCTGCCGGGATTCAAAGTGGTAGTGGTACACCCAATACTAAGAAAGTGGCTAAACTTCACGTCAGCCAACTTGAAGAAATTGCAACGCTGAAAAAACCTGACTTAACTGCAGCCGATTTGGCCGCCGCGGTTAGAAGTATTGCCGGAACAGCGCGTAGCATGGGTATTGACGTTGAAGGTTTAGAATAAGGGGGTTGCCATGTCAAAAGTTACTAAGAAACAAAAAATGATTTTAGAAGCAATTAAGCCTAATCATTTATACAATGCTAGTGAAGCAATTAACTTATTAAAGCAATTTGCATCAACTAAATTTCGTGAAAGTTTAGACATTAGTGTTAACTTGGGTGTGGACCCACGTAAATCGGATCAAGTCGTACGTTCATCTACTAACCTGCCTAAAGGTACTGGTAAAGTAGTGCGTGTTGCTGTATTTGCTCAGGGCGACAATGCTACTAAAGCAAAAGACGCGGGCGCAGATATTGTAGGTTTTGAAGATTTGGCTGATAAGATTAAAGCAGGCACTATGGATTTCGATGTAGTCATTGCAACTCCAGATGCAATGCGCATCGTTGGTCAATTAGGCCAAATATTAGGCCCAAGAGGTTTAATGCCAAACCCTAAAGTTGGTACTGTAACAACAAATGTTGAGGCCGCTGTTAAAGATGCTAAGTCAGGCCAAGTTCGTTACCGAACAGATAAAAATGGTATTATTCACTGTACAGTTGGTAAAGTTGATTTTGCCGCTGAAGATGTAATTGAAAATATTGTTGCTTTAGTTAGCGATCTTAAGAAAGCAAAACCATCTGCTTCAAAAGGTCAATACTTGAAAAAGATTTCTTTATCGACAACAATGGGGCCTGGATTGGCTATTGATATTTCATCTTTACCCGTGTAAAATACTTACCCATTTTTAAGAATTCACGGCATAGATTTGGTTCCATGCCGTCGAAGACCGCAGGTGCTAACGCTTAATTTCCTGCGCAGACGGTGAACCGGCTCCATTTAAAAGAGACGGCCACCATAACTGGCAAATCCTTGAGATTTGTATACATTAGGAGGTCAGTAACGTGACATTAAATTTAGCTGCAAAAAAAGCTGTAGTTGAAGAAGTGACTGAAGTTGCCTCTAAAGCTATTTCGGCAGTTGTTGCTGATTATCGTGGTTTAACTGTAAATCAAATGACGCAATTACGCAGTGAAGCACGTAAAGCCGGTGTTTATCTTCGAGTAGTAAGAAATACTTTAACACGAAGAGCATTTAAAAACACTGAGTTTGAGTGCTTGAATGACTTGCTTGTCGGCCCGTTATTCATTGCTTTATCACTGGAAGCACCAAGTGATGCTGCAAGACTGCTTAAAGAATTCACAAAAACATTTGACAAACTTGAAGTTAAAGCATTATCCGTAGGCGGAAAAATATATCAAGCAAATCAGCTTGATGTGGTTGCCAGCTTACCAACTAAGGATGAGGCAATAGCTAAGTTGATGTATGTGATGAAAGCGCCTGTTGAGAAATTTGTCAGAACTCTTGCTGAACCTCACGCTAAATTAGTGAGAACTATAGCCGCAGTAAAAGATAAAAAAGCAGGTTAAATCCCCTTTAATCATTAATTAATTTTTTTAAATCAGGAGCTAGTAATGGCTGTGTCAAAAAATGAAATTTTAGAAACCATATCAAACATGTCTGTTATGGAAGTTGTAGAACTAATCGAAGCAATGGAAGAGAAATTCAATGTTTCTGCTGCCGCTGCTGCTGTTGCAGTTGTTGCTCCAGCTGCTGCTGCCGCTGCTGTTGAAGAGCAAACTGAATTTAACGTTATTATGACTAGTTTTGGCGCTAACAAAGTTAACGTAATTAAAGCAGTTCGTGGTCTGACTGGTCTTGGCTTGAAAGAAGCTAAAGACCTAGTCGAAGGTGCTCCTTCAACAATTAAAGAAGGCGTGTCTAAAGACGAAGCTGCTAGTGTCAAAAAAGAACTTGAAGAAGCTGGTGCTTCAGTAGAAGTTAAATAATAAAGTTGTTTTAGTGAGATAGAACCCAGCCATGTTTTCATGGCTGGGTTTACGTGTTTGAAGTCATCAATAATTTACAGAGGAACCACCATGGCCGTTGCAGAAGCTAAACCTCAATATTCACATGCTGAGAAAAAACGATTTCGCAAAAGCTTTGGTAAGCAGGCCGATAAAATGGCAATACCAAATCTGCTTGAAATTCAACTTAAATCTTATAGAGATTTTCTTCAGGCCGATAGCAAATTAAGCGAACACTTTAATACCGGATTACATGCCGCGTTTTCTTCTGTGTTCCCTATCGAAAGCTTTTCTGGCAATGCAAGACTTGAATATGTTGGGTACAAGCTGGGCGAGCCAGCATTCGATGTTCGTGAATGCAAGTTACGTGGTTTAACTTATTCTGCGCCACTTAGGGTTAAAATAAGACTTGTTGTTCTTGATAAGGATGCAAGCGAAGAGCCTAAACCAATAAAAGATATTAGAGAGCAAGATGTGTTCATGGGGGAAATACCCTTAATGACTGATGTAGGTACATTCGTAGTGAATGGTACTGAACGTGTAGTTGTATCACAGTTGCATCGCTCTCCTGGTGTTATATTTGAACATGATAAAGGCAAAACTCATTCATCAGGTAAACTTCTTTATTCTGCACGTATTATTCCTTATCGCGGATCTTGGTTAGATTTTGAATTCGATCCTAAAGATTGCGTGTATGTGCGAATTGATAGAAGACGTAAATTACCTGTAAGTATTCTATTAAGAGCTTTAGGATACGAAACTGAAAACATTCTCAGCGAATTTTTTGAGATAACTAGCTGTCACCTTAAAAATGGTGAGTATCATATCGATTTAATTCCTCAACGCTTAAGAGGTGAAATTGCATCGTTTGATATTCTTGTTCCAGAAACAGGTGAGTTAATCGTTGAGCAAGGCCGAAGAGTAACCGCACGACATATTAAGCAAATGGAAAAAAGCCAAATGCAAGATCTTGTCGTCCCTCGAGATTATTTAATTGGTAAAACATTAGCTAAAAATATTATTGATACCTTGACTGGCGAAATAGTTGCGCAAGCTAATGACGAAGTAACTGATGAGTTGTTAGATACTATGGCATCTCACGGTATCCATGAATTTGACATGATCTATACCAATGATTTAGATCATGGCTCATATATTTCTGACACGATCAAAATTGATCCTACTTCAAGTCAGTTAGAGGCATTGGTAGAGATCTACCGTATGATGCGTCCAGGCGAGCCGCCAACCAAAGAAGCAGCAGAAGCATTATTTAAAAATCTATTTTTTGTGGATGAGCGTTATGATTTATCTGCTGTAGGTAGAATGAAATTCAACCGTCGTGTTGGTAGAAAAAATGATGATGGTCCGGGTACATTGACTAAAGAAGACATTATGTCTGTTATTAAAACATTAATCGAGATTAGAAATGGTATCGGTATGGTTGATGATATTGACCATCTAGGAAACCGTCGTGTACGTAGCGTTGGTGAAATGACTGAAAACCAATTCCGCGTAGGTCTTGTTCGTGTTGAGCGTGCTGTCAAAGAGCGTTTGAGCTTGGCTGAATCAGATAATTTAATGCCACAAGATTTAATTAATGCGAAGCCTGTATCCGCAGCAATTAAAGAATTCTTTGGTTCAAGTCAGTTATCTCAGTTTATGGACCAGGTAAATCCACTCTCAGGAGTTACCCATAAACGAAGAGTATCTGCATTAGGCCCAGGTGGTTTGACGCGTGAGCGAGCAGGATTTGAAGTCCGTGACGTACATACAACGCACTACGGTCGTGTTTGCCCAATTGAAACACCTGAGGGTCCGAACATTGGCTTGATTAATTCATTATCTGTTTATGCTCGAACTAATGATTATGGCTTTATTGAAACACCGTGTCGCAAAGTAATTGATGGCCGCGTAACCGATGATATTGAATATCTATCTGCTATTGAAGAAGTTGATCAATATATTGCACAATCAAGTGTTGCTCTTGATGAAGACGGAAATATTCTTGCAGATCTTGTCCCTTGTCGTCATCAAAATGAATTTTCATTGACAACTCCAGACAAAATTAACTACATGGATGTATCGCCGAAGCAGATTGTCTCTGTAGCCGCCTCATTGATTCCATTCTTAGAGCATGATGACGCGAACCGTGCATTGATGGGGTCAAACATGCAACGTCAGGCAGTACCAACTTTGCGCTCTGAAAAGCCATTGGTTGGAACTGGAATGGAGCGTATAGTTGCTTCTGACTCTGGAGTTTCTGTTGTTGCCAAGCGTGGCGGGGTAATTGACTTAGTTGATGCATCGCGTATTGTGGTTCGTGTTAATGATGATGAAACGACTGCTGGTGAGACTGGAGTTGATATTTACAATTTAACTAAATACTTCCGTTCAAACCAAGATACCTGTATTAATCAAAGACCCATTGTTAGCACAGGAGATAAGATTCAGCGAGGAGATGTCTTAGCGGATGGTCCATGTACTGATATGGGTGAATTAGCGCTCGGTCAAAACTTATTAGTCGCATTCATGCCTTGGAATGGTTACAATTTCGAGGACTCGATTCTTATTTCCGAACGTATTGTTCAAGAAGATCGATTTACAACGATTCATATTGAAGAGCTAACCTGTATTGCGCGTGATACTAAATTAGGCACTGAGGAAATCACCTCAGATATTCCTAATGTGGGTGAATCTGCCTTATCAAATTTGGATGAGTCTGGTGTTGTCTATATAGGTGCTGAAGTTAATGCGGGCGATATTCTTGTAGGTAAAGTGACACCTAAAGGTGAAACTCAGCTTACGCCTGAAGAAAAATTGTTACGGGCAATTTTCGGTGAAAAAGCCTCTGATGTTAAAGATTCTTCACTGCGTGTTCCCTCAGGAATGAATGGTACAGTGATTGACGTGCAAGTATTTACTCGTGATGGCTTGGATAAAGACGCGCGTGCAAAAAGCATTGAAGAGGAGCATCTTGCTCGTGTTCGTAAAGACTTAGTCGACGAACGTAGAATTCGCGAAGAAGATATTTATCATCGTGTAGCCACCCTTCTTTTAGACAAAGTAGCTACTGGTGGACCGGCAAATTTGAAACCAGGTTCTACGGTAACTCAAGACTATTTGGATAAAGTTGAACGACAAAGATGGTTTGATATTCGTTTAGATAATGATGCATTGAGCCAACAATTAGAGCAGCTTTCAAAGCAGTTAGAAATGCTTTCTAAAGAAATGGAAAAACGCTTTAACGACAGCCGCAAAAAAATCATTCAAGGTGATGACTTAGCGCCTGGCGTATTGAAAATTGTTAAAGTATACCTTGCTGTTAAGCGACGAATCCAGCCTGGTGATAAAATGGCCGGTCGACATGGTAACAAAGGGGTTATATCCATTGTTGTTCCAGTTGAAGACATGCCACATATGGAAGATGGTACATCTGTAGATATCGTACTGAATCCACTTGGGGTACCTTCACGTATGAACATCGGTCAGGTACTAGAAACCCACTTAGGTTTAGCCGCTAAAGGTTTAGGGCATAAGATTGCAGCGATGCTTGATACCAAGCAAACTGCTACTGAAATAAAATCGTTCTTGACCAAAATTTATAATCATGATGGTGTACAGCGAGTTAATCTTGACTGCCTAAATGACGATGAATTATTCAGACTAGCAGACAATCTACGTGCTGGTGTACCTATGGCAACACCTGTGTTTGATGGTGCTTCGGAAGAAGAAATTAAAAGCATGCTGCAGTTAGCTGGTTTGTCTTCTGATGGCAAAACTACTTTGATTGATGGTCGAACAGGCAGCAAATTTGATAATAAAGTGACAGTGGGTTACATGTATATGTTAAAACTCAATCACTTAGTTGACGATAAGATGCATGCTCGTTCAACTGGCTCATACAGCTTAGTAACACAACAACCACTAGGTGGTAAGGCGCAGTTTGGAGGACAGCGTTTCGGAGAAATGGAAGTATGGGCACTTGAAGCATATGGTGCGGCATATACATTACAAGAAATGTTGACTGTGAAATCAGATGACGTTGGTGGTAGAACAAAGATCTATAAAAATATAGTCGATGGCGATCATCGTATGGACCCAGGAATGCCTGAATCGTTCAATGTATTATTGAAAGAAATTCGTGCCTTGGGAATTGATATCGAATTAGATCACGATTAACTGTGCAGCGATACATACTGATTAACCAATTTTTGGAGACATAGACTTGAGTACTCTAAACGACGATCTAATGAATGAACCAATGAGAAAAGCTCCTGTTATGAGTGACTTGCTTGGCATCCTCAAGCAACAGGGGCAAAGCGAAGAATTTGACGCAATTAAGATTGCGTTGGCTTCACCTGAGTTGATTCGTTCCTGGTCTTACGGCGAAGTAAAGAAACCAGAAACCATTAATTACCGTACTTTTAAACCAGAACGAGATGGCTTGTTCTGTGCTAAAACGTTTGGTCCAGTAAAAGATTATGAGTGCTTATGTGGTAAGTACAAACGACTAAAACACCGTGGTGTTATTTGCGAAAAGTGTGGTGTTGAGCTGGCTTTAGCTAAAGTGCGACGTGAGCGGATGGGACACATCGAACTTGCTAGTCCGGTAGCTCATATCTGGTTCCTAAAATCACTGCCTTCACGAATCGGTTTATTGCTCGATATGACTTTAAGAGATATTGAACGCGTTCTTTATTTTGAAGCTTTCGTAGTTGTCGATCCTGGCATGACCGAATTAGAGCGTGGCCAATTGCTGAATGATGAAGTTTATCTTGATGCAATGGAGCAATATGGTGATGAATTTGATGCCCGTATGGGAGCTGAGGCTATCCGCGATTTATTGCGTCAAGTTAATTTAGAAGATGAAATTAGAAATTTGCGTGAAGAGTTACCAACTACTAGCTCTGAAACAAAAATTAAGAAGATTACCAAGCGCTTAAAATTATTAGAAGCATTCTACGAATCAGGTAATAAGCCTGAGTGGATGATCATGGACGTGTTACCTGTTCTTCCTCCCGACTTAAGACCCTTAGTCCCTCTAGATGGTGGGCGGTTTGCTACATCTGATCTTAACGATTTATACCGTCGCGTTATTAATCGAAACAACCGTCTGAAGCGTTTGCTTGATTTGAATGCGCCCGATATTATTGTGCGTAACGAAAAACGGATGTTGCAAGAATCGGTTGATGCGTTATTGGATAACGGCCGTCGTGGTCGTGCGATCACTGGTACTAATAAGCGTCCGCTTAAGTCATTAGCTGACATGATTAAAGGTAAGCAGGGGCGTTTCCGACAAAACCTTTTAGGTAAGCGTGTTGACTATTCTGGTCGTTCGGTAATTGTTGTCGGCCCAACATTGAAATTACATCAGTGTGGATTACCTAAAAAAATGGCGCTTGAGTTATTTAAGCCCTTTATCTTCAGCAAATTAGAATTTAGAGGACTGGCTACCACAATTAAAGCCGCTAAAAAAATGGTCGAGCGTGAAGAGTCGGTAGTTTGGGATATTCTCGATGATGTAATTCGTGAGCATCCAATTTTATTAAACCGTGCCCCAACATTACATAGACTAGGTATCCAGGCATTTGAGCCTGTGCTTATTGAAGGCAAGGCGATTCAGCTTCACCCATTAGTTTGTACGGCATATAATGCTGACTTCGACGGCGACCAAATGGCTGTTCATGTGCCATTAACTTTAGAAGCTCAGTTAGAAGCCCGTTCATTAATGATGTCTACCAACAATATTCTATCACCAGCAAGCGGGGAACCTATTATAGTTCCTAGCCAGGACGTGGTCCTTGGATTGTATTATTTGACTCGTGAAAAAGTGAATGCTTTAGGTGAAGGTAAAATATTTGTTAGTGCTCAAGAAGCGCAGAATTTTTATGAATCAGGTCATCTAGATATTCATGCAAAAATTAAAATCCGTATGCCTAAAGAAGGTGACGAAGAAGGTTATCACTTGGTTGAAACTACGGTAGGACGTGCAATTCTTGCCGAGGTGTTACCTAAAGGAATGCCTTTTGCGACCATTAACCGCACGATGACTAAAAAGGTAATTTCTAAAGTTATTGACGGCTGTTACAGAACCTTCGGTTTAAAAGAAACGGTTATTTTTGCTGACAAGTTGATGTATACCGGCTTTAAATATGCAACACGTTCAGGGGTATCCATTGGTATTGAAGATATGGAAATTCCTGATGATAAAGCCAGCATTATTGATCATGCGGATAACGAAGTTCGCGAAATCGAATCCCAGTTCCGTTCTGGTTTAGTAACTAACGGCGAGCGTTACAATAAAGTAATCGATATTTGGTCAAGAACAAACGAATTAGTTGCTAAATCGATGATGACAAAAATTGCAACTGAAGCAGTGATTGATGCACGTGGAAACCACACACGACAAGAATCATTTAACCCAATCTTTATGATGGCTGATTCGGGTGCGCGGGGTTCCGCAGCGCAAATTAGACAGCTGGCGGGTATGCGTGGATTAATGGCAGCACCTGATGGCTCTATTATCGAGACACCAATTACGGCGAACTTCCGCGAAGGATTGAATGTATTCCAATACTTTATTTCGACTCACGGAGCACGTAAAGGTCTAGCGGATACTGCATTAAAAACAGCGAACTCAGGATACTTAACACGTCGCCTTGTGGACGTTGCTCAAGATGTTGTGATCACTGAAACAGATTGCGGCGTGGATACAGGCGTACTGATGCAACCTTTAATTGAGGGCGGGGATATTGTTGAACCGTTGCATGAGCGTGTATTAGGCCGTGTTGTGGCTGCAGATGTTTATATTCCAAATCAACCTGAACCTGTTGTTACAGCGGGTACATTGTTGGATGAAGAGTGGGTTGAGCTACTGGAAAAACAAGGTGTTGATCAAATTCTGGTTCGTTCACCAATTACATGCCAAACTCGTTTTGGATTATGTGCTATGTGTTATGGCCGTGACCTTGCACGTGGTCACCTGGTTAATACTGGGGAAGCAGTAGGCATTATTGCTGCTCAGTCAATTGGGGAGCCAGGAACACAGTTAACCATGCGTACGTTCCATATCGGTGGTGCGGCATCGCGAGCAACAGCTGCTAATAATATTCAAATTAAGACCAAAGGGGTTATTCGCTTACACAACATTAAAACGGTAACTCATGAAAACAGCAACTTAGTTGCCGTATCCCGTTCAGGCGAAGTAACCATTGTTGATGAATTTGGTCGTGAACGTGAGCGTTATAAATTACCTTATGGTGCGGTAATTTCTGCACAAGATAATTCACCAGTAGAAGCTGGGCAAGTTATTGCAACATGGGATCCACATACTCACCCAGTTATTTCTGAGGTAACCGGTAATCTGAAGTTTGTCGACTTAATTGAAGGCATGACCATGAATCGGCAAACTGATGAATTAACTGGTTTAAGTAACATCGTAATTATTGATGCGAAGCAACGTAGCAGCGCAGCAGGTCGTGATTTACGTCCTATGGTTAAGCTAGTAACGGCTGATGGCGAAGATATTTTCCTTGCCGGTACTAACGTTCCAGCTCAATACTATCTACCTGTAGATGCGATTGTTAACTTTGAAGATGGTGGTCACGTTGGTATTGGGGATGTTATTGCACGTATTCCACAAGAACGTTCAAAAACACGTGATATTACAGGGGGTCTGCCAAGGGTTGCTGACTTATTTGAAGCGCGCAAACCGAAAGATTCCGCTGTTATGGCTGAAGTTTCAGGATTAGTAAACTTCGGTAAGGAAACTAAGGGTAAGAGAAGATTAATTATCAACGTTTCCGAAGATCAATGTCATGAAGAATTGATTCCCAAATGGCGTCATATATCTGTGTTCGAAGGGGAACACGTTGAGCGCGGTGAAATGATCGCTGAAGGTGCGCTGAACCCACATGATATATTACGTTTACTCGGTGTAGGGGCATTAGCAAATTACATAGTTAACGAAGTACAAGATGTGTATCGTTTACAAGGTGTAAAAATTAATGACAAACACATCGAAACAATTGTAAGACAAATGCTACGTAAACGTGTTATTACTTTTGCGGGTGATTCTAAATTCTTAGCCGGTGAGCAAATCGAAGAAAGTGTTATGTTACAAGAAAACGATAGGCTTCTCGCCGAAGGAAAACAGGTCGCACGTGGTACGCCAATATTATTAGGTATTACCAAAGCTTCTCTGGCAACTGAATCATTTATCTCTGCAGCATCATTCCAAGAGACAACAAGAGTTCTGACTGAAGCTGCTGTAAGTGGTAAGGTTGATGATTTACGTGGCTTAAAAGAAAACGTGATGGTTGGACGCTTAATTCCTGCAGGAACAGGCTATACCTACCATCAAAGCCGTAAGGCAAAAAGAGCAAAGGCTGCAGCTGGTGAGCACACTGTGCACACTGTTACTGCAAGTGATGTTGAACATGCGTTAAGTGAAGCTTTAAACGCAGATAATCAAGAGCACTAGTACGGATTCAAATACGGCAGATTAAAACTTGACAAATCTGCCGTATCTATATAGAATCCGGCCTCCTTATGCATTCGAAATAATCACAAGAGACAGATCGGAGTTAAGTACAAATGGCTACTATTAATCAGTTAGTAAGAAAGCCTCGTGTGGACGTAAAGAAGAAAAGTAACGTACCTGCACTAGAGTCATGTCCACAGCGACGCGGTGTGTGCACACGCGTTTATACTACTACACCTAAAAAACCTAACTCAGCTATGCGTAAGGTTGCACGTGTACGTTTAACTAATGGATTCGAAGTTTCATCATATATTGGTGGTGAAGGCCATAACCTACAAGAGCACTCTGTTGTTCTTATTAGAGGTGGTCGTGTGAAAGACTTACCGGGTGTGCGTTATCACACAGTAAGGGGTAGTTTAGATACGTCAGGTGTTAACGATCGTAAACAAGGTCGTTCTAAGTACGGTACCAAAAAACCTAAAGATAAAAAATAACTGATTGTAGGAAATTGAAATGCCTAGAAGAAGAGAAGTCCCCAAAAGAGAAATTTTGCCAGATCCTAAGCATCATAGTGAACTGTTAGCAAAATTCATTAACGTATTAATGGTCAGTGGTAAGAAGTCAACCGCTGAGAAGATTATCTATGGTGCGCTTTCTGTAATGGAAGACCGCGTCAAGAAGGTCAAGAAAACTGATGAAGAAGAAGGCGAATCTGGTTCTACTGGTTCTGGTTCAGTTCTTCGTTATTTTGAAGATGCTTTAAATAATGTTCGCCCAAGTGTCGAAGTTCGTTCGCGTCGTGTGGGTGGAGCTACTTACCAGGTACCTGTTGAAGTTAGACACGATCGCAGCATTGCTTTAGGAATGCGTTGGATTGTTCAGGCTGCTCGTACTCGTGGTGAGAAAGGGATGATGCTGCGCTTAGCAGGGGAACTGATGGACGCTTTTGAAAGCAAGGGTTCTGCAGTAAAAAAACGTGAAGACACCCATAAAATGGCGAAAGCGAACCAGGCGTTTGCGCATTTTAGATGGAATTAAGAGAGAGAGGGTAATCCGTGTCTACTCCATTAAAACTGTATAGAAACATAGGCATTGCAGCGCACGTTGACGCAGGAAAAACTACAACAACAGAGCGTGTACTGTACTATACTGGTATGTCTCATAAAATTGGTGAAGTGCATGACGGTGCTGCAACAATGGACTGGATGGTTCAGGAGCAGGAACGCGGCATTACCATTACCTCTGCAGCGACAACTTGTTACTGGCCAGGTATGGATAAGCAATTCGAGCCACATCGAATTAATATCATTGATACACCAGGGCACGTTGATTTCATGATTGAAGTAGAACGTTCTTTACGTGTACTCGATGGTGCTGTTGTAGTATTTGACTCTGTCTCCGGTGTTGAGCCGCAATCAGAGACTGTATGGCGTCAAGCAAACAAATACGGCGTTCCACGCATCGTATTTGTTAATAAAATGGATAGAATGGGCGCAAACTTCCTACGTGTAGTTAGCCAGATCAAACAAAGGTTAGGTTCAAACCCTGTTGTAGTTCAGTTGCCAATTGGTGCTGAGGAAGAATTTAAAGGCGTTATTGACTTAATTAAGATGAAAGCTATTCATTGGGATGAAGAAAACAAAGGGATGACCTTTGAATACAAAGAAATCCCTGCTGAGATGCAAGCACAGTGCGAAGAATATCGCGCAATGATTGTTGAAGCTGCTGCAGAAGCAAGCGAAAAGCTGATGGAGAAATATCTTGAGGGTGAAGAGTTCTCTGAAGCAGAAATTAAAGGTGCGCTGCGTGAACTAACAGTAACTAATAGAATCGTTCCTGTATTCTGTGGTTCTGCCTTTAAAAATAAAGGTGTTCAAGCAGTATTGGATGGCGTTATTGAATATTTACCATCGCCTACTGATATTCCAGATATTCAAGGAATTGATGAAGATGGTAATGAAACTACACGTAAAACTAGTTACGATGCACCATTCTCTGCCTTGGCATTTAAAATTGCAACAGACCCATTTGTTGGTACTTTGACTTATTTCAGAGCGTATTCGGGTGTTCTTAAAAGCGGCGATACAATCTATAACTCTGTGAAAGGTAAGAAGGAACGTATTGGTCGTTTGCTGCAAATGCATGCTAACTCGCGTGAAGAAATTAAAGAAGTTAGAGCTGGCGACATCGCCGCTGCTGTTGGCTTAAAAACAGTAATGACTGGTGATACGTTGTGCGCTCTAGATAATACGGTAATTTTAGAAAGAATGGACTTTCCAGATCCTGTTATTGCCGTAGCTGTTGAGCCAAGAACTAAAGCAGACCAAGAAAAAATGGGTATTGCTTTGGGTAAATTAGCTCAAGAAGATCCATCATTCCGAGTTCATACTGACGAAGAATCAGGCCAGACCATTATTGAGGGTATGGGCGAGTTACATTTAGAAATTATTGTTGACCGCATGAGACGTGAATTTAATGTGGAAGCAAATGTTGGTAAACCGCAAGTAGCTTATCGTGAAACACTGAAGCAAGCTGTGGAACAAGAGGGTAAGTTTGTAAGACAATCAGGTGGACGCGGACAATTCGGACACGTATGGTTGAAACTTGAGCCTCAAGAGCCTGGAAAAGGTTATGAATTTATCAATGAAATTGTTGGTGGTGTTATTCCTAAAGAATACATTCCAGCTGTTGATAAAGGAATTCAAGAGCAAATGCAAAATGGTGTCATCGCTGGTTATCCTGTTGTGGACGTTAAAGTTACATTGTTTGACGGTTCGTTCCATGAAGTAGATTCTAGTGAAATGGCGTTTAAGATTGCTGGCTCTATGGGTTTCAAACAAGGTGCATTGAAGGCTAAGCCTGTTTTACTCGAACCAATAATGAGTGTAGAAGTCGTTACTCCTGAAGATTACATGGGGGATGTTATGGGCGACCTTAACAGACGCCGTGGTTTGGTACAGGGTATGGAAGATTCACCAGCGGGTAAAATTGTTAGAGCTGAAGTACCGCTTGCAGAGATGTTTGGTTATTCGACCGATTTACGTTCTGCTACCCAAGGAAGAGCAACATATACGATGGAATTTTCTAAGTATGCTGAAGCTCCAAATAACATTGCTGAAGCAATTATCAAGAAACAATAAAAAGTTAACGAGGTTATTGAAATGGCGAAGGAAAAATTTGAACGTAAAAAGCCACACGTTAATGTGGGTACAATCGGTCACGTTGACCATGGTAAAACAACACTAACTGCAGCTATTACTACAATTATGGCGAAGAAGTATGGTGGAACAGCTAAAGCGTATGATCAAATTGATGCTGCGCCAGAAGAAAGAGAACGTGGTATTACTATTTCTACAGCACACGTAGAATATGAATCTGCTACAAGGCACTATGCACACGTAGACTGCCCAGGACATGCTGACTATGTTAAGAACATGATCACCGGTGCTGCGCAAATGGACGGAGCAATCTTAGTTGTATCAGCAGCTGATGGCCCAATGCCACAAACAAGAGAACACATTCTGTTATCACGTCAAGTAGGTGTTCCTTATATTGTTGTGTTCATGAACAAAGCCGATATGGTTGATGATCCTGAGCTATTAGAATTAGTAGAGATGGAAGTGCGTGACTTATTAAGCAGTTACGATTTCCCTGGTGACGATATTCCTATTGTTGTTGGTTCAGCGCTAAAAGCACTGGAAGGCGACACGAGTGACATCGGAGTACCAGCAATTGAGAAATTAGTCGAAACGATGGATTCATATATTCCTGAGCCTGTTCGTAACATCGACAAAGCGTTCTTATTACCAATTGAAGACGTATTCTCTATTTCTGGACGTGGAACAGTAGTAACTGGCCGTGTTGAGAGTGGGATTGTTAAAGTTGGTGAAGAAATTGAAATCGTTGGTATTCACGATACAACGAAGACAACATGTACGGGCGTTGAGATGTTCCGTAAGTTGTTGGATGAAGGTCGTGCTGGCGATAACGTAGGTGTGTTGTTACGCGGAACTAAGCGTGATGAAGTTGAGCGTGGTCAAGTATTAGCGAAGCCAGGCACAATTAAGCCACACACAAAATTTGAAGCAGAAGTGTACGTATTATCAAAAGAAGAGGGTGGACGTCATACTCCATTCTTCAATGGATACAGACCACAATTCTACTTCAGAACGACAGACGTAACAGGTACTTGCGACCTGCCATCTGGAGTTGAAATGGTTATGCCTGGTGATAACGTACAATTAGTTATCAATTTGCATGCTCCAATTGCGATGGATGAAGGTTTACGTTTCGCAATTCGGGAAGGCGGCCGTACAGTAGGCGCCGGTGTTGTCGCTAAAATTATCGAGTAATTACAATGAGTAACAATCAAAACATTAAAATTAGATTAAAATCCTTTGATCATCGGTTGATTGACTTATCAACTCGAGAAATCGTGGAGACAGCAAAGCGTACTGGTGCTCAAATTAGAGGACCAATACCTTTACCAATTCGCAAAGAAAAATTTACCGTATTGACTTCACCGCATGTGAATAAAGATGCTCGTGATCAATATGAATTACGTACTCATAAACGCCTGGTCGTTATCGTTCATCCAACTGAAAAGACAGTAGATGCGTTGATGAAATTGGATCTGGCTGCTGGGGTTGATGTTCAGATAAGCCTTGATGATTAATGTTAGGGTGAAGGATATTAAAGAGGTGTTACAATGATGATCGGTTTATTAGGCCGTAAAATCGGTATGACTCGGGTCTTCACAGCAGAAGGAGTTTCAGTTCCTGTATCTGTTGTTGAAGTGCACCCTAATAGAGTTTCGCAAATTAAAACTATGGAAGCTGATGGCTATGCTGCAATTCAGTTAACTGGCGGAACAAAAAAAGCAAGTAAGGTGAATAAAGCGCAAGCTGGACATTTTGCAAAAGCTGAAATTGAAGCAGGTGACATGCAAGTTGAATTCTGGGTTGACTCAGAAGATGCGTTTAAAGCAGGTCAAGAACTATCTGTTGCTGATGTTTTCGCAGCAGGTCAGTTTGTCGATGTTTCAGGAACCACAAAAGGTAAAGGTTTTGCTGGTACTGTTAAGCGTCACAATTTTAGAACACAAGATGCCACGCATGGTAACTCAAGATCGCATCGTGTTCCTGGTTCTATTGGTCAAAACCAAACTCCAGGTCGCGTGTTCAAAGGTAAAAAAATGGCAGGCCATATGGGTAACGTTCGTTGTACAGTTCAGAGCCTTGAACTTGTGCGCGTAGATGCTGAAAGAAATCTACTTCTTATCAAGGGTGCCATTCCTGGTGCGCCTGGATCACGAGTTGAGATTAAGCCTGCAGCTAAAAAGCAAGCACGAGGTGAGTGATGGAAATTACTACTATAGATAACAAAACAACTTTAACTCTGAACCAAGACGTTTTCGCATATGCATACAATGAAGGTTTAATACATCAAGCTGTTGTAACCTTTATGAATAATGCTCGTAGTGGTAATAGTGCTCAGAAAACTCGATCAGAAGTTCGTGGTGGCGGTAGAAAGCCTTGGAACCAAAAAGGTACCGGCCGCGCGCGTGCTGGTACTATCCGCAGTCCGATTTGGCGGAGTGGTGGGGTAACCTTCGCATCTAAAAAGCGAGATTATTCACAAAAAATTAATAAAAAAATGTACAAACGCGCATTACGTAGTATAATCTCCGAACTTTGCCGTACTGGTAACCTGATTGTCATTAGTGATTTTCAATGTGAAAGCAAAAAAACTAAAGATTTTGTCAGCAAAATGAGTCAATTGGAAATTAACAATGCGCTTATTGTTATGAGTGAAGTTGGCGAGAATGAATATTTTGGATCAAGAAACTTAATTGACTTTGATATCTGTGACGTTGCGACTCTAGACCCTGTTTCTTTACTCAGATTTGAGAAAGTTGTTGTTACAGAAGCTGCGATTAAAAAAATTGAGGAACAGTTACAATGAATGCCGAAAGATTGTTGATGGTTCTACGTGAACCTCATACTTCTGAAAAAGCTACTGTCATAGCAGATAAGCTAAAACAGTTCACTTTCAAAGTATTAAAAACTGCAACTAAGACTGAAATTAAAATGGCGGTAGAGCATATATTTAACGTTAAAGTTAAAAATGTATCTGTTCTTAATGTGAAGGGAAAAGCAAAACGCTTTAAGCAAACAGCCGGTAAGCGTAGTGATTGGAAAAAAGCATTTGTAACTCTTCATGCGGATCAAGATATTGACTTTACAGCTACCGAATAAGGCAGATTAAGATGGCACTATTAAAATCTAAACCTACATCGCCCGGAAAACGTGGCGAATTACGTGTGGTTCATAAAAACATCCATAAAGGACGACCACACGCTGCTTTAGTTGAAAAACTAAAGAAAACTGGTGGACGTAATAACCAGGGTAGAATCACTGTAAGACATATCGGTGGTGGTCAACGTAACCAATATCGTATTATTGACTTTAAACGCACTAAAGACGGTATTGAAGGACGGGTTGAGCGTATTGAGTATGATCCAAACAGAACTGCTCTAATTGCGTTAATCGTTTATAAAGACGGTGAAAAAAGATATATAATCGCACCGGCAAATTTAAAAGTTGGTGATACAGTTGTAAGTGGCGCAGATGCTCCCATTAGTGTTGGGAACTGCTTACCACTGAAAAATATACCACTTGGTAGTACGATTCACTGTGTTGAAATGAAAGCTGGTAAGGGCGCTCAGATGTTAAGAAGTGCTGGTGCTAGTGGACAATTAGTTGCTAAAGAAGGCATTTACGCAACATTAAGACTACGTTCTGGTGAAATGCGTAAAATTCACGTCTTATGCCGAGCTGTAGTGGGTGAAGTAAGCAACAGTGAACATAGCTTACGTTCATTAGGTAAAGCGGGAGCTAAACGTTGGAGAGGTATTCGTCCAACAGTCCGTGGTGTGGCAATGAACCCTGTTGACCATCCACATGGTGGTGGTGAAGGCCGTACTTCTGGTGGACGTCACCCAGTATCACCTTGGGGTATGCCTACTAAAGGTTATAAAACCAGAAGTAATAAGCGTACTGATAGCTTTATTGTCAGAAGACGTAAGAAAAAATAATTATTGAGAGGATATCAAGTGGCTCGTTCTATAAGAAAAGGTCCATTTATTGACCATCATTTGATCAGCAAAGTTGAAGCTGCAATCGAATCAAAATCGAAAAAACCAATTAAGACTTGGTCACGACGATCAACAATCGTTCCTGAAATGATTGATTTGACAATTGCTGTTCACAACGGTAAAGAACATATTCCCGTATACATTACTGATAATATGGTTGGTCATAAATTAGGTGAGTTTGCCATGACTCGTACATTCAAAGGCCACTCTGGTGACAGAAAGGCTAAAGGCAAGTAATAAGAGGATATGATGGAAGTTACAGCTAAGTTAAAAGGTGCTCCCTTATCCGCTCAGAAGGGCAGATTGGTAGCAGATATGATACGTAATATGAAAGTATCTGGTGCGCTTGATGTCCTCAAGTTTACACCAAAAAAAGGTGCTCAATTAATGCTTAAACTATTGGAGTCAGCCATTGCTAATGCTGAAAACAATAATGGGGCAGATATTGATTCTCTTAAAGTAGGTATGGTCTGCGTTGATGAAGCCGCAACTTTAAAACGTATTAGTCCCAGAGCTAAAGGTCGTGCAAATAGAATTTGCAAGCGTACCTGCCATATCACGATTAAAGTGTCTGACGAGGAATAGCAATGGGACAAAAAGTTAACCCTATAGGCATACGCCTTGGTATTATTAAAGATTGGAACTCTAAGTGGTTTGCTGGTAAACGATATGCTGAATTCTTAAATCAAGATATTAAACTACGTAGTGAACTTAAGAAAAAACTTATGGGTGCTGCTGTAAGTAAAATTCTTATTGAGCGTCCTGCTAATAACGCTGTTGTTACAATTCAAACTGCACGACCTGGTGTAATCATCGGTAAAAAAGGTGGCGGAATTGAAACTTTGCGTAACGAAATTTCAAAAAAATTAGGCGTTCCAGTTCATTTGAACATTGAAGAAATTAAAAAGCCTGAACTTGATTCAACACTAGTTGCTGAAAGTATTGCACAACAATTGGAGCAACGTGTTATGTTCCGACGTGCTATGAAGCGCGCGGTAACTTCTGCTCTTAAGTCTGGTGCGAAAGGAATTAAAATTTGTGTAAGTGGACGACTAGGTGGTGCTGAAATCGCTCGAAGTGAATGGTACAGAGAAGGTCGTGTTCCATTACATACTTTTAGAGCTGATATTGATTACGGTACAGCAGAGTCTAAAACTACCTACGGTATTATTGGTGTAAAAGTCTGGATCTTTAAGGGTGAAGTTCTCCCACAAAAGAAAAGATCTACTGACAGTGCCCAGTGAGTGAGGATTAAGAATCATGTTACAACCAAAGCGTACAAAATACCGCAAACAGATGAAAGGCCGTAACAGAGGTTTGGCTTTACGTGGAAGCAACATTAGTTTTGGTGAGTTTGGTCTGAAGGCTCTCGAAAGAGGTCGTTTGACTGCTCGTCAAATCGAAGCAGCTCGACGTGCAATGACTCGTCACATCAAACGTGGTGGTAAAATTTGGATTAGAGTATTCCCTGATAAGCCAATTACCCAGAAACCTTTAGAAGTTCGACAAGGTAAAGGTAAAGGTAGCGTTGAATATTGGGTTGCTCAAATACAACCTGGTAAGGTTTTATTTGAAATGGAAGGTGTATCCAGAGAGCTTGCGATGGAAGCTTTTGATCTGGCTAAAGCAAAACTTCCTTTCAAAGTAATCTTTGAAGAAAGGAAGGTGATGTAATGAAAACAACAGAAGAATTGCGCAATTTGTCAGTTGAAGAACTACAAAACGAATTGCTTTCATTACGTAAAGAACAATTAAGTTTACGAATGAAAAAAGCAAGTGGCTCACTAGATAAGACACATCTCATTACTAAGGTGCGTAAGTTGGTGGCACGAGTTAAAACAATTTTGACTGAAAAGGCAGGTAAGTGATATGTCTACTAATGAATCAAACGCCAGAACAATGGTTGGAAAAGTAGTTAGCGACAAAATGGATAAAACTATAGTTGTGATGATTGAGCGTTCAGTAAAGCATCCAAAATATGGAAAAATTATGAAACGTAGAACCAAATTTCATGCTCATGATGAGAATCAAGTGTGTAAAATTGGCAATACTGTGAAAATCCGTGAGTCAAGACCACTCTCTAAAACAAAAAGCTGGGTATTAGTCGAAGTAATTTCTTAATCAACTTTGTTGATATACTTTTAAAACCCTAAAAGGCCTGATATAATCAGCAACCTTTTTCTGGTCGAAATCAGAGCTGGAGTAAAAAATGATCCAAATGCAGACAGTGCTCGAAGTGGCTGATAACAGCGGAGCACGTAAGGTAATGTGTATTAAAGTACTTGGTGGATCTCACAGACGCTATGCGCGTGTAGGTGATGTCATCAAAGTAAGTATTAAAGATGCAATACCAAGAAGTAAAGTAAAGAAAGGTGCTGTAATGAAAGCTGTTGTTGTTAGAACAGCTCAAGGCGTAAGACGAGATGATGGTTCTTTGATTCGTTTTGATGGTAATGCAGCAGTACTTTTAAATAACCAAAACGAGCCAATTGGTACTCGTATATTTGGCCCCGTTACTCGCGAGCTACGAGAGAGATTTATGAAGATAATATCTCTGGCTGCAGAAGTTTTGTGAGAAGGATTAGATATGAAACGTATTAAAACAGGCGACATAGTCATTATAATCGCCGGTAAAAGTAAAGGTCATGTAGGTAAGGTCCTACGAGTAACAGACAATGGTGTTGTTGTTGAAGGCGGTAACCTGATTAAGAAACATGTGAAGCCTAACCCACAGAAACCTGAAGGCAAGGGCGGAATTATTACTCTTGAGGCACCATTACACGTTTCAAACGTTGCTCATTATAATCCTACTACTAAGAAAGCGGACAAAGTTGGCTTCAAGTTTATAGAGAGTAACGGTGTTAGTACTAAAGTTAGATACTTTAAATCTGACAATGAAATAATTGACCGTGTTTAATTAGGTGATTGAAATGACAAGACTTAATGATTTTTACAAGAAAGAAGTCATCCCTATGATGATGAAACGGTTCAACTATTCCAGCATTATGGAAGTACCAAAGCTACTTAAAATTACTCTAAATATGGGTGTTGGTGAAGCTGTTGGTGATAAAAAGGTAATGAATCACGCCGTTGAGGATATGACTTTAATCGCTGGACAAAAACCTGTTGTTACTAAGGCTAAGAAATCTTTGGCTGGTTTTAAAATCAGAGAAGGTTGGCCAATCGGTTGTAAGGTAACACTACGTCGTCAGCGTATGTATGAGTTTTTAGACAGATTAGTTTCTGTTACTTTACCTCGCGTAAGAGATTTTCGTGGTCTAAATCCTAAATCTTTTGATGGTACTGGTAACTACAGTATGGGTATACATGAGCAAATCGTGTTCCCAGAAATTGATTACGATAAAACAGATGGCATTCGTGGATTAGATATTTGTATTACTACAAGTGCCAAAACAAACGAAGAAGCTAAAGCTTTACTAGAAGCATTTAATCTTCCATTGAAAGATAGAGACAAAAAATAGAAGGGTGACATTGTGGCTAAGAAATCAATGCTTATGCGAGAGTTAAAGCGTGCCAAACTTGTAGACAAATACAGACAGCGCAGAAACGAATTAAAACAATTGATTAAATCATCTGACGATTTTCAGGTGATTATGGATAGTCAGGCTAAACTAGCAAAACTACCAGTTAATTCAAATCCTGTTCGTCATAAAGAACGGTGTCAGCAATGTGGTCGTCCACATGGTGTATATCGTAAGTTTGGTCTTTGCAGAATTTGCTTAAGACAACAGCTAATGGTTGGCAATATACCAGGCGGAAGAAAATCCAGCTGGTAAATTTTTTGGAGAACGATTGTGAGTATGCATGATCCCGTTGCTGATATGCTGACCCGAATTAGAAATGGTCAACAAGCTAAACATCAGCAAGTAACATTAACTTCTTCTCGTTTAAAAGAAGAAATCGCTCGTGTTTTGAAAGAAGAAGGTTATATTCAAGATTTCTTCGTAGAAGCATTAGACAATAATCTTAAATTAATGACAGTAAAGCTAAAATATTATGGCGGCGAACCTGTTATTGAATTAATTAAGAGAATTAGTAGACCTGGATTACGAGTATACAAATCTTATAAAGATTTGACTTCTATTCCTGGATTTGGCGTGGCTATATTGTCCACATCTAAAGGTATAATGACTCATGTATCTGCAAAGCTGAAAGGCGTTGGTGGCGAAGTCATTTGTGAAGTGGCTTAATACTTGAGAGGAATGATATGTCTAGAGTAGCAAAAGCCCCTGTAGCTCATCCAGCTAATGTTGAAATAACATTAGGTACCGGCGAGATTACGGTAAAAGGGCCTAAAGGAACACTAACTCAAAAAATTAATAAGTTAGTGAAAATCACTAAAAATGCAGAGTCTAACCACATTGAATTTGCTCCCGCAGCAAATGATCCTAAAGCTTGGGCTCAGGCAGGAACTGCAAGAGCATTGGTAAGTAATATGGTGCACGGTGTTACTGAAGGTTTTGTGGTAACATTGGAATTGGTTGGTGTCGGTTATAGAGCACAGGCCAAAGATAAGTCTATTAGCTTATCCCTAGGCTTCTCTCATCCTATTGAGTACAGTTTGCCTACAGGTGTTTCTGTTGAAACCCCTAGCAATACAGTCATATTACTTAAAGGTGTTGATAAGCAAATTCTCGGACAAGTAGCTTCTGAAATCAGAGCATTTAGACCACCAGAGCCTTATAAGGGAAAGGGTGTTAAATATGCTGGTGAGAAAATTGCGCGTAAAGAAGCGAAAAAGAAATAAGGTCTAAGTTATGAATAAGCACAGCTCACGTGAGAGACGTGGATTAAAAGCAAAAGCACTGATTCGTAAATCAGGTAGAGCACGTTTAGTTGTTTATAGAAGTGGTGTGCATATCTATTCGCAAATTATTCAAGCTGACAAGCTTGGCGATGTAGTATTGGCATCATGTTCAACTAACGATAAAGAATTAAGAGCCAGTTTGAGCGGTAAATGCAAAGTAGAACAAGCAAACTTAGTAGGTACACTACTAGGCAAGCGTGCGAGTGAGAAAGGTATTACTCAAGTTGCATTTGATCGTGCTGGTTATAAATATCATGGCCGAGTGAAAGCCCTTGCAGAAGGTGCACGCGAAGCTGGGTTGGATTTTTAAGGAACGATTATGGCATTCGAAGAATCACCTAAATCAGATGGCTACCAAGAAAAGTTAGTAGCAGTAAACCGTACAGCGAAAGTTGTTAAAGGTGGACGTGTATTCGGCTTTGCAGTTCTTGTTGTTGTTGGCGACGGAAAAGGTAAAGTTGGTTTTGGTAGAGGTAAGGCGCGCGAAGTTCCAATCGCGATTCAAAAAGCAATGGAACAAGCAAAGAAAAATATGGTTTATATTCCATTATCTGGAACAACAATATTCCACGAAATAAGCTGGAACTATGGTGCTTCTAAAGTATTTATGAAGCCTGCTAGCGAAGGTACTGGAATTATTGCTGGTGGTGCAATGCGAGCTGTACTGGAAGTTTTAGGCGTACAAAACATATTAGCTAAGAGTATCGGTTCTACTAATCCAAGCAATATTGTACGAGCTACAATCGGTGCACTAACTAACATTGGTACTCCAGATTATGTTGCAGCCAAGCGTGGTAAAACTGTTGATGAAGTTATGGCGGGCTAATTATGGAAAAGAAAATTAAAATTACTTTGGTTAAAAGCGTTATTGGCAGAAAACCAAAGCATGTTTCGATTGTGAAGCAATTGGGTTTAGGTAAAACTAACTCAAGTGTTTCTCATAATGATACTCCAGCAATTCGTGGACTAATTAATGCCATCGATTATCTGTTGCTAGTTGAGGAGAGTGTATAATGAATTTAAATTCACTATCACCAGATCCTGGTTCACGTCGTCCTAAAAAACGTTTAGGTCGCGGTATAGGGTCCGGATTAGGTAAAACTAGTGGTAAAGGACATAAAGGTCAAAAAGCCAGAGCTGGCGGATACCACAAGATTAACTTTGAAGGCGGTCAAATGCCAATTCAAAGACGTTTGCCAAAAATGGGCTTTAAATCACGAGTTGGCAGAACGGTTGATCAGGTGTGCTTGAGTGAACTTGCAAAATTATCGGCTGAAGTAATTGATTTAAACGTTTTACGTGAAGCAGGGCTAATTAATAGTTCAATTAAAGATGTAAAAGTAATTTTATCTGGTGAATTAACTACAGCCATCAAACTAAAAGGTTTAAGGGTCACTAAAGGAGCTCGTTTAGCCATTGAAGGTTTAGGCGGCAGCATAGAAGAGTGACTATGAAAAACCAAAAACATAATGGTAGCCAATCACGTGGTGGATTGGCTGAACTTAAATCAAGATTATTATTTGTGATTCTTGGAATTTTAGTTTATCGTTTAGGGGCGCACATTCCAGTTCCTGGTTTGGATCCTGCTCGTCTAGCTAATTTTTTCAACGAGCAGCAAAATACAATCTTTGGCTTGTTTAATATGTTTTCTGGTGGCGCGTTATCGCGTGTGACGGTATTTGCTATAGGTATTATGCCATATATTTCTGCATCTATTATTATTCAACTTTTCTCAGTTGTTTCACCGAAACTTGAACAACTGAAAAAAGAAGGGGAGTCTGGACGTAGGAAAATAAATCAGTACACACGATACTTAACTTTGGTACTGTCTATATTCCAGTCCCTCGGTATGGCGCGATGGTTGGCGGGGCAGCAAATAGCACTTAATCCTGATATGTCATTTTATTTTACGGCAGTAATCACTTTGGTTACAGGTACTATGTTTTTAATGTGGTTAGGTGAGCAAATTACTGAAAAAGGTATTGGAAATGGTATTTCTTTAATTATTTTTTCAGGTATTGTATCCAGTATGCCCAGTGCCATTGCTTCAGTTCTTCAGCAAGTTAAAGAAGGGCAGATGCAAGCGCTTACATTAATTATAGTTGCAGTGATTGTGGTGGTTGTAACAGGGTTTGTGGTGTTTATGGAACGTGCACAAAGGCGAATACGCGTTAATTATGCACAAAGGACGCAAGGTAGAAAGGTTTATGCGGCACAAACTAGCCACTTGCCTTTAAAGATTAATATGTCGGGTGTAATCCCTCCAATTTTTGCATCTAGTATCATATTATTACCAGCAACATTAGCGCAGTTCTTCTCCCATACTAAAGGCTTGGGGTGGTTATCTGACGTTGGTATGGCTTTATCACCAGGTCAACCTTTGTATTTAATTGTTTATGCGATGGCTATTTTGTTTTTTGCATTCTTTTATGCTGCGCTTGTCTTTAACCCAAAAGATACTGCGGAAAATTTAAAGAAATCTGGAGCTTATATCCCAGGAATTAGACCCGGTGAGCAAACAACTAAGTACATAGATGCTGTGATGACACGCTTAACTTTGATTGGCGCTATTTATTTGGTTTTAGTTTGTTTATTGCCTCAGATTTTAATGTATACATGGCATGTCCCTTTTTATTTTGGAGGAACATCATTGCTGATTATCGTTGTTGTTATTATGGATTTTGTAGCCCAAATACAAGCACATTTAATGACACAGCAATATGATTCTTTAATGAAAAAGGCTAATTTTAAAGGTACAAAATTACCTGGTCTATTATGATCATTTGTCGGAGTTAGGAATGAAAGTTAGAGCATCAGTAAAACGAATTTGTCGTAATTGCAAAATTATTAAAAGAAGTGGCACTATACGTGTAATTTGTAAAGATGCCAGACACAAACAAAAGCAGGGTTAATATCCGCTTGATTTAATTTTATAAAAATAGTATTCTTCTGTCCCTTTCGACAGAACAAAATAACGTTCGGAGAAGTTAATGGCTCGTATTGCAGGAGTAAACATACCAGATCACAAGCATGTTGTGATTGCTTTGACAGCTATCTATGGTATCGGTAAAACTACATCCTTGAAATTATGTTCAACAGTAGGTATCGATCCTTCAACTAAAGTTTCGCAACTGACTGATGCTCAATTAGAAGCATTTAGAACTGAAATTGCGAAAATCACGGTGGAAGGCGATTTGCGTCGTGTTATCACGATGAACATTAAGCGCCTGATGGATCTGGGATGTTATCGTGGATTAAGACACAGAAGAGGATTACCCTTACGCGGACAGCGTACGAAGACAAATGCTCGTACTCGTAAAGGTCGCAGAAAAGGCACTACTAATTGATTTTTCATGTAGGAAAGTAAGATGGCAATAACTAAGTCAAAACAGCAAAAAGTACGCAAAAAAGCAAAGCGTGTTGTATCTGATGGTATCGTTCACGTACATGCCTCTTTTAACAATACGATTGTTACCTTTACTGACAGACAAGGTAATGCGTTATGTTGGGCAACATCTGGTGGCTCTGGATTCAGAGGTTCAAGAAAAAGTACACCTTATGCTGCGCAAGTTGCAACTGAGCGTGCTGCTGCTGTTGCGAAAGAATACGGTATGAAATCTGTGGCTGTATTTGTACATGGCCCCGGTCCTGGCAGAGAATCCACTATTCGTGAATTAATATCACAGGATTTTAAAATTGTAGAAATAACCGATGTTACTGGTATCCCTCATAACGGGTGTAAGCCACCTAAAAAACGTCGTGTGTAAAGACTCAGGAGTAATTAATGGCTAGATATCTTGGTCCAAAGTGTAAATTATCGCGTCGTGAAGGTTGTGATTTATTACTTAAAAGTGGTGTACGTGATCATAAGTCCAAATGTAAATCTGAAAAGTTACCTGGACAACATGGCGATAAAAAACCACGCCTGAACGGTTATGGAATTCAGCTCAGAGAGAAGCAAAAAATCAGAAGATTATATGGCGTTCTTGAAAAGCAATTCCGCGGCTATTACAAAATGGCGGCGCGCATGAAGGGTTCTACAGGTGAAAATCTAATGACTCTTCTCGAAAAACGTTTAGATAATGTTGTATATCGTATGGGTTTTGCAAGTACACGTGCTGAAGCGAGACAATTAGTAACGCATAAAGCAATACTTGTTAACGATAAAGTAGTTAACGTTCCATCTTTCTTAGTAAGTCCAGGAGACGTGGTAACTGTTCGTCAAAAAGCAAAGAGCCAAGGTCGTATCCAAGCTGCTTTAGCCTTGTCTGAACAAAGAGCTCCTTGTGATTGGATTACTGTAGATTCTTCTTCGTTTAAAGGAACTTTCTCTACAGCACCAACGTTAACTGACTTATCTTCAGACTACAACGTGAACCTTGTTGTAGAACTTTACTCTAAGTAAGCTCGGAGAATTAGCTGAATGTATACTGAAATCAATGAAATGCTGACACCTAATGTTCTTAAGGTACAGGCTGAATCGCCATATAAAGCTAGAATAGTTCTAGAGCCTTTGGAGCGTGGCTTTGGTCATACCCTCGGCAATGCTTTGAGACGTATATTACTGTCATCTATGCCCGGAAGTGCGATTACCGAAGCTTCAATAGATGGTGTTCTTCATGAATACAGTACTATTGAAGGCGTACAGGAAGATGTTGTTGATTTATTGCTTAACCTGAAACTGGTTGCAATTAAATTGACAACGGGTGAAGAGGCCCAGGTTACGTTGAGTAAGCAAGGTCCTTGCCAAGTTACTGCGGGTGATATTCAACTGACTCATGGTGTTGACGTAGTTAACCCTGAGCTTGTCATTGCTAATTTGAACGAAAAAGGCAAATTAAATATGACATTAAAAGTTGAAAGAGGAATTGGATTCCATAGTACTGATTCCTTCATTAGACATTTTGATGATGAAGTGGAAAGAAAATCTGTTGGTAAACTTAAAATTGATAATAGTTTCTCACCAGTTAAAAAAGTAGCTTACTATGTTGATAGCGCACGTGTTGAGAATCGTACAGATTTAGATAAGTTAACTATTGAGTTAGAAACTAATGGAACAATTGATGCTGAAGAAGCGATTCGTATTTCTGCTAGCATCCTTCAAAGACAACTGCATGCATTTGTTGATATGAAGTTTGAAGAATCTCGATCTGATAATAAAGAACGTAATGATTTCGATCCGGTTTTATTACGTTCCGTTGATGATTTAGAGTTAACTGTTCGTTCTGCTAATTGCTTAAAAGCAGAAAATATTCATTATATAGGCGATTTAGTACAACGTACTGAAAATGAATTATTAAAGACTCCTAATCTTGGTAAGAAATCTTTAACTGAAATTAAGGATGTTTTAGCTTCACGTTCATTATCGCTGGGTATGAAACTTGAGAATTGGCCGCCAGCAAGTCTAGGCGAGTAATGTTTAGGAGTTTTTGTTATGCGTCATCGTAATTCTGGCCGTAGTTTTGGCCGTACAAGTAGTCATCGTAAGGCGATGTTCTCAAATATGTGTTGTTCTTTAATTGAGCACGAGTTGATTAAAACAACTCTACCGAAAGCTAAAGATCTGCGACGCTACATTGAGCCCTTAATCACTGTTAGTAAAGTTGATTCTGTGGCGACGCGTCGACAAGCATTTGATATTTTGAGATCAAAATCTGCGGTTGGTAAGTTATTTACTGATTTAGGTCCACGTTTTGAAAAGCGTCCTGGCGGTTATCTTCGTATCATCAAATGTGGTTACCGTGAAGGTGATAATGCGCCAATGGCAATTGTTGAGCTGTTAGACAGACCTGTTGCTAGCGATGATGCTGAATAGTCAGAGCTTATAATGCTTTTATAATATCGATTATTGATGTTAATAATAAAACCCGCTTTAAGCGGGTTTTTTATTTAACTATCATTAATCAATGAAAGATGATTTATTGCTGCTTCAGCGATTAAGTCAGATGTTCTTATTAGGTTCTGGCACTTATATTAATGTTTTAATGCTACGCCTTTGCTGGTGGTTATTGCTTATAAACATTTTGATTTAGTAAAAGAGCTTGTAATGCCAGGAGCAGATAGTGGCTGCCGAAATAAAAATAGTAAAAACGTACTGAGCCACTCACCAGGTTAAAAAAAAACCAATTAAAATAAGAATTGATTCAATTGCGGCATGGTCGAGCAATGTGAGGACTCAGTTAACGGCAATAGCTAGCTAATATTGAAAAAAAATGGCGCTAATTTATTTGACAGGCCTATTTTTGAAGATAGGCCAAATATTCAGAATAAATGCTAAAATGGTACGTCATCGTCCAATTGATCAAAGGCATCATGCGGTACTTGTTGCGCTGGTTGCTGTTGTGGGGCGCGACTAGCGCTGGGTTGTGGTGCATATTGTGTCTGCGGCATCTCATCATAACCACCCGCACTACCGCCTTTACTGTCTAACATTTGAATGTCATTGGCAACAATCTCTGTAGTGTAGCGGTCTTGACCTTGTTGATCTTGCCATTTTCTTGTTCTTAAGCTGCCTTCAACATAAAGTTTTGACCCTTTACGAACGTATTGACCGGCAATTTCACCGAGGCGGTTAAAGCAAACTACACGATGCCATTCAGTGCGGTCTTGTTTTTCACCCGTAGTTTTATCTTTCCATGATTCACTGGTTGCGATTGAAAGAGTGGTTACTGCATTGCCATTTGGTAAATAACGAACATCAGGGTCAACCCCTACATTACCAATCAAGATGACTTTGTTTATTCCACGAGCCATTTCTTATCTCCTGTATGCGAAAGTTAGGCGTGTATTATACCTAATTTATATAACCCTTGCACGGTTAAGTATTAATCAAAAAGAGTTTGTTCTGCATGAAGGACTTGCTCATACAGACGTACAAGTTGCTTTTCTGTTACTCGCGGTGTTGATAGTGGCGGTAAATTGTTTATAGCAAAAAAATCAATCTCAGAAATTTCTATGTTTGTTGTGGGTTCGCCAGAAATTAGTTCGCACTGAAAAAAGCATTTATAAGTATGTGGCCAGTGCATGGGATGATCGTGTTTTCGTTTATCCCATAAAGCGAGCAAGCGAACTGCAGCAACATCAAATCCTGTTTCTTCTTTGGTTTCTCTTATTGCGGCTTCTGATGGCGATTCATTTACATCAGCCCAACCACCGGGTAAGGACCATAAATTATCGGCGCGTTCCTTTACCATTAATAGCTTATTGTTGTTAAGAATAAATGCCCGTACATCAAGTTTTGGTGTGGCATGTCCTTGTTCTAAGTCAAAAGCTTGTTTTATTTCCTCCGTGGAATGTGTTGAGGATTGAGCAGCAAGCTCCGCCGCGAGATCACGTAATCTTAGATATCGTTCTTTATCAAAGTCGTTATGTACGTAGGCAAGGCCATTTTGGGCGATGGCTTGAATTTCCGTGATCCATCTTAGTAAGTCTTTATCAGTCATGAGTTACATACTCTTTCAAGTAAAGCATCGTATAAATATTGACGCCATATTTTCTGAGGCAATAGAATCATCATTAAGGCGATAGTATAGAAAATACTATCAAATTAAAGAAAGCAATCAAATACCTTTATTTAATGATTGGTTTTTTGATTTAAACAATAAAGTCAGTTTGTTCAAATAAAACCATAATTGGACATTACCTATCTTTTCATGGTAGAACTTATTCTGTTACAATCGTACTACGCATAATGGAGTACACATCCCGGGAAGCTCAAACGAATCCCGATGAGTTTAATGGAGTAAGGAGTATTTACCCGCTTATTTTACGGCTTTTCAATAACTTAAGCACTTAAAAATATAATTTAATATGAGTTGTAGCCCTATGTCAGTCACATTATTAAACAATGAAATAACAACACTCAAAAATGAAATTAATCTGATTAGTCTTCGCGCAGATTCTTATTTCATGTCTATTGATTCATTAACAAATACATCACAGCTCCTTGAACTGGCAAATGAATTGAGCTTTTCAAGCTATACTACAAAAAATACGATCACAACCATTCAAAAATTGTTTAAAACAGAGAACAATAAATTAAGCGATATAGAAAAATATGCATTATGGAAATTATTACTAAAGTATTGCCAATTAATTGATAAAAATATTACCGATATTGAGCAAGTCATTAAGACGCAAAAAGCAAGCACCTCTATTTTTTTCGATGCTCTTAACGAAACAAAAAATAATTTAGCTGCTGCTCGTAAGATGATTAACTTAATGGACTTTAAAGCATCCCAGCTATACCGTCGTAGTCTTTTGCCCATCGATGTATCAAGTATACCGCTTGATGACTTGAGTTTTAAAGAACGAGTGGCTAAACCAGGGTTTATTAACAAAATGATTGCGCGACTTTGTCTAAAGGCTATTACCAATGTCGCTGAAAAAGAAGAGGACATCGCGGCGACGCTTCAAAATACACTGCTCTCCTCGCCTAACGACATACATAATTACCAGCTGCGGATTGACCAAAAAACAATTGTCCAGGCAGTCGAATATCTTAATCCCGATTCAACGGATAAATGGTTGATCGTTGTCGGGGGGGCGGGAGCTGCATATACTAATATGCTGCCAATAGCGAAAGAGCTTGCACTTCGTAATAACGCCAATTTTCTCGTAGTGGATTATCTGGCTCAAAAGCCAGCATCTTTTTCTGATCCAGTTAAAATAATTTTAGCAGCTGCTACCTTTCTATTGGAGAAAAAAAAGGTTAAACCAGAAAATTTGGTTTTAATGGGACATTCAAATGGGGGACGTTTGGTATTACAGGCCGCGGCTCATTTACCTGGGTGCAGTGTAGTCACCAATAACACCTATACCAGCCTGGAAGAGGCTATTATAAGTAATGTGCTTAATGGGGCTGAGTCACTTAAAAATATGGGCATTCCAGTTGGTGAATACACTACTGAGATTATTAATACAGTCACTGATTTTTTTAAAAAGCATCATCTTGATAAAAAAGCACTTAATATTCTTCATACGGCGCTCAAAGAAACAAATAATGGGTATCAGTCTGAATACGCTAAATCCAAAGTTCCTGATCATAAATATGCTGCCGTTTATACCGCTCCTTGTACCGGCTACAATAGCAACGGGGAAAAACTACCTAAAGCAGGAGATAAATTACTGTTTGATGCGGTTGATGGCAAAGTACAAGCCAAAAAAGCCAAGCAAGATACCCCTACTCATCGAGAACAGCTACAGGAAAGAAATAAATTTTTCAACAGAAGAGGTCTCGATATTATTGGTGTGAAATACAAAGATAGTCCTAATCCTGAACACAGAGGGCATCACATAGTGATAAAGGGTATCACCCACCCTACAATAAAAAACACACATAATGTGATTGACGCGAACCTACTGAGTAGCGCCCTTAAAGAGGTGGAAAAAGAAAAAAACTTTAAACCACAGACACTTCGAGAACGATTTGAGATTTTATTGGACAAATATGATCTTTCCAGCGAAACAGAATCACAGTTATCTCCAGTAGGCATTGAACTTAATCCAAGTGAACGCTTTTTATTAACCAAGGCAATGATTCAATTAAATAAAACCCCTTACCATGCGGACATGCCAACTCAGATCCAGCTAATGCGTCTTTTTCAAGCAAGTGATGTTGCCGCAGATATAATCAGCTCATATAAATCAGCATTAGATAAAATGATTCGGGGACAGAAACCTTCTGAATATAAAGAAGGAATGAGATTCCTTAACGAGCGCCTCAACACATTAAATGATCGCTCAGAAGTCCCTGATCCACGCCTTTACGGAACAGGGTCTTATCTTAGTAAGAATTTAGCGGGCTCTATTCTAAAAAGACTGCAACGTTATCATGCGGAGTCACCTATAAGTGTAAATGGATTATTTAGTGGGCGTTCACCAATTAATATCTCTGTAAAACGCTGTGCGCAAACTGTTTCTGATCTGGATTTGACTCAATTAAATCAGTGTGTTTTGGTTAGAGCTTAGTTAATAAATATAGCGTTCTTATCAAGTAACACACAGGATGATTTAATTAATTTTTTTTCTGTGCTGATGAGCTAAAACACTATTTTAATCAAGGCGTCTTTGGCGCCAAACTGACTTGGTCGGCGATTTATCGTGTTTTGGTGCATCACTGCATTAGTTTAAATTATAAACTACTATTTGTTTTTGCAAAGCAGCTGTTTCTTTAATCCAGAAAAATAATGCGCTTACTCACGATATGCTGTTCTCCAGACACGATTGCCGCGCTATTTTTGGGCAAATAATTATCGCTAACTATTTTGGTGGTTGGGTTCATCTCTGGACTTTTATTTCTCTGTCGTTGTTGCCTGGAGAATTTGTTCTGCGTTGCCCGCACGATAATGTTCTTTGTCGATTCGTAAATAAAGCACTCGTTCATCTTTGGCAAATACCACATCAACTACCCCCTTAATCTTTAATAACTGGGTGATGACATCATCTCGTCTGTGTGGCCAGGAGCAAGGAAATGTAAGGGTAGTAAGATAAACATTAGGGTTCATGGAATAAGATAGGGTGAACCAGAGGGCGCCTAATAGGGCATTAATAATAAAAATACCACGACTGCCCTGCCATTGATATAAAAGGCCTGCGAGCGCACCACCAGCAAAAAGACCCAAGAATTGGCTGGTAGAATAAATACCCATTGCCGTACCTTTGCTATTGGGGTTTGCTTGTTTTGATACTAGCGATGGTAGTGCGGCCTCAAGAATATTAAAGGCAATAAAAAAAGCCAGCATGAGCAGACAAAGGCTAAGCCAATTTTGGTAGGTATAAGCTAATACCAATTGAGACATGCTCATTACTAAGACGGCAGTCAGAAATACTGTTTTCATCAGTTTTTTCTTTTCAGCAAGGATGATAAAGGGAATCATGAGTAGGAATGAACCGAGCATAAGTGGTAAATAAAAATGCCATTGTTGGCTTAAATGGCCTTGTGCTATCTGCTCATTTAAAATAAATGGAATAGCAAAAAATGTTGCGGTGAGAATAAAGTGTTGGCAGAAGATGCCTGCATTTAGGCGTTGTAAATGTTTATTGCGGATGACTTGCTTAAACAAGACAGGATTGGTTTCGCTATCCCCATGAAAACGTTCCTTGCTGGGTTTGGGAATGATCACATGTAGAAGGAGAAGACCCAAAAGAGATAATCCTGTAGTAAGGTAAAAAATCCCGGCTAAGCCAAAGCGATGCGATATCGCAGGGCTAATAACCATCGCCAAACTAAATGAGGTGCCAATTGTCATCCCAATTACGGCCATGGCTTTAGTGCGCTGCTCATCTGGCGTTAAATCCGCTAACAAGGCAATTAAAACACTGCCAATGGCGCCGGTGCCTTGTAATGCTCGGGCGAAGATCATTCCATAAATGGAGTCGGTAAGTGCGCCGAGCAGGCTTCCGCAGGCGAAAAGAATTAAGCCCAGAGTGATTATTGGCTTCCTGCCTATTTTGTCAGAAAAGAGGCCAAAAGGCATTTGTAGTATTCCTTGGGCCAGACCATAAATGCCTAAGGCAAGACCGATGAGCGCCGGCGTAGCTCCGTGCAGATTTTCTGCATAAATGCTAAATACGGGGATCAGTAAAAATAAACCCCACATACGAAAGGAAAAAATAGCGGCAATAGGAAATACAGTTTTAGACCAGGGGTATTTCATTCATTAGGATATGGTTGTTGACTCGTGAGCTGATAGTACAAAGTTAGAGCGTCAGAAACAAGGTCTTTAAAAATTTAATACACGAAACATTGCATTATGAGCAAATAAAAATGAAAATGCGCATTTTGTTTTAAAATGTGTGGGGCGATAGCTGACATCTATCTTCCTTCAAGCCCTTTTCTCGTTGATGAGCGAGGGGATTTTTCTATCTAAGAGAGGAACTGTTCCATGAGTTTAATTTTTGCAGGAAAAGTAGGATTAATTACTGGCGGCGCGCGTGGTATCGGTAAGGCCACTGCATTAAAGTTAGCTCAGGCAGGATGTGATATTGCTGTAGTTTATTACAATAGCTCTGATGAAGCGCAAGCATTAGTAGCTGAGATTCAAGCGATGGGGCGTAAGGCGGTCGCATTGCAAGCAAATGTGGCAGATCATCACTCGGTTAAAGAAATGTTTGCGCAATTTCGTGAGCATTTTGACCATCTGAATTTCCTTATTAGTAATGCCGCTAGTGGTGTTTTGAAGCCCGCATTGAAAATGTCGACTAAACATTGGCGCTGGTGTTTGGAAACAAATGCGTTAGCATTAAATCATTTAGCGAGCGAGGGGCGTTCGTTAATGCCATCGGGTAGTCGCGTAATTGCCTTATCCAGCTTGGGGGCTCACCGCGCTATTCCAAATTATGCATTTATAGGGGCATCGAAAGCTGCTTTAGAAGCCTTAGTGCGTTCCCTTAGTTTAGAATTGGCGGTTGATGGCATTACGGTGAATACTATTTCTGCCGGGGTTGTGGATACCGATGCGTTAAAACATTTTCCAAACCGCGAGCAGTTACTTGATGAATATCAGGCGCATTCTTTGAGTGATAGACCATTGACAACCCAGGATGTGGCGAATGCCGTTTATTTGTTGTGTTTGCCTGAAGCGGCGATGATTAATGCGCATACACTGTTTGTTGATGCCGGCTATAGTCAAGTAGGTTAAGCTTGGGTTGAATTTGGGGGGAATGGCACTTGCTTAAGGATATATATAGCCTTTATGCCTAAATCTCCTAGACCCTACTTTCCACGGATAAGCCGCGGAAAGTAGGGAGTTGATTTTTCCTTCGCTTAACCCGGATGACACAACAGGGAAAAGGAATATCTTGCGGCGCTTATGGCTCTACCCATGCTCTGCTACGTAAAATTTGCGTTCTAAGTGTCTGTTTGTAGTCAAAATATGTTAATTTTATGTCTTTAAAAAAAATTATGATATAATTTGCGGCTTTGTAAACTGCCGATCTCTGAGGAAAAAATAATGAATGTAGCGGATGTTTATCCTAAAGTTAGAGAAATTGTTGCTGATGTGTTAGTAATTGATGAAGATGACGTATCAGCAAATAGCCGTTTGATTGCGGATTTGGGCGCTGAATCGATTGACTTTCTTGATTTAGTATTTCAATTGGAAAAAGAATTCAAAATTAAAATTCCCCGCGGTCAATTAGAGAAAAATGCGCGTGGTGATTTATCTGAAGATGAATTTGAGAAAGGCGGTGCGTTAACTGCTCAGGGACTACAGGCTCTGCAAAATTACTTAAGCGAGGTTCCTGCCGATCAATTCAAAGCCAATATGAAGGTCAATGAAATTCCAATGTTGTTTACGGTGGAAACTTTCTGCAAGTTAGTGGTTTCTGCTCTAAATGAACAACAAGTTCCTGCGTGATCGGTGATGAGATTTTTGTTTGTTGACCGAATTGTGCACTCATCTCCCGGTCATTTGATTCGGGGGATTAAACACATTACCAGTGATGATACGTTTTTGACTGTTGATGAACAGGGGCGTCATTGTTTTATCTCTTCTTTAATTGGTGAAACGCTAGGTCAATTAGCCGCATGGAATGTAATGCAATGCAATGGGTTTTCGCAGAGGCCTGTTGCAGGCATTGTTGCTAGTGCGCGTTTGCACCGGCCAGCGTATGTTGGTGAAACCTTATTGCTTGAATCATATATTGATAATTTGGATGAGCGCGCAGTGCAGTATCATAGTGTTGCCCGCGTAGGCGATGAGCCTATTTTTAGTGTTGAGGGTGCGTTAGGCCCCTTATTGCCGATGACTGATTTTATTGCTGTAGATGACATAAAGCAGCAATACGCCGAAATTAATAATCCTGGTGATTGGTCGAAAATTTGCGCTTTAAGTTCGTCAGTATGCACTGACGAGTTATTAACTAATTCTGGTTTCACTACCGTTTCGATGACCTTTGATAGAATTTGCTCTAGCGAGGCAGGGGTTAGTTTGGTTGCGGAAAAACGAGTAACCATAGCCGCACCTTATCTTTCGGATCACTTTCCTAAAAAACCCGTTTTACCGATGACCGTGTTGTTGGAATGCAAATTAAATTTAGCACGTGAATTTATCGCGCGCGCTGGGTATTCTGTGAATTACCATATCAGTGAGCTGCGCAAAATAAAAATGAATGAATTTGTCCATCCTGGTGATGTGATTGAATGTTGTGTAACCGTTAAGCGACATAGCGAAGATGAGTTAATCTTATCTTATCGCAGTGCAGTCGCTGGTAAGCGCGTTTGCGTTGTGGATGTAGTGCTCCTTCCCAGAGGTAAATAACATGAAAAAAAGACGAGTAGCGATTACCGGTTTAGGCGCAGTGTCGCCTTTAGGTCTTGATGTTGAGTCCACCTGGTCTAATTTATTGGCCGGACAATCAGGAATAGCCGAGATTAAACACTTTGATGCAAGTGCGTTTCCTACGTACATTGCTGCTGAGGTGAAAAACTTCAAGCCTAACCCGGCATTAAAGAATAAATATACTCGTTTTGCGATGCCGTTTACCGAATATTCCTTAGAGGCTGCATATCAAGCGTTTGCCGATGCAGGCATTTTACCTACAGAGCAAACTGCTGCACGCTGGGGCGTGGTTACGGGCAGCGGCATGATGACTGCTGAATTTGACTACCTGCATCGTTTTCAGCAAGCGTGTGCGCCAGATGGTGAGGTGAACTGGTCTCAGTTACAAGAAAATACTCAAGAATTTTATAAGCTGGCTGATTTTGGTAAGACAACCCCTAATTCAGGTTTATCCTTACTGATTCAACAATTTGGCATTAGAGGTTATGCTTCTTCTGTGCATACGGCCTGCGCTTCTGGTGGTCAAGCTTTAGGTTTAGCGATGCACGTTATTCGTCGCGGTGAAGCTGATTTTATGCTGGCGGGTGGTTTTGATTCAATGATTAACCCAATTGGACTGTCCAGCTTTTGTTTATTAGGTGCTCTATCTACGTATAATGATACTCCCGCCACCGCCAGTCGTCCTTTTGATGGTACCCGCAATGGCTTTGTTTTAGGTGAAGGGGCTGCCTATTTAATTCTTGAAGAATGGGATAAGGCTAAAGCACGAGGCGCGCGTATCTATGCAGAATTGGCTGGTGAAGGCAACTCGCTAAGTTCTTATCGCATTACCGATTCACATCCAAATGGTGATGGGGCAATTCAAGCCATTGAACGTGCATTGAAGGATGCTGGCGTACAGGCTGCTGATGTGGATTACATTAATGCGCATGGCACCTCAACGAAGATGAATGATTTAAGTGAAACGAATGCTATTAAAGCAGTTTTTGGTGAACGTATTGCTCAGTTGCCCGTGAGTTCAACCAAGGGGCAAACGGGGCATTTAATTGCTGCTGCCGGTGCACTTGAAGCCGTATTAGCGGTTAAATCCATTGAGCAAGCACGAATTCCGATGACGGCGAATTTAACGACACCAGATCCCGAATGTGACTTAGATTATGTCGTCGAGGGGCCGCGTGAAAAATCATTAGGCGTGGTCTTGTCTGATTCTTTTGGATTTGGTGGCTCGAATAGCTGCTTATTATTTAAGCATCCCGAGTTTGGAGGAGCAGGTCGATGAGTCAAAGCAATAGAGTATTTATTACGGGTCGAAGCGCATTAACTGCCTCCGGAAATACCGCTGATGCAACCTGGGAAGCTATTTTAAACGGTAAAAGTGGGATTACGGAAATAGGCGAATGGGACTTATCGCAATGGCCTGCGCGTCTTGGTGGTGAATTAAAGGATTTTCAGCCCGCTAAAATGCTGCCTGACCGCAAATTAATTAAAGTGATTTCGCGCCAGGATGTGATTGGTATTAATGCGGCAGTGCAAGCGGTGGAACACAGCCAAATTATTCCTTATCGTGATACTTTGGACAATGCTGATGCGTACAATGAGCAAACAGCCATTTTTGTCGGTTCACCTGGAAACAAGTATTTCCAGCAGTATGATTTTTTACCTCTGCTGGCAAAATCTCATGGCCAAATGCAGCCTTTTGCCCAACAATTATTTGATGAAGTCCACCCGATGTGGTTGTTACGTATTTTGCCTAATAATGTTCTTGCTTATACTGGTATTACTTATGGTTTTAAAGGGCCTAATCACAATGTAACCAATCACGCTGTAGGCGGAACGCAAGCTTTGATCGAGGCGTATCATGCGATCCGTAGTGGTCAGGTTGAACGCGCAGTCGTTGTTGCTTATGACTTGGCCGTTGAACCACAATCTTTATTTTATTATGAGCAATTAGGTGTATTGAGCCATCGCCATTTAAAACCCTTTGATGAGGCTCATGATGGTACGATTATGGCTGAAGGAGCTGCTGCTTTAGTTTTAGAAAGTGAAGCGAGTGTGCGAGCTCGTTCAGCAGTTTGCTACGGCGAAATTGTTGGTGGTTTATCGAATAGTGAAGTTGCCGGATTATTTTCTATTGAGGCAAGTGGCCAGCAATTAACTGAATTAATGATACGTACTTTAGATGTGGTCGCGCTGAAACCGCAAGACATTGGCTTTGTCGTGGCGCATGGCAATGGCAATATAAAATCAGATGACAGTGAAGCGAATGCCATAAAAAATGTTTTTGCTCCGCATGAGATACCCGTAACCGCATTTAAATGGTCGATGGGACATACGATTTGTGCCTCAGGATTAATTGATGCGGTCATGGCATCTTATGCTTTGGAAGCACAATGCGTACCAGGTATTGCTAATTTACAACAGATCGCAACGAATTGTAACGAATTGTCAGTAAGCGCTGATCATCAATCACTAAGCAATTCGGCGCATGCATTGATAATCAACAGAGGGTTTGCCAGTATGAATACGTGTTTGGTGATTAAATCCTGTGAATGATTTAGACAAGCAAATCAGTGAATTACCGGTTAGTTTTTTTGGGCGTATCATTTATAAATATGCGCCTTATAAACGCCAAGTCATTATGGCTAATATAGAGCGCGTTTATGGAGAGCGCTTAAGTATGGCGCAAAAAAAGCATCTGGCTATGTCATACTACTCACATCTGCTTAAATCTTTTAAAGAAGCCTTACACTTACGTTTTATGAGTGAAAAGACACTCGGCGAACAGGTAGAAGTACGTGGCCATGAAAACATGCTTGCTGTAGTGGCTCAGCAAAAAGGGGTGTTGGTCCTTACTGGGCATTTTGGTAATTGGGAAGTAGCACCGATAGGCGGCGTATTAAACTTTAAAGAGTTTCAGGGGCAATTTCATTTCATTCGTCGGACTTTATCGATTAAGTCGATCGAACGCAGTTTATTTAAGCAGTATTACCAGGTTGGATTAAACGTTATTCCCAAAAAAAATTCTCTTGATAAGGTCTGTGCGGCCCTGGAACAAAATCATGCCGTTATTTTTGTTTTAGATCAGCATGCTTCTTTAGCGAATCGTGATGGAATCGCAGTCGAATTTTTTGGTGAGAAAGCTGGAACTTATCGTAGTTTAGCTACTTTATCGCGTTATACAGGCGTGCCGGTTATTCCTGCTGCAGGTTATCGTTTGCCTAGTGGCAAACATGTTTTAGAGTTTTACGATCCGATTCCTTGGCAAGATTATGGGAGTACGGCAGAATCTCTTTATCAAAACACCTTGGCTTATAATCGCGCTTTAGAACAAATTATTTTAGCTCATCCGGAGCAATGGAATTGGATGCATAAGCGTTGGAAGCTTAAGAAACATCAGTTAGTAAGTACGGAACAGTCCTAGCTAAATTTAGGTAATTGCCGTAGCCGTTAGTTGTTAAAACTATATTTTAATGACCGTGTTGGGCTTCTCACTCAAACCCGATCGTTTGACCTCTCCATGTGAGGTATTGTTAATGACCAATTATCGAGGCTAAGGAAATTTCCGTTTTACCAGGCTTTGTGGTTTTCGGTTCTGTTTTTGTGCTAAATAAGCCATCACTAAAGTTAGATACCCAGCTCCATGCTGATTGTGCATATTCACTGGCCTCTCTTATACATATAGAAAAAGTCTCTGTTGTGGTGGTCACCACATCCGACGTTTTGGTGTTGATTTTTGTGGTTTGCACGGCATCAGGTTCTGGTATGACACAATCGAGTTCATCTGTAACTCGTTTTAATTTATCCGAACGGTTATGGATCTGTTTTACTAAGCCAGATAATTTCATCTGGGGATCGCTCTTTTAAGAACAGTTCTAAAAGGCGGAATTGATTGCTTAATAGGGATTCTTTATTCTTCATTAGCCACGCATATAATTCCTCGTCAGTCTCTGTTTTCGCTTGTTGTGCAATCCTGATGAGCTCCTGGTTTTGCTCAGGATTTAATTTTTGCAGTGCTAAAGAACATAACTTGATTACGATTTGATAATTCTTAATCCCCCCTGCTAAGCCAAAATGTTGAATTGCTGCAGTGGCATGATATAAAAAAAGACGAGGACATATAAATTCATCAAATAATTCAGGGTAACGCAGAAATACTGCAAATATGGTATTCCTGACTTCTGCATTTAACTCCTTTCTCATGAGGAGAAACACGATATGAAGCTCTGCTTGATCCCATTGCAATGATTTTGGTGCATGTGTATGAAATTCCAGATAATCATTTAACAAGTGATTCAGTGCGTTACGTTCACCTTGGTAATAAATTAAAAAATAGTCAAAATTTTTGATTGTCATATTGTGACGCATAAGCATTTGCACTAAGGTGCTTTCCTCCATCGATACGTCCCGCCTGATACCAGAAGGCAATATTGCCTGTACGGGCACTGATTTTTATGTAGCTATTGGTTAGCTGCCAATTCTTTGAATGCATCTAATACATTAACATGTACTAATTTCATTAGATGAGCTAAAAGGATGGTGAAAGCTGGCCTTCATAAACAAAGACGGCAGGACCAGTTAAGGTAATTGGTGCAGTAAAATCTGGCCAGTCAATAATTAATTCACCACCAGGCAGACTCACCGTTACTTGCTTATCCAAGCGGTGATATAAGCGGCCAATAGCCACTGCGGCAACGGCACCACTGCCGCAGGCCAGTGTTTCGCCACAACCACGTTCATAAACGCGTAATTTGATATGCTGTGGATTGATAATTTGCATAAAACCAACATTTGCTTGTGCTGGAAAACGGGGATGAATGCTGATTTCATGACCTAATGTAGGCACCGGCGCTGTTTCTACATCTTTAACGAGTAAAACGGCATGCGGATTACCGACACTGATGGCATGCATGGTTGCTGTTTGGCCATGTTGTAGTTCTAATTGATATTCGGCTGCTTGATGTTCGGCGCTCAGGGGAATTGCTGCAGGATTGAGTTGGGGAATCCCCATCTCCACACGAACGCTATTATCGGCATTAATTTGTAAACTCATTTGTGTTGTGGTCGTTGCTACCGTTAAGTGATTTTTATGGGTTAAATTATAATATTTCGCAAATACAGCCAGGCAGCGTGCACCATTGCCACATTGGCCTACTTCTTGGCCATCGGCGTTAAAAATACGGTAGTTAAAATCAATGCCTGTATGAGTACTGCGCTCGATCAGTAATAGTTGGTCAAAACCTATGCCGGTATTACGCTGAGCTAATTTGGCTATTTGTAGTGGTTGGAGATTGATGCTTTGGTTGATGCCATCAATCACTATGAAATCATTACCTAAGCCATGCATCTTTGTAAATTTTATACGCATATTATTTTTCTGAAGTAGTCTGTTCTGCTTGCGGTAGATAGAGTGGGCCTTTTTGTCCGCAGCCAGATAGAATAAGCAAGGCCACAAGGGTGATGACGGTATGCCGAAAATAGTTCATTAAATAGCCAGTAAGAGGTTGTATCGTTTATAGTTCAGTGCAGAAAAGATAGTCATTCCTCTGCACTGAATATCATAGCATACTATTCTTAATTAATAATATTTAATTATTAATTAACTGAAAGATTAAATGGAAGAATAGCGTAACGTCTCATTAAATTTTCAGCTTTTAAACCATAAGCACCGACAGCCCCAGGAACACCAACGGTGTCTAAAGCGCCATTACCAGCATTAAATGCTGGTGCAGAAGCAGCACCAACGCCCCATGCAGTAGCAGAAGCAGTTACTGCCGCTGCGGGTGTACCTGTGCCGTTAATAATTAATGCCATATTCGCGTAGGCTGTTGTTGGCGCAGTAAAGTTAATGGCTGCAGTAGCGGTAGTCGCAGGTACAGTAGTTGTTGTGACAGAGTCATAAACGATAGTTGCCACAGAACCAACAGTAGTTTTGAGTGGTGTTACAGCAACTGAAGCGATGCTAGTACACGAAGTTGCACTGTGAGTAGCTGAAGAGGACCATTTAACCGTGACGGTGCCATTGTAAGCAAGGTTTGCAGTAGTGGAGCATGGGCCAGTAGCATCTGAAACAACTACCGATACGCTAGACGCAGTGGCACCCGTGTTGCCTGTAGCGGCAACTACGTTTCCAAGGCTATTTACTATAACTAATTGTCCGTTTGTTGGGCCTACAGCAAAAGCCGCACCAGAAGCAAGTAATGCCACTGCAAGTGTAGACTTTAAAAATGTACGTTTTGTTGCTTCCATATTTAATACCATCCTTCTTTATTATTTAAATAATTGATAATTGATAATTGATAATTGATCTAAAACAAACATACGTGGAACACACGGCAGTCCACTCGACCTAAAGTCTAGCACCACCTTTCTTGTTCTGCAGTAATTTTGAGAATTAAATTTGTAATATATTTTGAAGTGAGATAAAAATAAAACAGGTTAATTTAATAAGCGGCACGTTTGATTAGTGAGCTCTAAATTTAGCAAAGTACTTGCATTTTTGTGCACGTAAAATTAGGGTATCTTTTAATCACCGCGACGCACTTAATTTATTAAAAAATACCAGTTGCAATTATAGGTTAGGGGCGTACTGATCTTCTTCAGAATTAATCGCTTCTTCTAGAGCAAAGCTGGATTGATTTTCTACTTGATTTAGTTGTATTAATAAGCCATTAAAAAATTTTGCCATTATGTCAATGATTGCCTGACATAATGTCTGCTTCTTTTCTTGTTTTTCAACAGAGTTCCAATCATCAGTAAACTATTGACGGCTTACTTCGCGCACGACCTTATCAAAGGTTTCTAGAACGTCTTTACGTGCTTTTTCTGTACCGATGGGGATTAAATTTAGCTGAGCATCTAAGACCGCGATAACATCTGGGGTGTTATTTTTAGGGGGGCTGATGTCTTTTGGCTTGTGTTCACTTAATTGTTTAATGAACTGTTGTGCATTGTCACAGGTTTTAATAATTTCTTGTAGTGCTTGTAATTCATGAGCAATTAAAATTGATTCGGCCTCCCCCCTCTACTATGCGCAATAATGTTGATCGTCATTTGGCTGTGCGCAATCGTTTTTAATGCAGCAGCAAGGTCTAGGGCGAAGCCATTGGTTTCTGGGCCATTGATGACTACGACTTCATTTGTCTGATAAGCATAATTTTTGTCTCCAGTTTGTGCGGGCGTTTCTGTTTGAATCAGCGTTGAGAGCCACTATCAGTGTTTCACCTTTAGGGTAATCTGCTACTCGTGTCCCTTTTGTGCACACTGCTTTAGGCATTTTTTTCAATGTCGGTGTAAATATAGTCTTTGTACCGAGCATGGTGAGGGAAAGTGGCAGATATTCAAATCTGTTATACCTTTCGTATATGGCTCATATGGTGACACAATAGCACATTATTGGTGGTAAACTAAGAAATGGCTAGCTAGTGTTTGGTTGTCCAAAATAAAACAGATTGTTGGTTCTGCGTGCGAAGATCCGTTCACTGCAAATATTGGCGTGGTATAACTTGCACTGTGTCAATGCATTGGCGATAATTTGTTTTTTGTGTAAAAGGGGATGGTTTTGAGTGTTTATATGAAAGAGCCTCAAGCTCCAGCACAAGCCTGTGTTCTTTGGATGCATGGTTTGGGTGCCGATGCTTCAGATATGGTTGGATTGGCCGATCAGTTACCTGTAGCTGATGTGGCTTTGCGCCATGTATTTATTAACGCGCCAATGCGTCCGGTGACGCTTAATAATGGCATGGTTATGCCTGCTTGGTATGATATTGTTGGTATGGAGTTAATTGATAGACAAGATAAAGCCGGAATTGAGCAATCAGCAGGGATTATCCGCAAAGTAATGGATGAACAATTGCAGGATGGTTTTACCTATGAACAGATTTTTCTAGCCGGTTTCTCTCAAGGCGGAGCGATGGCATTGCATACCGCTCTTCATACTTCGGCGCGTTTGGGTGGTGTTATTGCTTTATCTGCATATTTACCTTTAGCCGATCATAGTCGTCCTACACTTGATAAACAAACGCCTATTTTTATGGGTTCAGGACAATTTGATCCGCTGGTGTTGCCTAAGTGGGTTGAGATGAGTAAAGATTGGTTATTAAATAATGGTTATACGCATCTGTCTAACCATTATTATCCTATGGAACATTCAGTATGTATGGATGAAATTAAAGACATCAGCCTTTGGCTTAGCCAACAAGTTCCTGGGAGCATGTAATGACGGTAGTAAAAAAATCAAGAACAGTTGCTTATACCTGCGAACAAATGTTTCGTTTGGTAAATGAGGTAGAACATTATGCACAATTTCTACCTTATTGTACAGAAAGTGTGGTGCATCATCGGGACAATGATGAGGTACAAGCTACTTTAGTGATTGGCGCGGCTGGTATGAGTAAATCATTTACCACGCGTAATCGTTTGCAGATGAATAAAATGATCGAAATTCGCTTGGTTGATGGGCCATTTAGTCATTTAGAAGGCTTTTGGCGTTTTGATGAAGTAGATGAAGGTTGTAAGATTTCTTTTGATTTGGAATTTGAATTTGCAGGACGAATGTTTTCCATGCTTCTTGGGCCAGTATTCGAGCAGGTAACGGATAAAATGGTTGATTCTTTCTGCGATAGAGCCAAGGCAATGTATGCTAAAGATTGAGTTGGTTTACGTTACCTTAGAGCGACAAACGGTGCATTTGACTCTAACACTTAATTCAGGAGCAACGGTGTTGGATGCCTTAAATGCATCGAAAATTTATCATTCACATCCTGAAACGAAAAATATGGCGGTCGGGATTTATGCAAAGCAAGTAGTTTTGGATGCTGTGCTTAAAGATGGAGATCGGGTGGAAATATACCGGCCATTGGTCTTAGATCCTAAAGAAAAGAGACGACAGCTTGCTCGCTCTAAGAAGTAGTTGACCGTAGGTTGGGTAAATGAGCCAATCTACGGCATCCACGAGGCCCAACTTTAGATTATGGATTACGTTCTATCTGTCTTAATGTTCCATGAGAAAAATAAAGACTTACGGTAGTTATGGTCATGTTGCCATGACCTTTGCGCCAGGTATAGGCATAATCCCAGCGGTCATTATTAAACGTCGGACTTAATAAACTGGTCCCCATCAGAATAGCAACATCATTTTTGCTCATGCCTACTTTTAATCGATCAACTTTGGCTTTGGGGATTAAATTGCCTTGTTGGGCAACTCGGCGTGCAAAGTCGAAGGAGGTGCACTGGGTCAGTGTTAAGGTAAATAAAACACCAAGAAGAAAAACTATTATTCGCATTTTTTTGCCTACCGTGAAAAATTTCGCCATAATAGCACGTCATTTAGCGAAAGACACCTGCAAGGTACATCGAACTTCATTATACTAAAGCTAACCATCGAATTGAGGGCTATTTGCCCAGGAGCACTAATGGAAGAAAGCAAGCAATTAAAAAATGCCGGATTAAAAATTACATTGCCGCGATTGAAAGTATTGCAAATTTTAGAACAGTCTCATAATCATCATTTAAGTGCGGAAGGTGTATATAAGGCATTATTAGAAACAGGAGAAGATGTAGGCTTGGCTACGGTATATCGGGTATTAACACAGTTTGAAAGCGCTGGATTAGTTTCTCGGCATAATTTTGGGGGCCATTCTGTATTTGAATTGAGTCAGGGTGCGCATCATGATCATTTGGTCTGTGTTAAATGTGGCTGTGTCGAAGAGTTTGTTGATGAAATTATTGAGCAGCGTCAAAAAACAATTGCTGAGCGTGCCAATTTTAAAATGACAGATCATGCTTTGAATATTTATGGAATATGTCCACGTTGCCATTAAACAGAAGGGGTAATTTACTCTTCTGTGGCTTTTTTTCTTTTTTACCAATAAGAAAAAAAGTATTTATCTGGCCAAATCCTTTTATTGTCAGCGTGTCATAAGGCTCAATGAGGAATTCATCACCCAACATAAAGGCCATTTTTTCTGAAATATGAATTTTATTGGGCAACGAATTTTTTTCTAATCGGCTGGCAAGATTAACGACATTACCCCAGACATCATATAAAAATTTTTTATGGCCAATTACTCCCGCAATTACGTTGCCATAAGTCATACCAATACGGAATTGGAGTTTCAGATGATGGTTTTGATTAAAAGCTTGCATTTTTTCGAGAATAGCTAAGGCATAATTCGCCATATTTGTAGCATGTTCGGTGGTTTGTATGGGGACTCCTGAGGCGGCCATATAGTTGTCACCAATGGTTTTTATTTTTTCTACCTTATATTGCTCTGTGAGACTATCTAGCTCTGCAAACAGTTGATTTAAAATGTGCACGGTTTTTTTCGCGCCCAAGTGTTCTGTTAGTTCAGTAAAATTAATAATGTCCGCAAACATTATGCTGGCTTGAGTATATTCATCAGCAATGTCCTCTTCTCCTGATTTTAAACGAACAGCGATTGTTTCTGGCAGAATATTTAGGAGTAATAAGTCATTTTCTTCATTTGCTTTTGCTAATGATTTTAATGCTTGCACTAGAGAAAAAAGCATAAATAGAGTTGATAAAATAGCCAACAAGATTGCGATGAAAATAATTTGAAACATCTTGGCACGAAGTTCTTCATGTTTTTTGGTCGTCCGTGTATTTACTTGTTCAAAAAATTTGTGGATGGGGAGCATTACTTGGGCTTTTGCTTCCATGTATTTTGCGTTAAATAACAGGTGTTGGGCACGTTGTTGATTGGGTTTTCCTGGAATTGTGTAATTGCCTTGCTCATCCTCATACTTGCCTTCAAGGGTATTCATTGCTTTTGTTTCTGTTTGTGCCAAGCTATTGCTTTTATTCTTTGCCTCAAGCAACAATGCAAATTCCTTTAAGGTAAAATGATGTTCCAACATCCTTTCTGCTAAGGATTGGGCTTGCATGTAATTGGGGATAATTTTATGAGTAATGATTAAATCCCAATAAGACTCATCATATTTTAGCGGACGAGGCGCTGCTCCATTACGTATAGCCAGTATTTCATTGTAATAGTTGCGGTATTTTTTTTCACCTGTATTGACATATAGGCGAGCCATGGCGGTTAAATCATCCGAACGTTGTCTTAACCTATCGGCGATTATATAGGATTGATAACGTTCTTCCTCACTAATTATCTCTTGATGGGCAATGTGTTTTAATTCAAATAAACAAATTATCAAACTAATAAGGGCTGTTGCCAAGAAGAAGAAAAAGCAATTGAGCAGGCGTGTATTTTTAAGATTAAGCTTCATTTCATTTTTTACCTTTACATTATAACCATTTTTGTGCGCCTGGTTCCTACTAAAAAGAATAGATTATTTACTAAAATAGAGCTATTTTTAATAATTAAGTTTAAATGCTATCTTTTATAGGAAGCTGTTTGTTTTTATTCAGGAATTGCAGTACTAACCAGGATTGATTAATGAAACTATTATTTTTAGGTGCTGGCAGTGGTTTGGGAACGGATCTTACAAACTTTCAATCCAATATGCTGCTGCTTACCGATAGTGGCAAAAAATTGTTAATTGATTGTGGAACCGATATTCGTTTTTCATTAACCAAAGCAAAGTATGTGCCCCACGAAATCGACGCTGTTTTTGCAAGTCACTTACATGCAGATCATATTGGTGGTCTGGAATGGTTTGCTTTACAGCGCAAATTTGTGTCTCCCAATGGCCGGCCACAACTTATAGTTCATGAAGACTTGGTGGAATTGCTGTGGAATCGCTCGTTAAGCGGTGGCTTAAAAACCTTGGAAAATCAAGATGCGACGCTGGATGATTATTTTTCTGTACATACAGTAGCAGACAGTCAGATCTACGAATGGGAAGGATTACAATTAACGTTGATTAAAACCGTCCATGTGCATTCAAATGGCAAACTGATGCCTAGTTATGGTATCGATATCTTCTTTCAAGGCAAACATTTTTTTATTACAGCAGATACCCAATTTACTCCTGAAGTACTGGATAGATATTACCAACAGGCAACAATTATTTTTCATGATTGTGAAACTTTACCATTGCCAAGTGGCGTTCATGCTCATTTTGAGCAATTAAGTTCCTTACCTCCCGCTCTTAAAGCGAAAATGTGGCTTTATCATTATAATGATGGCGTTTTACCTGATGCCCAAGCACAAGGTTTTCTTGGTTTTGCTGCATGTGGCCAGGTAGTTGAATTGAAGTAAAATTTAATTGTGCCTGTGGTCTTTGTTTACTATTTAACCCGCAGTACGCACTTGTTAGTGCTTCTGTATCACGTTAATGTCGCTAATAGCGTTGCGGCTTTGTAAATGCTAATCGGAAACGCCATAAGCACACAACGTTCATGATGAATGAATAGGTTTTTGGTCATGATTAGTAAAGGATGAAAAAATTTTTCATCCTATCCGTATAGTTAATCCATGAAATTAATAATAAAAAACTTATTTTAGCGGCATTTTGTTGCTATAGTGGTTTGCTCTCTCAACTTGTGTAACATGGACTGTTAGTTATGTGGATTGTCTGGATTGCGCTTTCGCGACCTTACACATTTATTGTGTTAGGGCTGATGCTTCTGATCATCGGGCCTTTGGCAATCATGCGAACTCCTACCGATATTTTCCCTGATATTAATATTCCCGTAGTCAGCGTGGTTTGGTCTTATACTGGTTTACCACCTGATGAAATGGCCGATCGAATTACCAGTGTCTTTGAGCGTGCAGTTACGACTACGGTTAATGATATTGAACACATTGAATCAGAATCGCTGATTGGTGTGAGTGTTACCAAATTGTTTTTCCATCCCGGGGTTCGTATTGATATTGCTTTAAGTCAGGTCACCGCAATATCGCAAACAATGTTGAAGAATCTGCCTCCAGGCACCTTACCGCCACTAATTTTAAGTTATAAAGCATCAACAGTTCCGGTTTTACAGTTAGTTTTGTCTAGCGCAACCATTCCTGAACAGAGGCTTAATGATTTAGCTAATAACTTTTTACGTAGTCAGCTTGCCACTGTTCAAGGAGCGGCGGTTCCTTATCCTTATGGTGGTAAGATACGGCAAATTCAAGTAGATCTTGATCTACAAGCGATGCAGACTTATGGGATTTCACCACAACAGGTTAATGCGACTATTGATGCACAAAACCTGATTATTCCTGCTGGTACGCAAAAAATAGGGGAGTATGAATATATTGTCAGACTCAACGGTAGTCCGCTTTCCGTAGATGAACTTAATGATTTACCGATTAAAGCAACGCCAGGTCGTGTGCTTTACATCCGTGATGTGGCACATGTTCGCGATGGGTTTGCACCACAAACAAATATAGTCCGCGTGGATGGACAGCGGGCGGTAATGATGTCTATTCAGAAAACGGGAAATGCTTCTACTTTAGATATTATTAATCAGATTAAGGCCTTATTGCCGAAAGTAAAAGAAATTCTTCCTGAGGGATTGAATTTGTCTAAGTTTGCTGATCAATCCATCTTCGTGACCTCGGCGATTCAAGGAGTTATTGTTGAAGGGATGATTGCTGCCGCATTAACTGGATTAATGATTTTACTCTTCCTTGGCAGTTTACGCAGTACCTTTATTATTACGTTGTCCATTCCTTTATCCATTATTGCTTCCATCACTATTCTTTCGGCTTTAGGTGAAACGATTAACATTATGACCTTGGGTGGCTTAGCACTTGCGGTAGGTATTTTAGTGGACGATGCAACGGTTGCGATTGAAAATATTAATTGGAACTTAGAACAGGGCAAAGAAGTAGAACAAGCCATTCTTGATGGGGCGAAACAAATCGCTGTGCCGGCGTTGGTATCTACTTTATGTATTTGTATTGTTTTCGTACCTATGTTTTTCTTAGGTGGGGTAGCGCAGTATTTGTTTGTGCCCTTAGCTGAGGCGGTAATTTTTGCGATGTTAATGTCGTATATTTTATCGCGTACACTGGTTGCTACTTTAGCCAAATATTTACTGCACAAACATGATCTTTCAGGGGAAAAACCAGCAAGCACCAATAGATTTGTTCGTTTGCATGAAGCCTTTGAAAAAAAATTTGCAGAACTCCGTCAGTACTATTGTGATTTATTATCCAAGGCATTACAAAATACGAAGGTTTTTATTCCCTGTTTTTTGGCCTTTGTCTTTATTTCTTTATTATTGCTATGGCCTTGGCTGGGCTCTGATTTTTTTCCCAATGTTGATGCCGGACAAATTAAGTTACACATCCGCGCACCAACTGGAACTAGGGTTGAAGAGACCGCAAGATTAGTCGATGAAATTGATACCGTAATTCGCCGGGTGATTCCTCCTGCGGAGCTTGAGACAATTGTTGATAATATTGGGCTTCCGGTCAGTGGTATTAACTTATCGTACAGTAATTCGGCAACGGTTGGTCCTGAAGATGCGGATATTTTAATTTCTTTAAAGGAAAAACATAAGCCTGGCCCAGATTATGTTCGTGAATTACGAGCAATCTTAAATAATAAGTTTCCCTCGGTTTCGGTCGCCTTTTTACCCGCGGATATTGTCAATCAAATTATTAATTTTGGCTTACCATCACCGATTAACATCCAAATTATTGGTTTAAAACAAGAGGAAAACACTCTTTATGCCAATAAAATGATAAAGAGATTAAAGCAAGTTCCAGGTCTTGCTGATATTCGTACGCGCCAAGCTAATAATTATCCGGTATTCTTTGTTGATGTGGATCGCAGCCTTGCAAGTGAACTTGGTTTTACGCAATTTGATATTGCTTCCGATTTATTGATAGCTTTATCGGGTAGTTTTCAAACATCCCCTACTTTTTGGTTAGATCCCAAAAATGGTGTTTCCTATCCCATTGTGACCCAAGCACCTCAGTATGTAATGGATTCATTGCAAGCATTACATAACCTCCCCATTGGCAGTTTAACTGTACCAAGCCAAGTACAAATTTTAGGCGCTATGAGTAAGGTGACTCGGGCTTGGACGGCGGTGGTTGAATCACATTATAACGTGCAACCCGTAATTGATATCTTTGCCTCCATCCAAGATAGGGATTTAGGTGCAGTCGCTAAAGATATTCAAAAAATTATCAATGATATGAAAAAAGAGCTGCCTAAAGGATCTTCGGTGGCTATTCGTGGTCAAATTGATACCCAACAACATGCCTTTAGTGGTTTGTATTGGGGATTAGCCTTCTCTATCTTGTTGGTTTATTTATTAATCGTTATCAATTTTCAATCATGGACCGATCCTTTTATCATTATTACGGCCTTGCCTGCCGCCTTGGCTGGCATTGCCTGGATGTTGTTTTTAACTCATACCACGTTAAGTGTACCGGCATTAACTGGGGCGATTATGTGTATGGGCGTGGCAACCGCAAACAGTATTTTAATTATTAGTTTTGCCAGAGATCATATTGCTCATACCCCCAATCCCTATGTTGCGGCATTGGAGGCAGGCAGAGCACGTTTGCGTCCGGTATTGATGACGGCATCGGCCATGGTGATTGGTATGTTGCCTATGGCATTAGGCCTAGGAGATGGTGGGGAACAAAATGCGCCATTGGGAAGAGCTGTAATCGGTGGTTTGTCCTTTGCAACAATCGCCACGCTTTTTTTTGTACCTTGTGTTTTTTATGTTATCCATGAGCGAAAGTTAAGAGCGAAAACGAAGCAAAGGAACGAACATGCTTAAAAAAATTCAATTACAACTGACAGACAAACGGCATCGTCGCTATGTGATTACTAGTTCCATTTTTTTATTAATCGTGCTGGTATTGATTCTATTGCGTGTACAAGCAGCTCTTGCTTTACGCCAGCGGACACAGGACGCGGCAGTTACCGTAGTGGGTACGCTTATTGCCAAGCAAGAACGTGGTATGGATAAATTTA
>NZ_JH413847.1:54713-62831 GCF_000162755.2 Legionella drancourtii LLAP12
TTTTGCCTGGAAACGTATGGGCGTGGCATGAAGCACCTATTTTTGCTCGTACGGATGGTTATGTTAAACAGTGGTATGTGGATATTGGCAGCCATGTCAAAGCCGGCGATTTACTGGCTGAAATTGAAACACCGGAACTCAATGCGCAAAAGCGTCAGGCCGCTGCTGATTTAAATACGGCAATTGCCAATAATAAATTGGCTCAATCTACGGCGAAACGTTGGATAAACTTATTAAAAACTGATTCTGTATCAAAACAGGAAACGGATGAGAAGGTAAGCGCGGCTCAGGCGTTACAAGCGGCAATGAGCTCCGCTAAGGCAAATCTTGACCGCCTAACCGAGTTGGTTGGGTTCGAGCGTGTTATCGCACCATTTGATGGGATAATTACCGCTAGGGCAACGGATATTGGGGCATTGATTAATTCAGGTAGTAGTACTACAGCAAAACCCTTATTTCGTATCGCCCAAACGAATCCTTTACGCATTTATGTGAAAGTACCACAGAATTATTCTGCGCGGATTACGTCTAATCTGGTTGTTAGTTTACATTTTGCTGAGCATCCTGGTCAGGAGTTCCCCGCTAAATTATTAGATACCGCCAAAGCCATTGATCCAACAACGCGAACTTTATTGGCGCAATTTACCGCAGAAAATAAAGATGAAGTATTATTACCTGGTGGTTATACTGAAGTCTGGTTTTCCTTGTCACTACCTCCTCATACTGTGCGTATACCAGTGAATACCCTACTGTTTCGTGCGCAAGGCTTGCAGGTGGCTACCGTGGATAAAGACCAAAAAATAGTATTGAAATCAGTAACAATAAATCGTGACTTTGGCGCAGAAGTAGAAATTGCGACCGGAGTTACGCCAGGTGAGCGTATTGTGATTAATCCACCTGATTCGATTACTGATGGTGAAGTCGTGCGAGTGGTTTCATGAACAAGTTCATTATTTCAGGAATATTGGCAGCTACGTTGATGGGTTGTTCTTTAGCACCAACTTATCAACGCCCGCCGATGCCTATTCCTGAACATTTTAAAGAAACTGGAACATGGCTTAAAGTTAAGGATAAACCACACATTGTTCAGCCAGATGCCTGGTGGCAAGCCTTTAATGATCCCATCCTAAATGACCTAGAAGACAAACTTACGGTTGCGAACCAGGATTTGAAAGTTGCCTATGCACATTATCAGGATGCCTATGCTTTGGCGCAAGTCGCTCGCTCGTACTTTTTCCCCACCCTCCAAGCACTCTTTAATGCGGACAGACAACAAACTTCACATACGGTAGCCAATCCTCAGAAGGTACTCGATTATAATCAGATCTTAGTCGGAGGTTATCTTAGTTATGAGTTGGATGCCTGGGGGGCTATTCGTAATCAGTTTGTTGCGAGTGACCGTCTTGCCAAGGCAAGCGCGGCTGATGTTGCCACCATTCATCTTAGTTTGCATGCAGAGCTTGCCAACGATTATTTTGCCCTAAGAGGTAGCGATGAGCAGCAACGTATTTTAGATACAACTGTGGTTGCTTATAAAAAGGCGCTGTATTTAACCAAAAAACGTTACCAGGGCGGTGCCGCACCGATAGCTGATGTTGATGAAGCAGAAACACAGCTTGAAAATGCCAAAACCATGGCTGAAGATATGCGTTTAAAACGAGCTCAGTTAGAGCATGCAATTGCAGTATTAGTGGGCGAACTTCCCTCTGCTTTTTCTTTGGCTCCTGCAAAATTACCACAACGTTTTCTGGCCATAGCCCCGAATATGCCATCAACACTGTTGCAACGTCGGCCAGATATTATTGCTGCCGAATTACGTGTACAAGCCGCTAATGCAAGCATTGGGGTGGCGCGCGCTGCTTTTTTCCCGCAGTTTAATTTAACTGGTACGGGAGGATATCAAAGTCAATCGTTCGCAAATCTTATCTCTAAACCTAGCCTTTTCTGGTCTCTTGGACCGCTTAGTCTATTAACACTCATCCAACCGATTGCTGCAGTCACTATATTTGATGGTGGCCGCTTACGTAGTTTATTAAATCAGGCAAAAGCAGATTATTATGCGACCGTTGCCACATATCGACAAACCGTATTAACTGCTTTTCAAGATGTGGAGGATAATCTTATTGCCATAAAGCAATTGGATAAAGAGCGTAGTACGCAAGATGCAGCAACACGTGCTGCAATGCGTGCCTGGAAACAGGAGCAATATCGCTATGCCGGTGGCCTTGTTACCTTCTTGCAAGTGGTGGTGGTTGAAAATACGGCCTTGCAGTCAGAATTTGCTTCAGTGAATGTACGGACGCGCCGACAAATGGCGAGTGTACAGCTAATCAAAGCCCTCGGTGGTGGCTGGTCTTTGGATGTGAGTAAACATCAGAAAAATCGGTCTTGAGGTCGACGTGTTTTTTTGTTCGTAAAAATAGGTTCTAGCAACAGATTGCCAATCAATACGTTGAAAAACTAATTACATAGACTCTTGATAAATAATAAGCTTGTATTTTATTTTCGTTAATATTTGTTTAATATTTACGCTGTATAATGATGCTAATGATCATTGGAAATATAAGGCAAGGGTAGGTCTTTTATGAGCGCGCAGAGTGCAAAGGTGCTTTTAGGTGAGACAATTCAGCAACGTTATCGAGCATTTACGCTTAATGAGGAGCCCAACATATCACTTCCTGCCTTATCGGCAATTCCATGGATTGGTGCTTCCTGGCGTCGAGATGTCTATCGTAAAGAAGTATCGCATACAACACCTAATCACATTAAATTTATTATTAAAAATGGTGCTCCGCATGCATTTTTGTGGCAAACCAGCGCTGAAAAATTAAAAAACGGAGTACGTTGGGGAATTGTGAAAACACACTCGATTACGGGCAAGGTAATTTCCTCTTTGGGTCAATATCGGATTGTTGCACATGAACGTGCAATGAAAGGTCTGGTCAGTAATTCACAAGCACTCAAGTTGAAGCTCCTGGATTTATATCAAGATCGATTTACTGCGTTGCAAGCCATTGAATCATTGGTAAATAAAAACACCACTTATCGTGAATATAAAAAAGTTTTTGCGCACTACATTGCTAAATTAGATGCAATAGAAAATCAGCTTAGTAGCTATTTTTCTGAAGTGGATTGTCCGGGATTCAATGAGCAGTCTATTGCGCAAATAACCTTGGATATTCAAGCAGATAAAAGGCGTGCGCACGCTTATTTGCAAAGGTTGCACCATGAGGAAAATTTACGCCCTTATAATCGTTCAAGAGGCGATGATTCAGTACTGGAGTTTATTAAGCAGCAAATGGTTCATGGTTTGTATGAATTACAGGGGGTTAATCAAGATCTGACTTACAGTCGCACGCGTTATTTTGCCTTTACACGTGGTGAGATGAATGATTTTATTGAAGATGCACGTAAAGAAATTGATGAGCATGAAGCGGATCCGCGTAATGCGGTTACGGCCAAACATCATGGTTTTTATTCTTCGAATAAAAACGAGTTGATTGCGTATGATTTTGCTCAGGATAATTTGCCATCAGTACGCCAACAACAAGTATTAACTGCTATTAGTTTTATCGAAGGTTGGGATGTTTTGGATAATAAAAAAGGTCAGACTCCCTTTGTCAGTAATGGTAGCGAAAAAGAAGAGCTTGAATGCTATTCTGCTACACGCTGGAGAACTCATCGTAGTGTTAGGGCCGCCGTTAAAAGTATTAGCTCATTTCTTCTGAATATATTTAAAGGTATTTTTGTTCCCACGCGCCCCTGGGCAGAAGAAGATTGGTATAACCGTAATTTTCATCTTAATGCCGTAAAGCTGCATAAACAGGTAGCAGCTATAGAACCGATGTGGAAAAAACCCGTTTATTTTGTGATGCAACTTGGTAATGGATTCATGGATATCTTTTACGGTATTAGAGATTTTGGTGCAAAACTAATCATTGGTATGCCGGAAGATATTGTTAATGATTGGGAATCAAGCAAAGCATTACCTGCACTGGATGAGGTTTTGGCACATGTCACTATTGAGGCCAATGCGATTTTTGCCGCCGAAGAACAACTCCTTGAGGAATTATTAAAACAGTGTGGCGATAAATTAAAAGAGGATGCTCCCTCTAAGGTAAGATTAGCAGGTGTTGAATATGAGCTTTCTGGAGGTGAATTTAATGACGTCCTTAATTCAATGGTCAGAGGAGTAAACGGTTTTAGTAGCGTTTTTACCCATAATATTTATGCTAAAGATCCCGTAGGCGGACTAATCTTTACGACAACGTATCTTGTTGGTATTGGCATGATTTATTTGCCGGCTTATAGTGCGTCAATCTTTGGTAGTGCTTTTGTCAATGCATTTAGTAATATGTCCTATACTATGGCTTCTTCACCATTAGGCGCGGCGGTTGCCGGAGGCTCTACGTTGGCAGAAATTTCTGCTGTTTTCTGGGATGGTTTAGCTCATGGCACAAGTGGTATTGCGGCAAATACTTTCTATCAATGTGGTGAAGATCCATTAACTATTGGTGCTTATTGTGTGGCAGCCTATACTTTAGGTTATTTTTTGGTTAATGGTGTTGCAGGGTATAAAATTCCTTGGTTAAGTCATTTGCTGCAAGAAGATTTGGGCTCGGATCCTTCTACAGGTTATCCGCTTATCGGCGCTAAATTTGCTGTTATGCTTTATGAATCATTAGTTGCCCATTCAGTTAAGCATCATGAGCAACCTGATTTAGTAGCTCCGCGCCATGAACATGCAACAATCATGGCACCTGAGCGAGAGCGTATTGTGCAACGATTCAAACTTGTTTCCTGGTTAATTGTTCAGGCTAAAATGTTGCCAAAACTTGAGGTAGCCGATAAATTGGCTCTGGCACGGCAAATGGATGCTTTATTCAGCAAAGAAGAAAGCGAGTCCTTAAAAAAATTACTTTATCCCGAAAGTCACCCATCGATTGCCTTTCAAGTTTTTTCCCTGCCTTTATCTTATATTCCCGCCGTATTACGTTTTATGATTTCCCCGGCATTAAGTCTGGTTGCGTGGATTAAGGGTACCCCTAATCCTGCGGAGCCTGTGCGCAGGGCGGGGACCTTTTTAGTTGATAAAATAAAGAAAGATTTAAGTCGTTTTATTGTCGTAGGGACGAATATAATCTATTTATTTTATAGCGTGACGGCTGCATTTATTAAACTGCCCGCTTATTTAATAACTCTGAGTATTGGGCGTGTGGCGGGATTATTTGATGCGAAACCGGCTCATGCTTTGCATCGTTTATTTGCGATGGTACATAATTTCATGAGAAGCATGGGGGAGTTTTTTTATCCTGCTCGAGCAATGAAAGATGTGCATGTTGCACATCCAACCGATACCATGCTGAAAACAGAGGCTTCTTATCTTACGTTATTGCAACAGATGGGGCAGGGAGAAGCAACGAGCGCACCTTCAGAAGAAGCTACTTCGTCTAGCGGTTTCTTCTCTCCACGTTGCACAGAAATAGCCGAGCAGCGTTTATCTAGCGAGGCGGACTCCGATACACCGGAAATTGGTTCAGGAAGATTATAGCCACAGCTAAGGGTTCTGGGGAAAAGCCGTTGTTCCTATGAGTCAATACATATCAATAGCGATGTAGATAACGAGAATCATTCATTGTCGATTGGGGGTATTTTTCCACCCAGACGACAATGAATTAGATTTTAATCTAAATTAATCGTGTAGGAATAACTGTTAAAGCCATCATATTCTGTATTGATGTAACGAATTCCATTGCACGAGGCATTAACGGTTGGATGATTCATGAATGGGCCGTCTTTAATATCCAGCACGCACCAATTGGCTGAATCATAGGCAACTGTAACATGTGCATAACCGCTTCGGCATTGATACGAATCTCTAATCACAAAACTGCGTGGACCGATTATTTGTAACACAATGTCTTGATCACTAAAGCCACTTACAATATAAATTGCTGGGTGTGAACTGTCGCTTAAACGAAAGTAATCCTTATAACCACAATAGGCTTCGTTTGCATGAGCATTCATTACCATAAAGCTGGAAGCCGCCAGCATCATCCATTTTTTCATTTAAAAGCACCTTATTGTTTAAAATCAAAACGAATTATAAAGAAGAATTGTTTAGATAACAATCATTCTGCCGCAATGGGGCCGCCAGCTTTTATAAAGGTGCGTTTAGCAAGCCAAACGAGGCCAAACAGAAACATGAAAATCCAGGCTGAAAGTCTGAAGATATCATTGGTCGCTAACATAAATGCCTGGTTGATTACGTTCTCATATAAGACGCCAAAACCTTTTAAGCCTGAGATACCTAATGCGTGTAATTGTTCTAGCGATTGTGTCGTTAATGGATTAAAGGCATTGATGTATTCAACCAAATGACTTTGGTGCATTGCTTCCCGATCATTCCAAATCGAGACACTGAGTGAGGTGCCAAAACTTCCACCCAGAATACGAAAAAAATTGGCAAGACCCAAGGCACTGGCTAGTTTTTCAGGGGGGATATCAGCTAAGATCATGGCAATCAGTGGGGTAAAGAAAAAAGAAAGACCAAGACCTTGGATAAATCGTGGTTCAATTAATTGAATGAAGCCTATATCAGTATAAAAATTAGATTGCCAATACGAAGTGAGTGCAAAGATGAGAAAACCAATGCTGGTTATCACGCGCAAATCAAATTTACCCATATAATTACCAACAAAGGGGGTTAATATGAAAGGCAAAATTCCAACTGGAGCAGCGGCAAAACCAGCCCAGGTAGGGGTGTATCCCATTTGTGTTTGTAACCATAAGGGAAAAATAACCACCGTGGAAAAATAAACCAGAAAACCTAGCGTCAGGCAAGTCACACCAATCGTAAAATTGCGGTTTTCAAATAAGTACAAGTCAATAATGGGATCACATTGAGTTAAGAGCCAAATGACTAAAAAGCTAAGCGTAATGAGGGAGATAATCCCCAGAGCAGTTATTGTGTTTGAATGAAACCAATCTAAATCATGTCCCTTATCGAGTAAAACTTGTAAACAGCCAATCCCAATGGTTAATAAGACTAAGCCAATATAGTCTATGGGGCGTTTTACGGTTGCTGTTTCTCTGCCCGTGAGGGTAATCATTGTAAAAATAACGGCAAAGATGCCAACCGGTACATTAATGTAGAAAATCCACGGCCAGGTGTAATTATCAGTAATAATCCCCCCCAGAATTGGGCCCATGATGGGGCCGACAACTGCGGTCATGGCCCATATTCCTGTTGCCAGTCCCCTTTTTTCAGGAGGGTAGTTGGCAAGTAAAATACTTTGTGACAAAGGAATCATCGGGCCTGAAACCGCCCCTTGAATAACGCGGAACAGAATCAACATCGCTAAATTTTCGGATAAGCCGCATAGTACCGAAGCGATGGTAAACAATGTGGTCGAATATAAGAATAAACGCACTTCACCAAAACGGCGCGCCAGCCATCCGGTGAGCGGTAACATAATTGCTTGGCTTACTGCAAAAGAGGTAATAACCCAGGTGCCGTTATCCGGGCTAACCCCAAGATCGCCGGCAATAGTTGGAATTGCTACATTGGCAATAGACGTATCAAGGACATTCATAAAAATAGCCAATGACAAGGAGATTGTCATTAACAGCAGTCTACTGCCTTGTAGTGGAGGTAATGCTTCTGCCATTATTTTGCAGCCTTTGGTAACGAGATATCCGTTGAGTTTGCCGTCAGGATTTCATAAATCAAGGGTTCAACTTCGGCCAATTGTTTTGCATAAACAGTCGTTTCATACTTAAACAATGGTTCTGTAGTCGTTGGCATTCTGCTTCCATCGCGATCATGAGTATTTACGGTAACGCGCATAGATAGTCCTAATTGCAACGGGTTTTTTTTCAGTTCATCTTCGTTCAAGCGAATACGTACGGGTAATCTTTGGACTATCTTAATCCAGTTTCCGGTTGCATTTTGGGGGGGGAGCAAGGAAAACGCTGAGCCTGTTCCGGCATTTAAACCTTCTACTTTGCCATGATAGGTAACATCAGGATAAGCATCAGCATACAGAGTTACGGCTTGATTGACGCGAAGATGATCCAAAGAGGATTCTTTGTAGTTGGCATCAACCCATGTATCAT
>NZ_JH413847.1:63727-146125 GCF_000162755.2 Legionella drancourtii LLAP12
TTTAGTGTTTGTAATTGCCGTCATGTGATCGGTCACTTCTTGCAGGGCATTTAAAAGTGTTTGATTATACTGATTCACTGCTAGCTCAAATTGTGCGTGCTTTACGCCTAAATTTGCACGGCGTGCGCCGGCGTCAAAAATAGGTAAACTTAATGCTGCCTTAATACCTTCAGTTTGCAGCGATACATTAAAGAAGCGCGTAAAATAAAACGATTGTAAGCTTAATATGCCGCTTAAATTAATATCTGGGAAGAACGCCGCTCGGGCTACATTGATTTGATGCGCTGCGGCCTCTGCTAAAGCACGTGATGCTGCAATATCGGGTCTTTGGGCCAGCACGTTAACGGAAATTACCTCGGGTAAGGTCAGTTGTTTCTTATAGTAAGTAAATTTTTCTGGTTCAATTTGAGTATTGAACGGATTTTTGCCGAGCAATACCGCTAATTGATGGCGTGATTGCATCTCGGTGCGTTTATAATCTTGAATGGATAAACGTGCTGTTTGCGTATTAGATATTGCAGTTTTTACCGGGATATCTGATTGAATTCCTTGTTTGGCGCGCGCCAGGACAATATCTTCAAGTTCTTTGAGTAAACGGACATTTTCTTTAGCTAATTGTTGTTGGATAATATCATTTTGTAGTTCGAAATAGGCACTGGCAATGGTTGAACTTAAAATCAAGCGTGTTTCTTGCAGATCCATTTGCGCCGCGAAGGTTTCATTTAATTTACTGGCGAATGTTTCTCTGTTTTTACCCCAAAAATCCAGTTCATAGTTAAAGTTTAAGGCCAGATCGGCAATCCGGGCTTTGTTAAATACCAGCTCGTTAAATGGTGGAGGCACTGTCCCCTGAAAGGAAAAATGTTCTTTCTCGATAAAACCATTTAGGCTTGCTGATGGCCAAAGGGTAGAATAAGCGCCTTTGGCAACTTGGCGGGCACTCATGACTCGCGCTTTGGCACTGCGTATATTCGGTGCATCAATAAGTGCTATAACAATAAGTCGTTGTAATTGAGGATCATTAAATCGCGTTAAATGCTCCGGTGCGCTATCTTCTTTAGGCGTTTTATAAACATGTTTTATTGCTAAATCCGCAGCATTTATTTGCGGGGTCTCACTGTGAATGACACTATGAAGTTTACAACCGGCTAATGCTAATGCGCAGAAAAGGCTTGGTAGGAAGAGCGCTCGCAAATGTAAATCCCTTTGGTATAATCAGATCAATTAATCTATCAATATTTTCATGGAAAATATAGGTCTCTATTCCATTATCTCATTAGCGAACGATAAATGATTGCATCAGCGCTTTTCTTAATGTTTTTTTGCTTAACACTAAGAAATTGTTGTTTTATAAAAAACAGACTGTTGTTTTTTTTGGTATTTTATAAAGATATGAACTAACATTAAATAATGAAAACCGTATTTTCAAACTCAAGAAGAGAGGAAAATCATGAACAGTGCAAAAAAAATAATAATGTTTTGTGTTTTTTTAACAACAATCGGGATGTTAAGCGCTTGTGGAACCGTTAATGGCTTTGGTAAAGACGTATCCCATGTTGGCCATGATATTCAACGAGCCGCTCATTAAATCGAGCTCAAATAAGTTAGGGTCTATTGACCGTTCTACCCTCTTGGTCAAAATGAGTTGATTTTCTGTGCTTTGATGCGCACATAGTTGATGTATGCTCGCTTCAGTGCTCAAAAATCAACCCATTTTGGCTCAATCTAGCGAGGTCTTGGTTAAGCTGGTTTGTAAAGTCTGTTAAGATGCTCTCTATTTTATGTGATGGCGTTTGGCGGTTGGTTTTATAGGCCAACTTGCAAATTTAGCAACGTATCTTGGATGATGGCAAGGATTCCCAATCCAGAGTTGAATTTGCATGGTCAGATTTTATTGTGAACCCACAATGCCCTTATCCTTTATTGCGTTTGTCATTAAATGGATTCGTGATTCCATTCCACGATGTAAATTCACCCATGTTATGGAAAAAACATAATGCTGGTGCCGTTAGAATTAGTTTTTCCTTGGCTTCCTTTAGTCATTTTTTGCATGTGCACGGTTCTATATTTATTGCGCAATGATCATTTTAATCAAGCTAAATAACGTCAATTCAAAAATATTATATATTAAGAAACATAAATATTCCTGATTTTATAGGTGTTGAGCCCTACTAATCTATCGTAATCTTATGGTAGATTAATAGATCTCAATAAAGTTAAGTTTGCAAAGGATTGTAGTCAGTGCACGATTTTAAAGTTCGGCCAGGCCTTTTTATTGGTATATTGTTGCTTTCTGGATTGCAGTCCGCCTGTATGGTTGGGCCAAATTTTCGCCCACCAGCAGCACCGAAAGTGCGCGCCTATACTGAGTCACCGTTGCCGGCCAAAACCGTGAAGACTAAGGCTAACGGGGGGCAGGCGCAAACTTTTCGCCAGGATAAAGACATTCCGCTGTTGTGGTGGGAGCTTTATCATTCTCCTGAGATTAATCGCTTAGTTAAAGCGGGGTTGATAAATAGTCCTAACTTAGTGGCAGCTGCTGCCACATTACGCCAGGCACGAGAAAATTGGAAAGCGCAAATAGGTACCTCGTTATTGCCCGCGATTAATGCCTCAATGGGAGTGATACGACAACGTTACTCAGGAGTGCAAATTGGTATACCTGGCGATAGTGCAACCTTTAGCCTTTATAATCCTGCGTTCAATTTATCTTATACACTCGATGTCTTTGGTGGTGCTCGCCGTCAGATTGAAGGCTTGCGTGCGCAAGTTGATTATCAACAATTTGAAGAGATTGCGGCCCATCTTACATTGACTTCCAATATTGTTACTACGGCAGTAAACATTGCCTCTTATCAAGCGCAGATTGATGCGACTAAAGATCTAATTAAAGCAGAAGCTGGTATTCTTAATATTTTAAAAAATCAGTATCGCTTAGGCGGTGTTTCTAATGCCAACGTGCTGACCCAGCAAACCTTGTTGGAGCAATCAAAGGCTACCTTACCCCCCTTAGAAAAAAGCTTATCTCTGGCAAAGCATTCGTTATCGGTTCTTGTGGGGGCTTTTCCCGATGGACCTTTACCGACAATAAAGTTGGATCGTTTAACCTTACCCACGGAATTACCGGTAACTTTACCCTCTATGCTGGTACGACAACGACCTGATGTGCGTGCCTCAGAAGCTTTATTGCATGCAGCGTGTGCACAAATTGGGGTTGCTACCGCAAATTTATTCCCGCAAATTACTTTAACCGGAAGTGATGGCTGGCTTAATTCTTCCTGGTCACAATTGTTTACTGCGCCTAATAATGTATGGTCCATTGCTGCTCAGGTCGCGCAACCTTTATTTCAGGGCGGGGCCTTGTTTGCCAAACGGCGTGCGGCGATTGATGCTTTTCAACAGTCCGCAGCGCAATACAAACAGACTGTTTTGCAAGCATTCCAGAATGTGGCGGATGTGTTACGGGCAATTGAAACGGATGCGCGTACCTTTCAAGCTCAGGTTCGCGCAGAAGAGTCTGCACATGCTTCATTGACGTTAATAACGCAGCAATATCGTTTAGGTGGCGTGAATTATATTAATTTATTAAACGCTCAGCAACAGTACCAACAGGCACGAATTAACCGTATTCAGGCACAAGCAACACGCTATACGGATACGGCGGCATTGTTTCAAGCCTTAGGTGGTGGTTGGTGGCAGAAGCCTTGGTGCGTTAAAGAGTGTTTGTGATGTAATTTTTTAGCCCAGGCTTAAGAGGTTCATAAGGACAGGTGAGAAGCATAATTAAACCTATCTTTTCTCTAGCCATCTCTTCTTAATGGGTGATGGGATTTTTGTGTAATTATGAGTGAGAGCTTTCTTGAAAAAACAAATGATGATGATGTTAGCTGTTGTGGGGATTCTTTTTGGACTCATTTTTGGTTGGAAGGGATTGAAAGCAATTATGATTCAAAGATACATCGCGGCGATGAAAGCTCCGGTGGTTACAGTATCTACGATAAAGGCGGAAGAGTCTTTATGGCAGCCGACTATGACGGCCGTAGGTAGCCTGCGCGCCCGTGTTGGGGTGAATGTGACAACGGAACTTGCTGGTATGGTGCAAACAATTTATTTTACACCTGGGACGGCAGCTAAAAAAGGGGATGTTTTAGTGCAGTTGAATGCCGGAACGGAGCTTGGTCAATTGCAGTCATTACAAGCTCAAGTTGAATTGGCTAAAATTACCTATCAGCGTGATAAAGCGCAATATGCCGCGCGCGCGGTCAGTAAACAGACCGTGGATACGGATGAATGGAACCTGAAGAATTTGCAGGCGCAAGTTGCGCAACAGGCTGCGACCGTAGATAAAAAAACATTGCGAGCCCCTTTTTCTGGGCAATTGGGGATTAATAATGTTAACCCTGGACAATATCTTAATGTGGGTGACACGGTGACGACCCTACAGGCTTTAGACCCTATTTATGCTGATTTTTACTTGCCACAACAAGCTTTGGCACAACTTAAAATGGGGCAAAAGGTTAAAGTAGTTACGGATACTTTTCCCGATAAAACCTTTGCGGGGGACATTACTACGATTCAACCGCTGGTGGATAGTAACACTCGTAATGTGGAAGTTGAGGCAACACTTCCTAATCCTGATTTTCAATTGAAGCCAGGAATGTTTGTTCATGTTACCGTGAATGTGGAATCAACACGAAAATACATCACTTTACCACAGTCAGCGGTTAGTTTTAACCCTTATGGCGATATTGTCTATGTGGTTAAAGACATGGGTGAAAAGGACAAAGATAATAAGCCTGTGCTTATCGTCAATCAGATTTTTGTTACGGTTGGCGATACACGTGGCGATCAAATTGCCATTTTAAAAGGGATAAAAGCAGGTGATATTGTGGTGACTAGTGGCCAGCTAAAACTTAAAAATGGCAGTCAAATTGTGGTGAATAATTCAATTCAACCAAGCAATGAAGCTGCGCCTAAGGTCACTGAAAAGTAAGTTTCCCCTGTGTTTCCAGACCTCTCCCGAAACCTGGAGAGGGAACCAGATTGAGTATTAAGGATTGTTATTATGGCGTTTACGGATATTTTTATTAAGCGACCGGTATTGGCTACAGTAATTAGCTTAATGATTTTGGCGATGGGTTTACGTTCCATGGGGTCATTACCCGTGATGCAATATCCGTTTACCGAAAATGCAATTGTTACTGTGACTACGGTTTATACCGGGGCTAACCCTGATGTAATCGCTGGTTTTATTACAACGCCGTTGGAAAATTCCATTGCCCAAGCCAATGGTATTGACTACATGACCTCTACGAGTACGCCGGGTACTAGTACGATTACGGTAAATCTATTATTAAATTATGATCCGCTAAAAGCATTATCTGATATTACAACTAAGGTAAATGCGGTACTTAATCAGCTGCCTAAAAACTCACAGCAACCAGTGATTACGGTATCAGTTGGTCAAACCATTGATTCCATGTACATTGGTTTTTACAGCGATGAGTTGCCGATTAATAAAATTACGGATTATTTGATTCGTGTGGCACAGCCAAAATTACAGGCTGTTAATGGGGTGCAGAAGGCGGAGATCCTTGGTAATCAAACCTTTGCTCTAAGGGCTTGGTTGGATCCAGTGAAGCTTGCTGGGTATGGTATTTCTGCAGCAGATGTTGGCACCGCGCTCGCAAATAATGATTTTATTTCTGCTGTAGGTCGTACTGATGGACAAATGTTCATCCAAAATTTTATTGCCAGTACGAATCTGACGGACGTGGATCAATTTAAAAAGATGATTATCAAAGCACAAAACGGTGCAATTATCCGTTTAGGTGATGTCGCAACGGTTGATCTTGGAGCGCAAAACTATAATTCAGCAGTAAGTTTTGATGGGCGTAAAGCAGTTTATATTGGCATTATTGTTGCGCCTTCGGCAAATCTTTTAACTGTGATTGATGATATTAAAAAAATATTCCCAACGATTCAGGCCGAATTACCGCAAGGCTTAAAGGCAAATATTGTTTATGATGCTAGTTTATTTGTTGATTCATCCATTCATGAAGTAATCCTTTCTTTATTAGAAGCCTTTATGATTGTTACTGCGGTAATTTTTATATTCCTGGGCTCTCTTCGTTCGGTAATTATTCCGCTTATTGCAATTCCTTTATCGATTATTGGTGCTTTTTGGATTATGTTAATCCTTGGCTATTCAATTAACTTACTCACCTTATTAGCCTTAGTATTGGGTATTGGTCTTGTTGTTGACGATGCGATTATTGTTGTGGAAAACGTACAACGCCATATTGAGGAAGGGCGAACACGGCTTAAGGCTGCTCTATTAGGGGCCCGTGAATTGGCAAACCCGATTATTGCCATTACCATTGTCTTAGTTGCTGTTTATGCTCCTATTGGTTTTATGGGGGGATTAACTGGGGCTTTATTTACTGAATTTGCTTTTACCTTAGTCGGTGCTGTAACCATTTCCGCTATTGTTGCATTAACCCTATCACCGATGATGTGTTCTAAATTTCTTAAAGTAGGTGATGGTGCAACGAAAAATTGGTTCATGGTCTATGTTGATAAACATTTTGCGCGCTTAGAAAGAGGATATGAGCGCATTTTACTTAAAACCTTCCGTTACTTACCTGTGGTGGCGGTTTTTGCGGCAATTATTTTGGCCAGTAACTATTTTCTTTTTATTACCTCTGCTTCGGAATTAGCTCCCCAGGAAGACCAGGGAATTGTTATTTCTCAGGTTACTGCTCCAGCGAATGCTTCGCTCGCTCAAACACAACTTTATTCAAATGAGGTCAATCGGATTATTAAAACATTTCCTGAAACAGATCATATTTTTCAGGTGGATGGTAATACGGCCTTAAATAATGCGGTTGTTGGTATGGTTTTGAAACCCTGGGATCAACGTAAGCGTACTTCAAATCAATTGCAGCCATTAGTTCAGGATCAATTGAATAATATTGCGGGTGCTAAAGCGGCGGCATTTCAATTGCCCTCATTACCTGGAGGCAGCAGTGGTCTTCCCATTCAATTTGTGATTACGACAACAGAAACTTTTGATAATTTAAATGAGGTGTTGCAACCTATATTGGACAAGGTGCGTGCTACTGGTCTTTTGGCATACATTGATCCGGATCTGAAAATTGATCAAACCCAAACTAAAGTTAATTTGGATCGCGATAAAATATCGCAATTTGGTTTGACCATGCAGGATATTGGTAATTTGTTTGGTTCTGCACTGAGTGAAGGCTATATAAATTATTTTGACTATGCCGGACGTTCTTATCAGGTTATCCCTCAGGTAAAGCGTGATACGCGTTTAAATCCAGAGCAAATTTTGAATTATTACATTAAAACGGCATCTGGAGATTCAGTGCCATTAAGCACGGTTGCTAGTTTGCAGAGCCAGATTGTGCCTGAATCCTTAAATCATTTCCAACAGCTTAATTCCGTAACGATTTCTGCGGTTGCCTTTCCGGGAGTATCGATGGAGAAAGCATTAAGTACCTTTGCTCGAATTGCCAAAGAAACATTGCCACAAGGCTATTACATTGATTATGCAGCGCAATCTCGCCAATTTATTAAAGAGGGATCTGGTTTAATTATAACGTTCTTCTTTGCCTTGATTCTGATCTTTTTGGCCTTAGCTGCTTTGTTTGAGAGTTTCCGGGATCCGCTCATTGTTTTGATTAGTGTACCCATGTCTATTTGCGGGGCGATGATTTTTGTAAGTCTTGGTATTGGTGGGGCGACATTAAATATTTATAGTGAAGTAGGGTTAGTGACCTTGATTGGCTTAATCAGTAAACATGGTATCTTAATTGTGCAATTCGCTAATGACTTACAAGCTGCCGGTCAAAATAAGTTGGATGCGATTCGTGCTGCTGCTGCAATTCGTTTGCGTCCGATTCTTATGACTACTGCTGCAATGGTTTTGGGGGTTGTGCCCTTAATTATAGCGACCGGTGCAGGTGCGGAGAGTCGTTATAATATTGGCTTGGTGATTTCTACCGGTATTTCAATTGGCACCTTATTTACTCTTTTTGTTGTGCCTGCAATGTATTTATTATTAGCCGAAGATCACCAGAAAAAAGCGGTGGCAGAGCATTTAGTGGAAGATGAGGAGTCCTTAGGGTAGGATTGGCTCTTTCTTTGGTTGCGGATAAGAAATTCACGATATCAATGTATCGTGAATTTCTTATCGAGAATTCACGTTAAAGTAAGCCTGGTCCCGTAGCGGGCAGGGGAGGCGTATCATCAGACATACTTGGTTGACTTGTTGGCGACGTTGGGGTACTAAATAGGCCAAATCGGCTAACTAAGTCATCAATTTTCGGTTGATTATCTACCGCTTCATTGAGGGCATTTAAGCGCTTTTTCCTCGTTGGCGTGAATAAGTGGAGTGCCTCGAGTAATAAGAAAAAGCACATTTTTAAGTACGCTATACTAAAGGTATCGTGATGTTTGTACGCAAGAATAATGCGCTCAAAATTAGGGTCTTTAACTTCCTTTCTTATTTCTTTCAAACGTTCTTTTATTGATAGTCTTGCATTAGTGGCTATTTGTTCTAGCTCCTTTAGTAGCGTAGATTTTTTATCTAAAGTATCTTTATCTTCAAATAAAGAGTCTTTCTTTTCCGTACAATAATTACAATAGCTTCGAAATTGCAGTAATGCATGCCGCACTGAGTCAAGATGGTAGTAGTCTACATAATGTTTTTTCTCAAAAGCACTAATTTTTTCTTTCAGTAAATTGCTAATGTTAAGGTTGATGTCTTCTGCTGTTTTTGACGCATTGATTATTTGTGCTTTATGGAGAAGTAACTCGGTTTTAAGTGCCGCGTAGTACTCAGTATCGGTATATAGTAGGCCAATAGGGTGGTTACAGCAGGTATCTAAGTGCTTGCCAAAAGCTTCATCCGTATAATTTTCAATAAATTCTTGCTGTTCTTGCTCTTGAGTTCGCGCTAATTCTTTGAAATAAGCTTGTTTTTCTTTAGCCGTACTCACCCTCATCTCATAAGTTGCTTTTAAGCCTACATAGTAATGATGGCTGGCTTCAACTAATTCTTCGATTTCCGTGAAATGGGGTTCCCAGTCTTTAAGCCCTTCATTACAAAGGTTATCAAAAAAATGATCTTCATCATAAATGGAGACTTCAGTATAAATTTTTTGCTTTGCTTTAAGTCTTGCTAGTCTAGGCAATACTTGTTTATATTGCTCTTGGAGCTCTTTTTTACTTAAGTTAATATACTCTGCTGGCGCAATAAATGTTCCGTCCGCTAAATCTCTATGTATCTTCATCATGGCGCGTAATTTAACGATGCCCGCATAAGATTGCTCTATCTTATTAGCACCTTTTTCTGCTTTCTCAATTTCTTTGGCAATTGCGGCTTCTCGGTGTATCAGTGATTGATTGTCATTGACTAAGGCAATATATTTTTTAGATGACAAATTGAGCGGATGTAATAAGCCTTTATAATATTCATCGGTAATTTTTCTTAGCGGCTCTGAGAAGCTCCCTGGAGCAAGCCCTAGTTTGTCTTCCCAGTGGTCGGCCTCGAGAAGCATTGGTGTCAATAGGCTTGGTCGTATATTCTCTAAATTAGTGAGTACGCCATCATGAGCTGTAGTCGTAAATTCGTTAAGCTTTTGCTTTAATTCTTTATATAACAGCAGCATGCTTGGCGTTTGCAAGAATAACTTAAAGTAAGAATCCGCACTGTTGATTAGTCCTTCAATGGTCAGCGTTGCTTTTTTTGCACGTTCATGCAAGGCGTTGAGTTCTTCGGTTGTTAAGTAGTTAATATTGTTTAGTGCTCTAATATGCTTAGGACTGATGTAGAATGCATTAAGCGCATACCATAGCGCACTGTATTGCACAGTACCTTCAAGCGGAATTTGCTCTGCTCCAGTTTGATAGGCTTCAGTCTGTTCTTGCAGATTTGCATAAATATTTTGTGCTTTGCTTATTAATTCTTTTGCCAGTAATCCGTAATGCGGATCAGAGGCAAGGCGTAAGCTTAGTTTTTTGATTTCATCAATATGGCTGTACGCTTGGATTAGGTGATAAACATAGATCACTTTTTTAGATTTTGTCCAGCCTTTGGTAACTTCGGCGAGCAATCGGTGATAGTAGTATTTAACATTCCCATATTTTGCATAGGATTCTTCTTGTTCTGGAATCGGCAAATTGTCATTGGTTAATGTTTCTATGCGTTTGGCAATTCCTTCGAGATGGAAAAGGCTATTGTATAAGTCTTTTATGGCGCGAACCTGCTCGCTTTGCAGTAAATGGATGTTGGCATCTTTGGCGTTTTCCATCTCCGGATAGGGGATTCCTTTTGCTTGCGGTGTTAACTCTTTTTGCATTGTTTTATTAAATAAGCGCACCAGTGCCGATAAATCAGTTCTGAACTCATGAATCCCTTGAGAAATATTCGTATTTTTAAGTAAATGGTGTGCTCGCGGATCTTTATTGGTGTTGAGTGCAAAGGTGGCCGCCTCATTTTCACTATGAAATCTTTCTTGCGCTATCTTCTCATAATTTTCGCTTTTCTGGCGCAGCTTTTGGTCGACTTCGACAAAATGCGCCGTCAATTGCGTATTATAATTAAAGAATCTATCCATTGTTGGCGCATTGCCAAGGTCGATTGCTCTGTTTGATAAGATAGCAACTAAATATTTATCAAATTTGATTGCCCATTCTCTATCTGCTTTGGGTAATGTACCCATAAAATAAGGTTGGACGATATTATATAATTTGCGTAATTCATCTTTGACATTATCTTTCAGGCCAACAATATTAAGAACATTTCCTTTAATCTGATGCGTGTTTAATAGCCCGATAAATTGAGTGTACTTTTCTTTTGCAGCTGCAAATTTTTTCTGTTTATGATTATACCATTCACAGAGTTCTTGGGCTTGATCGGCGCTTAGATGCTCAGGGTTATCCAGTAGAATATCTTTAGTCGTAGCTGATTCTGTAAATTTTAACTTTTTGTCTTCTTTTCGGCGCAAGACAGCAGATTCTTCTTGCGTGAGAAACTGTGCTTTACTCAGATCATAGTAAACTTCTGTTTTATCCGTCCAAGATGTTTGCACTTGAACTAACGCATTTTGCGTTTGTTGGGCTAATGTTAAAAATAGCTCGACTGCTGGAGTGCCTTTCGTACTTATGCTTTTATTTTCCAGTATTGCCGTCAAGTAGCGTTCAAATTGTAAGGCATTATTTTTCTGCTTGGGCGGTACTAGGTAGGAAAAATAGAGTTGTAATTGCTTATATAAATCATTGAGTTGTGTTCGCGTTGTCTCATCTAGGGCGTCAAGAGACAGCGTGTCAGTAGGCGCCTTATTGTCAGCATTAATTTGGTGGGTAATTAATGCACTTAAGCGTATAAAAGCATTTAGAAGTGGTTCAAATTCGGCTTTTTTTAGTTTGAGATTTATTTCATTGCGGTTGATCCCTAAAGGGATTGACTCATCAAGAGCATAGACCTCCGCTGTGTCAACATAAGGAAATAAAACTAATTTTGTTTCTGTATGGACAAAATCAATTAGATTTTCATTCAGCTTAGTATGAAATTGTTGGCTGTTTTGATTTTTGGTAATTAAGTCTTGTAATGCTTCTTTTTGGGCTAAAACCAGGCTGATATGGTCGGCAGGGAGAGTGCCTCCTACCCACCGTAAGGGCCTATTAAAATAGGATGACCATGATTCGGAGCTTAGCAAGCTGGTGGTGATTTGCTTATCAAAATTAACGTCCAGCTGCGCCATCAGGGGTTTAATGATTTTGTAGTTTGTAATGAGTCCTTCTTTTACTTTTTCAGGTAATTGAGCAAGGCTGTACGCTTGATATTCTGATTTTTCTAATTCGGTAAAAAATGCATTCGCAGCGGTTTGTATTTTATTGGTTTGAGAACTTACTTTTGCCGCCGTATTAATGCGTTTATAAGCAAGTTCCAGCCTTAGTTCAATAAAGCGAGAATCTTCTATACTGAGTAACTCTTCTCCTTTCTCCTTGAAGTCAATCGCTTTTTTAGGGAAATAAAGCAGGGCTTGGTATAGTTTTTGTATCTGCTCCATTAAGGGCGTAGACAAGGTTCCTGGTTTTACCATGGTATTGACTTCAATTTTGTCAACCACACCAAATAAGGTAGGTAAGATATTGTACTTTAATAGCGCTAATTTTTCTCGGACCAAATCTTGTGAGGAGTCGGTTAATTCACCAACTTCATCCATAATGCTCATTGATATGGTAATAATATTACGGATAATGTGGATGTAATTTAAAAACCGCAGGGAAACAAAAAGATTATTTCCTTGTAGTTTTGTTATATCATTCAATAGGCTAAGTGCCGCAAGGCGTAGCTCATCTAACTTCTTTTGATTAAGTTTGGGTTCATTTTCTTTAATTTGTGATGAGTACTCTTGGATGTAATTTGTTAATTCATTGATGTAACTTGGTAAATTCCCACTGAATTTAGTCAGGAAGTTATAATCTACATCACCATCAAGTGGGCGCATTTGATGTGCGGCTATCCCGGTTTTCTCGCCTACGGTGTAAGGTAATGGTATTTCTTTTACTTCGATGCTAACTAATTTTTCTATAGGCGTTAGGTGTAGTTGAATAAAATCTTGATCTGTCTGGGAAAGGCCTTGTACCTTAATACCTAACTTAACCTTTAAATGGCCGGGTTGCGCGGTATCTTTTTGCGCCTTATTAATTAGTTCTTGCAGCGTTTCAGTATGGTTTTCCGCAAAATGTTCTATGTTGGCCAGATGTAATTGAATAAGATCGAGATCGCCTTTGGGTAAATTTCTTAAATTTACATCTAAGCTAAGGGTTAAGTAACAGGCGTTTTTTATATTTTTCCTGGTTTTGTCAATATATCCTTTCAAATCTTGGGCTTGGTCTTTGGCGTAATTTTGTATCTTGCCTAGATAAGAGAGCAGAAAATCTAATTCTTCTTGGAATAAGGCCTTGATATCGACATCTAAATGAGTTGCTAAGTAACTGGCTTCATAAGCGGTTTCAATAGTCCTGCTCAGCAGTAATTTTATATTAGAGGTGAAGCGGGATGCATCCCTGATATCAATATTCTCTAAATCTTTAAAGGTTAGATGCGCATAATAAAGCGCGTTGAGTAGCTTCTTGATTTGGGAAATATTATCCGGCTCAAGGTCGAAGTTAGAAAAAGGGGGGCCTTCTGGGTTAACCTTCTTAAGGTATTGGTCTATATCCGGAAAGTATTGGGCTATTTCCGGACTGGCATATTGGCTCTGGATGGCATTAAATGCTGTTTTATTAACATACTCTATGAGTAGAGAGATTTTATTTTTCTTAAACGACTCTATTAGTTTTAGCATATCATCATAATTTACAACGGCGGTATATATAGAGACCGCGGTGTCTTTTGTGTCGACAATGTAATCTTTAACTTCAGCCGGTTGTTTATTTGTTATCGATTTGAATAATTGCGTAAATCTTTCAAGCATCAGAGAACCTAAATTATTAACACCTTGTCAGTTTACGGCATAATACTTAAGTTAGTATTAAGACGGTAGACTTTCTTTTGATATTTTTACCGAGAGTTCTAAAATAAATTCAGCTACCTTATTGGTTTGTACAGGATAATCGGTATAAGCATCGATACGAATTGGTCGATTAACCCGTTCTTTAGTGTGTTGCGTTTCCATAATCATCGCTTTGATGCTTTCGCCTTCAGTGCAAACAAAATAGACATCTGATTCGGGTCGGCGTAAAAATTGTGCTTGGAACGATTTAAACACTAGAGAAACTTTACTCTGGGCCAGATCGGCGTGATAAAAACCATGTAATCCTGCGGCTAAATCGGCACCAACAGCCAATGCACCAAAATACATGGAGTTTAAGTGATTGCGGCTGCGTCTTTTTAAGGGCAAGCAAATAACGATTTCTTGTTTATCGATCTTAATTATACGTGGTTTTAAATAACCAATCATTGCTACTTTAAAGTGGCAGAAGTACCAGAAAAACAATTTAAAGCGAAACATGTGGCTCATGGATTCTCCTGTTTTACCATACTTATACTCTGAATGAGGTAAGGTTCGTTTGCCGAGGGATTGGTGGCGATAACGATTAAAGAAAAAGCAACTTTAACGTTAAGTTCCGCGAGCAATACCTCCGTATTGATGCGCCAATACTTTATTCCAGAAGCCATACCTGAGTCTACAATAGTTGGTGTAATCAGAAATGTTGGATGAATCGTGAGTTGTTGCGCACGAATCTTCTGTAGATAGCTTCCGAGAAAGCCACTTAGGGCATGCCAGGCAAATGGGGTGAATCCATTACCGTGTTGCTCGGCGTCACTGCTGTCGTAGTTAAAATCTATTGATAAAGTATTGGTTAAGGTTTTTTTGGTCCATTCAGTTACTTTTAGTGAATTTGCCGCATGCATGGTTGTCGCAAGCAGCAGCAAAATGCTTAACAGAATAGGTCTCATCTTTAAAATCCTTTTGCATTAACGCTTCATGTTTGTAGTGTAGCAGAGGATCTTGTTGTTCTCGAATCAGGATAAAAAATGTCTATACGTTGGGCTATTTTACGGTCATAATTCAGCTATACTTTAAGCGTATTTTACCTTAAACATAACGCCGCATATCCGTGTCTTTTCTCCTGATGCGCGATGATGTACCTGAGTCGTTACAACTAAACTATCGGATTTTATGCAGACTATCAGTATCCGTGGTGCAAGAACCCACAATCTTAAAAATATCGACCTGGATTTACCGCGTGATCAATTAATCGTGATTACTGGTTTGTCCGGATCGGGGAAATCATCTTTAGCCTTTGACACTTTGTATGCCGAAGGGCAACGCCGTTATGTTGAATCGCTCTCTGCTTATGCACGGCAATTTTTGTCGATGATGGAAAAGCCGGATGTGGATTCTATTGAAGGTTTATCGCCGGCAATTTCAATCGAGCAAAAAGCAACCTCACATAATCCACGTTCTACGGTAGGAACAATTACCGAGATTTATGATTATTTGCGATTGTTGTATGCGCGTGTTGGCGAGCCTCGTTGCCCAATACATCATGCAAGCTTACATGCGAAAACAGTAAGTCAGATGGTTGATCAGGTTTTAGCTTTGCCCCGGGATGCTAAAGTCATGATTTTGGCCCCGGTGGTGCGCGAGCGTAAAGGCGAGCAAGTGCAGTTACTGCAACAATTGCAAGCGAAAGGTTATGTGCGTGCGCGGATTGATGGTGAACTTTGCGAGCTGGATTCGCCGCCCAAATTAGGTTTGCGTACCAAGCATACGATTGAAGTCGTCGTGGATCGTTTTAAGGTCAGGCCAGATATTGCTCAGCGCTTGAGTGAGTCTTTTGAAAATGCCTTAAATTTAGCTGAAGGCATTGCTGTAGCCGCTTCAATGGACGATAAATTCACCGATCTTTTATTTTCTTCCAAATTTGCTTGTTCTGAATGTGGTTATAGCTTAAGTGAGTTAGAGCCTCGACTTTTTTCCTTTAATAATCCTGTTGGTGCTTGTCCTTCTTGTGATGGCTTAGGCGTAGATCAATTTTTTGATCCGGAACGGGTGATCCATGATGCTACTGCTAGCTTAGCTGAAGGAGCCATTCGGGGCTGGGATAAAAAAACGTCTTATTATTATTCCATGCTGGAATCGCTTGCGCGCCATTATGGCTTTGCTACCGATACGCCATTTTGCGATCTTCCCGCAGACATGCAAAAAATAGTTTTATACGGCAGTGGTCGTGACGTAATTGAATTTCATTATCATCGTCCCAATGGCGGTTACATGGTAAAGCAACATGCATTTGAAGGAATCATTCCTAATATGCAACGGCGTTATCATGAATCTGATTCAGGAATGATCCGCGAGGAATTGGCAAAATATTTATCTTCACGCCCTTGTGAAACCTGTCATGGTGCGCGATTACGTGAAGAGGCGCGTAACGTCTTTATTGACGATAAGAATCTACCCGAAATAGCCGCTTATTCAATCGAAAAATCATATGAGTTTTTTAAAAACTTACGCTTAACTGGCTATAAAGGTGAAATTGCGGCAAAAATTAATAAAGAAATTGTTGAACGTTTAGGCTTTTTAGTCAATGTGGGCTTAGATTATCTATCACTGACACGCAGTGCCGAAACTTTATCTGGTGGTGAAGCGCAACGTATTCGTTTAGCCAGTCAAATTGGTTCGGGCTTGGTTGGGGTCATGTATATTTTAGATGAGCCTTCCATTGGCTTGCATCAGCGTGATAATGATCGCTTATTAGGGACCTTGATGCATCTGCGTAATCAAGGCAATACCGTTATTGTGGTTGAGCATGATGAAGATGCCATCCGTAGTGCGGACTTTGTTTTAGATATCGGCCCTGGTGCTGGCGTTCATGGTGGCGAAATTGTTGCGAGTGGGACTCCTGATGAGGTGATGCGAAATCCTGCTTCATTGACTGGGCAATATTTATCCGGCAAACAGGCTATTGTAATCCCTGAACAGCGTTTACCAATTAATCCAGAAAAAATGATTCATTTAAAGGGGGTTACTTGCAATAACTTGCATCAGGTTAATGTGAGTATTCCTTTAGGTTTATTAACGTGCATTACTGGGGTTTCGGGTTCAGGCAAGTCCAGTTTGATTAATGATACACTTTATCCCATGGCGGCAAATATGCTTAATAGAGCCAGTTTATTTATGCCGGGGGCGGTAAAAGAAATCTCTGGACTCAATTGGTGTGACAAGGTTATTGATATTGATCAGAGCCCGATTGGTCGTACACCACGCTCGAATCCGGCAACATACACTGGTTTATTTACACCTGTCCGGGAATTATTTTCAAGCACACCTGAGGCGCGCGCACGAGGTTATCAGCCTGGACGTTTTAGTTTTAACGTTCGCGGGGGGCGATGTGAGGCGTGTCAGGGAGATGGACTTATCAAAGTAGAAATGCATTTTTTACCCGATATTTATGTCGCCTGTGATCTATGCCAAGGTAAACGTTATAATCGCGAAACTTTAGATATTCAGTATAAAGGAAAAAACATTCATGAAGTTTTAGACATGACCGTTGAAGACGCTTGCAGTTTTTTTGCGGCAATTCCGGTGTTGGCGAGAAAATGTCAGACCTTAATGGATGTGGGCTTGTCTTATATTAAATTAGGGCAAAGCGCTACGACCCTTTCTGGAGGTGAGGCACAACGGATTAAGTTAGCTCGTGAATTGTCAAAACGAGGTACCGGTAGCACTTTATACATTCTTGATGAACCAACAACGGGTTTGCATTTTCATGATACGCGCCAATTATTGGCCGTATTATTTCGCTTGCGTGAACAGGGTAATACGATTGTGATTATTGAACATAATCTTGATGTAATTAAAACCGCAGATTGGATTATTGACTTGGGGCCTGAAGGTGGGAGCAAAGGCGGGCTGGTTGTTGCCACCGGAACCCCCGAGCAAGTGGCGGCATGTAAGCAGTCTTATACCGGTCAATTTTTGCAACCGTTGCTCTACCCAAAAAGTAAATCTTAGCAGCCGATTGGGCTGTAAAGCCCAATTGTAGTGCATATTAGGCTGCAAATGTTTGGGCAAATAACCTACCTACTTTTTCCACCCCTGTTTTTTTTATCATTTTCGAGCTATAACTAAAGTAGAATATTTTGCATAGGGATAACAAAATGGGAACCTTCTTTATTGTGCTACTCGTCATTGTAGTCCTTTTGTTTTTATGGGCTATTGGCATCTACAACACGCTAATTCAATTAATTGAAACGATCAATAACGATAAAAAACAAATTGATATCCAATTGGACCGCCGTTTTAAAGTATTTGAGTCATTAATTGATACCGTCAAAAAGTACATGGATTATGAACAGACCACATTAAAAGATGTTGTGGCTTTACGTAATCAGGCTCAAGCTGCTAAGGCTGCGGGGGATGAACAGGGGCGAATGGCCGCTGAGAATGGCATTTCTCAGATTGCCTCTGGCATTAACGTGGTCTTTGAGCGTTATCCTGATTTGAAAGCAAATCAAAATGTGATGCAATTACAAGAAGAAATTGTGAATACAGAAAATAAATTAGCTTATGCTAAGCAAGCATATAATGATGCAATTGAACGATATAATGCGAAGAAAAAAGCGTTTTTTGAATCTATGGTCGTTAATTTTTATGCATCTGCTTTGAATAAAGATTTTGTCTATTGGGGGCTTCCTGAAGAACAGATTCAGGCTAAAGAAGACTATAGTGTAAAATTTTGAGTATAAATTATGAGTCTTGCAGATTATCATGGCAGTGCCGCTGATTGGCGCGAGCAAATCAGAAAAAATAAACTTAAGACTCGTATAGTGATTACTTTATTCATTGGCGGTTATTTTGCAGTTGGTTTTGTTGCTGATGTCTGTTTGTTGCTGGCAATGTATCCACATATTACTATAGAGCAAAGCATTTATGCCTTGCTTTATTTACGTGTTATTCCTTATGCAACGCTGCTGATGGTTGGTTCGGCAGTCGTATCTTTGCTCATAACCTACACGTTCTATGATCGCATTATGTTACTAGGCACGGAGTATCATGAAATTACTCCAAAAACTGCAAAAAATGTACAAGAACAACAGTTATATAATGTGGTTGAAGAGATGACCGTTGCCGCTGGTTTGCACTATGTTCCGCGTGTTTTTATTATTGAAGCAGATTATATGAATGCTTTTGCTAGTGGCTACAGTGAAAAATCCTCAATGGTGGCAATTACGCGTGGTTTAATTGATAAACTCGAGCGGGCCGAACTGCAGGCGGTAATGGCGCATGAATTGAGCCATATACGACATTATGATATTAAACTGACATTAACCGTGGCGGTTTTAAGTAATATTCTGTTAATCGTTGTTGATATTTTATTTTATTCGTCCCTGTATAGACGTGATGATCAACGCGATGATAATCGCTTATTCGTGGTCATTATGATTATGCGTTATCTTCTGCCTTTAGTGACGGTTGTCTTAACTCTATTTTTAAGTCGAACCCGAGAGTATATGGCTGATGCTGGATGTGTTGAATTAATGCGTGATAATGAGCCTTTAGCGCGTGCCTTACTTAAAATCAGTTCGGATCATGAACGGCATGCTGAATATTATTCGGCAGAATATGGGAATACACCTCATGAGGAAGTTCGACGAGCCGCTTATCTTTTTGATCCTTCTGATATTGATCCAGTTAAGTCTTTAAGCAATGTTTTTGCTACCCACCCTTCAATTGACCAACGTTTGAAAGCGTTAGGTTTCAAACGTAAAACGTAAATAAGCGGTTTTTTTAACTTAATCCACATTTAAATTAATAATTGCATACTCTTTTCTTGTGCAAGCCCCCTTTTTTTGTTTATGATGACAAATAATTTTAATACCTTCTCTAAAAGGAATTTAGATGTGATGAAACTACGTTCTGTAATTCTATCAATTTTTTTAGTATGTAATGGGCAAATGATTTATGCGGATGCTTTATCTAGAACCCGAAATGATATGGCACAGACCACCAGTGAGCGCCCAGGCTTATCCGGTTTTTTTCAAAAAATAACTCCAGAAATGCTTTATGGCTATACTGATTTTAATTTTAAATCAACAAGCGGTGCTAATCTTAATCGCTTCAACGGGCATTCAAATCTTTATTCAGCAGGGGCAGATCACCTGTCACTTAGTTCGAGTATTATGGCTGGTATTTATTACTTCAGAATTGATACGGCGCTGGCTTCAAAATATGCCTTTTCACCAATACCAACAACAAGTTCTGAGCAGACTATAAAAAATAGTACGATTTTTGGCCATATCCTTAAACTGTTTACGCCTCAAATTTATGTCGATGTGGCTGGCGGTTACGGATACAACCAATTAAATACCTATAGTACTATTTTACCGAGCGACCTGAATCCTGAGCCCTTATTTGCGCATGCACGAAATAATAGTGATAACTGGTTTGTCAGCGTGAATGGTATTTATAGAAAAACTTGGCAGAAATTTTTGCTAAGAGCTAATTTTGGCGTGTTATACAGTGAAATTGATACACCTCACTATTATTATTTATTCCCTACCCAAGGCATGAGCCAACGTGTTGAGCGCTTAACCAGCAAGGCTACTTTATTATTAGAAAATGTCGAGGTTGGTTATTTCATTAAGCCTAAATTAATGCCATTTATTAATGGTGGTTTAATCCAGGTTGTGGATTTTTCAAATAGTCGCCCAATTGTGAGTCCTACAAGCATAATTAACGGCTCCTTACCGCAATTAAATATGGATAAGAATGGTTTCCGTCTAGGTGCTGGAGTATCGTATACGTATAAAAATGTCACCATGCGGGTTGAGGAAAAATATTACAATGCCGGCTCAACCTTCCGTAGTTATCAAACACTTGCCGCATTAGAATATCAATTCAGTTAGGAACATATTGGATAACATTGGTGTCGTTAAAGCTTTGGAATGTCCTCTCCTGTTCGGGGAGAGGGATTCTGTCTTTTAGCATCTCCTTTTAGCTAGGTTTCGATTAAGGATAATGTCTTGTGACCACTGTTCGTGAATTGTTACTCCAAAAGCTGCGTTTCAAATGGACACAAGTCTACTTAGGATTATTCTGTACGGCATTTATTTTTCTTGCTGATGTGACACATCTTCCTTTGGTCAGTTTCCTTATCAATCGCTTAGACAATCGAATTTATGATCAGATTGTGCAATTGAATTTGCGGCCACATTATCAAAACCCGCAGGTTGTGATTATTGATATTGATAATAAGGCGGTGCTAAAGGAAGGCCGTTGGCCATGGCCACGTAACAAGATGGCGGAGTTAGTTACGAAGTTAAAACAAAATGGTGTAGTAACGATTGCCACAGATATTGTCATGGCCGAGCCCGAAGTAAATTATGCCTTAGGTTTAAAAGCTGAATTACAACCTTTAGAATCGAAGTTGACGAAAACGCAACAACAGCTTCCTCTTTTATTAGATGAAGTTGCGCCACAAGTTGATAATGATCAAATTTTTGCGAATTCTTTATTGGATCATAATGTGGTGTTGGGGTATCTATTTCATAATGATCCGTCGGTTATAAAAGGAGTTTTACCTCCTTCATTAACTTATCCCAATGGTCGAACTATTTATCGTGGTGATCTCGATTTATATCAGTTTACTGGTTATCACGGATGTTTGGAATTATTCCTTAAAGCATCAACGCAAGCGGGTGCGGTAACTAATTTACCTGATGCAGACGGGTCGGTGCGTCATGGTCTTATGTTAGCAAGTTATAATAACCAGCTGTATGCAACGTTATCCTTGGCAACTGCCATGAACTATTTGATGGTCGATCATGCAACGTTAAAACTCTATGATAATAAGTTGTATGGAATCCAAATAGGAGCCGTATTTGTGCCGACTAATGAGTATGGACAAATTCTTATTCCTTTTTGGGGGCAACCTGGGACACTGACTTATTATTCAGCAGCAGACATCATGCAAGGCACTTTCAATCCCACCGACTTGCAAGGGGCTATCGCTGTTATTGGATCAACGATGATTCTCCTGGCTGATTTGCATGACTCACCTGTTGCGCAGTCTTTTCCTGGCGTTGAAATGGTGGGTAATATGGTTCAGGGTATTGTTGGCCAACAATTGGTGGCTAGCTATGATTGGAATACTAATCATGGTCGGCTGCATTTGTTGTTAGTGGGATTATTTTTTACATTGATCTTTTCTTTTGTTGGGGTCTCAGGGATGTTAGTACTGGCCCCAATAAGTATTTTGGCTATTCTTGCTGTATCGGTCTACCTTTTTGTAGCTAAGAGTCTGTATGTTCCGTTAGCATTTGTCTTAATCCTGATTATTTTGCAGACCCTTGTCAATTATGGGTACCTATTTATTATGGAGCGTAAGCAAAAACGCAAAATAAATCAGTTATTTGGTCAGTATGTTCCCGAAGAATATGTCAAAGAGCTTATTGAATTTCCAGACCAATACAGTATGGAAGGTCAAGAGCGTAATATGACAGTACAGTTTAGCGATATACGTAATTTTACCAGTATCAGTGAGACGTTAGGGGCTTCTGATGTTAAGCGCTTGTTAAATACATTTTTTACGCCCATTACGGAGATAATCTTTAGTTTCCGTGGCACTATTGATAAATATGTAGGGGATATGATTGTTGCCTTTTGGGGGGCACCTATCAAAGATGAAGAGCATGCCTACCATGCACTCATGGCTTCGCTTAAAATGATCAAACAATTACCTGAAATTAATGCAAAAATGATGAAACTGGGGTTGCCTGAGGTGAACATTGGGATTGGTCTTGCTACAGGGCTTATGAATGTTGGTGACATGGGCTCCGAATTTCGTCGTGCTTACACCGTCCTTGGCGATACGGTAAATTTAGCTTCTCGATTACAGGATTTAACTAAATTTTATCATGTTAACATTTTAGTTAGTGATGGGACACGCGCAGGACAAGAGCAATTTGCTTGGCGCGCTGTTGATAAAATAACCGTCAAGGGCCGCAAAACTGGATTGATTATCTATCAGCCCCTGGGGCTGGTTACAGAAATTTCTGCCGATGTTCTTGCTGAGTTGGATGAATACCATAGTGCATTAGATGATTATTATGCGTGCAATTGGTCGTCTGCGGAAAAGAAGTTTGATATGCTGAAAAGCAAGTCTTCGAATATTTATTTATATCAAATGTATCTGCAGCGAATCAATGCATTTAAAGAACGCGCACCTGATGAAAATTGGGATGGGATTTACATACATCTTCATAAATAAGTGTGTGTCCTGATCCGTTTATAAGGTAGGAGCGGCGGGTAGTTCAGTAAGGTAGATGTTTAGTGGTAAATTGGTACTTGTTTTATAATATTTTATTCATTGTACAGGGAAAAATATGAAGAGATTAATTTTAATTGGGTTATTTGTTGCCGCGAATCAATTATTTGCTGCAGCTGCAACGGTGCTATTCACACAAAATAAAGTGGTCGCCAATCGCAATGGCAGCGAAAGAACACTTTCTCGGGGGGCTTCTTTAGATCCCGGTGATGAAATTACTACCGGAGCTGGAGGGGCGATACATCTCCAATATACAAATGGTGCTTTAGTTAATATTGGTTCAGATTCTACTTATAAGATTTTAGCTTATTCCCCCAAACAAACCGATTCACAAATCAATGCAGAATTAAGTCGTGGTAAGCTTGAAATTCAAAATGCTGGAAAAATCAAGGAAACATTGAAGACCCCAATCGTTTCGCTGGCTATCCTTGGTACTCATATACGGGTCGCCGCATCGCTATTACCTGGTCAGCACCATAAAAAACAAGATCCGCAATGTGCTGGATTACGTGGTTCCGAAGTGACTAACGTGCAGATTCTTGAAGGGCTTGTTTCGGCAAGAGGTAAGTATCTGAGAGCCGGTGATAGTGTTCGTGTGAGTTGTGATCGTATTGTTGATGCTCCATTCCCTAAAGACGGAATTGTTGCTTCGCCGCTTAATTCTTCAGGAAAGATAGAAGGAGAAGCAACTGTTGAGTCTGGACTTGGTGGTGAAATTGGCGCGCAAATCACGACTTTTGTTGCTACGAACCTAGAGCCTGGGGTTACTACCCTTAGTGGTGTTGAAGCCGTACAAGCTGCTACATCTATGGCAGATATTTCCTTAGCCTGTATCCCTTAAATTGGTATGCGCGAATTTTTATTCGCGCAGCCCAACTCCTTTTTTTAATAAAAATAAATTGAGCAGGGTTAATAAAACTAACATTAGACAAATAATACTCATGGCAAAGCCTAAACCGACCTCGCTTTGGCCAATCATGGCTTGCCTCAGTGCATTCACCATATATAAAATTGGATTAAACCAGGATATTTTTTGCCAGATTTCAGGCAACATGCTGGTACTGTAAAAAACGCCGCCTAAATAGGTTAGGGGGGTGAGCACAAAAGTTGGAACAATCATGATGTCATCAAAGTTACGGGCTACCATGGCATTAGTAAAGCCTGCTAATGAAAACACCGCCGATACCAGAAGCACGACTAGCAAAGTTAACGGCAAATGATTTAATTCGATGGTTAAGAAAAAGCTGGCGATGATAAATACTAATACAGCAACAATAAGTCCGCGAAAGACACCGCCAAGAACATAACCTAATAACAAGAGGCTATTACGCATCGGGCTGATGAGCATTTCTTCAATACTTTTTTGAAAACGCACGCTAAATAAGGATGTTGAGACATTGCCATATGAATTCACGATGACAGACATCATAATTAAACCCGGCGCGATGAACATGGGGTAACTCACGCCCTGAATCTGACCAATTCGTGGCCCAATTAAGCTACCAAAGATTAAAAAATAAAGCGTTGTCGTAATTACTGGCGGTAAAAAAACCTGGCTTGCAATGCGAAACATGCGTACCAATTCACGTCTTACCAGAGTATATAATGCAACAAATTGTTGTTTAATGGCCATTTTTTATAATATCCAAAAAGAGTTCTTCTAAGCGGTTTGTTTTATTACGCATACTGTGAATAATAATTCCGTGTTTGCTTAATGCGGTAAATGCATCATTTAAGCTTAAATTATTATCAATACGTACCTCGAGGGTATTACAGTCAATTAGTGTTGCTTTAAATGGACTAAGATCAGGCAAAATTTCAATAGGGGCTGCTGCATAGAAGATAAACGTTTGATGACGTAGTGTTTGTAGTAATGCCTTCATTGAGGTATTTTTAATGATTTGTCCTTTATCAATGATGGCAATATTTTTACAAAGTTGCTCTGCTTCTTCCAGATAATGGGTCGTCAAAATAATCGTCGTGCCTTCCGCATTCGTGCGGGTTAAAAACTCCCACATACTGTGGCGGATTTCTATATCTACTCCGGCCGTAGGTTCATCAAGAATAAGCACTTTAGGTTGATGTATTAAGGCACGCGCTATCATCAACCGGCGTTTCATGCCGCCAGATAGGTGGCGTACGATTGAATGTCGTTTTTCCCACAGACCTAATTGTTCCAGAAGCAAATGAGCACGCGGCAGTGCTTTTTTGCGTGAGATGCCATAATAACCTGCCTGGCTTAATAAAATTTGTTCGCAGTTTTCAAAGATATTAAGGTTTATTTCCTGGGGGACAAGACCTAGACATGACTTTGCTTTTTCAGGCTCATTATCTAGATCATAACCATAGATACTAATGCTTCCTGAGGTTTTATTCAGTAGGGTGGTTATTAAACCAATGGTTGTGGATTTTCCAGCACCATTAGCACCAAGCAATGCAAAAAAGTCACCGGTTTTAATTGTTAAATCAATGCCTTTTAGCGCTTGCACCCCATTAGCATAGGTTTTTGATAATTGTTTAATGTCTAAGGCATGCATAGAGAATCTAGAGAGGATTAAAATGTCATTATACACAATTATGCTGATGTTTCGCTAATGAAGCTCCAGAATTGAGTTCTCGATAAAAGCAAACATAAATTTTATTTATCATTAACTATTTTTAAAAGCTAATTTAATTAATGATCAAGACTATGAATATCTTGATGAGATTCTTGAGCTATTCATTAATGAATTTCGTGATGATGAAAATCATCTTTTGACATTTGGCAACGCAAATCATGAATGAACGTTTAGAGCAATATGATAATGAGCTTCTTCTTTTAATCGTCACAAATATTGATTAATAGGCAAAAGCGTTTATTAGGTTTTGTAAATATAATTTAATGGACAATATGTTCGGGCTAGAAATAATGGTATATTACGAATCCAAAAAATGCTCAGGCATCTAATATGAATAAACAGTTTGGTACAGTGAAGCGATTTAACAAAATAAAAGGCTATGGCTTTATCACCCCGGATACAGGTGAATCAGAGGTATTTGTTCACTTTTCAGAAGTTGCAGTAGCTGGTTATAAAGAGTTAAAAGAAAATCAACGCATTAGTTACGTGTTGAGGGAAGGTGAGAAAGGTTTGTTTGCAACTAAAGTGGAAATTATTTCGCCAATTTAGGGCTTAATTAACTGAGTGATTGATAGATAGAGCCAATGCTAGCCATTTATGATGGTATTATGTGCCACCTTAACGGATGTAACCAACAGCTGACAAATTTATAAACAAGCTATAGCCATAATTTCATAATTTAATGAAGAACGCAGGGTTGATGTAGCCTGTATCTTATCATTTAGCGGATCTTGGTTTTTTACCTTGTACTAGGCGTACGAAGTAAGCAAAGAAAGGGTTTTCTTTTAAGCACAATCTAATTTCTTTGACTCCTCCTGCAGCAAGAATATATTTCACGTCAGGTGCAAAATCGCTGAGTATTTTTAATATCTCCGCATCGCTGGTTTTTCTTTGAGCTAGTACTTTCACTTGCTGTTCTATCATTCTAATAGTGAGCTTGTAGTGATGATTTAACATATTAACCTCTTTTGGTCCTAGTGATTGCTGGCAAATAATAAGTGCTTAAGTTCAATGATGGATGTTAAGGTTACAGATGGCATTAATAAAGTCTCACAAAAGTTCATAGGAAGTATTTAAGAATGATGGTTATATCACATTATTGATTTTAAGGTATTAGAAATTTCCATGCTTTACATTAGAGCGCATAAGCGCGCCTAATTTGAATATAGGTGATTTTAGCAAACCTTCAAAGCCAAAATCATGCCAGTTCCATTTGTCATGTTTCAATCAATGGGGTCAGACTCTGAGGGATCCCCACAAAATTTATAATGCTTCAGCTTCATAAGATAGTCTCATAATTAAAATCTATAGAAATAGAGTCAATGACAGATAACCAATCTGCACGTTTAAACCGAGGTGAGGAATTATTTATAATTTGCCACCCAAGAAAGACATTGGATAATACATTTCTATTTTTGATAGTGTTGGCCTGAAATTGGAAATGTAATTGTTTTTGTTTCAGCAAGCCACCGAGCAACCAAAGCCCAAACGTTGCGATGGCAATAATAATAAGTAAAACATTTAACCGAGCGGTATGCGAAGTTTTAGAGTCATTTAAACTAAACCCCAGACGTTGATTTTTAGTATCACGGAATCCATTTTCAATTTGTGCTCGCTTAGCATAAATTTTAATAATCTTACGACTTAGTGTTGTGTTATGGTGAAGTGATGTGGCAATCAGCCATGGCTCTCGCTCGCGTTGTGCGATTTTAAGGCTTGTTGCCTGCCTGCATTTTGCTCCTTTTAGTGTTTTTAATACACGTCCTTTGGGTTGTTTTTTATAAAGATACAAACCACATGAAACAGAGGTTCTGCGAGAGAGATTGCCATGGCCGATATATTGAGGACGAGATGTTGCGTGGTGATAAAGAGATTTTATTGGAACCCATTGTTCAGCATTAGCTGCTAGATAATGGGTTCGGTTTCTAACTCGTCCGACCCAATCCCAGCCTAAAGAAGAGACATCTTCAAACCACGTATTTCGAAAGCCTGCATCCGTCACAATAATAGGTGTGCAGCCTGCGGGTAATATTTGGCAAAGTTTAGCCAAAAACTCTTGATGGACTTTTCTACTTGTGAGGAGCGATTCAGGATAAGCCGACTCGTATAATGTCAGCGCGCGTCCCCCGGAAGGTAAGGTGGCACGAAGTAACTGATGTTCTGTACCTTGACCTAGAGGCGACCAATCAACAATGATAATGGGACGGCGTATGTTTCCAAGGATTAGTCCGGTCATACACTGATAAATCGATGGTATTTCTTGGTGCAGATGGGAGTTTCCAACAAGCCTGTCTATCTTTTTAATCTTGTTTTTAACTTTAATGCTCATACGAAGTCGACGACCTAACCCCGTAACGGTAACGCACCTATCTTTCATTCCTGCTGTTACTGCGCACATTAAACTATCTAATCGTTTACTATGCATTACAACTGATTTTTGAAGGTGATTATGTAATAATTGCTCGACACGCATTTTGTTATCCTTTTAGAGTTTGGCGACAATAATTGGATCAAAATACAAAATGCGTGTCAATTCATTTTTAGTATATTCAACAGCTTATCTTCTATTTTTGTGGGGATCCCTCAGGGTCAGAAAATGACCGTGTTATTATTCATTGAATCCATCTAAATTCATTAGGTTTAGCATCTTTCTACAAGAAATTTATTCGCAAACGAATGTGAGCTGATTCTGTTTGCGGCTCCTAATAATTTATAGGTAAATTAGCCCCTTCCTTGCGGACTGAATTTTTTTTGAAAATTAAAATTCTCATGATTTGCTAGACTAACAAGGGATATGCATTTATTGTGCGTATCTTTCTGCCAATTTGCAACATAAGTAGTGTTGTTGTGAATAATGTGGTTATGAAATCTATTTTTGTTTACTCTATCAGGAATAAAGCCAAACTTTTTTAAGTCACTGTGTGTTAAGTAGGCTCCGTATTTTTTAAGGGCCTCAATGGTTTGCCCCATTTTATAGCGAACCCCTTTATCAAAAGAATTAATTGTTTTTGAATTAAATTGTATAGACCAATTAAAAAAAGCAAATTTTTTGGTATGACCTTCGTTTGTATTGCGCATCTTTATCCCATTAAGTTAATAAAAAACACATAATAACATGTATGAGAATGAAAAATTACTGTTAAATTTACTGTAAAAATGCTACCAGGTTACTATTTAATGTTTAAAAGAATGATGAATGACTAAATTAACGCAATTGGATGAAAATCCTTTATCTTATCAAGATAAATACGCAGATTCGGTTTCAGATATGGTATATCCTTTCATAGATGAATTGAAAATCACTTTTTTTTCACATGTACGCGTTTGGCATACCGGTATTTTTAAATCCTTGATGACAGAAACAAGTTTGTCACGATTTTATATAGAACAAAAATACCCAATACGATTTAGCCTTGGGAAAAATATTTTATTGAATTCAGGGTGCTATCTACTACAACATCTTCCAGACTTATCCTCGCAGCAGGATTTGAATTTGACAAGAGCGATGTTTAATTTAGATCATTTCATTTATTTGGTAGATAAACAAACTAAATGGGATGATTTGTTTATATTAGCCACTAAACCTGAAAATGACGTGTTTGTGAATTTAGTTTTTAACAACCTCGATTTCATTAAACAAGGACTTCATCGATATAAATATAATGCACGGGAGTTGTTGGAAAAATCTCCAGGGATATCCTATTCAACCGATCGCTTTATAGATCATGAACAGCAATGTCAGTATAAAATACAAATGGATAGGGTCGATTTGCAAAAAATTCTGGTGCCGTTAAATGATAAGGAGATCTCAATTAGCAGACAAGAATATCATTGCCTTGGTTTTTTGATTCAAAATCATAGCATTAAAGAAATTGCGCAATTAATGAATTTGTCTCCAAGAACGGTTGAAACGTATCTTAATAACTTGAAAAATAAGCTCCATTGTCAAAACAATTCAGAATTGTTAGGGTTTATTCATAAGCTGTATTTATTTTAATCCATATCCTTGCGGTAAAGATAAAAGTCTGTGTGCCGTACGGCAGAAAGAATAGTTCAAGAAGAGGCCTTCTGCAAGTGAAGCTATAAGGAAGATGATGGTAGTGGTACTGAGAATAATGCGCGAGTTTTCATCCAGCCAGTAATGCTGTAACGTGGTTGATGCGTAACCGCTACCTCATGAGGTAATTCACTGTTAAAGCAAATGAAACGGTTTTCTACAGGGGCAATCTGTTGGATGAGTTGTTCTTCTTTATCGTAGATCTTTAATGCACCACCATATTCATCTCGCCAGTCTTGGTTTAAATAATAAACAAAAGAAATTTTTCTGGTTTTTTGCGCCGCGAATTGATCAATATGCTTTTTATAATAGGTTCCAGGCTGATAGCTGGCAAAATGAGTTTCAAATTCATTTAAGCCTAAAAATAACGATTGGTTTAACATTTGGACTAAGCGTTGGATTTGTGCTAAAAAAATTTGTACTGCCGGGTTGAGCTCATTGCCTTCCAGCCACAAAATCTCATCGGTACGAATGGTCTCATTTTTATGAGATGCCACGTTGAGGCCTATTTTTGCGCCGCGAAACAGTCCTTGAGTATAGAGGGTTTGGGCTTCTGTTCGTAATGCTTGACAGTGTTCTTGTCCCAGCCAGGCATCAATGAGATGAAATCCTTGCGTGCAAAGATCGTGTGTAATGAGTTCAATATTCATCGCAATCGGCGTCGTCCTTCAAGTAGGTATTCATAGTCATGCCATTGTGGCATAAAAGTGTTCATTAGCCTATAAAAGCGTTGATTATGGCTAGGCTCGAGTAAGTGCACTAATTCATGAACCAGGACGTACTCTAAACACTGTTGGTTTTTTTTGATCAAGTTGAGGTTTAAGCAAATGCGCGCTACTTGCGTGTTGCATGATCCCCAACGTGATTTCTATTTTTTTTATGCTCCACTGTGTAACCTTGACACCGACAATTGCTTCCCAATGTTGAATTAGAGCGGGCAGGATGGATTCCATTTGTTGTTTATACCAGTTATCAATAATGGTCTGCCTTTGGGCTTGAGTGCTATTTGGTCGTGTGTAACAGTGGATTAAGGCATCCTGGATTATTACCTGAGTCGGGCCTTGGTGTTCTTCAATGATTAACAGGTAATTCTTGCCCATAAATGCTATTGTTGCCCCTGTTTCTAGGGCGCTACTTTCAGGCGTTGCACGGCTACGGATTCGCTCTCGTTGTTCGCGAATCCATGATTTTTTTTGTTCAAGGGTTTGCCGGATCAAGCGTTCACTAAATTTATGTGGTGCACTTACCTTTACTAAACCATCAGGTGGGTAAATGCGTAAGTTCATATTTTTAATTGGCTTGCGTATTATTTCTATGGGAATGCCATCAAGTTCAATAATCATCGGAAAAAGATATAAGAAGTTTCCTGGCTTATTTTACTACCTTTCTGCGGGGACACAAGGACTGTCTATGTATTCGCCATTAATATTTAAAACCATATTTACGCTGGCACGCTGATATCGGGTTAGGGTGTCATATTGTTCTTTGCTAAGGTAGCCATAAGAGTTACCACAATAGACTAATGAGTGGGCTGCCGGTTTGGGATTCACTTGCACCGGGAGCTCGCAGTCCCAACGAAATTGCGTGAGATCGCAGTTTGCCAGAGCTATATTCAGCGGTAAAAGAGATAAAGCCACTGTTAGATATCCGTTCTTTGTCATGACATACACCATCTGCCTGTTTATTTTTTCTAAGTATAGGATCATAATCTAAAAAAAACAGTCATTCGTAACAAGGATCGTTATGCTTTCATCCAGTTCCGCCTACCGCATTGCTCTTCATGACGGAGATTATCTTCGTTTTTTGGAATGGCCAGCATTTATTGAAAAAAAATATCGTGAAGGTAATAATCCATTAGGCTCTGATGCATTGATGGATTGTCTTATTTTTGAATGGTTAAATTGTGGTTACAGTCAAAAAGATATTGAACAAATTACCCTGCTCTACGCCATCTATGAGTTAAATCCCAGTCCTTTACAAGTGGGGAAGTATGCTTTTCCGCTAATGACAATTATGTCCGCATTATTTTCCTGTATGACCTTTCATGGCTATTGCGCACAGGGTGATTTTATGCCGGTCATGCAAATGACAGAAAAACAAATTTCGCGTTTTATGGAAGAAAAAACTGCTGAAATGGGAAGGGGACATTTCGATGAAGTATTAAGCTCGATGCGTGATAAATTTATGCAACAGATTACATCGGTAGATGAAATTTCAGTGAATATGGCCTGTAAAAAAATTAATGAAATTGTTGAGCCTCTTACTGTTCTGGAGGAATATCTGCGCTTGTTGAACTTGGTACATGCCCAAGAATGTAGTAATCCTCTTTATAACACTCGACTGGGAATAGTACAGAGTTTTTTTTCTTATTTACGTGAGCAAACGGAGTTAAGCGAGGACCGTATTCATAAAATGATCATTTATGTGAATGCAATTCGCTGTCATCAACCTGAGGCTTGGGAAGAAGAGCATTTACACAAAATTTTTCCGCCTACGTTGGTCGAAAAAACCTGGGGATTGTTTACTTATTTGAGCCGTGGATTGTTAACTATTGTTTTACCCGCGAATGAGCATACTCACGTTACTCCTGAACCAGGAAATGCGCCTAAAATCTGATAAAGGGTGGAGGTATCTGGATGTGGTTCACGGGGTGCAGCTTATTTGCATTCATGTGCCAGTAAGGCGGCTTTGTAAGTGAGTGCAGCTGGACTGCCCATATATCCTCCCAAATCATTTTTTCCGACAATACGATGGCAGGGGATAAACAAAGCTAATGGATTGCGTTTACATGCTTGTCCGACTGCGCGTGGACTACTTTGTATTTTTAAGGCCAATTCACCATAGGTTAGTGTGCGACCAACAGGAATGACCAATAAGGCATTCAATACCTTTTGCAAAAAGGGGCTTCCCTGAGGTTTTAACGGCAATTGAAAACGATGATGTGGATTGGCTATATAGGCCGTTAATTCGCTGTGGATTAAATTAGTGAGTGCATGCTTAACAGCGATTCCAGCATTTTGAGTGAAGTGTGCGCAATAAACGAAATGTTCGTCATACTTTACTTGCAACCTGCCCCAAGGGGTAGTGAAAACTGAGACGATAGGTTTTGCTAATGAATTAATTTTCATTGAGGACTACCTTACTTGGCATTTTTTTTTCATTTAGCCAAGAGACTAGCCTCTCTTTTCTGAATCAGGAGCAGAGAGGCTAGTATCAATTAATCCGCTTTTTTAGTGGTTAATTTTTCTTTAATACGTGCAGCACGGCCCGCTAAATTACGTAAATAATACAGTTTAGCGCGACGTACATCACCACGTCTTTTTACTGTAATGCTATCAACAATTGGGCTGTATGTTTGGAAAACACGCTCAACACCAACATTGTGAGAAATTTTACGTACAGTGAATGCAGAGTTCAAACCACGATTACGTTTTGCAATTACAATACCTTCAAAAGCCTGTAAGCGCTCACGGGTTCCCTCGATTACTTTCACTTGAACCAGAACAGTATCACCTGGGTTAAACTCAGGGATTTCTTTGCCTTGCATTTGCTCAGCATTTAGTTGGTCAATAATATTAGTCATGGACTACTCCTCAAATTGGTTTTTCCTCATTAGGAATCACCGTGTTCGTACTTAAACTCAGCAAGCAGTTGCTGGTCTGTTTTATTTAATTCTATATTTTCAAGTAAATCTGGTCGTTTCTGCCAGGTTTTACCTAGAGATTGTTTTCTACGCCACAGCTCTATGTCTCGGTGGTTGCCACCCAATAAAACAGGCGGTACATTCAGTCCGTCAATGGTTGCTGGTCGAGTATAATGAGGACAATCAAGCAGACCATTCATAAATGAATCTTGTTCTGCAGAGCCAAGATGTCCTAGACTGCCCGGTATCAGGCGAATAATCGCATCGATAAATACCGTAGCGGCCAACTCACCACCACTTAAAACAAAATCTCCGAGAGACCATTCTTCATCTACATGGTGTTGAAGAATGCGCTCATCAATTCCTTCATATCGTCCTGCAATAAACAGCAACGGTTGTTTGTCATTTGCCACTTGATTCAAGTCATGTTGACGAATTACCTTGCCCTGTGGGCTGAGGTAAATCGTTTTGCAGTGACTTGGCATTTGGCTGCGAGCCTGCGTAATTGCTGCTTGCAAGGGTTCATACATCATGACCATTCCTGGTCCACCGCCATAAGGCTTATCGTCAACTTGCCTGTATGGCCTTGACGCCCAGTCGCGGGGATTCCAGTGATCGACTTTAGCTAAGCCTTGCTCAATTGCTCGACCCGTAATGCCATAATTGAGCGCATTAAGTATTTCGGGTATTAAGGTAATGACTCCAAGATGAAGCACCACTTAAAAATCCATATCCCAATCAACAGTAATTAACTGTTGGCTGCTGTTCACATCTAATATAAATTTGCCAGGTAAATAAGGGATTAAATGTCTTTTTTCACCCTGAACTATGAGCACATCGTTGGAACCTGTAGGCATAATTTCAATAACCCTACCAAAAGACTCGCCTTTAGCATTGATCACGTCCATGCCTATTAATTGATGCCAGTAATACTCACCGGATTGCAGCTCTTCGAGCTGTTCCTTTTGCACGGCAATTTCTATATTAGTCAAACGAGCTACTGTTTCGCGCTCGGGATAACCTTCAACTTGGGCTATTATGGATTTGTTTTGTACTTCTGCACACAACAGTTTAATAGGCTGCCACTTACTATTAATAAAGACATGCCAATTCGTATACCTCAGAATGTTGTCACGAGGCTCTGTGAAGGAGTGAACCGTAACAAAGCCTTTAACACCGTGAGGTCGCCCAAAACGACCAATGACTATCCAGTTATCCTGATTACTCACGTTATTAAGCAGCAGAGTCTTTCTTGTTAAATTCTTTTATCAGAGCGCTTACGCGATCAGACATCTGAGCACCCACTTGTTGCCAGTGGCTTAATTTCTCTGCGTCTACGTGTAAACGAACTTCTTGTCCACGTGCAACAGGGTTAAAATAACCAATACGCTCAATGTAACTGCCATCGCGACGCTTGCGGCTGTCGGTAACAACCATGTGATAAAACGGACGCTTTTTGGCGCCACCTCGTGATAAACGTATAACGACCATTGTTTTCCTCTACTTTAAGAGTGGTTACGTAAAAATGCCGTGTATTGTACGAAAATTAACTCGGCATGTGAAGTAATTCTTGCGAATTATATTAAAAAAAACAACAAACTATAATTTTTCAATGAATCCAGGTAGTTAATTGATGAATTCTTGCCTCTTGAGCAATGAATTCTCCAGTTATTGCCTGATTTATAAACCCACAAACATGCTGCAGGAATTGATTTATTATATTCTTACAGCCTTTTTCTATGATTATTTTAAATCATCTGGAAACATCCCTTTTAACCCTGCCATTCCACCAATCCCACGCATCATTTTTTGCATGCCACCAGGCTTGGTAAATTTTTTCATCATTTTTTGCATTTGTTCAAATTGCTTTAATAGCTTATTAACATCCTGAATTTGCGTGCCTGAGCCTAAAGCAATACGTTTTTTACGCGAGCCGGCGATAAGTTTGGGAATGCGTCGTTCTTTAGGTGTCATGGAATTAATAATGGCAATTGTTTGCGCCATGGCTTTGTCGCTTACTTGCTTCATTGCTTGCTGGGGCATCATTTGGTTCATCCCGGGTAATTTGCTCATCATGCCGGTAATGCCACCCATATTATTCATTTGCAATAACTGTTGTTTAAAATCTTCCAAATCAAAGCTTTTGCCTTTCTTTAATTTTTTAGCAAGTTTTTCGCTCGCTTGTTTGTCTGCTTTGCGTTCAACTTCTTCGATCAGGGTAAGAATGTCGCCCATGCCCAGAATTCTTGACGCAATACGCTCAGGATGAAAAGGTTCTAAGGCATCAACTTTTTCACCGCTACCGATGAATTTGATGGGTTGGCCTGTAATTTGTTTTACGGATAGAGCCGCACCGCCGCGCGCGTCACCATCGGTTTTCGTCAGAATTACCCCTGTTAATGGCAGGGCTTCATGGAACGCTTTTGCTGTATTGGCGGCGTCTTGCCCCGTCATACTGTCGACAACAAATAGCGTTTCGATTGGTTTTATTGCTTGATGCAGGGCTTTGATCTCCGCCATCATTTCTGCATCGACGTGCAAACGACCTGCCGTATCAAGAATCAACACATCCATATATTGTTTTTTCGCACTATCAAGCGCTTTTTGCGCAATAGCGAGTGGTTGTTCATGTGCTTCTGCTGGGAAAAAAGTAACGCCGATTTGTTCTGCTAATACTTTAAGTTGTTGGATCGCCGCTGGTCGATAGACGTCGACACTGGCTACCATTACTTTTTTATTTTCGGTTTCTTTTAAGTAGCGCGCTAGTTTGGCGGTACTGGTGGTTTTACCCGAACCTTGCAAACCCGCCATTAAGAATACGGCCGGAGGCTGCGTTTTAAAATCAAGCTCAGCGCGTTCGCCACCCATAACCAGAATTAATTCATCGTGAACTATTTTAACAAAGGCTTGATCTGGATTTAAGTCGTTTAAAACTTCTTGTCCCAGTGCTTTTTGTTTTACTCGGTCAATAAAATCTTTAATAACAGGTAAAGCAACATCCGCTTCAATCAGAGAGAATCTGACTTCACGGAGTGCGCTTTGTACATTTTCTTCTGTTAATCGAGCATGTCCTCGCAAACTTTTAAAGGCGTGGGTCAAACGTTCGGTTAATGTCTCAAACATGGTGGCGGTACCCGAAAAAAATAGGAACTATAGCACAGAGATGTAATTGTTTGCCAGTTCTTGCTGTCGCTTGTTCTTGGTGAATGGTGCCTTTTGCGCATTTAAGCATTTGTCTTATTAGCTTTCTTGATGGGCTGGTGGATTGCTGATTTATCTAGAGCGTGTTTAGCCTGCATGGTTTTGATATAGGCGAGCGCATGTTGATCGGCATGATTTTTATAACCAGCATAATAATAGTGAGAAATTTTATTGAGCAGCGGGTCGGTCATGCCATTTAAAAAAGCATAATGAGTATTATCTTTTTGATGATGGGCAAGATGATGTTGTTTTGAGAGCAAAATATGACATTTTTGTAGTCTGTAAATGAATTTGTTTTTGGGCGTGGCATTATGACACCAGAAATGTGACACCTCGGCTAATGACGAGAGTATGCCAATACTGACAAGGCACAGATTAAGTGAATAATTGAGTACAATGGTGTATTGCAGGTAACTAAGCACAATTAAATAGGCTAAGAGCCAAAACTTAGTTCCTGATTCATAAACATAAACTTTTAGTGCGCTGTGGTAATTATATCTAAGCCGGGAGTGATGAAGGTGAAAAGATGAGATAAATGGGCCTATTAGTGATGTGTAGTGCGTATTATTGTCCATGTACATATGTACAAGACCATTAATAAAATCAGTAAGAAGGTAAGCCAAAATAAATACGGTCAATAATACGGCGAACCTTGTGCCATCGTAGGCACTTAATAACTTAAATAAGGTTAGAGTTTGTAATAACAGGACCAAAAAAGAATTCAGGCGCTCTAGACGCGGATAAAATTTGCTCTGGCCATAGCGCTGCATTGCCAAATTAAATTCAAAAATCTTTGGGTCTACAGTGTGTTGCTTCGTTGTGGTATTAATTTTATTGATTCCTTTGGATGGTGTTTGTAGGAACGGGGCTCTTGGGTTGGGCGGTAGTGTAATGCCGATGACAAAGACTGACAATTCTGCACATAGTGCTTTCAACAAAAATTGTTATGATAATTTCTTATCCTTCTTACAATGATATGACTTTACGTGTCGTGGATATGGATAAAATTAATTTTACGGAAAAATGCACCGCACATTAAAAAAGTCGTTTGCCGGTACTCTATATGTCCTCAATGCACGGGATCGTTTTTTACAGGTGAAGCAGTGATTTTAAGCGCCTATTGGCTTAATTATTTTGCTTATCGACTTCATTATTTGCATTAAGGGCGGCGAAAAGGCAGAGATTTTCTGTTTAAATCGTGGTATTTTACATCCATGCTAATAAATGCAACGCCCCGTTTTTAGATTTCCAGGTAAATAAAGGGATTTTTGTTTATTTATTATGCGATTATTAAGGGTTCCTTAAGCTTTAATTGAATATAATAAGCTTCTGCAAGCCCAACACTGCAATGAAGGAATGCGATGAGCAATAAAAAACACTCACTAACCATTTTTAGCCTGACCATGATTACCGTCGGCTCAGTAGATAGCATACGTAATTTACCGGCTACCGCCTTATTTGGTAGCCAATTAATATTTTACTTTATTTTAGGCGCCATATTTTTCTTGATTCCAACGGCATTAGTCTCTGCTGAATTGGCCTCAGGATGGGCAAAACAAGGTGGCATTTATATTTGGGTAAAACAGGCTTTCGGCAAGAAAGTTGGCTTTTTAGCTATTTGGCTGCAATGGATTGAAAATGTAATTTGGTATCCGACCATCCTCTCTTTTGTTGCAGGAACTATTGGTTATCTAATTAATCCTGAGTTAACTGCTAATTCTTATTTTCTGTGGGCCGTGATTGTGAGTTGTTTTTGGGGGGCAACCTTATTAAATTTACGCGGTATGAGTTCCTCGGCGATGTTTAGTAATCTTTGTTCTCTAGCTGGTTTATTATTGCCGATGTCCTTGATTATTGGTTTAGGCGTAGCCTGGATTACACAAGGAAATCCCTTACAGATCCAATTCGATGTGCCCAGTATTGTTCCGCATTTATCAGATCGTTCGATGTGGGTTTCTTTAACCGCAATTATTATGTCCTTTTGCGGGATTGAAATTGCTACCGTTCACGCCAATGATGTGGAAAATCCACAACATGCCTTTCCTAAAGTTTTAGTTTATTCTGTAGTCATTATTTTAAGTACTTTAATTCTTGGTTCTTTAGCCATAGCGATTGTATTACCGCAAGGTGATATTAATTTGGTTGCCGGTATTATGCAGGCTTTTGAAGCGTTCTTCTTCAGTTACCATATGTCCTGGATGATGCCTGTAGTCGCTGTCATGTTGGTTTTAGGTGGTCTTGGTGGCGTAAGCAACTGGATTATTGCCCCTACTACAGGATTATTAGTGGCGGCAGAAGATGGTAATTTACCAGGTGCATTCCAGCGTACAAATGCTAAAGGTGCGCCGGTGGTCATGCTCTTCACACAGGCAACTATTGTGACGGTATTATCGGGTTTATTCTTATTTATGCCCAGTGTTAATGGCTCTTATTGGTTATTAACTGCCTTGGCAGCGCAATTATACATGTTGATGTATTTCATCATGTTTGCGGCGGCAATTAAATTGCGTTTGGCAGAGCCTAATCACCCTCGTCAATTTAGAATTCCGGGGGGGATTGGGGGTATGTTCTTTGTTGCCGGTATCGGGATTATTGGGGTGTGTGCTACCTTGGCAGTAAGTTTCATCCCTCCTGAAGGTATTGATGTGGGCAGTCTGGCGCGTTATGAGTTGACTTTGATTATTGGTTTACTGCTGATGTGTTCCCCTCCCTTTATTAGCTCTTGGCTACAGGCCAAAACACCTGATTTGGAGCCTGCGGTTTAATTACTGTTTAGCCCGGGTGGAATGTCCCGGGTTGCTTCTTCTGTTAACGACATGCATCATGAACTAAGATGGATATGCCAACCGAATCGAATCAATTGCTCAGCGACTTAATTACCAGATTGCCTGAATTAGAATGGAAAATTAGCGGGCTAGGCGCGTCTTTTTCAAGCCGTAGTTTACCCAGAGGCTTATTTGCTAATAAAGAACCCAGTGGCGCTAGCTGCATTGCTGAAATTAAAGCCGACATTCAATCCTTATCACAGCAAAAGAACGAGCGCAGTGCTTTTTATTTGGCAGAGCGTATTCGGCGCAAAGTAAATGTTTTGGTGGCTTTATGCCAGATCCACAGTCGTAAAAATATAACAGAAGAAAACGTTTCTTTTGGTGTGAAAATGCTAAGTACGCGCCAACAATGGATACAGGGGCTAGAAACGGACATCCAGACCTTAGAACGGCAGCAACAAGCACTAACCACAACTTTAGAGCAAATGACACGTAGTAACCATCCTGTCGCAGTAATTTTGCAGTTAAAATCTGAGTTGGGGGAAATTGAGCGTCGCCTAACTTTGGCGAAGGAAACATGGAGCCGTGCTATTTCTTAAGCATTCTGGGCATTTCTATGTCTTTGGCAATGGATTAGCCTCCTAATTTTTTTAAAATAATCTGTTTCTGCTCCAGAGAATACGGTAGATTAGATGCAGTTTACCTAGTCTATCAAAAAGGAGTTTTTCAATGTCAGATAAATTTACCCAAGTTACCAAAGACATTAGTACGCAATTAGCAAAGATGCGTAAAGAAATGCCAGAGGTAATGGCTGGATTTTCTGCTTTAGCACAAGCGGCGACTAAAGAGGGGGTTTTAGATAAAAAAACAAAAGAATTGATTGCCATGGCTTTGGCTGTTGCTAACCATTGTCCAGGTTGTATTGGTTTTCATTCACAAGCTTTGGTTAAGTTACATGCATCAAGAGAAGAGCTTTTAGAAACTTTAGGTATGGCTGTATACATGGGCGGCGGTCCTTCGTTAATGTATGCTGCTGAAGCTTTGGAAGCGTTTGAAGAGTTTAGTCAGTAACACCAAGTGCTGGACTGTAAAGTCCAGCCTCTGTGGCTATGGGGCAAACGCGCCAGTCTGCGTGGCTACTGAAGCGGAGTTTTGTCCCCCCCATGCCGCGGAAACCTGCGCCATTTCAGTTTTCGCAGTATTTGTTTGGCACGGAAATTGTTTCGCGACCCCTATCCATGCAACTTGTGATACCGTCATGGAATCCTTATCACTTTGTTGGCTTGAAATTTCTTTATAGGTTTGCTGAATCAGATTGTTAAGCTGTGCCGAATCCAGTTGAACACCGGGTGGCAGACAAAACATCGGATTGTTTTTTCTTTGGGCTATCTCATTAGCCTGAACCATGGTTTCGGCAATACTTTCACAGGTAATGGTAAGCACATGATGTGCCGATCGAGCCCAGGCCTGCGCTTGTGGATCTGCTTTAACTTCCATTTGGGGAATGTTATTGGCAATCTCCATATAACTTTTAATTGTATCCGCGTTCACAGTGTGACAAAAAAAAATGAAACAGATTAAGAATATACGCATAATAAATCCCTAAAAATTTTAAATACCATGGGGCTTAATTAAGCCTAGTTTAAAGGCAATTAATAAAAAGATAAATAAACTCAATGAGATACCTATTCTTAATGTTAAAGCCTTAACCGTGCGTTTAGTATTGCCGGAATCACGGATAAGAAAAACCAGGCCACTGGCTAAGGAACCAGCAATAATAATCATTGCAAAGATGATGATGATTTTAGTGATCATTTTGTTATACTCCCGAAACTGCGAACATACTCTGAAAATTTTTTGAGCAATTAATAAACTATGCCTAGTGTAACCTTTTTTAAATTTCGTTTCACCCCAAGTTGGAAGATGCTTTTTCTTACGGTGGTATTTTGTTCATTGTTTGTGTACTTAGGGTTTTGGCAAATTCATCGTGCTGACGAAAAAGCGAACATGATTCATGCGCAAGAAAAACAACAAGACTTAAAACCCATACTATGGACGTCACCGCAAAAGCTGCCTGCGCAATATGAACGTATCCAGTTGGATGGTGTTTATTTGCCACAAGTGTTCCTACTGGATAATCAGCATCACCAGCATCAATTTGGCTATGATGTTTTATCGCCATTACAATTAGCAGATGGTTCCGTAGTGCTTATCGATCGCGGTTGGATTCATGGTGATATCACGCGTCGCATTTTCCCTAAGATTCAAATTCCCAATGATTCAATTCATTTACAGGGGACTGCTTATTTTCCTAGTAAAAATCAATGGGTTTTAGGGCCTGTTTTTGAAGAAAAAGAAAACAAAACTGTAATTATTGAGCGTTTTGATAAACAATTAGTGAGTCAACTTTTGCAAAAAGCAGTCTATCCGTTTATTATTCGCCTCGACAAGCAAGACACACATGGATTTGTGCGTGAATGGGAGACGGTATCCATGCCTCCGCAGCGGCATTTAGCCTATGCATTGCAATGGTTTGCTATGGCTTTGGTGATCCTGATTATATTTTTAGCATTAAATCTGAAGAAAAAAAATGAAAAAACAGTCCAATAAATTTTATGTTCTACTCTTGTTAGTTGCAGTGTTTGCTGCCCCAGGCATCGCTGCCTATCTATTTTATCAACATCCGAGTTGGTTAGGTTCGGCAACGGTGAATAAAGGAACCTTACTGAATCCACCCGTACGTGTAAATGCTTTAACCGGATCAGCTAAATGGCGTATTGTATTCTGGACCCCAGATGCCTGCGATGCAACGTGTCTAAAGGAGTTGGATACCCTCGCCAGAGTACGTTTGGCTTTGGGTCGTAAACTATATCAGGTTGAGCAATGGCTTATTCTGGGGGATAAAGCACCTATATTATCGCCAGAAGCTCAAGCCACGCTAAAGGAACTCGATTTCCACGTAGCGCAACTGTCTACAGCTGAAGTCAATGCACAAGAGGTTTTATTCTCTGAAGCAAAAGTGTTTTTGGCTGATCCCAATAATTATTTAATTCTTAGTTATGCGCCATCGGCTAATCCTGATGATGTTTATAAAGATTTAAAATTATTACTCAATACAACAGAAAAAAATGGTTAATTGAATGCAGAATAAATTAATACGTTACGCAGCAAGCTGTGCGGTGCTTTTATCGTTTCTCGTTGTCATGTTAGGCGCTTATACACGCCTGACTGATGCGGGTTTAGGGTGCCCGGATTGGCCTGGTTGTTATGGCCATATGGTACTTCCAAGTGCTAAAGCGGGTTTAATCGATGCGCAAACAACGTATCCGCAAATTCCCCTAGAAGCAAGAAAGGCATGGACTGAAATGGTTCATCGTTATGCGGCAGGTACTTTAGGCTTGTTGATTTTCTTTATTTGTTTTGCGCTGTTGCGTAAACGTTTACATGATGCCAATACACCTTGGCATTTACCCGCTGCGTTGTTGTTGTTGGTTGTTTTTCAGGCAGCTTTGGGCATGTGGACGGTAACCTTAAAATTGTTGCCCGTCGTCGTGATGGGACATCTTTTAGGGGGGATGCTTATTGTGGCTTGTTTAAGCCGTTTGCGTTTGCAAATCAGTTCTTTGACTGGGCAGGATTTGCCTCAATGGCGTCCTTGGTTGCGCTTAGCCGTGCTTATAGTTTTTTGCCAAGTTGCTTTAGGGGGGTGGGTAAGTTCTAATTACGCTGGAATCTCCTGTATTGGTTTTCCTCTGTGTAATGGTGTTTGGTGGCCTGATTTACATTTTGCCCAAGGATTTAATTTATTTTCACCTGTAGGTGCTAATTACCAAGGTGGTTTATTGGACCATGATGTGCGCGTGACCATCCAGTTTATTCATCGCCTTGGGGCTGTTGTAACCGCGGTTTACATTTTAGTCCTTTCTTTCTTTATGATATTGAAATCTCAGGTTAATTATTTAAGAGCGGCCGGCTTAGTTCTATTTTTATTGGTGTCGCTGCAGTTTACGTTAGGAATTTTGAATGTGATTTATTTACTGCCAATTACGGTAGCTGTTGCTCATAATGGTGTTGCTGCCCTGTTATTAGCTACAGCGTTTAGTACACTTCATTTTATGCGTAAGGGGCTGAACAATGCAAGCTGATTCAATAGCGCAAGCGCCAGTCGTTTGGCGTGATTATGTTGAGTTATGTAAACCGCGAGTGGTCATGCTGATGTTGTTAACTGTTTTGGTTGGCATGTATTTGGCGGCGCCCGGATGGGTTCATTTGCCCTTGCTGGGTACTTCGTTGTTCGGTATAGGACTTTGTGCGGGCAGTGCCGCTGCCATTAATCATTTGGTTGATCGCCGCATTGATTCGATCATGGCGCGCACCAAAAAACGACCCATTGCTCATGGGCGTGTCTCCGTGCGGCAGGCATCCTGGTTTGCCTTGATTATGGGGGGGCTGGGGCTGACTGTTTTAATTATATTTGTAAATAAACTGACAGCGCTGTTAACTTTTATCACCCTAATTGGTTATGCGGGAATTTACACCGGTTATTTAAAACGTGCTACACCGCAAAATATAGTCATTGGCGGTTTAGCTGGCGCAGCACCTCCTTTATTGGGCTGGACTGCAGTAACGAATCACTTGGATCCTCAAGCATTATTGTTGGTGTTAATCATTTTTACGTGGACGCCCCCTCATTTTTGGGCATTGGCGATTTACCGACATGAAGAATACCAACATGCAGAAATTCCCATGTTGCCTGTAACTCATGGTATTCAGTTTACCAAATTGAATGTTTATTTATATACCATCTTATTATTGGTCGTGAGTATTTTACCTTTTGTTGTTGGTATGAGTGGTTTGTTTTATTTAATGGGAGCATTGGTGCTGGGAGCACGATTCTTATTCTGGGCACATAAATTATATCGTACGGATAAGTCTGTGATTGCGATGCAAACGTTTCGATTTTCTATTGTGTATTTAATGTTATTGTTTGTTTTTTTACTAATCGATCACTATTTGTAAGGGGGAGTGAATGAATTTAAAGGCTAAGGGCGTTGCCTTTACTGTGGTTATTTTGCTAGCTCTAGCGGGATTATTCTCAGGAATTTTTGTTGGGCAACACATGCATTTTAAGAAAAAAATCGATGTAGCTAATTTTCATGGTACGTATCTTGAAAATCCACGCACAATTAATCAATTTAGTTTAACGGGTACCGATCAAAAAACATTTGATAATGCCAGCTTACAAAATCAATGGACATTGGTATTTTTTGGTTTTACCAATTGTGGCTATTTGTGTCCAACGACTATGGCGGAATTAGGAAAAATGTATCGTACCCTTGAATCTAAAGGCGTGAAAGATTTACCGCATGTGGTGATGATTTCCATTGATCCTGATCGCGATGATCAAGAAAAGTTAGGCAAGTATGTCACGTCATTCCATCCTGCTTTTTATGGTGCACGTGGCGATGATATTGCTATTAAAGCCATGACGCGTGAAATGGGTATTGCTTATGCCAAAATTATGGATAAAGACAGTAATGATCCTAAAAACTATGACGTACAGCATAGTGGGGCGCTCATGCTATTTAATCCACAAGGTGAGTTAAATGCATTCTTTACTACGCCACATCGCGCTGATTTATTGGCAAAAGATTATATGCTATTGGTTTCTTAACCCATTCCATTTGACCTGGCTCCCTCTCCTAAAACAAGTAGGAGAGAGGGTAACATAATTAAATTAGTTCGCTCTTATTTCTCATTGTTCGAGATGAGATTCCCTAATTTATAGACTAGGCTTTAGTTATACTTTTTTAAGTATGAAAATAAAAATAATTGAGGAACGCTACATCCATGAAAATTGCAATATTGGCCACCAACCCACATTTGTACTCACATAAACGCTTGAAAGCAGAAGCGGAAGCTGCCGGCCACGAGATTAAAATTATTAATCCTTTATATTGTTATATGAATGTTGCTGCATCTTGTCCTAAAGTTCATTACCGCGGTGGGGCACCATTACCGCATTTTGATGCCGTCATTCCCCGAATTGGTGCGTCAATGACCTATTATGGAACAGCAGTTTTGCGCCATTTAGAAACCATGGGTATGTATACGGTTAATGAGTCGATCGCCATTTCACGCTCGCGCGATAAATTTCGCTCCTTACAGGTTTTGGCGCGTAAAGGGTTACCTATGCCGCTGACCAGTTTTGCACAATCGCCAGACGATACCGAAGATTTGATTCATATGGTTGGTGGTGCTCCCTTAGTGATTAAATTATTGGAGGGAACACAAGGAAAGGGGGTTATTTTAGCCGATAGTCATCAATCAGCAGTGAGCATTATTAATGCATTTAAAGAAATGCATGCTAATATTTTAGTGCAGGAATTTATTGAAGAATCACGTGGCACTGATATTCGCTGTTTTGTTGTGGGTGAAAAAGTAGTCGGAGCGGTAAAACGACAAGCGAAAGAAGGTGAGTTTCGTGCTAATGTGCATCAAGGCGGTAAGGCTGTCAAAGTAAAATTGACACCGCAAGAGCGTGCCATTGCAGTAAGTGCAGCAAAAACTATGGGGTTAAAAGTCGCGGGTGTGGATTTAATTCGCTCGAACCATGGCCCTTTAATTTTAGAGATTAATTCGTCACCTGGTCTTGAGGGAATTGAAAAGGCGACGGGTCTGAATATTGCCGGAAAAATTATTGAATACATTGAAAAACATGCCAAGCCGGTTAGTTTAAGTCACCGTTTTCATGGGTAGAATGGGTAATATTGCTACCGAACGGTCGCTCCGACCGTTCATCAAGATTTTGACATCCCCGTGAGTTATTACTAAAGGTATCACTATTAATAAAGCGAAAATATTTCAGATTGTTATTTATGCGTCTTATAATAAGGGTATTTTTCCTTCTGAGTTACTCTTTTCTGTTTTTTGTTCTTCTTTATTGAGGGCTAATTTAAAAGCGGCTTTATAAGTGCTACAGACGGCGCTCCTTTCTTCTTGTTGTACTTCTGTTTTAATGTCTTTAAATTCACTGCGTGCTTTATCCAGACCAGCATTGATTTCATTTAAAGCATTTAGGGTTTTACTAAAGGAAATTCGTTTCCAGCTACCTTGTTTTTCCTCTTTGATTATTGCTATCGCGAGTTTTACTTGGTTGTGTATTTTTTCTATGCTGTCTAGATTTTCTAAGTCTTTAGGGCTAATTTTATTGATATCTAATAAGGTATCGCGTTTATTCATGAGGTAGTGAATCTTATTTTGATCGCGTTCTCCACGAGCGAATTCTTGCTCAAGTTTTTTGTTGAGGCCAACAAGTCTGCTGCTAATTTGTTTCTGGGCAATCGCGAAATCTATTTGTGCGGCAGTGGTAATTATTGATTGCGCATTGGTTCGGCAATGATGGATAAGATCTTGTTTCACGCCATCATCAGGCAACTGTAACCATGCTTCGTAAGCATGGCGAGAAAAAAGACGAGCCCCTTTATCATTTTCCTCTGCGGGTAGCCACGTTTCTGTTGTTGAATGTGGATCACGTTTTAACAAAATTAAGTCATTCGTAATGATCATGCTTAATTTATCTTTACTGTGTTCACGAAACCATTGTTCTGCCAAATATGAACCGACTACACCAAATAAAAATCCCTTCCAATTATAAGCTTTAGATTCAGTTAATTCTTTGGTATTCAAATCCAGTGGTGTAGGTGTAAATCCTTCCACTTTCCATGCCCTTCTTGATCCCATAAAGGCAACAATTCTTTGAAAGGTAGATGGCGCATTATCTGCTAAACGGGAGAGCATTTGTTGCATTAGATTAAAACCTGGGAGCACTTGTTTTATAAGATTAAATACATCCTCTTCTTGCTCACCTTTTACACGTGCAAAAATTAGTTTCGTATTTGACAGTTTGTCAATTTTTTTCATGAAATTTTTTATGGGATCAGTGGGGTCGATCCATTTGGAGAACGTCTCGGGAATTACCACCCCCACCTCCGGACTTGCAAAAGCTGCAGCTTGTACTCGACTTTTCACCTCCTCTAAAACTTTGCTTTGCGCGTGTAAATCTTTAATACCGGCATAACCTTGATTATTCGCGACCTGGATGACTAATTTGCGCATTTGTGAGACTTCACGACAGATGCCGCCATCGGCAGCAATCACATTATTACCATCCATATTATGTTCATCAGCAGCTAAAAAGCGATTTGCTGTTTTGACGGCAGATTGCGCTGCAAATGATTTACCACATCCTGATGGTCCGGCTACAATGACTACAGGCCGCTCTTTCCATTTAGCGCCATCATAGTGGGTGGTTGCACGCATCACTACCGCATGTCGATATTCGCGACTGTGCATTTCCTCTTCTAAAGCCAGGAGATAGAGCATACGCCCTTTCGGGCCAAGAAGTTCTTCCATCTTCAGAGTTGCCAATTCAGGATGTGTTTTTCTTTCGTTTTCATCGCCACTAAAATGAGGAGGGGCAAGCTGAGCAATGTACTCTATAAGCTGTTGTCTAAAATAGTGCGGTTTTTGGGCAGCAAACAGTCTTTTGTCTTCAGAAATGCCATTGGCCTCTTTATAGGAGGCTATCTTCCGTTTATGATGCGCCTGATACTGACTGATGTCATGATTTAGTTCTTTTATTCCTTTGTCACTTAAGCAGGATTGTGAGCCTCGTGGATAGCCATAGTTGTCTATTTGCCGGATTAAATCAGCTGCACGGATAGTCTTATCTTTTTGTTGGTCTACCATAGTGCGGCACTCCACAATAAATCTTACTTAGAGTATAGCAATTGGTTTTAGTTTTAATGGGTCGACTCATCTTTTCCTACTAACCATGCAGGGCTGACCTCAAATTCTTGCGCTAAAGCATCTAATAAGACAGGATCAGGATTAGTCGCGCCATTAAGTAACGCCTCTGCTTTAAACTTAGGAATTTTTACTAATTTTGATAATACTTCTATGCGTTCAGCGCTTGATTCGGGGGCGCCAATGTTATCTAGTTCACTATTTAGTCGTTCTGAAAATCTCTTATTAAGCATTTTGGGCTCCTAATAATGATTGAATATTAATAAATCTTATTACTTTGATATAGCATAAAAACGGAGTTTTGCAATGGAAGAAAAATTGTAAGCTTGGGAATTAGGTTGATCTACCTTATCTTTCAATTTAGTATTAAGTCACAAGAAAACAATCGATTTTTTGGGATAACCTATGAGCGAAGAAGTGGCGGTGAAGTACCCTTGTGATTTAATCGTGTTCGGTGCTTTGGGCGATCTTTCATGTCGTAAATTGCTTCCCGCTTTATATCAACTTGAGCGCGCTCATTTGCTGCATCCGGACACCCGAATTATTGGCTGTGCGCGTGAAGAATTAACTTTATCTGCTTACATCGACTTAGTTAAGCTCAAAATCCAAACCTTTTTAAGCGAACCTATCGATGAGTCTGCTTGGCATTGTCTGGCGCAAAAGCTGGATTATTGCCAATTGAATTTAACAACAACAACGGATTATTTTAAATTAGCAAAGTATGTTCAGCCTGTAGAACGCGTGACTATTTCTTATTTTGCCATTCCGCCTTCATTGTATGCTCAAGCCTGCCAAGGTCTTTCTAGCGTTGGTTTAACAAATCAGCCTTCGCGCGTGGTTTTAGAAAAACCTATTGGTCATGATTTATCGTCTTCAATTGCAATTAATAATGAAGTAGCCCGTTTTTTTGCCGAAGATCAGATTTATCGTATTGATCATTATCTAGGCAAAGAAACGGTATTGAATCTTTTAGTCCTTCGTTTTGCTAATGCCATTTTTTCTTCGAATTGGGATCAACGAGTGATTGATAAGGTTGAAATTACCGTTGCAGAAGAGGTGGGGGTGGAAGGAAGATGGTCATATTATGACAAGTCTGGTCAGGTAAGCGACATGCTGCAGAATCATTTATTACAAATAGTCGCCTTAGTCGCTATGGAACCACCAATGAGTCTTGCTGCAGAATGTATCCGCAGCGAAAAATTGAAGGTATTAAAATCATTGCGTTTTATCGGGGATGCCCATGTTCATGAGCAGACGGTACGTGCCCAATATGTGGGCAATGTCATCAATGGACAGAAAATACCAGGTTATTTGGATGAGGAAGGCGCTTATAAAGAGTCTACAACAGAAACTTTTGTGGCGATTAAGGCCTTTATTGATAATTGGCGCTGGGCTGGGGTTCCCTTTTATTTGCTTACTGGTAAACGATTGTCCAAAAAACAAAGTGAAGTTGTGATTTACTTCAAGTCACAACCCTACAATATTTTTAAGCAATTAAAGCAAGATTTATCACCTAATCAGTTGATTATTCGTTTACAACCTGATGAAGGGGTTGAAGTGCGAATGATGAATAAAGTTCCTGGCCTTAGTGAATGTATGCAATTATGCGACAGTAAATTGGATTTGAATTTTAATACTCAGCGTATTGCTGATGCTTATGAGCGTTTATTATTGGAAGTGATGCTTGGCAATCAATATTTGTTTGTCAGTCGCGAAGAAGTTGAGCAAGCTTGGAAATGGATTGATGACATCAAAAATGCATGGGAAAAACAAGAGACACCTTTGTATACTTATCCGTCGGGAACTTGGGGGCCTTTAGAAGTAATTCGTTTATATAATGGTAAGGCGCATGTATGGGGTGAGCAAAATGCAGTTACATAGCTTTGCTGATGCCACTTTATTAACAGGTGATTTAGTGCGCCAACTAAAACAGATTCTTGCTGCGGCTGTGACACAACGAGGTCATGCTTATTTAGTGGTATCAGGGGGAAAAACTCCTATTGATTTATTTAAAACACTAGCAAAAATAGATATCCCCTGGAGTAAAGTAACCATTACTTTGGCAGATGAACGTTGTGTCTCTGTTGATGATGAGAGTCGTAATGAGCGTTTAGTGAGGGAATTTTTATTGCAACACCATGCAAAAGCAGCTCATTTCCTGAGTTTATATCATGAACATCATGAGCAATTAGAGCCAATAGAGCGTGATATTGCCGCCTTACCTATGTTTGATGCGGTAATTTTAGGTATGGGGGAAGACGGACATACCGCGTCCTTATTTCCAGATGCAGATGAACTTAGCCAGGGATTAGATGATGCTGCTGCGGCGGTTCTTTTTGTGACTCCGAAGACCGCACCTTATCAGCGCGTAAGTTTGTCAAAAAAGCGATTATTGGATAGTCGGGTTATTTTTTTTCATTTACTGGGCCAAAACAAATTAGCGGTATTACATCAGGCCATGGCACAACCTGATCCCATGATTATGCCAGTAAGTGCATTTTTAAATAATCATCACGCTAATGTACAGGTGATGTACGCACCTTAAGGAACGAAAATGCATTCGGTTGTTGCTCAAGTTACAGCGCATATTGATGAACGCAGCGCGCGCAGTAGGGCTATATATTTAGAACACATAGAAAAAGCGCGCCTCAATGGGCCACAACGGAGCCTGTTGCATTGTGGAAATCTAGCCCATGGTTTTGCCGCATGTGCGCGTCAGGATAAAGCCAATCTCAGTGGCATGACTAAAGCGAATATAGGTATTATTTCTGCGTATAACGACATGCTTTCTGCGCATCAGCCTTATTTGCAATACCCAGAACAGATCAAAGAAGCTATTGTTGCTGCGGGTGGGGTTGCCCAGTTTGCCGGCGGTGTTCCCGCAATGTGTGATGGTATTACTCAAGGACAACCTGGCATGGAGCTAAGTCTCTTAAGTCGCGATGTGATCGCCATGTCCGCAGCCATAGGGTTATCGCACAATATGTTTGATGGCGGCTTAATGCTAGGGATTTGCGATAAGATTGTTCCTGGCTTACTCATGGCAGCCTTGAGTTTTGGTCATTTGCCGTTTATTTTTGTACCTGCAGGCCCCATGCCTTCAGGTATATCGAATCAAGAAAAAGCACGCATTCGTCAGCTATACGCCGAAGGGAAAGTGGATAAAAATGCGTTGCTTGAGGCGGAAGCTGCGTCCTATCATTCCGCAGGAACTTGTACTTTTTATGGTACGGCGAACTCCAATCAATTAGTAGTGGAAGTGATGGGATTACAATTGCCCGGTTCCTCCTTTATCAATCCTGGCACACCATTACGCGATGCCTTAACTAAGGCGGCAGCGCAACAAGTATTGTCATTAACTGATTTAGGTGAACACTACATGCCAATTGGTCAGCTTATGGATGCAAAAACAATTGTTAATGGTATTGTCGCGTTACTGGCATCAGGGGGGTCTACTAACCATACCATGCACCTGATTGCGATTGCCGCGATGGCAGGTTACCGTGTTAATTGGGATGATTTTGCACAACTATCCGCAGTGACACCATTAATTGCCAAAATTTATCCTAATGGTTATGCCGATGTAAATCATTTTCAACGTGCAGGAGGGGCTGCTTATTTTATCCGTACCTTACTGGATGCTCAATTGTTGCATCCAGATGTCAATACGGTGATGGGTTATGGCTTGGATAAGTATACGCAGCAACCGATGTTGGAAAATAATCAGTTAGTTTGGCATGCGGGGCCTAATGTTTCTAGCGATGAATCGGTGTTAATTTCAAGCGCAACACCGTTTAAGGCTCAAGGAGGTTTACAAGTATTAAGTGGAAACATTGGTCGTGCCGTGATTAAAACTTCAGGACTTGCGGACGGGAAAAGTAAGATTAAGGCTCCTGCTGTAGTATTTGAAAGTCAGGAAGAGTTTGAGCGTGCATATGAACTGGGTTTTTTACAACGCAATTGTATTGTGGTACTGCGTTTTCAAGGCCCCAAAGCATGCGGCATGCCAGAGTTACACCAATTGACGCCTAAATTGGGTGTGCTTATGGATAAAGGCTTTCAGGTTGCCTTATTAACTGATGGTCGTATGTCTGGGGCTTCGGGTAAGGTTCCTGCGGCCATTCATGTGACTCCCGAAGCAATCGATAATCCAGTTCTTTCGTGCATTGAAACGGGAGACACCATTGTAATTGATGCTGAGCGCGGTCGCTTGCAGCTCTTGGTTTCTGAGATGGAGCTTTCTCGACGTAAACCATCGATTATTAATACTGAGGGGCTTTATCATGGCACCGGACGTGAGCTATTTGGCAGCTTAAGAGCGCAATTTACTGGTGCAGAGCAAGGGGCTTGCAGTTTATTTCAGGGAAAAGAGTCTTGTTATGAGCTTTGATGATTTGAATGCATACGCAATCGTTGCCGATATTGGTGGAACCTTTGCTCGTTTTAGTCGGGTGCACTTGGACACCTTAATGATGGATTACATCGCAATTTATACCTGTGCCGAATACCATAGTTTAGAATCGGTATTATTGACTTATCAAGCACAACACGCACTAAATGCCATTACGCAAGTTGCTATTGCTATTGCTTGTCCGGTGCTGGATGATGTGATTTGTATGACTAATACGCATTGGCGTTTTTCCATCAATGAATTAAAACAAAAATTAGGTTTATCTGTACTTAAAGTTTTGAACGATTTTAATGCTATTGCAATGAGTCTTCCTGCCTTATCGGATCTTGACGTGGTGGCAATCGGTACGGGCTATGCTGATAAAAGTAAAGCGCATGTTGTTTTGGGTGCAGGTACCGGCTTAGGGGTGGCTTATTTGCTTGCTAATGATCAAGGTTATGTCGCGCATGCAGGCGAGGGCGGGCATGTGAGCTGGGGGGCAAAGACAGAGCAAGAATGGTTCATTGCTTGTTATCTTAAAAAAATGTATGCACATGTCTCTTATGAACGGGTGTTATCTGGTCAGGGACTAGAAAACATATACCGTGCGTTAGCCGCTTTGCATCAGCAGGAAGAGCGTTCTTTGCCAGCAGCGCAAATTGTGGCTTTAGCTTTAGCGCAGCAATGCGCGGTAGCTGAGGCCGCTGTCGCCCAGTTTTTTTCAATTTTAGGGGCTTATGCTGGTGATTTAGCTTTAATTTTTGCAGCTTTTGGCGGCGTTTATATTGCGGGGGGGATTGTACCGCGCTTATTGCCTTTGCTAGATCAAAGTGATTTTAGAGCCAGCTTTGAGGGAAAAGGGCGTTTTAGTGGCTTTAATGTGCAAATTCCATCCTACGTCATTACTGCGGAGCAGCCAGGGATATTAGGTGCGGCAGTTTCTTTAAAGCATTATTTAAAAAGCCAGATAGAGGTGGTGTAATTTAATCCACCTGCATTATATTAAGAGCAACAAGGAGGCTTTGATGTCATTTTCTACTTGGGATATACAACCGGAAACTGTGTTTTGCTCCTCACCAGTCATGCCGGTAATTCAGATTAAGGATATAGAACAGGCTATTCCTTTAGCCACTGCTTTATTTGCGGGAGGAATTAATGCACTTGAAGTCACGCTAAGAACGCCAATAGCTCTAGCAGCAGTGCAGTTACTTAATCGCACGTTTCCAGATGCTTTAATTGGTGTCGGTACGGTGGTGATTCCTGAGCAGTTACAACAGGCGATTGATGTGGGGGCAAAATTTGCTTTTAGTCCTGGGGCAACCCAAGCGCTATTGACGGCTGGATGTGCGGCAAGTATTCCCTTTATTCCTGGCGTCACCAGTATTTCTGAAGTAATGGAAGGCTTAATCTTGGGTTATACTCATTTTAAATTTTTCCCCGCTGTTGCTGCTGGCGGAATCCCCATGCTCCGGGCAATTTACGGACCGTTTCCTCAAGCACGATTTTGTGCGACCGGTGGTATTAATGAAAGTAATTTTAGTGACTATTTATCATTGCCTAATGTGACTTGTGTTGGTGGGTCATGGATTGTTCCTGATGAGGCGGTTAAACAAGGGAATTGGTCATTAATTACAGAGCTATGTTTTGCAGTAAGGCAAGGAGTAAGAGGATGGGGGCAATTAAATAATCCTCGACAGTCATAGTAACGGACGACTAAGATATTGATGTTCAAGGAGTGAATGATGGCGTGGATGGTAGCAATTATCGGTTCAGTTGCAGGTTTTTTGTTTGGTTATGATGAAGGAATTATTGCTGGTTCTTTAGAGCTAGTTAAACATCATTTTGACTTAACTGCAACCCATATTGGTGTAATGGCTTCGGCCTTACCTTTTGGTGCGTTATTTGGTTCCATGTTGATTGGGGTAGTCATGGCATCAAAAGGAATTAAGTATTTTGGTCGTCGGACGTTATTATCTTTTTCTGGGCTCTTATTTTTTGGGGGGGCTTTAGGGGCTGGCGTTGCTGATTCTATTAGCGTGTTGATCCTGTCACGCTTAATTCTTGGTTTAGCCATCGGGGTTTCCTCTGTGATGGTGCCTTTATATTTAGCCGAAACAGCAACATTACAAAATCGTGGTGCAATCGTTGCTATTTATCAATTGGCGATGACCGTAGGGATTGTTTGTTCTTATTCGGTAAATTATGTGTTAATGGATAATCATGCCTGGCGAGCGATGTTTGCTTCGAGTGCTCTTCCGGCATTGGTTTTAAGTATTGGTATTTTATTCATGCCTGAATCGCCACGCTGGTTATGTAGTGTTGGTCGACACGAGGCGGCAAAGAACGCTTTAAAAAAATTACGTCAAAGCCAGGTTATTGACCAGGAGCTTGCCGATATTGAGGCAACTTTAGCGCATGAGCCAAAGCAGGGCAACTGGCTATTATTATTTCAGAAACCTTTATTGCCCGTATTGATGTTAGGAACGATGTTATTTTGTTTGCAGCAGTTAAGTGGCATTAACGTGGTTATTTATTTTGCTCCCGAAATTTTTAAGAATTTGGGCTTAAGCAGTGTTGCGGGGCAACTATTGGCCACCATTGGCATTGGTGTGGTTAATTTATTGGTAACTGTACTTGCTATTCTCTGTGTCGATAAAGTTGGGCGTCGTAATTTATTGTTATTTGGTTTTGCCGGAACTACGGTGAGTTTATTCGCTTTATGTATCTTTTCCTTGAATCATGTGGCATGGCTTCCTTTCTTATCTGTAGTTTGTCTTACGGTTTATATTTTTTCGTTTGCGATGAGCATAGGCCCCATTCCTCATATTGCTATGGCTGAAATTTTCCCACTCCATGTCCGTGGTGCTGGCATGGGTTTATCGGCAATGAGTAACTGGACTTTTAATACCCTGGTTATTTTTAGTTTTCCTCTTTTGGAAAAAGCTTTGGGTGTTGAATATACCTTTGCTTTGTACGCGGTGATTTGTTTCTTTGGCTTAATTTACACGTATTGTTATATGCCCGAGACCAAAAATATTAGTTTGGAGCAAATTGAGAATTATGTGATTGCAGATAAACCCTTACGATTTTTGGGGCGTGAGGACGTAGTGGCTGATTCTGAGTCGCTCAAAAAAGATCCCTCTGTTTTGGCATCAATGCGTTAATCTTGGGTCTTTTGTCCATGGCCGTCAAGTTAAGGAAAATCCAGGCTATGACGGCTACGGGGCGCTAGGGCATTTCGAGCTAATTTTTCTCTTACATCAAGAGCATGCAAAACAGCAACATAACTCCAGGTAAGGGAATTGGCTCCTTGTTGGACTCCAGTGTTTAAATTAATTTGCTCGCTTAAATTCATCTCCGGCGCGTATATTTTTATGAGTTTTAAATAAGCATCCCCTGTCTTAATGTATTTTTCCATCAGCATGGGTTGTTTTTCATTTATGGGTAAATTAGCGGCAAGGGTAAAATAATATTCAGCCATTGTTGCGGTTAAGATAAACCAAGGGTTACCCTGGCCATCAGTCTGGTAACCATCATAAGTATCGCCAGGATAACGGCCAAATAGAATTGCCCCTGATTTATTATTATTAATCGGGAACATTTGGTTAAATTGGTCATGGAGGGCGTTCACGGTTTTTTCAACATAGATACTATTCGGCGCCAAGATGCCATTTTGGGGATTAAGTAAAATACCCAAAATAATTGATGAATCGAGTTCAAATGCTTTTTGGGGTCCCAAATGTGGTGGCAGCGTTGATTGAATTAAATGATGGCTTTGATCCAAATGTTGATATAGGCGAATATTTATTAAAGCGGCTTGTTGTTCGTAATAAATTGCGGCTTGCTCGTCATTGAGACGGCGGGCAAGGGCTGCACCATCAAATAAGGCTTTTTGTTGAGCCATAGTGGTAAAAAAATGATTTCCTAATACTTCTTCCCAAAGATCAAAGTTTTCATCAGCCCAGTGATGCGCCGTGTATTCCAAATCCATCTTAATCACGCTTATGGCACGTGGATCAAGGCTGCTATTGTACAAATGGGTTTGTACGTATTCCGTTTCATTCTGGTTTAATAATTGTTGCGCAAAATGAATTAGAACCGAGGCTCTGAGGGCTGGGCCATCATTTTGGGGGGCGGCCCCCATTGGCCATCAAATGGGTAGCCATTGATGTAAAACTTAGGTTCACCCAGAATGTCTTGCCCTGGGAGTGGATCGTGTTGATGTTGAATGAGTTGCGTCCAGGATACATAGCGCAATAACCGCTCTTTATGTTCTGTTGCATGCGTTGCTTCATACCATGTTTCAATTAAATTCATGGCAATAGCCGAGTCACGCACCCAATCGTAATAATAATTGGGTTCTTGCTTCGAGGGGGAGGCGACTATGGCTCCATTAGGCTGAATATTGGCAAAAAAATTGTGTTTAAGTTTTTGCACATCTTCAGGGGTAAACACGGCGCCTATGGCTTGAGTGACAAAAAATAGGGTTAAAAAAAAGATCCGTTTCAATTCAATCTCCTGATAAGAAATAAAAAGACAAAACGTGCCATAGTACCTGAAATTTATGGCATAGAGTAGTAGGAGATAAAGTTTAACCTAGGTTGTTTCGCTTCAGATAGCACAAATAAGGGAAATAGAGTGCCAATACCTAAGCCACGCCTTCTTACATGCCCCAGGATTAAGTTTTTGGCTTTAGGTGACTAATTTCCGTTATGGCTTTTACCCATAAAGGCTGCTCATTCAAACAAGGGACGACAATCAATTGTTCGCCACCCAGAGCCAGCCATTGTTGTTTGGCGCGGATATTTATTTCTTCAAGTGTTTCTAAACAATCGGCAACAAAAGAAGGACAAGCAATAACTAATTTTTTGACTCCTTGGGTTGCGAGTGTTGTTAGAACTTCATCTGTATAAGGTTTTATCCATGGTGTTCTACCCAATCTAGATTGAAACGCTGTGCTGTATTTTTTTTCTGCGAGCTGCAATTCGTTTGCTAATAAACGGCTGCTTTGATGGCATTGAGCTTTATAACACTTTTGGTTACTTTCTGTGAGGACAGGACAATCATCGCTGCATACGGATTTACACTCATTTTTCGTAATTTGGCGTTCGGGGATTCCATGATAACTAAAAAGCACATGTTCTGATTCTGGCAGATAATCTTTAATTAGTTTTGTTTGTGCCTTAATGTAGGCAGGATGTTGAAAGAAATCACGGATTATGGTTAGTGTGGGAATAATATCCCAGGAACTGATAATGCGCATGGCCTCTTCAATGGACGAGCCGTTTGCTGCAGATGAGTATTGTGGGTATAAAGGTAAAATAGTAATGGTATCACAGGATTTTAATCTTTCTAAAGCGGATGCGATTGATGGTTCACCATAACGCATACCTAAGGCAATTTCATAGTCAGGACCAACTTCTTTTTGTACTTGATGTGCTAAATTTTCACTGTGGTAAAGTAATGGCGAACCCTGTGCAGTCCAAATGGCTTGATACGCTCGGGCTGAACGCTTTGTTCTAAATGGCAGGATAAAAGCATAAACCAGGACATAGCGAAGCAAAGCGGGTAAATCGATCACTCGCTTATCCGTTAGAAAGGTGCGTAAATAATCTCTAACTGCAGAAATTTTTGCGCTCTTGGGGGTGCCAAGATTAATGAGTAATAAACCACGCTTCATCAGTAAAATTTTGACCTTAAATAAATTGCGGTCATCATACCTGAAGATGATTTTGAATTCAGTAATTGAATAAAATTTAGTTTTGGGGTCGCGGCATTATAATTCCGTGTTATTACAAGGCCGCGTTCACTCAATTAAGCCATTTCTGCTTCGGCATCTTCCGTGGCTACAAGTACATTCGCAGCATGAAGACCTTTATCGCCTTGCCCTACGTCATAGGTGACCATTTGCCCAGGAACTAAGGTTTTGTAACCTGAGCCATGAATTGCTGAGAAATGAACAAAAATATCATCACCGCCTTGTTCAGGGATAATAAATCCCCATCCTTTGGCATTGTTAAACCACTTAACTTCACCCCTAGCCATAGTTATTCTCCTTTAACTCAAGTTTTCAATTGTCAGAATTAGGCTAACAATTGCATTTGTCCATAAATGAAACCTACATTTATATATAGGTAGATTTAACATAACGTAAAATGGACTCATTACTCAATAGAATTTTTGCAAAAAAATCTATTTCTTAATAATTCCTTAAGTTGTTTATGTTAACTTATAGTTATAAGTGTCGTCAGAGGAGTTGAGAATGGGGATTAACAGCACTTCTAAAATGTTTGAAGGCTTAGGGATATCTGCGATTGCTAATAAAAAACAGGTGGAGCAAAATGAGGCATATGATATGCCATGCTTGACACCTTCTACTAAGACAAGCAAAGATATGAAGAATGCACTAACGAATGCATTAGGTTTGTCTTCTTCGAAAAATTATTCGCCAATGGATTAATCTGCAACTCTTAAGGATGAGCTTTTCTAAAATTATCATTTATTAAGAGGGGCTATTGACCTTTTATCTGGGCCAAAATGAGTCGATGTTCTGTACCCTGATGTTACACATATTTGATGTATGCTCCGCTGTGGTGCTTAAAAATTAACCTATCTGGCTTAATCTAGCGAAATGTCAACAGCCCCTAATATTCAGGTGTTTTTTCATTGATTTTTTTCTTAATATGCAGGTGCTAAAGACACTTTTTAGGTATATACTTTTTTTATAGTCGATTATTTTTGAGGCAATAGGTATGGCAAGTGGGGGATTTGCTGAGACAGCGCATTGGCGAGATTCTGCGCGTAGCGCTCGTTTTTTTATGGTCGATGCGCGCGCTGCATTCCCTATATTTCTATTTTTAATGCACATTAGGGTATGGACTGGGGTATTGGTTTTAGTTTCTGCAGTATTTTTTGGTATTATTGAACACTATGGTTTTACTGTGCCTGTTTTTTTGCGTTGGATAAGAAATTTTTTAGCAGGAAACCTAAAATCTGCACAACCCTGGTGGCGATAACAAATGGATCGAGATATTAGTAAATGTATGGGGATCATTGCTGCGAGTCTGAATGCAAAATTCTATTTGAATGATCGTTTTGTTAGTTTTGATGAAGTTTTTGCAGACACTGGTTTATTACCGGCGATTGCAAAACGTGCTGATCAATTGTGTTCCTTATGCTTAGGTTATGGTTTAGGGGCAACGTTTGATGAAGCTGAAGGTGCTTTGTTAGGATTGCGCGTAGTGTTTGATGAAGTTACACCGAATGTTTTACGTTTGTTATGTATGACGGATGTATTAAATGAGTTAATCCAGGGTGGACCTAGTAAAGACTATACTCCCTTGGATGAGTTAATGTATGATTAAGCGCATTTTTTTAATGAATTGTAAAGAATTCGAAAGTAATGAGGTATTTAGCTCCACTTTCTGATTTCTTTTGATAGACTCAGGTCATAAGGTTATAAGTTTTAGGAGCAGTAATATGGCAACATTAAACAGTGGATTGGGGTTTTTTCCTTCTGTAGCAGCTATGGTGCCTGTGTCGCCAGAATACGCTTATCGGATAGCATCAGAAATAAAAAAAATGAAGTCGCAAGTGGAAAAAGCGGCACAAATCAGACAAGCTCCGGCTAATCTGGCGGCAGTTGCTGAGTTAGAAAAATGTGAGACGGCGCTAAATGCGGCAATTAATGGTTTAGCAGTCACCGCAACGTCTGATATGGGGGCAACAAGTGCCAAACCAGACAATATTCACCATGAGGTAGCGTCAACACCGTCGTTAAGATGATAAATTTTTGCATCGGTGATGACAGGTTCATCATCCTTTGGGATGATGAACGCAAGATTAGTTGCAATAGCTTTTCTTGGTTTATTTTAATTGATTATGGCAAATTATGATTATACTACTTAATCCTTGGTTTAATTTTGGGTGATATACCCCTAGAGGTTGTGCGTTGATGTTATGAAAGAAATACTCTCAGATCAGCAAAATGAAGCGATTCTTCATGCCTTGGATGAGGCTATTAATAATGGACCTTGGGATCAATCTAATTTCTTGCGTGCAATTGGTAAAAATTTAAATGATATTCGTGATAATTTTGTGAGTCAGCTTGATACGCGTACTCGGCAACAAATCAAAGCGGATACGCATTTGGCGAATCGTCTGGCGCTTAGAAGTGGGCAACAGGAGGTTTTTGTTTCTTTATATTCTGCGGATGGAACAAATCTGCAGTCGTGGGAAAAAATAGTAGCTAATTTACCTCGGCAAATGATCTCCCGTCCTATTTATGCGAATGAAGAGCATGTGCGAGAGCTGATAAAAACAAAAGAAAATAAGCAAAATGAAGCTTATCTTGGCATTTACATTAATCAAGCAGATATCATTCCTCTTACTCCAGATAAAGCTTTGAGTGACAAATTAGGTAATGTTTTATTGACTTTGAAGGATAAAACCTTGGATTTAGAGAATATTAGTCGTTTTGTACACATTACCGGGGTTTATCAATTTGATCGTGGTCGTTTGCTTAAAGAATCTTAATTTTACTTCATAATTATATTGTTTGTTTTAGCTCCGTGTTGCTGTTTTTGAAGAACTTTGATTTTAATCTTGAAATTCTCGCAAAAATGTCAAAGAGCAGTATATACTTGAAGTTAAAGAAACTAATTAGAAGTAAGCATTAATGGCTCAGCAATCCCAACAGCAAGGTACCGATAATGGCATGGCACCCATATGGATTATGGTGTTGCTGTTTATTACTGTATATCTAATTTGGAGAACAGGACATCAATACATTGTAATGGTTGTTTTCCAAATTAATATTTGGCAAGCCAAATTAGTTAATTTATTTATTCATGATGAACAACTTACTAATCTGATTTATCTGATGCAAACCGTGGATCCTAATGCTATAGATTGGAATCAGTTATTAGATACAACGCGTGCGGTTGGGGATTTCATGCGTTATCCTGTTGTGTTTGTGCTTCTGCTCTTAGCGGTTATTCTTTATCGTTCGAATATTACGTTAAAATTCCGCAAAGCCCATGATATGAAGAGTTTACGCGCACAGGAGCAATTTAACTGGCCGGCAATTATGCCAGTGATTAAGGAAGATTTGGTCAGCCAAGATGTCAATACTGGTCCTTGGGCTATGGCAATGACGCCAATGGAGTTTGCACGTAAGCATAAGTTATTAAGAAAAGACGATGTATTACTTGATAATCCAGTACCTGGTATGGAAATGACTGCAGGTATACGGCGCGGTGATGCGAAGCGAGTTTTTACCTTACAATTAGGCCCTTATTGGGATGGTTTTGAACATTGCTCACCTCCTGCCTATGCTATGGCAGCCGTTTTTATTGCTCGGATGAACCGAGATCGGGATGCGGCTAATAATATTTTAACGGTGTTGGATAAAACTTTTGTTGCCGGGAAGCCTGATTTTTCTGTTGCCAAACCCATAATAGACAAGTACAAAAATACCGAATTAGTGCAGGAAATAGTCGCAAAACATGCCTATACTCTAACTGTACTGGCTTCATTGCTTGCCGCAGCTCGCGAAGATGGGGTTGTTCCTAGTTCAGAATTTTTATGGTTAAAGCCCGTGGACAGAAGATTATGGTATATGCTTAATTGTGTAGGTAGGCAAACTCCCTATTCAGAAGTTGCTGGTGCTTTTGCTCATTGGCGCGCAGAAAGAGAGATGGGGCGACGTTCTTTAGTGCCTATGATCGATGAAGCGATAAGAGCTTTAGAAATAGCGATAAAAGAGATTAAGTTAACACCCCGTCAAATGCAGGAGTTAGAGCCATGATGCGCGGTATTGATTCGAAACATGAATTAGATCCCACTCTTTTACTTAGGGATACACGAACCCTAACCCAAAGAATATCCGATGCTTTTTCTGATCCAACAAATATTTCCATTATTTTATTTACCTTGGCAGCAATGTCCTACTATTTTTCTGAAGCTGCAACCTTGCTCATGTTGATTGGGGGGGCATCGTTTATCTATTCCTTTACACGCAAACAAAAACTGCCATTTCGTCTTCCACTAATCGCTCGAGTCAAAGATTATAACGATATGAAACCCGGTATTAATAAGCCTAATATCGCACGTGGTATCGCTTTTTTTGGTAATGACCGTAAAAGCGGTGAAGAACTTTGGTTTGCTAACGATGATATGCGTACCCATGCTTTAATTTTTGGCTCAACCGGTAGTGGTAAAACAGAATGTTTGGTGTCACTTGCTTATAATGCTTTAGTCCAAGGAAGTGGTTTTATTTATGTGGATGGGAAAGGGGATAATTCGCTTTATGCTAAGGTGTTCTCTATGGTTCGGAGCATGGGGCGCGAAGATGATTTATTGTTAATTAATTTCATGACCGGTGCGCGTGATATTGTTGGCCCCCAAGAAAAACGACTTTCTAATACACTAAATCCGTTTTGCCAGGGCTCTTCAAGTATGCTAACCCAGCTGGTGGTCAGTTTGATGGGTTCCTCTCAAGGTGGTGGCGATGGAGATATGTGGAAAGGCCGGGCGATTGCATTCGTTGAAGCCTTAATGCGTTTATTGGTTTACATGCGTGATGATGGTGCAATTCTTTTAGATGCAAACTCTATCCGAAACTATTTTGATCTAACGCGGCTAGAATCCATTGTCATTGATAAAGTGTTTCCACGTGATGATATGGAAAGTATTAATATTGAACAAGTCCCTAAATTGGTTACCGATCCATTACGTAACTATTTAAATACACTTCCTGGTTATAATAAAGAGAAAAAAGGGAAACAAGTATCACAGGTATTGGAACAACACGGTTTTATTACCATGCAGCTTGTCCGTAGTTTCTCATCTCTTGCGGATACTTATGGGCATATTATTCGTACCAACTTAGCTGAAGTGGATTTTAAAGATGTAGTTTTGAATCGAAGAATTCTTGTTGTTTTATTGCCGGCACTTGAAAAATCGCCCGACGAGTTATCTAATTTAGGTAAAATTATTGTTTCTTCATTAAAAGCCATGATGGCTGCCGGTTTGGGAGAGGAGGTTGAAGGGGATTATCGCGATGTTATTTTAAGAAAGCCAACGAATGCTCCCACGCCTTATATGTGTATTCTTGATGAGTACGGATATTATGCGGTTCAAGGTTTTGCTGTGGTACCTGCACAGGCACGTTCCCTTGGCTTCTCGGCAATTTTTGCGGGACAAGATTTACCCGCATTCCAAAAAGCATCTAAGGAAGAGGCCGCATCAATCGGTGCGAATACCAACATCAAAATCTGTATGAAATTGGAAGACCCCACTGAAACTTGGGATTTCTTTACCAAAACAGCAGGTGAAGCCTATGTAACTAAAGTAGATTCGTTTCAAGCAAAAGACAGTACGATGACCAATAGTTATCTGGACAGTAAGAGCTCCTCTTTTGAGAAACGGGCACGTGTGGATCTCTTAGATCTTAAAGAGCAAACAGAGGGTGAGGCTCATATCTTTTTCAAATCGAAAATTGTGCGTGCTCGAATGTTTTATGCGAATCCTAAGCCGGTGAAACAATTAAAGATTAATCAATTCTTAAAAGTAGAACCACCGCCAGATGATTATTTAATGAAGCTGCAAAAGCAGTTAACGTCATTCCAAGCAATTCTGAATAGTGGCGATTTAACGATTAATAAGGCTGTGGAAAATGAAGAAATTACCCTTATTACACAGTTACTACGTGAGTCTACTATAGCCGAGCCCATCGAGCGCGGTGTGTCTGCTTTAATTGCATTCCATAATCATAATGAACCAGAACCAGTTGAAGATTTAGTTGAAGAAGAAGTGGAAGGCGCTTTAACTATCTTTAGTCCATTACGGGTAAATGCAAGCGAACCGCCTATTTTAGTCAGTGATAAGGAAACCTTCTCTGAATCTTTATTGCCTATCAACGAAACGCGTAACCAAATGATGACAATTGAACGTTTGGCTGGGGCTAAGGATAAATATGCGGGTACGGTGGCTAATGAATTGATTAAAGATTTTCAATTAGCAACCAGTTATCCTCCAGAAGAGCGTGATGAAGTCGATCCATATACATTGACTGATATGGTGAGCAGCTTGTCAGAAAAAATTGTTAGTGAACGTGAGAAAGCAAATAAGAAAAGCGAAGAAGAGTTGAGTTAATTATTTTACTCCTTGGGCCTGTTCTCAGGCTCAAAGATAAGTGCTTAAATGTTGTGTGCCTCCTTAAGTAAACTAATCTTAGTTTAAACCTCTAAAACCAGCTGATTCATAAAGCGTTTAATTTTCTTTGCAAGCAAAATGCTTAGCAGGCGTTTTCCCCTTATGCATCGCCGTTAATAGTTTTCTGATTTGTTGCTCATCATTTTCCATTGTACACTTTAGCGCTAAAATAGGAATTAAGGTATCTTTCACCACAGGATCACTGTTTTCGTTACATAATTAGGTTCAAAAATGGACGGAAATTAATAAAATAAATGTTAAGCGCTAAATAAATATTTAAAAAAATAGCAATTTAACTGAATTCATTGTAACGTAATGATTTGTATCTTTATTATGTAAGACAACTGGGCTTTTATTAAACGAGTAGAGTTGTTTTTGCAATGGTAATCTTTTTGTAACATGAGGGATCAGAAGTGAGATCGGTATTTACAAATTACATAGTCTTACTAAGACGGGCGGTAGGATTGATTGCCTTATGTTTTATTGTTTCGTGTAGCAGAGATTATTATGCTTTGCCTCCAGAAGTACCTAAATGGCCTTGCAAGGTTACAGGTGCTTGCGATGCCAGCATTATTAAATACATCAAAAAATTACGAAAAAAAGGGGTAACCGTCGTAACGATTGGTCAAGATTATATGATTAGTATTCCTGCTGCCTACTTATTTGAACCACAAACACCTCATATCAAATGGAAAGCTTATAAGCTCTTAAATGAAGTAGCGATCTTCATAAAACAATTTCGTAAAATTTCAATTTATATAGATAGCTATAGCAGTAAATATGTGTCTCCACAACGAGAGCATGCATTGACTTTAGCTCGTTCAAGAATAGTCAGCGAATATTTATGGTCTCAGGGGGTTGATAGCCGTTTTATCTTTACACAAGGGCTAGGTAGTGATAAACCTATAATTGCATACACGCCAGGCGGTGATTACTCCGCAAATGCGCGAGTAGAAATTAAATTTAGGCGCGCTGTTGCTTAGGGATGAAGAATGAACCGTGAAAGTTGGAGCTTAATAAAAAACAGTAAATTATTTAATGTTAATGTCTATAGACGAGGTTTAATTGCATTAATTATTTCATTGGGGTTAAGCTGTTTTTTGGGGGTACTATTGTTTTATATATACATAACAGAGCCAGAAAGGGATTATTACGCGACAAATGGAGTGGCCCCACCCGTTAAGTTAACATCCATGGCAACTCCTAATATGTCATCAAGGGCACTGCTTGATCCAGATCCGCCGACAGACCTTGAGGATAAAGTGATACCACAATAAGAATAAATAGAGGATATTATGGCCGAAGATGCCTTGACTGTTGTTACATTGAGAAACAAATTTTATAAAGACAGCCAGCGTAAAGTAATACTTGCGTTACTGGTTGCTATAGTTGTTAATCTTGTGCTGGCTTCTATGCTGGTCTACATCGTAACACACCCGCCGGCACCAAAATATTTTGCTACTAGTATTAATGGCCGGATTACGCCCCTTTTTCCATTAAATGAGCCGAACCAATCGGACTCAGCGGTATTGCAATGGGCAAATCAGGCCGCTATTGCTGCCTTCACTTATAATTTCGTGAACTATAGAGATGAATTGCAGGCTTCATCTGGGTTTTTCACTGCTGAGGGTTGGGATCAATTTTTGAATGCATTGCAACAATCAAATAACCTTGATGCGGTTAAGGCTAAAAAATTGATTGTTTCTGCGGTGGCAACGCGAGCCCCCATTATTTTACAAAAAGGGGTCTTGAATGGAAGTTACTCATGGCGCGTACAAATGCCAATATTAGTAACTTATCAGAGTGCCAGCGAATTTACTCAGCAAAATAACGTGGTTACTATGTTGATTACACGTGTTTCGACTTTGAATTCACCTAGAGGAATAGGTATATCACAGTTTGTAGTTGGGCCTGCCAGTGGTGGTGTTTCTTAAATGAAAAAGATGAATCAAGTTTTAAAATTTTGTGTTCTAAGTGGAATCGCTCATTTGCTGCCGGCAGTGTCTTCTGCCGCATCACAACCCGATAATGCACAACAAGCATTGCAGCAATTACGTATGCTGCAACAACGTTTGTCAACTAATCAAGGACCTGGTAACAATCAGGGACCACCGACTCAAGGCCAAGGTGGTGGAAATACTGCCATGCCGTTGTCAAATTCACTATATCAGTCCCCAACTCAAAGGGCTGCTGCGCCTGCACAGGTTACACCTGCTAATTCAAATGAGCAGGTAGTTAGTCAAAACGACGTTGAAATCATTGAGGGCAAGGCATTCAAAGACATGACACATAGTTTGTATCCATTAAGTCCGGAACAGATTGTACAATTACGGCAAATGCAACAAACAGTAGAATACGCCAAGGCCTCAACTCCTGGGACTCCACCTAAGCCAACAGCTACTTCTCAATTTGTTAACTTATCGCCTGGTTCTACTCCACCAGTTATTCGTTTGGCCCAAGGATTTGTATCATCATTGGTTTTTCTTGATTCGACAGGGGCGCCATGGCCTATTTCAGCTTATGATTTAGGCGATCCGGGCGCATTTAATATCCAATGGGATAAAACCAGCAATACCATCATGATTCAAGCGTTGAAACTGTATAATTACGGTAACCTTGCGGTACGTTTGCGTGGTTTGAATACACCGGTGATGCTAACGCTTATCCCCGGCCAGAAAGCGGTAGATTATCGTGTTGATTTGCGGGTTCAAGGTTATGGACCCAATGCGAAAAATATGCCAATGGAAGAAGGTATCCCTCCTTCTGCCAGTGAATTGCTTCTGCATGTTTTGGATGGTGTTCCACCTCCTGGTAGTAAACGCTTAGCTGTAAGTGGGGGAGATGCGCGTGCCTGGATATCCAATGACAGAATGTATGTTCGAACTAATCTTACTATATTGTCACCGGGCTGGTTAGCAAGTATGACCAGTGCAGATGGAACGCATGCTTATGAAATGCAAAAATCTCCGGTATTATTAGTGTCCTGGCATGGAAAAGTCATGCAGCTTAAGGTAGAAGGTTTATAAATGGCTGGCAGAAAAGAAAATCTAAAATCACTTTTTTCTAATACTCGTTCACGAGTCATTATTATTTTTACAACAGTTCTGTTGATACTGGCGGTGGTCATTGGTTATGTAAAACTTAGGTCTATAAGTACGGGGCCGGAAGCTACTGCAAATTTAAGTAATGCGCCCGGCAGTATTCAGTCTATTCCTGGGGTTCTTGATCCTACGGCACAGTATGCCAAACTACAAGAGGAACAAAATCTATCTCAGGCTGAAAAGGCTGTGAAAACTGGTGGTAGCGCTATTCCAACTATCATTAGAACACAAGCTTTGGGCCAAGGGGTAGGGGTTATCGGTTCAAAAAATGGTGAGAGTGGCGTTGGTTTTGCTACTTTGGCACGTGAAAATGAAGAGGGAAATCAACGTAGCCTGTGGATCCAAAATTTACAAAATAGTGGGTGCTCAAAATCAACGATTGCACAAGTTGTGAGCCAAGGTGCTCAATTATCTGATTTAAAGGCTGCATGCAGTTGCGTGCAGTTAAAAGATAATGGTTATGCGTTGCCTGATCTTAATCAGGTTTGTGCCTGTAAAGAATTAAAGGCGGCAGGATATAACGCAAGACAACTTAAAGATGCCGGATACACCGCTGCTCGATTGAGAGATTGCGGTTTTAGTGCGTGCGAATTGCGTAATGCTGGTTTTACCGCGCAAGAAATGAAAGATGCCGGTTTTTCTGATGGTGAATTAAAGGGGGCTGGCTTTACTGATGATGACATCAGCAAAGCCAGTGGCTTGCCGGAAGGAATCACGGCTGCAGATGTATTAAAAAGTGGATGTAATGCGGATGCTTTAACTAAATTGCGCAAACAAGGGGTCAGTGCTTCTGCAATCCGACGTATTAGTGGATGCAGTGCGGAGCAACTTAAAGCCGCAGGATTTACCGCTAAAGAATTAAGAGATGCAGGATTTAGTGCCGCTGATTTAAGAAAAGCGGGTTTTACACCAGCGGAATTAAAAGCAGCTGGTTATACTGCCAGAGATTTATTAAATGCAGGATTTACTCCTGAGGATCTTACCAAGGCAGGTTATACTGCTGCGCAGATCAAAGAAGCAGAGGCTGAACTTCCTCCGGGCATTTCGGCGGCAGATATTAAGAATGCAGGTTGTGATCCCGATGTTGTACGCAGAGAACGTGAAGCGGGCGTAAGTGCTTTATTAATAAGGCAAAATGCTGGGTGTAGTGCACAAGCATTGAAAGCAGCTGGTTTTACGGATGCTAGTCTGGCGAATGCAGGATTTTCTCCGCAAGAAACTAGTGCCGCTACACCGCTTACTGATGCTCAAATAAGAGCAGCCGGTTGTGATGCGGCGCAATTGAAAAAATTATTTATAGCCGGGGTGAGCGCTAAAAGAATCAAAGAATTAAACGGTTGCAGTGCTGAAGCGTTAAAAAATGCTGGCTACGCCCCTAAATCTTTGCTTGATGCAGGGTTTACTCCGGCACAATTGCTTGCCGCAGGATTTATGCCAAAAGACTTGGAGAATGCTGGTGTAAGTCCGGCAGATATCTTAGCTGCAGGAAGAATGGCTGATTGCAGTGTTGATTCACTCAAAAAAGCAAGAGCAGCGGGTGTAAGTGCGGCAACAATTAAAAAAACCTTAGGCTGTTCTGCTACAGCATTAAAAGCCGCAGGTTATACGGCCAAAGATCTAAAGGATGCTGGTTTCACCGCAGCTGAAATTAAAAAAATGCAGGCTTTAACGCTAAAGATTTGAAAGATGCTGGCTTTAGTCCTAAAGAATTAAAAGATGCTGGTTTTAGTGCTAAAGAATTAAAGGATGCGGGATTTACCGCAGCCCAGCTTAAGGCTGCTGGTTTTAGTGCCAAGGATTTAAAAGACGCTGGTTTTTCGGCAGCTCAACTTAAAGCCGCCGGCTTTAACGCTAAAGATCTGAAGGATGCAGGATTTACGGCTGCCCAACTAAAAGATGCTGGTTTTAATGTTAAAGATCTTAAAGATGCTGGTTTTGGTGCCAAAGATCTAAAAGCTGCTGGTTTTAATGGCGCAGAGTTAAAAAATGCGGGTTTTTCACTGGCTGATTTAAAAGGAGCTGGATTTACCAATACTGATTTAATCAATGCTGGCTTTTCTCCTAATGAATCACAAGTGGCTGGCTTGGGTAATCCCAACATGCAACAAGGAGCATTTAGTGTTGGAAGGATACCTGCTCAAGGTGGAACTGTACCAGCGGGTCCAGCAGGTTCGAGCCAGCAATTGCAAGCCATTCTAAGCCGACAAAACCAACAAATGGCGGAGCAAAAATACCAACAAAAAATTCAGCAGAGAACTGCAGATATGTTATCTGCGGCAAATCAGGCTTTATCTGAATGGAAAAACGTATCAACTCAGACATATACTAGTGGCCAAGAAGAAAAATCAGGTGTTGGCAGCTCGCTTACTGGTTCAGGTAGCAGTAGTTCTCACGGTATTGCCAGTAGTAATCTTGCGAATAAACCAGCCATTATTAAAACTGGCGATATCTTATTTGCTGTAATGGATACTTCCGTTAATAGTGATGAACCAGGGCCAATTCTTGCAACTATTGTTTCAGGGAAATTAAAAGGAACTAAATTAATTGGTAGTTTTAACATGCCTTCGAATGCCGGTAAAATGATTATTACTTTTAATACCATGTCGATTCCTGGTGCTCCAAAAACAACGTCCATATCGGCGTATGCTATTGATCCAAATACCGCGAGGACAGCGCTGTCGAGTAGAACAAATCATCACTACATGCTGCGTTATGGTTCATTATTTGCCTCTTCTTTTCTTGAGGGGTTTGGTAATGCCTTCCAGTCAGCGAATACCACGGTAACAATTGGTGGTACGGGCGGTGGTAATAATGTAACCGTTGCTAACGGTGTCGGCCGTTCTACATTACAAAATGCGGTAATTGGATTGGCAACGGTAGGTAAGACCTGGGGGCAGCAAGCACAGCAATTATTTAATACACCAACGACAGTTGAGGTATATGCTGGCTCTTCTTTGGGAATTTTATTCACACAAGATGTAAAATCTATTTAATTTGATGGCAGAAGATAATGGCAGATAACGATCAAAATGATGAATATAAGTTCGCTGAGTTAGAATCCCTTGATAATGATTCAATGGAGCATGATTATAGTTCAGGCGAGCAGAAACCTTCGGGTATGGGATCAAAGCCACCTAAAAAAGATGTTAGGCGTAATGCAATAATTGTTATTTGCTTAGTTCTTTTTGCCATGGTGATGTATAAATTGCTCGGTGGTCTATTTTCAGGAAAAAGCAATAACGCCACCAAGGGAAGTATTCCTCCAGCACCTATAGCAACTCAGATTCCCGCGCAAGCGCCACCACAGCCGCAACCAATGCAGGCTGAAGTTGCGCCGCAGCCGATGTCACAAGTACAACCAGTGGTTCAAGAGAATAATTCTGTGCTCAGGCAAAAAGTAGATTCTATTGAGGCGAATCAACAAAATGTTCAATCTCAAGTTTCTTCAATAAATGAGCAAGTAGGAAACGTCAATAATAATGTCAATAATTTGACCTCTCAAATTAGTCGATTAAATCAAACGATTACCGATTTAACTACGCAATTAAATCGGCAGTCAGAAGAAATTAATGTGCTTATGGAGCGCACGAAACCTAAGCCAATTCGACGCATGATGCGGCCTCGTCAGTTTCTGCAAGCAAATATTTATTATATTAATGCAGTAATTCCTGGCCGTGCTTGGCTAATTGGTACAAATGGTTCTACACTTACAGTAAGAGAAGGGACTAAGATCGCAGGGTATGGGGTAGTTAAGCTAATTGACTCGATGGAGGGTCGAATACTAACTAGTTCTGGGCGAGTAATTCGGTTTAGTCAAGAAGATAGTTGAGGCAAAATATGGCTGATTCAACATGTACAGGCGGGACAGTTGCGTGCTGGGTAGCGAGTCAGGCAAACATTCTTACCAATCTTGCAAATTCATTGGTGCCTGTACAACGATTGATCACGGGCGGAGCTTATCTTATAGGTTGTGCCTTTTTATTCAAGGCAATATATACTTTGAAGGTGTACGGTGAAGCGCGTACGATGATGTCTAATAACACGAGCATCAAAGAACCTGTTGTCTATCTAATGGTGGGCGCAATATTTATTTATTTCCCTACCGCTTTTTCGGCACTGATGCAATCGACATTTGGTTATCAAAATGTTCTGCAATATGCCCCTGTTAATAGTGGTAGTCAAACGCTTGATTTTTTGTTTGGTAGTGGCAGTGTGGTTGGTCGACCGCTAACTATGCTTATTCAGGTAATTGGTTTGATTGCTTTTGTAAGAGGATGGGTTTTAATCGCACGTTCAGCGTCACAAGGGCAGCCTCCAGGAGGAACAGGAAAGGGGTTTGTTCATGTTTTTGGAGGAATTTTAGCAATCAATATTGTAGGGACTATCAATATGATTAATAATACTTTATACGGCACGTGATAAATATTTTATGTGTGTATTAATTTACTTTTAAAATTAGGAGAGCATGGTGAAAAGTAAAATTATTAGTAAAGCAGGATACAAGTATTGGTTAAGCAGTATTGCTTGTCTAAGCTTGCTTGCCTTAATTTGTCAAGATGCGGCTGCAGGTAGTCTGACTATCGGGGGAATGGCATCATCAATAACTGCTTCATTTACAAATTTAACTAAATTGATTACTTCAGGCTCTTACTTGGCCGGTCTAGGATTTTCAATTGGTGCGATTATGAAGTTTAAGCAGCATAAAGATAACCCAACGCAAATCCCAATTGGTACACCAATTGCTTTAGTTTTTATTGCTGCGGCATTATTATTCCTACCTACAATTTTAGGGGTAACCGGAGCAACAATGTTCGGAAGTTCGGGTGGTAAAACAGCTGGTCCTACTGGTACTGTGTACACCGGTTCATAATAGAGTTTACTTAATAAAGCGCGGTAACATTTGGTTGCCCCGCTTTATTTTAAAGTGAATTACACGTTTGGAACGTCAATCCTCATTTAAAGTTATTTACGAGAGCAACGTGAGCTGAGAATATGGCAGTGAATCAAGAACTACATAAGTTGAAATTAATGGCCACGCCAGGTTCATGGCGTTTATATTCGGCCAGAAAAGTAGACGAACGATTTAAGTCATATGAGCAAAAAGTCTTTCAACGAGATCGTTATACATGTCAATTTTGTGGATTTCAGGCGCGTTTATTTCAAGAGGTTGTAAATCTTGATAATAATTATACGAATAATAAGTTCGCCAATCTGGTGACTTCATGCTGCTTTTGCGCTCAGTGTTTTTTTGTTGAATCCGTCGGTGTAGGCGGTTATGGGGGTGGAACACTTATCTACCTCCCCGAGTTAACGCAAACTGAATTAAACAGTCTGTGTCATGTGTTGTTTTGTGCCATTACAAATGATACGGGTTATAAGGCAAGTGCGCAGAATATTTATCGAGGATTTAAATTTCGTTCTCAATTAATCGAAGAAAAATTTGGTGAAGGCACCAGCGACCCGGCAATATTTGGTCAATTAATGATTGACGCCGGGGTGACAGATGAAGAACGAAGGGTACAATTATTCAAAAATGTGCTTTTGTTGCCGTCAAGGGCCAAGTTTCGTAAGCAAATAGAAAAATGGGCAGCAAGTGCCTTAGAAGAAATTTCAACTTAGTGTAGCGATATACTGAGTTTTTTAAACAGATAAAATAGCCTTGGGGGAAAGCGACGCCGTAACCCAGGTAACAATAAAGAATGGGGATAAGGATGGCGCATTGGTCAGAATCATTTTTTGAAGGAGTCGATACCTTCTTTGCCTGGCTAAGTACTTCGCTCAAGCAAACGACAGAATCTTACATTGATTTGGAAACCGCAGACAGTCCCACTGTTTTGGTTAACCATGATGGTTCGTTAGTATCTGTAATCAAAATTGAAGGTATTTCTGCGCTGGCTGGTGCGACGGAATTTGAGCAGTTGGTGGCGGGACTAACGAATGCTTTTCAAGCGGCGATGGGAAGGCCGGGGCATGGATTGCAGGTTTATTTTAGCCATGATAAACAGAATATCAGGAAACTAATCCGTGATATTTATGCGCCTGCTTCAGCAACAGCACAACGGCTAGAACTTAATCTCACTGACTTATTTGAAGAACGTACTGATTATATGGCGCAATATTGTGCTGAAGAACGCTTATACTTTGTCTTGATTACGCGACCATTCAATTTGACGTCAGAACAATTAAAGGCGGCCAATAAAGCAAAAATGAAGATGCTAAAAGATTCTAAGGCACCTGCATTTAAAAACAGTCAGACTATTTATGCCGCTGTTCCTGAATTACGTGACACACATGATGCTTATGTGCGCGCGATAATGAATGACCTCGATGCATTACGTCTTTCTGGTAAGCTGCTGGAAGTACATGATGCCGTGCACGCAATTCGCATGACTGCCGATCCTGATTATACCGCGGATGATTGGCGTGCAACGCTGCCTGGCGATAAGATTCCTGTTCGCGAATTTAATAGTTTTGAAGGCGATGCTTCTGATTTATTATGGCCTTCGCTGGCCAAACAAGTACTTCCTCGTGATGCAGAAGCCTTAGATTTACGTACAGTTAGAGTAGGGGACAAGATTTATTCCTCTACCTTTATTGATTTATTTCCTAAAGATGTTAGACCGTTTATTCAATTATTTGCACGTATTTTACCAGCACATATTCCTTGGAGAATTTCATTTTTAATTGAAAGCGAAGGACTTAGTACCATTAAATTAAAAGGTCTGCTCGCTGCGATTTTAAGTTTTAGTTCCGCACAAAACCGTTTAATTAGTGACTCGGTGAATTTATTAAAGTATTTACAACTAAATACGGATGAATCAATTATCCGTTTGCGTGTAGTGGCAACAACCTGGGCTCCTGAAGGAAAAATACCTTTATTACGCCAAAGAAGCTCGGAGTTGGTTAAAGCGGTGCAAGGCTGGGGGTCTACCGATGTTTCTGAAATTTGCGGCGATCCTTTTGCTGGTTTTGTTTCGAGTATGTTAGGTGCCACCTTAAATAGTACGGCGGTGGCTACGATTGCACCTTTAAGTTCAGTTGTGTCGATGTTACCGATTACGCGCCCAGCATCACCGTGGAATAAAGGGGCTCTACTCTTTAGATCGCCTGATGGTAAGCCATGGCCTTTCCAGCCTGGTTCAACAGAGCAAACCACATGGATTGATTTAGTTTATGCTCGCCCTGGTTCCGGTAAATCGGTCTTGTCGAATGCCATTAACTTGGCTTTATGCTTGTCTGGTGGATTGATGCGTCTTCCACGGATTGCGATTATTGATATCGGTCCATCAAGTAGCGGTCTTATTTCGCTGTTACAAGAGGCGCTACCTGCATCAAAGCGACATTTGGTTGCTTATCATCGTTTAAGAATGACTCCTGATTATTCAATCAATCCTTTTGATACTCAGTTAGGTTGTCGTTATCCTACGGCTTTAGAACGTGCTTTCTTAGTTAACTTTATTACCTTATTAACGACGCCTTTGGGGGCAGAAAAACCTTATGATGGTATGCCTGACCTTGCGGGTATGGTTGTTGATGAATTATTTAAAAGCATGGCAGATGAATTTAATCCAACACCTTATGCTCCAGGTGTAGAGTCTTTCTTAGACAGTATTTTAGAAGAGATTGGCTTTGTTCGCGATTCTAAATCCACGTGGTGGGAAGTAACGGATTCACTTTATTCGGCAGGTTTTGTGCATGAAGCGATGTTGGCGCAACGTTATGCCATGCCTTTATTGGCAGATGCCGCATCGATTTGCCGAACCCCCTCGATTGAAGATTTGTATGAAAAAATTACGGCACCTACTGGTGAGTCATTGATTAATGCATTTTCGAGGATGATTTCGGCCGCTGTACGTGAATATCCGATTTTGTCACGTGTGAGTGCCTTTGATATTGGTGATGCTCGTGTTGTATCGCTTGACCTTGACGAAGTTGCTAAAAGTGGTGGTGATGCTGCTGACCGTCAAACTGCAGTTATGTATATGCTTGCACGGTATGTTTTAGCGAGACACTATTACTTAACTGAAGAGAGTTTAAATAATATACCTGAGCAATATCGAGAATATCATAAAGAACGAGTTCATGAAATTCGTGAAGACCATAAACGTATTGTTTATGATGAATTTCACCGTACGTCTAAATCCGCTGCAGTGCGCGAACAAGTAATTATTGATATGCGTGAAGGAAGAAAATGGAAAGTACAAATTGCCTTGTTATCGCAGTCTGTTGATGACTTTGATCCGGTAATGATTGACTTTGCGACAGCTATTTATATTATGGATGCGGGTCCTTCGCAAGCAATCGAAAAGACCACCGCTATTTTTGGTCTTTCCGAAACTGCAAAAACGGCATTACGTAATAGAGTACATGGCCCACGCCAAGGTGGTGCGACCTTTTTAGCACAGTTCGCTACTAAAACTGGGGTCAATGTGCAATTACTTACGTTGACTTTAGGCCCTGTCGAATTATGGGCATTTAGTACCACTGCAGAGGATGCTACGGTGCGAAACCACTTATATCGACATCTGGGGCCTGGTGAAGCAAGACGTTTGTTGGCCGCTTTATTTCCCAATGGTTCGGTAGCTAAAGAGCTTGAGGCTCGATTGGCTGGTATGAAAGAAAAAGTGGGTTTAATTGAAGAAGAGATGAAAGAAAGTGTTGTAGAACAATTAATTAACGATATTCTTGATGCTTATTCAAAAAATCCAGATGTTAAAAGTTTGCCGTCTAAAGTCACTTAATATTGTCTTAAGAGTCTTTCACTATAATGCGTCTCATCTTATTGACGAGGGTGAGGCCATTTATGAAAAAAACCAGAACGCTACTGCTTTCATTATTCCTGTGCATGAGTGCAAATTTTGCTGCTGTCGCAGAGATTTCTAATCGTATCCCAGATGAGCTTTCGATTAAAGAACATTGGGTTAGTTTAACCACAAGTTATGATATTGAAACACGGACACAAAAATTAGGTACTTTATATAGAAAATTTTTCAGTTTTTTGCTGACGTATGATTTTTATGATCCATTCGATAATAAGATTGCTTATGCGCGTTCAAAATTCTTTTCATTTACGGCACATTTTGATGTTTATGACAACAATGAAAATTATTTAGGGGCAGCAGATGAGCGTTTATTTGCTTTCTTCCCTACCTTTGATATTTACGATCGTGATGGCTACACCAAATTAGCCACTGCCTCAATGAATTTCTGGGGCACAACGTTTTATATTTATGATCCAGTTACTGGTAATGAAATGGCATATATGTCGCGATCCTTTTTCAGATTAAAAAATGATTGGACTTTTAAGGTGTCAGATAGAGGTTTATTTGAGCAAAAAAGGATTGACCCACGTGTCTTACTGACCGTGATTGCGTTCCAAGGGGATCGAGAATATTGGGAGAGTCAAAATAAAGAAGATAATCAAAAAGGTGTTCGCCATACAAAAGATGCTGCTTTTGCTTCTGATATTTCGCGTGAGCAGGTGCAAACGCTTTTAAATAAAATTGCGTTGCTAAGCAAGCATGAAGGCTTCGATAACCACCAAGAGCTAAATGAACAGATAGTAGCCACTATTGCCAATGAGTTAGAACGTGGTTACCAAACGACGCAATCTGCAGATAGTTTAACGCAGACAAGTCAAGAAAGACTGAACGCTTTTACGGATTATTGCTTGAATTTAGTTCAATCAAATACGCTTTCTGATGAAAAGAAGAAAACGATTCTCTTCCTATTGAAAACTCGTTTGCAAGAAGTAGTCAAAAATTAATTTCTTCATACTTCCTGCGGCTTGTCCGCAGGATCCATTTCTCTTGCTGCGAGAAGGAGCGTTTTTGGTTTCTTTAAATAGCTATAATCTCTTAGCCCATATTACGAAGAAGAATCAAGTGTCGAACAATAGGAACTTCCTGTGATTTTTTTTGCAGAATACATGGCAAGATCTGCTTTAACGATTAAATCCGATGCCGTCTGCGCATCTTCAGGATATGTTGCAAATCCAAGGCTAAGCGCATAGCGATAGGCAATATTGTTTTCAAAAATAAAGGTATGGTCAAATTCACGAATGATTCTTTGGGCGATGATTTCTGGAATGCGTTTGTCTGGTGCATGGACTACAGTAGCAGTAAATTCATCGCCACCTAAGCGAGCAATGAAATCTTCTTCACGGAAACAGTAGCGTAGGCGTTTTGATGTTTCTAAAAGCAATTGATCTCCTGCATTGTGTCCATAACAATCGTTTACCAATTTAAAGTTATCAAGATCAATAAAGAAAACCGTGATACGGTGATTGGGGGTAATTGCTTCTATTATTTCGCGTAGGTGTTGAATGAAATAGCGACGATTTGGCAAGTTAGTTAGATGATCAAAGCGTGCCAAATAATGGTATTTTTCCTTTTCAGCTTGGAGTAGATAATTTTTGTCATATAATTCTTGCTCAAATTGCTGATTTTCATGGATTAAACTGGTCAGGGTCGTCACAATAATAATATAGGCAAAAATATGATTTAAGGCTTCAATGACCATGAATTGATAAGATGGAATATCATAATAGGGCGGGACAGATAATTGACCAAAACTAATTAATGTAACCAATGATGCTGTTGCATAAATAAATAAACCACTCATTCCTGTCAGTGATGCGGCAAGTAAAGGCATTACATAAAACCACTGCGAATGTAGTGGCCCCATACCCCAAATCAGATAATTGGCACTGGTAATCGTTAAAAAAATAATTAGGGTGATTACATGGCTGCAGAAAATGGCATTTTTGGTTTGGCTAAGAATCCATAGATTTATGAGTGCCAGCCCTACGGCCGTGCTAATAATGACGATGAGATACCAAAGTTTAGATATGGCATATAAGCTAGTGATAATTGTGCATACAGCGATTAATTCCCACGTAATGTACTGTATCAGGCGGTAGCGACGATGGTACTTTTCTGAATTACTAGAGTAGCTAAGGTAATTCAGAATGTTATGTAGTGCTCGCATTCAAATCCTTGTTGTTTGCAATGTGTTTATACATATAATTACAGGCAACCTTTTCTCTAATAATATATTGCCGTTCTATTTTAGCGCACTTTGCGTCATTTCTCAACTTTCGCGTACCAAGTGTGTATAAGTTATTGCAATGGTTTTATTGGTAACGTAACGATAACTTTTAATCCTCGTTCCATGAGGTTGCTCAGCACAATGTTACCTTGATGCATTTGTAAAATTTCTTGAGCAATGGTTAATCCTAATCCTGTGCCACCAGTATTCCGCGAACGTGAGTTTTCGCCGCGATAAAAAGGTAAAAAAACATGTTCCAGGTCGGTGGTGCTTAATCCAGGACCTTGATCGGTAATGGTGATTTCAATTTGTTTTGGTAAACACTGTAACTGGATTGCGGCTTTAACACCATAATGTGCAGCATTATTGATCAAATTACTAAAGGCTCGTTTTAATAAATTCACAGATCCGTAATAAACTAATTTAGGGCAATCACTGTTAAAACTAACCTCATAATTTAATTCGAGTGCATCTTCTTTTAATGAGGACAGGAGTGCAACCAAATCAAAACGTTGTGGTTTTTCCTCATTATTAATATCTCTAAAATAATCCAGAGTTTCGCGGATCATGAGTTCCATTTCATTGATATCTGCCATGATTTTAGGATAGTGGGGATTATCAATTAAATATTCTGCTCTTAATTTTAAACGAGTCAGTGGGGTACGTAGATCGTGGGAAATAGCCGTGACTACACGGGTACGATTGGCTAATAGCTTATTTACTTTTTTTTGTAATTCATTAATTTTTTTTTAAAATTAGTTTTTTTGGTCTGCGTTACCAGTTATGGGAATAGGTAACCAGTTTTCCTGATGTTCATTATAATTTAGGCTTTGTATTAATGTTTGAATCGGTTGATTCAAGGTTTTAACGGCCCAATAGCTAATAAATAGTAAGGCCACTAATAAGATGAGAAAAAAACTGATGACAAAATGTATGCGATGAGGGTAAGGTGAATACATACTTACATTTAACCAAGTGTTTTCTTGGATAAATACGGAAAATTCTAATTTTTTATGTTGTTTCATTAAATTGAAAATCATCGGTGCTCGTAATGTTAATAATGCATTTTGGCTATAAACTGGTGCTGGTGACAGGGTAATTTCTGAACCATGGAGGTTGCTATTTTGTAAAATGCTAGGCCAATTGGCTTGCGGTTGTTTTTGCAATTGATTGACTAGGTGCGTTAGGGAGCGTACGGTATTGGCTGGGATGAATGAATGGTTACGAGCATAATAATATTGCCCTAATTGTATCAGTGCAAAAATGATTAAGAGATTACCTAAGACTAATCCACTCAAGGTTTTTTTGGCGGTGTTGGTTAATTGGCTCATAGTAAGTCAACCTTAGTTTTGAATTGATAGCCTCCTCCTCGAATCGTTAACAAAAGCTGTGGATTGCGCGGATCCTGCTCGATTTTTTTGCGCAAACGTCCAATTAAAACATCAATGGTTCGGTCTTGTGAGTCACAATCTTTGTCGTATAACAAATCCATTAATTGATCGCGGTTTAAGATGCGTCCAGGATGTTCTAAAAAAATAAGCAGCATTTCATATTCCCGTTGGCTCAACGGAATGGCAGTAGCATCCCTATCGATGAGTGAGTGTGTATTCCTATCGAGAATCCACATGTCGAAATGAATTTTCTGAAGGGGGGAGAGTTTTTTACGCTCCTTGCTTAAATCACCTTGAGTCCGTCTTAATTGTGCTTTAACACGCGCTAAGAGTTCACGGGCGCTAAAGGGTTTCGAAATATAATCATCTGCTCCTAGTTCTAATCCAGCGACACGATCAGCGATGCTGTTCGCGGCACTAAGCATAATGATGGGCATCGTATGGGTTTGGCGAATCATTTGACACAGATCGAGGCCATCAATTCCCGGTAACATAATATCGAGAATAATAAGATCAAAATTATTGTCCCTTAATAATTGTTTGATATTTAATCCATTTAAGGCCCAAGTAGTGCGAAAATCATTTTTAATCAGGTAGTCATTAATTAGCTGCACAATTTCTTGATCATCATCGATAATCAAAATATGATTTTTTCTAGCATTCATTAAATGTATCTGCAATTTAAATAGTTAAGTCTTATTGTAACCCTTTAGAGCAAATGCCGTCAGCTCCTAATTTATTGTAACAACCTTGTTACAACAAACTATTCCATTGTCATATTCCTATTACATTAGACCGTTACACTTAACAATGAAGACCTTAATAATAGGAGAAGAAAATGTACATGAAACGTTTGCTATTAGTTAATTGCTTTGCTTGCGCATTATTAGGAGCCTCTGTTGTCTTTGCACAACCAGCAACAGAAAAGGTAAATGCACCGCTACAAAAAGCAGGCCAGTGCCGTCAACATGTTGCTAAAATGCTTACTCCGGAACAACGCACTGAATTACAACAAATTAGAAAAGACATGCGGGTGCAATTACTGCCTTTAATTAAAGAAAAGCGGGTATTAAAATTACAAATAATGGGAAAAATTGCCACACCCAATGTGCAATGGAGCGAAGTAGCAAGCTTAGTGGATAAAAACAATGCCAACAATGCTAAAATAGCGATGCTGGTGGCAAAAACCCGTTTTGAAACCTATCATAAGTTGGGTATTTTGATGCCTTTAAGACATCATCATTGCCATCATTTTAAAAATTTCGCCAAGAAATAAATGATTTTTTGACGGTTTCGCCGTGACGGCGAACCGTTTTTATTACTTGTTCAATTCGATTACGACTACTATGATAGAGTGTTGGCTCACATTTTCATCGGTGTTATCTAATACTACCTGCTTGGTGGTTTTGGTTCAGACTTCGTGCTTTCCACATAGTTCTCACCGTCGCTGGGACGGAAAAATTGAGATGATTGGCCTGTAAGCATACGAGCAAAGGCAACTCCTGAAACTAATAAGCCAACAATCCGGAAACAATCACGGAAAAACCGTTGCCAGACTGGATCGCGATGTTCCTTGAGTTTTTCGGCAGTCGCTCCTAATTGTTCCTGAAAACGCTTAAGTCGTTGACTGGGTAATTCATCTGTTTTATCAAGAATGTTTTTTAGCATGGAAACTGCTGTTTTTTTCTCGTCCAAGAGATCTTTCTTGGACTTCTGGGTATTTAAATGAGCATGATAAGCATTGGTTTTTTCTTGTAGTTGCGCTATTTTAATTAAAGCTTGTTGCTCCTCGGGGCTTTGCCAGCTTTTTAATAGTTCTTGCATCGACGCGATTGCTTCTTCTTTATTATTAAGTTGTTTTTGTATCTGTGTGGCATCTACTTGTTTTTGTTGCAACTGTTCTTGTAATAATAAGGTCGTTTTTTCTGTATTTTCTTTATCCCGAGTAATTTGTGCCTGCAGTTTCTGGTTTTCTACTTGTGCAGTTAATAGTTGTGATTGCAGCGATTTTATTTCTTCCGTTGCGGTCAACTCTTTATCTCGCTGCATTTGCTGTAGTTGTTCTTGCAGAAAGGTATTTTGTTGTTCTGCGGCAGTTAATTTTTTTTGCAATAATTGCAATTCGTCATCTATGGCAGTTTTATTCAGTTCCAGTTGTTGTATCTGAACGTGTAATTGAGCGTTTTGTTCTTTCTCTTTTTTAAGTTCTTCTTTAGAGGTGTCTCGTTCTTGTTGTGTTGTTCCTAGTATTTCTTGGGTTACCACCAATTGTTCTTTAGTTGTA
>NZ_JH413847.1:146504-162083 GCF_000162755.2 Legionella drancourtii LLAP12
TGTTGTTTCCAGTGTTTCTTGGGTGCGCGCTAATGTTTCTTTAGTTGCGTCTCGTTCTTGTTGTGTTGTTTCCAGTGTTTCTTGGGTGCGCGCCAATGTTTCTTTAGTTGCGTCTCGCTCTTTTTGGGTTGCCCTATCTTCTGCTAATTCTGCACCCATACCTTTGGCGAGCAAGCGCATTTCTTGGAAAAAAGGTTCTGCTAATTCTTCTTGTTTGTTATTAAGCAGAGCAGGATTTTCTTTCAACAAGGTCGCTGCTTGGGTTTTTAGTATCGCAATTGATTGGTATACCATGCGGTGTAGTTTTTGCGATAATTGGGTGATATTTTTAGTTTCAGCAGTGTAAATTGAACTCGTCGTTAATTCGTGTAATGCTTTAAGCATATCCTGTTGGTCACAATAAGGAACTAATCTATCGATTTGCTCGGAAAGGCTATCTAATTCGGAAAGAAGTTTTTGGGTATTAACTAACCAGCCTTCAATTGCTTGGTGTCTGATTAGTTTTTGCTCTTGTTCTTGCTCGCGCGTACTCACATCCTGTTCAGGTAATTGTTCTAACAATAGTGCGCTGTCCTCAAATTGCTTTTGGGTTTGCAGCAGCAATGCACGGCTGTGTTGATGTAAGTTAGTAGTTAAGCCATGTTCGATGGCTGTTTTAAAATGTTGAGCAATAGTTTTTTTCGCTTCGCCTAATTGTTGATTGACTGAAGCTTCTTGCAGTATTTTAATTGTATTGGCAAAATACTCATGGCAAATGCTCAGTTGCTCTTCACTTAAATTATTACGAAGGTATGTTAATATAAGGGTATTGCTTAGAGTTGCTAAGGCTTCAATTAATAAGGCAGCTTGCTCCTCTTTTTCGGTCATATCAAGAATTGTTTGTAGTTGTTTATTTGGCAGCGCTGCGCCATTCTCCTCAATTTGAGCAGCGGCTTGAAAAACATATTCAAGATTATTTTTCAACCAGGCAATTTGTTCTTCCAGCGGCTTGTCGAAAAAATTAAATTCAGCAATCGCTTGTGACAGCCACAGGTGCACGTGTTGCGTATTAACAAATGATTTGGCATCACCATGCTGGTGAATATCCGTGATGGGAATACCGCCACGTTGATGGTAGTGGACCTGACGTATTGGCCCTAATTGTCCTAATCCCGCATAACATCGTCCCGCCAGAAAAACAAAGGCAGGATAATTTTCCATAATTTTTTCATAACTGGCAAGCAGCAGCTTATCACGCTCTTTGGGAGTAGCTTGCAGGTATTGTTGGCATACCTGATTAAGCGCGTCATGTTTAGGTACCAGTTCTTCTAGAGCAAACTCGGCATCTTTATTGACATGGAATGACATAAACTCAATCCAGCGCTGCAGAACAAGATTTTGGACGGCGGAAACATCGGTTTTTTCTGCTTGAATTACTTGGCCAGTATCATCGAATTGGTTACCATCTCCTGTTCCATGACTGCCGGGGATTACTTCAAACGGCATGCCTTGAGGAATGATTACTTTAAAACAATTTGAGGTTTCATGTTGCTGCACTAATTCGATTTTTTTAGTAACAAAATCTGGTAGCGTATAAAAAGTTGATTCTTGCCAACCTACACGCGCTATCTTTGCAAAGTTGCCTCCAGGAACCGGGTCAAGTACGAAAAGATTTACTTTTAGCTGCTTAAGGCCGGTTAAAAGATTGGTTTTAAGCACTTCTTCATCTTCATGGGCGGTTGTCGTACCCGTAAGTGCGGTTAGTACTTGCCGCGTATAACTTGCGTGTCTAAAAAGAGCAATCGCGCTTGGAACGGAATTACTTTCGTTTATTATCTCCGCTAATGTTTTTTTCGGGAAGATAGTGCTTGCGGCATCTGCCTCCAGCGCTTTTTTTACACGCTCCAATTCATGGGTTAAGACGATTGCCTCAACAGCGCCACGACTAAAACCACTAAGATTTATTTCGGTTTGTCCCTTGGCAATTGCTTGGAGGGAAAGCAGTAATCCTTTGGCAATCCGATCCCCCGCTTCATCACCCATGGTATTCGGGCCATTGATTAAGTCCACCGAATCTGAATGAAACGCGTGCGCGTAATTTTCATGGCCCGCCTTAGCATGTTCTTTAAGAAAAATGCCTTCTTGCCCTAATAGCTTAGCTGTTGCTTGTGCCGCATAAGAAAAAGTTTCTCCTCTTATGTAAGGGGCAACTTTTTTTTGGTCGGGCACTGGGACAAAGTTAACGTCAGTGCCTAAAAGAAACAGGTAATAGGCAGGATTTTCTGCCTGTTCGTTTGCGCGTAATTTAGACAGTAAGTCGTTATAAAATTTTGTCATGGTTAGTTTCTAATTTAGCCGAGAGATAATTAGCCTCATTATAGCAAAAAAAAGCACCCAAAGGTCAATTAATGATCAGGTCAGGGCGTGTAAAGATTGTGTAAAGTGGGAACACCTATGATTCAGTGGGGTTTTTAGTTGATTTTTGCACTAAAATACGCGCAATTAATTGCGCAACTTTATCGTAAATTTGTATTTTATGCGACGTTGCGCGCCAAGCAACCCCGATTTCTCTGTAGGCATGCTTATTTTTTAGCGGCACGGCAACTAAATCTGTTCCGGCAAGAAGGCCGCTGTTAATGGCTAGAGTTGGTAAAAAAGTAATACCTGGTTGATGACTCACCATTTGGATTAACGTATGCAAACTGGTAGCAAAAAAATGATTGATTTTGCTACTTTCTTGCAATTCACAGGCTTGTAAGGCGTGTCCCGTGAGGCAATGTTCTTTTTCGAGCAGGAATACACTGTTTTCAGGTAGTTTGCTGATTTCTTGCTCAAAGCCTTTATGCAACCAGGTGCGTGGTAATACTAATTTAAAATAATCTTTACCTAACACTTGGGTATGAATATCTTGTGTGGGGTAGGGCAATGCCATAATAACCATGTCGAGTTTTCCTGAGGCCAAATAACTTAAGACATTATCGGTTGTGTCTTCCCTAATGAATAAGGTTAAATCAGGATAGAGCTCTTGGCACCGAGTGTGTAATTCATTTAAGACAAAGGGGGCAATTGTCGGAATAATGCCCAGATAGAATTCCCCTTGCATCAATTTACCCTGATTTTTAGCATAATCGACCAATTCATCGCTTTGTTCGAGGATTAAGCGACTTCGTCTGACAATTTCTTCCCCTAGGGTCGTGAACAAAAAAGTCTTATGATCTCGTTCTAAAAGTTGTGCTTCCAAGGTTTCCTCCAGATTGGTGATGGCTGCACTTAAGGTTGATTGACTAATGCAACAGGCTGCAGCGGCGCGGCCAAAGTGTTGGTGCTCATGCAGTGTCACTAAATAGGTTAATTGTTTTAAGCTGGTTAGTTTTCTCATCGTTTTTTTCGATTAAATTTATCTGTTTTATTCATTTTAAATAATTATACACCATAACTATACTTCAATTGAAACCTAATCGAACTGGAGAAACTTATGTTAACTGTTGGACAAAAGATACCTGAATTTTCTGTTGTCACTGTAAAGCCAGGATTTAATCAGCATGAAGAACGTGGCGAGAGTGCTTTTGAAGTTATTACGGAGCAAAGTTTTCCAGGAAAATGGAAAGTTCTTTATTTTTACCCTAAAGATTTTACTTTTGTATGCCCCACAGAAATTGTGGAATTTGCAAAATTAAATGGGGAGTTTAATGAGCGAGACACCGTCGTTTTGGGAGGGAGTACCGATAATGAATTTGTTAAACTTGCATGGCGTCGGGAACATAAAGATTTGCATGCACTGAATCAATACAGTTTTGCCGATGTACAGGGAAAATTAACGGATGGCTTTGGGGTTCGCGATGCAGAAAGTGGTTGTGCTTTAAGGGCAACATTTATTATTGATCCGAATAACGTCGTGCAACATGTTAGTGTCAATTCGTTAAATGTAGGCCGCAATCCTCAAGAAATAGTGCGTATTTTAGATGGTTTACAAACCGATGAATTATGTCCGTGTAATCGCCCTGTCGGTGGTGAAACACTTTAATCCATAACCAGGGGCTCTAGTTTATAAACTGGAACTCCTTAAGGGAGCCCTCTCATGTCAATTGAACAATTAAAACAAATCATCCCTGATTTTGCTAAAGATATTCGCCTTAACGTCAGTAACTTATTTGCTAATATTGGTCAATCAGGTTTAAGCGAAAGCCAATTTTATGGCACAGCGTTAGCCGTTGCCTACAGTCTTAAGAACAAGCTGGTTATTGAGGCTATTTTAGCTGAAGGGGAGGCCTATATAACACCTGAGTTGCGACAGGCGGCGAAGCTAGCTGCGATATTGATGGCCATGAATAATATCTATTATCGCGCCATTCATTTGACGGAAAATAATGAGCTTGCCCTTATGCCCGCTAATTTACGGATGAATGGCATGATGAATCCAGGAGTGCCTAAAGTGGATTTTGAACTATTTGCTTTGGCTGTATCGACGCTTAATGGTTGTGGCATGTGTATTCATGCGCATGTGCAGCAATTAGTCGAGGGGGCGGTGGGGAACATGGCAATTCAATCGGTCTTGCGCATTGCGGCCATACTTAATGCGTTGCTCTTAGCTATTTCTATTGAGCGCGAGCGACTATAGCCAGAGAATTCTCTAAATAAAGACAAGATACTTAAGCCAAAATCAATTGCACGAATGGCGAGCGCGGGTAATTTTTAACAAAATTCTCAGCGTTCAGGGGGAGGACTGTGGAAAAGTCCCCCCAAAATGTTCATTTCAACAGGGTTATCACAGAACTATTTTCTTACTCGGGTTGTTCAATAGAGTCTCATCCAGATTATCTGTTAAAACTTCACCTCTTGATTTCCAGAAAGCAAAGGTACCTTTGGTGTATTTAGAATAAAGCCCAAAGGACAAGATATTGAGTATGTCTTGGAAAAATCTTGCTCCTGAAGACGAACGGTGATCGGTTAATATTTTTTTGTTGTCGGTCATTATCTTTACCATGTTATCGATAGGATTTTTAGCACTTAAGGCATGAATCATATCATTTACAACGTTATATTTATGAACTGCCGCGTAAAATTTGGGATAACATTCTGAGGAGTGTTTTTCACCAATTCCTATTCCTTGTGATGTGCAGTCTAGGGATTTACCACTTTTAATCTGAGTAGAAATCATATTTATATCCAGTTCCTCGTGATTATTACGATAATGTTGTAATAAGTCATTTGGTAATGTATTAGCAAGTTTTACTATTTCCTTGCTCAAATAGTTTTTGTAGGTTTCACATTTATTGCGGAGCAGTTTTAATTTATTTGCTTCATTTAATGAATGTTCAGAAGAATAGATAACCGTGTATTCACCTTCATTGCAATGCTGACCATTTCTCATTTTTTTGCCTAAATTATTATCGAGATTGATAATATGGGAATCGAGGGGGCGTCCTCCGCAGTGCCCATGGACAAATTTAATCATATCCCCTTCTGCTGTTAATGTTTTGGGGCGCACGAGTGAGCCTGTTTGAGTATTCCATGCTAGATTATAGAGCTCCGAGTTAGGGGAAGATGCTTGCTGTACACGTTTACTTTTTACAGCTTCCTGAAATTTTTCATTAATGGCATCAATAGTCTCAGCCAACTCAATTGCTGTTGTCCCTTTATATTCAGTATTAAATTGTTTAGTAAGTTCTTCAATATTGTTCATACCTATAGGCGCATGACTGTAGATGGAAATTTCTTTTCCATCCTCACTAAGACTATAAGAAAGTGCTTTTAATGCGGGTTTATATGCCTTATCTGCACTATTCATTATCTTTTCTCGAGAGACAAGCCCCTTGCTTATAAGCTTATGCATATTTATAAGCGATTCCATCTGTTGAGGATCGCCTAGCGAGAAATCTTCTGCAAAATTTATATTTTCCAGAGCGGTTGCATCCATTTCGCTGTAGTCAATAAAAGCACCGCCATGATTTGAATACAGTATTTCTAGTGGAGTTTTTGCTTGATGCAGTTTGTTAAGAACCATCAAGGTATAGTGATCTCCGAGTCCTCTATCTCCTAATTCATCTCCGATCAACCTAATCGTCGCTTTATTATTAATATCCATCCCTTGTACGATTTGATTAAATTCATCCAGATCCTCTTTAGTGAGGCTATCTACGTCAGTGTTGTAAATTTCAACAAGCCGATTATAGTCTTCGGTGCTCATGTTGGTTACTATTCCGTGTTTTACAAGCAGGAATATTAATTTGATGGCATTACCGTGAAGATCGCCTATTGTGATACCGATATTCATATCTGCTTTATGCATTTCATCTATGATTGGACGTTGATAAATATTTACTTGCTCGTTAATATGTTGGCCAGTCATACATAATCCTTAAATTGATCAGAATGATTATATTTTAAAGCATAAAGCTTAAGATAAAATTAAACCGGTGTTTGGGATTTATCCCCATGTTGAGTGCCTACTAGTGCCCGTCAATATGCAAAAAGCAAGTAAGTCGGGATGCGTGCCGCTCTATTTGCGTTGACTTAATAATATAGCGAGGATTAAATGTTAAAGTTGAGCCCTGTTCGTGGGAGGGCATGACCGTTCACCAAGATTTTGACATCCTTCAGCGAACTAGTGCCATTTAATGCCAATCCGCCGGTTCTAAGGGAACTAAAATCCATAGCAACAGGTAGACTAATAAAGCAGAGCCACCCAGTAAGAGAAAAATAATAAAGGTGATCCTTACCCATACTGGATCTATTTTGAAATATTCGCCCAAACCACCGCATACACCAGCAATTTTTCGATCTTTACGTGACCGCCAAAGTCGTTTATAGGGCTTAGATAAGTTGTTCATTATGTGCTTTATAACCTTAAGTTAACCATTTTTTACCTTCAACCAGTCGCGCTACCAGCATACTGCTTATGCTATTGCAGGTCACATTAATCATTGTTGCTAAGGGATCAATAATAATGCTGATTGCCGCAATGGCAATTAATACGGACGGTGGAAATCCATAGACACTTAATATTAGCAATTCGCCGAGCATTCCTCCACTGGGAATTGCACCCATTACCGTGCCTACTAATAAGGAAACGCCTAGAGCCGTCAGTAATATAGAGGCACTAGAAAAAGGCAAATGAAAAATGCCAAATAAAAAGGCAATCTTAAATACACCACCAATTACCGAGCCGTCTTTATGAATAATTGAGCCCAGGGGAATGATGGTTTCATAAATTTCTGGAGCAACGCGCATTTTTTTAGTGGCTACTAAATTAGCCGGAATACTCGCAGCACTACTGCAGGTTGCAATTGCGGTGATGGCGGGAAGAAAAATATGCGACCAAAATAACTTAACTGCATGCATCTTTCCCGCAAGATAAGCATATATGCTAAAACCAAGTACAAAATAAAGGCCAGAAAATACATAGTACAGCACGGCAATGCGTAAGTAGTTTTGCATTAGTTGCGGCCCTAGTTCATTAATTAATACCGCAAAATAAGCAAAGAAACCAATTGGGGCGTAATACATAATCAGCGCAAACACGCGCATAAAAACCTCTTCGCCAGACTGTAAAAAATTAATGAAGGGTTTTCCTTTTTCATTGGTGCCTGATGCGGCAATGCCAACTAAGATGGAAAATACAATTAAGGCTAAGATGTGTTCATGGGAGAGTAATTTACTAAAAGCAGTTACCGTAAAAATCCCGGCAATTTGACTGACAATGCTGGCAGTGGCTGCGTGATTTTCGTGGGGAAAAGGCAGGGAAACTCCTTGAGCCGGAGGAAAGAGAGTAACGATAAATAGACTATAAACAGCGGCGATAATCCCTGTAAATAAAAAAACTACCGTCATATAAAAAATAATTTTACCTAATTTCCCCAACGAACCAAGACGGGCAATTGCGGCGCTGATACTGAAAAAAATTAATGGCACAATGGCGGTGAAAATTAAATTAAGAAAAATTTCGCCAAAGGGTTTTAAATAGGGCGTCAGCGCACCAAAGTAGGAACCAGCAAAGCCTCCAAGCAGAATCGATGTGATTAAGATAAAGGGGAAAATATAGGTTCCCAGGGCTTTTTTGGCGGTGGTCATGTGCTGATTTTCCTTGTGTTGGTGTATTGCCCATGTTTACCTATGGTGCGGCAATTATTGTGGTGAATCAAATTTGTTTATTTTATAGGTTATTTGTGACTTCACAACCATTCTGTGCACAGAATGGTTTTTGAGCAGCTTGGCATGGAAAAGGTCCTTGTTGAGTTAATAATTTCCACAATGTATAATAAAGGATTCTTGAAACAGCAAATAATTTAGTAAGGTCATCATGCCGGCTTCTGAGGTTAATATCATCGTCTACACGCCAACCGTGCTTCAGGCTTGGAACGTAGAATTACAAGCAAATAAACAACAAGTCAATGAACGTACTGCAGAAATTGTGGTGCAGGAGCAACGTTTAACAACATTGCAAAATTCTTTGGGGCAAAAAGATCGCGATATTCGCTGGTCGCAAACTCAGCTTGAGATGATGAGAATGCAAGATATGATGTATGCACGTAAATCCTTTCGTCATCCTTCGTATTACTATGATCCTTATGAGGCTCATTTAATTTCTGAATTAGATCGTTTATATACTGAGCGTAGACAAATTGTAATGGACATGGAGTCTTATAAAACGGCAAAGACCATAGCGCAGAGCCAAAGAAAAAAATTAAAGGGGCGTGGAACCTGGTTAACAACACACATTCTGGCTGCAGAATCATTTCTTGAGACGCTACAGAATAATCCGTCACGCTTAGTATACGAATTAAAAGACAAGCTGTTAAACGCCATTGATGATTATGAAGAGAAGCATTTCATTGGACTTTCTCCACAAGTACGCATTAGTTTGTGGCAAATTCGCCAGGGGTTCGAGCGATTAGTAATTGATACGCCTGATGTACGTGAGCAACGAATAAATTACCTAAGACTGTGTGGTTTCTTAGGCTATATTGAGACGCAAGTACGACAAGAAAATAAAGAGGAACACTTTCTTAATTGCTTAGTAACGGTTATTAATAGCACGCATGTACGTTCGCAAGACGACTTACCAGAACAGTTAAAGACTGAGAACAATGCGCGCGCGTGGTTTGAAGCAGTGCAAAACCAATATCCACTAATTTTTGCCAATAGCGAACACGATATTCTGAACACAGAACGCAGCATTTTTCAACAAGCCATGACCTTCCTCTTACATGCTAATTTAAGTCAGCAAACTGAGATGCAGCGAAAAATTATTCAAGCTGCACAAACACTGCAGGTTGAAATTGAGGGCAAAGCCCAAAGAAATGAAGCCATTGATTTTCATTTTTACACGCGTATTGCCACGAATTTAATCAATGTCTATAACAATCCTGGGGATATGCGCGCCGCAAAGCGTTTGGGAGATATGGCTGACTATGCTACCGGCGCTGCCTCGCTGAGCAAAAAAGTGTTGGGTAGCTTACTGGTTGTGGTTGGCACCTTATTAATTGGGGTTAGTACTGCTGCCTTTGTAACTTCTTTGGGCTCAAGCGCGCTCTTAAGCGCCTGGGGTTTGGCCATCGGTCTTAGCTTGCTGCAGATGCAAATTGCGGGAGGGATAGCTTTTTCCTTAACTACGGCCACTGGTGCAGGATTGACTTTTTGGGGGAGCAGTAAAATTAACGCGGGCATGCGTCAAGGATTTTCACAAGAGCTTAATGAAGTGCAAGAAATAGTACAGGCTGCGATTACCTTATAATTCCATGGCAAGATAACTGGTTTTTAGAGTGTATTCGTCATCCACACTCTATAATTTTGAGATGAATCTTTAAAAAATATTATAGAGCGATTCTTGATGTGTTGTGGTTATTCTTTTTTATTGAATTAAGATTAATTATTGATTAAGCCACTTCATGTTTAATTTTCATAGGAAATGAAAATGTATAAAAAAGGATATTTCTTTAGAGCCATGGTTTCGTCTAGTTCGTATACAACGAGCACTCCTGAATGGTGTATTCAGATTCCCTCGACAAAAGATCGAACACAGATGCATGGAATGCCTGCGGGATTAAGTGAAAGACAAGATCAACGTTTAACTAATATGGTGCATGCTATTGAGCAAATTAAAGCCGAGCATGCATCCTTACCTGTGATGACCACCGATCAAGTCAGTTTGCCCGCCGCATGGGAACAGTTATTTGCGACTATTATGCAAGGTGATAAAACTGCAGCCTTAGCTTTGTTTAATAATATTCCCCAAAGCGATGCCATTCTCCAAGCACTGCTTCTGGCGCATCCTCTTGAATATCTCCAAGAGCTGATTACCTATTGTATTGCCGCAAAATCAGCAGGCACGTTGGCTTTAGAATCAGAAATTACTATTACTCCAGGAGCTTTTGCTGTTCTGGTGAAAGATATTGCAACAACATTATTTCATGCGGCAAAAGTCCACTTTTCTTTTGGTTTGCCGACGCATCATGCATTTAGCCGCGGTGGAAGTGGTTTTTGTATTGTGGATAAAACTGCCATGTTAATCAAATATCGCGCCCAAACCTACGGCTCGCCTTTAAAGTTTATCATTGTGGGTACCGATGTAAATCGCGATAACGGCTTGAGTCATGATTTAATGGAGTCTGCATCGGAGCTTGATATTTGTCACGTTGATGTTTTTGACTCTCAGGTTTATCCATACCAGGATCATCGGTTTATACGTCGTGAATTTAATAGTCTTGGTACCGATGCTGGCCAGAAAATCAAATGCTGGAGCCGTGGGCAAATGAACTATTTTGCCGTTGACTTAAGTCTTACGCCCCGAGGTCCTGGTGCTGCGCATGCAGCACTTCTATTTGCCTTACAGAAAATAGAGGAGCAAATTGTCAGTGCCGAAAAGAGCGAGCAAAAAGTAATGCTCATTTTACCTACTGGTTGGGATTCTCATCAAGATGAAACCGCGCCCTGCGGTAAATCCATTCATGGGCGAACCATGAGTGTGGCAGAAGCACAAAAAACGCGCTTTAGTGATCAGGATTTAACTTATTTTTATGAATGCATATTTGCGTTGTATCATGAGCATAAAAAGTCTATTGCCAGTATTTATTGGGGGTTGGAAGGGGGGTACAACCGTCCGATGTATGAGCGGCAAATTCAACTACTGATGTCGATGGTGTTGGCACAATTGCTGCCGCAGAATCTAAACCAGAATGAGCCGGGCGCGCTTTCTTAATGCAAGGTTGGGTTGTAAAACCCAACCTCAATAATATTTACGGTAAATAATAATAAGGATTAGGTAATTTAAATCCTTTTTCGGCATAACCACCTTTTAAATCACTGCATTGATCGCCAATTGTCGCAACAATGGTGTAACCTTGTTCCGTAATGAGCTTACGGGTATACGATTTAAAGGGAATAATGGATTTGTGCATATAGTGATTCGGGCGTAAATAAAGCCCTGCCCATTGTTTATAGCCGGCTTTCATTAAATTCTTTTGGGTTGCGTTACGTTCAGATTGATGTCTTCCGGTTACAAAAAATACCTTAACTCCGTGACGGATGGCGTCTTTATATAATGCGAGTGTGGGTTTAATCGCAGGTGCATTGGCGGCCATGATGTCTTGATGGTATTGCTCCTGTGTACCCGTAAAATCACGCTTAGCCATGTACTTATAATTGGATAAACTGGTTTCGTCGATGTCCAAAACAATCGCCAATTTTTGCTGCGGTTTTTGCTTTTGGTTGCTTATCGCCTGATGCACGATGAATTGCTGTGCCTTATGGATGACTTGTGCTAACTCTTTTTGATAAAGACCAGAATCGTGATAATTTTTGATTTCATTTTTGACAATGGTCAGATTTGGTGGTTCAGAAAAAACTGCGGTGGAAAAAAGCAGGGTTGTACCCAGTACCACAAGTGATAATTTATTGAGAATTTGCTTCATTACATATCCATCTTTTACAGATGTGGGGCATTATATAATGGCAACTGCCTTTGTCAAATGAAGCGTTTTTTCCTTTCCTCAGTTATAATGCCTTTTTATTTTGTTTAAATTGCCCTTCCTATGCATTTAAAGCAATTGAAATTAGCGGGTTTTAAATCCTTTGTTGATCCTACCGTTGTCTATTTTCCGAGTCAATTGGTTGCGGTAGTTGGTCCGAATGGATGTGGAAAATCCAATATCATTGATGCCGTCCGTTGGGTTATGGGGGAAAGTTCTGCCCGTAACTTACGTGGCGAATCGATGACAGACGTTATTTTTAATGGCTCGTCTAATCGCAAACCTGTAGGACAAGCTTCAGTTGAATTAGTTTTTGACAACAGTTTAGGGCGTTTAACCGGGCCTTTTGCAAGTTATGGGGAAATTTCGGTAAAGCGCGTGGTTACTCGCGATGGGGATTCTGCATATTATATGAATGGCAGTCGTTGTCGCCGTAAAGACATTACCGATATTTTTCTTGGTACTGGTGCGGGCGCGCGCGGTTATTCGATCATTGGTCAAGGTACCATTTCTCAGTTAATTGAAGCAAGACCAGAAGATTTAAGAGTATTTCTTGAAGAAGCTGCTGGGGTTTCCAAATATAAGGAACGTCGCAAAGAAACCTTGCAACGCATTGCCCATACTCGCGAGAATCTAACCCGGATAGCCGACATCCGCGATGAGCTAGACAAACAATTACAACGTCTGGAGCGCCAAGCGAAGGCTGCTGAACGGTATTTGATTCTTAAAGAAGAAGAACAATTATGCCGCGCTGAAATCATGGCCTTAAAATGGCAGGATTTGATGACTCAGCAAGAAGTAAAACAACGTGAATTGCAGGATTTGGCAGTAAGTCATGCCCAACACCAAAGCGTGTTAACTAAGGCAAATACTGAGCGTGTTGTGGTGAATGAAAAACTTCATGATGTGGATGAGCAAAGCCAACAAATTCAGGCCGTTTTTTATCAGTTGGGAACCGAAATTGCGCGTTTGGAAGAAACCATACAACAACAGGTACGTGAAAAGAAACGCCTCGAGCAGGATCAACAGCAAATGCAAGAAGATTGGCAGATTGCTGCCGCACAATTGAAACAGGATCAAGAAGAGCTACTTAGTTGCCAGCACAATGCTGAACATTTAGAAGCGCAATTAGCACGCTTAAAAACACAATTTAAAGAACAAGAAGAACACTGGCAGGATGCACAAAAGCAACAAACGCAATGGAATTTACGCTGGCAAGAAGTGCAAAGCCAAGCCAATAATTTGCAAAAAGAATTCCATGTCGCGCAAGTAAATGCCCAACATCTGGAGCAAAAGCAACAACAAACTCTGGTGCGACTAGAAAAACTTAAATTAGAGCAAGAATCCATTTCGCTAAATGAGTTACAGCAAACTAAACAAAATTTGGATGAACAACGCGTTAAATTAGTAGAAAATCAACAATTTGATGCGCTGCAATTAAAACAAAGCCAAGAGCATGTCAAGCAATTACGTACCCAAGTTCAGACAAGCGAACAACAACTGCATCAGCTGCAAGATGATTTTCATCGTGCAAACAGTGAGCATGCAGCATTAACTGCAGCGCAACGTGCCGCAAGACAGGGAATGCAAAGCAACAAACATGGTATTAAAGACTGGGCTGATAAACCGCGATTAATGGATGTGTTACAGGTTGAGGCCAAATGGCAAGGAGCGTGTGAGCGCGTACTGAATGATGGGTTGCATGCTTATGTGCTGGAAACCTTTGATGAGTTATGGTCACAACGTGAAGCCTGCGAACGCCAAGGGGAAAGCATTGTTACTCTGAGGACCATAAATGACCAAGCAACCGCTCATCCTCGTCTTGTTGATAAGATTCATGGCGATATTCCCGCAAACGCGTATCCCTTGGAGTCTATTTTTGCGGCAGAGCATTTTGATGAAGCGTTAAGTTGGTTGCCCGATTTATTAGCTCATCAATCCATTATTACCCCAGATGGTTTTTGGTTAGGGCAGGGATGGGTAAAATTTGCGCATCCACAAGAACATGATGAGTTAGGCTTGTTGGCGCGCCAGCAAAAAATTACGGATCTTGCTTTGGTCGTAGACAAATTGCAGCATGAAATTGCAACGTTGAGAATGCAACGTGATCAATACCACCAGCAATTGCAAAAAGGTGTTGCTGACTGTGAATTACAGCAACTTAATGTTAATGCCAGTGACGACGCATTAAGAACCAATAGCGTTGCCTTAAGCACCAATGAGCAAGCTATTTTGCATGCTGAAAAACTTGCCACAACTTTGGCGGCAGAGTGTGAAGAATTACAAATGATTCTTGAAGAAACGGCTGAAGAATACTTAATGATTAAAGAACGCTTACTCGATTTGCAAAGTCAATGCAGCGATTATGAGTTTCAGCTAGAGCAATGCACGCAGGAAAAACAAGAGTGCTTGGATGCGTTGGCGGGGCACAATAAACAAGTTGAAACAACACGGATGGCTCTGCATCGTGCTGAACTAGAAGATGATCGGGAAAAAAATAAAATACAGCAATTGGTTGAGCGCATTAATCGCGAACAAGAACGTCTCGATATTTTACAAGAGCGTTTGGAGAGTTTGGCTATGCAGTGCTTGCAGACTAAAGAGCCGGGAGCACAGCTTAATGAGCAATTGGACCGGCAATTACTAAGGCATGCTGAAGTCGAGTTGCAATTGACTATGAGTCGCGAGCAGGTATCACAATTACGCATGGAACTTGAAGATCTTGAGAAACATATTTTAAATTGTGATTTCGAAGTGAAACGCATACAAGAACTCATTGGTCAGGCACGTATGCAAGAACAGGCATTAGCGGTACGCGCAAGTTCGGTGCAAGAGTCATTGGATGAAATGGGTTTACAAGCGCCGGCCTTATTGGTACATATACCTGAAGGGACTACGCAAAGTATCCGTGAGGATGAATTAATTGCCTTAACCGATAAAATCAAACGCCTTGGTGCGATTAATTTGGCGGCAATTGACGAATTTTCTTGCGAACAGCAGCGTAAAATTTATCTTGATGAACAGCATAATGATTTAAGTGGAGCCTTGGCAACCTTAGAAACTGCAATTGAGAAAATGGATAAGGAAACACGCTTACGTCTTGAAAATACCTTTGATGAGGTGAACACGTCGTTTAAAGCCCTTTTTCCTCGGCTTTTTGGTGGCGGCAGAGCGCAACTCGAATTGACTTGTGAAAATCTGTTAGAAGCTGGTATTGTAGTAATGGCACAACCACCAGGAAAACGAAACAGCACGATTCATTTGTTATCGGGCGGAGAAAAGGCGATGACAGCGGTGGCCTTAGTCTTTGCCATTTTCCAGTTAAATCCGTCACCTTTTTGTATGTTGGATGAAGTGGATGCGCCTTTAGATGATGTGAACGTTGGGCGCTTTTGCGCTATGGTAAAAGAAATGTCACAATCCGTACAGTTTCTCTTTATTACACATAATAAAGTAACTATGGAATTGGCAGATCACTTAATGGGGGTAACTATGCGTGAGCCAGGGGTTTCTCGTTTAGTTGCGGTTGATGTAATGCAAGCTTTGGCTATGGAGTAAATGATGCAGGCAAATTGGAGCTTAATTCTTAATGTCCTCTTGTTAATTGGGGTAATTGTGGCAATTGGTCGCTTAA
>NZ_JH413847.1:162324-216240 GCF_000162755.2 Legionella drancourtii LLAP12
TTATTAGATGACCAACGTCGACCATTAAATGAAGAGCGGATAGCCCGTTATCATCATTTATTGCGTTTGAATCAGGATCATCTTGAGATGGCATAATTGTCGTAGTCGTCAAGCAAGCCTTATTCTTACATTCCGCGGCTTGTCCGCGGAGTAGGTGGCGCGAAGTGATGGATGAGGGGCTTATTGTGGCAAGTACATTTTAAGTGTCCTTATCAACCATCTTCATCCACCCAGTCTACGTTTTGTCGCTGTATATCCCCTCATTCGTGCGATACCCCTTGAACTCGAAGCTAAAGTGTTAGTACACTAGACTTTTGGCCTTCTCTAAATATCATGAACTTAAATACCGTCGCTGCATTACTTGCCCAATCATGCCAGATAAATGCTGAAATTACTGGCGTTTGTACTGACAGCCGCGAACTCAAGCCGGGTAGTTTATTTATTGCTATTCAGGGGGAGCGTTTTGATGGGCATGATTTTATTAAAGAGGCAGAGGCTCAAGGTGCTTTAGCTGCTGTGGTGAAGTATGCTGTTGACGGCATAACGATCCCGCAATTTGTGGTTCCGGATCCTTTACACGCGTTAGCTAAAATTGCAGCGGCTCATCGTCACAATATTCATTGTCCTGTAATTGCATTGACTGGCTCAAATGGTAAAACGACGACTAAAGAAATGATTGCCGCTATTTTACCGGTGCCATCGCATGCGACCAAAGGCAATTTAAACAATCATATTGGGGCTCCATTAAGCGTGTTGCAGTTGACTAGCCAGCACCGTTATGCGGTTTTTGAGTTGGGCGCCAACCATCCAGGCGAAATTAGCCACACTGTAGCTATCGTACATCCTGATGTGACTTTAATTACTAACATTGCTCCAGCCCATATCGAAGGTTTTGGTTCCATTGATGGTGTTGCACGAGCTAAGGGCGAAATCCATCAAGGCTTATCCACTAGCGGGATCGCGGTCGTGAATGACGATGATGCGTATGCGCATTTTTGGGATGATATTTTGGTGGATAAGAAGACCTTACGTTTTTCTATTGAACACCCTGCAGAGGTTTATGCTCAAGACATCCATCTAGATGCCTATGGTTGTGCCCAGTTTTCGTTGATATTGCCCAATGGTCGTATTGATACTCAACTACAGGTTCCTGGATTACATAATGTTCGTAATGCCCTGGCTGCTGCAGCTTGTTGTCATGCCGTGGGTGTGGCGATTAAAGACATTCAACATGGATTAAATAATTTTGGCGGTGTCAAAGGACGTTTAATGATTCTTTCTGGAAAAAATCAATCCACCGTAATTGATGATACCTATAATGCTAATTTACGTTCAGTCTTGGTTGCTTTAGAAGTTTTAGCGGAACGTCCAGGTAAAAAAATCTTTGTATTTGGCGATATGGGTGAATTAGGTGCATGGGCTACTCAGCATCATCAAGAAGTAGGGCTTGCTGCGCGTCGCTTGGGAATCGATTTGTTATTAAGTTGCGGTTCGTTCAGTAAATTGGCTACTGACTCCTTTGGTGCCGGAGGGGAGCATTTTACGAATCAGGAACTTCTGGCACAAAATCTGATCGAAAAGTTATCTCCTGATACAGTTGTCTTAGTAAAGGGATCGCGATCTAGTGCTATGGAAAAAATTGTGAATAAACTGCTTAATTGATGCCGTAGGTGTGTGATATGCTTGGCCACTTTTTTGCCCATGGACCTGGGTTTTTCTGGTTTTTGCTAAAAAAACCCTATCCCTCAGGAGGGATTTTATCGGGGTAATGCAAGACTATTGGGATGGATCTTAGGCACTACTATACTTAACGAGAGGAATAATTATGCTCTACTGGCTAACGCAGTTATTTCAAGGACAATATCATGCGTTACGTGTTTTTCAATATCTGACATTCCGCTCCATTCTGGCAGCATTAACGGCGCTTCTCGTGGGCTTACTTTGTGGTCCATTGACTATTCGTTGGTTACGTACGCTACAAATCGGCCAGATGGTTCGTGATGACGGTCCGCAATCGCATTTATCGAAAGCCGGCACGCCAACCATGGGTGGCGTATTGATCCTCTTGGCAATTACCGTGAGTTGTTTGCTCTGGGGGGATTTGCAACAATCCAGTTTATGGCTTGTGCTTTTAGTAACGTTGGGCAATGGGGTGGTGGGCTGGGTTGATGACTACCGCAAATTAGTACTAAAAAATAGTAAAGGCTTGCCTGGTCGCTGGAAGTTTTTTTGGCAGTCAGTTATTGCCTTGATCGCGGTTATTTATCTATATATGAATGCGACTTTGCCAGTACACACCCTGTTAACGGTACCTTTCTTTAAATCAGTTACTGTAGGATTAGGTATTTTCTTTCCTGTCCTGGCTTATTTTGTGATTGTTGGCAGTTCTAATGCTGTTAATTTAACGGATGGATTGGATGGCTTGGCAATTATGCCAATTGTCATGGTTGCTGGTGCTTTGGGGATCTTTGCTTATGCCTCAAGTAATGCAGTACATGCGCATTATTTAGGTATTCCTTTTGTTCCTAACGAAGGAGAGTTAACGATCTTTTGTGCTTCCATTGTCGGTGCAGGGCTTGGTTTTCTTTGGTACAATAGTTACCCCGCGCAATTATTCATGGGCGATGTCGGTTCTCTCGCTTTAGGTGCTGCTCTGGGAATAGTTGCTGTTGTTGTTCGCCAAGAACTGGTATTGTTAATGATGGGGGGGTTGTTTGTTATTGAAACGTTATCAGTTATTTTACAGGTAGGGTATTTTAAATACACTCATGGTAAACGCTTGTTTCGTATGGCACCCTTACATCATCATTTTGAATTAAAAGGTTGGTCTGAACCGAAAATCATCGTTAGATTTTGGATTATTACTGTTGTATTTGTGTTATGCGGATTGGCTACTTTAAAACTACGATAGGCAAGGTGCATCCATGAAACATCCTTTATATTTAGTTGCTGGCTTGGGTAAAACAGGATTGTCGGTAGCGCGCTATTTGCGTCGAACGAATAAACCGTTTGTTGCCTTTGATACGCGCCCACAAGCGCCAAATTTAGCTGAATTTACCGCCGAATTTCCTGATGTCACCGTTTATGTGCAACATGTTCCTGAGGATGTCCTTGGTCAATTAACTGATATTATTGCCAGTCCTGGGTTATCGTTAGATACTCCTTTGTTACAATATGCCCTGCACGCAGGTATTTCTGTTTATGGCGACATCGAATGCCTTGCTCGTGAAATTCACGCCCCAGTGATTGCGATTACGGGCACTAATGGTAAATCGACAGTAACTACTTTAGTTGGGGAAATGGCTAAGGCTGCTGGTTATAATGTAGCGGTGGCGGGCAATATTGGTATGCCAGTACTTGATATGCTTGAGGATGAACATCAATATGATTTATGGGTTCTAGAGTTATCCAGTTTTCAATTAGACCTAACTTCTTCCTTGGCGCCAGTTGTGGCAACCATCCTTAATGTCTCGCCAGATCATTTAGACCGGCATCACTCGATGGATGCTTATATACGCGCGAAGCAACGCGTCTATCATCACGCGCAAGTTGTTTTGTTTAATCGTGATGATGCCTATACAGAGCCAGCAGGTCAGGTGATACGTGCTATTTCTTTTGGTAACAATCAGCCGGCCACAGAAGATTGGGGCTTAATCAACCAAGAAGATAAAATCTATCTGGCACACGGCAACTCTTGCTTTTTAGCCACAGAATCGGTATTAATTAAGGGAGTACATAATTGGCTCAATGCACTTGCCGCATGTGCTCTAGCGGATGCTGCGGGTATTCCCCGTCAGTATATTATCAGTGTACTGACTACTTTTTCAGGTTTATCTCATCGCTGTCAATGGGTGCGAACCTTAGATGGCGTTGAATGGATTAATGACTCAAAAGGGACCAATATTGGTGCAACAATCTCCGCAATTAATGGAATAGGGGGCTCTATGCAAGGACGGATTGTGCTTATTGCTGGTGGACAAGGAAAGGGTGCTGATTTTAGTGAATTGGCACAACCGATTGCTGATTTTGTACGTTCTATAGTTTTAATTGGTGAAGATGCTGATAAAATTGCTGCCGCATTGGCTGATGTAGTGCCGATTACTCGTGCTTCATCACTTGATAATGCGGTTGCAGTGGCGAAGACTCAGGCTAAGCCAGGTGATGTTGTTTTATTATCACCAGCTTGTGCTAGCTTGGATATGTTCCGTGATTTTAATCATCGTGGTGAACTGTTTACTTCTCTTGTCGGTGGATTGTAACGCTATGCGACCAAGACACGTCAATCAACGAGGTAAACCAGTTAGTCGACCTATTTCTCTTTATGATAAATGGTTGATTGGCGTTGTCATGGGGTTGTTGATTATTGGCTTGATGATGGTTGCTTCAAGTTCAGTAATGATTTCTACTAAATATTTTCATCAGCCCTTTCATTTTCTAATTCGTCAATCCTGCTATTTATTTGCAGGTTTCATGGTGGCCTTAGTGGTGATTCGTACCGACAGCAGTTTTTGGGAACGGATTAGCATGCCCATGTTGGTTATTTGTTTGTTTATGTTGCTGATAGTCTTAGTCCCTGGTATTGGTCGTACGGTTAATGGAAGTCGTCGCTGGCTGGCTTTAGGGCCTATCGGTATTCAAGTATCTGAGCTGGCTAAATTAACGATGATTTTTTATCTTTCTGGCTATTTGGTGCGTCAGCAAAAAGCAGTCAGTGACAGTATTGTTGGTTTCATTAAGCCAATGATGATTTTGGGTTTAGTGTCAGTGTTGCTTTTGCGTGAGCCGGATTTTGGCGCCACCGTGGTTATTTCTGGCACCGTCATGGCCATGTTATTTTTAGCAGGGGTTAAATTACGTTATTATATAGGTTTGTTGCTGGTGGTAATTGGGGCACTGGCTTTTTTAGCGGTTTCCTCTCCTTATCGTCTTGCGCGGTTAACCGCATTCTTAGATCCTTGGGCGGATCAGTATAATAGCGGTTACCAGTTGACGCAGTCCCTGATTGCTTTTGGTCGTGGGGGGTGGTTTGGTGCCGGTTTGGGAGAAAGTATTCAGAAATTATTGTACTTACCCGAAGCACATACAGATTTTTTGTTTGCTGTTTTAGCAGAAGAATTAGGTTTGGTGGGCATTTTAACGGTTATTACCCTATACACTATCTTAGTGATCAGGGGGATGACTATTGCGTATAATGCTTATCTGCAGGATCGTTTATTTGCCTCATACACGGCTTATGGCCTGACTTTTTGGTTAGGTTTACAGGCGACCATCAATATGGGTGTTAATTCGGGCTTGTTACCGACTAAAGGGTTAACTTTGCCACTGATGAGTTATGGTGGTGCAAGTATGGTAATTAATTGTGTGGTCATTGCATTATTATTGCGCATTGATCATGAAAATCGTTGGCAGTCGCTCGGATTGAAACCACTGTCAGCATAAGGGGGAATTGTGAGCAATTCAGGACAATTTGTATCTCCACGGATGGGGCGAGTAGAACAAATTCATTTTATTGGAATTGGCGGTGTTGGTATGTGCGGTATTGCTGAAGTATTGCATAATCAAGGTTATCGTATTACGGGCTCAGATGCTGGCGAAAGTAGTACGGTACAGCGGTTAAAATCTTTAGGTATTCCTGTTTACCTTGGCCATAAGGCTGAGCACATGCAAGGTGCTGATGTCGTAGTTCGTTCTTCAGCGGTTGGCATGAATAACCCTGAAGTGGTTGCGGCACGTGAGCAGCTGATACCGGTGATCCCGCGTGCGGCGATGCTTGCTGAGTTAATGCGTTTTCGTCATGGTATTGCTGTGGCTGGAACGCATGGTAAAACGACAACAACTAGTTTGGTAAGCAGTTTACTGGCCGAGGGTGGGCTCGATCCAAGTTTTGTGATTGGTGGTAAATTAAATAGTGCCGGAGTCAATGCAAAACTTGGGCAATCACCTTATTTTGTTGTTGAGGCTGATGAAAGTGACGCTTCATTCTTATTCCTTAAGCCGATGATGGCCATAGTGACTAATATTGATGCAGATCATATGAGTACCTATGAAGATAATTTTGATAAATTGAGAACAACGTTTCTTGAGTTTTTACATCATTTACCGTTTTATGGTTTAGCGGTAGTTTGTACTGATGATCCTGAGGTGCGTAATATTCTGCAATCGATTGAGCGTCCTACCTTAACTTATGGGTTTAATGACGAAGCGCATTATCGCGCTGTTGATTGGACACAGAATGAATTGCTTAGTGAATTTACCGTAGCGCGACCCGCACCTTATCCGCCATTAAATATTTGTTTTCAATATCCTGGTCGTCATAACGTATTGAATGCTTTAGCCGCAATTGCCATTGCCACGGAACTCGGTGTTAGTGATGCCGCGATTGTTAGTGCTTTAGCTAAATTTCAAGGGGTTGGTCGTCGTTTCCAGATGTTGGGCGAAAAACACTTTGAGAGGGGTTCTGCGCTTGTTGTTGATGATTACGGTCATCATCCTCAGGAAATTTTCTCTACTATAGATGCTTTTCGTCGTGTGTGGCCAAATAAACGCCTAGTTCATGTGTTTCAACCACACCGTTACAGTAGAACCCAATCTTTACACGATCAATTTGTCGATGTATTAAGCCTTTCTGATAAACTATTTTTGTTTGATATTTATTCTGCTGGAGAAGCGGCTATTCCTGGAATAAGTAGTGAAGGTCTAGCGCAAAAAATCAGAGGTAATGATAAGAATGTGACGATGGTAAATGAGCAGTCGCTTAAAATGCAACTTGATGAATTTATTCTAGATGGTGATGTGATTTTAATCCAAGGTGCGGGAAATATTGGCCAAATTGCTGTGAACTTGATGCAGGAAAAGTGAGAATCAATATGAGTACAGTGGAAAATGAGTGTGAATTAACAGCTGAATATCAAGGGACATTGCTTTATAATGAGCCTTTGGCAGAATACACAACCTGGCGTGTTGGTGGGCCTGCAGCCAAGCTTTATAAACCCGCTCATGCCGCTGATTTGGCGTTATTCTTACGTAATTTGCCTGAAAGAGAGCCCTTATTATGGTTAGGTTTGGGTTCCAACTCATTAATTAAGGACAATGGTTTTTCCGGTACGGTGGTCTTGACTCAGGGATGTTTAAAGGAAATTAATCTGTTGAGCGCGCAGACAGTAAAAGTGGATGCCGGCGTGTCCTGTGCGAGTATGGCGCGATTTTGTGCACGTAATAATCTGTCTGGTGGCGAGTTCTGGGCGGGAATCCCTGGTACTATGGGGGGGGCCTTGCGTATGAATGCAGGCTGCCATGGCGGTGAAACCTGGCAATCTGTTGTTGAGGTGCAGACTATAACGCGCAGTGGTGAAATTAAAATACGCAAACCAGAAGAATATGAAGTGGCTTATCGGCATGTTTCTGGACCAGCAGATGAATGGTTTATTTCTGCTACGTTTAAATTACTTGCTGGCACCAAAGAGACTTCACTGCAAGTCATTAAAGATTTATTGGCACATCGAGCAAATACCCAACCTACAAGTGAATGTAACTGTGGTTCGGTATTTAGAAACCCTCCTGGTGATTTTGCGGCACGACTTATTGAGTCTTGTGGTTTAAAAGGATTTAGTATCGGCGGCGCTATGGTTTCGCAAAAACATGCTAATTTTATTATCAATCATCAAGGTTTAGCAACAGCCGCTGATATTGAAGCCTTGATTCATTTGGTGCAAACTAAAGTTCGTGAGCAGACAACAATTGAGTTGATGCGCGAAGTACATATTATTGGAGACTCTTAAATGCCTAAGCCTATCAACCTGGTGCTACTTTATGGTGGAAAATCTGGAGAGCATGAAGTTTCATTGGTTTCAGCAGCGTCTGTTCTTGCCAATTTAGATGTGGAAAAATACCACATTATTCCTGTTGCTATGGATAAAGACGGGCTATTTTATGTGCACCAGTATGAGGATTTATTAGCGTATAAAGATAAGCTTCCTGTAGTGACGGAGCGTTCTAAGTCTTTAGATAACTTACTGATCAATGGACGCTTGGCTATTGATGCTGAAGTTGTTTTTCCTGTAGTTCACGGTCCTTTATATGAAGACGGTTGCTTGCAGGGGCTGTTGGAATTAGCGGGTGTTGCTTATGTAGGCTGTGATGTATTGTCTTCCGCTATCGGTATGGATAAGGATATGACGCGAAGAGTCGCCTGCATCGATGGCTTAAAATCAGCGCGTTATAAACTGTTATCATGGCATGCGCCTTTGTCTGAACGACAACGTTTTTGTCAGGATGTTGCTGCAGAATTTGGTTGGCCTTTATTTGTTAAGCCTTGTGCTATGGGGTCAAGTGTAGGCATCCATAAAGCCAAAAGTATGGATGAGCTTGTTGTCGCTGTGGATGATGCTCTACGTTATGACGAAGAGATTTTGGTTGAGTCGTTTGTTGAAGGCCGTGAAATTGAATTATCAGTGCTTGAAAGCGCAGTGCCTTCTATGGCGCCGAGAGTGAGTGTTGCTGGTGAAATTCGCGTACACCATCCTGATGGTTTTTATTCCTATTCTGCAAAATATCTGGAGAGCAATCAAACTGATTTGCTTATTCCTGCTGCGTTAAGTACTACCTTGCAAGCAGAGTTAAAACAAGCGGCGGCAGATATTTTTACTCGCTTAAAATGTAAGGGTATGGCGCGAATTGATTTTTTTGTTAATGATAAGACGGAAAGTATTTATTTTAATGAAATAAATACCTTGCCTGGTTTCACCTCCATCAGTATGTATCCAAAACTGTGGCAGGAAAGTGGTTTGGCTTATCCTGATTTGCTTGATGAGTTAATTCGTATTGCAATGGTACATCAGAATTGTCGTAAACATTTAGTAACTAACTACCTGTGAGAGCGATGACGAATAATAGGGATAATGACTCTGGGAACTTACGCTATGTTTTCCTGCTCTGGGGGCTAATTCTTAGCGCCCTATTTTTAGCTGGGCGCCTGGGTTATTATTACTTGTCTAATGCCGATTATTTTCCAATTGCTACCATCAAGGTTGCGGCAAGTTATGAACATGTTAGTCATAAAGAATTAGAAAATGTATTAGCTCGCTATGTAGGGGACAGTTTTTTTGCCTTACCGGTGAGCGCATTGCAAAATGAATTAAACGCAATGAACTGGGTTGATACGGCAACTGTAGAGCGCGTATGGCCGGATACATTAAAAATAAAACTTGTTGAAAAAAAACCGGTAGCGAGTTGGGGTAATGCGTTAATGACCGCCGATGGTAAACTCTTTAATGAAGGCGTTATTCCTCTGGGTATGCACCTGCCGCAATTAAAAGGACCGCTATCTCAACAAGCAGAAGTCTTACAAGTTTACGAAAAATTGAGTAAGATATTATCAAAGTACGGATTGAATGCTACTGGACTGCATTTAAGAGATAACCAATCCTGGGTATTATTAATGGATAACAATGTAAAAATATACTTAGGAAAGAACGAGTTAGAAGCACGGTTGCTGCGTTTTTGTAAGGCATATCCTGCAGTTTTTGCTCCAAAAGCAGATCAACTGGCAAGCGTGGACTTACGCTACCCGCGTGGTATGGCAGTGCAGTGGAAACAACAAACGGAACGATAATGGCAAAAAAAAATAAGAAAAAAATAATTATCACTGGCTTGGACATAGGCACTTCAAAAATTATCGCGCTTATTGGCGAAGTAACGTCCGATGGAACTATAGAAATAATTGGGATTGGCCGTCATCCTTCTCGTGGTTTAAAACGAGGAGTGGTAGTCGATATTGAGGCTACGGTTAATTCCATACAACGTGCAGTACAAGAAGCCGAATTAATGGCGAATTGTGAAGTGCGCACCGTTTATGCGGGTATAGCGGGCAGTCACATTCGCAGTTTAAATTCGCATGGGATTGTGGCGATTCGCGATAAAGAGGTGTCGCAAGCTGATGTGGAACGTGTTATTGAAGCCGCCAAGGCGGTAGCAATTCCTGCTGATCAAAAAATCCTGCATATTTTACCCCAAGAATTTGTCATTGATTATCAAGGTAGTATTCGCGAGCCTATAGGTATGGCTGGGGTTCGACTTGAATCACGAGTTCATTTGGTGACCGGCTCTGTGAGCGCGGCGCAAAATATTGTGAAGTGTGTACGTCGCTGTGGCTTGGAGGTAAGTGATATTATTTTGGAGCAATTGGCCTCAAGTCATGCGGTACTTACTGACGATGAAAAAGATCTTGGTGTTTGTCTGATTGATATCGGTGGTGGTACTACAGACATTGCGATTTTTTCAGAAGGCGCAATACAGCATACCGCTGTAATTCCAATTGCCGGAGATCAGGTAACTAACGATATTGCTATGGCATTACGAACCCCGACTAAGGCTGCAGAATCAATTAAACTCAATCATGCTTGTGCATTACCTGAATTAGCAAATGTTAATCAAATGCTCGAAGTTGCCAGTGTGAATGATCGCCCAGGTAGAAAAATTTCCGCGAAAGCACTCTCCGACGTAGTGTCTGCGCGCTATGAAGAATTATTTACTTTAGTGCGTAATGAATTACGTCGTAGTGGTTTTGAAGACAGAATGGCTGCAGGGATTGTTATTACTGGTGGTGCTGCAAATGTGCATGGGGCTATTGAGCTTGCAGAACTTTGTTTTGAGATGCCAGTAAGAAAAGGCTACGCTCATCATGTAGCCGGTTTAGCCGAGGTTACTGAAAATCCCTCTTTTGCAACGAGCGTAGGATTATTGCTGCACGGTTTTCAACAGCAATATGATGCGCGTTATAACGTTCCTAAAATGAGTGAAAATCCAAAGGGCATGTGGCTACGCATGAAAGAATGGTTTCAAGGAAACTTTTAAGATACAGGTAACTATAAACTTTGTGTGGATTGCACATAAAGAAGAGGAAATTTTTAATAGTTACTATTACAGAATGAACATATGGGGAGCACTGTTATGTTTGAATTAATGGAAGGCCAACTGCAAGGCAATAACGCGGTAATTAAAGTTGTTGGTGTTGGTGGCGGCGGCGGTAATGCAGTTGAGCACATGGTTGCAGAAAATATCGAGGGTGTTGAGTTCATCTGCGCCAATACAGATGCTCAAGCCTTAAGAGCATCTAAGGCAAAAATTCACATTCAATTAGGTGATGAACTCACTAAAGGTCTAGGTGCTGGCGCAAACCCACAAATTGGACGTGAAGCGGCAGAAGAAGATCGTGAACTGATTAGGGAAATGTTAACTGGTGCGGATATGGTCTTTATTACCGCCGGAATGGGTGGTGGTACTGGTACTGGCGCGGCGCCCGTATTTGCTGAAATTGCTAAAGAATTAGGAATATTAACTGTTGCGATTGTAACAAAGCCATTTTCCTTTGAAGGTAAACAACGTGCATTAGCAGCAGACGATGGTATTCGCCGTTTAGCCGAGCATGTTGATTCATTAATTACTATTCCTAATAATAAATTACTTAGTGTTTTGGGTAAAAATATTAGTTTGTTGAATGCATTTAAAGCGGCCAATAATGTATTACTTGGTGCTGTGAAAGGAATTTCCGATTTGATTACGCGTCCAGGTTTAATCAACGTCGACTTTGCAGACGTGCGCACAGTAATGTCTGAAATGGGTATGGCCATGATGGGAACTGGAAGTGCCGTAGGTGAACAACGAGCACGTCAAGCAGCTGAAGCAGCAATAGCATCACCCTTATTAGAAGATGTGAATTTTTCTGGTGCGCGCGGAATTTTAGTTAATATTACTGCCGGCCTGGATATGTCGATTGGTGAGTTTGAAGAAGTCGGCGATGTTGTTAAAGAATTTATTTCTGACGATGCTACAGTAGTGGTTGGCACCGTAATTGATCCTGATATGAGCGAAGAAATGCGAGTCACCGTTATTGTTACTGGCTTAGGTGATGCAAGACAACGTCATCAACAAACACAGCCACAACAGGCTCATCGTGCGCGTCTGATTGAAACGATGAGAAGTGATGGTTCGTTTGATTATGATGAACTGGACAGACCCGCTGTAGTGCGCAAACAAGCGCATTCATCTGTTGCAACGTCAGGTGTTAGCAGAAGCAATAATGGTGACCACATTCCTGATGTAGATTATCTTGATATACCTGCTTTTTTACGCCGCCAAGAAGAGGCGTAATTATTTTTAACAAATGACTGCAGTTCAACCGCAGTCATTTGTGTAATCCTATGGAAACGACTTCACCCAAGTTATAAAAAAATAGACTAAGTTATAAATTGTTGGTAAAATCGCTGAGTTTTTTGCGTGCAAAATTAAAAATATTAAGAGGAACGAGGATCAAGGTGAGCACTGAATGATAAAACAACGAACTCCTAAAAAGGTAATCCAGGCTACTGGCGTAGGATTGCATTCCGGTGAGAAAGTGCTTTTAACCCTAAGACCTGCTCCTGTTAATACAGGTATTGTTTTTAGACGAGTGGATCTTTCACCGGTTGTAGAAATTCCAGCATCCTATGAGTTTGTTGGTGATACTATGTTATGCACCACGCTCCATCATGGTCAAGTTAAAATTGCTACCGTGGAACATTTACTCTCCGCTTTGGCTGGTTTAGGTATCGATAATGCCTATATTGATGTCAATGCGCCTGAGTTGCCGATTATGGATGGTAGCGCAGCACCATTTGTTTTTCTTATTCAATCGGCGGGTATTCGTGAGCAAAATGCTGCTAAGCGCTATATTCGTATTACCAAGCCTATTCGTGTAGAGGATAACGGTAAATACGTTCAGTTTTATCCTTATAATGGCTATAAAATTTCCTTTACTATTGATTTTGATCATCCCGCTTTTAATGACAAGCCACAAACAGTAAGTTTTGATTTTTCAACAACTTCTTATGTGAAGCAAGTGTGTCGTGCACGTACTTTTGGTTTTCTTTCTGATTATGAAAAATTACGCGAATGCGAGTTGGCCAAGGGCGGTAGCCTAGATAACGCGATTGTTGTTGATGATTACCGCGTCCTTAACGATGATGGACTGCGTTTTGAGTCAGAGTTTGTAACACATAAGGTTTTGGATGCTATTGGCGATCTTTATCTGTTGGGCTCTAGTTTAATTGGCGCGTTTGAAGGATACAAATCAGGTCACGAGCTGAATAATCGCTTGCTACGTGAATTAATGGTCAGGCAAGATGCCTGGGAATATACCTATTTTGATGCAGAAGATTATCTTCCGGTAATGCATACTGAATTTTGTCCTGCTGAAGCGTAATATCTGTTTTTCTCAAGTGAATTGCGGCTCAATGCTGATTGAGCCCATTATTGGCAAAGGAGTTGCATTCATTATGAAATTTAATATAAAACTTTTTACTCTTGCCTTACTGTGTAGTTCATCTGCTTTTTCAGTAGGTTCTGCGGCCACAAAAACAGCAACAGATACCGCGCTGCATCTGGATTGGCTCGATACTTCTGTTTCGCCTGCCCAAGATTTTTATGCTTATGCTAATGGAAGTTGGCAAAAAAATAACCCAATTCCTCCTGAATATGCAAGTTGGGGTAGTTTTCATATTGTTAGTGAAAAAATGCAGGATATTATTCATCAAATGCTGATCAAGGCTGCGGCAAACACGCAAGCTAAGCCAGGCAGCATTGAGCAAAAAGTAGGGGACTTTTATTATAGCGGTATGGATGAGGCGCGTATTAATCAATTAGGGATTAAGCCTCTGCAAGCAGAGTTTGAGCGTATTAATGCGCTCAAAAACTTAACTGATTTACAAAGTGAAATAGCCCATTTGCATCAAATAGGCGTTGATGTATTTTTTGATTTTGGCAGCATGCAAGATTATAAAGACAGTAACAAAATGATTGCTGGCGCAGTCCAGGATGGCCTTGGTCTTCCTGATCGCGATTATTATTTACAAGATACTGCCAAGTTTAAATTGATTCGTGATGCTTATGTAATGCATATGACGAAGATGTTTGAGTTATTAGGTGATGCTCCAGTAAAAGCAGCCGCTGAGGCAAACACGGTCATGAAATTAGAAACGCAATTGGCACAAGTTTCTATGTCACAAGTAGAGCAACGCGATCCACATGCGATTTATCACATTATGAATAAAGAGCAATTAGCGCAAATTACCCCAGATTTTTCTTGGCCCGCTTATTTTGCTGCGATTGGTCAAGCTCAGCTTCAAAATATAAATCTGGGTATGCCCGCTTTTTTTAAAGGTCTGAATGAGCAATTAAAGACCGTACCACTACAGGATTGGCAAATGTATTTGCGATGGCATTTAATCAATGCTTTTGCTAGTTATTTATCAAAGCCCTTTGTGGATGAAAACTTTAAGATGGTTACTGTTTTAAGCGGTAACGAGAAAATATTACCACGTTGGAAGCGTGTTGTAGCTACTGAAAATGGCGCTTTAGGTTTTGCTATTGGTAAAATGTATGTTGATCATTATTTTTCTGCCGCAGCGAAAAAGCAAGCATTAGATATTCTAAAAAATATTCGTTTTGTTTTACATCAAGACATCAGTAGTTTAACTTGGATGACACCAAATACTCGGCAAGCCGCGCTGAAAAAATTAGATTTAATGGAAGAACGTATCGGTTATCCAAGCAAGTGGTGGGATTATTCTTCTTTAAAAATTGATCGCGGCCCTTACGTATTAAACGTAATTCGTGCCAATCAATTTTTGGTGAAACGTGATCTTAATAAAATTGGCAAGCCAATAGATCGTAGTGAATGGAGCATGACGCCACAAACAATTAATGCCTATTATGCCCCTTCGATGAATAATTTGAATATTCCTGCGGGAATTTTACAAGCACCATTTTTTGATCCCAACGCCCCTGCTGCAGTGAATTATGGCGCTATTGGCTTTGTTATGGGACATGAGATGACTCATGGATTTGACGATCAAGGCGCACAATTTGATGGCCATGGTAATTTAAAAGATTGGTGGACGACCAGTGATTTAACTAAATTTAAAGCGGCAACCCAATGTATTATTGATCAGTTTTCACAATACGTGGTAAATGGCGATACACACATACAAGGAAAATTAGTGGTTGGTGAGGCTACCGCTGATTTAGGCGGCATTATGTTAGCCTATCGAGCATTTCATCATTCTGATGCATACAAAAATGCAAAAATTATTGATGGTTTTACTCCTGATCAGCAATTCTTTTTAGGAACGGCCCATGTTTGGGCAATGAATATAAGACCTCAGCAATTACAAACGCAAGTTACCACGGATCCTCATCCGCCTGCAAAGTATCGCGTTAATGGCAGCTTGGCAAATCTTCCTCAATTTCAATCCGCGTTTAAGATACCGGATGGGAGTCCTATGGTGAATAAATCACGTTGTGTTATTTGGTAATGAGAGCGCGCTCCTTAGCCAACCGCAAGTCGTGATAAACAACAATTGCATCTTATGTGCGCATTAGGTAGACTGTCTGCGCATTTGGCTAGTGTAAAAAACAATTTGGAGAGCGCTTTATGACTAAAGAAGAAATGATTTGTCGCATTGTACGTTTTGTAACTCAAAAACCTAGTGCACAAAAAACTTGTTGTAGCTAATGGATTCTGACTTATCTGCGGTATTAAGTTACCGAAATCCGGCTGTAATCACTTATTTTTGCCACCACCATCCTGAGTTTATGATACCGCAAGGAGAGGCGTTATTTGCGGATTTATTGGGGTGGATGTGGCTGAATAAGCAAAGAGCGCAGCAAGGGAAGAAAACCTACCTCTTTGGTCCCTTACTCGAGCTTGATTTACTATGGCATGTTTTCATTTTACATACTCGAGATTATGTCCAGTTTTCAATGCACTATTTTGGGGCTTATTTTCATCATGATGTGGAGCCAATCGGTTTTGAACATATGATGGAGGAAAATGAATTACGTGATTATTTGCATGATTGTTTTCACTATCTAGGCGAAGAATGGGTGGCGCGACGTTTTACGGATGCATTTCTTTAAGCGTGTTATGCAATGACTAATCCTTGTCATCTTTTTTAAATAAAGCTCACGCATATTTCTTAAGGTCATTCAGCCAAATGCAGCAATGCTTTTTGTAATGGCTCGTAGTTGCACTGTTGGCTTTCGCTGATAATGGTTGCTTTGGCTTTTTCCGATAACAGATGTGTTTTTTGTTGAGCAGGCTTTTCATAGCTTATTACAGGCTCAACAACGGCTATTTTAATTGATGACAGTTGGTACATGCCGGCTTCTTTACGCAGCTTATCGCGCAATTCGGGAATGGCATAGCGTAATTGCGAGGCCCAGGCCGCATTGCTGGTCGTTAGAATCAAACAGCCCTTATTAAAACTACCTACGTTGCATTCACCAGCCAAATCTTTGGGGAGTAATTGTGCTAATTTGCTGGATAGCTCTTCTAATTGAACAGAACGCTGGCAGAGTTCGGCAAGTTGTTTATTCAGGCAACGATTAATGGAACGCATCATATTTATCTTTATTTAAGCAGGAACTGTTATAGAATAGCAAATTAATGGGAAATGCAATATTATATTTTTTGTATTGATAAAGCATTATCCTCTTCATAGCAGGAATTTCAAGGACCATAGGTGATTCATGATTGAAAATTTAAACGACAAGAATGTTGTCTACTTTACCCGATTACACTGGATTATATTTTTCTGGCCTCTATTCGCATTATTTGCGGCTTTAGCACTTGCCGCTTATGTTCCTCAATTACGTGAAGTTGGTTATGGTCTTATTGTTTTTGCCTTAGCATGGGTATTTATGACCTGGGTTACTTATTATTTTTCCTCGCTGACGATTAAGACCAACCAAGTGATCTTACGCACCGGGGTGGTGGTACGACAAACGATTGACATTCCATTGAGTAAGATTGAAGCAATTGACATTCGTCAATCGATTCTAGGCAGTATTATGAAATATGGTATGGTATCGATTACGGGGACAGGGGGGACGCGACGAGTCATTAATTATTTACATAATCCGTTAACGTGTAGACGTTACATCGAACAGTTAATGACTGAGTTGCATAATAATACTTAAGCGGAAGTCGTTGGTTGCGTTGTAACCCGGGAAGGCTATCCCGGGTTATTATTAATTAAGCCTTTTAAATCTTAGCCAGTAGTTCGCTGCGTGTTCTTTCATCAACAAAAGCTGCTTGAATTGCCATGCGGGTAATCGCATTCATCGTTTCATCACTGTAGTCATAAAACTCTTGGACACGTTCATACTCTTGACCTAGTGTAGTGCTCATAAATGGTGGATCGTCTGAGTTAATACTGACTTTTATGCCGGCATCATAAAATTGGGGGAAAGGGTGGTGAGCCATATCTTTGAATAGGCCCAAAAAGATATTACTAGTAGGGCAAAGCTCTAAGGCAATGTCTTTGTCTTTTACCATCGCCATAGTCTCTGGGGAGTAAATTGCATTAACGCCATGCCCTATGCGGCGAATAGGTAGGTTTTCCATGGCTTCAACCATCCCACTTGCAGGGGCAAATTCACCTGCATGAACGGTACAGGCCAAGCCCGCATCTGCAGCAATAGCGTAGGCTCTCGTGAATAATTTCGGTGGGAATTTGGCTTCATCACCGCCTAAGCCAAAACCAGTAACACAGGGGAAACGATCTTTATGAATTTGTTGGGCTACACGTTCGGCGGCCTCTGCACCAAAGTGGCGTACTGCGGTAACAATAATTCGCCCGACGATGTCGAATTGTTCTTTGGCATCGTTAATTGCTTGTTGAATGGCGATTAGGTGCTCAGCCGAAGGAATACCGCTGGAACGCTCCGCATGATCAGGGGAATACATCATTTCTACATAAATGGCATTCTCAAGCGCTCGCGCTCTTAGGTAATCAAAGGTAATATCATAATAATCCCGGGGCGTTTTTATTAAGCCAGCAAGGGTGTCATAGACATTGAGAAAATCTAAAAAATCTTTGGATAAATAGCTTGTTCCATTAGGAGCAATGAGTCCATCTGGCAGGGTTAATTTATTGCGCTGAGCCAGCATTACCGCCAATTCAGGGGTAAATGAACCTTCTAAATGAACATGCAATTCTGCTTTTTTTAAACTCATTTTTTAGCCTCTGCTTTCTTTAAAGAAGAGCTAATGGTAACTTAGATAAAAAAGTTATAAAATAGTTGTTTTAAGAACGCGCGAATTTTGGACGAGTTATGAATACAAACGATATAGATAAAGCTTATGTAAGTCCTTATGATAAATTTTTATTTGAATTTGATGCGACTCATGGCAAATCAGAATCACAAATGAAAGAAATTACGAAGCATGCGCGTCTTGCAAAGATGCGTGATGATAAAAATTATAAAAATGAAGTGGGCGAGATCTGGGAAAATTTCTAAGCCGTTTTGGATAATCTGTAGGTTGGGTCATTGACCCAACGGCAGTGCTCATCAGTAATCCGGCTATTTACCAAGATTTTGACCTCGTTCATTGAGGAACAGATCGAGTATAGACAAGGTTAAAATTCCCCTTTATCCCTTTCCTTCCTCAATCTATTTATTATCCCAAAAACCAATGTAACATCTTATACGATAAGATGGTCAAAATAGACGCGGCAGGTAAAGTCAGTATCCAAGACATAAAAATGTTGCGAATAACAATGAGATTTAACGCACCAATACCACGTGCCAAACCAACACCGAGCACCGCACCCACTAATGTTTGCGTCGCGGACACCGGGATCCCGGTACTGGTTGCTACTACAACGGTTGTTGCCGCAGAAAGAGTGGCGGCAAATGCACGGCTAGGTGTCAACGCAGTGATTGCACTGCCTACGGTTTCAATTACTTTTCTACCATACATTAATAAGCCGGTTATTACTCCAAAGCAACCTAATAAAATAATCCACGCTGGATAGTTATTGGCATTAAAGACTTGATTGGAGTGCATAACCAAACTATGAATAATGGTTAGTGGTCCAACAGCTAACGCCACGTCGTTGGAACCGTGAGCAAAAGCCATCGCACAGGCTGTCATGGCCATCAACACGGCAAAATATTTTTCCACTTGAATGAAGCGTTCTCTACGGCTAATGCGTGGATGTTCGGGAATACGGCGGATAATGATCATCCCAATCACCGTAATAATGATACTGGTTGCCAGTGTTACTGCTAAATTTTGTTTGAAATTCAGGTGAATGTTAAAGTGGTTTAACCCTTTAAAGACGGTGATAAACGATAAAATAGAGCCAATTAAAAAGAGATAAATGGGAATGTACAGCTTCGCTTTGGCCAAAGGATTACTTTTGACAAAAATTGTTTGTTGGATACTAATGAATAAAGCATAAGCGGTGATCCCAGAAATCATCGGTGAGGTAATCCAACTGATGGCAATGCGGCTCACTTGATTCCAGTGAATCGCATCGGTACCAAGCACTACAGCGCCAAAACCAACCATTGAGCCTACTAATGCATTGGTGATGGATACTGGGACCCCAATATAACTGGCAAGGTTCATCCATATGGTGCATGCCAATAATACCCCCAGCATGCCTTCAACCAGAATTAATGGTTGTCCAGATAGTTGAGTGGTATTAATGATCCCATCACGCATGGTTTCAGTAACTCCGTTGCCGCCTAAAAATGCTCCGGCGAATTCAAAAATAATTGCAATTAACATCGCTTGTTTCGCGGTAACCGCTTTTGAACCCATGGTGGTACTCATGACATTGGCTAAATCATTGGCACCAACCCCCCAAGTCATTAAAAAACAAAGAACAATAGCAATAGAAAGATATAAAACTGAATGATCCATAAGAATTTATTACCGAGCGATTAGAATTTGTAGTCGACTACCCACTGTTTGGGCATTATCGGCCAAGTCATCGATCCATTGGACCAACTTATAAAGGAAAATTGTATCTATAGCAGATAAATCGTGTTCGATTTCAAAAATGCGATGTCTGACTTCAGCCAGGAGTTCGTCACTTTTATGTTCAATTTCATAGAGGGTCATAATCATTGCTTCAACGATTTTCACCTCAGAACCTCTGAATCCAGTTTCTAGCAACTCATCAAGTTCATTAATTGCATTACATGCTTGTTTGGATGCATCCAGACAGCTGTGTAGAAATGGCATAAACAGCGGGGTGAGTGCCTCAGGAATCGTCATTTGGCGGCTGATAATTAAACTGGCAATATCTTCTGCCTTGTTGGCAATGCGATCTTGTGCGCTAAGCAATTCCAATAGGTCTGTGCGTGATACTGGCAAAAAGAGCCCCGTAGGCAAATGAAGACGAAGATCGCGTTTAATGAGATCTGCCTCTTTTTCCAAAGAAACTATCTTGTTTTTAATATTGGTCGCAGTCTGCCAATCTTTTTTTAATACAGCTTCAAAAAACGGGTAGAGCTGTTTGGCGCACTGGTGTACCTTGCGCATGTGTTGTTCTATAGGCCTTATTGGTGAAGGACCAAACATATTAAATATGCTACCCATCTATGATCTCGGTAAAAAGATTTTGGTGAAGTATACCCAATCTTTTATAGGAACAAAACCATTGATTGTTCATATTGATGCTACAATTGAAAATATTGGGTGTTTCAACGTGTTTTCAACGTGTTTTAAGGATAGATAATTGCCGCTCAAAGTGTGTAAAACACATTCATAAGGAGTTTTAGGATGAAACGTATAGGATTTATTGGTTTATTATTTTTCGCAAGTCAGGTCTTTTCCCAAACCGTAATTACCAAAGTTATTCAATTGCAGTATATCTCTGCCGCCCAAGCCATTAAGTTAATGCAACCTTTAATGCAAGCAGGGGAACAGCTTAGCGGTTCCGGACAAACCTTAATTGCCAAAGTAAGCCCCCAATCCTTAACGCAAATCAGGACTGTGCTCCACCAAGTTGACGTGCCTCCAGTTACTTTCAATATTTCTGTTTATCAGGGCGATCCCCAATGGCTTAGTAGTCAAAATGATAATTCAGTGACCTACAGTACCCAGACGCAGTCGCAAATGTTGCAAAATCAATCAGTGCGGGTAATGAGTGGCGAGTCCGCTTTGGTTACGATGAATCAAGAAGTACCAATCGTCAGTTCGGTTGGCGCCGGCTATTTTACGGGAATTGCTTATCAGCAACATCAAATTAAAAATGGTATTTTAGTTCTGCCGGTGTTGCGAGGTTCGCAAGTACAATTAACTGTACGCCGTTTGCGTGAGCAGGCAAATCCCGCCGGTGGTCAACAATTTGATAATCAAAAAATAGATACCACTTTGATGGTGCCATTAAATAAATGGGTTTCTTTAGGGAGCCCGGAAGGGGCACAACAAACTGATAATTCGTCTACCTATTACACGGCGGGGAATACGTTTGCGCAACAGTCAACTTTGTATATACGGGTGAGCATTATTAGTGGTGGCACTCAGGTAAATGGTAGTGGAACTAATGGGGTTAATGGGGCTAATGGATGGTGATCTATAAATGTATCGCATGTTTATAGTATATACTTAAATTTAGACAATAGTCTTTTTGAGGAGGCAGCATGGCAATAATAAATTCTTTCGCCAATCATTTGCTGATCGCAATGCCTTCACTACACGATCCCAACTTTGAAAAAACAGTTATTTATGTTTGTGAACATCGTGAAGAAGGCTCTGTCGGCTTAATTATTAATCGACCAATGCAATTTTCTTTATCTATTGTATTTGAGCAATTAGAAATCGACCCCATTCGTGTTGAACAAAGCCATTTACCTCTAATGTTTGGCGGTCCTATACAACCAGAACGTGGATTTGTTGTTCATAAACAATCAGGGGAATGGCGATCGAGCTTGTTTTTGCAAGAAGACGTGACGGTAACAACTTCAAATGATATTATTCGCGCCATTGCTGAAGACAAAGGTCCAAAAGAGGTTTTGGTTACTTTGGGTTATAGTGGCTGGGTAGAAAATCAATTAGAACGAGAAATTATGGATAATGTCTGGTTGGTTTGCCCCTATCGTTCCGAAATTCTTTATGAAGTTCCCTACGAAGATCGTTGGGAATATGCAGGCTCAACTTTAGGTATTAAAATGAATCAATTAAGCGAAAGTGTCGGTCATGCCTGATGGTGTTTATCTAGGTTTTGATTTTGGCTATAAACGCATCGGCGTTGCTGTTGGGCAGCGTCTGACCTGTAGTGCCTCTCCTTTAGCAACGATTAGTGCGCAAACAGGGGTTCCCGATTGGACGGTCGTTGCCAAAGTAGTCGCGCAATGGACGCCTCAAGCATTAATTGTTGGTATTCCTACCTGCATTGATGGACGTGAACAATACACCACTTCGGCTGCGCGTCGTTTTGCTAAAGAATTGCGTAAACGCTTTACTTTGCCTGTGCACTTAGTTGATGAACGGTTGACTACAGTTGAGGCGAGGGGGCATCTTTTTGCGCAAGGCGGTTATCGAAAAATCAAACAGACTGAGGTAGATAGTATTGCGGCTTGTGTTATACTTGAGCAGTGGCTGCAATACCCTTAAATGAGGTTGAACGAGACTTTATGAATCATTTTTTAGAAATTAGTCAATTATCCCGCCAACAGCTTGAATCGTTAATACAACGTGCTTTTTCTTTTAAACGTCACCCTAATTATCCGACCTACAGTCAACATACCGTTGCGAATTTGTTCTATGAAAACAGTACCCGCACGCGCATTAGTTTTGAGTTAGCTGCGAATCGTTTAGCGATGCCGGTGGTTAATGTGGATTTACAAAATTCTTCAGAGACTAAGGGGGAAATTATTGAGGACACCATTAAGACGCTGGTGGCAATGGGCATTAATTATTTGGTAATTCGCCATCAGCAAGATGGTTTGCAGGAGCATTTGGCCACTAAATTAGGCAATGAGTTGCATATAATCAACGCTGGTGATGGCATGCACGCTCATCCAAGTCAGGCTTTACTGGATATCATGACCATTCTGGAACAAAAACCGCGTTTAGAGCAGTTAAAAATAGCCATTCTAGGCAATATCCGCCATTCACGTGTTGCTAATTCATTTCAATGCATGTGCAGTAAATTAGGGGTTGGCGAGTTGGTTTTGATTGCCCCTGAACTTTGGCAACCGCAAACCGTCCATTATGGACGGGTAACCAGCGATTTGCGTGAAGGCTTGGCTGATGCAGATGTAGTCATTTGTTTACGAGTACAGCGTGAACGTTTATTAGCCGCCGACCATTTAGATTTAGAGTCTTATCGCCATGATTTTGCGCTAACCGAGAAAAGTTTAGCTTATGCCAGAGCAGATGTAATGGTGATGCATCCTGGACCAATGAATCGTGGGGTCGAGATTGATAGTGAGGTTGCGGATGGCTCTCAATCCTTTATTTTGCACCAGGTAACGAATGGTGTGTTTGCCCGCATGGCTATTTTTGATGCATTAATAAAAAAATAAAACAGTTTAAAGCCGGTTTGCATCCATAGATGCAAACCGAATCGTCCCTCAGATTTGAGCATCGACGTCAACGCTAAGTTTTATTTCTACGTCCCGTGCTTGTTCGTAGAAATTCAGAGATCCTGGCTTTGCGCAAGATCCCTGGCGCACGCGGATAAGCCGTGGGAAGTAGGCCGCAGATTTTTTTACTTGATGTTGAGGTTTCTTCTCGATCATCGCGGGGTTTGTAAGGTATGTTTAAACGACAAGGCCTGTTGCAAATGCCCTAAATTCACTGGAGTACTCTCATTCATATCGGCAATAGTTCGTGCCACTTTGAGCAAACGATGATAGCCCCGAGCGGATAATTTTAATTGGTTCATTGCCTGGCCTAAAAAATCTTGTTCTTGAGTGCCTAAAGTACACACTTGTTCGCAAGCTTTAGCACTTAAATTGGCATTAATACAATTTTGGCGTGCCAATTGTATTGCGCGTACATGCAGTACTTGTTTGCGGATTTCCTCGCTTTGTTTATTGGGGTTGGTATTGGGTTTTATCAACTCCTCTTGGCTTAATGCGTGTACCGTAATATGCATATCAATACGATCTAATAAGGGGGCGGAAAGCTTAGCAAGATAGCGGTTAATGCGCTCCGGGCTGCAGGAACAATTTGCCTGAGGATTACCCCATTGTCCGCAGGGACAAGGGTTCATTGCGGCCAGTAGTTGAAATTGTGCGGGAAATTCTATTTGTGCGGCTGCACGGGAAATACAAACCGTGCCAGATTCTAGTGGTTGTCTTAGGGTTTCAAGAACCTGCCGGTTAAATTCAGGTAGTTCGTCCAAAAATAAGATGCCATGATGTGCTAAGGATATTTCCCCTGGTTTGGGGGGATTGCCGCCGCCGACTAACGAAATCGGTGAGGCAGTATGATGTGGGGCACGGAAGGGAGGAGCGCGCCATTCTGTGAAATCCGGTAATTTACCGCGGATGGAATTAATCGCGGCGCATTCCAGGGCCTGAGTTTCAGATAATTGCGGTAATAAAGTATTAAAGCGTTTGGCTAACATGGTTTTTCCACTACCTGGGGCGCCGCTGAGTAGGATACTGTGTCCACCACAGGCGGCAATCTCCATGGCTTTTTTGGCATGAAATTGACCTTTAATATCGGACCAGTCCACTTCATGTTGCGTTGTATTTACAGTGGGTCGAGGAGGTAATGCATGTAATGGCGTCCCCTGGCAAATATAGCTACATACTTCGCGTAAATTGTGGGCGGTGAAAACACCCTGATGTCCAGTTAAAGATGCTTCTGCTGCATTGGCATTGGCAATAACGAGGATGCTCTTGTCTTTATGGGCTGCTAATACGGCCGGAATGATGGCGGAAACCCCTCTTAGTTCACCACTTAAGGCTAATTCACCAATAAACTCATGTTCACTTAGGCTTTGTTGTGGAATTTGATGGGATGCAGCAAGAATGCCTAAGGCAATCGGTAAATCAAAACCACTGCCTGTTTTGGGTAAATCAGCGGGGCCTAAATTTACGGTGATTTTACGGCATGGGAATTCAAATTGGCTGTTGATGATAGCTGAGCGCACCCGATCTTTACTTTCTTTCACCGCGGTTTCTGCCAGACCGACAATGGTAAAACTGGGTAAACCATTTGATAAATGAACTTCTACGGATACAGGTTGGGCTAAAATACCGATGGTACTTCGTGTTTTTGTAAAGGCAAGATTCATTCGGGACTTATTCCTTGTTGTTAAGTTGGACTTATGGGCGATAGAATTTCCTACTATCGATTTATTATTTGCTACTTAATTCATTGTTTTTGCGAAGTTTTCTCATTTCAGAAGGCTGGAGAAACGCTCCAACCTACATGTTTGTATGCTATTTCTTTTTATCCTGAATGCTCATCAATTCATCGACTTGCTTTTGAATCTGTTCCAGTTTTTCACGGGTACGCGCTAATACTTTGCTTTGTACATCAAATTCTTCACGTGTGACCAGATCCATGTGCGCAAATGCTGCTTGCAATACTTCTTTAAATTTTTGTTGGATGTCTTTTTCAATGTTTTGTAGACTGGGGGGAAGTGCGGCAAAAAGTTTTTTTGCTAAATCGTCAAATTGTTTGGGGTCGAACATAATCACTCCATTTTTGTTTTTAGCAAAGAGTCTAACAAAAGTATCATCACAGCGGAATATATTATGAAAATGATTACAGCAATTATCAAACCATTTAAATTAGATGATGTTCATGAGGCGTTAATGGATATTAATGTACCTGGAATTACTATTTCAGAAACTCGTGGTTTTGGGCGGCAAAAAGGGCATACTGAATTATATCGTGGGGCAGAGTATGTTGTTGATTTTCTTCCTAAAATTAAAATTGAATTAGCCTTACCTGACGACATGGTCGAAGCTGCAATTGAAGCGATTTGTAAATCGGCTTACACCGGTAAAATTGGTGATGGCAAGATTTTTGTTTATGAATTACAACAAGTTGTGCGGGTACGTACCGGTGAAATCGGTGCTGATGCATTAAGTTAACTTCAATTGCGGATAAGCGAGCGGGTAAGCGCTTATCGCTCCTTGGCTGAGGATAAGCTTTATCGTTTACGGATTACGCCAATAAATCGCGCGTTGGGTTATAACAGCATCCAAGGGAATGTCCCAGGGGTGTGGTTGAATATAATCCACGCGTTGAAATTGATAAGCTACACCAAATAGGGTGCAATTGGTTTTATCTTTAAACGTGCGGTCATAATAGCCCGCACCCATTCCCAGACGAGTACAGCGTACATCAAAAGCCACCAATGGCATTAAAAATCAAGTCTAATTCTTCAGCGGGTATCGCTAAATCATGACTTACATCAGGTTCTGGAATGCCATAGCGATTCTTTTTAAATGGCGTCACCGGGGTTGCTGGGAGAAAGAAAAGGGTTAAATTTTCTTCATTTATTGCCGGAAAATAACAAAATTTCCCCTGTAATGGTGCCGTATTCCAAATACCGGTTAAATCAACTTCACCATTTATGGCAAAATAAAGTGCGATGCGCTTTGCATACCGATATTGCTCGAGTGAGCGTATGCGTGTGCAAATTTGCTGAGATGCTGTCGAACGGGAGGAAACAGATATTTTCGAACGTATTTGTTTCATCGTATCTCGTAATGCTTTTTTAACTTGGTCCGCCATATCAATACAGGTCGATTATTCTTCATTGATTATCAGTTTTTTATTCCTAAAGTTCAAGAGCCATGACTACTCAAAAGATTTTTGTAACTCTTTTGGCTAGGTTGGTTTGTTGTAGAACAGGCGCACTCTTTAAAGTGAAAATCTGCAGAATTAATACTAGGCAAGAAAAAAAAATAAGGTATACAGCCGTTTCGGCCTATTGTGGTTTGGTAAATTAATAAATCATTGAGAGAGCGAGATGAGTGATTTGTTTGAAGAAGATGATGAAGATACTGGCGTTGAAGTGGGTGATAATTTTGACGATGTCGAGAGTGAACTTGATGCAGCTGCAGAGGTTGACGAAGCGACGCACCGCGATTTAGATGCACGTAGACGCTTGGAAAATATGTTGGATGAAAAACGTTTGCGTGATGAATTGGATGATTTTGGTGACTATTAACGCTTCGTTCCGCATGCTTACGTGAGTGTTTATGGAGAATGAAAAGCATAACTTGGCATTGGCCATCGATGATCGCATTTTTTTAGGCGAAGGTCTGTTTGAAACGCTTAAAGTGGTCGCCGGTGCTCCTTGTTGCGCTGATTTACATTGGCAGCGACTTGCTGATGCCGCGCAACAGTTAGGAATTTCTTTTCAGCTTTCTTATGAGCATTGGCTGGTGTGTTTGCAGCAGCAGATTAAGCAAGATAATCTTTTAGATGGTGGAATTAAAGCAATTTTAAGCGCTGGTTCCGCTCCACGAGGTTTAGCCGAATATGGAGTAGGAGCTCAGTTGCATTTGCAGACTTTTACGTTCAGCGTACACACGCATCCCTTAAGTTTGGTTCGTGCACCTTGGTTAAGGGATGCTGCTAATCCGGTGTATCAGGTTAAATCAATAAACTATTTAGAAGCAATCTTGGCGCGCCGCCATGCTTTAGCGTTGGGGGCCGATGACGCTTTATTTTTCAATTTACAACAACATGCCACGGAAACAACGTGTGCGAATTTGTTTCTTATTCACCAACAATCGTTGCTTACTCCACCGAGAACAGATGGGGTGTTGGCAGGCATTATGCGTTCACGTATTCTTGCTTTTGCGAAGCAGCAAAATATAGCGTGTAAAGAAGTCTCTCTGAGCCAGGCCATGATTGAGCAGGCTGATGCTGCGTTTATAACGAATTCCTTACAAGGTATGCGCGCAATTAACGCTATAGATGGTATTAATTTCCCAGTGAATCATCCATTGCTAGCGCTTTTAAATTCTTCTTTTTGCGTTTAAAGTGCAATTGATTGACTTTCAGCAGGCGAAATTTGCATAAGCACAGAATAACGATGGCCATTCCAGAGATAATTATGCCGCTGTTGCGATAAAAAGAGCCTTGTGTCAGTAAGATATCCATGCCGGCATAGCCAAAATAAGTATAAATAATTTCAGGTGGAATCAGGAAAACAAAGGTGGTGATGAGGTAGGTGCGGAATTTAATCCCGGTAACGCCTAAACCATAATTAACCAGGTTAAAGGGAATAATAGGGAATAAGCGCAGTAAAGCTACGAACCCCCATCCTTTTTGATCGACTTCATCAATTAGCCCACTTACTTTGACTCCTTTTGTTCGGGAAAACCAATCAAAAATCAAATGACGAGTAATTAAAAACGAACAGGCTGCGCCCCAAGTAGCACCTAATAAGTTCAGTACGGTACCTAAAAATGGGCCAAAAATAGCACCTCCAGCGAAGGTAATGACCATCGTAGGTAGAAACATGATGGATGCCAGACAATAGATAACTAAAAAAAGTATTGGCGCAAACCAACCCAGTTGCTCAACCCAATGCATCACTTCGTTTGAATGTTTCTGGAAAAAAAATGCGGTCGCAATCAAGGTAGCCGAGGCTAAAACAATAAAGAATATTTTAGTGGAAAGAATTTGGTACTTCATTACTCTCACTTAATTAAGACTCCAGTCAATTAGCCAAAGAATCTATTATACACCATTACCGGTTACAATCTTGCAAAATCAAGATTGATTGGGTATAACCGATGCGAATTTTTATAAGAGAAAACAATATGATGGAACAAAATACGTGGAAAGAAAGACAAAAGCAACGTGCTCGACAGTGGATTAAGGCACTATTAGTCCGTTGTTTTCATGTTGAACTGCTAGGTAATTATCAATCAGAACCGAACTCGGTAATCATTGCGAATAGAACGTCAATCATTGATTTAGTGTTGCTGGCGGCTTTTTTACCGGAGCGCCTGACGGTCGCTATTCATCCAGGTGCTTCAGGTAAGTTGTGGATGAAAATGATGATGCTGTTTGCCGATGTCATTGCGATTGATTCAACGCGAGCTTATGCTGCCAAGGCTTTAATTAAAGCCATCCATGCAGGAAAGCGCTGTGTTATTTTCCCGCAGGGGCTAGGGGGAGAAGAAGAAAGTTTAAGAGTTTTTGATGGACCTGCCATGGTACTGAAAAAAGCAGGTGCTTCGGTCATTCCTATACGCATTGATGGGCCGCAATATAGCATTTTTTCGATCAGTAAAGACAAACACCGTATACGTTTATTTCCTAAAGTTACGTTGCATATATTGCCATCACGTGCTTATTTGCACATTAAAGAAGGGGCTGTGGACCGATCAACAGTTAGTTTGCGCCTCTTTCGTTTGATTAGTGAATTAACTTTTGCCAATAATTTTCAGCCCAAACCTTTATTTAAAGCCTTAATTGAAGGTGCTTATTTAGGTCTAAAGCATAAGGCAAAAATTGAAGATTCGAATCGTACGCCATTAAATTATCGTCAGTTTCTGGCGCGCTGTTTTATTCTTGGTCGCCAAATTAAAAGGCAAACGCGTATTGGTGAGCGTGTCGGGGTAATGATGCCTACCACAATCGCGGGTATGGTTACTTTTTTTGCTCTACATGCTTATCGTCGGATCCCGGCCATGTTGAATTTTAGTATGGGATTTTACAATCTATTTTCTGCATGTCATTCAGCCGGTATTACGACTATTTATACGTCAAAGCAATTTGTTGTTACCGCGAAACTTGAGACTTTAGTCGAAGAATTACAAAACGCTGGTATGAAGGTGCGCTTTTTGGAAGATTTTAAAGCGTCTATTCATTTAGGTCATAAGCTTTCTGGTTTAGTCAAAGGAATGTTTCCTTTATGGGCTTATCAATTGATTGGCAAACCCGTCATGCCTGAAGAAACAGGGGTTATTTTATTTACTTCAGGTTCTGAAGGGGTACCTAAGGGCGTGGTCTTAAGCCATTCAAATCTTCTGGCAAATTGCTGGCAGTTGATCTCGCGCGTAGATTTTTCCTCACGCGACATATTCTTTGATGCGTTACCGATCTTTCATTGTTTTGGATTAACTGCAGGCGCTATTTTGCCTTTAGTTACGGGCGTGAGCTGTTTCTTTTATCCTTCGCCGCTGCATTATAAAATTATTCCTGGCTTAGTATATCAATCCGGGGCGACGATTATGTTTGGTACCGATACTTTTTTAACCGGCTACGCCCGTGCAGCAGAACGGTATGATTTTAGTAGTGTGCGTTATGTTTTTGCAGGCGCGGAAAAAGTAAAACCCGAGACAATCAGAAATTGGACTGATAATTTCGGGGTGAAAATTTTTGAAGGTTATGGGGCTACGGAGGCTTCTCCCGTTATTTCCATGAATTGTCCTTTAGCATCAATTCCGGGTAGTGTGGGAATGATCTTACCCTTTATGGAAAGCCGCATCGAGCCTGTAGATGGTATTGCTGAAGGCGGGCGTTTGTTCTTGCGTGGCCCTAATGTCATGCAAGGTTATTTATCCGCCGATACCGGACATGAGGTTATTGCACCTAAGGGGGGCTGGCATGATACCGGGGATATCGTGACCATGGATAAAGAAGGATTTATTACCATTGCGGGACGAGCGAAACGTTTTGCTAAGATTGCCGGTGAAATGGTGTCTTTGACTGCGGTTGAAGGTATTGCTGCCTCAATCTGGCCTGAATTATTACATGCGGCAGTGTCACAAAAAAGTGCTAAGAAAGGCGAACAGGTTTTACTTTTTAGTGAAGCAACGAATGCGGAAAAATCCAGTTTTATCAAGAAAGTGCACGAGCAAAGCTATTCGGAATTGCTGATCCCTCATCAAATTTATTCAGGAAGTAAAATCCCCGTTTTGCCTTCAGGTAAAATTGATTACATTACTTTGGAGAAGCAATTAACCGAAGAATCGTCATTTTCTTAAGGGCATTCAAATTCTGCAGGTTGGCTCGTTTGCCCCCTAGGGGGCATTTGACCTAACAGTTGTACCTATCCGTGCATTATTGTTGTGAATTTTAGGAGCAACACCTTCACTTACAGCCAACTATCTTTACAGCAGCATTATTTTTTCAACACATAACTGCCTGGAGCATCCATTATCGGTGTATAAGGCAATTTACTAAAGTCTGGAGCCGGGATGGTTTTTCCTGAATACTCGTTCAGCCATTTAACCCATTCAGGCCACCAGGAACCTACATGTTCTACGGCCCCTTCTATCCATTCTTCCTCTGTGGATGAGGTGCTGTTATTAACCTTATAGCCGTATTTAGTCACCGAGGGTGGGTTGATAATGCCGGCGATGTGCCCTGAACCTCCCAAAACAAAACTTTTGGGGCCACTCATTAGTTGAAAACCAATATAGGTTGTTTTCCATGGCGCAATATGATCTTTTTCAGTGGAGAGGAAAAAGGTCGGCACATCAATTTTACTGACATCAATGGGAGTATGATTGATGTGAATTTTATTAGGCTTAGCCAGATCATTATGGAGATACATCCATCTTAAATACTGAGAATGCATGGTTGCAGGCATGTTGGTTGAATCTGAGTTCCAATACAAAATATCAAACGGAACCGGGTTTTTACCGCGCAGATAGTTTTTAATGAAAAAAGACCATATTAAGTCATTTGCTCTTAATGAGTTAAAACTTGAAGCCATGAATTTCCCCGCAAGATAGCCTTTGGACTTCATTTCTTCTTCTAATTTTTGAATTTGTTGCTCATCAATAAATACGGCAATGTCGCCTGGATCACTAAAATCTATCATTGAGGCTAGAAACGTAGCGCTGTGAATGGAGTTATCTTGATGCGCTTTATTGTAAGCCAGCAAGAGGGATAATAAGGTGCCACCAATACAGAATCCCAAGGTATTAACCTGATCTACACGCAGTTGGCTTTGAATTACACGAATGGCCTCTTGGGGACCTTCTTTTAAATACTCGTATAAGCCTTTTTGCGCAAAGCTGGCGTCTGGATTGATCCAGGAAATAATAAAGACCGTAATGCCTTGTTCTACGAGCCAACGAATTAATGAATTATGAGGACTTAAATCCAAAATATAATATTTGTTAATCCATGGTGGGATAATTAATAGAGGTATTGATTTAACTTTAGCTGTTTGCGGCGTGTATTGAATTAATTCCATCATGTCATTTCTAAATACTACTTTTCCAGGCGTAATTGCTAAATTTTCACCAATTTTAAAGGCATCAGTATCGGTCATTTTAATTATGAGACGTGCAGAACCTACTTCTAAATCGGATAAGAGGTTGTGCAAGCCATGTAGTAAATTTTTACCATGACTTTTCAAGGTTTCATCCATCAACTGCGGATTTGTATATAGGAAATTTGCGGGTGATAAAGCATCTAAATACTGTCGCGTAAAAAATTGCAGGCGTTTTGCCAAATTTTTATCAGGATACTCCATTTGTGCAAATAAACGATTCATATGTTCGCTAGCTAAAAGATATTGCTGGCTTAGCAGATTGAAAAATGGGTTATGCAGCCAATCCTCACTACTGAAGCGCGAGTCAGTAATCGGCATTGACGTGCCTTCTAACCAATGAGTAAATTGAGTCTGGGCCAGTTTCATGGCATCTTCCCAATAAGCCAATTGCATTTGCCAGAGTTTTTCGGGATTTTTTAAAATAACGGAAACCACATTTTGGAAATGTTCAGTTAAGTCAATGTATCGTTCTACTAGAGCAGAAAGCTGTTGCGGTTTGGATTGTATGTCATTAATGATCTGTAGACTTTTTTCAGCAACCGCTTGCAGCAAATCACCAAACTCTTTGTCATGGGTCATCCTAAACTCCTGAAAGACAAATAATGTTTAATTTCTTATTTTGGTGCGTTTCTTTTGATTTAGCAAGGTTTATAGTGTTCTTCTCAATTGAGCTTGCATACGACTAAAGCGATATTTATCCTTATCTTATCCAATATGAGTAATCTTGGGATTTAATAAATTTGTTTAACGCATCTATGTTGCCTTTTGTTCTGGCAAAATGAACTGTTATTTTTCATAAATTTTGCTTGTTTAAAACGCATGATTTAATATTAATGCTTGAAATGCCTGATTCCAGTGAAAACCATAGCTAAGCCCTGTGCTTGCGCACAGGCAATAATTTGCGCATCTCTTATCGAACCACCAGGTTGAATGATGGCAGAAACCCCTGCCTGTGCGGCAAGTTCTATCGTGTCGGGGAAGGGGATAAAAGCATCTGATGCCATAACCGAATTTTCCGTAGCAAATCCCATTTGTTGTGCTTGCCAAAGGCCAATGCGGGCGCTCATAACGCGGCTGGTTTGCCCTCCTCCTAAACCGATGGTGGCTCCATCCTTTGCATAAACAATGGCATTTGATTTCACATGTTTGACGGCCAACCAGGCAAAGAGTAAATCGTTCATCTGCTGTTCTGATGGTTGACGACGAGTGACGGTCTTAAATTCATAACTGTCTAGTGAAAATGAATCTTGTTCTTGCACTAAGATGCCGCCATCAATTTTTCTCATATTTAAACGAAATACGTTGGCGGGTGGCCAAGCCCCGGTGATCAGAACACGGATATTTTCTTTATTGGCAAGGACTGATTTTGCTTCGGCATTGATTTCTGGAGCGATGATGACTTCCACGAATTGTCGTTCGAGGATCGCTTTGGCTACTTCGGCATTCAAGGTTTGATTAAAGGCAATAATGCCGCCATAAGCCGAGGTAGGATCACTTTGATACGCTTTTAAATAGGCAGTAAGAGCACTTTCGGCAACGGCAATGCCGCAGGGGCTTGCGTGTTTGACAATGACACAAATAGGTTTATCCAGAGCAAATGATTTAACACAATCTAAAGCGGCATCCGCATCTAAAATATTGTTATAGGATAATTGTTTGCCTTGGATTAATCTGGCGGCGCCAAGTGAACCATGACTTATATTTTTGTCGGTATAGCATGCTGCTTGCTGATGTGGATTTTCGCCATAACGCAAATCAGTCAGCTTATTAAACTGACAGGTAAGTATTTCGGGGAAACCGCTGGGCGTGAATTGTTCATCCAGGGCGGTCAGGTAATTGGTGATTGCTGCATCGTAGGCGGCCGTATGGGCAAAGGCTTTTTTGGCGAGTGTAAACCCCCAATTTGTAGGCGCCTTTTGGTTTGTTAGGTGGTTAATGAGTTCAGCATAATCTTCGGGTTTTACAACGACAAAGGTATGGGCATGGTTTTTTGGCTGCCGAGCGAATCATGGCTGGGCCGCCAATATCAATGTTTTCTATGGCGTCACTAAAGTTGCAGTCAATTTGACTAATGGTTTGTTCGAAGGGGTATAAATTGATTACCAGTAAATCAATGGGCTCGATTGCATGTTGTTTTAAGGTGGGTTCATCCTTTTTTCTGCGCGCTAATAAACCGGCATGAATTGCTGGATGTAAGGTTTTAACCCGGCCATCCAGCAATTCAGGAACGCCGGTATATTCGCTTACTTCAGTTACGGGCAATGCATGCTCTTTGAGTAAGGCGCTGGTATTACCGGTTGCAATCAGTTCTATGCCTTGCTGATGTAATGCTTGTGCCAGCTCAATAATCCCGCGTTTATCAGAGACACTGAGCAACGCTCTTCGTGGTTTAAACGCGGAGAACCTGGGGGGATGAGGCATTAAAAATTACCTTATTTACGCGCAAATATTAATAATGACCATCCATTGAGTTCTTTTTGACCGACCAAAAGAAACAATGACTCATAAGCTGCTATGAGCATCGGTGCTTGTTCGCTCAGTAAACCGGAGACTACCAATTGCCCATCTGGATGTAATAATTGCTGAAAACGTTCTTTTAGCGTAATTAATGGCGCTAATAAGATATTGGCAATGATTAAATTCACTGGGGTGCTTAGTTCATCAGGAAAGCTAACATGTAGATTGTGAGCATTTAGATTGTTTGTTAGCGCATTATTTTGGGTAGCTTGCAGAGCTTGTTGATCAATATCTACCGCATATACCTGTTCGGCGCCTAATTTTAATGCCGCTAAGGAAAGAATGCCGGAGCCACAACCATAATCAATGACCGATTTGCGTTTAAGCTCCGCCTGCTCAAGCCAGGTTAGGCATAAAGAGGTAGTTGGATGTGTCCCCGTACCAAAAGCTAAGCCTGGATCGAGCATTAAATTAACGGCGCCAGGTTCAGGTGGCGTTGACCAGGTTGGACATATCCATAAACGCTTGCCAAAACGCTGTGGTTTAAAGTCATCCATCCACGCGCGTTCCCAGTCTCGGTCTTCTAAAACTTCTAGACTTAAACTTAATTCTGGATAGCTTTGGGCTAGGCTATCGCGTGTGAATTGTGCTTGAATGGCCTCTGGAAACAAGGCCTGAATAATGACTTCAGGCCATAAAGGCGTAGTCCCAGGTTCGGGTTCAAGAACTGGATTATCGTTTTTATCGGTGAGCATAATAGATAAGGCACCAAACTCTTCCAATTCGGCGCTTAGTTTTTCTAGTTCTGCAACCGGACAATGTTCTATTTTTAATTGAAACCACACAGCATTAATCCTTCAGCATTTTTTCTAGATAGTGAATATTGGTACCGCCAGCAATAAAGGATTGATCATGAAGAATACGTTGGTGTAATTCAATATTAGTCTTTATGCCATCGATAATGATTTCATCAAGCGCATTACGCATTCTGGCAATTGCTTCGGCACGGGTTTCGCCATAGCTTATCAATTTACCAATCATGGAATCATAATTAGGTGGTACAGTGTAACTGCTGTAAATATGGGAGTCAAAGCGAATGCCAGGTCCACCAGGTTGGTGTAATAATTTAATCGTTCCTGGAGAAGGCATAAAAGTTTTTGCATCTTCAGCATTGATTCGGCATTCAATGGCATGGCCACGAAATCTGATGTCTTCTTGCGTCAATGTCATTGGTAGTTCACTGGCGATTTTGATTTGTTCTTTAATTAAATCAATGCCGGTAATCATTTCCGTTACTGGATGCTCGACCTGAATCCGTGTATTCATTTCAATGAAATAAAAACAGCCATCTTGATATAAAAATTCAAAAGTTCCTGCTCCGCGGTATTTTAAGTCTTGGCAAGCCTTAACCACGGAGGCACCGATTTCTTTTCTTAGTTCGGCACTAATGCCAGGAGCTGGTGCTTCTTCCACTACTTTTTGATGACGTCTTTGCATGGAGCAATCGCGCTCTCCCAAATGAATGGCCTTGCCTTGGCCATCACCGAGTACTTGAAATTCAACGTGGCGTGGGTTTTCCAGGAATTTTTCCATGTAAACCGTGGCATTATTAAATGCGGCTTTTGCCTCACTACGGGTTAGTGCAATGGCGCTCAGAAGATTGGATTCGCTATGCACTACGCGCATACCACGGCCACCGCCGCCGCCAGCGGCTTTAATGATCACTGGATAACCAATTTTACGACCAATTTCCAGACTCCGGTTATCATCTTCCGTTAATGGACCATCAGAGCCTGGAACACAAGGAACACCCGCTGCTTTCATGGCATGGATCGCAGATACTTTGTCGCCCATCAGACGAATTGTATCACCACGTGGGCCAATAAATTTAAAACCACTTTGTTCGACAATATCCGCAAAATCGGCATTTTCAGACAAAAAGCCATAACCGGGGTGAATGGCTACCGCATCGGTAATCTCGGCAGCAGAAATAATAGCCGGGATATTTAGATAACTTTTTTGGGCTGGAGCTGGGCCAATGCAAACGGTTTCATCCGCCAGGCGAACATGCAATAAATCTTTATCCACATCAGAATGGACCGCAACAGTTTGAATGCCTAGTTCTTTACAGGCACGTAAGATACGAAGGGCAATTTCGCCGCGATTGGCAATAACAATTTTACTGAGCATAAATGCACCCTCTATTCAATAACAAATAAAACCTGGTCGTATTCAACCGGCTCTCCATTGGCGACCAATATATCCACAATTTTACCGGCACGATCGGCTTCGATTTCGTTGAACATTTTCATTGCTTCAACAATACATAAAACATCGCCCACTTTGACTGATTGGCCAATAGTAACAAAGGGGGGGCTTTCTGGTGATGGTGAGGCATATATAGTACCGACCATGGGGGAGCGGATTTTATGTCCTGAAGCAACAATCACAGCAGGTTTGCTATCAGCGGCCGCAATACTTGGCGCTGCTATTTCGGCTCGAGGTGATGCAGGGGCAGAAACATAATGAACTTGAGGTGCCTCTATGGGGGCGGTGTTGTGGCGACTTAATCTTAATGATTCTTCACCTTCTTTAATTTCAATTTCAGAAATGCCGGTTTCTTCCAGCAATTCGATTAGTTTTCTTATTTTACGAATATCCATTATTTGATTCTCTCTAATTCTTCGATAATTGAGGTTAAAGCTAACGAATACCCTTGCGCACCTAAACCACTGATAGTGCCTTTGGCAATATCAGAGAAGTATGAATGATGACGAAAGGTTTCGCGTGAATAAATATTACTGATATGTACTTCAATAAATGGAATTGCAACGGCACAAAGTGCATCGCGCAATGCGACACTTGTATGGGTGAAGCCTGCGGGATTAAAAATGATGTACTTTGTTTTGTTCGCTCCAGCCTGATGAATTGTGTCGATTAACTCCCCTTCAGAATTGCTTTGATAATAAGATAGTGCCAATCCAGCACGTGTTGCTTCTTGGGCTAAACGAGTATTGATCTGGTCTAACGAAGTAGCTCCATAAACTAGCGGCTCTCGAGTTCCCAGGAGATTCAGATTTGGGCCATGTAAAACCAGGATTTTTTTCATCATTCCGTAATTATAGAATAATTTTTGGCAAATTTTGCCCTATCTTTAGGAGATTGTCTATATATCTCCGAGGATATCGGCACGATCTCAGCATGTTAGTTGGATTTTTCTTACAAGTTTTTCAGATGAAAGCCCAATTTAACACGTTTAAGCCCCCCAATAGACTCCAGTTATTTCATAACGAACTATTTTTGCTTTCGTGAAATTATTTGACATATCAGCGGTTATTTGTTCAAATTGGGCGTAAATTATGTTTTTGTCCTTAATCCGACGATTCAATTAATAATTTCAAAAACAATAAAACTGTGCTAGCTTGAATTAGTTTGTTGAGCTGTAATGGTATTTGAACAAAAATTTTTGGTGTGACTCTCTGTTGAAACTATACAGGTTATTCCATGGCTTGGATTATCAGGATGATGAATGGATTCAACAGAGGAGAGTTACTTTTTATATATTAGTTAGAGTTGCAATTAAGGAGTTTTTTCAATGCATCATAATTATTATTTGTCCCCATTAGCGGTTGCTTTGGCTTTAGGAATAGCATCCCCTGTCCGAGCTGCAGAGCCCATGCCTTTACAGAAAGCATCTATTGCTCAATTAAAACAAAAATTCGCTTTGGCTACGCAAGGTATTGCTGCGTCCACTGATAGTTTAAGCTTTGTAAGCGAACATACGGATCGTAATAAAATAACCCATGTACGTATGCAACAACAGTATGCTGGATTCCCTGTTTTTGGTGGTTATGCTATTTTGCACAGTGCAAATTCAATGAAATCATTGGCATCAGCTGAGTCTAATGTGTCTATGAACGGGGTTGTATATCAAGGTTTGCAATCTGAATTGGGTAAACCAAGTGCGTCTTTTGTAAATAATGCACCTGCCGCGCTTGAACAATTTAAGGCGCAATATGTGGGGAAAGCACTAAGTGACGCACAGGTTACACCAATGGTTTATCTTGATGGTAGTCATCAAGCACATTGGGCTTATAAAGTAAGTGTTTTTGTTACTCATACCGATAAAATTCCTGCACGCCCAACAGCGATTATTGATGCGCAAACGTATAAGCCTTTTGTGCAATGGGATGATGTAAAAACTAAAAAAGTTGCAGCAAATGGTAGTGGTTTTGGTGGAAACCATAAAGTAGGCGTGTATCAGTATAATGGCACTGGTTTGCCTTACCTGGAAATTACTCGTGACGAATCTGAGGCATCTTGTTTCATGGAAAATACCAATGTTAAGGTAATTGATATGGGGCATAAATACAGTACGAAAACGAAAGCTATGAAGTTCGATTGCCCAACTAATGATGCAGGTATTTATTTGACTGGTTACAAAAGCGATGGCTATGATAAAGACAATGGCGCTGCTTCACCAACAAATGATGCACTGTATGCCGGTTATGTAATTAAGCATATGTATCATGATTGGTACGGTGTTGAGGCATTAACTAAATCTGATGGTTCGCCAATGCAATTAGTTATGCGCGTTCACTACGGTGAGGGTTATGAAAATGCCTATTGGGATGGTCGTCAAATGACTTTTGGTGATGGCGATACCATGATGTATCCTTTAGTTTCGCTTGGAGTTGGTGGTCATGAAATCAGTCATGGTTTTACAGAACAACATTCTAATCTTGAATACTATGGCCAATCAGGTGGTATGAATGAAGCATTTTCTGACATGGCAGCGCAAGCAGCCGAATATTACTCTATGGGTAAAAATAGTTGGAGTATTGGCGGTGAGATCATGAAAGAAGACAGTGGCTATGATGCGTTGCGCTATATGGATTTGCCAAGCCGTGATGGTGAGTCGATTGATACTGCTGACGAGTATTATGGTGGTTTGGATGTCCATTATTCCAGTGGTGTGTATAACCATTTATTCTATATTCTGGCGAGCAAGCCAAATTGGAATACTCGTTTAGCATTTGACGTTATGGTTAAAGCAAATATGGATTACTGGACCCCTTATTCAACATTTGATGAAGGTGGTTGTGGCATAATTAGTGCTGCCAGTGATCTGGGTTATTCTCTAGACGATATCAAAACCTCATTAAAAGAAGTTGCAATTAATTACGCTTCTTGCTCTAAGTAATTAAAATTCATGGTAAAAATCAGCCAGAAGTTGCGCTACAACTTCTGGCTTTTCCATATGGATATGATGTCCGCCATCGAGTCGTTCCACAATCAGATTATTTACGGTTTTAATGCGATTCGCCATAATCTCTGCATCAAAAGAAAAGCCTTCATTGCTTAATAACAACACTGTTTTGCTGCTAATCTGGCGAAGGCAAGACAATATTTGCTCCTCTGTCATCCGTAAAGGGGAAGTGACTAGCAATTTGGGATCATGTCGCCAATGATATCGTCCGGCTGTTTGTATTAAAGCACGCTCACAAAGTATTTGCGCAATGTCCATAGAAACATAACCCTTAGCAGAACGTGCAACAACGGCCTTTTCAAAGTGTTCATAACTTTTAGATTTTTTACTGGGTTGATTCAGAAATTGCGCATAGGCGGCCAATTGTTGGCATGTCGTTTCCGCGGGAGCAGAAAATGGCCCTAATGCTTCAATAAGGTAAAGGGAGCGCAGTAGTTGTGGTGCAACGCCGGCCAGTAAGCTGCTGATGCAGGCACCCATTGAATGACCTAATAAATGTACTTTGCCTAATTGCAGTGCGTTAATCAGTTCGATAATGATGAAAATGGCATCAAAAAAATGATAATTACACCCTGCTGGAATATGCGAGGAATATCCATGTCCAGGTAGGTCAGCGGCAATGAAATAAAAGTCATCTTGCAGATAAGGAGCTAAAGGTGCGAAGCTGTTGGCATTATCCAGCCAGCCGTGTAAGGCTAGGATAGGAGGGTTTTCCGGGCTTCCCCAGGTTTTCCCGGCGATAGAAAAGCCTGGAATTTGAATGATAATTTCATGCATTTTATTTATTTTTTATCAAGTAAATAGTGATATAGCACAGTATAGATCAAATAGTGTGGGCTCATAAGCCCTGACAAAAAATTTACGCAATGATGGATTAATATACGATTGCCGATATTTTTTTTACCCACTTTAGTGTTATGCTTAATACAGAAACCTGAAAAAGGTACATCCATGCACCAAGCAGTACGTAGCGTTTCATTGATAACATACAATATTCATAAGGGCTTTGGGGTCGGGGCTATTCGCTTTTTACTGCCCAAAATGCGCGAAGCAATTACGGAGTTAAATCCTGATTTTGTTTTTTTACAAGAAGTGCAAGGTGAGCATAGAAAACGACAAAAACGCATCAATGCATGGCCAGACTCTCCGCAATGCGAATACATTGCCGAAAATATATGGCCACATTATGCATATGCCAAAAATGCTATTTATCAATCGGGTCATCATGGCAATGCAATTTTAAGTAAATATGCGTTTCGACGCATCGATAATATTAATCTGGCCAGTATACGTCGTGCTTCACGCGGAATATTGCACGCACAGTTAATGGTGGATGGCGCGACGGTTCATTTATTGTGTGTGCATTTAGGTCTTTTTAAGCGTGAACGCGCAGAACAAGCTACTGCGCTTATGCGTCGGATTAAAGAGGTAGTGCCACTTAATGAGCCTTTATTGATGGCTGGTGACTTTAATGATTGGCGTAATGTTTTGTCACAGCCTTTTGCCGAGGATTTAAATGTGGAAGAAGCTTTTGTCTCGCTAGAAGGGCAACATGCCCGTTCATTTCCAGCAATTCGTCCCGCATTGTGCGTCGATCGCGTTTATTTTCGTGGCATGCGTGTCCAGGAAGTCGCTTGCTTGCAAGGTAAACCCTGGCGGATGCTGTCCGATCATTTACCGCTTTATGCTCGTTTTGAGTTGAGTTGAGTTGAGGGCCTTTTCGTCGATTAGCGCAGGGATTTTTTCAGAGCTAAGCGATTAGGGCTTTAATGCAGCGTCTTAGTTTTTACCGTGATCCGTTCAGGCTATATTTTGCCTCAAAGGGCATGAATTACTTAGCCTGATCGGGGCGGAAAAGGCGCTAAATTAGATTAGCGCGTTTTAATGTTATTCCATATCGCTTTGGTATTCACCAAGGCAAGCTAAACTGTTTAAGCGCGCACGTTTTAACAATGCTTCTTGCGCGCTGGGGATATTTTCTTTTTTACCGCCCCAAGCAGCTAAACAATCTTCTTGTAATGCTCTACCGTAAGAGAAACTGAGCGACCAGGGTTGATGCCCAATACTGTTGATTGCATTTAAATTAGCCGTTGCTTGTTGTGGTGTTTGACCGCCAGACAAGAAATTAATGGTTGGTACGGCAGCAGGAACGTTATTGCGGAACACACTGATGGTGAAATCAGCAACTTCATCAGGCTCGCTAAATGGCGTATTTGCTTTACCGCAGGTTACCATGCTTGGTTTTAGGATAATATGTTCTAATTCCACTTGGTGAATGAATAAAGCATGGAATACTTCATGCAATACAATTTCGCATACTTCCGCGCAGTGTTCAATGCTGTGCTCACCATCCATTAAAACCTCAGGCTCGACAATTGGCACAATACCGGCAGCTTGGCATGCTGCGGCATAACGAGCCAAGTTTTCTGCTCCGGTTTTAACAGCAGTTAAACTTGGAGTAAATTCTGAAATTGAATATACGTTACGCCATTTAGCGAAGCGTGCACCTAATTTTTTGAAATGTTGTAAACGTTCAGCCAGACCATCTAAGCCTTGCGTTACTTGCTCATTTTCAGTATTGGCTAAATCAACTAAACCTTTATCTACTTTAATTCCTGGTACAATGCCTTTATCAGCAAACAATTTTGCAATTGGCGTTCCGTGTTCATCGGTTTGCGCAAATGTTTCTTCGAACAAAATGACGCCGTTGATGTATTGTTCTAAATCGGGAGTAGTAGCCAGCAGTAAGCGATAATCACGACGGTTTTGTTCGTTGTTTTCTGTTTGGATTGAGGCGAAACGTTTGCCAATGGTGCCATTGCTTTCATCAGCGGCCAAAATACCTTTACCTGCTTGTAGCATTTGCTCCATAGTGGCGGATAATTCTTCATAACTCATAATGTTTTTACTCCTGGTCGTTATCTTGAAATGTATTTTTCACGAATAATTTGTTGCATGGCAAAGCCTTGCTCTTTTAAATAGTTAAACGCTTCGTCGATCATACCTGGATTTCCACATAAATAAATAACATCATGTTGTGGATTTAAATTCAGGGTAGGGAAGGCATGTTGTACATAGCCAGGGCGTTCGTTTTCCAGCAAGTCGTCAGCCGGTTGGCGGCTTAAATAAGGTAAGAAGGTTGCCTGCGTGTATTTTTGGGCAAAGGCATGGAAGTCATTGGGATAGAGGATTTCTTCCCGTCGTTGTACCCCTTGGAGAATGACAACCTGTAAATTAGGATTTTGCTCCATACGTCTGCCAAGCTCGGTAAGCATTGCTCTGTAGGGCGTAATGCCAGTGCTGGTTGCTATGAGAATATAGCGGCCAGGCTGCTCATCTTTCATGGTTAAACGGCCAAAAGGACCACTAATATTAATAATGTCCCCAGGTTTTAGATTAAAAAGGAGTTCAGTGCCTGGCCCATTAGCAAAATAGCCGGCCGCAAATTCAATCTGGTTATCTTGTTTGGGTTCGCTAGCAATACTGTAACTGCGCTTTAAGGCTTTACCTTCATGCTCAAAATGGATGGTGATAAATTGTCCGGGTTCATAACTAAAATGAGGTGATAGCTCACAGTTAAAAACAAAGTGTTTTACCTTAGGCGTAATCATAAATGATTCTTTTAAAGTAACAGGGAAGGTCTTTATTTGCATAAAAATATCAACTTTTGTTATAAAGTGTCTAACTATAAGGAAAAAATTATGCAATGCAAGGGTTGACGACATATAATTAACTTATGAATACGACACATGACTTGGTTACAATCTTAGGCAATATAAGCCAATCCTTATACCCTATACAGCGTTTAATTACCGGGGGGGCTTATTTATTGGGTATGTTATTCTTCATAACTGCAGTTATGAAGTTCTTGAAAGTCGCTGATCGCCGTGCGCAATCGCCATCACAAGAGAAGATGTACTCGCCAATGATGTATTTATTATTTGGCGCAATTTTAGTTTATTTGCCTTCGGCGCTTAATTTGGCAGCAAATACTGCCTTTGGCGTGGGTAATGTTTTAACCTATACTTCGTATAATCCAACCAATATCTACAGCTCGATGGGCTTATTAATTCGTACTGCGGGTATTTTATGGTTTGTACGTGGATGTGTCTTAGTGGCGCAAGCAAGTCAGCCTGGAGCAAAACATGGTCCCAAAGGCTTGGTATTTATTATTGCGGGTATTCTATCAATAAATTTCGACAATACCGTAGGGATGTTAAATACTATTATGGGAAATATTGCTGTTTGGTCTGTTGCTCTTAAGAACAGTCAAGGCTTTTAACGTGAGGAACCTGGCGCATTTATTGGTGCTTTGCTTTAAGACTCAGTGAGTGAGCCTTAATGAGGTGCTTTACTCTTCTTCTCCACAAATGCGTAGATGATTTGCTTTGGCAAAATCCATAATTGATTGATAGAGCAAAGGACTTGATTCTTTAAGCTTAGGGTCGAGTAGAACGCATTGATATCCGTCGCTATTAATGCTAGGACGCAATAGGGGGGAATAACGAATGCGGCAATTTTTAAAGCTGGCAAGAGAGCCGCTCATACGTTCTGCCCAATCACTAGGACGAAACGTTTTGCCTTGGGCTGTTCTTCCTTCGATAATGATTGTTTTATTTTGAGGATCGGCCATAATTCTATACAATATAAATACAGTGTGCTAAGTATAACAGCAAATGGTGATTTCTGTATTGAAATTTATTCGTTTTATTGCAATATATTTGTGTTTGCAAAAGTAAATTTTATCCCTATCATGTCAGATTGGGGCTATTTAGCGTTTAATGAAGGTTATTATTAATGGAAAAAGAAAGTCATTCAGGTATTTATTTATTACCTAATTTATTTACTACAGCCAGCTTATTTGCAGCATTTTATTCTCTGGTTGCGTCAATGAAAGGGCAGTTTGAGGTGGCTGTAGTTGCTATCTTCATTGGTATGATCGCCGATGGTTTAGATGGACGTATTGCCCGTTTAACCAATACCCAAACAGAATTTGGTGCTCAGTATGATAGTTTGTCCGATATGGTGACCTTTGGCGTAGCTCCATCACTATTACTCTATAATTTAACTTTAAGTCACTTGGGCAAGGTCGGTTGGTTGGTTGCTTTCGTTTATACTGCTGCCGTGGCTTTACGCCTCGCCCGTTTTAATACCCAGCTTGAAACAGCGGACAATCGTTATTTCCAAGGTCTTCCTTGTCCGCCATCTGCCGCCGTGCTGGCTTCTTTTGCCTGGTTATGTTATCAAAATGACTGGCATAACATGTTTGTTTCCATATTCGCCGCGATTTTATCTTTAGTTGCGTCGGTACTGATGGTTTCCAACTTTCGTTATTATAGTTTTAAAGAAGTGGACTTTAAGGGCAAGGTGCCTTTTTTATATGTCTTGGTTATGATCGTTTTATTTGTTGCAATCGCAGCAAATCCATCTTGGGTTATTTTTGTTGCTTTTAGTGCTTATGCTTTATCGGGATTGGCTTTAACTTTGTTCATTTTGAACAAAGTGAGAAAACAAAGAAAAAAGTCAGAAAATAAGTCATAAAAAAGTATTCTGAAATACCTTAATCTAAACGATAAGGGAAAAAGCCCTCTTTATTTTTTCTCCTGAATAATAAAGAGGGTAAGCGATTGATGTTTTATTGATGCGGAATTAATTGATTTCGTTGTTCGTATAAAGATGTAGCTATTTCTTCATCATTTTGTCGGGCTCGGGAAGAAGCTTCTATTGTCGCGCTCTTCATAAAGAAACTAAATGGGGTTGGAGCTATGCGAGCTCGTTCTTGTGCCACGCGAGGATTTTCTATTTCTTCTGCAACCACTTGTGCGTTAAAATCTTGCTCCTCTTCAGTGTCTGAGTTTTCATAACTAAAGCGCTCCGTTTTTTCTAATAGATGACCTCGCGTATAGGCAACCAGTGTCATACGATGCCAATTAGGAATGGTGTGCTTGCCACGTCGTGTAATCTCAAATTCTGTTGGTGTATCTAAAGGAATGATTTTCGTATTCGCATGAATTACTTCCTCAAAGTTTGCTATTAAACAATCCCCTTGCTCCACATCAAAGGCAATTTGATATTCGGGAAATGCTGTATATCCTCCTTTATAACGTTTTTCCTTACTGCCATAAAAACAAGATAAAAAGCCTAGATATTTACCTGGAAATTGATTCTCATCAGTATGAGTAAATGTTTGCTTATCGTAATTGAATTCTATAGCACAGGTTACATCAGAACCCGGAAAAATCCGATATTCTTCAAGAGGTTTCATTACGCGTTTACAATAAGTATATTCTTTTGCTGCTACTTCTTTATATGTGGCCTCTAAAGCGTTTAAGACAGCCCCGGCATAGGTAACAATCTGAGTATTATAATTATCTAGACCCGTATAATGAGAAATAGTCACGTTTTGGATGGGTAAGCCTAGTATGCCTAATGCCGCTGAACGACAAGCGGTTCTTCGTTGATTTTTCGCTTTACGTTCAATGCGATCTTCAACTCCTTGGGCACCACAGCTTTGTAAATTATACCAGGTAGCATTCATCGCATATTTATTCATCCCCTCAATGGCATCATCAGGAACTACTTTTTTACGGAAGCTGGCAACTAACTCCCCGGTGTCCAAATCATAGACATTAGTATTTTCTCTAATAATAGGATAATTGACTTCGTCAATTTGTTGGTGTTTTTCTGCGGTAGGTCCTCGTTTTAACCAGATTAATTGGATGCCATTTTCCCGATGTCTGTAGTTTCCTTCACGGTCTTGAATCGGGGGGCGAATTGGTAATTTTCTACTGGGATCAATAGAGTATTTACTGGTAATTACAGTGTCTTTTACCTCTTTGTTTATGCTACCAAAGAGTGAGTAAAATTTTTTCTGTAATGGCGTATTTAACGGGAGAATATTTAGCTTTTTTAACTCGTAATTTATCATGGTCAGTAAGAGTACTTTTGATGTTTTAGTGATTAAAGATTCTTTGACCATATGTGAGAAAAGATATAAGAGTGCCTTGATTGCCTCTTCATTTTGTCGGGCGCTCTTTTTTGTATTGAGTACAACAGGAAGATAATATTTTTGTAAATAAAGTTGTCGTGATTTATGTGTCTCATACTCTTTTACCCGCGGAAAGGTATATTCATTTCTCACCGGAGTATTGGTAAATGGAACATTGACAACTGTAGCATATTGGGCAAGCGCCATCGGCTCATCGTTGCTTTTAGGGCTAGGGAGTACATTTTTCCTAAATGCTCCTGATGCTCGACCATGTGCGGTGGTGAGTGGTGCTTGCGTGTATTTGTTAGGAAATCCACTCGCTTTTTTAGGTTTTGCTAATGGGGTATCTCCTTTTAGTGTACTTGTAAGTCTTGGTGGGGATATTAGAAAATGATTATTCGCTAAGTCATATCGAGCCTGTAATTTTTTTACAGTATGCTCAGGTAGTTGCTCTGGTTTTAACTGCGCTATTTCGTGTAGGAATTTATTCCAGTTTCTTCTGATTTCTGTTTGTACTTGAATGGAGAATTCACTTGCAATTGCTTCTGATTCAGCTTCAAGATCTATTAGTTCAACAGGTTGACTGTCGGGTTGTTCAGGAATTGGGGAATGAATCGTGTCCTGTTGTTCTTGAGTTGTTGCAGGAGGAGGGGGGCTATAAGCATGTTCTTCCCTTGTTCTTGGTTTTTTATGCTCTGAATTATCTTTTACATTTGTTTGATTTTGGGATCTTTTCATTGTTTATTCTCTCTATAAATGTTAGATGGGAACATCCAAGTAAGACTTAAGAGAAGCAAAAAAGTAGACTTATGATTCTTGATAATCTTCCATATTGACCAATCCTAGATCAATTATATGGGTTGAATTTTGTAACAACAAGATTATTTTTGAATAAATTTGATTTTCGCTATTTAGGTTTGATGGTCCAAAAGCCAATAGGAGCATTTCGGGTAAAGTTAACGGGGGGCGACTTAGCTACACTGATATCCAATTTTTAAAAGCCCGTCAAACATGATTCTGAAAAATTAATTAGGTTAACATTTCTAAGTTGGCGGGAATTTAGGATTTACAATTTCATCTGTATTTGATATTATGTTCTTTTTTTAAGCATTAGCATGTATAGGAAAAAGGTCCATGTCCATGTTTTTAAAACGAACACCTGTGATTTCGATATTGCATAATAAAAATTACAAAAATGCAGCTACATTCCATTCGAGGATCAAATTTTCCGTATCTGATTAGGTACAATTATCTTATGGAGCTTGAAGTTATGGAACGATTGATTTGCGCCCTGTCTTTTAGACAAAAGAAATGGTTCCTAGTTGGTGGGGGTCTTACTGTTTTAATTATTGGCTATTATTTTATTTCTCATGCACCTATCGTCCCTATAGTGCCCATTGTCCATTTACATGTGGATGAATCCATTCCTTTTTGGCCATGGACTGTGTGGATTTACCTGATTGGTCTTTATTTCCCCATCCCATATATCATTGAGAAAGCTCGTAGCCCAGAAACTCTCGTCACTGCGCTCCTAGCCACCCTATGCTCGGGATTTGTTGCTTTTGCATTCTTTTGGTTAGTTCCTATGGCCTACCCACGACCCTCGGTTATCTCTGGTGGAGACGCTATCTCCAACCAACTCTTGGCCTGGGTCTATCTTGTCGATTCCCCCATTAACACCTTTCCATCCTTGCATGTGGCATATTCGACCATTTTCTATCTTGTGATCAAAGAAGAAGTACCGTCTCAACGCTTGTTCTTTTTTGTAAATCTTTGTCTCATCCTCGCTTCTACCCTAACAACCAAACAGCATTTTTTGCTAGATGGCATCGCCGGGGTTTTACTAGCCCTGATCTCTTTCCGTGCTGCTAGAGCCTTAGTCTCAAGGCCCCATTTTGCAAAAATTTCCCTGCTTTTTGATAAACGCTCCCAGGTAGAGCCTTCCAATTCACCCTAAAGAAATTTAAGCTGAAGTTTAAATGCCCATTTAAATATAAAATCTACCATACCATTGGGTAGCAGATTTAAAAAGCGTATGACATTGATATTTTTTCCTATGTAATAAGTGGATTTAATTTTTCTTTTTAGAATAAGTTGATGAAATAATTTAGCGACTTGTACTGGCTTGGTAGATTTGGACATGTCGGCATCAATTATTTTTAATCCAAGTGTTGCTATCTTGGAATAAAAGGGAAAGTTAGTTTTGAAACTTAATTCTTTGGCGCCATCCCAAATAGGCGTCTTAATGGATCCCGGGTGTATAATGGCGAATTGAACTTGGTAATAGGTGGGATGGTGAACCATTTCTCGGCGTAATGAAGTAATCAAGTAATTAATGGCTAGTTTAGAAATGGGATAGATGCCCATAAAAGGAACGGTCGTGGTTGCCGACCCTGAGCCCATGGCAATAATTTTTCCCTGAGGCACTAAAAAGGGAAGTACCGTTTTGATTAATTTTGTCGTTCCAAAAAAATTTATTTCAAAAATTTGTTTAAAGGATTCTTCATTGATGTCGAGCATCGGGCCCCAAGTGGAAATTCCCGCGTTAGCAATTAATGTATCAATAGAATGATGATTTTTCTGGAGATAAAATTCAAGTTTTTTGAAATCCTGATTATTGCCATAATCCAAAACAAAGTATTCGACTTGCGAATATTGTTTCGCTGTCTTTATTTCATATTGTGTTTTTAAACCAGCCAAGATTTTAAATCCTGGATAATTACCAAACTCTTCTAAAAACGATTGACCAATTCCTCTACTTGTTCCGGTAATAAGAACGGTTTTCATAAATGGTTTCCTAGTGACTGAATTATCTTATCGGTTTGCGTGTCATCATAAGCAGTAATTTCAAAAATTTGAATATGAGGAAAATTGAATTTTATAAATTTGAGCATTCTTTGATAATTTTTCTCTAACTCACGAAGTCCTGCTAAGTTTTCATGCAATTCTTTATTAGTTTGACTCTCTTGTGCGCGCGTATCAATTTTATTTAAAACCGTTTTCACTTTTGGACAAATATAAATAATGCCATCGGGCATTTGCGTTTGGTAGCGAAATTGCAGTTCAGCAATAAGATCCATCCAGTCTAATTTAAAAAGCCCGAGAATTTCCTGGGAAAAATTCCAGATGGAAGATTGAGACTTCGTTCGCTGTTTATGCAGTTCAAACCACCGCAAAATAAAATCCCAAGGCACTTGGCGAGTTTGCAATTTTGATAATAACTGATCATGCAGGGCACTGGTATCTATCCCTTTCATGTGTTGGCGATAAAGTTCTCCATAAACTAATGAATCAAGTACTGGATGACGCTGGGATAAAATGATTTCCGGTTGCCAGTTATTAATAAAAAATTGCTCAATAACACCAAATAACGTTGCTTGTAAGTAAAGGGAAACGCCTTTGAGTTCAAAAGACTTTAGTTCATCACTGAGCGAAGAAAAAATTTCCAATTTTTCAGAGAGATTTTTAAAAGGAGAGTCCGAAGCTTCATGGTAATTGGGGGCATTAATAAATGTAGTTTTATGTTGAACAAGCTTGGTTGTCGCCATGAGACGATGCACTAGCGCGGTTTTTCCTGAGCCATCAATACCTAAAATAGTATAATGCTTACTCATAAGACGTCACAAACTTGAATGGTTTCGGCATGAAGATCAAAAAATGCTTCTCGCACAGGCTCCATAATTTCTCCATCCATCTCCAATAAAAATGGTGTCAATGATGAAACTTTTATAGACGTGACAGAATGAAAACCTGAGTTTTTATCTTTAAGAAAGGCACCTTGGTGGAGTTTAATGAACAGAGAAAATAACTGACTCATATTCATTTTTTGGGTAAAAACAAAATCAAGTAAACGATCGTTGCGTTGTACTGGAGTGCCAAAGTTCATGCCACCGGATACGTTCGGGGTTTTGAGAATTCCCATATTTGACATAATTTCATTAAAGACTATTTTTTCGTCCTTAGAGGTGATTAATTCGAAAAAAAATCGCTGATGAAAGATATTTTTTAATAAAAGAATAAGCGTACAGAAATTGGCTAGATTAAAATTAATTTTTTTTAAATGGTGGATTATGGGGTTGGTATTGAAGATATAATTTCCCTGTGCCGTTACGCCAATGCCAGCATTGACTAGAAACAAAGCTTCCCTAGGCTCTCCTCCTCCATTAATCATGCAACATCTCCCCACATCGTAAGTAGTGCTTTGGGTAGACATTCGCAAGCTGTAACCTTTTACTAGGTTAGAATAGGGTTTGTGAAAGTCATTGCTACTGCCCAAATTAATGGCCCCAAGCTTTATTTTTTTTCGCTGTTGTTCGGAAAAAATTTCAAAAATTTTGTTTAGGAGAGTGTGAATGGAGCCATCTCCGCCCGCACTCACTAATTGGATTTCCGCCGTTTCCCAGGCTGGTAATTTAGCTATCTCTTTAAGTTGTTGGGTGAGCTCGGTAATTCCCGTCGTAAAAATAGGTCGGTAGTTAATGGCCCGTTCTTGCAGAATCTGCTCTACCTGATGCCACTTCTTGAGCGCAACTTGACTGGCCGAATGGGTATTGATAAAAATATAAATCATAACAACATTTCCTTCTGGATGTCTTCAAAAACTGTGCGCGCCAGATCCTCAATACTTAAACTGGTATCTAAATTTTTCCAGTTGGGCTGTTTTATTTTATCCCATTCCTGCTGCGCTTTTTTCTGAAATGTAAGAAAGCCTTTTTCCTTATCACGTTCATAGCCGCTTTCATAGCCTGAAATCACCTCTTTTCTTTTAAGTGAAGTCACAGGAGAAATATCTAAATAGTAAACCAAGTTTGGTTTAGGGAAAATTTTTACCATCGCGTCCACATCATCGCGAAGTGCGCCATGCAAAATTTCACTGATATAGTATTTATACCAATAGCTATTGATGACTAATATTTGTGGGTTTTCTTTTTGTGCTACATGAATGGCCTGGGCCATACTATGAAATAAAAAAAGCGATCTTGCGTGACAAGACAAGGTTTGAAGATATTTTGCAATACCCTGTTTGTTTACAGGAGCAATAAAAAGATTTTTGTCCAAGATATCCCAAATAGTGGCCACTTCAACTTTATATCCCTGAAGGCGTAGTGACTTCTCAAGAGCGTTGCAGAGAGTAGTTTTACCTGAGCCGTCGGCGCCGGCAATGACAATTGTTTTCATTCAGGGCCATCCATATTTTGTAAATAATTGATAAGATCCTGGTAACTTCCGCTGGCATTCAGCCTTGAATCAGTAAGATTAGCAATCACATCGTGGTTTTTGGGCGTAGATAATAAAAACGTATTCATGCCCACAGTAGCTGCGGGCAAATCTTTTATGGGATCGTTGCCAATCATAAGGCATTCGTGAGGAGTTAGTTGAAATTTGGACACTAGTTCTTGGTAGTACTCTACTCTAGGTTTCGTTCTTGTCATATTTTCTGCATGGGTAATGCCATTAAAATAATTTAAATGAAGTCCGGCAGCTTCGAGGCGAGTTTTGATTGCCGACATCGGAAATACCGGATTAGTTGCAAGAATAATACGATAGCTGTTTTTTTTTGCCCAAAGCAAAATTTCTTTGTTTTGCGGAATAGGATAAAAAAAACATTTTAAGCGAGGGAAATCTTCGTTAAGGATTTGGCGAACCAAACCCTCAATAGTTACCTTGTTTTTGCTTTTTGAATAATCAACTAAATAGTCAATGAACACATTAAAGTTTGTAACAGATGTTGTATTGTTCAATAATTTTTGCACAGCTTGGCGAAAAATTCCATGAAATCGGAGCATGCTAATTTCAGGAAAGAAACGATAAATAGTAATGGCCAATAAAGGAAAAGAAAAGATCCGATGCATTTCCAGTAGCGTTCCATCCAGATCGAAACAAAGGGTGGTAATTTTACGGCGCTCCAAGTTAAGTTTCTCCTTCCATATAAACCTGTCCGGTATTGCCATTGACCGTAATGATTTGATCATCGCTAAGTAATTTATCAATGCCGGCAATGCATAGAACAGCCGGAATTCGGTATTCTCTGGCTGAAACAATTCCGTGAGATAAAATACTGCCTGTAGAAGTTACAAGCCCTGTCGCCAAAGAATACAATGGAGTAAAAACCGGGTTAGGACTTTGGGTAACGATAATGTCACCGAGATTTATTTTTTTAGCGTCTTCAATGGTTCTGATAATTTTTACTTTGCCGGTGACAATCCCAGGAGAGCCACTTTCACCGTGAAACAGGGTTCCGCTGGCATCCTGTGTAAAGGTGGCATTAATATTTTCCTGTTCAATATAATCACCTATGTAAGAACTCACGGGTATTTGATTGAGACTGGTTTGAAATTGTCTTCTTCTTTTCGTGGCCAGGAAATGAAGTGCAATAGGTGTCTGATTTTGAAAAACATTTTTTATTTCTTCTTCCGTTAAGAAATAAATTTGATCAATTTCTTTGATTCTATGTTCGGCCACGAAGCTACGAGCAATTTCATGATAAAACGCTCGGGTGGCTTTAAACACTCGCGAGCAATAAAAATGATGTTCTTCATCAATCCTCATAAATTCTCGGATGAAGTGATTAAGCTTTTTTAAAAATGTCATCGTCATGGGATGAAAACGCAATGAAGCAAATAGTTGCTCACAAAATTGGTTATGTTCCTCTAGTCTGCCTTGCATGTTTTCTTCTAGTGAGTTTTCAAAACTCATGACCGATGCCTTAATGAAAGGCATCAATCTGATAGGATCTTCTTCCCAGGTGGGTTCACGAATGTCCCAGTTACTAGTGAGATGGCCATTTTTTTGCAAAAAATCTAAAAAATAGGATTTCTTTTTTAAAATGGTCAGTGCTGCTTCCAGCTGATTGCTTTGCAGCAACTGGAGTAAAGTGCTGTCTTGTTTGATAGTTTGAAATAATTTTTTAAATTGAATATTCATTTCGAGGGTTCGATTTTTTTCTAAACTTTTAGAAAATTGCAATAATAAAAAATCGGCTGGTTCCTTGGGAAATAGGGCCTTGCTCATAGTATTTACCATCCAAACGCAGGCCGTCTTGATGATGTAAATGGCCAAATCCGGCTCCATGTAAAGAACAGCAATGTTCTCTAAGCGGTCGCGATATTTATAAGTCTGTTTTTTATCTTGGATATCAA
>NZ_JH413847.1:216307-301292 GCF_000162755.2 Legionella drancourtii LLAP12
AGCTTCATCGAAGCCCTGAATGTATTTGGGAAGTTCTTGATCCCAGCGTTTAATAATGTCTTTGGCATGACGAAAAATATAACCGGAAAATAATCCCATAAGCAAAAAAAGTTTAGATGAAATTTTATAGCGGCTAAAGAAATTACTAATCCAAAGTAAAGGAAGCGTCATGCATGTCAAGAAGAGCTCTTTCATTAAAAAAGGAATATATTTTAGTTGATGCCAATAATTAGTTTTAATATTTTCCGGAAATTTGAAAAAGGAATCGTTGGCATAAACGTAGTCATTGATAACTTTAGCCACTTCATTAGTGCTAGTCGCTTGCAATCCGAAGCGTTTCTTGAGCGTATCTAAATTGACTTGAAAGACACTGTATAAAATTGACCAACCCAAAGGAGATACTGCTTCAGGATATCTTTCTTCTGTTAGCATTCTAGACCAACGAATAGGATGCTTTGCATAACTGAAATCAATTTGGGGGATAGGACGCATTTGAAAAAATATTATTTGCTGATCTTTTATTCCCCATTCCAGATCCAAGGCCAGATTAAAATCACTTTGCAGTTGCAGACCACTACGGACCAGTTGTTTAAGTGGTTTTGCAAGGTGGGCGGCTTCCTTAGGTAACTGAATTTTTCCTTGGTTAACAAATACTGAGTGACCACTTACAGATCCACTCATTAAAGTATCGCCGTATCCTCTTTGATATGAAATTACTCCTTGTTGGTAGTTGCCTTTGGGTAATGGATTGCAAGTAAAGTAAGCGCCAGACCACTCCACTGGTATTTGCTCTTGAATTAAGAGAGCTGGCAGTAACGCTTGCAAGGGAATACCATTCTCTAAAGTGTAAAAAATTGCCCTTTCGGAAAAAACTTGCGCCAGTGTATCTTTGATTTTTTCTTTAAGTTGTTCTAAAGAATCCAGATGCAGAAACGATTCAAAAATCCCGGCATAAGAATTTTTTAGCCCATCTTCAACATTCATGGAAGAACGAAGTGCCCATTTGTGTTGATCTAGTTTCGCTAAATAAATATGCTCCAGTTCTGTAGGCAAAATAATGTTCGAATTAGCAATTTCATTTCGTAAATCAAGACTGCAACGCAAAATAGCTTCACGGTCACAAGTAATCGTTAGAGCAAGTAATTTGGGATAAGAAGGCAGTTGCTGACGGTCAAATAAGTATTCTTGAAAATAATCCGTGGTCAGTGCATAAGTTGCCGGAATCGGGAGTTTTTGCTTTAATAATTGCCATAGCCCCAGCCCTTTGCCTCCAATAATTTTTAGGAATTTTGCATCAAGATTAATATCAATTTTACACCAAGGGTTCATTCTAACGTTCCTTTTAATCTATTAATTTGCTCAACACTTAGACCCAAATCATGACAAAAATCTTGAACCCCCTTTTTCTTTATTCCCATTAGTTGGCAAATTCCTGATTTAATCAATGAATAAATAAGATAAACGTGCAGTAAAAAATAAATTTTTGTTCCTAGCTCCGCACAAAAGTGTCTACTTATTTGCAGCGGGGCCAATAAACGTAAAAAAGAGGAATAAGTTGGGCGAAAGGTTAGCTTTTGAATTTGTTCTACGGGAGGGAAAAAAAGTAATTTCCAGATTCTAAAAACAAGGGCACGTTTTTCAGCAAAAATACCAGTGGATTTAAATTGGATAAATTCTTTTTCTATAGCAGTTATGTAAGTTGTCCTAGATCTTAATAAAAAAGAGCAAGAAGAAATTTTATTGGAAAGTTCTTTTGACACCGTAATTGGAAATTCATGTTTTAATTTTTCTAAAAAGTTGGCCAGGGCGCCAATCGGATAAAATGTCTGGACAATCGCAAGAGATTCGTAAACTTTTTGAGCACTTTGAGATTCTTTTACGTTTTTATAAAATAAATCCCAATCTATATTATTAGATTTAATAAGATTATAAAAATCGGCAATTTCTTTAATGCCAGATTTATAAAGTGAAAGATGAATACAAAGATGGAGCAAATTATCTTCAGGGGCCAAATGATAGCATGCAACGCCGTGGAAATTTAGTGGCTTGGCTCTTTTCCAAATTTCTTCGTAGTTTAATTGAATAAAAGAATGGGTGGAAATTAGGCCCCAGTGCGTGCCAATCATGCAATGTAAATCAGGACTAAAAAAAGGTGGGAAGTGGTGAGAGTATGCTATTTGATCTTCCGCTGAATGGCCTAGGAGCGCGCTTACACAAAAATAGTTAAGTTGTTTAAAAATTTCCAGCGCATGCTTAGCATCGTTCTTGAGAATTAAAATATCAATGTCATTCATTTTTTTATAAAAAGGATTTTTATAAATACTCTGTGCAAAAAAAATTCCTTTAAGCAGTACAACTTTGATATTTTTTTTGGCAAATTCTTGAATCAAAATTTTACCGGTTTCAATTCTTGCGTGATTGATTTTAGCAATATCGTTAGCATAACTTTGCATTTGCTCGATTAGGGATGGGGGACAGAATTTTAGTAGCTGGTAGGTACCTAAATTGCTTAAAACCAAAGGGACTGTTTCATTAAGCTGGGCCAATTGATAAAAAAGCTCCCAGTTGAAATCTGATTGCTGGCAAATTTCTTGGAGTTTTTTTAATTCTTTAGCGTCAGTTTTAACTAAACTAAGTAAAATAATTGCTTCATCAACAATGTCGTTTTCAGGCAAATGCATAGCAGAATTCTGTATGTTAAGGAGAAGGAATAATTCCTCTTCGTTTGGCCATTCTAATAATTTTATCAATGGCATGATCAAGCTCATATTGTTCAAAAGTTGCCATCATGCTAAGACGGATTCTTTGTTTATTTTTTGGAACGGAAGGATACTCAATACCATTAATAAAAATCCCTTCATCGTGTAATTCAGCAACAATTTCTTTGACAGAATGTGGTTGTGCAATAAAAATGGGAATAATGGCCGATTCTGTACACGCATTAAACCCTGCATCGCACAGTTTTTGTGCCATGTAGCGAGTATTATGGTGAAGCATCTTAATGCGCTGAGGATTTTGTTCAATGAATTCAATCGCGGCTAAAACGGCCGCTACTGAATAAGGAGGTAAACTAGCAGAAAAAAGATTGGAACGTGCATTAATTCGCAGAAAATCCACGAGATGTTTTTTTCCCGCTACGTAACCACCTGTCACGCAGTAAACTTTGGAAAAGGTTCCCATGTATAAGTCAATCTTGCCAGTTAGACCAAAATGTTCTTGAGTGCCGTGACCATGGTCGCCCATGACTCCCGAACCATGTGCATCATCAATGCATAGTAGAGCCTGGTAATCATCGCAAATTTTTCTGAACTCACCCAGCGGAGCAATATCTCCGTCCATGGAATAAACGCCTTCCACACATACGATAACTGTTGAGCGTGGATGAGTTGATCGAATTTTTTTCAACCGTTTTTGCAGCGCCATTGGATCGTTATGGAGAAAAGGCATGGAATTAAATTGCTTAGTTTTCATGCTGTCATAAAGTGATCCATGACTTTGTATATCGTAGATTAGCCAATCGTCTTTCCCCAGTAAAGCACTGGGCCATCCCACATTCGTTGAGTAACCAGAAGAAAACAAAACAGCTGCTTCTGCCCCTTTAATACTAGCAATTTTATTTTGCAGTTCAATATGTAGTGAGGTATTGCCATTTAAAAGTTGCGGGCCGCCGCAGCCAATACCAAATTTTTTAACTGCAGCAATGGCCTTATTAATAATGTATGGTTCTTGGGCCAAGTCCAAATAGTTATTAGATCCAAACATTAGTACTGGTTCTTCTTTACCGGTACGTGGATTGCGTACAAGCGTATTTTTGCCGATATTGCCGCAAATTTCTCGCATGAGAAATCCTGTTTTGATACATGACTCTTGAATGTTGTAAGAAAAAGCATCGGCCTTTTCATCCAGTGAATCAAATTCCATTTGCAGAAAATCCGACACATTAAAATTTTCTAAATGTCTTGAGTCTTCTGATTCTTCATGGTTTAAAATTTGACTCTTCATGTGTTAAATCCATTCTCCAGAGGGTTGCGCATCGTAGCATATAAATTGAGTATTGGAAACAAATAATGCACAGTCTGTGGGGTAGGCCAGATGCGGAAAAGCAACAGAGAAGATTTACTGCCTTAGATTTTTTTGCGCTCTTTGCCGATAGGGATTTTCATGAGAAGTATCGTATTGGTGATGAACTATAGATAAAACAATTGGGCTTTAGCAGCGGTGATTATTTAGAGTATGGAATTTAAAAAGGACCATCGATGTTTGTGGGGAAATTCAGCGCCAGCGCCTTATTCACCTTCACCAAAGTAATTATTGATTAATTGCACCAAGGCTTCATTCATGCGCTCTTCATCAGGACCTTCTATTTCGAGCGTGAGTTCACTTCCTTTATTGGCAGCAAGCATCATAACCCCCATAATGCTTTTACCATTAACGGTCTGTGAATTTTTGGTGACATCAATATGGCTTTGGTATCGTGCCGCTGTTGACACAAATTTAGCTGATGCTCGCGCATGCAGTCCTAATTTATTGATGATGGTAATTTTAGTTTTTATCATATGACGGACAATGTACCATAAAAGTAGGCATTGGGTACAGGATTTCCTGCTCAAAAAAGAGTTAATTGGCTTTTTGGATAATCATGCGGTAGCGGAGGAGTCGTAGGGCCAACAATAGAGTATTTAGCTAATCTGAGTTCTGGATAAGAAATTGGGAGCAAGCTTCCTCCCCCCTCAGCCCGAACGGATCGAGGTGAGGTAAGGTTTGACTTTATTTCTTATCCGAAATGGATGTTTAGCTAAATATTTTTAGTGGTGACGAATTTTTTCTTTATGCTTGATCAACTGACGATCCAGTTTGTCAATTAGCATGTCAATTGCCGCATACATATCTTCTGATTCGGAGCTGGCATGCAATTCACCACCGACAACAAAAATAGTTGCTTCGGCAATTTTCCTTAATTTTTCTACATCAAAAACGACATTAATCTTCGTGATTTGATCAAAATGGCGCTCAAGTTTATCGAATTTTTCTTCGGTAAAGGTTCTGAGGGCAGGAGTAACATCTAATCGATGTCCAGTAATGTTGATTTGCATAACGAATCTCCTTCTGTTACTAATTTAATTACGAATTTTTTTTCGCTCATTGGATGGAGCAATTCCCATTGCTTCACGATATTTTGCTACAGTCCTTCTTGCTAATTGCACTCCCTGTTCTTCCAACATTAGGGTAATCTTGCTGTCGCTTAACGGTTTTTTTCTATTTTCTGCAGCAATTAATTTTTTTATCACCGCGCGTATCGCCGTGGATGAACACTCATCGCCCGCATTAGTATTAACATGACTGGAGAAGAAATATTTTAGCTCAAAAACACCGCGCGGGGTATGAATGAATTTTTGCGTGGTAACACGAGATATGGTTGACTCATGCATATCTAAGGCTGAAGCCACGTCATTAAGAATCAATGGTTTCATGGCTTCTTCGCCAAATTCCAGAAAGCCTTGCTGATATTCCATAATGCACATTGCCACTTTAAGCAGTGTTTCTTGACGGCTTTGAATGCTTTTTAAAAACCAACGTGCTTCTTGTAAATTGTTTTTTAGAAATTGGTTATCGGCGCTGTTATCTGCACGTTGAATGAGTGCAGCATATTGGTTATTAATGCTTAAATGAGGCAATACATTTTGATTAAGCACTACGTTCCACTCATTATTTATTTTTTTAACGGTTAAATCGGGAATAATGTATTCGGTGATGTCGTGATGAATCAAATTACCTGGCTTTGGATTTAAGCTCTGGATAATTCGTAAAATTTCATCCACTGTTTTCTCACTAATGTGATGGTTTTTCATTAACTGTTTGTAATTATGTTGACCAAGTAATTCGATGTCTTCATGAATAATTTTTTTTGTAAGGCTTAAATGAATGGTTTCAAGCGGTAGTTGTTCTAGTTGTATTAACAATGTTTCAGCCAAGCTGATGGAGGCGCAGCCCACTGGATCAAATAATTGTACGCGGTGACGTACTACCTCAAGTTCTTCGATGTCTAGAGGATGTTCTTCACTGGTTAAGCTGGCATGTAAATCGGCAATAGGCGTGCATAAGAATCCGTCATTATTGATGGCATCAATGATTGCCGTAGCGATCACTCTATCGATATCACTCATGGGGGCGAGTGCGAGCTGCCATCTTAAGTGATCTTGTAAATTAGTCGTGGTGCAATGCAAATTATCAAAATTATAATCGCCATCATCAAAATTCTGGCGTTTGTTTGAAATTTGATAGAGTTCTGACCACTGAAAATCACTAGGTTCATCATTATGGTGTTGTTGCTCCTCAGTGCGAGAATCATCTTTATCCTCATTAGGAGTGGCTTCAAGCATAGGATTTGATTCAACGAGCAGTTGGATTTCTTGTCGGAGGTCAATTGTAGATAATTGCAATAGCTTAATTGCTTGCTGTAGCTGTGGAGTAAGCGTCAAATGTTGGCCTATACTAAGCTGCAGTGACGGTTTCATGCAAATCCTCTTTGTTTCAACTGCTATACTATCAGTTTAAACGATTCGTAAGGATTATCCAGTGTTTACTAAGGTTAATTTAATGTAAGTTAAGGAAATTGTTTAAGATTTAGTTAATTTTATTAGCTTTTTAGCGATTAGATTTTGCTTTGCATTTGCTGCTATTCGTTAATTGAGAGACACAGAGCTCCCATTTCATAGCTCAGCCCATACTTCAATTAAGCCCGATAAAACAAGAGTAAAAAAAAGCCCCAAATTATGGGGCTTACGGTAATTATTTTACTTTTTTCTCTTTGAAAAGAACGTGCTTACGTACTTTAGGATCGTACATCATCAATTCCATCTTTTCAGGATGGTTACGCGGATTTTTAGTAGTGGTTTTATAGTATCCAGTTCCTGCAGTGGATTCCATTTTCACTTTTACGGTAACAGCTGCCATGGTTTATCCCCTTAGTTATACTTTTTCGCCATTAGCTCTGATTTTATCCAGAACCGCTTTGATGCCTAACTTGTCAATAATACGCATGCCTTTGGTACTGACACGTAAGGTGACAAATCGATTTTCTTCTTCAACCCAGAAACTGTGGTTTTGAATATTAGGTAGAAAGCGTCTTCTGGTTTTGTTGTTAGCGTGCGACACTTTGTTACCAGTCATGGGTCGCTTGCCAGTTACCTGACATACTCTAGACATTGTGTTACTCCAAATTAGATATATTTAGTGGTTGTCTTTGTAAAATTCTGGGCAAATAGCCGGATGTGAAATACAAGAGCGGTTTTATATCAAAAAAATGTAATAGTTGCAAGATTTTTGTAGAAACATATAATCGCAACTTTCATATTTTGAGTTATTATAATGCATCGTAGAATAAAAAGTTACGTGTTGCGCGCAGGAAGAGTAAGCAATCGACAGCAGCAGGGATTAGATCTTTGGATTAAAGATTATGAACTGGCGATGACAGGTTCCCAGTGGAATTTAGCGAAAGAATTTGGGCGCAACGCAGATACCGTAGTGGAAATAGGGTTTGGTATGGGGACTTCTTTATTAGCCATGGCGCAAAATAATCCACAACTAAACTACCTTGGGATGGAAGTTCATCAAGCCGGTGTAGGCAGTTTGGCGGCTGATTTACATGATCATCAAGTAACTAATGTTCGTATTGTGGCTCATGATGCAGTAGAAGCCTTCCGTATGCAATTAGCTGATAATTCGTTAGCGGGTGTACAAATCTTTTTCCCCGACCCCTGGCATAAAAAACGTCATCATAAACGACGTTTGATTCAGACAGAGTTTATTTATTTATTAACGCAAAAAATTAAACCTGGGGGATTTATTCACTGTGCTACAGATTGGCAGGAATACGCCGAACACATGTTGACGGTGTTAACTGCTGAGCCCGCTTTGCATAATTCGCAAATAAATGGTGGCTATTCGCCAAAACCAGAATCGCGACCGCTAACTAAGTTTGAGCAACGAGGAGAGCGCTTAGGTCATGGCGTTTGGGATTTAATATTCATAAAATCCTAGAGCTTGTTGACCATTCGTCGTCAAAAGTGTGGCGTGGCACGACTTGTTTGCGTCAGATTAACCGCTCAATTGTCAACCGACCCTAGTTGGTGCTGGCCGCAGTCGCGGCCTTTTTTTACTTATTTTTTGCTCTTCTTTAATCACTGTGTAATATTAGTCCGGTAGTAACCATTCTAAAGGGACGTAATATCATGGAATTTATAAAGGAAATAAATGAAGCTATAGAATTAGGACTCGATAGATTTAAGAAAAAAATTTTGCAAAAACAGGAAGAGGAGATGAATTACCTGGAACAGCCGAGCTGGGCACCAGATGGTTTACAAATGACGGTTCTTAATTATTTAATTCAGTTGCATCAGGAAAAAAAGACGACATCAACAGCATCACCGATGGAGCTTACCGCATACATTGATTTTGTTATTGATAATATGCACGACCACAATATTGGTGAGCCCCTTCATCAAGCAATTGTTGCCGGAAAGCTGCAGTTAGCAACACATTTGTTAATGCGCAACAAAGAGCAGAATATTTTTGACATCAATCGACGCGATAAGCATGGGCTTAGTTTATTGGCCCTGGCTTTAAATACCAGGAGTGAACGTTTGTTGAATGCAATTTTGGCAAATAAGCCGAATATTCATGAAACAACCTTTCGTAACAATATGGATATCGCCTACCAACCCCTACATATAGCTATTGAGTTGGATTTTGCGTTTGCGGTGGGGGCGCTTGCTAAGTCTGATGCCCAATTAAATAATCCTGTAGGCCTCGAAGAAGATACGCCGCTTATACTCGCTGCTCGGTTAGGGAAAATTAAGGCGCTTACGGCGCTTTTAGAAAGTCCTGTAGCCAAACTTAAACTTGAAGCAGAGAATAAAAATATCCCTGAAGGAGAAAAACATGGTGATAATGCAATTGAGTCACTGTGTAAACTTTTAGCGGATGACCCCAAGAACAAATCCTTAATCAAAGGCGTTGCCATGCTGCTTTGTCGCGGTGCTGAACCGCCGCGACGCAAGGAAATGGTTTTGTTATTAGCGAATAAACGGATGGCTCTCCTTCAGGCTATTGATGCTTATTTGGAAACCAGGCCTCATCTCGTTGATCCCTTTGTTGAACGTTGCCATTTCTCAGACAATGCTTTGCATAACATTGTTTATGTGGATCATTCTTGGGGAAATGCTCTGCGACAGTTGTTTGGCAGACCAAGTGCGGCTGCCTTTGTTGTTGAACGCTGGATTACGCGTAAATACAGTAATCCTTCGCAAGAACATCCTGAGCAGGCTGAATTACCTATAATGGCAGCATCGATATTGACAGGACAAGAATCTTCTTTGATGTTGTATGCTGAATTTGTGAAACGTTATGAAGAAACTTATGGCAGCCAGCGGATTACTAATCCTTGGAGTTCTATGCGTTGGATGATTGCTGAAGGGCAATGCAGTTGGGAGATGGTAAAGCAGTATTCGAAAAGCCATCCTGCCAGTAGAACCCGAATTATCGTCAATGATATGTTAAAATCTGTGCCACAAATGGCGATACATGACGATTTAGAACCGGTTGTTAGGGAGGCGACACTAGTCACCCCATAATTTTGAAGAATGGGCCGGAAGGCCCAACCTGCATTTTCAATGGTCGATCTCACTAGTATCTACTTGCTTAAACTTCATATACCCCATAGAATTCTAGCTTTCTTAGAATTTGTTGGGAGAGTAGTACATGGGGTGGAATGAGCCAGATAAAGGCAAAGAGCCATGGAAGGGCAAGAATCAGCCTCCAGATTTGGATGAAGCTCTGAAACGTATTAATGACAAATTGAAGAAAATTCTTTTTGGGGGTAGTGGCAAATCAGGTAATGAGCCGTCTAAAACTTCCAATGGCGGTTTGGTGGCGATTATGGTGATTCTGTCTGCTTTTCTTCTTTGGGTGCTTTCTGGTATTTTCATTGTTGATCCAGCGGAACAGGCCGTTATTCTGCGTTTTGGCGAATATGTAGAAACGGTAGGCCCCGGTCCGCATTGGATTCCACGTATTATTTCTTCCAAAATAATCATGAATGTTGATAGAGTATTAGATCACTCTTATTCGGCACAAATGCTGACTAGTGATGAAAACCTGGTAGCTGTATCTTTGGCTGTACAATACCGCATTGGTGATTTACAACAATATTTATTTAATGTCGCCAATCCTGAGGAAAGCTTACAACAGGCAACTTCCAGTGCTTTAAGACAAGTTGTTGGTACAACCACCTTGGATCAAATTATTACCGAAGGCCGTGAGGTTTGGGGAAATCAAGTTCAGGAAACATTGGTAAAAACATTGGATCTATATAAAACAGGTATTGTGATTGTTAACGTATCGCCACAACCTGCTCGTGCGCCTGAAAGTGTACAAGATGCTTTTGATGATGCGATTAAAGCACAAGAAGATGAAAAGCGATTCAAAGAGCAGGCTTATGCCTATGCTGCTAAAGTAGTCCCTATTGCCGAGGGTAATGCCAGTCGTATTCAACAAGAAGCAGAAGCATTTTCTAAGCAAGTAGTCTTGCGTGCTCAGGGTGAGGTTGCGGAGTTTCTTGCCTTACTACCACAATACACGGCAGCTCCGGCAATTACCGCGCAGCGTATGTATTTAGAGACCATGCAAACGGTATTAAACAAGAGCAGTAAAATTATTGTTGATAGTAAATCAAGTAATTTAATGTACTTGCCATTAGGTAAATTAGTACAAAGTCAATCAGCCAATTTCCCAGCTGATAATGCAAAAACCAATAAAGCCAATAATGGTGATGATGATGGTGATAGTTTAATCGATGGGCGTGATCTTACGAGACCTGTTTATCGTCAAGGGAGAGATTAATCATGAAGAATACAAACATAACCCTTGGTATTGTGCTGTTTCTAGTATTCCTGTTTCTTATTACCACGACATTTACGGTGACTGAGGGGCAGCAAGGTATTATTTTGCGCTTGGGACGCCTGGTTAATGAGAGCGACACGGATAAGGTTAAAGTGTTGAACCCTGGTTTGCATTTTAAAGTCCCTTTTATTGAAAATGTGCGTATTTTTGATACCCGTATTCAAACCATGGATATCAAATCAACCCGTATCGTTACCAAAGAAAAGAAAGATGTGATGGTCGATTATTATGTTAAGTGGCATATTACTGATTTAGCCCAATATTTTAAATCGACAGGTGGTAGTGAATTTAAAGCGGAAACTTTATTAGAACAGCAGTTAAATACTTTATTACGGGCTCAATTTGGTAAACGGACGATTTCAGAAGTAGTTTCTGGCGGGCGTGACGATGTGATGGCTTTATTGCGTACCGCAGCTGAAAAACAAGCTGGTGAATTGGGGATTAATGTTGTCGACGTGCGTATTAAAGGTATAGAGCTTCCAGCAAATACCAGTAATGCAATTTATCAACGCATGCGTGCGGACATGCAGAAAATTGCGAACAGACATCGTGCCGATGGCCAGGCTGCTGCCGAGGAAATACAGGCTAAAGCCGATGCTGATGTTATGGTTTTACTGGCCCAGACACGAAGTGCTGCTCAGAAAGTGCGTGCTATAGGGCGGGCGAAAGCCGCATCAATCTATGCCCAAGCGTACAGTCAAAACAAGGACTTTTTTGCGCTATACCGTAGCCTATTGGCTTATGAAGGAAGTTTTAAAAGTAAGAAAGATATTTTGGTTTTGGATCAAAGCAGTGCATTTTTTGATTATTTTAAGCAATTTACACTAAAAAATGATGGTGTACCTGCTAAAAAGTAATTATAATGTTCGATTTTGCTGAAATCAGGTTCAACGCCTGATAGCATTTTGCAGATTAAGAGTAGATCATGGGTAAGAACGTTGTTGTTTTAGGTACACAGTGGGGCGATGAAGGCAAGGGAAAAATTGTCGATTTATTAACGCAAGATGCGCAGGTCGTTGTTCGCTATCAAGGTGGTCACAATGCGGGCCATACTTTAAAAATTAATGGGGTGAAAACCGTTTTACGGTTAATCCCTTCAGGCATGCTACGGCCACACGTTACTTGTTATATAGCAAACGGCGTGGTGCTTTCACCTGAAGCCTTATTAGGCGAAGTCAAGGAGCTTGAAAGCACTGGCATTGATGTGCGTTCGCGCTTGCGCATTAGTTTGGCTTGTCCACTTATTCTTCCATGCCATGTTGCTTTGGATAAAGCACGTGAATCGCACATGGGGAAGGCCGCTATTGGTACGACTGGACGCGGCATAGGTCCTGCTTATGAAGATAAAGTGGCACGACGTGCATTAAAAGTGGGTGATTTATTTCATCCAGAGCGTTTTGCGCAAAAGCTGACAGATCTTTTAGATTTTTATAATTTCGTTTTGACGCAATACTTCAAGCAGCCTGCAGTAGAAATGCAACCGATACTGGATGCGGCGAAGATTTGGGCTGATGAGTTGCGTCCATTGGTTTGTGATGTTCCTGCAGCTTTGCATGAGCATCGTGAACAAGGGGATAACATTTTATTTGAAGGAGCACAGGGGGTTTATCTGGATGTTGATCATGGTACTTATCCTTTTGTTACCTCTTCGAATACTTGTGTTGGTTCAGTAATTAATGGCGCTGGCTTTGGCCCTAGATACCTTGATTATGTTTTAGGCATTACTAAAGCTTATACCACACGTGTTGGTGGCGGTCCTTTTCCAACAGAATTATTTGATGATGTTGGCAAACAAATTGCCGAGCGTGGTCAAGAATTCGGTGCGGTGACGGGTAGACCAAGACGTTGTGGCTGGTTTGATGCAGTTTTATTAAAGCGTTCAATCGAGCTAAATAGCATTACCGGTTTGTGCATTACCAAGTTGGATGTTTTAGATAACCTCGACGTACTGCGTATTGCTGTGGCTTACAAAGACAGTAATGGCAATTTAATCTCTCGTCCTCCGCAAGCCGCGGCTGACTTTGACGGTTTAGAGCCGGTTTATGAAGAAATGCCGGGTTGGAGCGAATCTACAGCAGATGTTATTAATATGAAGGATTTACCGGCGAATGCGATTGCTTATCTAAATCGCATTGAGCAATTGTTAAATGTTCCTATTCATATGCTGTCAACTGGTCCCGAGCGTGATTCAACGATTATTCTGCAGAATCCATTTACTGCATAGTCGTATGATTTGCAGTTTTTGTAGGTTGGGTCGTTTGACCCAACCTTTAATATTGGTTCTCAAAAGTACTTAATTTCTGTTCTAAATTCCACTGTAAGCGCGCTTTTTCACTACGTTTAATGAATTGCTGACAATGCTCACTCTTTAAATCTTGGCATTCAGGCGTTAATTGCGCTTTATCCGCATCAAGCCAAATGCTTTTGCCGGGCGTGAATGCGTACGTTAATGCGTTTCTATTGATTTGTTTCACGGTTGAATAATCTAAACTATGACCTAGCACCGCTTCCACATACTGCGCAGTTAAACTGGTACGCAATATGCCTTCATCATCCGTAGACAAAACAACAGGTACATGATGAGCAAGGTAATAATTTAATGGGTGTTGACGCCCAGAAACATTTAAGAGACGCTGGTTGCTAATAAGATTAATTTCTACCGGTTTATGCTGGCTTGCCATATACTTTAAAGTGGTCTCGGCATTTTGCTCGTGCGCGATATCCACCCCATGCCCTATTCTTTGCGCTTGTCCCGTCATTAGGGCATCATAAATGTGGTAATCTAAGTCTTTGGGGGGGACCAGCTCGGAAGTTATTTCCCCAGCATGCAAGGCAATATTAACTTGCGGGTACATTTGATGCAGGTATTGATACATCTGCATTTGTTGGTGGTAATCGCGTAAAGAGATAATGCCATCTTCGGGCTGGACTAAATTTACGCCAACTAGGCTACCGCCCTGAGACTGCGATCTGGCTACTGCTTCAAAGGCATTGAGCGTTTGCGCAAAAAGATTATCTAAAGGTTGCTCACGTAGCGAATAATATAGGAACTTTATCGTGACTTGACAGTTGTCTGTTGCTGAATTTGTCATGCATCCTAAATCTTGACGCGCTTTTTTTAGAATGAGTTCCGCTTCCTTAACTGTGTGGTCAATATTTTTTTTGAAATCTTGATTGGCCAATAACAATGTTCTTTTTTGAGCAAAAGAAGAGGTTCCTTTGAGTAAAGCACCAAAAGTAAGCGAGTTGCCATTATCCGGTAAAATCATTAATTCCAAATATTGTTCTTGCTGTTTGGCGGCTCTGCTAATGACATCAGCAACTAATTGTGGTCGGTAACCAAGTACTAGAGGACCAAATTTAAAGAAGGAATTAAAAAAGTGATCGTGCCCGGACTCAGTTCCGGGAATAAAATCTTTTAGTGACCAGCTGCGTACGGTTTTTGCATAAAGCTCTGGTTGATTGCCTAGTTCTTTGGTGGTGATCCCATCACAAAAGCCAGTGCTGCTGGTAACGGCGAAGGTTTTTTTATTAATGCAATAATTATCTTTAGACGCGATGGCCAACATTGTTTCAGGATAAGGACCACCGGCTAAATGGTAGTGTAATTCACCACCTTTAGGCATGCTCTGAAAAAATGCATATAAGGCATTTGGGTCCTCTTTTATTTGCTCGAAGTATGCTTCGACACTGGCCTGAGCCTGCGAAAAAATAAGGGCACTAGCAAGGCATGAAATTGATCTAATAAAATTCATAATGTTCTAACCTGTGGCAGATAATTGCAAATTATCGCACATTTACTCCAAATACCCAATCAAATTTTAGGTGCGTTGAAATCAGACATTGTATTTAGCCGCCATTCATAGGAGAATAATTTTCCACCTGCTAACTGATGAAGATAAATATGACTAAGTTCTTATTCCGATCTTGTGCTTTTGTGGCTACTGTATTCATGGTATCGACAGGTACTGTAGTTGCCAGTGAACCAACAAAGAAAATTATTAATATTGGTATTTATGCACCATTTACGAGTAAATCAGCTTACATTGGTCGTAATATATTAGGCGCGATGGAAATCGCACGTGGCCAATTAAAATCATCCGAAATTAACTATGAATTTTATACCTTAGATAAATTTTCAGCGCATGCAAATACAGTCAATACGTTACAAAAATTTATTGATGCACATCATATTAACGTACTGCTAACCGAAGGTGCCGATACGGGGACTATGGCAGTGCCTTTAGCGAAAAAAAATAGTCTAATTCATTTTTGTTTAGGCTGTGATGCGGTGGCTGATGGCAAAAATACATTCCAGGCGCAAAGTCCTAATCATCAGCATGGCGCGCTTTTAACTAGCGCAATGAAGCCTGAGTTTGTCGCTCAATTCAAACAAGAATACTTTAGCCAGCCAGTTACTGAAGCAGGATATGCCTACGATATTTTTCATTTTTTGAATAATAGCGCAGTGATTGCTATGAAAACAAATACTAATTTTTCGAGCCAGGCCATTGCTAGCAATTTATTAGCTTTGAAATCTGGAACTGGTCTAATGGGTCCATTTCGCATGGATAAACAAGGTATTTCTTATCAGAAAGAAACCCTAACCGTATAATTTATCTGTTGTTTACTTCTGAGTGACGCCAAGTGTGGGTCGTTTGACCCAACAACCGTACTCGTCCAATGGTATTAAATACTGGATGTTGGAGCAAACGATTCATTACGCTCATTTAACGATCTAGCCAGGTTGAAGAGCGCGCTTTCACGTTAATCTTAATGCGCCAGCGATTGTTTTAAAGTCACAATATGTTGATAGGCTTCATCAATGCGCTGCTGGCTAATTTCACCAGATTGTACTTTGGCGGCAATGAGGTTGATCACTTGTTCTGGATTTTGTGCTTTTGCAGTAAGCGTATTACCAAAAATAAACATGTCTGCTCCGGCATTAATTGCCAGTACTAAAGCCTCATCAAGCCCATAATGCTCACTGATTGCTTTCATTTGCATGTCATCGGTGATAATCACGCCTTTAAAATGTAATTGTTGGCGCAACAGGCCAGTTAATATTTTATGTGAGAGAGTGGCAGGCAGTCCTGAATTATCCAGCTGATGGTTAACAATGTGCGCGGTCATGATGATGCCGCAGGAACAGTCTTGATTTAATAAGTGCTGGTAAGGCGCTAATTCATAAGTTTGCCAGGTATCGCTGACGTCAACAAAGCCTAAGTGTGAATCCGCAATAGAACTGCCATGTCCGGGGAAGTGTTTATAGACACACTGAATCTTGTGCTTTAAGAAATGCCGGGAGTAAATTCGTGCATCCTGAATTACTACTGCAGGATCGCTCGAAAAACTACGTTCTTTCTTGGCAATAACTGGATTGTTAGGATTTACATTAATATCCACCAAGGGTGCAAAATCTAAATTAAAACCGGTTTCTTTTAATATTTTTGTCATCAGTTTGACATTAGATTTGGCGGCTTTAATTCCACGTCTGCCAACTTCCGCAGCAGATAATGTTGTCGGAAATCCATATTGTTCACTCAAACGGGTAACCATGCCACCTTCATAATCTACTGAGATTAAAAGAGGCAAATTAGGGCGGTGATGTGTTAAATTGGCATTTTTAGTCGCAGCTTGTAAGTCATGATTCAATTGTTTTACTTGGGCAGGGCTTTCAATGTTTTTATCAAAACTTTGTGTCTGGGCATTATAGTCAAAAAGAATGACTCCGCCAATATTATTCTTATCAATGATTTTTACGATTTCAGATTGGCTATTGATGTGCTTGCCATCAAAACCAATGAGCAGCATTTGCCCAATTTTATCACGTAAACTGACTTTAGGTTGAACACCAGCCAGGCATTGATAAGAGAGGCTTAAGGTGATTAGCAGCGACAGAAAATAATTCATAAATATCGTATTTAGCATTAAATGTTAAAAACATTAACATTTTGTTTGAAATTTGTCAATAAAAATTCCTTCCCTCGTACAGAGAGAAGGAATGAGTTGGGACTTACTTGTTGTTTAAAGCCATACCTTCTAACACCGTGAGCGCGGCATAAAGTTGATAGTCATTGTGCAATAAATCTTCAGGTTTATTCGCACTTGAAGTCGCAGCTTTTTCCGCATTATTTTTATTGATTAAGTGCCCATTCAGATCTGCTTCGCTAAATCCGGTTTTATCCTTGTTTTTTGCGGCAGCATTTTTAGGTATTTCTAACTCGTTCACGACGATGTCAGGCGCAATTCCTTTGGCTTGAATTGAAGTACCTGATGGGGTGTAGTACAGGGCGGTGGTTAGCTTAATCCCAGTTTTATTATCAAGTGGCAGCACTGTTTGTACCGAACCTTTACCAAAACTGGTAGTACCCAGAATAACGGCTCGTTTGTTATCTTTTAATGCACCGGCAACAATCTCCGCTGCAGAAGCTGAGCCATTATTGATCAATACTACCATTGGCGCATTATCTAACACATCAATTCCTTTTGCCAGAGCGGTAAAATCTGAACCTGGTAAACGACCTTTAGTTGAAACGATGGTTTCAGGTTTGCCAGATTTATCTTTACCAAGGAAGGCATCAGAAACTTGGATAGCAGAATCGAGCAACCCCCCTGGGTTGTTTCTTAAATCCAAGACCAACCCTTTTATTTTGCCGCCAGATTGTTGTTTTAGGCGCTCAATTGCTTGCAACATGTCTCTTCCTGTTAAGGCTTGGAATTGGGTTAGACGGATGTAAGCATAGCCAGGACTTAGTAATTTGCTTTGTACACTTTTTATTTGAATAACCTCACGAATTAAATCAAAAGTTAAGGCTTTGTTTACACCTTTACGTAATACCGTTAATTGAATGGTACTGCCGGATTTACCACGCATCATATTAACCGCGTCTTTAAGTGACAGGCCTTGTACGGATTCTTTACCTAATTTTATGATATAGTCACCTGATTTAATTCCCGCTTTAAAAGCAGGAGTATCAACTAGCGGTGTTACGACTTTGACTACACCATCTTCCATGGTAACTTCAAGACCTAAACCACCAAATTCACCACTAGTAGAGGTTTGTAGTTCTTTGAACTCTTCTTCATCCAGATAACTTGAATGAGGATCAAGGCCATTGAGCATGCCGCGAATGGCATTATCAAACAGTTCTTTGTCATCAGTAGGTTTTACATAGTATTTTTTAATTTCGCCAATGGCATTAGAAAAACGTTGCACGTCTTCTAGCGGCACAGCTTTAGAACTAGAGTTCGCGCTAGAATTTTCTGCACTGTCTGCATTAGGCTCATCAGCTGTAAAGGCCGTCAGAGGTAACATCAGCGTCACTGCATACACTGCTGCCAGCATGCATGGATGTAATTTTCTTATTAACATAGCGATCTCCTCGGATGCGGGCCATAAAATAAGCCATCTTCTTTTTTGTTTTTATAATATTGAAATGCAATTTAAGTGCCAGAGGCAAAGGTGATTACTTTATTATTGCGATAAGCGGAATAGCATCCGCTCGATTTTTTCTTTGTTAAAGTAATACATACAACACCTTAAACCGATGACAACCAAGCTAAAGGAGGGATTGCTTTTCCCCTTCGTCTTATTTCGAAGTATAGACCGTTTTGTTTAATTCCGCCGCTATGTCCTACAGAGGCGATTTGTTCGTTTTGGCGCACCGACTCGCCTTTTCTTTTAAATAATGATTCATTATGTGCATATAAGGTCATAAAGCCTTGACCATGATCAATGATAAGCAATAAACCATAACCCTTTAGCCAATCACTAAATACGACTTTTCCCGGGTAAACGGCAGTCACAACGGTTCCTTCATCGGCAAAAAATGTCACCCCTTGATTCATTTGGCGTAATGATCGGCTCTGGGTCTGTACTGGAAGCGGCAATTTTTTGCGCATTTGATTGAATGGTTTACTTGCTTGCGCAATACTTTGTTGCGCTAGTATTTTTAATAAGCGCGCTAAATTGTCTTTATTTCTTTTGGCGTCGCGTAAGGTATTTTGTTTGTTTTGAATTTCATTATTCAATGATTTGATTAATGCCGTATGATAATTTTTAGTTTGCTCTAATTGTTCCTGATTTTTAGTCAGCTCGGATTTTAGCTTTTGATTCTCTGCAAGCTCATTATGCAATATTTCTTTGCTTTGATTTAGCTTATTGCGCGTCGTGTCGATCTGCTCAATCAGCTGTTGGCGTGATTTAACGAGGTACTGATAGTACGTTAAAACCCGACTTACCTTATAAGGATCATCCTGGTTTAGTAACCATTTGAGAGGTTGATATTCACCCATTTGATAGCGAGCCCGGATGTGACTGGCCAATAATTGTTGTTGGGTTGTTAGTTTTTCGTTTAATTGGTTGACTTTATTTTGTAATGCACTGATTTTGTTGGACTTGCTGCTTATGTTTTGTTGAATGGTACGTAGCTCATGGACTCCTTGGCCTATTTGTTTTTCCGTGGCAGATAATTCTTTATTTAAGACCCCACGTTTGTCATGCGCTGAGTTTAAGGTTTGTTGTAAGTGATTAATTTGTACGTCTAATTGTTTTAATTTACTTTGTGTTTTTTGTATTGCCGATGGATCTGCATATAGCGCAAAACCAAGGAGCATGCCCAGGGGGATTGCTATCAGGTTATTCCTGAATTTATTACTTCGTTTAATCATGATTATCTTGTTCTAACAATGGATGCCCAGTCATTTCTGCCGGTGGATTAATGCCTAATAAGGTCAGCATGGTTGGTGCTATATCAATTAAACTTCCTTCCGCGCGGGTAAAATGCCAATTACCACCAACATAAACCAGGGGTACGGGTTCACTGGTATGAGCTGTATGCGGTTGCTCGGTTGACTCGTCAAACATTTCTTCCGCATTACCATGGTCTGCCGTAATGAGCAATTGTCCGCCTTGTTTGCTTAGTGCCTGCCAGACTTTAGTCATGCAGTGATCCAAACATTCGATGGCGCAAACGGTGGCCTTAAAATTACCCGTATGTCCTACCATATCGGCGTTAGCATAGTTACAGATAATGACATCGTAAGTTTGGTTGTTAATCGCCTCTACTAAACGTTCTGTTAATTGTGGGGCACTCATTTCTGGTTGTAAATCGTAGGTTGCCACTTTCGGGGAGGGAATTAAAATGCGTTCTTCATGAGCAAAAATATGTTCATTGCCGCCGTTAAAGAAAAAGGTGACATGGGCATATTTTTCTGTTTCGGCAATCCGCAGTTGGCTTAAACCATGGGCAGCAAGCACCTCGCCTAAGGTATTATTTAAAGGGTAGGGAGGAAATGCTGGCGTTGTCGCTAAGTTCGTGTCGTATTGGGTCATGCTGACAAAATCAGCTAACTGTGGTTGTACTTTTCGCTGAAATTTATTAAATGATTTATCAATAAATGCACTCGTTAATTGCCGGGCTCTATCGGCGCGGAAATTAAAAAATAAAACAGCATCGCCATCAGTAATTGTTTGTTTGGTCCCAATTAAGGTTGGTGGGATAAATTCATCAGACAAATTTTGTTGGTAATAGCTTTCGATTGCGGTTTGGGCATCAGCAAAGTGATGCACACTTTGTCCTTCAGTTAATAAAGTATAAACCGGCTCTATGCGTTCCCAACGATTGTCTCTGTCCATAGCATAATAACGACCACTAATGGAGCAAATTTGGGCGACAGGGTATTTTTTCAGTTTCGCTTGGAGACGCCCAAAACTTTGCAACGCGCTTTGTGGCGGGGTATCGCGTCCATCAAGAAATAAATGCAAACAGACGGAGTGAAAATTTTGTTGCGCACAAAGTGCGAGCAAGGCAAATAAATGGTGTTCATGGCTGTGAACACCGCCCGGGGAAAATAAGCCCATAATATGCAATGAGTGTCTGGTTTGCTTTAATTGTGTGATGACGTTAAGAAACACTGGGTTTGTCGCAAAGCTACCATTGTCTATGCTTTCATTGATACGGGTGAAATCTTGTTGGATAACTCGGCCTGCACCAATGTGCATATGCCCGACTTCTGAGTTACCCATTTGTTTATTGGGTAAACCAACCGGTAAACCAGAAGCTTCCAAAAGGATGTGCGGGCATGTTTGCCACCATTCATCCCACTGTGGAGTGTTGGCCTGGGCAATCGCATTGTGCTTATTATTTTTGTTATAACCCCAACCGTCTAAAATCATCAGTAGCAAGGGTGCATTCTTTCGCATACAGCACTCCATTAAGGAAGTTACAATTAATTTGGATTATACTAGGCCAAAGTATTTATGGCTAACACTTAAATTTTTAGATTAAAAAGGTTAGACTATGTACCATTTTTTAGGGTAGGAAGAGTTGTTTTGGAACATAAAATTCCTCAACACGTTGCCATTGTAATGGATGGGAATGGTCGTTGGGCTGAAAGTCGCGGTTTGCCACGTATTGACGGTCATAAAGCTGGGGTTGAATCAGTAAAAAAGATGATTCGTAGTTGTATGACTAAAAAAATTGCTTGTCTGAGTTTATTTGCTTTTAGCTCGGAAAATTGGTCGCGTCCGGTTGATGAAGTTAATTTTTTAATGGAATTATTTATTGAGTCGTTACGTAAAGAACTTGCCGAACTTAACCAACATGGGATAAGGATGCGTTTTACCGGTGATCGCAGTTTATTGTCATCTATTTTGCAAGAACAAATGCGTGAAGCGGAGCTGATCACGGCAAATAACGCCCAATTAACTTTAAATGTAGTGGTAAATTATGGCGGTAAATGGGATTTAGTCACGGCAGCAAAAAAAATAGCTCAAGCAGTGGCTGAGGGGACGTTGGCATTGGATGAGATTGATGAGCCTCGTTTTGCCCAATGCCTTGATACTGATGGCTTACCTGATCCGGATTTATTCATTCGTACTAGTGGCGAATTAAGAATCAGTAATTTCTTTCTGTGGCAACTTGCGTATACTGAACTTTATTTTACCGATGTCCACTGGCCTGATTTTGGTGAGGCAGAGCTGGAGTTGGCTTTAGCTTCATTTAGTAAGCGTAAAAGACGATTTGGCAACGTGTCTAAAGCAGCAAATGAATAGCATGGATGGAGACGTTAAGGTTTTATTTTAAATAGAAGGGCAATACCATGTTTTTACAACGTTTAATTACCTCATTAATTTTAGTGCCCTTAGTCTTGTTCGTTATTTTCTATGGTCACCCCTGGCTTTTAGCGGGTATCGCTTTAGTTATTTTTTTAGCGGCAGGAAGAGAATGCTTGCAGTTAATTCCTTTTAAAAAAACAAGTATGCAAATCGGCTTTTTCGTGGTTTTACTGTTGTGTTTATGGGGCTGTGGCACAGTATTTTCTTATTGGCTGGCTGTTGGTCTTGCGTTATGGCTCTGTAATATAGTGGCTATTCTGACGTTCCCACGTTCGCAACAATATTGGGGTTATTCTGCGGTGGTTGCTGGAGTGTGCCTAATCCTTTTACCCTTATTTATGCAAAGCTTGATTCATTTATATTATTTACCACATGGTAAAGCCTTACTTGTTTATTTACTGTTTTTAATTTGGGCTTCTGATATTGGTGCTTATCTTAGTGGTAAGCTAATAGGGAAACATAAGTTGATTCCCCAAGTCAGTCCTGGAAAATCCTGGGAGGGTGTTTTAGGTGGCGTAATTTTAGCGATGATTATAGCCGGTGTTGGCTGTATTTATTTTGCACCCGTTGCTAAAATTTACTGGTTCGTTTTAGCGTTATATACCGTAATTATTTCTATCTTTGGCGACTTATTCATTAGTATTTTGAAACGACGTTGTCACTTAAAAGATACTGGTGCTCTTATTCCTGGTCATGGTGGCGTATTAGATCGTTTAGATAGTTTGATTGCCGCTTTGCCTTTATTTTATTTCGGACTAACTTTGGGATAGCATTATGCTTTCAACTCTGCTGTATTTTTTATTGGCCTTGTTATTACTGGTAACGGTGCATGAATACGGCCATTTTCAAGTTGCACGCTGGTGCGGTGTCAAAGTACTGCGTTTTTCTTTCGGCTTTGGCACAGTACTGGCGAGCTGGCGTGATAAACGCGGAACAGAGTATGCCTGGTCTTTATTTCCCCTAGGTGGCTACGTTAAAATGCTGGATGAATCTGAAGGCGAAGTTCCAGAAAATGAACGCCATTTAGCTTTTAATAATCAAGCCATCTGGAAACGGATTGCTATTGTTCTTGCTGGTCCATTATTTAATTTTATTTTTGCTTTTATTGCCTTATGGTTGGTGCTCGTTATTGGTATGCAGTCTTTAGCCCCCATGATTGATACCGTGAAACCAAGTAGTATTGCTGCGAACGCGGGACTTACGGCCCATGAAGAAATTATTGCAGTGAATCATATGAAAATTAATAGTTGGCGTGATTTTCAATATGCTTTGATGCCTCTGGTTGGTTCTAATGCTACAATTAAGGTCACTGTAAAGTCATTAATTGATGGTCATCAAAGTGAAGTTTCTCTGCCTTTAGCTAATTGGCAGCTGGATGATAAAAAGCCGGATCCACTCAAAAGTTTAGGCATTGAGCCCTTTATTCCATCTATTCCCGCAATCGTTGGGGAAGTCGTTGCTGATAGCCCCGCAGCAAAAGCTGGGTTGCAAAATAAAGATAAGATAGTGCGTGTAGATGGTAAGCCTTTTGCGGATTGGCTGTTTTTAGTGAATTATGTGCAAGCACGTCCTGATACCCAAATAACCTTGCAAATTAAGCGAGACGGCACGCTGAAAAATATTATTGTGCATACAGGCAGTCTGAAAAATAAAGGCAAGAGTGAAGGCTTTTTAGGTGTGCGATCGCAAAAGGTTGATTGGCCTAAGCATTGGTTGCGGATGGAAAGAGAACATCCGATAGCGGCTTTAGGCACTGCTTTAAAACAAACTGTACAACTGACTAAGACTACCTTTGTTTTAATGGGGCGCTTAGTTACTGGCAAATTAGGCTTAAACAGTATTAGTGGTCCAGTGGGCATTGCTCAAGGTGCTGGTGACTCTGGACGTGGTGGTTTGGTTTCTTATTTGTTTTTTCTTGCCTTGGTGAGCATTAGTTTAGGTGCGTTAAATTTATTGCCTATTCCTATGCTGGATGGCGGACATTTGCTGTATTATGTGCTGGAAATTATCCAACGTAAGCCCGTATCGGATGGTTTGAAATCAGCAGGGGCTTATGTGGGCTTATTATTATTGTTTGCCTTAATGTTTATTGCATTGACCAACGATATAGCAAGACTAACTAGTTAAACTGAACAAATAAAAAAGTTAGAGAGCAGAAACTTGACAGTGGTTTCTACTTCCTATAAAAAGTGTTTCAATTTTTGGTGTGACTGGATTATTTTTAATTCAGAAATGCACGCGGTACTTCACACGTGTCATAAATTGCCGTTTTAGTGTACTAATCGTGTAATTTGTAGCTGCATGAAGTAAAACTGGATGTAAAATAATAATGAAAAAAATCGGTAGTAAATTATTAGTAGGGGTTTGTTGTTCGACGCTTATTGCTTGGTCCTCTCAAACAATAGCAGATGATGGTTTTATTGTTCGTGGCATTAAAGTGACCGGTTTACAACGGGTTTCCTCCGGAACGGTATTAAATTATATTCCCGTACAAGTTGGCGAAGAGGTAAACTCCAGTTCAACTGGTGAAATTATTCGCACTCTTTATGATACCGGTTTTTTTCAGTCAGTTTCTTTAGAGCGTCAAGGCAATATCCTCATTGTTAACGTCGTTGAGCGCGCAACCATTGGTGCCATTAATATCACCGGAAATAAAGAAATTCCCAGCGATAAAATGAAAGAGTTCCTTAAAGAAATGGGCTTGGTAAAAGGTCGCGTGTTCCAAAAATCCACTTTGGAGCGTTTGGAAAAGGAATTAAAGAAAGCATATACTGCCAGAGGAAAATACAACGCACGCATTGAAACACGTGTTTCGCAACTAACGGATAACCGTGTAGCAATTAACATCACTGTTTCTGAAGGTCGGGTATCGCGCATTAAAAAAATTAAAATCATTGGTAACCACGATTTTAAAGACAGCGAACTATTGCCCGAACTTGCTTTGTCTAATTCGAATTTATTTACTTATTTTACGAAAAAAGACCAATATTCGAAGTCTGGGATGGATGCTTCTTTAGAAGCGTTACGTTCGTATTATTTGGATAGAGGTTATTTGAAATTTAAGATTGTTTCTTCACAAGTATTGCTGTCTCCTGATCGGAAAGACGTATTTATTAATATTCATGTTGATGAAGGTCCGCAGTATCATTTTTCAGGTTATAAAGTAGTTGGAAATACGGTTGTTCCTAAAGAAAAACTTGATTCTTTAGTTCTGGTTCGCAAGGGCGCTGTTTTTTCACGCAAAAAAGTAACTGAAACAATTTCTGCCTTTGGTTTAGCTTTGGGTGATGTGGGTTATGGCTTCCCTGCGATTAATGCTGAACCACAGCTGGATGAGAAAGATAAAACGGTCTTCATTACTTTTGTCGTCGAGCCTGGGCGTCATGTCTATGTGCGTCGTATTAAATTCCACGGCAATACAAAAACCAGTGATTATGTGTTACGCAGCGTGATACGTCAGGATGAAGGCGGCTTGCTGTCTTTGCATAATATTAAAGAATCAGAACGGCAACTGCGCTTATTAGGTTATTTGAAAAATGTTGATGTGAAAACGACACCTGTCCCTGGAGCCAATAACCAAGTTGATTTAGATGTGCAAGTCGAAGAAGCACCATCTGCGGAAGCAAGTGCTTCAGTTGGTTATGGTACGAATGGTTATCAGCTGAATGCTTCGGTGAACCAACATAACTTTATGGGAACCGGCCGTTCCATGGGGGCTGCCTTCACATCAAGTAAGTGGGGACAAGATTATACCGTAAATTACTACAACCCATTTTATACTGATACCGGTATAGGACGGGGGGTCAATCTTTATTTCGCACGTGTCGACCCGAAAAACCTGAATGTCAGTACCTATAGTTCAGATCGTTTCGGGGGTGATGTCAACTATAATTTCCCTCTTGGAGAGGCAAGTAGTTTCCAATTGGGGTATGGGTATCAGGATGTCGACATTAAAACGGTTGGTTATGTTATTCCGATTCAGAATTTCGTTACCGAATATGGTCGCCATTTCCAGGAAATTCGTTTATCTTCAGGATGGGCTAGAAACAGCTATGATCAATTCCCTTATCCTTCTCGTGGTATGAACCAACAATTTACAGCAGTTGTTGCTTTACCCGTGACGTCTAATTCATTGTCATACTATAAGGGTTCTTATCAGGCACGTTTGTATCAGCCACTAGCACGAGGCTGGATATTCTCCTTGCAAGGATTTGCGGGCTATGGAAACATGTTTAATAACAATGGGTTACCTTTCTTTGAAAACTATTATGCTGGGGGAACAGCGCAACCAGGCCAAGTACGTGGCTATGATAGCTTCTCTCTAGGCCCATTGGATAATTTGCATAATTCTATGGGAGGTAACTTCCTGGCGAGCGCAAGCGCGGGTATTATTTTACCTTATCCTTTAAGTCGTGATAACGTACGAACCACCATATTTGCTGATGCGGGTAACGTATTTGCATATAATACGCGGCCAATCTTTACTGGTTATGATGCGGGTCCAATCCGTTATTCAGCCGGTCTTTCTGTAGAATGGCGTTCCCCTTTTGGTCCGTTGGCATTTAGCGTGGCTAAGGCATTAAATCCGCAACAATTTGATCAACCACAAATCTTCCAGTTTGCTTTGTCTTCTGGATTTTAAAGACAGTGCCTGGTTGAACCTTCTCCTCACGGGGAGAAGGGAATTTTTTCGGCGTTATTTTTATTTAACAGAATTATTGAAATCTCCCGTTGTGTATATCGCAACCTATTTCGAATTGTGCTAGCATCTTGATCTTTAATTGAGGAGATAGATATGAAGCGGTTTGCCGGCGTTTTAGCCCTAGTTTTCAGCGTTTTTTGTGCTAATGCATTTGCTGATGCAGCAAAGATTGGTGTGGTTGATTTGCAAAAAATCATGCAGACTTCTAGCCAAATGAAAGACATCCAACAAAAATTGGAAAAAGAATTCAAACCACGTCGTGATAAGTTAGTAGCGATGGAAGGCAGCTTGAAAGCCGATATGGAAAAATTCAAGCGTGACAGTGCAGTAATGGGTGCGAATCAAAAGAAAGATTTGGAAAAGAAAATCATTGCAACGCAGCAACAATTCGAGCGTGATGGCCAACAATACCAACAAGAATTAAGTACTGCTAATAATGAAGCGATGGAAGGTTTGTATTCTAAAGTTCGTGCAGCGATTGCAAAAGTTGCTAAAGACGACAAATACGATCTTATCGTACAAAAAGATGCAGCACCTTTTAGTGCTGATGCTCTTGATGTAACTGACAAAGTTGTTAAAGCAATCAATTAATTAATCTGGCGATGCCAAGTTGCTAACTTGAGCACAAAGAGCAGAGTATGTAGATGGCGTGTGGTATGAAAATGCTGAGCACGCCATTTTTTTGCCTTATTAAAGTGTGTTACCCTCCAATCCTTTGCTTATTATGATCATGCATTGTCTCTAGATCCGACTCTGGCTGGTGTTGTATTGCTGCATGCTTTTGATGTCGGTGTTGAATAATTGGTGAATAGTTATATTTATAATTGATTTGAATAGATTAAAACAGGATAATAATCCCTCTTTTAGAAACCTGATAATTAAACGGGAAATTACGTATGAGTGAATCTATTGTGGATATAAGACAAATTTTTGATTTGTTGCCTCACCGTTACCCAATGCTCTTGGTTGATAGGGTATTAGATTATAAAGCCTATGATTATTTAATTGCGATAAAAAATGTCACTATTAATGAGAATTTTTTTACGGGTCATTTTCCAGAAAACCCAGTCATGCCTGGGGTACTGATGTTGGAAGCGTTGGCCCAAGCCAGTGGTCTTCTCGCTGGCCTCTCGCACACTCATGAGGACAATGTATTACATTTTTTTGCAGGTATTGATAAAGCAAAATTTAAACAAATAGTCACTCCGGGCGATCAATTACGCTTGGAAGTGAAGTTTTTAGGCAAGAAAAGAGAATTTTGGCGTATGCGCGGCGAAGCTTATGTAGGTGATAAACTGGCCTGTTCTGCGGATTTATTAAGTGCAGCAAAGGAAATTCAAAAGTGATAGATGAACGAGCAATAATTCACCCATCAGCTAAACTGGCAAACGGTGTAACGGTAAGTCCCGGCGCAATTATTGGCGCAGATGTTGAAATTGGCGAAAATACCTGGATTGGCCCTTATGCTGTCATTGAAGGCCCAACGACTATTGGTAAAAATAATAAAATTTTCCAATTTGCTTCTATTGGCGATGAGCCACAAGATGTCACTTATCAAGGTGAGCCGACACGACTGGAAATAGGCGATAATAACATCATTCGTGAATATTGTATGATTAGCCGTGGTACCATCAAAGGTGGTGGTCTTACACGTATTGGCAATAATAATTTTTTAATGGCCTATACCCATGTTGGGCATGATTGTATGCTGGGTAATAACATCATCATGATTAATTATGGTGCTCTATCTGGCCATGTGACTGTTGATGATTATGCCATCATTGGTGGTTATGCTGCCGTGCATCAATTTTGTCACGTAGGAGCCTATGCTTTTATTGCGCGAGCGACTTATGCGCCTAAAGATGTACTTCCTTACATTATGGTCGCAGGTTATAACTCTTCGGTATATGGCATAAATACGGTAGGCTTACGCCGACGAGGATTTTCTTCTGAGACGATTAATTCGTTACGTCGTGCCTATAAAATTATTTTCCGTAAAGGATTTACTGTGCAGCAAGCGGTAGCTGAATTAGAACAAATGCAAAATGAATGCCCAGAAGTAATTCCTATGATTGATGCCTTGAATCGATCGGCACGTGGTATCGTAAGATAAGCAAAAAAACTGCATCGCTCTTATGCTAAGAGCGGTGGTATGGAGTTGAAGGGATATAAACCAACCTAATTTAAGAGTGATAGCCTATGTTAGACAGTCAGTTATTGCGAGAAAATCCACAATTTGTTGCTTCTCAATTGTTAACACGCGGTTTTAAGTTTGATGTTGCGGCATTTAGCGCTTTAGAAGAACGACGCAAAGCCTTACAAGTTGCAACGCAAGCGTTGCAAAATGAACGGAATACGCGTTCTAAAGCTATAGGTGAAGCAAAGTCACGCGGTGAAGATATTGAATCGATGCGTGCAGAAGTAAATCGTCTGGGTGCGGAATTAGAACAGAAAAAATTAGAACTTGACGATGTATTGCACCAAATTGAAGCCATTGCTTTGCGATTACCTAATCTTCCGCATGAATCTGTTCCGGTGGGCGAAGACGAGAACGATAATCAGGAAGTAAGGCGCTGGGGAACCGTGCCTACTTTTGATTTTCCCGTTAAGTCGCATGATGAATTAGGCGAAGCTTTAGGGCAAATGGATTTCGCCCTCGCTGCCAAATTGACTGGCAGTCGTTTTGTGGTGATGAAAGCTCAATTGGCAAGGGTGCACCGTGCTTTGATTCAATTTATGTTGGATATTCATACGCAACAACATGGTTACCAGGAAATTTATGTTCCTTACATCGTGAATGCGGATAGTTTGTTAGGAACAGGCCAACTTCCTAAATTTGAAGAAGATTTATTTAAATTAAATGGTGATCAGGGTTACTATTTGACTTCTACGGCAGAAATCCCCGTAACCAATACCGTACGCGATATGCTCTTGTCTGAAGAGGTGTTGCCTATTCGACATGCGTGTCATTCACCGTGTTTTCGCAGTGAAGCTGGTTCATATGGTAAAGATACTAAAGGGATGATTCGTCAGCACCAATTTGAAAAAGTTGAATTAGTTTGGATCACCAAACCTGAAGATTCTTATGCGGCATTAGAGCAATTAACCCAGCATGCAGAAATAATATTGCAACGTCTTGAATTACCGTATCGTGTTGTTGCCTTATGTACTGGTGATTTGGGCGCAGGCTCGGCTAAGACTTACGATCTGGAAGTGTGGTTACCCAGCCAAAATACCTATAGAGAAATTTCTTCTTGCTCGAATATGGAAGCATTCCAGGCTCGACGGATGAAAGCACGCTATCGACAGTCACAAACACGTGAAATCGAGCTGGTGCATACCTTGAATGGTTCGGGGCTAGCTGTTGGGCGAACTTTAGTCGCATTGATGGAAAATTATCAAGATAAAGAAGGGAATATTCATATTCCAACTGCCTTAAGACCTTATTTGGGTGGAATGGAATGTATTCGCGTTGCAAATTAATTTAACTCGCTATAATTAAAGAATTAGATCATTTGAGCAGTTCTGGATTCACTGCCATTAAGTTAAGCACTTTGGGACGTATAACCTATTAAACGTAGCCCGGATTAGCGCAGCGTAATCCGGGCTACAACGCTAACTTAATGGCAGTGTGCGCAGGACGATGGGGTATTTGAAACATAAAATTCTTGGCTTGGTGGCGGTTTCTCTCATGCCAAATTAAGTATTCATTGGTGAATGACATCATGACAATTCAAACGGTTGTAAAAATGGGTAACAAACAATTAGGCATCCCATCTGAACCTGTTGTTGATTTTGATCCAGCAATTCGATCCTATCCAGAGCTTACTGAATTAATTCAAAACATGAAAGATACGATGGATGCTAAAGGTGGCGTAGGGATTGCCGCACCACAGATAGGTTACAATAAACGAGTAATCATGTTTGGCTTTGAAAAAAATAAACGCTATCCTAATGAAAAACCAGTACCATTTACCATCTTGATTAACCCCATATATCAAATTATGTCTGATGAACTGGTTGAGGAATGGGAAGGATGTTTGAGCGTCCCTGGTCTTAGAGGGCTCGTGCCACGTTATAAAAAGATTGAGTACAGCGGTTATGATCCAGAAGGCAAACTTATTACCCGAGTTGCAGCAGATTTTCATGCACGTATTATTCAACATGAGTGTGATCACTTAGATGGAGTGCTTTTTCCTTACCGATTGAAAGACATCCGCTTTTTTGGTTATGAGGAGGAACTGGAGGATCGCATTTATTTATAATCTCGCTACTGATGCGGCGAGATTATGATAACAGGCAATAATCGGTTTAATTGTCGCAAATAAAATCGTAGGGAAATACTACTGAAACGCTATTGTTTGAACCGTTCAATAAAATGGGGCCTGCTTTTAATGTACATTTGCCAATTATTGGTCCTAGAGCTAGGGTATTGGATGAGGTTGAATAAAGTGTTGCGCTAATTGTTAGCGGCTCTGCAGAGCACGGTAGGTGTTCAATAACTTGTGGCTCGCTGCCTGCTCTGAGCGTAATTGATTTACTAAAGCCATTGTCATTATTCACATTAAAAGCAACATTTGCATCTTGTCTGACTGGTGGTGATGCAACCGCAAATTGTACCATACAACTCATGTCCTCATCCGCATACGCAGGAAGAAACGTAGATAAACTAATGACCGCCATGGCGGATAGAATAACTTTTTTTAACATAAGAAACTCCTTAATGAGTTAGCAAATAAAGTTAGTACCCACGCAGCGTAATATGACTGCTCGATAATAGCAAGTACTTATTCATGTCATTATGTTCTTATGTTGATCAATTCATTCTATTGTAGATAATTAGAGGGATAAATTTATAGCGGGAACAATTGCTCCCGCAAGAACTATCTTTCTTCGATGGCTAACACGTGCTTCATAGTCTATGCTGTACAATGGATGACCACTTTAATATCAAGGGAGTGATATAACATGAATTTTTTTCTTTTAAAACCAATAGCAACAGCGCTTATTGTCGGTTTTTTTTCTTTAGCAACCTATGCAGATACGGCACCCCAAAGTGGTGATTCTTTTGAAAAGGTATGCATCAATGCCTGGATGGAAAAAACGGATTTGGCAAAAGATAAAGTTGATTATAAAAATTTTGGTGAAAAATATTGTAGTTGCGTTGCAAAACAACCATTAAATGATGACGCTTCGGTACAAAAAGCCATGCAATTATGTATGTCAAGAACCTTGCTTCATGATGCGATGGATTCATTGGCGGATGAGATTGGTTTAAGCAAGGCCCAGGACAGTGACGTTATGAATCATTGTCAAGACCGCTGGAATCTTATTTATCCTAATTTAAGTGATGCTGATAAACAGAAAACGATTGCTTATTGTGACTGTGCAAAGCCTAAATTAATGGCACTCATCAAACAATCAGATAATATGACTGATAAACAATATGATGAAGGTATCGATGGCATCGCGGCAGATTGTTCTAGTAGCGCATTAGTTAATAAACCAACGTCTACTACTTCTGCGCCAGCAAAAACCGCAAATTAATCATTTCGGTGCCCATATTCTGCAGTCTAATATGGGTATCGTTTCTTATTCTCGCATGACAAATAATTATTCCTTTAAAACATTAAAAATTTACTAAAAATTAAAATGTGCCGCTGTAAGCGTGACTCAACCTCTTACGCTGTATTAAAATATCTGTAGCAACGATAAAACTTCATTTATGCAACGCAGTTAGGAAGAAAGTACTGCGCATGAAGAGTTGGAGATAAAATATCATGAAGAGTTTTACCCAGATAGCTAGAGCTTTATTTATAGTCACTACATCAATAGCCTGTTTATTTTATCAATCAATAAGTTCTGCGGATGTCGTCCTTACCAACAGTCAACAACAGGAATATTTAATTGCTGATTTACTCACGGCAAAAGAAATGTTTTCAACTGTGGTTTTTAATGATAGGGCTGTACCTAATTTGGCGACAGCAATAGGCTCTTATACTCACTCCATTGATTTTAATGCCGATTTTAAGTCATTTGTACATATTCATCCGCTGGGCAATGAATCGCTTAGAGTACTGGAGCGTGGTGGTCCGCAGCTTGAGTTTCATGTTAATCCAAATCAAATTGGCTTCATTAAGTTATTCGCGCAAGTGAAGATTAAAGGCAAAGAAATCTTTGTGCCATTTGGTATTGTGGTGAATCCTAAACGCTTCTCACCAGGATGACAAAAGGTATTGCAGGAGAGTTTATAAAATACTTGACGCGTTCCTGGAAGATGGATAAAAATCAGCACCGAACTATAAATTTAAACAGGTAAAATGATCAACATGAATTTTTCTTTTTTAACAGGGTTGGTAATTGGATGTATGCTGGGAGCAATGATTCATTGTTATCTGCAAAAGTTTACTGGCAACCGGCGTGAAATGGAACGATATAAGGAGAAAAAAAATGAATGGGATTTATTATTCAATAACTATTCGCTATTTATGAATCAGCTTAAAAATGATATTAATGAGCCAATGTATGCCAATATACGCGAGTTTTTTGTTGTCGATAAAACGGCGATTATGAATTCATCGATACCACGGTTACGCTATGATTTAATTGAAGAGATTATGCCGGCGCTGCATCAATTAGAGGCGTTGGGGTATATTCAAAAATTACCTAATGATTCTCTTCTTTATAAAATGGAAGATGATTTTGTGACACGGCTTAAAGCGATGCGGGAAGTCAATCTTTTCGCTGTATAACGTTATTATGCGTTAGTCCTATGCTCTTTTTTTATTAAATTTTTTTTGTATTTAATTTCCCTATTTAGACAATAAATTATTCTAAATAATAGGATGATTCTCCCTTTAATATTGGTAAAAATTCTTGGGAAGTTTCTTTGTTTTACTTTAAGTAACCGGTACACTTCTTAACGATAGATTAAGGATTATTATAGTTTTATGGAGAACATGAATGTTAAGAAAATCAGTTGGATTCGTTCTAGCTTCAGTGGTAATGAAAAGTACTTTTGCAGTGACAATTCATCATGGAGTGATTCTTGAGCACCGAGAATGGACAACTGGGAATATGCCCATCCACGCTAAAGAACGCCCACATAAAGGCAATAAGCACTCATTAAAGTCTCTTCTTAAGCAAAATAATGCGCTGAATTTGAATCAAGACCAAGAAGGAATTCTTTTGCGTAGCAGTGTGGAGCAGGAAATAGAAGGCTTTGTTGGCAAGGCAGCCGTAATCGGCGGTGTTCTTGAGGCTTATATTGAAAACTATACCGCAACAGCGCAAACGTATACGATTTCATCTAATTTTTGCATTACTACCCGATTGGATGCGGATATAAATCCATGCCACTATCGTTCTTATAAAATAGAACTGGATCCGCATGGTTGGTTTCAATTAGATGTGATTCGCGGGTTTTCTTATACTTTTTCTGAAGCTGGTGTATTTGGCACCGGTCTTTTTATGTTGGTAGAGAAAGAAGGAACTCCATCGATGTTTTCTACCTATGATTTAGGTTCTATTCAAATAGACGATTAGTTTTAGGTATTTGTTTACACTAGTCATAGGTTGGGTCAGTTTGACCCAACGACACAGTTGGCGGTATAGGTTGCCTTTTACAATCCGAGGCAGCAGCTTTTTTTCTCATCTTCTGCAGATGCGTACATCGCTTTAAGTTCGGTATAGCGCATTCTCAAATCATTTTTTAAGGCTAAATCGCTTTTCACTGCATTGAATAATGGCGCACGGATACGATATTTTTCGAGAACATTATTAATATGTGTCTTTATCTGATTCCAAAGACCGGGTGCGACCATTAGTGTTGGTATTAATAACTTCGTTGTAAGGCAAATTGGGCTAATTGAGTGAGTGCATTTTTATATTTTGAATCAGGAAGTACCATTAAGAATGATAAGGCCGTGTCAATTTCCTGTGCCGCTACTTTTTTTGTGTATTCTATTGCTTTCGTTTCTTCTAAAGCGATAAGAATTTCAGGTAAGAATTCGAGGCTGCCTTTTTTCAGACTTTCGATGATTTGTTGTTTTTGGCGTTCTGAGCCGTGTTGTAATGCATGAATTAATGGTAGGGTTGCCTTGCCGTCAGCCAAATCGTCACCAATATTTTTGCCAATTGTTTTAGCATCAGAACAATAATCCAAGGCATCATCAATAAGCTGGAATGCATTGCCTAAGTGCAAACCGTAGGCATAGAGACTGTCTTGAACTTCTTTGGATGCATCACTAAGCATTGGGCCAATACAGGCAGCAGCTGCAAATAAGAGCGCTGTTTTTGCACGAATTACATCAAAGTATTCTTCAAAGGTTAGCGCAGGATTATGGCGGTTAGACAGTTGTTTTACCTCGCCACAGCTAATTTCCAGGGCAGTATTGGCAAAAAGTTTAAGAATGGCTGGATTGCCAGAATCGACCATTAATTCAATTGATTGCGTAAAAAGATAATCACCAACCAGAATACTGGCCTTGCTTCCCCAAATATTATTCGCGGTTTCGCGTCCTCGTCTTAAGGTCGATTCGTCCACAACATCATCATGCAATAAAGTTGCCGTATGGAAAAATTCGACCATTGCCGCTAGAGCAATATGCGCGTTGCCTTGATAACTGCAGGCATTGCTGGCTAAGAGAACCAATAAGGGCCGTAGGCGCTTACCCCCACTTTCAATTACATGATGGGACATGTCATCAATCAAACCGATTTGTGATTCGATTTTATTAACAATTAAAGCATTAACCGCGTTAAAATCATCAATTACTGCCGCGCGTATACTCTCAATCGTCATCGTCTGTCCTCTACCATTCAATGAGTAAATGCTAAGGTTGTACATGTTAATTGTCAAGTAAAACGGGAGAAATCTAGATTAGTCAGTAGATACTTGCAGCAGAGTCGAGGGAGGATTTGCCGTAGGTTGGCTCAAACGCCCCAACCTACGTACGCATGATTGAATTGCTCATACAAAGGAAATATTACACATTAAAACGAAAATGCATTACATCGCCATCACAAACGATGTATTCCTTACCTTCTAAGCGCAATTTTCCGGCTTCTTTGGCGCCTTGTTCGCCACCACAAGCAATAAAGGCTTCATAGGCAATCACTTCGGCGCGGATAAATCCTTTTTCAAAATCAGTGTGAATAACACCAGCTGCTTGTGGGGCGGTCGCTCCTTTATGGATAGTCCAGGCTCTTACTTCTTTTACACCGGCCGTAAAATAGGTTTGCAAACCTAAAAGATCATAACCGGCGCGAATTACGCGATGTAATCCGGGTTCGCTTAAGCCTAAATCATCCATGAATTCTTTGCGATCTTCGTCTTCCAGCTCGACTAACTCAGCTTCAGTTGCGGCGCATAAAGCAACAATGCTGGCATTTTCTTGCTGTGCTAATGTTTGTACGGCATCGAGTAATGGATTGTTTTCATAGCCATTATCATCAACATTTGCGATGTACAGGACGGGCTTTGCTGTAAGCAGAAATAAACGACGTGCCAGCAGTTCTTCGTCAGCATTGAGGTCTAGTGTGCGTACAGGAAGGCCTTCATCCAAATGCGCTTTGATTTTTTCCAATGTTTTGACTTCGGCAATTGCTTCTTTATTGCCGCTGCGGCTATTTTTCCCTGATTTTAATAGGGCTTTGTCAACTGTTTCCATGTCTGCTAAAGCCAATTCGGTATTGATAACTTCAATGTCACTTAAGGGGTTAACCTGTCCTTCCACATGAATGACATCGGTGTTTTCAAAGCAGCGCACTACGTGGGCAATGGCATCGGTTTCCCTGATGTTGGCTAAAAATTGGTTACCTAAGCCTTCTCCTTTTGAAGCCCCTTTAACGATTCCAGCAATATCTACGAATTGCATGGTTGCTGGCAACGCTTGTTGTGGTTTGACAATCGCACTTAAAGCATCGAGCCGCAGATCGGGAACCGTGACGATACCCACATTAGGTTCAATGGTACAAAAAGGGTAGTTTGCTGCTTCTATGCCTGCTTTAGTCAGGGCATTGAACAGAGTTGATTTACCGACGTTGGGCAAGCCCACGATTCCACATTTAAATCCCATGAGTAGTACCTCTGTTAAACGTTTAATTGATTCATTGCTCTGGCTAGGTCACCAGAGAATACTAAAGGCATAACGGCTATGCCCCTATCGATCGCATCATAAATTTGTTGTCTATCATGTGCAGACGGTTTACCAAGCACGTATTGATGTACTAAGTCTTTATGGCCAGGATGACCTATGCCAATGCGTAAACGATGAAAATGAGGGCTACCTAACTGGGCTATAATGTCTCTTAAGCCGTTGTGCCCCCCATGGCCGCCGCCAGTTTTTAATTTAATGCGTCCCGCTGGTAAATCCAGTTCATCATGAACAACCAATATTTCTTCAGGTTGAATACGGTAAAATTGACTGATTAGGCGGGTTGGTTGACCGCTGTGGTTCATAAACGTTAAAGGGAGAACCAATTTACCCGTATGATTATTCAACTTCAGTTCAGCCAGTTCAGCCTGCATTTTTTTTTCTAATTTGAATGAAGTGCTGTGTCGTTGCGCTAACGCGGCTGTGAGCCATCCGCCTGCATTATGGCGAGTATGTTCATAAGCTGAGCCGGGATTGCGTAATCCAATGATAAGTTTTATCGCCATGATCATAAGCTCTTTGATTTGGTGCTACATAGGGTTTATGAACTTATATTGTAGCCTGGGTTCGGCTTTTGCTTCGCCCAGGATATCTTTACTTTGACAGGGAAGAATTTATTCTTCACCTTTCTCAGATGCGGAACTTGCAGTAGGTACAGCAGATGCTGAAACTTCTGTAGCTTCTTCTTCGGCAGCACTAACTCGAGGCATATGAATGCTTACAACTGGAGAGTCATGGCTGTGATCCGCTAGATCAACCGTTAAATGAACGCCTTTGGGTAATTTCAAGTTAGATAAGTGAATTACATCATCTAATGCAACTTTTGCCATGTCGACTTCAATGAATTCAGGCAGATCTTTAGCTTGGCAACGGATTTCAATTTGTGTCATCGTATGGTTAATCATACCGCCTGCTTTAATACCGGGAGCTTGTTGCTCATTGACAAAGTGGAGTGGTACTAATTTAACCAGGACGTCTTTCTTAGATACACGTTGTAAGTCCATGTGCATTACTAATGGTTTGTAAGGGTGACGTTGTAATGCTTTTAAAATAACGTGCTCTACTTTTCCATCAATGGTAATATCAAAAACGCTGGAGTAAATACTTTCAGTTTCTAAAGCTTTAATGACTTTATTGTGCTGAAAATGAATAGACATTGGTTTTTTCTCGCCGCCATAAATGACTGCGGGTACTTTGTTTTCAAGACGACGTAGGCGGCGGCTCGCACCTTTCCCCATATCCGTTCTTGATTCTGCTTCTAAAAGAATGTTTGACATTATATAATGCTCCAAAAATTGTATATAATTTCCCTTACCTAATCCGCGACCAGATTAAATACCGAACTTAATTTAGTTTGAAAATTCGGAAAGGGTGGCGAAGTATACAATATTTTAAAATGAACATAAATAGAAATTGCACTTGAAGTCGTTGTCATAATTGCATAGAATATGCGACTTTGTTGAATTTGTGATAGCCAATCAGGCGAATTGGAGAAAAATTATGTATGCGGTAATCAAAACTGGCGGTAAGCAATATACCGTGAAGGAAGGCGATGTACTTAAGATCGAATTGCTGCCTGAAGATGTTGGCAACGAAATCAAATTTGAAGAAGTATTAATGTTGGCCGATGGTGATAACGTTATTTGCGGTACGCCATTTGTTGCTACGGCAATTGTTAAAGCTGAAGTGCTTGATCATGGCCGTCATAAGAAAGTTAAAATTATTAAGTTCCGTCGTCGTAAGCACCATATGAAACAAATGGGGCACAGACAATATTATTCGCAAGTTAAAATTACTGCGATAAGCAAGTAAGAGGGGAAAGCAATGGCTCATAAAAAAGCAGGTGGTAGTACTCGTAACGGCCGCGACTCGAATCCTAAGTTCCTGGGTGTGAAGCGTTATGGTGGCCAGTTTGTTAATGCAGGTGAGATTCTTGTAAGACAACGTGGTACTCGTTTCCACGCAGGACCAGGTGTCGGCGTTGGGCGTGATCATACTTTATTTGCCTTGGTTGAAGGTTTGGTTCAATTCGTTGTTAAAGGCGTGAAGAACCGTAAGTATGTGACTATAGTTGCAGAGCAACAAGAAGAAGCGGTTAACTAGCAAGTTATTTTATGTAGGTTGGGTCATTTGACTCAGCGTTCGTTGTTCATCACCAGTATCAAGTTAGGGATGGCACTGTTTTTGGGGCAAAATGACCCAACCTACATCTAGTTTTACAGTATTCTTTTTTGCTAACCCCGGTAGCGGGGTTTTTTTTTATGTTGAGGTAAGTCATGAGATTCGTTGATGAAGCAATTATTAAAATTGATGCCGGTAACGGTGGTAATGGTTGTGTGAGCTTCAGACGCGAAAAATTTATCCCTCGTGGCGGGCCTGATGGTGGTGATGGCGGAGACGGTGGTAGCATTTACTTTGAAGCCAGCAATAATCTTAATACCCTCATTGATTTTCGCTACATGCGTCATTATAAGGCCGGTAATGGTCAGCAGGGCATGGGTAGCAATTGCAGTGGGAAAAAAGGCGATGACTTAATTATCAAAGTGCCTGTTGGTACACTGATTTATGATGTCGATAGCGGTGAATTGTTGGGTGATATTAGTCAAGTGGGTGTTCCGGTATTGATTGCTCAGGGTGGTTTCCATGGTTTAGGAAATACACGTTATAAGAGCAGTGTGAATCGCTCTCCTCGCCAATCAAGTCCAGGCAGTGCTGGTGAGTCAAGACATTTACGTTTAGAACTGCGTGTTCTAGCTGATGTGGGTTTGTTAGGTCTTCCCAATGCAGGAAAGTCTACGTTAATTCGCGCGGTTTCCAGCTCTAAAGCTAAAGTAGCGGATTACCCGTTTACTACCTTGCACCCTGGTTTAGGGGTGGTGAGTGTTTCTTCGCATAAGAGCTTTGTGATGGCGGATATTCCCGGCCTTATCGAAGGCGCATCTGCTGGTGCTGGTTTAGGGCATCGTTTTCTAAAACATCTTTCACGTACCTGCGTGTTACTGCATGTAATTGATGTGGCACCCTTAGATGGTAGTGATCCAGTCGTTTCGGCAAAAGCCATTCTTAATGAGCTGAATGAATACAATCCCGAGTTGTTGCAAAAACCACGTTGGTTGGTATTAAATAAAATCGATATGTTGCCTGATGAAGCTGAGCGCGAAGCGCGTATTCAGGCCATAGTTGATGGCCTGGAATGGAAAGAGAAGGTGTTTCCTATTTCTGCAATCAGCGGTCAAGGAACACAGCAACTGTGTTACTCATTAATGCAACTCATTGATGAGATGAAAGAGCCTGAAGCTTAACCATTCTGTAGCATGTTCTAATACGGTAGGGGTACGATAAGGAATGGTGTGCGTTTCGGTGCCGTGATGTTTTCCCTTGCTGTAGTGAATGACTAATTGCGTTGTGCCGGTAAAGGGTTTTTGTTGCCAATAGTCTTCAAGACCGGTGATGTGAAAATATGGGCCATTTTTAATTAAGCCATTAAAATTTAATAAATGATGTAACCCAGGTTTATTGAGCGCTCTTTGGAGCAAACCACCAGTTGCCTCATCGATAATAGTTATTGGTTCATTAAGTTTAAGCAAGTGTTCACGTAAGACATCAGAGGCTTTTTTATCAATGGTGCTGATAATATGTGGGGCAAGGATTGGGTCAATAATGCTTTTGACCTTCGCTACTACTTCCTGTTTACAACGTACTTTAAATTCAATGTAGGGCGCTTCCCAGCGATAACCAGTTTGGCAGTCAACATCCTTAAGTGCATCTTCTAATGCTTGGGCTATCTCACTTTCTGGTAAACCAAATATCCGCCATTTCAGTATTTGTTTTTGGCTGTGGGACGTTTTCTGCAGTATAGGGAATGCATAATGATTAAACATTGGCAGGCATTCACGTGGGGGCCCAGGTAATAAAATAAAGGTTTTTTCATTGTGGCGGTAACAACAACCCATGGCGCTGCCATTAGGATTAGGTAAGAGTTTGGCATGCTCAGGAAACAAACACTGTTGCAGATTGCCTTGATTGAGTACCATTTTCGCATGTTGCAGGCGTTTTTTGATGTGTTCAAGGGCTTCTTCATGTTGCACTAGGGTAGTGTCCATAAATTTTGCTAAGGCAAAACGGGTGAGATCATCCGTAGTTGGCCCCAAGCCGCCAATGATAATTATAATGTCATGGTTCTCTGCTAAAAAGTGCAAACAGTTGATGATGTCTACTTCTTTGTCGCTGCATGCTAGCTGGAAGCCTAATGATAATCCTTCTGAACTAAGGGCATGGGCAATATTATGGCCATTAGTATTCAGTGTATCTCCGTGCACAATTTCATCGCCTGTTGCCAAAATAGCTATGGTCATTGGTATTCCCTGATGATTCAATATCTATTGATTTTATCGCATAATTTGAAAAATCTGTAATAGTTATTGACATTTAGACGCGTATTGCCTAATAACTAGGGGTTGTAACACCTGAGGTGTAGGTTGGGTCTTTTTATTTGAGTGAAGGAGAAAGTATGGAGTTTTCAAGTCGTTATGTTGCACATGTTCCCAACGCTCAGGGGTATGTTAGTTATTCGGCAGAAGAAAACAAAGTTTGGACTATTTTATTTGAGCGACAAATGAAATTAATCTCAGGAAGAGCTTGCGATGAATTTATAACCGGGTTGAAAACTTTGGGGATTACTTCACAAAGTATCCCGCAACTTCCTGATTTGAGTCAGCGCCTTAGTGCAGAAACCGGTTGGCAGGCTGCACCTGTTGCCGCGTTAATTTCAGCACGAGAATTTTTTGAGCTATTGGCAAAAAAACAGTTTCCAGTGGCTATGTTTATTCGTGTTGAAGAAGAGTTGGATTATGTAAAAGAGCCGGATATATTCCATGAAATTTTTGGCCATTGTCCTATGCTTACAAACAGTGTGTATGCCGAGTTTGTGCACGATTACGCCTGTAAAGTCCTGAGTTTTCCTGAAGCTGATTGGCCTTTATTACAACGGATGTTTTGGTATACCGTTGAATTTGGTTTAATCCGCACACCGCAAGGATTACGGGCTTATGGTGGTGGTATCTTGTCTTCCATTAGTGAAACGGTATATAGCGTTGAAAGTGATGTGCCATTAAGAGTAATTTTTGATCCCATCGTTGCCTTTCGTATGCCTTATCGTATTGATATGTTGCAACCGGTTTATTTTGTGATTGATAGTTATCAAGTATTATATGACTTTGTATTATCTAATATTGATGATTTACTTGCCCGTACGCGTGAATTAGGTGAGTTTCCACCTCTTTTTGTGGTAGATCCGGGGAATCCTAATATTCACATCAGAGCCTGTTAAGGTAAGCGTACCCTTAGATTGGACGAGGTGCTTCGTTTTTTTTATATTCATGGTAGCCCGGGTTTTGCTGTATGCCCTGGGCTAGGAGCCACTGTCATTAACGCTACATACCCGATTGCTTCGTGGTCGTCGCAGTATTATCAGGCGATTCCTCCGGTTTTTCTTTATTTTTCGTATTGAATAAGCCATAACTTACTAATCCTGCGACAGCACCAACGGTAATCACTGCCGCTATTGCTACAGGCGGCATAATAACAACAGCTGCTAATGCTATGGCCGCGACCACAAAGGCACCAATGGCTAAGGTAGCGCTAAGAGCAATTCCTGCATTGAGTAAGAAGTTATAATTATTGGTATCTTGATGCGTTGTTGATTGTTTCTCTGTTCCAGAATCTTGAATCGTCGCTGTCTGCCTGGTTTTTTCATTATCTTTGTCATGTTCTGGACTTTGTGGTGTTAGAGGTTCTTCATGGTCGAGTATATCTGTCTTTACCATTGCATCCTTATGCGTATTTACTGGTGGCTTATCTTCAGCATTTGGTTGTACAGGGGATTCATGATGATGTGTCGTATCGGCCTGTTGATTTTCCATAGCCGTATGGCTATGTTGTGCTTTAGCTTGGGTAAATTGCAATTCATAACTCTTTGCTAATGCTGCGCGCATACGGTCATGATGTTCTTTACTGAACGATTGATCATAAATATAATGTGGGCCAACTGCCCGCACATATTTGTTGGTCATACCTGCAAGTATCCCCTCGTGCAAAAGAAATAAGTTATCTGCTGATATTTTTGTCTTTTCTTGTTCAGAAAATAAATTACTCATGAGCTCGGGTTGTTGTTGAAACAGCGCTAAAATTTGTTCGGCAAAGGTAAATGAATAAAGAACGCAATTCATGTTTTGCCAGGATGCTTTTTGCAATGGGGTTAGCTGCTCGCGATCGGCGTTTCCTTGTGCCTGGATGACTAAACGTTGCTTAATATGGGGATTTCTTGTTGGGTCAGCATAATTAGGGTAATTATAACCATCAATATTTAATACATGCCCAATTTTACCCTCATTAACCTTGCACAGCAATAAAGAGGTATGGGCTCTGGGGTCATTTTTAAATTGGGGATCTGGGTGAAGGGCTGTAGCGTGTGGCTTATGCGCGTAGAATAAAAGCACATAATCTTTTCCTGGGTATTCTTTTTGTAATTGTGCACCAAGAGTGTCTTCGTCAATTAATTGCTCGACAATGGAAACGTGTTCATATTGGTGCTGTTTTTCAGCTAATAAATTGGCAAACAGCAACTTAAAATGGCCTTTGACGTCAAAGGCATTATTTTTAATTTTATCGAGTTCGATTTGTAATTCTGTTTCATTGGTCGCCATTATTTACCTCAATAATTAGTTACTATTTATGGGCTAGAAGAATTTGTCGTAATTAAAGACAATAAGTGGTTCCTGATTTCATGAAAATCGTGTTCTGGTAGGTTGTGTAGTAAATCTTGACCTAAAGCAAACTCTAAACCTTTGGCATAATTTTTCTTGTATGCCTTAAAAAATTGTTTTAACTGCTCGATGGTATCGAGTGCATCTTTTGCCGCCTTAAGGTAAATTTCTTGGCGCCCAGAGAGAGCTAATATTTCCTCTGTGGATAAATTTTTTTCTTCTAAGATGTAGTGCAGTTCAAGCAATTTGGCCGAAGTATAGCTGTGCAGAAACAAGAGGTAATGCAAAAATACATTATCTGGCTCTGCAATAACCAATTGATCAAGGGACTCTTTTAAACGCGGCAGTTGCGTTTCAATTAAGTTTAAATGGGCTAGCGCCTCTTTTGCTAAAGCGTCCGCATTGGCATTCGCATCTTCTAGTGCCACCGAATCGTTATAAATTTTGATTAATTGATACTCAATGATGAATAAATTAGTATTTACGGCACCAAATTTATTACTGCCATTGGCTAGGAGTTGTTGAAATTCTTGGTAGTCCCCTTCTGGCTTGAATTGTTCTGCGCAAATTATGGTGTAGAACTGCAGCAATTGCGCAGCAAATACGATTAACGAAAGCTTTGTTTTACTCAGCTGTTCAATGATGCGCTTAAATTGAGAACGTGCCGCTTTGTAGGCATCGGTGCCATCAGCGCCAATGAGGTTTACCTTCAGTATTTTTTCACCTAAATGCAAGGTAAGTTTATTCAGCGCCGCCTCATCATCCTCATTAATTTCCTGATTAATTAGAGCATCTTTATAACCAGTGATTCTTAGTGCTGTGAGCTTACGGATTATTTCTGAGTTAGCCGCTTGACTCAATCCCACTCCTTTATTGATTGAAAACATTGATGCGCCCATGATTTTCAACTCCCAATCGATGCACTGTTAGATTACTGGACTAAGCCTATAGTTCTGGCTACATGTTCAATAGCGCTCTTTATTCCTTCCCAGAGGAATTTAATCCCTTTAACAAAGCGAGCAATGATTCCCTCAGTAGGTTTAGGTTGCCCTTCACTTACGGCATGCATCGCAGCTCTTTGTTGTTCTTTTAGATTCTCGTCTGTTTCATCCTGTTTATGCCCAGGTTTTAACTCTTGCTTCTGCTCGGCGGTTTCGTCAATTGTTTCATCCTGTACTTTAGTTTGAGTCTCATCTTCTTCCTGAGCTGGTGATACTATGCTTTTTAAGCGTGCACATATTGGTTGCAATTGATTTTCTAATGCATTGTCCAGCGTATGGGCATTAAGAAAATTTGCCATATGATATAAATGCGTGATCCACACTTTTTCTTGTTCACCAGGCGCATCTAACCAACCGTTTGTTTGCATAAAATTAAAGCGCCTCTCGAGCCAAGTAGCAAGCCGTGGGGCATCCTGATTAAATTGTTGTTGTACCTCATTTTCCTCGCCCTCAAGGGGTAATCCATTAACTGGATTTAAACTATTGGCGTAAGGATTTAGATTAGAGTGTGAATTTTCATATGCTTGCAAAAGATAATCATTTAATTCCTGTTCATTTTTATTGAGAATCGCCTCAATTTTGCCTATTACTGTCTTTTGATATAGCGTTTGATTATGCCAACTATCCATAAATTGCCAGGTACGTTCACCGTGGGCATCTTGGCTTACTGCAGCGGTTACCCAGTGCTCGTCGTTTATTCCCAATGCAAACACATGATGTGCCACACCTTTTGTGCGCGCTAATTTTACGGTTGCTGCAGCAACTAATAAATCTTCCTCCATACCCGCTAAGCCATGTCCTGAGACAATCATATCCAGCCTATAATTTGCAACAGTAATATTTTGCGTACCATCGGGCGTAAGATTTAATTTCTTCAAGTCTTCTTTGGATACCCCATGCGCTGAAAAATCAAAATCGCCCTTTTTCATACGCGCTAAAAGATCCATGAAAGTAGGTAAAGAGACGTCAGTATTATTGGTATTGCCGTGGTATTGGACGGTATCTTTATAGATGGCATCGAATAAAGGCTTATCTTTGCGTAGGGTTTCAAATTGTTGCTCATTAATAATACCTTGCATATGCATCAGGGCTAATAACGAGTTTTTGAGGGTATGATAACCACAACTTTGCGTACCCCCGGCACCGGTTGTTTGATCCATAACGATGAGCTGAGTCTGTTTGGTCATTTTTGGTTTCACCCTTTGTTCTGAAATTACTTTAATTATACCTGGTAAATATTAAGAGTTGGTTAAGAAATGTCTTGATTGGAAAAAAAAATTCTTTCGTGCTATTTTCGAGCCTGCTAGCCATGATTTTGGCTTGAATATGAGAAAACCGCCCTTTTTTAGGTCGTATTAATGCTATTATTTCAAGATGAGCGTTATGTAAGAAATTTAAAGATAAGGTTGATTAACTATGCGATCAATATTTAAAGCAGCGTCTGAACCCAATATTATCGAGCTATTAACGCAACTGCGCCATGCGAATTACCCGATGAGTTCCATTAATAGTCTTAACGAGAATCACCTTTCCCAGATTCAAGAATTAGTGACTGAATTAGGCCAAAAGATTTTAGGTGCGAAGTCTGATGCCGATCCTAAAGTAGGAGAAGCGCGTGCCAACGTACAAAAGGTTGTGAGCGAATTAATTAAAACTAAAAATAAGTACGCGATTGTTTCGTTTGCTACACAGTTGTTGCAATATTATACCATTATCTGTGACCAGGATTTTGAGCCGAAGCAAAGCCTGGAAGATTTTAATCAGCTTTTAGTTAAGAAGCGTGCATTTGGCGATGTCAGTAAGAATTTATTTGTTACGGAATATAGATTGGTAAAAATTTATAATGATTTAATTACCTTAACCGATGCGCAAATGGGGAAGATTGCGCCGATAAGAGATGGTGAGTGCAAGTTGGGTATTTTATTAGAGCAACTTGCTGCTATAAAAGAAAAAATTGACGAATGGGAGCCGCAAAATCCTGATAATATTTTTTTAAGTTACTTAAATTTCACGGTAAATTATACTTATGCGCAAGTACTAGAATGTCAGTTTAATCTTCAAAAACACAAATTATCGGAGCAGGAAAAAGCCTTATACGCTGATTCACAAAAAGATATTTTTCTAAAAGCTGCTCTTGATGCCTTAGTAAAAATTCGGACTTTGGTGGAATATTGCAATGAACGACAGACGCCCTTTGCTAAAGGTGCTGAGTTTAGCTTAGGACAGAGTTTATTACATAAAATGCCAGTTGATGATCTCAAGGTGATTCAGGAGCATGTATCTTCTTTGGTATCTGCACCTTGAGTTGGATACGCATTATCTTGTGGCATTTAACTATGCGTTAAATAAGTCTATTGTAATGCATGCCTAGTCTTGCTAACATCAACAGCCATGCGTTGTTCATTGGCTTATAGGTCAAGGAGCATTATTTGATTAAAGTACTAATTGTTGATGACCATGCCTTGGTTCGAATGGGGATTCGACGATTACTCGAAGACTTGTCGGATGTTGAGGTGGTTGCTGATGCGGAAAGCGGTGAGCAGGCTTTAGCATTGGTTAAATTGCATGCCCCTGATGTCGTTCTTCTCGATATGAAAATGCCTGGTATTGATGGCTGGGAAGTGACACGTCGTCTAAAAAAATCCAACCCCCATGTGAAAGTCATTGCCGTAACCGCTATGTGTTCTGATGTATTGCCTACCCGTGTTTTGCAATTAGGTGCTATGGGTTATTTGACTAAAGAGTCGGGTGCGGAAGAAATGGCGGCGGCAATCCGTAAGGTAGCTAAAGGGGAACGCTATTTAAGTGCGGAAATCGCGCAAAAAGTGGCGATAAATAGCTTAGAGGAAGTACATGGCTCGCCGTTTAATATCTTATCTGAGCGCGAGATGCAAGTCATGCTGATGATTACCAGCGGCATGAATGTCCAAGACATTAGTGATCGTCTGTTTTTGAGTTCGAAGACGATCAATGGCTATCGTTATCGGACTTTTGAAAAGCTGGGGATTAAAAATGATGTGGAACTCACTTATTTGGCATTAAAACATGGAATTATAGAGAACCCCATCGATTTAGCGTCAGATGATTGACTATATTTATTAAATGAATAGCGAAAACCCTTCTTTAGAACTAACGCAGTTTCTGGCTAAACTGCCAAATGAGCCTGGCATTTATCGCATGCTAGACCAGGAAGGGACTGTGCTTTACGTCGGTAAAGCTGCTAATTTGAAAAAACGCGTCACCAGTTATTTTAATAAACAAAATACTGGGGTGAAAACACGTTCTTTAGTCAGTCAAATTGCGTCAATCGAAATTTCGGTGACACGCAGTGAAACCGAAGCTCTATTGCTGGAAAGCAACCTAATCAAAGCATTGCGGCCTAAATATAATGTGCTACTGCGAGATGATAAATCGTATCCTTATATTCATCTTTCTGAGCATCCGGATTTTCCACGCATTGAAAGTTATCGTTCGAAAAAGAAACCCTTAGCCGGTAATTTTTTTGGTCCATACCCCAGTGTCACAGCGGTAAAGGAAACCATTGTTACGATTCAGAAAGTATTTAAAATTCGTAATTGCCGTGACAGTTATTTTAATGCCCGTTCACGTCCTTGTTTACAGTATCAAATCAAACGCTGTACGGCACCTTGTGTGCACTATATTACTTCTGACGAGTACCAGCGTTCGGTGCAGGATGCGATGCGCTTTTTACAGGGTAAAAGTCAATTAATTCTTGATGAACTGGCTAAGCGCATGGAGGAGGCGGTGCTGAATCTGAATTTTGAAGAGGCCGCCATGCTGCGCGACCAGATTAAAAACTTACGTTTGGTGCAAGAACAACAGGGCATGATGCAGTTAAGTGGGGATGCAGATGCTATTGCCATTGAGGTAAGCCCAGGTTTTGCCTGCGTACAATGTGTGACCATTCGCGAAGGGAAAATATTGGCAAGTCAAAGTTTTTTCCCTTCAGTGCCTCCGAATGGATTAGAGGAAGAGCCTGGTTTGGATGATTTATGGCAACAAACTTTTGATGCCTTTGTAAGTTTTTATTATTTGGGTACACCGGAACGAATTCCGCCATTAATTATTACCGACCATGCGTTGCCGACCCATCAATCCTTGCAAGAAGCATTGACCCAGCAACGAGGTAAGTCGTGTAAAATACAAGTTAGTCCGCGGGCTGCCAAATCACGGTGGATGGATTTTGCTCTGAATAATCTGCGGGTTGCGATTGCCGAATATGTAAACAAACATTCCACGATGCGTTCGCGCTTCCATGAATTAGAGCGCTTTTTAGCGTTGACAAAACCTATTGCGCGCATGGAGTGTTTTGACATCAGCCATACTCAAGGTGAGGCCACCATTGCCTCATGTGTTGTTTTTGATAGTGAAGGCCCGAATCCCAGTGCCTATCGACGTTTTAATATCGAAGGCATTACTCCGGGCGATGATTATGCCGCAATGGAGCAGGCAATTACCCGCCGTTTTAAGCGTTTGGTTGAAGCACAGTCGTTGCCCGATATTTTGATTATCGATGGCGGTAAAGGTCAGGTAACTATTGCCCAACGTGTTCTGGCATCATTAAATGTGACTACGGTCACCTTATTAGGGGTTGCCAAAGGACCTTCGCGTAAAGCCGGTTGGGAAAAATTAATTTTAGTGCATGAAGCGCGTGAGGTGACGTTGCCGGATGATTCCAAAGCCTTGCACCTCTTGCAACATATTCGCGATGAAGCGCACCGTTTTGCCATCACCGCACACCGTAAGAAAAGGCAAAAAAAGCGTTTGGAGTCTACATTGGAAGACATTGAAGGCGTGGGCGCAAAACGTCGCCAAGCCTTATTACATCGTTTTGGTGGTCTTCGCGAGTTAGCCAAAGCACCATTGGAAGAAATTGCCAAAGTGCAGGGGATTAGTGAACATTTGGCTCAGCGTATTTTCCAACATTTTCATGGGGGAGCATAGCCCGGTTTTCACCGCTCCCGGGCTAGCATGTGAGTTGTTACGAATTAGAACATCACTGCGATAGCGAAGAGCTTTTGCGCATTTTCTTCTTATGCCATCAATGCAAGTGTTTTACGAAAACGTGACATGGATACTGAAAATAAAACAATTCCAATCAATGCTAACGCAAGAAATTGTGGCCATATAATCCTTAAACCGGCACCTCGATATAATACTGATTGTGCAAGCATAACAAAATGTGTATTGGGAGTAGTCAGCATAATCTTTTGAATAAATTCAGGCATACTTTCACGTGGCGTTAAACCGCCTGAAAGAATTTGCATTGGCAAAAGAATTAGAATCATCAGTAACGCAAATTGGGGCATGGAGCGTGCAAAAGTTCCAAGAAAAATACCTAAAGAAGTCGTGGCGAACAAGAAAAGCACGGTGCCTATCATAAATAAAAACAGGGAACCCTCAATAGGCATAGAAAGGATAAGTCGAATGACCAATTCTATTGAAAAAAAACTGCAGATCAGTACGACAAGTGTCATCGCCCATATTTTACTTATCATAATCTCGAAAGGAGTGACTGGCATTACCAGCAAATGCTCAACAGTTCCATGTTCCCTTTCTCGGATCAAAGCGGCACCGGTTAAGATAATCGAAAGCAGGGTAATGCTTGTGATAAGCTCAATCACCGCACCGAACCAGCTTAGCTCCAATTCGGGATTGAACATTACTCGGAAAGGAACATCTATTCTTGGCAATTTATTCGATTGATAACTTTGCAGAAACGCATTGACTTCTTTTGTAATAATTTGCTGGACATCTTCATTTCCGGCTAAGGCCTGACTAATCCTTGTGGCATCAATGTTTAATTGGATGGCAGGCTTTTTTCCGGCAAGCACATCTTGTTCAAATTTCATGGGAATGACAATCGAAAAAGTATCCATGCCGGCGTTGAGCCGTGCATCAATTTGATTAAGCGTGGTGATCGTTGGGCTCATGAAATAAGGAGGATAAAATGCCGCGATAATTTTCCTGGACAGTGGGGATTGATCCTCATCGACGATGGAAATGGGGGTGTTGTGTAGCGTTTCTGGCAAAGATGTGGCTGCACTATATATATAGATAGTAAAAGAAAACAAAATAAGTGCGAGCAAAATCGGGTCTCGGCGAAGACTTATCAATTCTTTAACACCAAGACAATATATATTTTTAATATGCATATTCAGCGCTCTTGTTTTCGTAAAAATACAACACCAAGTCCCAATAAGATCGGCGTTGTTAATAACAATGGCAGGAACCAGATTTTGAGATCATGAAAACCAAGACCTTTAGAAAAAACGCCAGTAGTAATCATTAAATAGTAGGTTGTTGGAAATATATGTCCAATGAAAGCGCCCAATCCTTCTAAGGCTGAAACAGGATCGATTAGTCCAGAAAAATGGATAGTTGGGAGAAAGGTCAGAATCGCTGTGCCGAAAATTGCTGCTGTTTGGCTTTTTGTGAATGTTGAAAATAAAAGTCCAATAGATGTTGAGGTCATAACAAACAATAATGTGCCGAGTAAAAGCGTAAATACACTTCCTTTAACGGGCACATCAAAAACATTGTAAGCCAATAAAATCATAAGAAAAAAATTGATTATTGCCAGGAATACATAAGGAATCTGTTTGCCGATTAAAAATTCAAGTCGACTAACGGGTGAAACGTAAAGATTGACAATAGAACCCAGCTCTTTTTCTCTCACCACTGAAAGTGCGCTAAGAATAGCGGGAATCATCATAAGAAGGACCCCAAAGACTTCCGGCACAATCGCTTTCGCACTTTTCACATCGGGATTATAAAGGTAGCGAGTTTCAATAGAGATTGATTCATGAGGCATCTTGATTCCAAATCCTTTCATGGTCAAATTATTTAGCCAATGCATGTTCATACCGAGTACGTAGCCACGGATAATTTCAGCCCGTTTGGGCATCGCGCCATCAATCCAGGTACCAATGCTAACCGCTTTGCCATGTTGTATGTCTCGAGCAAAGCCGGGAGCTATTTCTATAGCCAGACTAATATCGCCGCTGCGCATACGGTGGTCCAAATCCTTATAATCTTTAATGGGCGCGCGTTTAATAAAGTAGCGAGAACCAGAGATATTGTAAATATAGTCTCGGCTAATTCCCGTCTGATCTCTATCCAATACCGCAAAAGATAGATTTTCTACATCTAAGCTGATTCCATAACCCAATGCCAGCATCAATATAGCGCTTCCTATAATCGACAGTGTTAAACGGATGGGATCCCGATAAAGCTCCAATGCCTCTCGGCGAACGTAGCTTATCATTCGCTGGAAATTGAAAAAACGGGTTTCTTTTTTTAAATTTAGGCCTTTTTGTATGGGCGCTGCGTTCGTATATATGGAAAAATTTTTCTCAGTCTTGGTCTCTGTACCAAGAGCGCCGGCATCCACAAGAAATTTGATGAACGCATCTTCCAATGTTTTCGTTTTGCTCTCTTCTACTAAAGCGGTTGGTGGACCGCTGGCCAATACCCGTCCTTCATGCATCAAGGAAATCCTATCGCAGCGCTCAGCCTCATTCATAAAATGGGTGGAAATGAAAATAGTGACTTTATCATGTCGGGAAAGTTCGATTATTGTTTGCCAAAACGCATCGCGCGCGATGGGATCCACGCCCGAAGTCGGTTCGTCTAAAATTAATATCTCTGGACTATGAATCATGGCCACCGCCAAAGACAGCCGTTGACGAACGCCCATAGGAAGCGATTCTGGAAGACTATTTATCTCTTCATCGAGCCCAAAACGATGTATGATTTTATCTACTTTTTCATTAAGCTGTTCTTTTGTGATACCAAAAAGACGCGCATGTAGGAGAAGGTTTTGCTTTACCGTAAGCTCTGAGTAAAGAGAGAAGGCCTGGGTCATATAGCCAACGCGCTTGCGGGTTTCTATATCATTGGGATCCAGAACATGGCCAAACAGCTTTGCTTCTCCTGTGCTCGGAGGCAAAAGGCCTGTTAACATCTTCATTGTGGTCGTCTTTCCACAGCCATTAGAACCAATAAAACCAAAGATCTCGCCCCGTTCTATCCTGAAATTGACATGATCGACGGCAGTGAAATTACCGAACGTCATTGTTAAGTTGTGGGCTTCGATGGCAATATCGGAAATACCCTCCTTTTTTCTGGGTACAATAACAACCGGCTTGTAATCTTTGCGCTGCTCTTCCGGAAGCATCGCAATAAATGCATCTTCCATCGCGGTAGAATTTTTCCGCTCCAAAAATTCGGCAACCTTTCCAGTAAAAAGGATACGTCCGGCATTCATTGCCACAAGCCAGTCAAAACGAGCAGCTTCTTCCATATATGCTGTTGCAACTAAAACGCTCATGCCCGAATGGGATGTGCGAATGCCATCTATAAGTTCCCAAAATTGGCGACGAGAGAGCGGGTCGACGCCAGTTGTTGGTTCATCGAGAATCAATATATCAGGTTCATGAATCAATGCGCAGCAAATTCCTAGCTTCTGCTTCATACCGCCGGAGAGTTTGCCTGCAGGACGGTTTGCAAAAGCGGATAATCCTGTTGCCTGTAAAAGGTCATTGATTCGCTGCTTTCGTTCTTCTAAGTTAAGGCCAAACAGACGACCAAAAAAATCGACATTTTCGAAAACGGAGAGAGTAGGGTAGAGATTTTTACCAAGCCCTTGCGGCATATAAGCTATCCTGGAACAGACTTTTTCTCGATGTCGCTTATCGGCCATATCTCCTTTAAACAGCTCAATCTTGCCTATCTGGATTTCACGTGCTCCAGCAATAAGGGATAAGAGACTTGACTTTCCTACGCCATCCGGTCCTATTATGCCAACGGTACATGCTGAGGGAATATCAAGATCAACGGTATCTAACGCAGTAACATTTTCATACTGCAAGGTAACTTTGCGTATCCGCACAACGGATTGCATTGATGAAGATGCCGCATCGGCGTGAATACTCATTTATTTACCTTTACATAACCTGGCCACGGTTTATTAGGATTAAGACGTAGATAATCTGGCCATGGTTTTTGAGGATTAAGACGAATGTAAGTCGTTCCAGGCACTCCGGTTTTAACTTGGGCAATATGCTTTTGCAGAAGTGCTTTAGGAATCCTTGCTTTTATTCGGAACATGAGTTTTTCTCGTTCAGAAGTCGATTCAACGGTTTTTGGAGTAAATTGAGCAACATCTGAAATGAAGGATATGTTGGCAGGAATGACATCTTGGGGCGCCGCATCGAGTAGAATCCTTGCCTCTTCTCCAATTGCCACACGTCCTGCATATATTGTAGAAAGAAAGAAGGTCATATAAACATCACTCAGATCGACCAGGTTCAATATAGGAGAACCCGCAGAGACTATTTCACCTGGCTGAGCCACGCGGTACTGTACTCTGCCTTCGCGTGGTGATTTTAGTGCGCTGTCGTTTATATCTGCTTGTATGCGTTCTACAGAGCCTTTTGCTGTTGTCACCGCAGCTTCAGATCCGATAACTTCTCGTTCTGCCGTTACAATAGCCGCTTCGGCTTCTCCAGTCTGAGCAAGAGAAGCATTTTTTGCGGCAATGGCACTTTCATAAGTTGCCTTATTATCATCAACTTCCTGTTTGGAAGCCGCACCATCTAAAACGAGCCTGGAGGAGCGCGTCAATCTTTTTTTAGCGACTTCAAGTTCAGCTTCTCTTTGTTTTAAAACAGCATCAGCAGACGCTTTTCTATTTTTTGCCTGAATCAGCTTGCTTTGGTTGATGGCGACAGAACTTTGTGCCATAAGCAACCGACCTTTCGCTTCTTTGAGCTGCGCGTCCAGGACATCAGTATCCATTTGCACCAAAATCTGTCCGATTTTTACATAATCCCCTTCGCGCACAAAAATTTTCTTAATCTTTCCCGGCATTCGCGGAGCAATATTAATTTCAGTAGCCTCAATTCGACCATTTCCACTGATAATATTTGTATTTTTACTTCCCAAATAGTTGTAGCAAATAATGAAACCCACAATTACGATAACCAATACTCCTAGTATCTTTATCCGTGTTTTTTTTTCTATAGCCATTAAACGTTTCTTTATTTCTTCTATAGTCATTATCGTTCCTTATTAAAGCATCACGGCGTTAAACTGATGGACTCGTTCAGATTATCTACCGTGTCCTCCGCCTAATGCCACATATAAGTTAATTTGGCTGGCAAGAAGCTCATATCGTGTTTGCACAAGAGATTGCTCAGCCACGAATTTATCTCGCTCTGCATCAAGAACTTCAAGATATGGCGAAGAACCCACTTTGTATCTAGCCCATGCCAGATGCGTACGCTCTTTTTGTGATGCTAATGCTTTATTTTGAACGATAATTTGTTTTGCTAGCCATGTCCGATTGGCTAGAGCATCAGCAACTTCGCGAAAAGCGACTTGTATCGTATGTTCATATTCTGTAATTGCTAGATTTTGGCGTGCTTTTGCAAGGCCAAGATCAGACATGTTTCTTCCCCAATCGAATATCGGAAGGGTTATATTGGGAAAATAAGTCCATATTTTGGTTCCAGGGCTAAATAAGTTATTTAGTTCACTGCTGGTCGTACCGTATGCCCCCGTCAGTGTAATCCTGGGGAAAAATGCAGCCCTTGCCGCGCCAATGTTTGCATTTGCTGCTTTTAATCTATGTTCCGCGGCAATCACATCGGGGCGGTTGTACAATAATTCTGATGGCAGGCCAGGAGAAATCTCTTTTATATAAGAGGGGGCAACCCGCGCAAGTCTACTCTGATTGATTGGTATTTGAGTACCCACAAGAAGGGTCATCGCATTCCAATTCAATTCACGCTTACGCTCAAGTACAGTTAGTTCGGAGTTCGCCTGTTGCAACAGTGTTTCTGCTTGAACCACTTCAAACTTTGATGAAGAGCCTTCTTCGAAGCGTCGTTTCATTAGATGATATGAGTGTTTACGGCTCTTAATGGTTTTTAGGGTGATATGAATCAACTCGTTTAGCTCATGCTCTGTTAGGTAGGTGTTGGCGACTTGCTCTATCAGGCTGATGAACGTGGCATGTTCTGCATCTTCCGTTGCTAAATAATGTTCTAGTGCTGCATCTTTCAAATTTCTAAGACGACCCCAAAAATCGATCTCCCATGAACTCACACTAAGAGCACCCAAATAAGCTGAAAAAACAAAGGGATTCATATTGGGTAGCAAATTCCCTGGCACCCCAGCTTTAAGACCGAGAGCATTTGCATTGAGGGAGGGAAACAAATCAGCCTTTTGTAGGCCATACATCGCTCTTGCTTCCCCCATTCGTTCTATAGCGGTTCTTAAATCACGATTATTATTTAACGACAACGCAATCAATTGTTTTAGAGCGGGGTCAGTGAAAAAAACGTTCCAGCCAAACTGGCGGATGTTGGTGTATTTTTGCGGACCTGTTCCTCTTGGGTATTCTTCTGCAACAGGTATGGGAGGCCTTATATATTTAGGCGCAAATGAACACCCAAACAGGATTACAGAAAGGCAGTAGAATAGGCAGGTTTGAGATAAAGATTTAATTGCTTTTAAAAGCATCCATGCCTCTTGATCAATAATCAAAGCTTCAAAGCATCTATCTTACGTCACGCCACTATAGAAAACAAGTCAAGATAACCAAGCCAGACTATCAGAGCCCACGCATAAGAGTCTCCTTAGATAAACTGGAGACTCTTTCTTTGGTTATGTTCAATTAGAGCAACTATTATTCACAACGAATGTTAATTAGAAAAATTATGACGTAACGGATGAGGTTCATGCTCAATATATTTTTCTGATAATAAAGTGTCTTTCAGTTGCCTTGCAAGATTAGTGGACATGGTCTCGATAAAACGGGAGCTTAAAGAGCCATTCTTAGCGGAGTGCAGTTTTTTATGTTCTTGTTTAAAATCAGCAATCTGCTTTGTTAGTGATGCCAATAGAAAGCTATTTTTCGGTATAAAAAAATCTGCTTCTTCATTCATACATTTGGGATAATTAGGATTTCTCTCAGTATGTAGATGCGCTGCCAATTTCTCGATAATTTTATTGCGAAAGCGATTGTTTTGCGGCAAGCTGGCACGCAGACTAACATAACCCTCTGGTGCTTTGCCTTCTTCTAAATCTAAGCGTAAGGCAGTGGCTTGTTTTTGTGTTTGCCGATAGAGAATTCCCGCCGCTATGGTTTTTTCCACTAACGTATCAAGTTGTGCATTGTATTTGCTACTATCCATATTTGTGCAAATAAACGGTAAAATAACATCAAAAGGGGGATGAAACGCTTTGGCTTCAGTAAAGCGTAGAGGTCGCACTTGTTTTGTTGCGCGTCGATATAATTCGATATCACTAAATTCAACCGCATTCGAGAGTATAGGTGCATATTCATCAGATAAGGTATTTGACATGACTTGCTCAATACACGTTCTTAAATGAGCACAAAGTTCTTCAGCCTGTTCGCGTTCATACTCGTTGTGAAGATAGTGTTGAAATGCAGGTTCAAGTAGATCATTACATAGTGTTTTTAGCGAATGAACTTGTTGTTTTTGGGCGGCATGTTGTGGCTCTAACCACCGTGAATTATGCAGTTCGAGTAAGGTTTTACTGGTATGCCAAGGGTATTGGCTTAACTGCTCAATTTTGGCATTAATACTCTCTTCCATCACTTCATAAACCAAGGTCTTTCGCCACAGCTCGGGGTGTTTATCTATGGAAATGAGTTTGTCTAACTGCAGGCTAAGTTTTGCCTGGGGGGATGATTTTTTTCTGGAAAATTGGGATCTTGCTAATTCTGTTCCATTGTCATCATGTTTCGGCTCTACAATTTGATTCACTGTTTGGGAATTAGTATTTTTTGATTGTTTTGGGTTTTGTGTGGGATGTTCTGGTGCGGAAGTATACAGCTTAAAAAAAATTGGGGATATTGGCGAAAATGCCCTTATTTTTTTCTCTAGGAGTTACTGGTGTACTCCGGCTTGTTTTTTTACTGTCCCCTCTAGCGTGCATTTTTTCTTTTCCTTTGGGGGTATTTTTTTTTTTCTCTTCTTTCGTCCATTGCTTGATTTCCTTACGTGCATTTTGAATTAAAATTATACATCACTATTGTGTGTTTGTAAAAACAAACCAATATGCTTTTATTGTGAGCAGGCGGGGGTTTCGCCTCTATTTTGTGCGGGTTGGATGACTTTAATGAACCGAAGTAGCCGATTTCACTTTTTAAAAAGACTCGAATTATTAATTATTTACGGTATAGTAAGCCAACTTGTGATCATTAATAATGGACAGTGATTTGGTATGGCATCCTGAACAATATTTACTTGGAAATTATTTTCAATCCGAAGTAAATGAGCTTTTTCGTAAGCGTTTCAATATTCAACCTTCAGGCTCTATTTTAGATGTGGGTAGCGGTGATGGACAGTACATCAGTTTGTTGGCTGACCGGCTCAAAAACGGCCAAATTCTTGGGATTGATAGTTCTGAGGAAATGGTAACGTATGCTAAAGAGCATTGGACGCGTAAAAATCTTTCTTTTGCAGTACATCGTATTGAAGAGTACCAACAATCTTGTGTGTTTGATTTTATTTTATCTTTTTGGTGTCTGCATTGGACGCAAATCGAATTATCGTTTCCAAATATCTTTAATGCGTTGAAACTAGAAGGGCGATTTTATGCAGTATTTTCTTCATTTTCAGACAATAGCATTTTACAAGCCTGGCACGAGTTAACCATAAATAGCCGCTATATGGATTTAGCTCAGCACAATATTAAGGCCTTTAATCTTTATACAGACTATTTTTATCGAGTTTTTGCGGTTTTGAATAAATTACCTTTTAAAAAGCTCAAACTAGAGCTAGAAACGGTCAAAATTTGTCTTCCCAGTATGGAGCATTTTAAGGGCTTATTGTTAACCTTGCCATTCATGAAAAAAATCCCTGAAGAAAATCAAGATGATTTGAGCAACACCCTTTGTGATGTGTTTCAAAAAATTTGTCAGCGTAAATATGATGGTGAGCTATATTATGAAACACGGCCTATTTTTTTAGAGGCCATAAAATAACCCGGTTGCCATGGGAGAAAGAAACAATGAGTTTAAATTTTATCATTGCGTCTGAGCTGAATTTGCCCATCGTGTTGGCTGCAACCAATCCGGGACCACAAGATGCAAAACCTTTGCTGGCTCTGATTGCTGAGCATAGGGCGGAACTCTTGGTGCAGCTTATTCAGTATGGCGCGATTTTATTTAGAGGTTTTGCCTGTGTAGATGAGGATTATTTTTCCCAAGTCATTGATCTATGTGGCTTAGGTCGCAGATGTGATACGCGTGATTATGATTTACCAAGAACGGTATTGCAAAACGATATTTATACGTCAAGCGATCTCCCGTCGTATGTGCCTTTACCTTTACATCATGAAAAGCCGCGCTCAAAAAATCCCCCCCACAATATTTATTTTTGTTGTGTTACTCCGGCACTAAAAGGTGGCGGCACTATTTTTGCTAATGCCGAGTCTATTTGGCAGGATATGCCCCAAGCTATTCAACAGAAGATTATGGAGCATGGCGTCATTTACAAACAATTTTTCCATGGTAAGACCATGAAATACGCCGCACTGAAGAAAATTTTAGGCCAGGGCAGTATCCGTAGATGGGAAGAGTATTTTGCTATGGACGAAAAGCAAACTATAGAAAAAAAATTAATGCAAAATCAGCAGGACTGGGAATGGGTTAATAACGGGCGAGATTTAATTGTATCAACTCATTTACCAGGGGTATTGCCACATCCATTGACACATAATTTAACCTGGTTTAATTCTGCTGCGTATTTAAATTATTATGCCAATTTCTTATATGGTGAGTTAAAGCAATTATCTTTTGCAAAGTATCTTGCTGCCCGCTATCTGATCTTAAAAGATATCTTTCCTATCGTTTGTCATTATGGCAATGATACTGCTTTTTCTGCCGATGAAGTGGAACAAATTAATCAGATTATCCAAAACCATACGCGGGTAGTTCATTGGCACAAGGGCGATTTTATGATCGTAGATAATTTTACCTTGATGCATGGCAAACAACCGCATGAAGGCAATCGATTGTTATATTCATGCATGACCAGGGCTGTTTAATGGGTTGCTTCTCTAGAAGAGCTCTTGCAAGCGGTTAATCAAGCCTGCATGCCCATTTTTTTTTAGGTGACTATCAAGAATAACTACAAATTGCGATCCCATATTATAGACGCGTAAAAAAACGATGCCTTTTTTTCGTGAATTTAGTTCATTCTTTGATCTATTCCAATCAATGTACTTATTTTGCATGTATTGATTGCCGACAATTTTATTTATATAGGTGTACAAGATTAGATAGGGCTGTTCGCGCGGGGATAAAATTTTCCTGTTGATAATTTCATTTTGCCATATTTCTGCTAAACCGCCGTAGCTCATATTTTTGAAGTAAGCTGTGAAATTCTCTTTGATTTGTAAGGCAAATTCTTGTGGTGTTTGTTTGGTATCATCGAAAAAAACGGGTAAACCAGTGGCCAAATTGGTTATTAATTCTTTTATCTGCGGTATCGGTAAATTGCGATTAGAAAAACTAGTGTAGAAAAATAATTTGTGCACGCCTGACTGGAGCGAAATAAGCTGATGGAGTAATAGCGCGAAAATAACACTGTAAGGGAATGCTTGAATCTGATGGGTACGTGCAAATTGATCCACCTTGTCCTTTGCAAAAGACAAATAAGTATTTTGTTTTTGTAGGGGGCCGGCAAAAAAGGAGTCTAATTGATTGTATTCATCGGGATTAACGTGTCGTAGTCGTGATTTTAATTCGTTAATCGTGTCATGATTATGTGGCCAAATTTGATTTAATTGATTTAAATATTTAATTTCATCTGCTTTGCGTAAAATATTTATTTTATGCGTTCCCTCATACCTGCGGAAGATTTCTTCGCGCACTAGAGTGGCCGACCAGCCATCCATGATAATGTGATGATAGGCCATAATTAAAAAATACTGGTTTTTTTTCTTTTGTATGTATATTCGGGCCAGTCTATCTGAATGCACTGAGGTTTTTAGTTGAGTTAGTATCTTCTTGGGAAAAAAAATTGGTGTTCGTAGTTGAAAATCTGATTGGATGGGCGCGCGCACAAAGAAGTAATTATTTTCTCGCCATTCCAATCGACAACTGAGCATGAAATGATTCGCCAGCGTTTCAGCAATTGCCATTTCTAGCCTATTGATATCAATTGGGCCTTTAAGGCAAAAAACCGCGATGATACAGGTCCAGACCTCTTCTTGCTTGCCGAGTTCCTTCGTATAAAATGCGGCTTGAATGGCATTGAGCGCAACCGCTGTATTGGTTATTGATTTATCTACCTCAACCTCGATAAGGCAGGAGGCAATATTGGCTATGCGCACTTCTTCATTAATTTTGGAAACGTCTAACCATTTGCCAGTTATTTTTAAAAACGCTTCAGCCATCTCGATGTAATCTATTGATTCAAGACCTAAATCAATGATGCGTGCATCCAGGTTGACGTTTTTTTCAGGAAAAAAACGGGTGAAATAATCAGTCAGTTCATTTACTTGATTTACAATAAATGTTTTTTTAATTAATAAATAGTCGATTTTACCGCTTGCGGTAAGTGGTACTTCACGCGTAAAAATATATTCATCGGGATGCATGTAGCTTGGAAGATGGGTATTTAAAGTTAATTTGATTTGCTTTAATAGCGCCGTATCATGCAAGGAGCCATGGATCAGCAGATAAATCTTGTTTTCATTCTTCTCATCGACAAAGGTGATGAAATCCAAGGTGTTGTGGGATTTTTTTAATACATATTCAATTTGATCTAAATTAATGAGTTGGCCATATCTCTTGATTATTCGTTGGGCGCGTGAGCAAAAGAATAATTCATTATGGCGTACGTTGACTGCATCATTGGTTCTAATAAAGCGGCGATTATTAATGAGTATATAGTTGCTTTGGGTTAGTTTTTCATCAAAATAGGCAGTTGATATATCGCCAGCAATGTATAGTTCATAACATTTCGTTGCATTAGGTACTAATTTATAGTCGCACCCTGCTCTAAGCTGCCCTAGATGCAGTCGCTCATCTTCTTGCTGTGGGGCTATAATTTTTTTATAAAATGGTACTAAATATTCTGTTGCACCATATAAATTATAAAAAATAGTGTCTGCTTTGATGTGGGCAAACCAGTAATTAATAATGTCAGTATCAAGTGTTTCGCCACTTAATAAAATAAAACGTATGGATGATAAGGTGTGCTGTAGCGCATTTTTTTCCATGTGCTGCATTAATATTTTAAATAGCGTTGGGGTGACATTTAGGATGCTGATCTTTGTTTTCAGCAGGGCATTTATGATTAATTGTAGTTTGTTGGTGGAGCTGCTACCAATAAAGTGTAGGTTTGCGCCGGCTAATGCAGGTACGAACAATGGCCGGAGCGAGGCCACAAATGAAAGCTCGGTGGTAAATAAGAAGTTGTCCTTCTTTTGGAGTTTAAACTCATTTGTGCACCAGGATAGATACCGATGCAGCGTATCATAATGATAGTGCACCGCTTTGGGTTGCTCGCTAGTACCTGAGGTAAAGAGGATGATGCCTGGCAGCAAACAAAATGTTGGTTGCAGTCTTGGGGGCACATAATAAAAAAAATCTTTATTGTTTTCGTCAATCAGTTTGCGTTTTAATTCAGTATCAAACTGACTGGCCAGTTGGGGTTGAACCACTAATAAATCAACCTGGTACGTTTGTAAATACGTTTTAAGTAATTCAGAAGATGTTGAGGTATGTACAGGAATATAGGTTTTATTACTCAGTACCAGTGCATAGCACAAGCATAATGCATCGATTGATGGGGCGCTGATAAGTAGCACTGAATTGACCTTAATTTGCTTAACCCAGGCTATGTATTGCCTGATTTTCTCGCAACATTGTTGGCTATTTAGTAGGGTATGATCATCAGCTAAAGAGAAATGACTTTGCGGCGCGAATAACGTCTCGCTTAAAGTCATCGCCAAATTATTTTTTACATCCATTGAACTCATATTTATTTTCCATGGTGTTACTCGCTAATTATAGTTGGACTTTCGCTATTTGCGGGCTAATAACACCGAACAATAACTAAAAGCGGGGGGCTTCTCGGTATTGGCTTGCATACCCTTGTTGGCTTGCATCAGCGTAAAGCCTGTTTCTTCGAGCATGCGGCGATATTCGGCGGCACTTTTCATCACATTGGGGGTAAAATCATCATGAAAAATATAACGATACTCTGCAGCAAGGCAGCGATCATTATTTTCTTCTTTATAAAATTCACAAATGGCCACGAGACCACCTTCTGGCAACGCTTGATACGCCATTTTTAAGAGCTTTCTGTTTACTCGCTCATCCCAGTCAAACATGACGCGTGTGAATAATATGAGGTCAAATCCTTCTGGAAAGGAGTCATCGTTAATAAAATCGCCCGCAAAGACATGAACTTGCTGACTTAATCCCTGGGATGCAATATTTGTTCTTGCCATTTCGGCAGATTTAGGCAGATTGAACACGGTAGCGTGTAAATGGGGCTGAGCACTGACAAAAGCACAAGCCATGGTTCCATCGCCACCACCAACATCCAGGAGCGAATTTACTTTGGTAAAATCAATGCTTGTTAAAATACACTGAATTGGTTGCGTTGCGGTTTTTGTCATCCAATCTTCAAGCCATAGCGCTTCAGCGTCTGTTTTTGGGGGCCATGAAACACTCGTTTTCACCTTGCCAAAATGCAATACATCGGTAAGATTTTCATCGGCAGCCACATTCCAGCTATTAAAAAAGAATTGCATGGCCCACCAATGTTCACTGTTACGTAGTTGGACAAACTCTTCAGGCAATTGATAAGCAACTTGATTATTAATCATAATTTTTGTTAAAAAGTGCTCGCTACTTAGCAGATGGAGCCATTTTTGTGCTCTGATTGGCATTAAGCCTAGTTTTGCAATGATATCTTGTTCGAGAATGCACTTATCGTGGTCAAACAGCGCAAATAAATTCAGGCTAAACATCGCTTCAACCAGTTTCAGTCGCGCTCCGGCGGCAATGAGTGAAAAATAATTGGCATAAAAAGCTGCATTATAGTGAATGGTTTTGGTTTCTGTTGTGTTTGGGGGCGTTGTTGCGCGGACGCGGTTGTCTTGATGTTCATTGCCGTCGCGTTTCGTTAACCATGATTTGAGCCATGATATAATCATTTTTAATAGGTTGGTTTTATTGTCTAATAGAAACAAGCATATAGAGTAAAATGATGTTCTGCAATAAGTGAATAGGGCTGCGAGGAACAGCCTCTAATCGGATGGCTACTTTTTAGCTAATAATAATGAGCAGTAATAATTAATTTTTTTAGGGCTGGGCGGTGTTGGTACAATAGTAAAGCCTATTTCTTCTAACATGCGGCGATAGTCGGTTACGCGTTTCATGACTTGTGCATCAAAATCATCATAAAAAATATACCCATATTCACAGGCAAGGCAGGTATCATGATTTTCATCTTGAAAAATTTCGCAAATAGCTACGAGCCCCTCTTTGGGTAAGGCTTGATAGGCCATTCTTAATAGTTTTCTACTGGTAATTTCGCCCCAATCCATCAGGACACGTGCAAATAAAATGAGATCAAACCCTACGGGAAAGGCATCATCCTTAATAAAGTCTCCAGCAAACACGTTGACGCGTCCGCTAAGATCCTTAGTGTCAATATTTGCTTTTGCTAGCTCAGCTGAATGAGGAAGATTGTACACGGTGGCTTTTAAATGGGGGTAGGCTGTTGCAAACGTACAGGCCATAGTGCCATCGCCACCGCCCACATCTAGAAATGAGTTTATCTTTTTAAAATTAAAGTGATCTAAGATGCAATCAATAGTCTGCTTTGCTGTGCGTGTCATCCAATTCTCAAGCAATACCGCTTGCTCTTTTGTTTTTGGCGGCCATGACCATGATGAATCGGTTGTTCCAAAACGCAATATGTCGGCCAGATTTTTATTGGCATTGTTTACCCAGTTATTAAAAAAAAAGTACATAGCCCACCATTCTGAACTGTGCATGAGCTGTATGAACTGCTCAGGTAATTCATAAGCGGGTTGATTATTAAGGGTAACTTTTATTAAAAAATGCTCGCTACTTAGCAAATGAAGCCATTTTTGTGCTCTGATTGGCATTAATCCCAGTTTTGCAATAATGTCACGTTCTAAAACACAGGTATTGTTTTCAAATAAAGCAAATAAATTTAGGCTAAACATGGCCTCTACTAACTTAAGGCGGGCACCGTCGGCAATGAGGGAAAAATAATTTGCATAAAAGGCTTCATTATATTTGCTTGTTTTTTGTTCATCGCTGTTTTTTTGTGCTATTACATAAGTATGAGGGGGTTGATGTTCCTTGTTAGGATGTTTTGTAAATAATGCTTTGAGCCATGAGGTTATTGTTTGCATAGGACGGCTTTTATTAGGGTTATGTGAACTAGCATATAAAACAAAACACAGTTTCGCAATCAACAGAATTAAGAAGTATTAATTCATCATAGCAATATTTAAAATAATTATAAATCAGATGCTTGCACATAATTCTTCTTGGTTTTTCGTAAAGTGCTTCGTGATCTCTCCTGCCATTGCGAACTTTCCCTATTATTGTTATGTTAATTTTTACAGTGAGCAAAACCTCCAGATTTAGGCCTTAGTGGGAGTAGAATAAGTGGTAAAGAAAACCCCAGGAAAAGACAGTAACAATATTCTTAATGAACCCATTGCCATTATTGGTATGAATTGCCAATTTCCTGGTGTTGATTCAGATATTGAGGATGTGAATACTTTTTATGAGATGTTACTGCAAAAACAGACGCCCATTAGAGAAGTTCCTAAAAATCGCTGGGATATCGATGCATATTACGATGTGGATCGAGGGAAAGCGGATAAAATAATTGGTCGTAAGGGTGGATTTTTAAATGATCCACATTTATTCGATGCTAATTTTTTTAAAATATCTGCCGCTGAAGCCAAACAAATTGATCCGCAACACCGTCTCTTTTTAGAGGTTGCGATTCGCGCTTTAAATCATGCCAATATAACCATGGATTCTTTAAATGGTTCAGACACCGCTGTATTTTGTGGAACGTCCACTCAAGATTACAGTCAGCTTAATTATAAAGACAATATTGAATTTAATGCCTACACCGTGATTGGTTCTGCAGTTAGTGCTGCGGCTGGAAGATTGTGTCACTTTCTTAATTTGAAAGGACCCTGTATGGCGGTGGATACTGCCTGTTCTTCTTCATTTGCCGCGTTGTATCTGGCAGTAACGGCACTTAGAAATCAGCAATGTTCACTAGCCTTTGTTGGTGGTGTCCATCTTAGTCTTTGTCCGGAAAGTTTTATCAGCGTTAGTAAAGCAAATATGTTATCCGCCACTGATAAATGCAGTAGTTTTGATATTCACGCCGATGGTTATGTGCGTAGTGAGGGCTGTGGCGTGGTGTTGGTGAAACGCTTAAGCGATGCGATCAAGGATAAAAATAATATCTATGCGGTGATAAAAAGTGTGGTGATGAATCAGGATGGTAATGATGGCACCATCTTGGTTGCGCCAAACATCAAAGCACAAATGGCGATGCATCAAGCGGTATTAACTGAAGCTAATTTATCAGCGAGTGATATTGATTATATTGAAACACATGGTACGGGCACGGTTGTTGGCGATTCAGTCGAATTTAATGCCATCCAGCAGGTGCATCAAGGCCAGCATTCAGCAGAACAGCCTTTGGTAATTGGTGCCCTGAAAAGTAACCTGGGACATGGTATTTCCTCATCTGGTGTGGCTTCACTCATTAAGGCCATTGGTGCCTTAACGCATGAAACTATTCCTGCTAATCTACATTATGCAACGCCAAACCGTTCGATTCATCCCGAAACTATTCCGGCTCTGTTACCAACAGAGACCCGCGCTTTTACAAAACAAGCTCATAAAAAGAGGTATGTGCAAATATCTAATTTTGGTTTTACCGGGACGAATGTCAGCGCCATCATTGAGGAAGCGCCTACGCTGCCTTTAATCACCATCCCTGCTGATAATAAAACCACCCATTGTATGGTTCTTTCCGCAAAGAGTGACTATTCACTAAAGCAGATGTTGGCAAATTTCGCTTACTATTTGCGAGAATCCCCCGCTTCTTTGCATGATATTTGTTCTACCTTAATCAATTGCCGCGATCATTATAAATTTCGCTGCGCCATTATTGGCAATGATAAAGAAACATTAATCCAGAAAATTAACTCAGAAGATTATGTGCTAAAAAAAGTAGATCGCAAACAAGACATCCAAAAAGTAGCGTATGATGCCCAGAAAATTTATGCTGCTTATTTAGCTGGAGCTAATCTACGTCTTGAGGGTACTGATGCCCAATACAATCAAGTTGCTTTACCACTGTATCCTTTTGAACGCCAATCATATTGGCATGAATCACGCGTCAATAAGACCAACGTCCATTGGCTGGATACCTTATATCAACAGTCACCAGAAGAACAAATAGAAACCATTAGAGCTAAAATTGCAGAACAAATAAAACTTCTGCTAAAAAAAGATCACCTTGACGTTTATCAAGATTTAGGTGCTTTAGGACTGACTCAACCCTTGTTGGATGCGTTGGATGGCATCCTTTATAATTTGTTCGATCACCGTTATAAAATGACCTCTTTTGCGTTCTTAACTGTAGATAAATTGGCACAGCACGTGCAGCATGTGCTGATGCCTGCGCCGGTTTCTAGACAGCCCACAATTAATGTTCTTCATGAAGAGCCAATTGCTATTATCGGTATGAGCTGTCGCTATCCGCAAGCACCAAATATTGAGGCTTTTTTATCCTTATTGGAACGTGGTGAAAGTGGTATGCGGGATATTCCCTTAGACCGTTGGGATAATGAGAAATATTATGATCCCGATGTAAATGCCTTGGGACGACTGTACATTAAACAACTTGGTTTAATTGATAATGTAAAAAATTTTGATGCTGAATTTTTTAATATCAGCCCTCGCGAAGCCAAGCTTATGTCCCCGCAGTTACGTGTTTTCATGGAAACGAGTTATCATGCGATTGAAGATGCTAATCTGTCTCTGGCTGCGATTAAAGACAGTAAAACCGGGGTTTTTGTGGGTTGTGGTACCAATGAGTACCCACGTTTACTTGCGGGGCTTGGGGTTAGTTTGGATGATCTCAATATCTATTTTGCAACTGGAAATGTGTTGAATGCCTTGCCTGGTCGTGTTGCTTATTCTTTTGATTTTCACGGCCCAATTCAAGCGATCGACACCGCCTGTTCTTCCTCGATGACCGCCATTCATAATGCGTGTCTTAGTTTGCAATCAGGTGAGTGTACTATGGCGCTTGCCGGCGGAGTTAACATTTTGTTGACGCCTGATTCGAATATCACTCTGTCTAAAGCCAGAATGTTATCTCCTGAAAGCCGCTGTAAAACGTTTGATGCCGATGCTGATGGTTATGCGCGCAGTGAAGGCTGTGGGGTAGTTGTTTTAAAGCGTTTCAGTGATGCGCTTAAAGATAATGATACTATTTTAGCGGTGATCAAAGGCAGTTCAATTAATAGCGATGGCAAAAGTGGTGGTTTTACGGTACCTAATGGTACGGCGCAAGAAGAGGTGATTCGTAGTGCTTTAGCTAAGGCAAAACTGAGACCGGCTGATATTGATTACATTGAAGCACATGGCACCGGGACGCCTTTAGCCGATCCCATTGAGGCGAATACGCTTAGTAAAATTTTTAGCGAATCGCACAGTAAAGAACACCCACTGTACATCAGTTCTGTAAAAACAAATATCGGCCATGCGGAAAGTGCTTCAGGAGTTGCTGGGGTCATCAAAGCGGTATTGAGCTTACAAAAGCACAAATTATTTAAACACCTTAATTTCAAAAAGCTAAATCCAGGGATTGAGTTAATCAATACGGTGATTCCTTTAACTACGCAAGACTGGCCTAAAGTGCATGATGTACGCAGTGCCGGTGTAAGTTCGTTTGGTTTTAGCGGCGCTAATGCGCACATTGTATTGCAAGAAGCGCCTCCTAGAGCCGACGAAGTCCGTACCTTACCTGCTGAATCCATCCTCGTTATTTCGGCTAAAAGCAAAGCATCACTGGAATTAATGTTGGCAAGTTATCAAAAATATTTAGCGACCACGTCAGATGAATTTGCTGATATATGCTACACCGCGGCAATCTGTCGCAGCCATTTTTTATACCGGGTGGCAATTAAGGCATGTACCTCCCAACAAGCGGCAACATTGATTGCGCAAAAAGAATATATTATTTATCAAGTTAAAAAAGAACATAAGACCGGACAACAATTCAGTACATTGGCACAAATGCAAGCAGCGTATCAACTTGGGTTTATTGTCCCTTGGTCCGAATTTTATCACGCATTGGCTACTCATTTTGTCAAAGTTAAATTACCCCTATATGAATTTGCGCGTGAAGAGCAGTGGTTCGATGAGAAAGACAAACTCAAAGATGCACCGCTGCCTAAAGATTGGTGTTTTCAACTGCAATGGCAGCGTCAAGCTTATGATAAAAATAATCGTAAAATGCAAGGGACTACGTGGTTACTTATTGGCGCCAAACACTTGGCGGCTGGTTTTAAAGCACAAGGCTTATCCATTGTTTTGGAGGATGAAGACTATCCCTTAAACAAGTTAGAAGGGATTATTTTTGCTGCAGGTTTAGATGCTACATCGTCCATGGACATTGAGGCTAATGTTGCTTTACAAGAGCAACTCATAAAGAAATTATTGGGTTTGGTTAAAGTGTTAAATCATCAAGCCATTGCCTTACAATTAATAGTCCTTACCAATAATGCCATCGCCGAGCTTGCTGTTGGCGAACCTAATCTGAGTAATAGCCCACTCATTGGTTTTTGCAAAACTTTAGTTTTAGAATTACCACAATTTAAAACCATCCTCATTGATCTGGAAAAAACAGACACGCCTAATGATTTAATGCCGGTACGCGATGAAATTAATCACAATCATGGGCAAAATTATGAACATCTGGTTGCCTATCGTGAGGGTAAGCGCTGGGTGACACGTTTAAGAAAAATAACTCTGGTCGACAAAAAGTGCTCATTGTATGGCGAAGGCCGTTATCTGATTACAGGCGGTTGCGGTGGTTTAGGTTTGGTTAGTGCACAAGCATTATTATCAGCAGGGGCACGAGAGTTAATTCTTACCTCAAGAAATGTAGATACGCCAGCAATCAATGAGGCACTTAAAAAGATTCGCGCATGCTATAGCGGGCGCATTATTCGCACGATAAGTTTAGATATTACTGACAAAGAAAAGCTCCGTAATTTGCTTGCAGAGCTAAATGCAGATGGTTTGTTAAAGGGCATCATTCATGCTGCAGGTGCAGGTATTAAAGCATCAGTAATTGAACATCAAGATGAGGATGTGGATTATGTTTTTGCTGCCAAGGTAAAAGGTGGCTGGTATTTACATGAGCTAAGCCAACAGTGCAACTTGAATTTTTTTGTTGTCTATTCGTCAATTGCTTCGGTATTTGGTAGTAATAAAGAATCTGTCTATAGTGCGACCAATAGTTTTGTGGATGCTTTAATTGCTGAACGCCAGCGTTTAGGCTTGGTTGGCACGGCGATTCAATGGGGACCCTGGGGCGAAGTAGGGATGGCAAAAGCTCGCGCCCAGGGACAAAGTTTAAGACAGGCATTAATCAGTAATGAACAAGGCCAAACTTTTATTAAAGTACTTATTGGTAGTCAGCTAAATTATGCGACGATTATCTCGCCAGAATATCTGAAATTTATGCTTGATTTTGTGCCTAAGCCACAACCTGCATTCTATACAAATTTAGCTGAGAGTTTGCTGCATGTCAGTGAGCATACAGCCAGTACTGGTAGCAGCAATTTATCCCCCTGGCTTAATGATTATTTGATGCAAAGTGCCGATAAACGTTTTGATGCCTGTAAGGACTTAATTAGTGAGCTTTGCAAAGACATTCTGGAATTAGCGGATTTAGATGAAGACGAAGGCTTTTTTGAGCTTGGTTTTGATTCACTCATGATGACGGAAATGGCCGCTAAGCTAAAGAAAATATTAGATCCAACGCTTAAAGTTGCGGTCAATATCGGTTTTGATTACCCCACAATTAATAAGTTGGCCAAATATATTGAAGCAGAGCTTGATAAAAAATTAATGAAACAGCCAACCTTGGCGGCTGGAGCAAAAGATGAAGAGGATGCTATTGCAATTATTGGCATGAGCTGTTCCTTGCCGAATGCCCCTGATCTTGTTGCCTTTGAGCTCATGCTCGAAAAAGGGGAAAGTGGCATGCGCGATATCCCGCTCGAGCGTTGGGACAATAGCAAGTATTATGATCCTGACATGGATGCACCAGGAAAATCATACGTCAAGAAATTAGGATTAATAGACAATATTAAATACTTTGATGCCAATTTTTTTGGTATTAGTCCACGCGAAGCCAAATTACTGGAACCACAGCAACGAATTTTCTTAGAGTGTTCTTATAAGGCCTTGGAAAATGCAAATTATCCGGCCGAGTCATTACGTGGCAGTTTAACCGGTGTGTTTGCCGGGGTGGGACCTAATGAATACTATGCCCAATTAGAAAAATCGGGTTTTTCCAATGAAGAGTTGAGCGTGTATTCCATCACGGGCAATGTATTGAATCTGATACCGGGGCGAGTTGCCTATACCTTTGATTTAAAAGGGCCTGCAGTAAGCATTGATACCGCCTGTTCTTCGTCAATGGTTGCTATTCATTACGCCTGCCAAAGTTTAAAAAATCATGAAATTGACTATGCCTTGGCTGGTGGCGTGAATGTCTTATTAATGCCAGAGTCTAATATCACGTTGTGTAAGGCCAAAGCATTATCACCAGATGGACAATGTAAAACGTTTGATGCCGATGCTGATGGTTATGCGCGTGCTGAAGGATGTGGGGTTGTAGTCCTAAAACGCTTAGCGGATGCGTTACGGGATAAAGACAATATTTTAGCGGTCATCAAAGCTTCTGCGGTTAATAATGATGGAAAATCGGCAGGTTTAACGGTTCCTAATGGTAAAAGTCAGGAAGCGGTAATGTTGGCGGCTCTAAGTCAAACAGACTTAGAAAACAAAGACATCAGTTACATTGAAGCCCATGGTACGGGAACACCTTTAGGTGATCCCATCGAGGTTAATGCGATTAATCATGTTTATGGTGTACAACGTGGCCGCGATAATCCCTTATATCTAGGTACTGTAAAAACCAATATTGGTCACCTTGAAAGTGCATCAGGCATTGCCAGTGTGATTAAAACCGTCATTGGCTTACAAAAGAAGAAAATCTATAAGCATTTAAATTTTCATAAATTAAATCCCAACATTAATTTAAATGAAGCCCGCATTGCCTTACAAACGATCAATTGGGATACAGGGACAAAACTTAAAAATGCAGGGATTAATGCCTTTGGTTTTAGTGGTACGAATGCCCATATTATCTTGCAAGAGTTTCTTGCCAACACAGGTCACCGAGCTACTAAATTAGCGCACATGCAGGTGTTAGTCTTATCTGCCAAGTCGCAGACCGCCTTAGATAATTTAGCCAAACGCTATCAACAATATTTAGAAAGCACTCAGGATGATTTTGCGGATATTTGCTTTACCGCCGCCACGTGCCGTGCGCATTATACCTACCGTTTGGCAGTTGCAGCAGAACATGCGCGGGATGCCGGCCGCTTATTAGCAATGCAACAATTTGCCACATCGCATGGTAAAAATAAGGCACTTGATTTACCCAATAATTCGCTCTATCAATCATTGATTCAAGACTATTTACAGGGCGAAGACGTCGATTGGCTGTCCTTCTACAAAATGGTCAGTGAAGAATTTATCAAAGTAATCTTACCTAATTATACCTTTGAGCGTAATGAATTTTGGCCTGAGAAGAAGAATAATCATAAGTTCGCTGTTGATGAAGTGCATCCACTTTTAGGACAGATGTTTTCCATGCCGAATAATGAGTATTTATTCACACATAAATTGGATTTAGACAATCTAAGCTACATTAAACAACATTGTGTGTTTGATAAAGTAATTTTTCCCGCTACAGCTTATATTGAGTCTGGTTTAGCCGCTGCGAAAGCAATATTTAAGAGTAATGCACTTCGCCTTGAAAAATTTGTTATTGAACGCCCCTTATATCCGAAACAAGGCCAGGAATTTCAACTGCAGGTAAAACCAAAAAATGATGGTGAATACAAGGTAAATCTCTTTGCAAGACAGGACAATAATTGGCAAATATTTTCCGAAATGGAATTGCATGCCGCACCGCTAGCGGTGCCTGAATCGGTTGATCTGAATGTCCTAAAGTCTTTCTTTAGTGAGCGCGTGGATATTGCGCAAATTTATGAACATTTTAAACAACGCTCATTATTTTATGGCGAGGAATTCCAGGTTCTTCAAGAAGGCTATATTAAGGGAGACAGTGTCTTATCCCAAGTTGCTTTGACTAAAGCAACGCATGGACAGGGCTATTATTATCACCCAGTGACGCTTGATGGTGCGATGCAAAGTATTTTATTACTGGGAATGAATAGTGTTGAAAATACCACTTATGTGCCTTATGCCTTTACGCGGATGACAACCTATCAAGAGGCGCCGAGAAACTTTTGGGTGCATTTAACTAGGCAGCACAGCATCCATGAGCATGAGCTTAGTGTTAGTATTAAATTGTATAACAACTCTGGTTTGTTAATTGCAGAAATTGAAGGGCTGAAATTAAGAAAAGTTACGCGCAATAATTTTATTTCTTATGAATCTAGCATGCAACATCTTTATCTTACCAAGTGGAATATGATTTTGCCTAAAATATCCACGCAATTGGAATTACCGGAGCTGTGGGTTATTGCCACAAATGAGACTAAAGTAAGAAAATTATTAGGCGCGTTGAATTATCAATTTATCGCCGCTCCCCACAAGTTAGACAATCTTGAGGATAAGGACATTGTTTTTATCTATGAGCAAGAGCAATTTAATGAGCTATTCCATTTCTGTCAACGGATGTTCAAAGCACGCCCTAAGAGTTTTATCCTGGTTACCGAAAATGCTTATGCCATTGGGGAACATAATCAGGTAAATCCTTATCATACGATGGCGAGCGCTTTTTGGAAAAGTTTTAGAAATGAGCTGGAGTTCACGAGAAACTACACCATTGATTTAGATGCCAATAGCGTCATGATCGCCGCCTTAAAATACCTATTCTTTACCAACAGTACTGAAAATCAATTGGCAGTTAGGGGATCTTTATATATACCTCGGTTGAAGAAAAAACAAGTGTCGGTTAATTTGACCCAAGAGGAAAAGTTGTTTCATCCTGATGCCAGTTATCTAATCACCGGTGGCACAGGGGCGATGGCCAAATGGTTAATTGACTATTTGAGTAATCGCGGGGTGAAACGGATTATTATTACCAGCCGCTCCGAACGTTCTGCAGATACCTTGGCCCTGATTGAGCATTCACGACAAAAACAAGTATTTATCAAGCATTATGCAGTCGATGCCAGTAATTATCAGCAAATGGAACAGCTTATTGATGAGATTAATCGCAGTTCTAAACCGCTAAAAGGTATATTTCATCTTGCTGGTGTAGTGCATGATGGTTTAATCGTCAATTTAAGTGATGACGAGATGCAAAGCGTCTTAAGCGCAAAAATGGATAGTGCTTTGATTCTGCATCAATTAACTAAAGCTCTTCCCTTGGATCTATTTGTGTTGTTTTCTTCTTCGGCATCTTTGTTAGGGGCGCGAGGACAGGCAAACTATGTCGCAGCCAATGGTTTTTTAGATGGATTAGCCTACTTACGCCAAGAACAAGGCTTACCCGCAATCGCAATCAACTGGGGGCCATTTAACGCAATGGGAATGAGCGCAAAGCTGACGCAAGCGATGCAACAACATGGTTTTATGCCTCTAGATAAAGACAGCATCGATATTTTGGATGTTTTATTGCCAAGTCAATTGCCACAAATCGCCCTGTGTCCTATACAATGGGAACTTTATTTCAAATACGTACCAAAGCAAGCATGGTTGTCTGAGCTAATTAAGAGCACTATTCCTACGGATCAGCACTTTTTAAATACACTGCGTCAACGCAGCAAGGAAGAACGGGTGGCCTTGCTTAATCAAGCTTTAGTTGGCATTGCGGCGAATGTTTTAGAAATCGATGATGCCAATCTTATTACGGCGCAACAAGGGTTGTTCTCCTTAGGTTTGGATTCACTAATGGCTTTGGATATTCGCAACCGTATTCATGATAAATTGCAATGCCCAAGCCTCAATTTATCCATCGAATATTTTATTAATGATCCAACGATTGATAAAATTTCAAGAAATATTGCGGATGAATTACAAACCATTATTCATGATGAACCGGTTATTGCGAGTCAGAGCTTGAATCAACCTGCTGAACTGCCAATTTCCGAAGCAATTGCGCTGTGTGATTTTCAATACATCTTTTGGGTTCTTAATAAGCTGCATTACAGTTTTAATATAGGTATGCAAATTCAGTTACATGGCAAACTTAATAAAGAATATGTGCATCAAGCCTTTGATTATGTGGTGAATCATAATAGTACTTTTTGGATAAATTTCAACGAGAAAATACCCACGCAAATACTAAAAAAACAAGGTCAATTTAAATTAAGTTATCATGACATTTCCTTAAGTAGTGAAGCGGGGACCGTGCTCAACGCCGAATTTCATAAAAATATGATGAGCCTTATCCCTATAAACCAGCAACCGTTGATTCGTGTGCATCTTTATAAGATCAATAATGATCTGCATGAGGTGCACATTGTGATTCCGCATATCATTGTTGATGATACGTCCTGTGAAATTGTCTTTGCCGAATTCAAGTTGTGCTATGAGGCACTTACCTTAGGCAAAAAATTGTTACCAGTATCAGAAAGTCATTCTTATTTGAATTATGTTAAATTAAATAACAATCATTATGAAAAAAACCTCGCGGCCAAAATTGATTTTTGGCGGACTTATAATAAAGGTTTTAAACTGCTGAGTTTTGGTAAGCAATATCATTTAGCTGATGCGGCAAATCAGCCAAGAAATTTATTTCATTACCCTTTGGACGCATCTGTAGTTAAAAAATTAATTGCGTGGCATAAAGAAAAAAATATTAATGTCAGTACTGGATTAATTGCTGCCTGCCAAATTGTTTTTTATAAGTTGAGCCAACAAAACAAAATACCTATTATTTTAATTCATAGCGGTAGATCAGGTAGCCAATATAAGTATGTGGTTGGTTTATTCTCAGAATATAAACGCATCAATATTACTTTAAATGAAGAGTATCAATTTCTTGATTGCCTTAATGCGATTGAAGAGCAACTCATAAAAACAGCATCCTATCAGGGCTGCTCGCATTTTATCAAAAACAGCGGGCTCAAAGGCGCTCATCTACCTCTTAGCCAATATTGGGAATTTATCAGTAACAAGTTTTCTTTAGGGAAGCAGTTTAAAAAAACCAAGCTGCAGCCAACCATCATTAATTATTATATTGAGTATTTAAGTCGAATGTTGGCTAATAGAAAAAGTATTTTAATGAAATTTAAGTTGAATCAATTATTTAATTTAAAGATGCCATTGCAAAAACCCGATCGCATGCGCGTACTCCTTAGTGTCACACCGAGTTTTTTTACGAAAGAAACACTAGAGATGCGTTTTGCTAACCTTGATTATTCATTCCCTGGGCATTTTGACTGCATGGATAGACCTGTAGGCAATCAAACCTTATGGGTTTATTTTTCAAAAAACCAGCTGGGTGAGTATCAACTGTCTATTAATGGCCCCTTAACCAGCGAAAGTAAAAAACAAATGGCGCTTGAATTAAATACGCTTCTTGCAAAAATTGTCGACAATGATAAGTATACGGTTGCTGATTTAATTCGTTAGCCTTAATGGCGGTGATGATCTATTCGCGTTGTTGGCGGGGCTGTAGAGCCCCGCGGTGAATTTAATCCAACAAATTAACCATTAATAAATTGATTCTATATTTTCTTTAAGTAAGTGCCATTCGGTTTTATCACCTAGCTTATTAATTGGTGAGCATGCATTAGTTCGAACGCCCCAATTTGTGTTAATACATTAAATTCTCAACTCCTTGCTGTTCATATTCTTGAAAGAAGAAACTGATTTCATCATAAAGCTCTTTTAAATTTTGTACCTCATAATAACCCGCTTCTGCTTTATGATTTAATTCCTCATAACGTTCAATAAAGTATTCATACTCACTTTGCTCATAGTCATCATCTTCATTTTTAGCGTCTTTTACTTGAGCAATTAAATCATCTAATTGGATTCTTACTTTATCAAACTCGTTTTTTCCCCTAAACTCGTTTGTTCTATCGGTGCAGGTAATTTAAAGGCTAAATAATAAATGATAAGTGCTATCGGAACTAAAGTAACGAATCCCATAAAATAAATAACTGGCAATGGTGAGGATGGTGGTTCATAAAGCTTATTAGAAATACATAATTGCCGCTGTATTTTACATGTTGAGTGGTAAGTGATGCATACTGGTGGTGTCGCGGGTATGGAGAGCAAGGAGGTATTGGCATTGTTAACACCAGCTACGGCTTTCTGTTGGAACTGTGGTTCTTGAGATGGTGGACTGAGCATTTCAGGCATCTTGGGTGCATCCAGTCCTTTGGCCGTATATTGAGTTTTAACCCAGATATGCATCGAATTCATCAATGAATTTAATTCTTGGGCTTGTTGCGCCAGAGCAGAAAAACTCGTTTTTTTAATTGCTGGTTTATTTAAATGAACAATGATTTGATTGACATCGTTTTTCAAGGCATGGTTTGTTTTTGCAAGATCTGCCGTCGTCGATGGAAATTGCGCCAAAATATCCTGATTTCGAATAAAAGTATTTAATTTCTCTTTTTTAGAAGAGAACAATTTTTTTAATAAAGATAAATTTTGCTTTTCATGAATGGCTTGATGATAGGCGTGTGTATTGGCATTGATAATGGCTTCTATATTTTTGAATGAATCATCAATAAAATGATCAATTTGATTGAGCAGCAATAAGAGCTGTTCTTTAAATTGATACACGGTATAAACTTCACCAGCTTGTCCCAATAAAGCAATGACTTGATTAACTATTTGTTGGAATTGCGCTAACTCATTTAAATCAGAGATTGCTTTCGCATAGTTTTCTAAAACCTCCTCATTTGCAGCGATGAGTTCAAAGTCTGGACAAGCTCGTAATTGCTCTGCTGACAATGCTAATGAAGGCCCCAATTGTACCTGTGCTGCAGTAAGGCTTTGCGTGCATTTTTTTGCAGCAAGGCTAGGATAGGCTTTTATATTTTCAAGTGGGCCAAGTGTAAAATCGTAAGGATGTGGATTAACCTGATTGCTACTTAGAGCAAAATGTAAAACCCGGTTACGTTCGCTAGAGAGCTGTTTAATGTTTTTTGATAAGTCGCCAAGCCTATCTTTTAATAATTGAGACTCAATCAGATAAGTGAGTTGCGGGTGAATTTCCTCATCGATCATACTGCGAAAATTAGCTAAAAATAGTCTATCAGAACCGATTAACGGCGAGGTGTTTTTCTCAATTGCGCGAATATAACGAGTAAGATGCATTAATTGTTCTTGGGTTTGCCCTATATTGGGGTTTTGGCTTATGTCTTTCAGAATGTGATTGATATCAAGCAAGATGAAATTCATGGGTTGATTTAAATGTTCTGCCGGCAAATTTTTGTTTCTTAAGAGTAAATAATCGCCGGTTTTTTGCATCAAGTCATATAACTGTGGCCATTGCAAACGTTGGCTATCCACGGGTTGGACAAAAAAATCATCTCGGGTTAAAACATGACGTGTTTTGTAGGCATTAGAAAAAAACCAGGAATTTTGATAGACATTAATAAATGCCTGCTGATCATCATCAATAAACCATGAGCTTGGATTAGTTAGGTAATCTTGATGTATCCCTGAATTAGCACGCGCTTTAAGCACCCATGCTCTAAAGTTTAGTTCAGCTTCGGTATAGCACAATTCAGAATGCACCCAAAAACGCGAGTTAGGCGGCATTGCTTGATATGATGTGTAATACTTTTTTTCTTTACCCATGTTTCACTCCTAGAGACATGCAGCTTAAGATTTACACAAACAGCAAACAGATTATTTTTGAGTCAATTAATTTGATAACATTCTTTGGGATAAGATGCAATACTTCAGAATAAGTGCTTATTTTCGGCGCAAATAAAGAGCATTCGCTTATATTTTGATCACCTCGTGTTTTAATTACTTTATTACTTGTTTTTAAACGTAAATCACTGGCAAAAATAGCTATATTGGTACTAAACTTATTTTGTATCTGCTCAAAATAATAATTTAGAAAAAGAGCTTGAGATTTAAGCATAAATCTTGCATGGAATAATAAAAGTTAGTGAAGAAGGGGGCGGCATATGAAAAAAATACTTTTAACAGCATTGATGATGCTTATGGGTGCCGTGGCAAATGCAGGGTTTTACGGTACAGGTCTATGCGGTTATCCACAGTATGATTGCATTACGGTAGCTTCGGGGCAAAATTGGGAGAATATGTTTCCTGATCCGCAGCAACTCGATATAGTGCAGCGCATTAATCGTACTTATAATCCTTTATGGGTCGGTAAGGTTATTGCTGTGCCAAAAAATTTGGCATACATCAATATGCTTGATGTTGCTCCTTTCCCACTAAAAATACCTGATGAAAATCAAAAAGAAATTATTGTTGATCAGGATAAATTAGCTTGGGGGGCTTATGATGGCCAAGGTAATTTGGTGAAATGGGGACCTATCTCCTCTGGGAGAGATCGTTGCCCTGATGCAAACCGTTCCTGTCGTACACTGACAGGTATTTTCAGAGTATTTAGTAAAGAAAATGAAAAATGTACCTCAGATGTGTTTCCTATCGGTAAGGGTGGCGCCAAAATGCCCTATTGCATGTTTTTCCACAAAGGTTTTGCCTTGCATGGTTCTACAGATATACCAGGAATAAGGGCTAGCCATGGTTGTGTGCGCATGTTTATTGACGATGCTAAATGGCTGAACCATGATTTTGTTGAATTATCCAGTGAGCGCAATAATTTTATGGGCACAGTTGTCATTGTACGCCCAATAAATGATAGTGAGAAAATATAATGAATACTCTAAAAAAATTCACTTCAATTTCATTGGTGCTTTGGCTAGGACTATCAGTGCCCCCGCTTGAGGCAGCGAAGGTAAAGAAAACAAGCGAAGATGCACAACAAAAGGCAGCTAAAGATGAAGCGCGATTTCCGATTGGATGTACTCCTGTCGGTTATCAGCAGCACCTCAAAGTATTGTCTTTATTTCCCGGAAAAGAAGGGGCCTTACAGTCCTTATATTTCTTTTATAATAAACTACCGCAAACAGTTAGCTTATATCAAATGCGGGATGAAGACAGTGAATATTCCACGCGAGTGAACCATACTATTGGCCCTAATCAATGGGCTGCTTTAGCTACAGGCGAACCATTGGTTAAATTTATTTGTACTTTAGGCGATGGCAAACGGGCTTATGGCAAAATTATTGATTGTGCTGAGACAGTTAAAGTATGTGAATACGTCCATGTAAAATTTGGTTTAAATAATAAAGGCAATTTTTGGATTTCAGATGGAAACTCAAGAAACGGGGCCGTTAATGATGTTGTGCATTATGGCATAATACCTGGGGTATAAATCTACATTCAGTAATTGGATTTTCCATTGAGTTTAGATTGAATTGCCATGTAAAGAGGGAGAATTTTCATGAAATCGCTAGTACCTTGGGTCTGTTTATTCGCTGCAACAGCCAGCCAACAGGTTTTGGCTGATGATTTCAGTGCGTACCGATTAGGACATTATAATAAGGCCATTAAACCTTTAATGACGCAAACCGGAAAAAATGCAGTTGCTGATTATTATTTAGGACGCATTTATCTTTATGGCTATGGTCAGCTAAAAAATACACAATTGGCCCTGCGTTATTTTACGCAGTCGGCCCAGAAAGGCTTTTTACCTGCCGTACAAATCATGGCTAAATATTCTTTATTACATGAAAAAAATCCATTGCAAGCGGTTACCTGGTTTAAACAAGCCGCAGCAGCGGGAGACGTTAATGCCCAGATGTTTATGGCTGCAGCCTACTTGTACGGTATTGGGGTGAAGAAAAATATTGATACGGCTACGCGTTATTATATTGATGCAGCAAAAAATGGTAATGCAATTGCACAATTTACCTTAGCTGAAAATTTCATTGACAGCCGTCATTCTTCGAACAATAAACTAGGCCTTATTTGGTTAAACAAATCAGCGAATAATGGTAATCCGCAAGCATTAACCAAACTGGGTGCTTTATATGTTGCCGGCAAGTTAGTTGATAAGGATGAAAGCAAAGGTTTGGCGTTATTAAATCAAGCAGCAACCCAGGGTTTTGCTCCGGCAATGGTGAAATTAGGTGAGATTGCCTTAGAGAAAAATCAAAAAGATGAAGCCTTACAATGGTTTAGCAAAGCAGGCAATACCGATAATAATACAGCCTATTTGGATTTGGCTGAAGTTTATGCAGACAGTAAAAGTCTGGTTTATGATCCTAAAACAGCTTTTATGTGGGCTTTAAAAGCCGCTCAAAACGGATCTACTGAAGGCAAACGGCAATTAGCCGAGTTTTATAAAAAAGGAACTGGTGTTGATCCGGATCTTAATTTAGCAAAACAATGGCAGGATCAAGCCAATGAAGACAGTAAGGCACCTAATAAAACCCTTGCAGAAGCTGCATTGTGGTTAAGTAACGGTACCACGGATAAATTAGAGCAAACAGCCTATCAGATGAATGGTATCTTTAGTGCTTGGGGCAATCCGGCTGTTTTAGGTGATTATGCGTATAATCAAGCACCAAAATTGAAAACTATTTCGCGGCAACTTATTTTTAAACCACAATTTGAATTGGTGCAACCTAATGAGATTCCAATCGCCAGCTATTACGATGCATTAGTGAGTAAAAATACGGATTCGCAAGTGAATCAATGGATTTATCCTACTTATCCTTTAAATACCCAGGTTGGCAACATCGAGAGAATAAACAGCTTTGTGGTGGCTCATAATGATTTACCGGTACCTTATCTTGATGCGAATTATGTGGATAAGGGGGCGCAAGAAGCCAGCGTCATGGATCTATGGACGGATGGTTGGCAACGGCAAGTAAATATCATGTCGGTTTTTTATCAAATGTATAACCGCGCAATCCTAGGGGATGCGCAAGCACAATTTGAAATAGGGCAAATGTTTCAATATGGAATCGGTGTAACCCAAAATGATGCTTCAGCAATTGTTTTTTATCAGAATGCCATACAACAACAGCATTTAGGGGCTGAATATAATTTAGGAATTTTATATTTATTGCATGCTAAAGGCAAAGAGGATTATAAGCTCGCCTTAAATGATTTAACGGACGCGGCTTTTAAAGGAAACAAGAAATCACAATATGTACTGGCCCGAATTCTCGAACAAGGTATCACCGGCCCTGAGGGGACTGAGTACATTAAAGCCGATGCTGAGCAAGCTAATTCGATGTTGTATTTGGCTGCTGCAAACGGGTATGGCCCTGCTGAATATGACTTGGCAAATCGTTTGGCACGACAGTATGATAGTGGTTTGAGCATGGATGCTAAGAAGCAAAAAATTACTCTGATTCGTCAATTGTATCAAGGTGCCGCAGATCGCGGTATTTCAAATGCCTTATTACCACTGGCCTTTTACAATGCCATGGATGGCAATGCTAAAAAACAGGCAAAAGCCTTTGCTGTTGCTAAAGAGCAGGCCGCGGCTGGAGAGGAAAAAGCTGCATTGTTATTGGGATTACTCTACGATCGTGGTATTGGCGTTAGTGCCGATCCAGGACAAGCAATACATTGGTACCAACAAGCTGGCGAAAACGCGGTAAGTCAATTTATCTTAGGCACTTATGCTGCTGAGGGGAAAGGAATTGAAAAAAATAAAGATAAAGGCATGGCACTCTTACAGCAATCAGTGAATGATAAATTTTCTTATGCTGATTTTAATATGGCTGTCTTGCTGCAGCAATCAAATCAGGATTTCCTACCTGATTTGACCCATGCGTATGAATTAGGCAATAGTCATGCAGGTATTGTATTAGCAGACTATTATTTAACTGGTAATAACGACCCAGAAAAGATGAAGCAAGCACGGAAAATCTATCAAGGCTTAGCTGAAAAAGGCGATCGCGATGCGCAATTAAAATTGGCCTATATGGAAGAAAAGGGTTTAGGCTCTGAGCCAGATATGGTCGGTGCCCAACGTTGGTATACTGCTTCTGCAGAACAGGGCAGTCCTATGGCTGAATATTTATTAGGGCAATTTTATCAAGTTGGTGCAGGCGGAGAGCCTGATTATAATTTGGCAAAACAATGGTACCAAAAAGCGGCGACAACTTTGCCTGAAGCTTTTGTTGCTTTAGGATTCATTGATGAAACAGTTGATGATAATTACACCCAAGCATTAAAAGATTATGAGCAGGCCGCTGTGAAAGCGAATCCTTTAGGTATTTATAATCTGGCCTTAATGTATTTATATGGCAAAGGGACGCCAGTGAACTTTGAAAAAGCGAAGAGCTTGTTTATTGACGCTGCGAATAAGAATGTTCATGAAGCAATGAATCAATTGGGAGGCATTTATTTCATGGGCTTAGGACAGGCACGTGATGAGCAGAAAGCTTTATTCTGGTATAAGAAAGCAGCTGATTTAGGTAATTCTAATGCACTTTACGAATTGGGTTTACTCTCTGAAACTGGAGTGACGACTAAGCTTGATTTTTCTGAGGCGCTTAAGTACTACCAAGCTGCGGCGGATAAAGGTAATGAAAAGGCGATGCTGGCTTTGGCAAGAATGTATCATTACGGTTTAGGAGTTACAAAAGATCCTAAAATGGCAGCCAGTCTTTACCAAAAATTAGCGGTGCGGCAAAATGCTTATGCGCAATATCAATTGGCTACTTACTACTTAGAGGGCACTGCAGGTGAACTTTCACCTTCTAAAGGGAAACAATTGTTACAGCAAGCGAGTGATAATGGTAGTTTACAAGCACGCAAAGTATTACAACACATGGAGGCAAAAGCCCAGGCTCGTGTTAGTTTTGTTGAGCCAATTGTGATGAATCAGGTACCGATTGCTGCGGGTGAAACGGCCAATTTAATATATCTTGAGGCATTGAATGAATGGAATCGTGGTGATGAAGTTTTGTCACGCATGATCTTACAACATTTAGTGACGCAATATCCTGATTTTGCACCGGCAAAAAATGTTTATAAGCAAGTAAATCAGGCACAAGCTGCAAGTACGTATAGTTGATTTGATACGTTAAAACGTCATAATAGCCCGGGAGCAGCTCAGCCCGGGCTTTCACTGCATCTCAGGGCTGCGATCCGATACGATAGTTTATGAACTTTTGATTCGAAACGCACCTTTAATTAATGACCACACTTAACGCTTTTTTCTTTATCATCATTTGTGAAATAACTTCTTGCATCATTCATAGCATTTAATCAAAATAATTATGGAATAAAAAAGCATGGAGCTTTGTTTATTGCCATTGCACTTGAGATTTCAATTAGACATTCAATCACTTAAGGAGCGAGCGAGATGACATACTTGGTAACATTTTGTACGTTTGATAGTTCTGTTGAAGGTAATCCTGCTTGGCATGGCGCATTCATTTTATCCAAATTGAATGAAGAGAAAAAGCAAGTCGAGGTTTTTGATACTTGGGGTTTTTATGGCGTTCCTGCTACGGGTGATCGGAATCATTGGTTTACGCGATTAAAAAGAAGCGTGGGTTTGGATGTCGATTTTTTTGGTAATCATGGCTGGCTTGTCCATGAAGAGGTTCGTTACATGGATCTTGGTCATGGGTTACATGGTTACTCTTATGAATTAACCGAAGAACAATTTAATCACTTACAAACAGAATGTCTGCAACGGGTTGCTGATCAAGAAGCTGCTGTACAGGATGCGGTGAAAAAAAAAGGGTTCAAAAAGACCTCGCAGACAAAGATGAGGCATTATCCTGAGGAAGAGTTTTCACGTGAAATTTTTAAGATGGAGCTAGAAGAGGCCCAAAATAATAATCGTGAATCACGGCTC
>NZ_JH413847.1:301327-306182 GCF_000162755.2 Legionella drancourtii LLAP12
CGGCTCAAGCCATTTGATTTTTCATTGTCAAGAGTAGGATTCAGGCCTTCTCTCAAAGGTTCACATACTTGTAAAACCGAAGCTTTGGATATATTAGGAACGGTTTTGTCCGAAGAACAACTTGCTCCTTACCGTTCCTCAACCTTTCCACGCTTTGTTAGTGGCAATATGGAAAACATTATATTGCATAGCGAGGGTGAGGTATCTGAGCACATTAAAGAGTCTAAAGAAAAGATTTATTTTCGTGATCGACACACACCTGGAGTTAAATTAATTTGGTCTGTTCCCCCACAAAAAATTGATGTATTGCCAAACAGTAAGGCACAGATTAGTTTTGCCGTAGATGATGAGTATTGTATTGAAGTGAAGGCAATCGTTAGTAAACTACAACGTTTAGACTGGTTATTACGTAATGCTGTGGTACCAGAACAATATAAGGAATATCAAAAGCGCTTGCTTGAGCGGGTGGTTGCTTATTATTGTGCTTTTGAAGTGATAGAGCCGGAAACAAAAACAGACAAAGTATCGGGTTTGTCAGGATTTGCCTATTCATTATTTAGTTGGCCGAAAAATAAAGAACAAATGAATTTAATTACCAAGATTAATGCGGCAAAGTACCTTTTTAATTCATTATATATGGCTATTGTCAGCGGATGGGAAATTGATGATGCTTTAGCGCCTGAACCGGCAATACTTTCAAAACAAACAATAGCAGTAAATAATAGTAATGAAGAGGTATTATCACCCACAGAAAATTCATTAGAAGCGTTAGCTGCATATCTTGACGTAGATACACAGAAAAAACTGTGCAAGATTATCGGCCGCACTTATTGCGCGCCAGAACTTGAATTGGATGAGAACGGATCTAGAAATACAGTAACCATGATTAAATAGCAATGAACCAGAAAAAACCGGTTCATTACCTTGAAAATGACCGTACTTGGCATATCTTGAGCAGAAAAACTCTGGAATATACGCATATTGCTATCTATATAGCGTCTTCCCAGAGTTTTTTCGTTTTAACTTACAGCTTAGTTCACCAGAATTTTGACCTTTCTAAGTGACTTAAAATTATGCAGCCATTGTCTTAACACGAGCAACTAGACGGCTTTTAATACGAGCCGCTTTGTTCTTGTGAATTAATCCTTTTGCAGCTGCTTTATCGATAATAGGTTGTGCTTTAGTATAAGCAGCAGTTGCGGCGTCTTTATTACCTGCTTCAACAGCTTTTAATACATTTTTAATGTAAGTACGGAACATAGAACGTGCACTGGCGTTGTGTTGACGCAGTTTTATGTTTTGGCGAGCACGTTTGATCGCTGATTTAATATTTGCCACTTAAAGATCTCCAGTCATTCAGACAATACAAAAGATGGTGATTCTTGCATAATGAGTCAGAATTTGTCAATAGAATTCTTTATTCACACAGAAGAACTGAATTATGAAGGAGCAAGACTTTACCTTGCCTCCTTAGCTTGAACGGAGTGAACGGGGGACATTTTATCCCTAGCTCACGTTAAATTTAAAATTATGTAACTGGATGTGTTTGGGTATATCATAAGAGCTCTTTTTTAAATTAACTAAAAATATGTCAGCAACTAAAACCGATATGATGATCCCTAAACGACAAAGCTTGTTGCGCTCCACAACTCTAGTTTCATTAATGACCTTCATTTCACGCATGCTAGGTTTCGTTCGCGATATGGTGCTTGCCAATTTTTTTGGCGCTCAAGCGGGAATGGATGCATTTTTTGTCGCTTTTCGTATTCCTAATTTTATGCGTCGTTTATTTGCTGAAGGGGCTTTTGCACAGGCTTTTGTACCCGTACTGGCAGAATATCAAAAAACACGGTCCGCAGATGATGTGCGGGTATTTATCGCGCGTATTGCCGGCTATTTAGGCTCTATTCTGACGGTAGTCACTGTCATTGGCATGGTTGCCTCGCCAGTCATTATTTTTTTATTTGCTCCAGGTTTTAGTCATGACAGTAGTCGTTCGCTTCTCGCGACTGAGATGTTGCGTATCACGTTCCCATTCTTGATGCTAGTTTCTTTAACTGCAATGTCTGGGGCAGTGTTAAATACCTATGGTTATTTTGCAGTGCCTGCATTTACTCCCGTATTGCTTAATATCAGTATGATTTTAGCTGCGCTTTATCTTTGTCCCCATTTACCCCAACCGGTTACAGGACTGGCCTGGGGGGTATTGATCGCAGGTATTGTCCAATTATTATTTCAAATCCCTTTTTTATACCAGCGTCATTTGCTGGTAAGACCGCAGGTAGTGCGCAATGATCCTGGGGTTAATCGTGTCCTTAAGTTAATGGTGCCCGCTTTATTTGGCGTGTCGATTGCGCAACTTAATTTGATGGTTGATAGTATTTTTGCTTCCTTCTTAAAAGTAGGTAGTGTGTCTTGGTTGTATTATACCGATAGGCTAACCGATTTTCCTTTAGGCGTTTTTGGCGTAGCGATTGCAACGGTAATTCTGCCTCATCTTTCTAGACGTCATGCAGAACAAAGTATAACTCAATATTCACAAGCCTTGGATTGGGGGCTGCGTTCGATCTTATTAATCGGCATTCCTGCTGGTTTGGGCTTGTGTTTATTTTCGATGCCTTTAATCGTGAGCTGCTTTGCTTATGGTAAATTTACCTTGAATGATGTTTTGCAAACCCAAAAAAGCTTAATTACTTTGGCATCAGGCGTTCCCGCTTTTATGATGGTTAAGGTATTGGCCTCTGGTTTTTATGCGCGCCAAGACATTAGTACGCCTGTTAAGGTTGGAGCCATTTCGATGATCGTGAATACTTTATTGTGTTCGATCTTAGTCTGGCATTTCGCGCATGCAGGACTCACGTTAGCATCTGCTTTGGCAGGTTATGTGAATTGCGGGGCTTTATTGTTTTTACTGGTTAAACGCCGGGTATTTCAACCATCGCCAGGTTGGTTGAAATATAGTATACAATTAATATGTGCTAATGCGGCAATTAGTATCTACCTGATTCTTATGAATGGAACAGTCGAGTATTGGTTAAGTTTTCCGCCAGTCATGCGTTTGTGCTTATTATTGGCTCACGTACTTGCTGTAGTGGTAATTTATTTATTGGTATTAGGTTTGACCGGACTTAGACCTATTCATTTCCGTGGCCAGATGAAGGAATAAAGAAATGTACGCTGAATTATTTTATGACACTCGTAGTGACCGAGCAATTCCTCTTTATTTGATTTCCCTAACTCAATGGGAAGAAGGTATCGATTTTTTAACGCCAGCTGAACGTAATAGTTTGGCGGTGAAAGAATTTACAGGGAAAGTAGGGGATTATTGTTTAATCTCTAATGCAGATGGCTTGGTTGATAAAGTTTATATTGGTACGGGTAATGGTAATCAAGAATTAGCGTTAGCTAATGCGGCGTTACAATTACCAGCAAGTTATTATGCCGTGCAGGGGGCTATGACTCAGGAAGCGGCGCTTTTTTGGGCTTTAGCTCAATATCGTTTTGACCGGTACAAAAAAAATGAAGTATCACCACGTATTTTAGCAGTTAAATCAGAGGAATTAGCCAATCTGCTCGCCTTAGCTGATGCACACTTTTTAGTGCGGGATTTAGTCAATAAGCCAACTGATGATTTAGGCCCTACAGAAATGGCTGCAGTGGTTGAGGAATTGGCTACGACGCATGGCGCAGAATTTAAACAATGGGTCGGTGATGAATTACTGAGCGCGAATTTTCCTGCCATCCATGCTGTAGGTCGTGCAGCGATCTCTGCTCCTCGTTTATTGTCTTTAACTTGGGGGGATGCATTGCATCCCAAAGTTACCTTAGTGGGCAAGGGAGTTTGTTTTGATACAGGTGGTTTAGATATTAAATCTGCTTATGGCATGCGTTTGATGAAAAAAGACATGGGCGGGGCGGCTCATGTTATTGGTTTAGCGCAGTGGATTATGACGCGTAAATTACCAGTGCGTTTACAGATGCTTGTTCCTGCGGTGGAAAATGCAATTGGTCCTAATGCGTTTAGACCAGGCGATGTGCTGACCATGCGTAATGGATTAACGGTGGAAGTACATAATACCGATGCCGAGGGACGTTTGGTTTTGGCGGATGCGTTGGTTAAAGCCTGTGAAGAGCAACCTGATTTACTTATTGATTTTGCTACCTTAACTGGCGCCGCTCGTGTTTCTGTTGGTACGGAAGTATCTGCTTTATTTACTAATAATGACCAATTGGCTACTGAAGTACTTGATGCTTCTTGTAAAGCGGTGGATCCTATGTGGCGTTTGCCTTTATTTACGCCCTATGAAGACTATCTTAAATCGAATATGGCGGATATGGCCAATACCAGTGATCATCCTTATGCTGGTGCGATTATTGCCAGTCTTTTTCTGCAACGTTTTATAACAAAATCAACCGTTTGGATGCATTTGGACATTATGGCATGGAGTGAGCGCAGCAAACCAGGTAAGCCCGAAGGTGGCGAAGCTATGGGATTACGTGCGATTGCTGAATACTTGTTACGTGTTTATGGCTAAAAAGGAGCTTTTTATGTTGGTAACCTTTCATTCAAATGCTTATGAAAATATTACTTATTTTGGTGATGTGGCGCAGCAGTTACTGGTGTTAATGGGGCATAGTGGCACAATTCCTGGTGCCATTAAGTCTCAAGATCTTCCGCAGGCATTAAGTCATTTGCAAAAGGCGCTCGCAAAAGGAAAACTCAGTGGGTCAAAGCAAGAGGATGACGATGGTGATGTTGAAATTGGTTTAGCCAAACGAGCAATTCCTTTGATTAACTTATTGCAGGCTTCAATTAAAGATGATTGTGATGTGTTGTGGGATTCTTAAGTGTATT
>NZ_JH413847.1:306699-314202 GCF_000162755.2 Legionella drancourtii LLAP12
AGTGTATTCTTGCTCCGTGTAGCAACTGTCTTGAATTATAATTCAAGACAGTTGCATCTGTTCAAAGCCCCGGCTTGTCCTGAGCATCGCATTCATTATAATTAATAACGTTCGCATTGCGTTTAAATGGTGTTATTTTCATAGTGAACGATACTTCTTTATGTGGACACCGAAGCTGATATTGTATGTCCCAAGAGCTCAAAAACACACTAATTAGCATACCCTATTATTCTGAGACAGAAATCTACTTAATCGGATGCGTATACAATTCACAACCCTTCGCGCGGTATTCGCGATAATTAGCCCGGCTCTGTTCTTTTTCTGCCTCAATATTGGCAACTAACTCCATTACCCGTTTAAATTTTGCATAAAATGGTGGGATGTGGTTGGTTAGATTTAATAAAATATCATTAAATCCTCTTGGTTCATTACCATAACCGATTTGTATGGGGGGCGGTGGTTCAGGACCCTCTCCTTGCAGGTTATGTGGAATAAAGCTATCTTCCTTAAAGGTCCATAATAGCTCATCGAGTAACTCAGCATCTTGTTGATGATTACAAAAAACATAAACTCGATGACCTCGAGCATAGGCTTTTTCCAAAAGACGGCAAGCGACCAACCAACGGGCTTGGTTTTGGTCGCTTTCTAATAAGTAAAAATCAACGCGAATTGGCGGCATGGCGAATTAATTGAGTTAATAAAGGAACAGGTCTACCAGTAGCATTACGTTTTTTTCCAAAAACCCATGCAGTACCCGCAATGTCTAAATGAGCCCAGCGGTATTTTTCAGTAAATCGTGATAAGAAACATGCTGCAGTAACACTGCCGGCGGTACGATCAAAGCCTGCATTAATCATATCCGCTAACGGACTGTCGATTGCATCTTGATATTCCTCATCCAACGGCATACGCCAGACACGGTCGTTGCTTTCTTGAGCTGCTTCATTAATCAGCTGGGCTAGCTCGTCATCTTTAGTCATAAAACCAGAAGCTACGGTGCCTAGGGCAACAATAATCGCTCCGGTTAAGGTGGCAATATCCAGAACAAATTTAGGGTTAAAACGTTCTGCATAGGTCAACGCATCAGCCAGCACCAAACGGCCTTCGGCATCGGTATTGAGAATTTCAATGGTTTGTCCTGACATACTGGTGACTATATCACCAGGTTTTATCGCGGCACCACTAACCATGTTTTCTGCACTAGCAATCAGCCCAACTATGTTCACGGGAAGTTTAAGTAAAGCACAGGCTTTAATTGTTCCTAAAACACTTGCTGCACCACACATATCATATTTCATTTCATCCATGACATTTGCAGGTTTTATGGACATGCCACCCGAGTCAAAGGTAATACCTTTACCTACAAGCACTATGGGGGCTGCATCGCCGGCTCCTTTGTATTGAATATCAATAAGTCTTGGTGGTTGGTCTGACCCTTGTGCTACCGCTAACAAAGAACCCATACCCATTGCCAGCATTTCATTAGGTCCCAGCACTGTGCAATTAATCTGTGACGCAAATTGTTCTGCCAGGTGCATGGCTTGTTCACCCAAATAGGAGGGGGTACAAATATTGGCCGGCATATTGGCCAGGTTACGTGTAAATTCCACGCCATCTGCAATTGCCTGTCCCACTGTCAATGCCTGTTCTGTGGCATTAGGAAGGTAAAAATTAATGGACGCCAATACATGCGGTTTGGCATTTTTCTTTTTAAAGTCGAGTAATTGATAACATTGACTGTCGATGTGAACTACCATTTGCTCCAGCTGCCAATCGGCAGAATATTCTGGTAGTTGGGGTAGGCACACGGTTGCTGATTTAATGCGTTGTTTGATTAAGGCATCGGTGATTTCCAGGACTCTTTTTTTCAATAGCGCCGGGGTAAATTTTTCTTTTTTTCCGCATTGAATGAGCAATAAACTGCTGCCTTCAATATGTGCCTGCCAAATGGCATCTCCTGCATCACTTGCTTTTTGTGCCAGTTTAGTAATCAAGCCATGGTGCTCTTTATCTAAGATTTGCGCAAAATCGGATAATTTATCATCAGCAAAAATGCCAAGCACAAGACATTCACTGGTTGATAGAGACGGTTTTTGAGTTAATCCATAATTCATTGTTTATTCCTATGTCAGAATGGAATGACCAGGAGTATACCCTGGCTGTATTTGCTATAGTCTACCTAAACTAGTGTGGTATTGAAACCTGCATTTTACAATCTTTAGCTGATGCTTTGCTAGGGACGATTATCTGCACATTAATGCCTTTTATTGTTGGGCTCTCTAATGCGTGTTGCAGGTATTCGATTAAAGGAACATCAACTACTTTGCCATATTCTGAAGAGGCTTCTCTAAAATACAATTGATCGTCATGACGAATTGCAAAACCTAAGTGAGAAATATTTAATGCCGTACCAATTTTTTCGCGCAGATTCCAGTTTGGGCGTACGATTTCAATGATAGCGCCATCGGGGATTTGCGCAAATAAGTGCCTATTTGGTTTGTTTTTTTCGGGGAATAAAGCGGTCAATGGCAAATAAGGGACTTTTTCAGCGGCAACTGCTAATTTTGCCCCTTTAGTTTTTAACTCCGCTAACCGTGCTTCTTGTTGTGCTTTATCGGCATTTTGTAAGCGAATAGTGGCAATAGTTTTATAAGCATACCAATTAGGTTTTTCAATCTGGGCACTCGCAAATTGGGCTACCGGGTGATGGTGTTCATCTTTAATTGCTACGGTGATGTCTTTAAATCTTCCTGCTTGCTGATGCGCTTGATTCCAATCTAAACCGGTAAAATGCATTCGTTGGATGTAAGCTACCTCACCATTGCTGTAACGCATTTGCTTGATGCATTGCTGAAATGAAGGTAATGAACGTGCCAAGGCTAAAGAGACCACTGTATTGACATAGGTATCGCAATCAAAGCCATCAACTCGATATCGTGGAAATTGATCATAGCGCGCTTTAGGTCCTTCTCCCAACGAACCAAGTATGTAGGGGACTCCGAGAAATTGTTTACTGATCCAATTAATTCGCTGGCTCATGGAAATGTTCGGCATGTTGTTCAGCTTATGATATAGTTCCTTTATCGATAAATTAGCTTGTTTTTCTGTAGCACTCGAATCAAAGGCATAGCCGGGAACGCAGGCAAGAAAACTCGTTACAAAAGCTAAGTTTTTTAAAGGAGCGAACATGTATTTCATGAGGATTGTCTTATATTTTGAGCCAGTTATGAATTACATGTTAACTTGTTCCGGAGCTTGGAGGCAAGAATGCTAAATTTAATTTGGTTAGGAATGATACTAACCTCGATTATTGTGGGTGTCATCGAAGGGCGCATCGATGAGGTGGTGCGTGCAGTAACTGACTCCGCCAAACTTGGCTTTGAACTTGCTCTTGGTTTGGCCGGGATTATGTGTTTATGGCTGGGTATTATGTCTATAGCTACTGAATCAGGCTTAATCAAACTATTGAGTAATGTATTGCGCCCCATTTTAAGACGCTTGTTTCCTGATGTGCCTACCGATCATCCCGCAATGGGGGCTATCGCAATGAATATTGCTGCCAATATGCTAGGAGTAGCCAATGCGGCAACGCCGTTTGGATTGCAAGCAATGAAAGAATTGCAGACTCTGAATCAACATGCAAAAATTGCTACGAATTCTATGTGTACCTTTTTAGCAATTAATACTTCTAGCGTGCAGTTAATTCCGGCGACAGCAATCGCATACCTTGCCGCCAATGGTAGTACGAATCCAACCAGTGTTGTATTTAGCGCTTTGGTAGCAACTATTTGCTCTACAGTGGTTGCAATTACGGTGGTAACACAATTGGCTAAATTATCCGTATTTCGCGTTGGCAAGGTAGACAGTTTATGAATGCATTAGCCAATCAATTATCCAATTGGATGCTCTTGGTTTTTATTGTTGGCATTCCTTTATATGCCGCCGCAGTAAAAAAAATAAATGTATTTGATGCCTTTATCATCGGTGCGAAGCAAGGTTTTGATACGGTTTTAAATATAGTTCCTTATCTAATTGCTATGATGGTTGCCGTTGGCATGTTACGTGCCTCTGGCTTTTTCACCTTAATGGGACAATTGCTTGCCCCCTTGATGGCCATGATCGGTATGCCGCCTGAAGTATTGCCTTTGGCGTTGATTCGTCCTTTTTCGGGCAGTGCTTCAACTGGAATTATGGCTGAATTGATTCATCAATTCGGAGGGAACTCACTGATTGCTAAAACCGCAGCGACTATGATGGGAAGTACAGAAACCACTTTTTATGTGATTGCTGTGTATTTTGGTTCCATTGGGATTCGCCGCACACGTCATGCTATTCCTGCCGGGTTATTGGCCGATTTAGCCGGAATTATCGCATCAGTAATTATTTGTCGTTATTTATTCGGGTGATCTTTATACACAATCGCAGACAAACCAACGAATTGTCTTATAAATTTTAAGCACTATTTGCCGCTGACAGGTAAGTTGGCTCCGGGTAAAATTGGTGCATTAATAATGCTTCATAAAAGAACGCCCTCATGTAGAAGGCATTCTTAAATACGCTGTTTAGCCAACACGCTTATTCTTTTTCTTACTTTTACCGGCGTAACTTGCTTCCTCGTATAATTTTAAACGAGAGAATAAGTTACGTGTCCTCGCTTTAAATGATGCCATTTCTCGTGCTGGCACTGGAGAAGAGGTTGGTAACGAAGTGGTCGTTGGGTTTCTTGCCTGGTCATGGACATGAAGCTCATAATGACAATGAGGACCTGTAGCAAGACCTGTTTGCCCTACGTAACCAATCACTTGACCTCTTTTTACCCGACTTCCTTTGGATATGCCTTTTTGGAATTTGAGCATGTGGCCATAGACCGTACTGTAGGTTTTATCGTGCTTAATTTCAATCATATTGCCATAACCATTATGACGGCCAATCGTTTTAATAATCCCATCACCTGTGGCTTGGATGGGAGTACCAATTGGCGCGGCCAAATCAATCCCTTTATGGGCTCTGCGATAGCGCAATATGGGATGATATCTTGATGCAGTAAAGGTTGAGCTGATATGACTAAATTTAAGGGGGTAGCGTGAAAATGCCTTTTTAAAGCTTTCACCCTGAGGGGTATAATAATCATGAGTCCCATTAGCACTGATATGACGTACTGCTTGGGCCGTTTTACCGCGGTTCGTATAGCTGACCGCAACAATATCACCTGTTCCCACCATTTTGTCTTTAACATACTGAGCTTCATAAACAATAGAAAAACGATCTCCTGAGCGTACGCCACGTGCGAAATCAACCTGTTTACTTAAAATCGTAGTCATCTGACGAATTAATTTACTGGGAATACCTAAACGTTGTGCCGTGGTATAAAGCGAACCATTGACAATTCCCGTCACATAGCGGTCTTGATTAGTTACTTTTTTCGAGTCGACTTTAGTCTTATAGACAGCACCATCCCTATAAACAGTCAGTGTCTGAATGTCATTCATCGGAATGACCAGCTTTTCTAGCTTCTTTTTATTAATCAAAAATTGCAATTCCTGACTTGGTTTTATGGAAGTAAGGACTTTTGCATGAGGGTTTTTGTAAATAACCAAATGTAAATTTTGCGCGGTTAACCCCAGACGATGGAATATGGTGGCCATTGAGTCACCGGATCGCGGTCTAACTGTTTGCCATTCATTGTCTTTAATTACCTTCGCTGTTTTAATGGCTTTGGCTACTATAACTTTTTTAACTGACTTCTCTGTTTTATCCATTGTTGCAATTTTATTTACGGGAATGGATTTCTCTGCTTTAACCGCTTTTTCTTCTTTACTTGTCTGCTCTACAACTTTAGCCATTTCCTGAATTTTTACAGATTTTTTCTGTTCCGTGATTATTTTTTTTTCTTGCTTGGGTAATGAAATAGATTGACGTGTTAAATTATTATGATCATGATGCGAAAAGTTTTTCACGAGCACATAGGGAAGCGATAGGGCGATAATTAATGCAGAGCCCATTAATAATTTGGATGGATTACCAGATTGTCGTGTTCGAATATAAGGTTTTTTATCCATTGTTTGCCTATATGTTGTCATCCGCAAGAATGCATTTGTATGCATTTTGTTCAATTTCGGGTGACAAATTATTTTAAATCACCTATTAGGTATGGCAGGAAATTGCCAACCGGGCTAAGATACTCGGTGTGAGAAGATAGGTCAATCATTTATAAAGGTTTTGATGTCATGATAGTTCAAGATTCAGTTTGTGCCGAATTAATGCGAGGTTGTGAAGAGGTTCTTCCCCAACATGAATTAGAAAAAAAGCTACAGAAGGGAACCCCTTTGAAAATAAAGGCAGGTTTTGATCCCACCGCACCTGATTTACATTTAGGACACACGGTACTTCTTAATAAATTAAGGCAGTTCCAGCAGTTTGGTCATGAGGTTATTTTTTTAATAGGTGACTTCACCGCAATGATTGGTGATCCTACAGGAAAAAATGTAACCCGCATGCCTTTAAGCCAAGAGAGTGTGTTGGAAAATGCGAAAACCTATCAAGAGCAAGTGTTTAAGATCTTAGATCCACAAAAGACAACCGTTGCTTTTAATTCACAATGGCTTGGTCAATTTACGGCAGTTGATTTAATTCGTCTTGCCGCAACACATACTGTCGCACGTATGCTAGAGCGTGATGATTTTAATAAGCGTTATACTTCAGGGCAGCCTATAGCGATTCATGAGTTTCTCTATCCTTTATTACAAGGTTATGATTCGGTTGCATTGAAAGCGGATGTCGAGTTTGGTGGAACGGATCAGAAGTTTAATTTATTAATGGGACGTGAGTTACAAAAGCATTATGGTCATGAACCTCAGGTCATCATGATGACACCATTAATAGAAGGATTAGACGGCGTTAAGAAAATGTCTAAATCGTTGGATAACTATATTGGTATTAATGAACCGGCTACGGATATGTTTGGTAAAATTATGTCGGTGTCTGATGAGTTAATGTGGCGCTATATTAATTTATTGAGTTTTAAAACAGGTCAAGAAATCCAGGCATTAAAGCAGTCGGTAGTCGAGGGTGCTAATCCTCGTGACATTAAAATTGATTTTGCTAAAGAGATTGTTGCGCGCTTCCATGATCAAGGGCAAGCAGAACAAGTACATAAGGATTTTATTGCGCGTTTCCAAAAAGGCATTATTCCTGCAGATTTAGAAGAAGTGTCTATAATAAGTGAGGAGCCAATTCCCTTGGCACAATTATTAAAACAAATGAACCTCACGCAAAGTACGTCAGAGTCTATACGGATGGTGAAGCAGGGGGCAGTTAAAGTAGATAGTGAGAAAGTTGAAGATCCCGCGCTAGTCTTAGCAGCAGGGAACACGTATGTAATACAAGTAGGAAAGCGCAGAATTGCCAAGCTGCACTTGCAATAAGCACAGTGTTTTTCATTTTTTTAAAAAAATGAAAAAAGTGTTTGACATCAACCACGAAATCAGTAGAATACGCTGCATG
>NZ_JH413848.1:0-4131 GCF_000162755.2 Legionella drancourtii LLAP12
TTTTAGCAAAGAGGGTATCATTAGAATTGTCAACTGTAGTAGTGGAGGTTCAGGTAGGCTTGCTGTTGTCTTACAACATGCAGGGCAATTAAAAGCACGGGGCTTTACTAATCAATTAATTATTGAAGCGATTTGCTACCTTGGGAAAAGCAGCCTCCATCCTGAGGTGACACTGGAAAACATTCATGTCCAGCTAGCCCTTGTTAAGCAATTTAGGCGGTTAAGAAAAGATTTTTTTTGCTATTTTGAAACCGAACGAATGCAGCAATTAGCCTGTTACCGTCACCCAGACAGCAATAAACCTTTTAGCGCAATTCTTGATTTTACGAAAACAGACAGCCAGGACGTTACTAGGCAGGCCTTCGCCCGTCTTTTTGCCCAATATATGAACAAGGAATATGCCGCACGTAAGGTCGAAGGAACGCTTGAAATTGACGATAATCACTTTAGAGTCGAAAATGATGCCCAGGTCTTTATCAGTTCCTACGGTTCCTTTTATGAGTTTGTGGATGGTGAGGGTGTATCTCTTCCTTTTCCAGCCAATATCGAAAAGCTCCCTGCATTGCCGCTGATGTTAAATTCAATACCGAAAACAGAGCGCAGCTTTATCGACGAATGGCTTGAACAAGAACTTATGGAGGCAGCGCCCTTGACAAAGCAGACTGATGCTCCTGAAATCAACAACCTGGTTTGTCAACTGCAGCAGGAGTTAGGTGGCTCTTCTCCATCCCAACCAACTTTAATGAGGCGCCGCAGGCAGGAAACCACTCCGGAAACAAAAGAGCCGCGCCCAGCTAAAAGACAACGACGAGGTGATGCTAGCGAGCCACTTTCTCTTTGTTTGCTGAACGCTTTGCCCCAACCAACTCAGTTTCTCGGCTTGCACTTTACATTAGAAGCAGAACTTGGTTTAGCATTACAGTCGCACACCAAACAACAGCAACAAGACATGGGGATTGAACGTGTCACTAAATGCCGCGGAAAACCGCTTTATATGGTAAAGTTGGCAAACCTTGAACGATATGGCGGATTTTTAGCATGCTTCGGTAGAAAAGAAAATGCCCACGTCCCCACTTCAGAAACACCCTTCTTGGCACGTCCTAGCCCACAAAATACAATACCTTTTAATGAGCTTAATGAGTACGCAATCACCCAAACTTATCCTGAGCATGAATGCACTGAACAAACGCAAGGAAATCAGGACGAGGAAATTGAGCATCTCGAAAAAGAACTTTTTGCTGCTCCCACTCCCTTATTGCCGAATGAAGAAGATGAAGTCAGGATACTCTCGCAATTAATTCAACAAGGGCGCCCAATCACCTTTTTTCAATCGGGTACTAAGCGCCAACGAGTAGAGACAGCAGTGTCAATTAAAACTTTTGCCCCTGAAAAAAAAGTAGATTTGTCGAATTTTAGGCGCAAAACATCTCGTTAGCGGCGTGGCCCAAATTTCCTTTGCTTTATGAAATTGGAATTTCCGATGAGAAGCTGAATTGGTGTAGCGACCGAGGGCCACCGCAAAGAGATTTCTAATTGTTCCCATGAGTGCTATGACGCTTTGCGCCCCTGCTGTTGATTTGAAACGAATGAGGCATTTTTCTTTTCTGCGCGTGGGTTGATGGGCATTTTCCATCCGGTTATTGAGCCCTTTATGTGAGCGATGCTCGACTCCTTTGCACATCTGGCGAATAGCCTTAAATAGCTTCTTAGCTTGTCAGTTATGATAACCCTAGGCTTAGGGTATGCGCTTAATAAGCGAGATAGGAAGCGGATGGCCGCCTTTTTATTACGTCGCTTTTGCAGAGACACATCCAGCTCATAATCCTTATCATCCACAGCACGCCATAAGTAATAAAGCGCGCCACGAATGCGCAGTTGTTGCTCATCTAGATGTCATTTATCTGACTGTATGGATTCTCGTTTCTTAATCACGTTCTTAAAGTGAGGAGCAAATTTAATGTACCATTGTCTTATCGTCTCATAACTTACGTCAATGCCTCGATATAATAAGCGCTCAAGACATCCCGGTAGCTGTCATTAAACCGATGGTAACTCCTTATAAGCTCAACTGGATAACGGTATTCTTTTCGTATCTTTTCGACTTCTTTCCAGCATCACGATCTTCCTGATAATAAATTACAGTCTAGTGCAAAAGTTTAGTTGACGATGCCCGCTGCACTATTTTCGTAAGCAAATTAATCTTTTTTAAGCAGAAAAAAGCCTGGTTATCCTTGGTTGAACTGGAGATGTGGGAAAACCCATACTATGCTAAATAAAGAATTGTATAATATTTGCTCGTGGAATTTTTATGAATACAGTGTACTCTAATTGGGTGAAAAAGCTTAAGCCTTTGCAATGGTCAGCAACATCAACGGTTCATTTCCCTAAAAATAAGCTAAATCTGCATAGTGTGCTTACCGAAGAATTTAGTTCCCATGAGTTAGCCACGTTTTATGACGATTTAGGAACGCGATTAGCAATCCCTCAGGGGGCGATTATTTTTCATGAACATGATGAGCCCGATGCGTTTTATATTATTCTTGAAGGTGAGGCGGAGGTTTATATTAATACGGAGCATCACTTGCATGGCAAACGTTCGCATGTATTGGTCACCTTAAAAAAAGGTGACATTATTGGTGATATGGCGCTGATTGAAAATAAGCCGCGTTCTGCGTCACTTAGGGCTAAATCAGACTTATCGGTATTAAGTTTTCAGTTAGCCGAGGTGAAAAAACATCCTCATATCCTTTTGCTTTTAACGCGTAATATGGCAAAAATGCTATCGGAAAAACTCCGTTATACGAATCAAATTACGGTAAAGAAAATGGAGGAAAGTTTAGAGCAAGCGCAAGCGCGCAACGTGCTTGGTGTCTTTATGGTCGCGATGTTCTGGTTAATCAGTCTTTATACCATATCACTTACCTCCTTGATTGGTATAGAAAAAGAATTAACCAATACGACTTTTCTTTCGGTTGGCCTGATTTTCTTTTTTGCACTCGGTATTATTGGTGCAATGCGCTTCACGGGCTTGCCCTTAAAACAGTTTGGGATTACTACTGAACAGTGGCCAAAGAAAGTAGGGCAATCGGTGCTTTATTCATTGCCGGTGATGATTTTTTTTCTCCTTCTTAAAGTGTATATCGTTTATTTTGGTGCCAATCCTCAGCATGTCGGCGTTTTTTCTGGTTTTGCCGAAGGGATGGAGAATGGGCAATTTAGCTGGAAACTCTATTTAACGGTGGTGTGTTTATACTCCGTTTTTTCACCTGTTCAGGAGTTAGTGGCTCGCAGTGCCTTGCAATCTACTTTTTTTTCTTTTCTACCTGGCAATGAAATGTTTCGCAAATGGAATGCCATTTTGTTATCGAATCTTATTTTTTCCTCAGTCCATTCGCATTTGAGTTTAACCTTTGCCGCATTAACGTTTATTCCTGGCTTGTTTTGGGGTTGGTTATTCCATAAGGAAAACTCATTCATAGGCGTCTCTGTTTCCCATATTCTCATTGGGGTATGGGGAATCTTTATAATTGGCGCTAAAGGCATTATCTATTAGGGGTAGTTATGGATAATTGCTTAATTATTCTTCGAGGTTCTATTCACTTAGGGCCATGGTATTATGTTCTTTCTTGATTTTATCCCAGGCAGTAAGTAGTGCGACGGTCACTGCAAACAGCGTTAATAAGTATGCTAAGCTTGGTTTACTTGTACTTAAGATGCCAGTAAGCAGGATGTTAATCACATAATAATTTACGATAAAGCTACCGCTTATATAGAGCAGGCAACTAAACAAATAGATCTTGTACCAACGATGCTCTTTTGTTTTTGCCGATTTTTTGTGTTTACCCTGAAACAAATTAATTAACCACATCAGTGAGGATTCGCGTAAATTATCTTGTCCCGATAGATCCATGAGCATATAGTAACCATCAAACTCCAAAATTGGATCTAAATTCAAATAGGCTAATAAATATTTATAAAATGCAAACAGCCATAAGAAAATCATCAAGAACGGGTTCGTAGCAAATAGAGCGAATAAACTTGCGACACCCGCTAAAGTGAAATCAACAAATAGACCCGCAAAATCTACGGCAAGCCTTTGGTTTTTTTTTGCCAGCCACATGTCACTCGTAT
>NZ_JH413848.1:5121-33323 GCF_000162755.2 Legionella drancourtii LLAP12
CATGAATTCATTGATATGGGGGTACTCATTTAAAAATTCTTGCAGAACTTTAAGTTTAATGGTGAGCAGTAAAATATCGGTAATTGCAGTAACGGTTGCTGTTCGTCTACCCGTCTTTGAGTAAAAACCAAGATTGCTTAACCCTATTGCTTCACCCTCCGTTAAGGTGGATAGAATCTCTGTTTGTTCCTGTTTATTGATTAGTTCACTACGCTGTACTTCCGCTTTGCCCTTGGCGATGAAATAAATACTATTGATTAATTCATTTTGTCTGACAATGTCTTGCCCTGCTGCAAGTTCTTTTTCTATAAAAAGATTTACTAATTCAGAGCCTTCCGTTTCGGTTAAATTAGTAAAGCATGGATGATTCAATATTATTGTTTTTTTTTGTTATTAGAGTTATAGACTGCATGAAGAAGTCCTTATCAAGTCAGCCAGAGAATAAGCCATCTCTGTATTTTTTGTATCTAAATAGCTCGTTATAGTACGTTATAGTAAAGGATAGTGTATATAAAAAAATTATGTAACTGGTTCTTCTCTTATATATATCTATATCTCGCGATTTAGCTAGAGATTTGTTTCTTTGTTTACTATATTTACAAGAAGATGATGGCAGAGAACTACAGCATGAATGATGAGCGTGGTTTATGCGGCCAAGAGCCGTTTATTGCCTAATAGATGATTTTTGTTTTGTTCAATTTTTAGTGCAAATAAAATCAAGTTATTCTAAGAAGCATCGAGCAAGGAGCTTCTAGAAAAGGAGCCCCAATGAAAGACCGCAAAAGAACTATTCCTGATAAAGAGCAAAAAACAGTACTACCTCAAGATAAACCTGCTAAAAAAGGAATGCGTCAACTTGGAAAACTACTTGAAAATAGGCGCAATAAGGGGCGCGGTGGGGCTGCTTAATTGATAATTTTTCAACGATGTGTATTTAATGGATAAGGTTTTTTTGCATAAAGTGGGGTTATGTTAGCAGGTTCTTTTTAATTCTTTTCCTTCGTTCCGCGGCTTGTCTGCGGGATCTAGGGGCGCTTGCTCTGGAACGAGCTTCCAGGATCCCACGGACAAGCCGCAGGAAGTAGACAGAGGATTTTTCCTTAGCTTGACACCTAATGCTGATCGCCGTGAGAGGGGCTAAACAGCAATCGGTGCTTTAATGGCTGGATGAGATTGATAGTTGGCGAATTCAAAATCATCATAAACGTACTCAAATAAGGACGCGGGCTTACGCTGGATATTTAGCGTCGCTAAAGGCAATGGTTCACGTTGTAATTGGGTGCGGGCTTGTTCTAAATGATTAAGGTATAAATGGCAATCGCCGCCGGTCCAAATAAAATCTCCGACCTCAAGGTTGCACTGTTGTGCTACCATATGGGTTAGCAGGGCATAGGATGCGATATTAAAAGGCACGCCTAAAAACACATCCGCAGAACGTTGGTATAATTGACAGGAAAGCGTATTATTCGCTACATAAAATTGAAACAAGGCATGGCAGGGCATTAAGGCCATTTGTTCTAACTCACCGACATTCCAGGCACTAACCAGTAAACGGCGTGAATCAGGATTATTTTTAATTTGCGCAACTACCGCGCTGAGTTGATCTATATGACGTCCATCAGCAGTTGGCCAATTGCGCCATTGCTTACCATACACCGGGCCCAAATTACCATTGTTATCCGCCCACTCATCCCAAATGGAAACGCCATTTTCTTTTAAGTAGGCAATATTGGTATCCCCTTTTAAAAACCAGAGCAATTCATGCACGATACTGCGCATATGTAATTTTTTCGTGGTTACCAAGGGAAAGCCCTGGCGTAAATCAAAACGCATTTGATAACCAAAAACGGATAAAGTTCCTGTTCCGGTGCGATCCGTTTTTTCTGTACCTTGTTGTAAAATATGCTTTAATAAGTGCAAATACGTGTTCATCGCTTAGCCCACCATAACCAAAGCCCTAATAATAGCATGGGAATCGATAAAATTTGACCCATAGTTAGCCAACCAAAGGCAATATAACCCAATTGAGGGTCTGGTTGGCGAAAACATTCAGCAATGAAACGACATGCAGCGTAGCCGATTAAGAATACAGCGGATACGCGACCAACTGGTCGTGGTTTGCGGGCATAACACCACACGAGTATAAAGAGCCCGACGCCTTCTAAACCGAATTCATAAAGTTCTGATGGATGACGCGGTTGCTCATCGACATGAGGGTACACCATACCCCAAGGCATGTCAGTCACCCGTCCCCATAATTCACCATTGATGAAATTACCGATACGCCCAGCTCCTAAACCAAGCGGTACCAAGGGGGCGACAAAATCCCCCACTTCCCAGAAGGCTTTGTGGTAGCGGCGGCTGAAAATCCATAGTGCCACCAATACACCAAGCAAGCCGCCATGAAAGGACATGCCGCCTTCCCATATTTTAAATAAACTCCATGGTGCATGGATGAATTCTGGTAGGTTGTAAAAAAGCATATAACCGACGCGTCCGCCAATAATTACGCCAAGAGCTGCGTAAAAAATCAGATCGCTGATTTGCTCTGAAGTCCAGGTTAATTGATAGTGTTTCACTCGCCAATGGGCAAGCAGCCAGGCGCTGACAAAGCCGATCAAGTACATTAGACCATACCAATGTACTTGAATGGGACCTAAGGAAAAAGCGACTGGATCAATATAAGGATAGATGAACATAAGGCGTTAAGTTCCTTTTTAAAAGAGCATCTTTAGTGCGGTTAATACTAAGATGACGATAAACCCATATTTTAATTGCTGCACTGGGACTATGTAATTTAATTTAGCGCCAATAGGGGCGGTCACGCTACTGAAGGTCGCGACCAATAACACCGCCGGCCAATAGACATAGCCTGTCGTATAGGGGATTGCCACAGTTTCATGATAGCCGGTAACCATAAACACCATGGAACCGATAAGCGCTACCGTCAGGGTGCATAAACTAGATACGGCCGCGATTTTTCGTATCTCAACCCCACAATAGATCAGATACGGAATGATTAATAGGCCGCCACCAATACCTAAAAGGCCGGATTTAAAGCCAATAAAAAAACTGACCAGATGGTTAATCCAAGGTTTAGGGGACTTTTCACTATGAGTAATCTTGGCATCCATGAGCATTTTTAGAGCGACACCCAGTAAAAAAAATGCGAAGATAATTTGCAGCCAATAAGTAGGCACCCATTGTGCGGCTATGGCTCCTGAAATAGTGCCAATAATTATTCCTGGCCAAAGCCTATTATAGACCGACCAACGAATATCTCCCAGTTGATAATGCGCTCTTAATGAGGCCTGCGAGGTAATGATCATCACCGCTAAGGACGTGCCGGCGGCGACATGCATCGCGATTGCCATGGGAATTATTTGCGTTTTCTGAAAAACAAAAAGTAGGCCTGGGACAACTACCAAGCCCCCACCGATACCTAAAATACCGGCCATCAGGCCAGCAAAGGCGCCGATGAAAGCATAAATCATGCCATGGAGAATCAGTGCTGCAGTTATCATAACGATTTGCCTGCGCGGATTAAGCTTCCTAAGCCTTCGGCTTCTAAGGCTTTTTCTAAATGCAGGCGTATTTCTGCTGGATGTTCAAACTCCAATACCTCCGCCAAAATTTTGCGGGCATTAGCAATAGCAAAATTACGAATGACCCATTTTACTCGTGGTAAACTCGCTGAGTTCATGCTGAGGGTATCAAAACCCATAGCAATTAATAAAATAACGGCAAGGGGATCACTGGCCATTTCGCCACAGATACTGACTTCAACGCCGGCAGCATGACCGCCCTCAACTACTTTGAGCAGCACGCGCAACATGGCAGGATGCATGGCATCATAAAGTGCAGCAACTCGGGCATTATTGCGATCCACGGCCAGGAGATATTGTGTCAAATCATTGCTGCCTACAGAAATAAAATCGACGCGTTTGGCAATTTCACGCGCCAAATAGGCGGCAGCAGGAACTTCAATCATTACGCCCAATTTGGGTTTTTCAATAAGGCAGCCTTCTTCCAATAATTCGGCAAAAGCCTGCTCAATAAGGTACGTTGCTTCTTCTACTTCACTCAAATTGGTGACCATTGGCAACATAATGCGTAAATTATTTAATTCTTCACTGGCACGCATCATGGCGCGTACCTGCATGAGGAATACATCGGGATGATCCAGGGTGATGCGTATCCCACGCCAACCTAAATAAGGATTATCTTCTTCTACCGGGAAATAGGGCAGGACTTTATCGCCACCTATATCTAGCGTGCGCATCGTCACCGGACGCGGGGCGAATGCTTTTAACGTTTGGCGATAGATAATTGTTTGTTCATCTTCGGAAGGAAATTGATCGCGGCTCATAAAGGGTACTTCGGAGCGATATAAACCCACGCCCTCAGCGCCCACACTCATCGATAAGCCTGCATCCATCGCCAAACCGGTGTTTACTTGCAGCGAAATTTTATAGCTGTCAGTAGTCTCTGCGGGTTTATCCCGTAAACTGACTAAGCTTTGGTTTAATGCCTGTTGTTCTTGCTCTAAAAGTTTAAATTCGCTCAAGACGGCTTTAGAGGGGGAGACGTGAACCTGGCCGTAATAGCCATCAACAATAAGGGCGCGTCGCGAAACAAATTCTAGTTTTAAGCCACGAACGCCCATGACCGTGGGAACGCCGAGGGCTCGCGCTAAAATAGCGACATGCGAATTATTAGAGCCCTTTGCGGAGATTACCCCGACCAAGCACCCTTCAGGTACTTCAGCAAGTGCGGCTGCGGTGACTTCGTCACCAACCAAAATAGTGCGTTTGGGATAGACGATTTCTTCATGTTGTGACCACTGTAGAGCCGCTAAAACGCGACGACCTAGATCGCGAAAATCACTGGCACGTTCACGCAGATAAGAATCCTCCATGCTCTCGAATTGTGCCACGTGTTTTTTAATGACCATCGCTAATGCTGCCTGCGCACTAATTTTTTCTTCACGAATCACGTGTTCTACTTCAATACCTAAGCTGTCTTTATCCAGAATACGTAAATACACATCAAATAAGGCGTGTTCTTCTTCCGCGACAATGGCCTTCATGCGCCGGCCTAAACGTTGCATGTCGTCTCTGGTTGCTTCCAGAGCTTCGTAAAACGTCTCCACTTCCTCTTCAAGCGTTTCTACTGGATGGCGTGGTACGGCATCAATGTCCGCTTGCGGGTAAACCACGACGGCAGTACCGATGCCGATCCCGGGAACCGAGCCAATTCCTGCCAAGGTTGTGGGGGTGGCATCAACCTTATCGACACCACCTAAGGGCTTGGGCTGGGTCAATTCAGCCAATTCACCGGTAGCTTCGGCATGGGCAATAATGCCGCCAAGCTGCGCGGCTAAGGTAATTAAAAATGACTCTTCAGTGTCATCAAAACAACGTTGTTCGGTTTGTTGGACAATTAAGACGCCATAAAGTTTGCGATGCTGAATAATGGGCACACCAAGAAATGCATTAAAACGCTCTTCACCGAGTAAGGAGTGATGGTAAAAATCTGGATGCAAGGGGGCATTTTCCAGATTGATAGGTTCTTCACGGCGACCAACTTGACCGATTAAGCCACTGTCGATGGAGATCCGTACGCGAAACTCGGCTTGCTTGTTTAAGCCTTCGGTTGCAATGAGGACGTATTCAGCGTGTTTGGTATCTATAAGGTAAACGGAAACGGCCTCGGCATTAATGGCTTTATTAATTTGCTGCACCAAAATACCCAGCGCCTCTGAGAGATGCTGGGCTGCGGTGACTTCTTGAACTATTCGTTTAAGTACCTTGAGCATCGATGCCTATGATTACCTCTTTTTCCGTTTTAGGCCATATGGCGTACGGCGATTTTTTAATAAAGGTTCGAGCTCTTTTAGCGCTTGCGTGTAGACTTGGCGCTTAAAAAAGATGACCTGTCCCTCTGGCTCATGAAAATCGATCCAACGCCAGCTATCGAACTCTGGCGAATCGCTCAAATCCAGTTTTACCTTTTGCTCACTGGCAACCAGTTTGAGCAAAAACCATTTTTGTTTTTGGCCAATAACTAAAGGCTCGCTGCCATGACGAAGGTATTGTTTCGGGAGTCTGTATTTAAGCCAGCGTTTTGTTGAGCCGATGACTTCGACATCTTCCTTATCCAATCCTACTTCTTCATGTAATTCGCGAAACATCGCCTGTATTGACGTTTCGCCTGCTGCGAGCCCACCCTGGGGAAATTGCCAAGCATCATGCCCGCTTCTTCTGCCCCAAAAAACTCTGTTTTGTTCGTTGACGAGGATAATACCTACGTTCAACCGATAACCGGCACGATCAATCACCATGATGTCACTGTTTAGATTAAACCGCTAATACCTTGATTTTTCCATAAAGTGCAAGACCTTGGCAATTAAATCCGTAATTATTATTAAAAAAAATCAAATTATCTTGGTGGGCGTCGATGTGCCGCAAGCAGAAGGTTACGCAGCAGGATGAGCATATTGCTTTCGCCATGGCTGCTATAGTTATATAATTAGGACAATTACTCTAATTTTAGGTCACATGAAAAAACGTATTTTAATTATTAATACCGGCGGCACGATTAGTTGCATCAAAACGGCAAATGGCTATGAACCTGCTCCGGGCTATGTCGCTGCGGCTTTAGAGCAAATACCGCTGCTCAAACATCAGGATATGCCTGACTTTACTATTAAGGAATATCTCCCTTTATTGGATTCGTCAAATATGACTGTGAGTGATTGGAATCGTATCGCTAACGATATTGCCGATCAATACGCGCATTTTGATGGTTTTATCGTGTTTCATGGCACGGATACCATGGCATATACTGCTTCTGCATTATCCTTTATGCTGGAGAACTTAGCGAAACCAGTGATTATCACGGGTTCACAAATCCCTTTATCCGAAGTACGTAATGATGCGATTGATAATATTGTGACATCCCTCTGGTTGTGCATACATCAGCCCATCCGTGAGGTATGTATTTATTTTAATCAGCGCTTGTTGCGTGGTAATCGCTCACAAAAAATGAGCGCCCAAGGTTTTGCCGCTTTTGATTCGCCTAATTATCCGCATTTGGCCTCAATTGGCATTGACATTAAGCTTGATCACCATCTTTCTTTGCCAGCACCAACCCAACCGTTTCATTTACAAACCATAGAACCACAATTTATTGCCAATTTTCGCCTATTTCCTGGTTTTGCCTCTGAGGTATTGGCCTATATTTTAAACCAGCCTTTATGTGGTTTAATTTTGGAGACGTATGGCGCGGGTAATGCGCAAAATAATGAGCCGCGTTTTTTAAGTTTGCTTAAAGAAGCGTGTGCTCGTGGGGTGATTATTATTAATTGCACCCAATGCCAACAGGGACGGGTGGAGATGAACCAATATGCGACCGGACATACCTTGAAACAAGCCGGCCTTATCAGTGGCCATGATATGACGCCTGAAGCCGCTCATTGCAAGTTACTCTATTTATTAAGTAAAAAACTAGATACAGCGCAAATAAAGCTGCAGATGGAAACAAATCTGTGTGGGGAGTTATCTGCTTGAGCAAATAATTTCAAATCGGTTTGCATAAGAAGCTCATGAGATATTGGATAGTAGCCGGTGTATCAGCACAGCGAATTCCCTGATTTCGCTGTGCTGATACACCGATACAATAGCTAGATGATTCTGGCTTCTGCGGATACGCCACGGGACGACTGATTTGGAATTAACGCAAACAATTATAAAAACTGTGGAACTCACAGGCTTTACTGTCCAGCTTACAACACTAAGTGAGGCGTATTAAATAGTTGCTACTGAATGTTGATGTGGTGCAACTACCTCGCCAATTTCTTCCAGCGCATTTTCCATCGCGACTTTTAGTCGTCCACGGCTAGGCTTCATGCCAGGGGCTTTAATTCGCGCTACGGCAAATGCAGTTAACTGCACCGGAATGGTACTAATTGGTTTTGATTCTTCACAAATCATCGTATTATCGCGAAGAATGGCATTTATTTCCTCAATGACAAATGTTCTGCGTAATACTTGATAGTCGTCTCCTTCTTTATCTAGGCCATCTATTTTTTTCTTACAAGCAAGAATATGATTAATTAGACAGTTTTCTTTTTGGGCTCTGACTTCTATGGCTGAAGATTTGGAAATACAACTGGAAACTGAATTGGCTATTTTAATAAAAACACCATCTTCAGGGGGGCAAAGAATATGCTCACCTAAATAATAGACGGCATAAGCGCAAAGGATATTAAAGGGGTCATCATCGTCTACGACATCTACCAGAGAAAAGCTTTTTTTGCCGCCCTGGGCATCGTCGACTGAGTCGACAGGATTAATCCCTAATGCACTAATTTTATTATAAAAGCGATCCAGGTTTGAATTTATCCCGGTTAGTGTTGCATTAAGATGGCCTCTGTCCCATTTATGTTTTTTGCGATAATCCTCAACCTCTGTATCGACTTGACTCATTATTTTTTTTAATGCTTCTAAACTATGTTTATCGCTTTCTTTATTTAAAAAAGCAGCAATGATTTTTTGTAAATCACGAGTTACCTTTCGCTGTTCTTCGGAAATACTCGTATCTCGCCACCAACTGTAAAGCACGTTTTTATCATCAGCAATAGAATCTTCAATTGATTTTATTAACACGCGTTCGATCAATTCTTGAGATGTTTTAACAAATATAGTCATCGCTCTACTCCTTGAACTGCAATTATTTTATCATACCCGTATTTACTTTATTCATCATACTAAGGCAGACTGCTTAATCGCATACCTGTTATTGTTTTTAATCTAGGAAATAACAAATCTTATGAATTTACACATTATCATTTTAGCTGCAGGACAAGGCAAAAGAATGCATTCCCATATTCCCAAAGTACTGCACACAATTGCTGGGAAGCCAATGTTAGTACGCGTAGTGGAAACTGCGCAGCAACTAAATCCTGATGCAATTCATGTTATTTATGGTCATGGTGGTGAACAACTAAAGAAATCACTCCCTGACTTGTCTGTGCATTGGGTCCATCAAGCAGAACAATTGGGCACTGGGCATGCAGTAATGCAAGCCTTGCCGTTTATCCCACCCCAAGCACAGGTTTTGGTCTTATCCGCAGATGTACCTCTTATCCACGTAAACACCCTACAATCGTTAATTGAATGTAGCAAAACAGTAGATGGTCATCAATCTGTTTTGGCACTTTTAGTCGCCAACCTTGAAGATCCTACGGGCCTTGGCCGTATAATTAGAGACAATCAAGGTAAAGTTTCTAGCATTGTAGAAGAAAAAGATGCAAATGAGCAAGAAAAGAATGTAAAAGAAATTTATACGGGTATTTGCTGTGCACGCGCGGCTGCTTTGGCTAAATGGCTACCGCAATTAAGCAATAATAATGCGCAAAATGAGTATTATTTAACGGAAATTATTGCCTTAGCCGTAGCAAGTCAAACTGCAATTACTTCTTTGGCTACCCAGGATGTTGCTGAGATTCAAGGTGTTAATAATCGTTTGCAATTACAGCAATTGGAACGTGTATGGCAGGTACGTGAAGCAGAGCGCTTGTTATGCCAGGGTGTTGCTATTGCTGATGCACAGCGCATCGATGTACGTGGCGAATTAACTTGTGGCAAAGATGTGTTCATTGATGTGAATTGTGTCTTCCACGGTAAGGTGGTTCTTGGTGATGGTTGTGTTATCGAACCTAATTGCGTGTTAACCGATGTGACTTTAGGGGCCGGTACTGAAATTTATGCTCAGAGTGTGTTAGAAGGGTGCCAGATTGGTAATGATTGTCGCATTGGCCCTTTTGCACGTTTAAGAACTGGAACACAATTGGCGGCGCATTGTAAAATAGGTAACTTTGTTGAAACCAAAAAAGCGGTATTTGATGAGGGCTCTAAAGCCAGTCATTTGAGTTATCTTGGTGATGTATGCTTAGGCAAAAAAGTAAATGTAGGTGCAGGTACGATCACGTGTAATTATGATGGCGTTAATAAACATCAGACCGTGATTGAGGATGGTGCCTTTATTGGCTCCGACTCCCAATTAATCGCTCCAGTGACTGTCGGTGCGTATGCTACTATTGGCGCTGGTAGTACCATTCGTAAAAATGTTCCTGCTGATGAACTTACGTTGACTGAATCACGACAAAAAACCATTTATGGGTGGAAGCGTCCAGTGAAGAAGGAGTAAATTTATTTTTTTGGAGCTGAATTTATTCACTCATGCCGCAAAGCCAAAGCTTGCTTTCTCCCCAGCGAGGAACATAATTTAAGGATTAGCGGCAATGACAGTAAGGTCATAATGAATTTATATTGCCAAACATTCACCACTAAATTAATGATCTGATCATAAGGATAAATTCCCCCATACAGCAAGCTGTAATCAACCAAGCATAATAAGGAATTCGCACAAATATTGGCAATTAAAATACGGTATTGGGGTTGTATCTTTTGTTGTTTTAGATAATGCAATAACATGGCATTACTCATGAAGGTAGCTAATAAGGTGAGCGAATCAGCCGGTAATCTTCTCAGCATAATGTAGCTGTAAAAAGGATTTAAATTAAAAAACTCAGGTGAGGGTAAGGCAACTATGCCCATTAGTAGGCTATCAAAGATGAATTGTGTTGCGCTAATGATCAAGCCAAATTTCAAGTTTACCCGGTAGCCCCATAACTCACCAACCACGGTGCTGATGATTAAGATAATCGGAAAAAATAGAGCACTAACTGCTAAGATGCGGTTGTGACCAATAAAGGCGACGATGCGGTATTCGCAGGCTAAGCAGATAAGCATAATGACTATGGCAAAGCAGATCAGATAATAGCACAGAGGAAAAGGCTCATAAGCACGTAGTGGACATGATGGCGTCTGGTCTTTCAAGGACATTGTCAGGGACAGTGCACCAACAATAAGGAGTAGGATAGAGGCAATCATCATGGAATCAATCATGATTTGGCAGAAATTATGGATGTGTGTCCCTAAAAACAAGAGAAAAAAATTCAGGGTAAAAAAACTTAAGCCACCCAACAATGCCAAAAGCATACACTGTCTTGGTGAGGCTAAAAGGGTACTGTTTTTAGCACATACGAGGAGATGGGGTAAGTAAAAACTAAGTGCAAAGGCAATGGTCACGGCAAAGAATTTTTTGGGAATATCATCAAAAATTATTTGATACACGGGATTGTCGTGCATGTATTCTGCGGCGGGCAAGTTAATGGATATATAAACGCCAATGCAAAAGGTATACAACGTCATTAATGAAATATTGAGTAAATGACGTTGTTCTTTAACCGTACATCGGCGTAAAGCGACTAAATATAAACCTGCAGTTAATGGGCAAATTAAGCTATTAACAGAAAACATCATTCCGTGCAGGATAATGATTTTAAATGCAACATTGATTAATAAAGTAAGACAGATAATGACACTTACTGTCAGAAATAAAAAACCAGGTGATTGTTGTGAAGGCAAAGAGTGTTTCATAATATGATTATGTTCATAATAAAATGTATTGGTTATTTGCCAATAATTGCCTTTAATTAAGCTAATTCGCGCGTAAATATAGCACTATTGTGTTTTAAATAGCAAGCAAACGCCTAGATTCAAGTGTTTGTAATTATTTTATGCACTAAAAGCTCTTTTTTTAACCCGACATCATTCATATTTGAACTCTGGTGATTGGCTGTTAGAACTGATATCCCCTCCTTTAGTCCATCTTTTACGTCTTTCGGGATTAAAAAGACTCATTGGATGTACTTCGGTTTTTCCTGAGGTTTCTCTCGTTCGTGGCGTTAATATATCCACGTTAACTCGCTGTGCTTTCGGGGTCAATGGATGGGACACCTCAATTAACGTTTTTTTATCATCGGATGTTTGCGTAAATAGCGCTTGCCCCATTCCTTCATGTAAACTTGTTAATTGGCTTGGATGCACTGGAGCCAATTCTTGTTTTTCTTGTACTTTATGGCGGTCAAGCCATAGTTTGAATGCTAATAGAAAATCGTGAAAATCTTCCTCTTTACATAATTTGAGCATAAATGTGCTTAGTTTTACCGAAATACCATATTCAACCCAGAGCACTTGGGGGAGAATCTTTTTCACCGCGCCGGCGACTACTGGCACATTGCTATTGGTTAGTGTTTCTAGTTTTCCGCCATATTTTCTTACATAATATAAGATTTCCACTAGCAGTTTTTGCAGATCAACCCAAAAAATACTCAAGACTGGATTGCGTACAGCATCTTTGCTGCTACGAAATATCGGCGGTAACGCCTTTTTGGCAGCTTTTTTAAAGAATCCTGGTTGTGGGGAATGCTCTGTTTCTAAATCACTTTTTAATACACTGGTTAATGATTGTAATATCCATGAAATCGAAACTATAGGTGTTTTATTGGGTTCTGGATGAAATATTTTCGCCATTTTATCCATGATGCCTGCAAAAGCGATGTCGGTTATCACGCTATTCATAAGTTCATAAGCAGCGATAGGATCTATAGTTATAGTTCCTTTGCCTAATTCAACATAGGGAATATCCATGTGAGCGGCGGTATTGATATGCCATAAAAGTAAGAAGTGATTCAGTGTTTTACCGACTAACATCGGAGGCATACCTATTGTCGCTGCGAAAAAGCGTTCCATGATCATGGTTGTTGCGGTGTATGATAAACCTAAGGCCAATAATAATTCTGAATCGGTGGTTCGATGCCGTTCGCAGTGAGGATTGGCTGAGCGGCTAATATAATCACCATAAAAATAGACAGATAATATCAATGAGAGTGGTGAGCCAACGTGAGGCAGAGAGCTTACCCAATAGGTTAAAAAGTCATTGCCAAATATGAGCAAGGGTTGCTTAAAAGTGCCTTTAAGGATGCGTTTATTCGTGCATTTGGCCAGGGCACATGGATCTTCTGGCGCAAGGGGGAGTGCGGTTTTGTGCGCCATAAACGCAGCCGGTCCTACGGTACTCAGCGCCAATGTTTCAACTACTAATGCCGCGCTTTCTCTGGCAGTATAACTCCAAACAGCCCAATCAATCAGGGTCGTCGCGGAGAGTAAGGTGCTATCAAACAAAGAGGCAGCTTCATCGCTACGCCCATCGCGAACCGTGCTTAGCAAGAGGCCATTTAGTGAGTTTATGGCAATTAGCGGGATAATTCTGTGGGTGGTGATGTGAGCTGCTGCCTTAAGAATTTTTATAGATTCTGGGGCTGCAAGTGCCGGAATTGCCTCTCTTAAGGCGACGCCTTGTTTGAGTAGGTAAACTACGGTGTTGGCAACATAGGTAGTTGTAGTTGCTAAGGGCTTATACGTCCAACTCCATGCCCACGCAGCAGCAGTACTAATTGTTTCGCCAACAACTTTAGTTCCATTTTCTATCGATGACCACCATCCCATAATTTTCTCCCTGAAACATCGAGTTTTTATTTTAAGAGTAAAAAATCAGGAATGCTAGACTTTTTTGCATAAAGCACAGAGAAGTTTCACCGAAAATGAAAATAGGGAAGAAATTAAGGCCTGTGGTTATTATTTAAATGGCTAAAATAGTACACTAAAGCAAATTTTTATCTTTAAATTCACAAAGATCGCGAATAATGCAGGTACGGCATTGTGGATTTCTTGCAGTACAAACATAGCGTCCATGTAAAATTAACCAATGATGTGCATCGTGTAAAAACTCAGGCTCAATATTTTTTAATAAACCCAATTCAGCGGCTAAAGGTGTTTTGCCGGTAGCAATACCCGTGCGGTTGGCTACGCGAAATATATGTGTATCCACGGCCATAGTGGGTTGACCAAAGGCCGTATTCAAGACGACATTTGCAGTTTTACGTCCTACACCGGGCAAGGATTCCAAAGCATCCCGCTGGTTGGGTACTTCTCCGTGATAATTTTGGAGCAGTAAGGCACAGGTTTTTATTATATTTTCTGCCTTACTATTATAAAGACCGATTGATTTAATGTATTCTTTCAATTGCACTATGCCCAAATCCAAAATAGCCTGAGGGGTATTGGCTACCGGAAATAATTTAGCGGTTGCCTTATTTACACTGACATCGGTAGCTTGCGCCGAAAGAATCACCGCAATTAATAACTCAAAGGCCGAATGATAAATCAATTCCGTCGTTGGATGAGGATTTTGTGCGCGAAAACGCATAAAAATTTCACGTCTTTCTTGTTTATTCATGCGTTTTTTTCGCTTTTACCCGTGCTAGAGCTTGTTGAATATAATCTTGCTTGGCTTTGATATCCTGAGCTTGATTGGCAGATTGCAGTGCCAAAAGCCGTTTTTCGCGATAGGCTTGCTGCTGTTCATGCTCATCACGTAATAAGCGTGTTTGTTTGGCATTAAAGCGTTGGCGAGCTAACTCTTGATCATAATCTGGGGCAGCTAAGGTCACCATGTCAATGCAATCTACCGGACACGGAGCAACGCACAAGCCACAACCAGTGCATTCATGGGCAATAACCGCATGCATTAATTTGCCACTGCCAATAATAGCATCTACCGGACAGGCTTTGATGCATTTGGTACAGCCAATACATTCGGCTTCACGAATCACCGCGACCGAAGGCGCGCGGGTTTTAGCCAAGGCTTCATCCACATAAGGTGTGGTATCAATATGCAATAAAGCACCTAAGGCTTTGACCGTAGCTACTCCACCCGGAGGGCATTTATTGATGGCAGCGCTACCTTGCGCTAAGGCTTCAGCGTAAGGCAAACAACCGGCATAGTCACATTCGCCACATTGGGTTTGTGGCAAGAGTGCATCGATTTCTTTAACTGAAGCCATTATGCACCTGTTTGGATTGGGCGAGCATTGCTTCAATTTTTTCTTTTTCAACGCGAACCATTAAGGGTTGGAAGGCATTAAGGCTGTGGTTTAAGAGAGGGCTATCGATGGCTTCCCAGGTTAATGGGGGGCAATTTAAAAAGTGTTCTGCTGCTTGGGCCATTAGCGGTAACACCGGTTTTAAGTACGTCATTAAAATACGGAATAAATTAATTCCCATCGTACAAATATCTTGTACTTCCGCCAGACGCCCTTCTTCTTTAGCTAGCACCCAAGGCTTATGGGTGTCAATGTATTGGTTTACTTTATCTGCGCAATCCATAATCAGGCGAATGGCACGCGCATAATCGCGAGAGACATAGGCTTCAATTATTGTCGGACGCATATTAAGCAGATCCGTATACAGTTGTGGCTCACTTAAGTTGCTGCTTAAGCGGTTGTCAAAACGCTTATTGATAAAACCGGCGCAACGACTGGCTATATTCACTACTTTACCTACGAGATCCGCATTGATTCTGTTGGTAAAATCTTCAAAATTTAAGTCCAGATCATCAACGCGACCATTGAGTTTAGCGGCATAATAGTAGCGTAAATATTCAGGATTTAAGTGTTCCAGATAGGTACGTGCTTCAAGAAATGTCCCGCGTGATTTAGACATTTTTTGACCATCAACGGTTAAAAAGCCGTGGGTATAAACCGCAGTTGGCAGACGATGGTCACTGGCAGCTAACATAGCAGGCCAGAATAAGGCATGAAAATAGACAATGTCTTTGCCCACAAAGTGATACAATTCAGCTTGAGAATCTTTATCCCAGAATTCAGCGAAAGACACGCCATGTTCATCACAGTATTTTTTAAAGCTGGCCATATAACCGATGGGTGCATCCAGCCAGACGTAAAAATACTTACCGATAGTACCAGGAATTGGAAAACCAAAATAGGGCGCGTCACGCGAAATATCCCATTGTTTTAAGCCTGCGGCAAACCATTCATCTAATTTATTGGCTACTTCAGTTTGTAGATGTCCATTGCGGGTCCATTCCTTTAATAAAGTCTCAAAGCGTGGCAAATCAAAGAAATAATGTTCTGAATCCTTTTCTATGGGCTTAGCACCGGAAATGGCCGATACGGCATCAATCAGGTCGGTAGGCGCATAGGTTGCGCCACAGACTTCGCAATTATCGCCGTATTGATCTTTTGCGCCGCACTTAGGGCAGGTTCCTTTGACATAGCGATCAGGAAGAAACATTTCTTTCAGTGGATCATAGGCCTGGCGAATAGTTTTTTTAACAATAGTACCGCCAGCTTGTAGTTTTGCATAAATAGCGGATGCTAAGGCTTGGTTTTCGGGGGAGTGGGTGGTGTGGTAGCAATCATAATCGATGGCAAAACCCTGAAAATCTTGTTCGTGGCTTATTTTGATTGCCGTTGTTAAGGCCTCGGGGGTAATGCCCATTTGCTCGGCTTTCAACATGATTGGCGTACCATGTGCATCGTCTCCACAGACACTAATGCATTGAATTCCCGACATTTTATGAGTGCGCACCCAGATGTCGGTTTGAATGTGTTCGACTAAATGGCCAAGATGTAAATGTCCGTTGGCATAGGGAAGAGCGCTGGTAACCAGCATTTTTCGTTCTGTAGCCATCAATTTGTGGTTTGTTGACATGTTAATTAAACTCCTCATCAACCTGATGAACCTGCATGTGTAAAAACGGCTGATTATAACGCAATTAGGAATTAAATGCTGTAGCTAAGTGATGAGAACTTGGGAATGTCTTGCGGGTAAAAAAACGCGGCCTAAGCCGCGTCGGGTATTACTAAATTCGCTTAGATTGTGTATGTGCTAGTAGCTTTAGGCTCTACTGAAGAGTCATTTGAAGCTTTAGGAGCAAATAGAGTAGAATGAGTTGGCTCTTCTGCTTTTTTAGTCTGAGCAGTTACTGAAGCGCCACCTAACTGAATCATCATGTTAACGCCGTTGCCATCGGTATCTTCTAAACGCGCTTCACGATGAGGGTCCCGAGGACCTGATTTAGATTTAAAGCATGCATCTATAATCCAAGAAGCGGTCTTTAAAAAAGCTGCGGCAAACGAAGTAGCAACAGACGTAGCAGCAAACGCTAAACCAGCAGTAACGCCAATTTGGAGCAGTGTGTTTGCACCAACGATACCGGCGATTGATAGACCATAAACACTAAAGCCAGCAACAGCAGCTAAAGCAGCAGGCCATAAGAATAAAGTTAAACCAACAGCAGCACTAGCCGCTAAAGAAAGACCTACTGTACCAATTAGAATTTTCTTAAAATTAAGAGCCATGCTTTTCTCCAAAGTTATAAACATCGGGCGAATCATAGCAATGATTTTGTAAGCCGTGAACCAAAAATGTTCAGTATGTTGTAACAAAAGTGTAAATTTGCTGATTAATCATGCGTTTTGGATTAATGTGCGACCATTTTGTATTAAATTAACCCTGATTAATGCCTGTATGATGATGTATTGATGTGGTTTTGCATGACTTTTAAGGGTATATGCGGCAAAGTGTAATCTCCCACTTATTTTTGATTAGGGTCTGTTGCCTGTTCTACTATCTTGCTCCCATTTAGCGAAATGACAACAGACCTTAAAGTATTCAATTTTATGAGGTTATTTGTATAAAGTAGGATCTGCTACGCCCGCATTAGCAAAACCACGCTTCCTAAAGGTACAACTGTCACATTGGCCACAGGCTTCTCCGGCATCATTTGCTTGATAACAGGAAACCGTCAGGCTGTAATCCACCCCTAAACTTAATCCTAATTCAATGGTTTTGACTTTACTTAAATGTTGCAATGGCGCATGGATAGTAAATGGATCGCCGCTTACCCCGGCTTTTGTTGCTAAATTAGCTAAAGTCTGAAATGCGGCAATAAATTCAGGGCGACAATCGGGATAATGCGAATAATCTACGGAGCTGGCGCCTATATAGATATCACGCGCCCCTATCGATTCGGCAAAGCCTAAGGCCATGGACAAGAAAATGGTGTTGCGCGCGGGAACATAGGTTATGGGAATTTCAGCGCTTTCTTGAAAATCGGGGACTGCCATAGAGGCATCAGTTAAGGCAGAATTGCGAAATAATTGGGTATCCAAGGTGACTATTTTATGTTCTTTGACTGCATAATGTTGGGCAATGCGGGTGGCGGCACTTAATTCAGCAGTATGCCTTTGTCCATAAGAAAAGCTCATGGCGTAGCAGGCAAAACCTTTGGCTTTAGCTAAAGCCAAACAGGTAGTTGAATCTAATCCTCCAGATAATAACACTACAGCGTTCTTCATTGTCTTTATCCTTTTATCTATTGGTGGGATTAATTATGCCATAAGCGTGAATTACAAGACGATATTTTTTCAATGCGCTGTCAGCAGACCCTACAAAATTGCGCAAAATTAAGTATCAATTCTGTAAATCGCACAAATCCATCCTTGTTTGCAAAATAAATGCTATGTTATAAAAAAGAGCACGCTTATTTTTTGCGACTATATATAAAGAATGAGTCGCCAATAATTCATAAATCGGGATGACAAGATGACGACAAGCAGTGGAATACTTCAATCTTATCTCAAGAACGCTTTTAATACCAAAGCCGAGCTACGTTATGAAGATCTGCTTAAACATAATCGCGAAAAAAAAGGTGGTGATTTTCTTAAGCCTTTAAGTTTTTATTTAAGTATTTTAGAAAATATTGACCCGGTTATGATTCACTATATGCCTCAGAAAAAAAAGGAGCAATTAACCCATGAGCTTGATATTACCTATGTACTGTTGCTCGCGCAAAAACACTATGAACTGACGCATCAAAAAAAAGAAAATAGCAAAACATATGATGCGCAAATTAAACAATGTACAGCGCTTCTTGATGCCCTTGATCCTAGACGTCAAGCGCAGATTGCTAAATGCCCAGAGCAAGCCTATCTCTCTCCTGACAAACCAGTTGCCTGGTGTGGTATCCCCTTGGCACAAGAATTTGCGGCGAAAATGGTTGCATTCATGGATCGTAAAACAAAAACGATTACAGACGCATTAGGGGCTTTTAATGAAAAGAGGTTGTATTGGGTTTGGGGCTCCTCCTTTATAAAAACCATGCTTAGTTTATTGCCCGAGGATTTTTATAATTTGCAGCAAGCCACAGAGGTAATTAAAGCGCCCGATCCTTATACGGGAACTTTAAGCTGGAGTTTATACTATTTTCGCTTTTCGCTGAATTTATTTTTATTACTCAAGCATACGCTTAAAGGTCCGTGGATGAGTAAAGACGAGGGGGATACACCTTGGACTGAACGTTTTCAGCGCCAATGGGCACAAAGAAAATTTGCCTTGCTGAATGATTCATTGTGGGGTACGGCCAATTTAGTGTGCTTCTTTTGGCTCAATGGTAAAGTGTTAGGACCATGGGCCGATGCGTTAACTATCGTGCTTTTAGTTTTTGATATCAGTGTGGCATTATGGGATTTTGCCGAACAGCAAACCCAACATAACGTAGAAATGGCGCAATATAATCAAGACATTGCGGCATTAACTGCGGCAAGAGAGAAGTTATTATCTGATGCCCTAGAAGAAGCGGAAACAGAAGACGAACGAAAATTAGCCGCCTATAAAATGCAAATGCAATTGGATACTTTAAAGCGTGCCCAAAAGCGCTGTGCACGCGACTGGGAACTGCAAAAATTAGGCTTATACAATAACATTGGTTATGCCATCGGTTTGATGCTTGCTTTCATTGTTTTAACGGCGCCATTTATGCCTGTTGCTGCGGCAACTGCCGTAACTTTAGGTATTGTCGGCGCAGTTTTGTGTTTTGCTTTTACGGTAATTAGCAGTGCCATTAAGGGAGGGATTGAAATTTATAAATCGCACCATGCGCGAAAAGAAGCAAACTTAGAATTTCAAGTGCATGTTGAATGGCTCAAAGCAAGGTTGAAGGCAAATTCCAATTTAAATGATAATGAGACAAAGCTGCTTTACCTGGAAATTAAAAAGCTGCAAGCGGAGAGTGAATATCAAAAACAAATGATTGTTTTGCAATCCGTTCATTTGGTGCGTTCACTGATGATCGATGTGCTTATTCCGGCGGTTATCTTTTCGTGCCTGGTTTTTTTACCCTTGGGGATTGGTTTTGCAGCGCTCGGTGCGGCACTCGGTTTAGCGATTGTTTCTAATCTCTTGGTTAATGCCTTATTTGCACCTGATGCGAAAATGAAGGAATTACCTACGAAGTTTCCCGAGAAGGAATATACTGATTTTTGTAAATTAGTAGTTCGAGAGAGCAGTTCCAAAGAGCAACATGCGTTTTTTAAACCTCAAAAAGCAGATGAGGGCAAATTGCAAAAAAACAACGAGGCTTCAGAACCACCATTGGGTTTGGATGTCCGTTTATAAAATAAAATTTCCTCTTTGCTTGCCTGGTCATTGGCACCAGGCTAAGCCTCATTTCTATTTTCTCGCGGGCAAGTAGGCAGAATATTTTCTGGCAAAAGGGGGATTATTGCTTAATAAGTGTTTTTATTTATGCGTTCAAGATTAAAAAATAATCATTAAAAACAAAGAGGTTAGTTTAGTCTAAATCTTTAGATCGGAGCATAAAAAAACTGGCTTTCAAAATCCTCTTCGGTATAATGATGAAAATGAAACTTGGTTGGAGTGTCTTAAATGATAAAGTTCCCTGCCCTGTGCTTATTGCTCTTCTCGCTAAACAGTCAAGTTTCTGCTGCATTTACAGGCATCTGCGATACGAATACAGGGATGTCTGACTCCAATGTTTTAGCCTTAAGCTCCCAATCTGGTTTTTGCCAGACTTATGGCTACGAAGCAGGTAAACCCGAATGCTTGCATTTGCCGAAAAATTCATACCAATCGCAACATCTCTCCTTGCATGGCTTATGGCCTAATCAAAATGCCTGTGGTCAACATTATGGTTTTTGCGGGGTAACACCACAAATGAATCATTGTGATTATTCTCCTGTAGCCTTGTCTCCAGAAATAGCGGAGCATTTAAAAAAAATAATGCCAAGCTATAAGTATGGTAGTTGTTTAGAACGCCATGAGTGGAATAAACATGGCAGTTGCCAAACGCGCTCTGCAAATGATTATTTTTCTTTGGCTATGCGTTTAGTTACAGAAGCAGATCAATCAGTTTTTGGCCAGTATTTAACTCAAAATCAGGGTAAAACCGTGCCGATATCTACTTTACGTGGAAAGATTGCCCAGGCTTTTGGTGCTAATAATGCAGGGAAAATCTATCTGGGTTGTAAAAATGGCATATTAGTGGATATTTATATTCAATTACCTGCGCTAATACCTTTTGATGAATCTTTGGTGTTGTTAATCGAGCAGGCACCTAACTATCAATATCGTGATGCGTGTTCGCGTACTGTGAAAATTTCTGATTTTAATCAAAATGCGTTTGTGGCGATTGCCTAAAAGCGAAATAAGGGGGGGAGTTATCGCCTACACTGCCTTGCACATTACGAAAACTTCCTCTAATGTAGAGGAATTATTGATATAGGAATAAAGATTATGCTAAAGCGGTGTTATTCATTGATTTTAATTGCCTTTTTCTTGGCGTCTTGCGTGCATCATGGCGCTAAAAAATCCCCAGTGTCCGCAACGCCTTTATCTTATCACAGTACCACACAATACAAACAATTAACCGCGTTTAATCGTATCGAGGCTCAAGGTCAAATTAATGTGACTTTGCACACGGGATATAGAAAACCGCAAGTAGTGCTCAAAGGTGATCCGCGCGATTTACAACAGGTCAAAGCAGTCGTCGTCCAAAATACCTTGTATTTATCTATAGGCGGTGGTTATCCGCAGCATGGCGCCATACATGCGGATATTCAAACACATTATTTAAGCGGTTTTAGCTACAAAGGCGCTGGTTTAGTTAATGGCAGCCAGATACATTCTAGCGCCTTAGACCTTGTCTTGGTTAATAAAGGCACGACGCAATTAGGTGGTTCTATTGGTTTACGTCGACTTGATATTGCTGGCAATGGGGTGACGGAAATTAGCGGCATTAATACGCCAGCCCTGCAAATTTATTTGCAGGGTAGTCCTAAAGTGCAATTATCGGGGGTAGCAACGGTTACTAATTTAATGATTGATGGTAATGTTTGGTTTAGTTTGTATTGGGTCAAAAGTGAGGAACTCAAGGTTCGTGCTAATAATAAGGCGCGTATTCAATTAGCCGGTGTGGTCAAGCGCTTGGACTTAGAACTTTGGGGTCATGCTAACTTTAAAGGACGTTACTTGCGTGTACAACGTAGTTTTGTGAAAACGCATGGGCATGCTGTTGCAGAAATCTCTTCGGTAAACCATCAAAGTACTTTGGCTAGCGATGTCAGTGATATTTATTATTATAACCTCCCTAATACACGTGAAGATTTTATGGCCTATGATGGCTCTGTCTTAGATATGCGTGAATGGGATCGCATTAATCTGCGTGATTTTGATCGTTACAACAAACAATTCCCTTAATCGGTGCCGCTCATGCGGCATGTTCTTGCATGAGCGAGTAAGGCCTGGTTAGAGTGAATTAATACAATCAATAATCTGACCCAAATCATTATCCAAAGGCAATACATGGGCAGAATTGCCTAACCAATGGGTGGATACATTGGGTAAATTACAAAATAGTTCTTTTACTTGTGATGATGAAACTACTTTATCCTGCGCACCTAAAAAAAGATCCACCGGTGCCTTAGGCGCTACCCATTGGTGATCCAGCACCAAATGAAACATTTCTATTACGGTGGCAATTGACAGCCTTTTGTAAGAAATTTCGGCATGTTCATCAGTAACTAAATTCCCCGCGGCGCCGCGTATTTCCATAAAACCAAGGCGTTGTAATACCCTTGCTAATTTTAAATAGCGCGCCACATTCATCTTTAATTTTATGGCTGGAGCCAAGAGAAAAATATGATTGAATGCAAAATGTTCACTCAACTTACAGGCGATTAAGCCCCCCATAGACAAGCCAATAATATCAACTTTTTTGTATTTTTTGCATAATTCATCACAAACCTCGTTGGTATAGCTAAGCCAATCTACTGATTTTGTTTGTGAAAATGCGTCAATGCTCGAGCCGTGTCCGGGGAGCGCCGGACAGACAATGGCGTCATAATTTTTTAATTGGGGAATAAGATAGCGATAAACCGCCGGGGAAGATGAAAATCCATGAAGTAGCAGTACCGCACGGTCCACATTTTTTCCACGTTGATCAATGGGTTTTAGCAGCGCAAAATCATCTTCTTTTAAGTCCGCTAATTGTTTCCCGCGGCGCATGTAGCGAAAGTCATTTTTGTTCATAGAGCCTTCGTTTTGCAAAATTGGTGTAAATTGTTATTAATGCTAAATTTATTCAATGCTTCATCTTGCTATGATCTTGGTTTATAGTCAAATTAATTGTCTGTGCTTAGATAAATACTGCATTGTACAAATTAAAAACTATATTCTACACTTAACTATAAAGTAATAATAATACTTCCTTTGGTGGTATTATTTTGAGGATTTTAATTATGCCAGCCGATACTCCAACCACAGAAACTAGTGTAAGTTTAAATACTACGGCACCTCAACCTACTCAGGAGAGCGCTCCAACATCCACTCCAACTCCAACCCCGGCTCCAGAAGAGAACGTTGCCAACGACAAGAAAGAAGAAGCGAAAAAGCCACAACAGCAGCAACCGTTAGAACAACTGCAACAACCTAAGCCTAATGGTGGGAAGGAAAAAAAGAAAGATCCAATGATGGAGATGATGGATGATTTTGAAAATTTTGTTAAAGAGACCAATAAACAACTAACTGACTTTATAACCGGCTTTGTCAAAGATAAGGGTAATGCTGCTTGGGATAGTCTCAAAAATACGCAGCCGATGAAAACATTGAAGGGTGCTCTTGATGAAGGAAAGCAGTTTATCAATGATAAAATCGATCAAAAAATGGATAGCGTAAGCAATTCTGCAGCGGTGACTGCTGTGAAAAGTGCTATTAATGGTATGAAAGATAAAATTACTAATTCCTTTAGCGATGTGATGAATTCTGCCGCGAATTCGATTGCCAATGCCGTGCATAAGGCGACGACCCCAAGCCCCAAAAACGCTGGTCCATCTAATGATGAAGAGGGGCAACTTGCGAATGATGCGCAGGCTACCGCTTTACCAAGTGAAACAGCACAAGCTGATACGGGAGCTCAATTAAGTCAATCGGCCGATACTGTATCCGCCAATACTTCTGATATGGCGAACACTTTTGGTGGAGACGGTTCTCTTGATGAGAATGATGCCGCAGTGTCATCCACACCTAAGCCTACGGTAGGTGCGGACGAAGCAGAAACGGCAACAGAAGGGATAAGAAATGCAATATAAACTAGGAGCTGTGGATGTTTCTACTATCTAGGCCAAAATTATTTCTGTGTTCCGATGCGCACATACATAAATGTATGCTGCCGCTTCGGCGCGCAAAAATTATTTTGGCTCGATCTAGCGAAATGGCAACAAATCCTAATTACCACTTAGCAATTTATGCGGTAAACTTTCAATTCGACCAGCTTGAGTGACGACAACGTAATTTAGTTTGCGTTGTAGCTCACTGATGGTATCGGCGCCTGCGTAGGTAAGACCAGATCTTAAACCGCCAACGATATCGCCAATAATTGCATCAGGATTGTCTTTGAACGGTACTTCGGTAGCTACACCTTCAGCCGTTTTCCACTCATGCATTTGCCCCAAAAAGTCTTCCTGCGCTTCTTTTGAGGCCATGCCTCGGTAACGTTTTACTTTACTGCCATCTTCTTTTTGAATTATATCACCAGGAGTTGGTGCGGTACCTGCTAACATCCCGCCGATCATGACAAAATCGGCTCCAAAGGCTAAGGCTTTGACTATGTCACCGGAGGTTTTGATGCCGCCATCGGCTACAATGGAGCGGTCAGAGCGTGAGCAATCTTGGATGCAGGTTAACATGGGGACGCCAAAACCGGTTTTAATCCGGGTGCTGCAAACAGAACCACCGCCAATACCGGCTTTAATGATGTCCGCACCGCACGAAGCAAGATAATCTGCACCGGCATAGGTTGCCACATTACCCGCCATGATGCAGCGATCTTGGAGTAGATGACGTAAGCTTTTTAACGTTTTACCAACATATTTCGCATGAGCATGGGCCACGTCAACGCAGAAATAATCAGCACCCGCATCACGCAATGCCTCAGCGCGTTCCAATTCTGCGGTAGTACAGCCAATAGAAACAAAAACAATCCCTGAACATTTTTTAAATTCCTGAATGTTTTCTTCCACGCTCATGAAACGATGTAACGCCCCCATACCTCCTTTACTGGACATAAAGTTAGCCATAGTACTTTCCGTGATGGTATCCATATTGGAGCTGATTACCGGGAGTTCCAAGGTTAATTTAGCCAAGCGGTCTGTGCTTGTGGTATCCACCACGCGTCTTGATTCGTGGTGGTTGTAAGAAGGAACAAGTAGAACATCATCAAAAGTGATGGCTTGGTCAGTCATGGTGCATCCTCGTAAAACGCATACTATAAATGTTCTGCCGCATAAAATGCAAGTCTTGAACGCTCGCCTCGTGTTAAACTCATATGCGCACTGTGCTCCCAATGTTTAAAACGATCTACGGCAAAGGTCAATCCTGATGTGGTTTCACTCAAATAAGGGGTGTCAATTTGTTTAATATCACCTAGGCAAACAATTTTGGTGCCAGGACCTGCTCGCGTAACCAAGGTTTTAATTTGTTTTGCGGTTAAATTTTGCGCCTCATCAATGATAATGTAGCGATTTAAAAATGTACGACCACGCATAAAATTCAATGAGCGGATCTTAATTTTATTTTGTAATAAGTCCTGAGTTGCGTTGCGTCCAAAACTGCCGCCTACTTGTGAACTGTGCAGTACTTCCAGGTTATCCATAAGTGCCCCCATCCATGGAGTCATTTTTTCTTCTTCAGTACCGGGTAAGAAGCCAATATCTTCGCCAACAGGAATGGTCACTCGTGTCATTAAAATCTCGCTGTAGCGATTTTGATCCAAGACTTGCGTTAGTCCTGCGGCAATCGTTAGCAAGGTTTTTCCCGTACCCGCAGGACCTTGCAGGGTAACAAAATCAATCTCGGGGTCGAGTAATAAATTGAGCGAAAAGTTTTGCTCTCGATTTTTGGCCGTAATTCCCCATACAGAATGTTTTGTTTGCGTGTAATCACGTACTAACTGGATAACCGCTTGCTCATGATCCAGTTTTTTGACGATGGCTTGAAATTGATTATCTTCCGTACTAATGCAATCGTTGGGGTTCCATTGACTGATTAAGGGACCGGCAACTTTATAGAAAGTTTTGCCACTTTCTTGCCAGGAGCCCATGTCTTTAGCATGAGTATCCCAAAAATTGTTGTCTAATATATGCAAGCCGCGATGCAAGAGATTAACGTCATTGAGTACCTGGTCATTGTAATAGTCCTCAGCAGGAATACCCAGTATTCCTGCTTTGATGCGCAAGTTAATGTCTTTAGAGACAATAATGACTTGTTTTGCACTCTGGTATTTCTTTTGTAAGCCTAAGGCGGTTGCCAGGATAGTATTGTCTACTTTATGTCCGGGGAGCGTGGTAGGGACAACCTGATCAAATTCATCTGTTTGGAAGTAGAGTTTGCCACTGCTATTTTTTTTGTTCTGAGTTGAGGTAGCTGGGGATTGGTAATCCAGAGACAATTTGTTCATGGGTGGCATTGCTCATGAGTTCGACTAACATGCGGTTTGTTTGTCTTACGTTACGCGCAACTTCAGAGATCCCAGTCTTATGGTTGTCTAATTCTTCTAACACCACCATCGGCAAATAGATATCATGCTCTTCAAAATGATAGATGGCCGTTGGATCGCTCATTAAAATGTTAGTATCAAGTACAAACAGTTTTTTATGTGTATTGCTAGTATCCATGATTCACCTCAGTCATATATCTACGTCGCAAACAGGCGACTTCGATGGGAGAAATATCCTTTTGTATTAACTCTCATTGTGCTAAGGCTAAGTACTTGAGTCAAGAACAATATTTTTATTTTACCTGCCTTTGCAAGCATGATTTTCAACTATACTTTATGTTCATGATGAGGGGTACGGATTTGCTATTTTGTGTGGGTTGCCCAAGAGGCTAAATAGGATTACCGGCAAGGCTTTACCGCTCATAAGTGTCAATTTCAAAGTAAATCTCTGGATTCCACAGACAAGCCGCGGAACGCAGAAATAGGGTTTAGCTTGACGTCTGCGGGGTTTGCCGCCTAAGCCATACAATGTGTATGGTGAGATGGCTTGGGCAGGGTAGCAACAGGCTATTTTAATGTATTTAGCACCTCATCAACGTGGCCTTTTACACGCACTTTGCGCCATTGGTGGACGAGTTTTCCCTGTGGATCAATGATGAATGTACTGCGTTCTATACCACGTACTTGCTTGCCGTACATGGATTTCATTTTGATTACATTAAACAACTGACATAATTGCTCTTCAGCATCACTAATTAGCTCAAAGGGGAAATTTTGTTTGGCTTTAAAATTTTCATGCGATTTTAAGCTATCACGGGAAATCCCAAAGACGTGCGCATTTAAAGCCTGAAATTGGGTGTAGGTATCTCTAAAGTCCTGACCTTCTGTGGTGCAACCTGGCGTTGCATCTTTAGGATAAAAATAAAGAACAACATATTGGCCTTGATAATCATTTAAATGCGCGTTCATGCCGCTGGTTGCCGTGAAAGCAAAATTAGGTACCGAGTCACCGATATTCATTAATCCCTCCCTGTTTTTTTTATAATGCGCGAGCGATCGCGTTGCCACTCACGATCTTTGATCGAATCGCGTTTATCATGCTCTTTTTTACCTTTAGCCAGCGCAATTTTTATTTTGATCTTATTTTTTTCCAATACAAAGATAATGGCACTATAGTATAGCCTTGACGCTCTACGCTACCGATTAAATGATTTAATTCTTTGCGATTTAACAATAACTTGCGTGTACGAGTCGGGTCGGGAATGGTATGCGTTGACGCGGTCAGTAAGGGTTGAATCTGGGCGCCGAGCAGGAAGGCTTCTCCGTACTTGATAATGACGTGCGCATCAGACAAATTCACTTTTCCTGCGCGTAAGCTTTTGACTTCCCAGCCTTCAAGCACAAGGCCTGCTTCATATTGCTCTTCAAGGTAATAATCAAAACCTGCCTTGCGATTCAGCGCTATGGTTGAATCGAATTTTTTTTTGCTTGTCATATTTAAGATGCCTGCTGCGTTTAGTCACGTCTCAATAATCCTAGGAAAAAATCCCTGCCTAGGGCGACGGGGGTTGCCCGAA
>NZ_JH413848.1:33422-50482 GCF_000162755.2 Legionella drancourtii LLAP12
CTTATTGAGAAGTTACGGCGTTTATTCCTTGACGCGATCGTGTTTGTAATCCAATGGTAATTGAGGATAGACGCGCTCCAAATGTTCGTCAACTGCTACCCGATTATCAAAAACAAAACACTGACCTTCCCAGAGGGATTCTTCTTTAGCCATTTTTTCAATGTAATTTAGGATGCCATCATGCAAATGGTACACATTTGGGAAGCCTAAATCTTTTAGATAGGCAGTTGATTTTTCACAGCGTATACCACCAGTACAGAACATGGCAATTTTTTTGTCTTTTTTATCGATTAAATGGGCTTGCACGTACTCAGGGAAATTCCTGAAATTTTCTGTATTTGGATTAATGGCATTTTTGAAGGTGCCTAATTCAAATTCATAATCATTACGGGTATCGATGACGACCACATCAGGGTCTTTAATTAATTCATTCCATTGTTCCGGATCAAGATAAGTTCCTACGGATTTCAAGGGGTCAACACTGCCGATGCCCATGGTCACAATTTCTTTACGAAGTTTTACTTTGGATTTTTCAAAAGGATTTTCTTTATCAAAGGTTTCTTTGAACTTTAAGTCTGCCAAACGTTGGTCTTGATGCATGACTTGATAAAAACGATCCATGTCTTCACGTGTACCCGCAAAGCTGCCGTTAATTCCTTCAGACGCTAATATGATCGTACCTTTGATATGATGTTCGTGCATTTTAGCCAATAACGGTTCGCGCATGTTCTCATAGTCTTCCAAAGAAACAAATTTATAAAATGCGGCAATGACGATTTCTTGCATTGTACTACCTGAAATGTAACTAAAATATCCGGCGAAACATATCATTTACTCACAATTTAATCAATAGGCATGAATAAAATGCACCTCATAAGCGGTTTTTTAGTCATAGCCTCTAGGCGCCGTTTTTTGTGTTGCTGCATAATAAGCATTTATATTTTGCCTGTAATGGCTAAAGCATGCGGCTGATAGTCGTCTTATAAAGCATATTACCAAAACAAGGAATTTCCAGAGGATATTAAATTGACAGGAGTATCTATTGTACTACAATGGCGATTCGCGCGCTAAGCGCCGAGATAAGCGCCGAGATATTTTTGAAAACATAAGTTTTTTCAGGTAATTGCAACAATACCAATTCATATTGGAAGTACTTCAGTCAGGGCGTGTGAGCGCATTTTTCCTAAGTTTATTTTTGAAAATGCTAAGCAGTAAAATTCATTTACTCAGGCTATATTAAGGTGAAAGAGAGTGCTCACTCCAAGTAACATCAAGAGGTATAAAAATTATTTTTTATTGTTTTCAATAACTTTGATATTCGCTATTTGGATTAAAAATGTTGTTTCTTATGCTCCAGTCATACATCCTGAATTTATAGGAACGGCTGACTTTATGACTACGTCATCAACGTCAGAAAAAGCAGATATTTATAAAATATTTAATCTTTCGGTGACGGAGCAAGGATATTACCGTCCTCGTGTTATTTCATTCTTGCTCCAATATATTGACTCTAAATTTCTTTTATTTATGACGAAGGTTTATCCACAATGGGGCGCACGGCTTATTGGTTATTATTTTTCAATCCTGATGATTATCCTGGCCTCATTTTATTTGACAACCGTTTTGTTCCCCAAAAATAATTTTTGGTTCAAATTATTGTTAGCGATGATGCCTCTTACTTGGTTGAATATGCATTGGACTTTGTTAGTAACACTTAGATCCGGTAAGCTATTATGCGTGGCTGGTGTCATTTATATATTCACAATTTTTATTAAAGCTGAAAAGAGGGATTTTAATGTTTTGCATGGTAACACGTTATTATTTTATGTAATTATGTTTAATTTGTTTTGTCTTGTTGATGAACAATGCATCTCTATGCTGTTATTATTTACCTGCTGCTCACTTTTTTATGTTTTGATTGATAAGAACATACATACTTTTGTCTTGTATGGTGGTTGTGCCCTTGCTTTATATTTCGTGCAATACCATACGTTTTTAAAATCTGTTTTTAGTCAATTTACGCCAAATTTTTCGTCTACACATCCACACCATTTGTCGCTTCTTCTGGAGAATTTTACTTGGAATATGGTTTGGAAATCTATAAAAATATATGGATACCTAATTGTAAAGAATTTTTCTTTTTTACTTATTTTTTTTCTATTCGCGCTAATAAAATGTGTGCATAGCAAAAAAAATTATGTCTTACTCAATTCAGGAATGTTTATTGTAGGGGGTATAATATCTGTTGTGGGCCTTGGCTTAATTCATCCACCAATTATTAATCTTCCTGAATTGAAAATTAGTATGTACTTCTTACCTACAATCGCAATTTTTTATTGTTTATTTTTATACCTTTTAAAAGAATCCTCTTACAATAATTATTATCAATTTATTTTGGCTATTTTTATTGCTGGTGTATCATTGAACAATATAACTCAATTTGACAAAATTACTAATGTAATAAAAACAGGTCATCTATCTTCATATATTTCTCTATCCAATATTTTAACTGAGTCAATGACATTTAGGACTGCTTGTGATGAAAAAATAAAAGGATTGGATAACCTCATTCCTGACGTATCAATCCCACATTTTTGTTCTACCTTTGGTCCCAGGCAAACAAAGCGCTCACCTGCGTCTTCTTAATGAAGAAAAGACGCGTCTTTATTATTAACCAATCTCGTTGACAAAAACTAACCAGAGATCATACTGTTATATACCAAAACAAAAAGTTTTGGGATTTGTGAGGGGCTGTCTGTATTACTTATCTACAGATTTATAAGGAGATAATATGGTTGACTACATTCGGATGTTTCGTTGGTTTTTCGTTCTTTTCTTGTGTATCCCCTTGGTTGGCTATACGGCTACTCCCGTAAAAACGATGGTTGTTTTTGGTGATAGCTTGTCGGACACGGGAAACACGACCCATCTGCTTAAAAGTTTACGCCAAGAAGATGATCCCTCCTTTTTAGTAGCCCCTTTTAAAACGTTTGTCTTGAATAAAATGGTCGAATTTGCCGATGAATATTATGTTCCACAAATGGTTCTTGATTCAGGTATGGCGGTTGTTACTGAATTTTTTGATCAAGAACTGGCACCTTATATCGCAAATTTAGTCAGTAAAATTAAATTGGTTCCGGTATTGCCAGGGCAGCCTTATTGGAATTCGCGTTTCTCCAATGGCCGAGTATGGAATGAGTATCTGGCTGAAATGATTTCAATATCTCAAGAGGATATTGATGTGTATTTGAACCGCTCTTTTGGCGGCAGTTGGACGGCTACTTATGATTATCAGTTAACCGTTTGGAATTTAATTCGTCATCCATTGGGCACTATTAAAAACCTGATCGTGGGTAAGTTGGTTCCGCCAAGTCTGGGCTTAGCAGTGCAAGCTTATTTGCTGGAGCATCAAAAGCTGAGTGATGAAACCTTATTTTTTATTTTCTCAGGGAATAATGATTACATCAACGTTTTATACTTTGAAGATAATTACAATACGGCGGTAATGAGCACTTATATTGATAATGTGCTTTCTGGCTTAGGTTCTTCCGTTGCTAAATTAACGAATGCTGGTGCGCGTCGCTTTGTCATTATGGGGCTGCCACATTTGGGCGAAACTCCGCGGATGATAAATACCAGCGATCGTGATGTATTGAACAGGGCAGTTGATATTCATAATGAACGCTTACAAAACCGTATCAAAGAGTGGCAAGCAGTCTACCCTGATGCTAATTTCTTGTATATTGATATGAGTGAGTATTTGGATCGCGCTTTAAAACATCCCGAAAACTATGGGTTTACTAATAGTACTGAGGCGTGCATTGATGTGAAATTGCCGATGTATGATGCGTTCCGCACCTCTCCTTTTGCTAATAACTTTGTGTTACGTTATGCGCAGGTGTTGCTCTATAATGATAAGAATTTTGCCGCCGGGGAGAAGAATTATCATGTATGTGCCGCTCCTGAGCAGTATTTATTCTGGGATGAGATTCATCCAACGACGCGGGGACACAGCCTTATTGCTTATGAAGTCTGTAACGCAATGAAATACCATGGGTATTTGGTAACTTGTCAAAATCCCATTGATTAAATGAGATGACCCAAACAGTGCCCATGTATTGTTTGGGTAAGATCTTTTGGGTGATCTGGTTTTTGGTGCAGGCAGTGCCGCAATAAAGGTTAATCATTATTTTGTGAGAACTATTGCTGTTCTATAATAATCTTTAGTGATTTCTTCATGTTTGTGGCATAATTCGTATCTTTTGTTTATAAAATCGTTCGTTGCGTGATGATGGAAACGAGGAGCATATTATGTGCGGGATTATGGGAGCTGTTTCTGAACGGGATATCAGTAAAATTTTATTGGAAGGTCTGCGTCGCTTGGAATACCGTGGCTATGATTCTGCAGGCATTGCGGTAATTGATGCGCATTCGCATCTGACGCGGGTGCGTATTCAAGGTAAAGTACAGAATTTGGCGGATGCGATGCTTAAAGCTGCAATCGCTGGCAATACCGGTATTGCTCATACACGCTGGGCAACCCATGGTAAACCATCTGAGCAAAATGCTCACCCGCATTTATCGCATGGTGAAATTGCCTTGGTGCATAATGGGATTATTGAAAACCATGATGTCTTACGCCAGGAATTAATTGCCAAGGGCTATGTTTTTACTTCAGAAACTGACAGTGAAGTTGCTGTCCATTTGGTGCATTATTATTACACACAATCCAAAAATTTATTAGCAGCCGTGCAAAGTGCTGCAGCCGATCTGCATGGCGCTTTTGCTTTAGGGGTGATTCATCAGCAACACCCCTCTGAGTTAGTTGCCGTTCGTAAAGGCAGTCCTTTAGTTCTTGGTTTGGGCATAGGCGAAAATTTTATTGCCTCTGATGGACTGGCATTAAAATCATTTGCACAATCAGTGATGTATTTGGAAGAAGGGGACAGTGCCCTTATTACAGCAAAAAAAATATCGGTATATAATGGGGCTAGAGCCCGTGTGCAACGCCCTACTCATTTGTTAAGCAGTGATTCGGAAACGGTCAGTAAAGGACCTTATCGTCACTTTATGCTAAAAGAGATTTTTGAACAATCGCAGGTGCTTGCCGATACGTTTGAGGGACGCGTGAACAGTATTGAAGTGCTTAAAGCGAGTTTTGGCGAGCGTGCATCGAATGTATTTCCGTTAGTGAAACAAATTCATATCGTTGCTTGTGGCACCAGTTATCATGCGGGCATGATTGCTAAATATTGGTTGGAATCTTTGGCTGGCTTACCAACACAAGTAGAGATTGCGAGTGAATATCGCTATCGTGATGTCGTTGTGCCTAAAGACACTTTATTTATCACTGTATCGCAATCAGGTGAAACAGCGGACACACTAGCCGCTTTGCATAAAGCAAAATCACTGAATTATCTAGCCAGTTTAGCTATTTGTAATGTGGCAACGAGCACTTTAGTTCGCGAAGCCGATTGTGTCTTCTTAACTCGAGCCGGTGTTGAAATTGGCGTTGCCTCTACGAAAGCATTTACTACGCAATTAGCAGCATTCTTAATGTTAGCTGTTGCTCTGAGTCATGATGAGCGTGCGCAGGATGTATTGCAACAATTACAAGAATTACCTGCTTGTTGTGAACGAATATTACAAATGAATGAAGAAATTGAAGACTTGGCTACATTATTTGTTAATAAGGCTAATGCTTTATTTCTTGGGCGCGGTGTGCAATATCCTGTCGCTTTAGAAGGAGCCTTAAAGCTTAAGGAAATTTCTTATATTCATGCAGAAGCTTATCCTTCAGGTGAGTTAAAGCACGGTCCACTGGCTTTAGTTGATGAAAACATGCCTGTGATTGCAGTGGCACCTAATGATGAGTTATTAGATAAATTAAAATCTAATTTACATGAAGTAAGTGCACGTGGTGGTCAACTATTTGTCTTTGCGGATGATGCTCAGACATGGAATACAAAGGGTGCTCGTTTGATTAAGGTTCCTGCTTGTGGTTCCTGGATTGCACCTATAGTTTATACAATTCCTTTGCAGTTATTAGCTTATCATGTTGCGGTTGCTAAAGGTACTGACGTGGATCAACCACGCAACCTTGCCAAATCAGTAACTGTTGAGTAATAATGTGGCGATTTTTTATCATGTTTTTCGGGGAAGTAAATGACTCAAGAGATGTTGACGTCAGCAACGATTATTGCGCACGAACTTAAAATTAAAGTAGCGCAGGCAGAAACCACTATTCGTTTGTTGGATGAGGGAGCAACAGTGCCTTTTATTGCGCGCTATCGTAAAGAGGCTACTGAAGGATTAGATGATGTGCAATTACGTTTTCTTGCAGAACGTTTGCTTTATTTACGTGAGTTGGATGAGCGCCGTGCAGTGGTGTTGCAATCCATTTGTGAACAAGAAAAATTAACTCCAGAACTGGAAAAAAGTATTCTTGCTGCGGACACCAAAACTCGTCTTGAAGATTTATATTTACCCTTTAGACCGAAACGTCGTACTAAAGCGCAAATTGCGGTGGAAGCAGGATTAGAGCCGCTTGCACAAGCGATTTGGCAGGATCCTACTTTGGATCCTGATGTGTATGCGCTACAGTTTATTAATGCGGAGATGGGCATTGACGATGCAAAGGCGGCATTAGATGGTGCGCGTCACATCTTAATGGAGCATTTTGCTGAAGATGCGGATCTAATTAATGAATTACGTGAGTACTTATGGCAGCATGCTGTAGTCAAATCAGTAGGCAGTTCTAAGAAAAAAGAGACAGTAAATAAATTCTCTGATTATTTCGATTACTCTGAGGCGATTAAAAAAATCCCTTCACATCGTGCTTTAGCCTTATTCCGTGGTCGTCGTGAAAGTGTGTTGCAGGTTAGTTTGACACTGCAAGAACATGATTTATCTTATGGTGAAGATAAATTGGCAGCCCATTTTAACATTACAGATAAACAAAGAGCGGCCGATGCGTGGTTACTTGAGACGGTACGCCTCACCTGGAAAATTAAATTATTTACTAAGCTTGAGTTGGAATTATTGACTCGTTTACGTGAAAGCGCCGATGAAGAAGCAATTAAAGTATTTTCGCGCAACCTGCGTGATTTATTACTTGCCGCTCCTGCAGGTCCACAAATCACAATTGGCCTTGATCCGGGCATTAGAACTGGGGTTAAAGTGGTGGTGGTTGATTCCACTGGAAAGCTTTTGGATTTCAGCATCATTTACCCTTTTGCACCACAAAATGAATGGCATCAATCCATTACTGATTTAGCAAAATTGGCCGCAAAATATCAAGTGAACCTGCTCAGTATTGGCAATGGCACGGGCTCGCGTGAAACCGAGCGTTTGGTTGCTGATTTAATCAAAATGTACCCTGATCTAAAACTGACCAAAGTTATTGTGAGTGAAGCTGGGGCATCTGTTTATTCTGCTTCAGAAATTGCAGCCCAGGAATTTCCTGATTTAGACGTGACCTTAAGAGGCGCTGTTTCTATTGCGCGTCGCCTGCAAGATCCCTTGGCTGAATTAGTGAAAATAGAAGCCAAATCAATTGGTGTGGGGCAATACCAGCATGATGTGAATCAAACGCGTCTAGCACGCTGCCTTGATGGTGTTGTTGAAGATTGCGTGAATGCGGTAGGTGTTGATATCAATATGGCCTCAGCGGCGCTGTTGTCGCATATTTCGGGCCTTAACGATACCCTGGCGAAAAATATCGTCCAGTACCGTGATGAACATGGCGCATTCAGTAATCGCATGCAATTAAAGAATGTTCACCGTATGGGTGAAAAAGCATTCCAGCAAGCAGCAGGATTCTTGCGCATTATGAATGGTGATAATCCGTTGGATGCTTCGTGCGTTCATCCTGAAGCTTACCCTTTAGTTGAAAAGATCAGTACTGAGAAAAATGTTGCTATCTTAGAGCTTATTGGCAATAAGGATGTATTGCACAGTGTTAATGCAAGCCACTTTGTCGATGATCAATATGGTCTGCCTACGATTAGAGACGTGTTGCGTGAATTGGAAAAACCAGGTCGCGATCCGCGTCCTGAGTTTAAAACGGCGCAATTTAAAGAAGGTGTTGAAGACATCAATCATTTACATGAAGGCATGATTCTTGAGGGGGTCGTAAGCAACGTTACTAATTTCGGGGCTTTCGTTGACATTGGTGTACATCAGGATGGTTTAGTACATATTTCTGCAATGACCAATAAGTTCATTACTGATCCCCGTACGGTTGTTAAAGCCGGCGATATCGTTACGGTGAAAGTCGTTGAGGTGGACAAAGAACGTAAACGTATTGGTTTGAGCATGAAGTTAGACGACAGTGCTTCTGCACCACTAGTTAAGAAAAAAGCAAAAGCGGCTGATGCGAAAAAGCCAGAAGTTAAACGCACAGAACATAAGAAAAAACCTGAGTTGGCTAAAAAAGCGGAACCGGTTAAGAAGACTGTATTTAATACCGCAATGGCCGATGCTTTAGCTAAGTTAAAACGTAATTAAAGGAAAATCCCCTCTCCTGGCAATGGGAGAGGGCTAGGAGGAATAATGACTAATTCTCCAAAAGGTGAGTTGACTATCCAAACGCTGGCAATGCCGGCAAATACGAATGCAAACGGCGATATTTTTGGTGGTTGGATTGTCTCACACATGGATTTAGCCGCCGGTGTTTTAGCAAAAAAAGTAGCTTTAGGGCGCGTGGCAACGGTTGCGATTCATTCAATGGCTTTTTTAAAGCCCGTGCATGTGGGTGATTTAATCAGTTGTTATGTAACCTTAATCAAACAGGGTAATACCTCGATGACAATGAGTGTTGAAGTATGGGCTCTTCCTGCAACACAAAGCGATCCTTATCAAGTGACTGAAGGTGTTTTCATTTTTGTCGCAATTGATGATGACGGTAGGCCAAGACAGGTACCTAAAAAAATATGACCAATGATTCGGTAGAGCTACAACGTTTACTTTCTGAGATGGCCACTTTAATTGAACAAAAGGCGGATCCAGAACCTCAGTTATATACTTTATTTTTTCAACAGCCAGAACTTGCATTCCAGTTAATTGAGATTATTTCTAAGTTAGAAGAACAGCTTGATGAAGGGCTCTCTGCTTATTCTGCCTGTGTTTTTGCGCTTGATATCTGTGTCGCCCAACTTCAGGGTGCTGCCGATGCAAGTAACAAAATAAGTGCCAAAACACTAAATCAATTGATGAATCATTTGGCTGAAATCATTAATACACAAGAGCATAGCCTAAGTTTTTGGTTGCCCGTATTAAATTCATTCTATGAAGCCCATGTTGAGTTAACTGACGATTTAAAAAATGCTTATTTTGATTTGGCCAGCCAGGAAGAGGATTTGACTCCTGATGATGGTGAGTTATCCCATTTGGATGCAATTCGTGATTTGATCCATGAATTATCGGATCTTTCTGTTTTTGAAATCGCGGAAAATTTTTTCGCGCAAAGTTATGCCATGCCCGCTGATTTTTTTGCTGATTTGATTTTGGATTTGTACAGTATTGAAGAGGGCGCGGACATTGGTTTATTTACTTTGTTACATCCCAAAGCCGATGTGCGCGAAGTGGCGATAACCACATTGGGACTTATTATCAATAAAGTTTCTTTTTCCTCTATTTCGCTGTCGCGCCTACAGACCATTATGAGCTGGTATCCAGAAAGTTACCATGCCTTGTTTAATAGTTGGATCAAGATTCAACGCAAAAAAGGTGTGGTGTTTGCTCCTGAATCTGAAGGTGCAAAGGCTAGCATCAAAGCGACGGAAGTTGATGGTACGGGTTCACAAGGTATTTTCATCCATGCCCGTAAAAATCGCAAACACAGACTCTGTGGTTTACTACTAAAATATGACTTAGGCCTTAAGGATGCCTGGATAACTCCGGCTATTTCCGCCAAAGAAGTAGTGGATTATTATAAGCAAGCCTTTGATGAAAATGTGACTTTACGTGATGTGGATTTAGATTATTTCATCATGATGGTCGAGCATTTCCTGGCGATAACCGTTGAACAAAATGAAATTCCGCACGTGCATTTCTTAGAGATCCAGGAATTATTAGGCATCCGTTTGCGCCCCAATAAATTAGATTTAGAACATCTTTTTGCACAGTTTAGCGTACAAATTACACCTTTTACCCAAGAGGTAATTTCTGCGTCATTGCAACGTTCAAAATCCTGGCTAAAAAGCAAATCATTCACTGAATCTTGGTATTTGGAAAATGCCTTAATTGATAAAATTGTCAACCACAATAGCAGCTTTGTTGATGGCATTAGAGTGTGTCGCTTAGAAGAGGCTATGGATGCTGTATTTGCTGATGAGATGGAACTGCATCGCGATAAATGGCAATTTCATTTTCTCTGGATTGCCTTATGGATGAAAGCCAAAGCACGCCTGAATGAAAAAATATGGCGTGATAGTTTTCTTATTGCCTATACCATTCATGAGGGTACAGCACTGAAAGATATTCCTGTGCTGCAAGAAATTTGTCGTCAGACGGTCATTAATAGTGTGGAAACAATGCAGGAGCGCAGGACGCATTTGAGTCAAGAATAGCTAGGACTCTCATTGCCATTAAGTTAAGCATTTTATGCTGCAAATCCTCCAGAAGATGTTGTCCCTGCATAGGCGTTAAGGTAAGGAAAAAAAGCCCATAAATGCCATCCAGACTCGTCCGGGCTGAGGATAGACAAGGTTAATCTTCTTAAGTTAACGACTATGTGCGAATGACAGATTTCCCTAACTTAATGGCAGAAAGGGGACTCTTAATCTTTATATGGATTCTATATGTTGCAAACTAAGTCAAAAGAATACTTCAATTATGTCGATGGATTAAGAGCTTTTGCTGTAGTCGTCGTCTTATTATTTCATCTTAATGTTCCTGCTATTACAGGTGGCTTTGTTGGCGTGGATGTTTTTTTTGTGATCAGTGGTTTTTTAATTACCCGTTTAATCGTTAAGGAAATGGCGCAAACGGGGACGTTTAATTTTATTAATTTTTATTGCCGACGGATTAAAAGAATCTTTCCTGCTCTCTTTTTTGTTTTGTTGTGCACACTAATCGCCGGTCTTATTTTATTTGCGCCGAGTCACTTACGTGCGCTGGGGCGTTCTATGGCTACTGCTGCTCTTTCTTTATCCAATTGTTTGTTTTGGCTAGAAAGTGGTTATTTTAATGCAACAGCTACCTATAAGCCGTTATTGCATACCTGGTCTTTAGGTGTTGAAGAACAATTTTATTTCATTTGGCCCTTCATTTTATATTTAGTAGCACGCAAAGGGTACCCAAAATGGCTGCCGCTTACCATTGGCATGCTCGGTTTACTTAGTCTTAGCCTAAATCTTGCGTTTCAGAAAAACCACCTTACGGCGCTGTATTATCTGATGCCTTTTCGCTTTTTTGAGTTTTGTATTGGTGCCTTAATGGTTTGGCTAATCAAATTCAGGCCCAAATGGAACGTGGTGACGGAACTGTTTTGCCTCTTAGGTTTTGGCATGATGCTCTTCTCTGTTTTGATCTTTAGTAAGGATACGGTTTTTCCTTCTTATAATGCCTTAATTCCAACATTAGGCGCGGCGTTGGTTATTTATGCCGGTAGCGCAAACTATGCCGGTTGGTTTTTTTCCAACCGGATGTCTGTGGCCCTTGGCTTAATCAGTTACTCCTTGTATCTGGTGCATTGGCCCATCATCGTGTTTTATTCTTACTTTACTTCAGCCGAAATCACCTCACTGAGCGCCCAGTGCCTGGTAATACTTTGCTCGATCCTGGCGGCAATGTTTACCTACTATTGCATTGAACAACCATTTCGGCACACCACTGCTAAAGATAAAAAAGCGCAACAGGCACTGATTTACAAATGGATTCCTGGTCTTGCGGCAACCGCCTGCTGTGGTCTTGCCTTGTACATGAGTAACGGCTTACAGTGGCGCATTCCCTCACTTAAGGGCGCGCAATTTAGTCAAGGACAAATTGCTTTAGACTATCATAAGGCGCATTTTGGTGGCCAAGGTTTTGCCTACCCATTTGGTTGGACCCATAAAACAAAACAGGATATTCCTGATATTGTCTTACTTGGCGACAGTCATGCACAAATGCTGCAGTATGGTTTGGCGCAGGAAATAGCCAAACCTTACCATAAGTCGATTTACATGGCGGGCTCTAGTTGTTTGATTTTACCGGGCTTATCGCGCACGACTCCTGGTGATGATTGGAATCGTATTTGTCCGAATGTATTAAAGCAAGCGTTGACCCAATTAAATAAAAAACCTGATTCAATCCTGATTTTGTCGCAATATTGGTTCTTCCAAATTTTAATGGCCAGTGATTTAAACAGTGCGCAACCATGGCATATTGATTTGAACAGCATTAAAAAACACAACTATCAACCCTTGTTGCGTAAATTGGACAAACTACGGCGATTAATTGGTAATCGGACGTTAATTATTATCGGCGATGTCCCGGGGGCCGGTGTTAAAGATCCATTTGCTTGTTTAACTCGCCCTACTCTAAGCAAAGAACGCTGCATCAATAAAATTGATACGGCGGCTCAAGCAAATGTTAAAGCTATTAATATTAACAAAATACTCAAGTACTTCGCACAAAATGCGCCGCATACTTATTTCTTTGATCCATACTCAGTTTTTTGTACGCCGACGATTTGTCACTCTTTAAGCGCTCAAGGCGAGCCTTATTACAGCGATGATAACCATTTATCCGAGATAGGCTCTAAGTATTTAATTGCCCAGTTAAGACCGCAATTGCTGCCCTTAATTCGTCAGAAAATCATCTGAAGCCAATCTTTGTTTAGTTAACATTTACTATGTAGGTTGGGCTTTGGCCCAACAGCCGTGTTATGTTCCTGTATAGTCCTATTGTTGAACTACAAATCAATTTACATAGAATGTGTTATTTTAGCCGTCTTTTCATAAAAAAATGCGTAAAACCACCACCCAGCAATGATTCTCTCTTATTTCTTCTGTGCTATGATAATTGCTGTTTAACGTTGAACGCGCATTTAAACCGCGCAGGAGCATGAATGTTTACTGGAATTATAGAGACCACAGGTGAAGTACTCAGTAACCAGAATCAGGATGGTGCTAATCGCCTGATTGTTTCAGCCGATTTTGCGCAGTTGCAAGTCGGCGAAAGTATCTCTGTGAATGGTGTGTGTTTAACCCTCCTTCCGTCAATTCCGAATCAATTAAGTTTTGATGTTTCTCCCGAAACCCTGCGTTGCACCACATTGGCAAATTTGACTCTTGGAAATGCGGTGAATCTGGAGCGGGCGATGCTCGCCTCAACACGGTTTGGTGGTCATTATGTCAGTGGACACGTCGATGCGATTGCGCAAATTCATGATATCAAAAACATTAATGAATATTTTGAATTTGAGTTGAGTGGATTTGATGCTAATGCTATGTTGTATTTAATCCCTAAAGGGAGTGTTACTGTAGAGGGGGTAAGTCTGACGATTAACGCAGTTGCAAATCAACGGATTAAATTAATGCTGGTTCCTCATACCTTAGCACAAACAACACTGGGTTTATTGACCGTAGGGCAATGGGTTAATATAGAATTTGATTATTTGACTCGCATTGTGGCACATCAGTTGGAAATTGCTGGTAAATTGGGGATGAGCGAATGAAAGTTTTAGTAACCGGGGCAGCTGGTTTTATTGGTTTTCATGTAGCACAGAAATTATGCGCCCGTGGAGATGAAGTTGTTGGTATCGATAATCTTAATGATTACTATGAGGTAAGTCTTAAACAAGCGCGGTTACAAAAATTAGCTCATTTTAGCAATTTTAAATTTATTCGCCTCGAATTAGCGGATCGTGAGTGCATCGCGCAATTATTTACAGAGCACGGTTTTCAACGTGTCATTCATCTTGGCGCTCAGGCAGGAGTTCGTTATTCACTGGAAAACCCTCATGCTTATGTTGACAGCAATCTGGTTGGTTTTGTTAATATTCTTGAAGGCTGTCGCCATCATCGTATCGAACATTTATCTTATGCTTCTTCAAGTTCAGTTTACGGTGCGAATAAGACCATGCCATTTTCGGTACATGATAATGTGGATCATCCTTTGAGTTTGTATGCGGCAACTAAAAAAGCCAATGAGTTAATGGCACACACCTACAGTCATTTATATCAATTACCCACTACAGGATTACGTTTCTTTACGGTTTATGGACCGTGGGGACGCCCAGATATGGCCATTTTTAATTTTACGCATAAGATTCTTAGTGGAGAGCCTATTGACGTCTTTAATTTTGGTAATCACCGTCGCGATTTTACCTATATCGATGACATTGTTGAAGGAATATTGCGTGTGCATGACCATGTTGCCGCACCTAATTTAGAATGGTCCGGTGAATCCCCGGATCCGGGTACTAGTGCAGCACCATGGCGTGTTTATAACATTGGTAACAGTAGTCCTGTGCAATTACTCCATTATATTGAAGTATTGGAAGAATGCCTTGGTAAAAAGGCGCAGATGAATTTATTACCGATGCAGCCAGGGGATGTGCCTGATACCTATGCTGATGTTGAAGCCCTTAAACAGGATGTAGGTTATAAACCCGGAACACCTATTGAAGTGGGCGTGAGGCATTTTGTGGATTGGTACCGGGATTATTATGCAGTATCTAAATCTTCGCATGTAAGCCAACAGGTTAGCTCATAATTAATTACATAAGCATTAAAAATTATAAATAGCAATGGGGATTTGATGTTAACATCGGTTGATGAAAGAAAGCTTGCACTAATCGGTTTAGGATACGTAGGCCTGCCTTTAGCAGTTGAATTTAGCAAGGTGCGCTCAGTAATGGGCTTTGACATAAATGTGAACCGAATTACTGAATTAAAAAATGGCAATGACAGTACCTTGGAAGTAAGCCTGACGGAATTGCGTGAAGCGAACCATTTATATTTAACAGCAGATCCACACGATATTGCTTTTTGCGACACTTACATCATTACTGTACCTACACCTATTGATGAATACAAACAGCCTGATTTTTCGCCATTAATTAAAGCCAGTAAGCTGGTTGGCAGTATCTTGCAGCCAGGGAATATTGTTATTTATGAGTCTACTGTTTATCCTGGAGCGGTTGAGGAAATCTGTGTTCCTGTTCTTGCACGGGTGTCTGGCCTGAAGTTTAATCAGGATTTTTTTGCTGGTTATAGCCCTGAGCGGGTTAATCCTGGTGATAAACAGCATCGTGTCACGTCAATTAAGAAAGTCACTTCGGGTTCAACTCCTGAAGTAGCGGATATTGTCGATGACTTGTACAAGCAAATTATTGTTGCAGGAACGCATAAAGTCGACAGCATTAAAGTCGCCGAGGCGGCGAAAGTTATTGAAAATACTCAGCGTGATTTGAATATTGCCTTGATTAATGAATTGGCCATTATTTTTAACAAATTAGGAATAGATACTGAAGCCGTATTAAAGGCTGCGGAAACAAAATGGAATTTTTTACCATTTCGCCCTGGATTGGTCGGTGGCCATTGTATTGGTGTAGACCCTTATTATTTGACGCATAAAGCGCAAGCTATAGGTTATCACCCAGAGATTATTCTTGCTGGGCGTCGCTTAAACGATGCTATGGGCTCATATGTGGTGTCGCAACTGATTAAAGCAATGATTAAAGAGCGTATCCATGTCCAAGGCTCTAGAGTCTTGGTTATGGGCTTAACCTTTAAAGAAAACTGTCCTGATATTCGCAATACGCGGGTCATTGATATTATTAATGAATTAAAAGAATATAATGTTTCTGTTGATGTTTGCGATCCTTGGGCTGCACCGGCGGATGTAGAACAAGAATATGGACTTGATTTGGTTGAGTATCCCGCCAAACAATCTTATGATGGTATTGTGATGGCTGTTGCACATCAACAATTTAAACAAATGGGAATTGAAATGATTCGTTCATATGGTAAAGCAGAACACGTGCTTTACGATTTGAAGTATCTATTTTCTGCTGAAGCCAGCGATTTGCGTTTATAGGAGCATAATGAGCGCTCGACGTTTGTTGTTCATAATTAATGATGCCGCATTTTTTATCTCTCATCGTTTGCCTTTGGCCGTTGCTGCCCGGGAAAATGGTTTTGAGGTGCATGTCGCTACTCCTGAAGCAACGGCTTGCGTAAAAATTAAAAATGCAGGCTTTGTTTTTCATGCCATCCCTTTATCACGCAGTGGTAAAAATCCGTTTAAGGAACTAAAAAGCTTAGCAGCTATATACGCGCTAATACGCAAGGTGAAGCCGGACTTAGTCCATTTGGTGACGATTAAGCCGATTATTTATGGTGGTTTAATGGCTCGCCTACTTAAAATTCCTGCGGTTGTTGCGGCAGTTTCTGGTTTGGGTTATGTGTTCACTTCGGAGACGCCTAGTGCCAAATTTCTTCGCGCCGGGGTTAGTCAACTGTATCGACTGGCTTTAGGGCATGCCCATTTGAAAGTTATTTTTCAAAACCCAGATGATCGTCACTTATTCTTGCAAAACAATGCCTGTTTACCGATACAAACCGTATTAATTCGTGGCTCTGGTGTTGATTTGCTCGCTTATAACGCATTACCCGAGCCAACCAATAAAATGGTTGTGGTGATGATTTCGCGTTTATTAAAAGATAAAGGGGTTTTGGAATATGTTGCTGCGGCAAAACAGCTTAAAGTGGCTGGCATTCAAGCTCAGTTTTTATTAGTTGGTGATGCTGATGAAGGAAACCCGGCATGTATTGATTGCTCTTTATTAGGGCAATGGCAACAGGAAGGAGATGTTACGCTGCTTGGTTTTCGTGAGGATATTGCCCAGTTAATCGAACAAGCTAATCTGGTGGTCTTACCTTCTTATCGCGAAGGCCTACCTAAAATATTAGTTGAAGCCGCGGCCTGTGGACGTGCGGTAATTACTACGGATGTTCCTGGTTGTCGTGATGCCATTGAACCCAATCAAACTGGTTTATTAGTGCCGGTGCGCGATCCCAATGCGTTGGCTGTCGCGATGAAGCAATTAATTGAAGATGCTGACTATC
>NZ_JH413848.1:50743-125388 GCF_000162755.2 Legionella drancourtii LLAP12
CGGCAGCAACTGGGTAAGGCCGGCCGTGTATTAGCCGAACGTGAATTTGCGATAGAACGTATTGTTGCCGCTCATTTGAACATCTACCATGAATTAGGGGCATTAACGCAGGAATATGCCTCATGATCTGGGATCTACCTAATTTGTTGGTATGCCTGGTAGTTATTTTTGCAGCGCGCTTATTAGGTAAAATTAAATTATCTCATGCCATTTGTCTGACGCTCATTAGTTTTGTTCCTTTTTGTTTGAATAATGTCTTATTTGATGCCCGGTATATGCCGGATCAATTTCTCTATTGGCGCATATTAAGCGCTATTCGCGACTTTAGTTACAATTCCAATTATTACAATATTCGCGTGACTGAAGCCTCATACATGTATGCTTTTTTACCTTTGCCCTTTGTCGAAACAATAAACAGCGTCGGGTTTTTTAATAAATTTTTAATGATTGTAGTCTTTATTTGGGCTTCAGCGGTCCTCAAGTTACGCGGGTGGATATTGTGGTTTTTAATGCTCTATCCAAGTTTGCTTCTTTATAGTTCTTTGAGCTTAAGGGAGATGTTGATTTGCACCTTGATGTTATTCGCACTGTGGACCTTAATGCGCGGCTGGTATTTATTTTCGCTAATTTTTATTTGTTTATTGGTACAGGTAAAAATGCAAAATGCATTAATGGTGGTACTCTTTTCGACCGTATATCTTTTGGATAAGTTCAGTAACATTGCGTTTACGCGCAAAAAATTTATTGCCATACTGGGCGCTTTGTTGCTGGTATCTTATCTGGCATTTCCGTTCATTGTTGACCAAGTTGAGTACTACCGTGTGCGCATGTTTTTAGAGGATGGCGGTCTTCTGGCGGACTATCATCCCATCATCAGCTTTATTGATTTTTTACATCATGGTGTTTTGGGCATCTTACGCACTTTATTTGCGCCTTTGCCGTGGGAGTGCAAAGGCGTCTTTCAGCAGATACAGTCGTTGGAAAATATTGGTGTGGCGGCTTTGCTGTTGGGGTTTACTTGGCATTCGTACCGCAAGATTCCCAAACAAACCCTCATCTGGTTATTCTTTTTACTTTCAGGGCTGTTCATGTATGGTTTAGTGGTTAATAATGTGGGAACAATTGTGCGCTATAAATTACCCTTTATTGTCGTTTATTTGATTTTTTTAAGTTACGAACAGGTTCGCGCTAACGACAGGAACGTTCGGGCTCAGTCTTATGCATTGAACAATTAATATGGGCAAACCTGAGTGGGAATATCTTCGTGAATAATCCTCATAAAATCATACATATTATTACCGGGCTTGATGTGGGCGGTGCGGAACAAATGCTCAAGCGTTTGTTACTTTCTGATCCTGATTCAAAAAACAAGGTCCTGATTATCTCGCTCAGTGGCATGGGGGCAATCGGAGTGTACCTTGAATTAGCGGGGTATCAAGTCCAGGCTTTGGATTTTCGCCGTTTATCCTCCTTATCTACGAATTTTAGGGCGCTGGTGCGACTCATTAAGGCCAATAAGCCGGCCATGGTGCAAACCTGGATGTATCATGCGGATTTTTTTGGTGGCTTGGCCGCGCGCATGGCAGGATGTCGTAATGTTGTTTGGGGCATCCGTAATACCTTTGTGCCATTAAATAGCAGGAAGACTTATTGGCTGATGCGTCTGTGTGCCATGCTTTCTTATGTAGTACCGAAAAAGATTATTTGCGTTGCTGAGGCGGCGAAAAAAAAGCATGTATCCTATGGTTACCATGCTAAAAAAATGCTGGTTATCCCTAATGGTTTTGATTTTACTTGTTTTGATGCCCAGCGTGTTGATAATAAACGCATTCGCCAAGAGTTTGGTATTGGCGCATCTGATTTTGTCGTGGGTTGTGTTGGCCGCTTGCATCTGGATAAAGGGCAGGATATTTTCATTACTGCGGTAGCCTTACTGGAAAAAATACACAATCAACGCATGCATTTTATGTTGGTTGGCCGTGGCTGCGACCATAAGAATGCAGAACTAATGCATCAGATTGATTCATTTGGCTTAACTTCTTCATTTATTTTATTAGGCGAGCGCCATGATATTCCTGAGTGCCTTGCGGCTATGGATGTCTTTTGCATGCCCTCACGTACCGAAGGTTTTCCCAATGGTTTAGGGGAGGCCATGTCTATGGGCTTGCCTTGTGTGGCGACGCATGTTGGTGATGCGAAGGTGCTGACTGGTGATACTGCCGTTCTCGTTGCTGCAGATGATGCGATGGCATTGGCCGTTGGTTTGACGAAAATGATTTGCATGCATCCAGAAGAGCGCAAACGTTTAGGAATACGCGCAGCAACGCGGGTGCGCGAACAATTTTCTATAGACAAAGCCCGCGACCGTTTTTATGAGCTGTATCGGGAAATTACGGAGTTATCTTATTAATGTGTGGTTTTTCAGGTGTTTTATCTCGAGTTGATTGGTCGTCAATGGCTGAACAACTTTTGTCGGCAATGAGTCAATCTATTGCGCATCGAGGCCCTGATGATCATGGCATTTGGTTTGATCCACAGGCAGGAATCGGACTGGCGCACACGCGCCTGGCAATTGTTGATTTATCACCTGCAGGGCATCAACCGATGCTGTCCACTAATGGTCGTTATGTGATTGCTTTTAATGGGGAAATCTACAACCATTTAACCTTAAGAGAGCAATTAAATAGCAGCGATACCTGGCGCGGGCATTCGGATACGGAAACCTTACTTGCTGGTTTTTCTGTATGGGGAATTGAACAAACCATTGCTCGCTCGGTGGGGATGTTTGCCTTTGCAGTATGGGATAAGCAGTTACAGATATTGACGTTGGGGCGCGACCGCGCTGGAGAAAAACCATTATATTATGGTTGGCAGGATGAGGTTTTTCTTTTTGGTTCGGAATTAAAAGCATTAAAGGTTCATCCTGGTTTTAAGAAAGAGCTTAATCACGACGCCTTAGCACTTTTTTTACGTCACAATTACATTCCTGCACCGCACTCGATTTACAAAGATATTCATAAATTAGCGCCAGGAACTTTATTGCGGCTGTCATTAAAAAATCCGCAACCTACCATTACCAATTACTGGTCGGCGGCACAAAAAGCGGTAGCTGGTTCGGCCGCTTCGTTTAAGGGCGATGCGGTTGAACTGGTCGATGAATTAGAGCGCTTGGCTAAAGCTGCGATTGCCCAACAAATGATTGCGGATGTACCTTTGGGCGCCTTTCTTTCGGGGGGGATTGATTCATCAACAGTGGTGGCGCTGATGCAAGCCCAATCGTCACAGCCGGTACGCACTTTTTCGATCGGCTTTCATGAAGAGAAATACAATGAGGCAAAGTATGCTAAGGCAGTGGCCGAACATTTAGGCACCCAACATACAGAACTTTATATTAGTACGGCAGAGGCTTTAGACGTTATTCCTAAATTATCCACTTTGTATGATGAGCCGTTCTCTGATTCTTCGCAAATCCCGACTTTTTTAGTCTCAGAGCTGGCCAAACAAGGGGTGACGGTTGCGCTGAGTGGGGATGCTGGCGATGAATTATTCTGCGGTTACAACCGTTATACGATGACCGCGAAGCTTTGGGGTAAAATCAATCGAATTCCTTTGTCGGTGCGCAAAGGGACGGCAATGGTAATGAAACAGATTGCTCCAGCACATTGGGATAAATTTGCCTCCTTGTTGCCGGTGTTGAAACAGTACGCGCAGTTTGGCAGCAAAGTGCATAAAGGAGCTTATGTATTAGCCAGCGCATCGGTTAATGAAGCTTATCGCCGCCTTATTTCGCACCATGATGCCCCTTATTCTTTATTGATGATGAAAGGGCAAGAGCCTGGCATTTTTATGGATGAGCATGTCGCGGGGCTGGCACAGCTCGATGAGGTTAATCGCATGATGGCGATGGATTTCATGTCCTATCTTCCTGATGATATCTTGGTCAAAGTGGATAGGGCCGCGATGGGCGTATCTCTGGAAACCAGGGTGCCCTTTCTTGATCATCGTTTAATCGAGTTTGCCTGGACTATTCCCTTAGCTATGAAGTTACGTGATGGGCAAAGCAAGTGGCCCTTACGGCAATTGTTATATCGTTATGTGCCGCAACCGTTAATTGAACGGCCCAAAATGGGCTTTGCTATACCGCTGCACGAATGGTTACGCGGACCGTTGCAGCCTTGGGCTGAGGTTTTGCTTAATGAACAGCGTTTACATCAGGAAGGAATTTTTAACCCGCAAGCCGTGCGAAGTATGTGGGTACAGCATGGGCAAGGCAAGGGGAATTTTTCCGCTTTATTATGGAATATTTTAATGTTCCAGGCGTGGTGGGAGGTTCAATAGTAGGTGGATGACGAACTCTATAGGGACTAGTTACTATGGAGCATTAACGGTGAATTTATTTTATAAGCAATATTATGATTAATAAAACTTTATATGAAAAAAGCGCTAAATTTTTCCTGATAACTTTCTTGGCTTCAGTTTGGTTTGTATTCACTCTGGCATCAAGTGTTTGTCACGCTGCAATAGCTCATGAAAAGGTAACCCTCTGGTGGTATTCGCCCGTCCTGACGCTTTCTGGCGGTATAGCCGCAGCAAATGTTGGGCGTTCTCAAACGCTGGGTATGGCGAATGATTATACTACTTATCAATATTCTGCTCAGAATTCGTCGTCGCAACGCTTCATCTTGGGGGTTTATACCGGCACCGAAATAGCGCTCAATTCCAAATTTTTGCTCCAGATGGGGATCGGATTTTATGACCCTGGTGCATTTTCTTCTAAATACAACCCATTAATTCAAGGTGTAGATCGAGAATCTTCTGATCAGTTTTTTTGGCATTATAAAGTAAAAAATCAATCGTTTCTGGCTGAGGCTAAGTTACTGGGAATGTTAAGGAAGCAAATACACATATATCTGACCTTGGGGTTGGGCACAGCGTTCAATCATGCTTATGATTATACGGTCAACGTCCCGCCATTTTTAACCTTTACGCCAGAATTCACTAACCACACAGAAACCAGTTTTACCTATGCCATTGGTATCGGAATGGAGGCTGATGTAGCCAAAAATTTTCGACTCGGGGTAGGCTATCGGTTTGCAAATTTGGGGCAGGCAAACCTTGGAAAAGGTTTTCTTGACGATAAAATATTTTCAGAAACCTTGAGGCAATCAAATTTTTATATGCATGCTTTGCTTGCCCAAGTCACCTGGCATTTTGGAAAATAATTTCATAAGGACACGGTCACGATGAGACTTAACTGGAAATACGTGATTTTTTTAGTGATGACTATTCTTGTAAAAAGTATGCCAGCCTATGCGGTCGCATATAATATTGTACCAAAATCAGGGATAGCATTACCTACACAACTGGTTAAAGGCAATAGGGCACCAGCTTTTTACACCGTAACGAATAATACACAACGAACATTGAATAACGGCTTTGTTAAATATTTACCACCCAATGTTACTCAAGTTACCTCGGATAGTATGTATCCAGATTTATGTGGTGCAACATTTACGTTGACACGCGGAGCAAGCTGTACTTTGGAGCTTTTAGTGGCTGGCGAGGTTTTCGCAACAGATACTAACCCAGCTCATCATCTTTTTATCTGCAGCCCTAATGTTTCTGCGTGTGCTGGAACAAATTATCCTTTAAATGTTATGGTCTTACCCGCCACCATTAGTGGAACGGTTCAATCAGGAGGAACTGCGTCCATCACTCCGATCGCCAATGCCAGCGTTATTATCTATAAAGCCGGTCAATCCATGGCCACGATCGTTGGCAGTGCTACAACCGATAGCTCTGGAAAATTTTATATTAATATTCCTTTGGAGCAAGCATCTGGCACCGATGTTATTTTTTATGCTATTGCCAATAAGAATAACACCACGAAACTGGCTACTATTATTGGCTCAACTATACTGCCGATGATTACTATCAATGAAATGACAACGATTGGAGCCGCTTATTCCATGGCGCAATTTTTCCATGGGGAGCAAATCTATGGGAATGCATTGGGGTTGGAAATAGCCTCATCGATGAACAACAATTTAATTTCTTCGATTGAGGGTAATTTATCATCGGTTATACAGACCTCTCCTAATGCAGATGAAACCAATGCACGACGTTCGGTGAGTTCATTATCCAATTTGTTAACCCCCTGTGTTTTAAACCCATCTAATTGTTTGTCCCTGTTTGCCGCGACTACAGTAAATGCCCAGACTCCAACAAATACCTTACAAGCAGTATTAAATATAGCGCATAACCCAGCAAATAACGTCCCTGGCATCTTTACTTTAGCAAATGCAGTGTCCGTGTATCTGCCAAAACTGGCGATTGTACCGGATGCCTGGACCCTTGCGGTAAAGTTTAATAATTCTGGCAATGATAACTTTCCTTTTGGTGGTCCTGCACCAATTGTATTTGACTCCAAAGGATTTGCATGGATTAGTAACAATGTTATTCAGGGAACACCTAATTCCAGTAATTACATTATGGTCTTGCAACCGAATGGTCAACCTGCTGACGGAAATAATAATACGCCTATCTCTCCTATTTTTGGTGGTGGTTTGTTGGGTAGCGGATTTGGAATATCGATTGATCAGAAGGGCTCAATCTGGGTTGGTGCTTTTGGCTGGGGAACATGCCCAGCTTGCGTGCCTACGGAAGGTGTTGTTTCTGAGTTTACTTCTACCGGGATTCCTATATCCGGCCCCGAAGGTTACATTTCCTATGTAGCGCGGGCACAAGGAACAGTTCCAGATAAAGATGATAACATCTGGATTGCAAGTTATGGAAATGATCGTATTGTGGTTTTCCCAAAGGGTGATCCTAATGCTGCATTTTATTATCAGGAGCCAGCCAATAGTGGGCCGTTTGACCTTGCTTTTGATGCCGCGGGCGTGACTTGGGTAACGAATTCCACCTCTAATGTTGTCAGTCGGTACGCGTTGATAGGTAATAGCATCGTGCATTTATCTGACACTTCTGTTGGCGATTCTCTCAAGCAAGTTTCAATAGACTCCCAGGGGAATGCTTGGGTGGCGTCAGTAGGTGATTCAACGGTATATCAACTGAATCCATTGGGAACCGTTTTACATTCCTATTCTGGGGTTGGGGGGATTTCCGGTCCATGGGGAGTGTCCTTGGATGGTGATGATAATGTTTGGGTGGCTAATTTTCAGCCACTTGTTGGGATACCGACCAATTTTTCAGTCTCAAAACTCTGTGGTGTTAATATAGCTAAATGCCCTCTTGGTTTAACAACAGGTGATCCAATATCTCCGCCAACAGGATACACCTTACCTAGTGCTGGGAGCCAAGTTTTGCTACACAATGGTACACCACTTTATGGACCAGGAGGCCCTCCCGCATTTAATCCGCTGATGCGTTTAGTACAGGTTGCTTTTGACAAAGCCGGTAACGCATGGACTTCTAATAATTGGAAACCCCGCGCACTCATAGATATTACATCTAATCCAGGTGGGGATGGTGTGGTTGTGTTTGTCGGTCTTGCTGGAGTGCCTGAGTAAAGCCTAAGGCTAAAAGTAGAGGCTCAGGCGTTAGTGTCAGGAATGTCTCAGATAGCGGCGTTCCCACGGGGGGGGGTCTTTTGCTTGACTAGATTAAAAGACAAACCCTATCTGTGAATGTAATTACATAATCGCTTGGTAATTAATCCGACATTTTTCCTCAGTCATTACTCCGCTACGACATTTGATTTGCGATTATCCACATTAGATTTTTTTCTGTTGCGATTCTTCCATCACCTTAGATTTTGTCTCTGGTGGGGCTAATAAGGTCCTTATCTCTTCCTGTAAAGTTGCATACTCTGGTCTTCGTATGACTAAAGAATCAAATCTTATAAGCAGCTTTGAATATTTCTTTCTTTCTTTTGGGCTTAACGGAAGTTGGCAATCCATTAACTTTTCCGCGATAGGCGCTATTTTCTTCTCGAGCTTATTTAATTTTTTCCAATTCTTCCTGTGAATAAGAGGTTGATTTAGTAACTCGTGGTGTAAGCAGTGTGGTCAGAGGAGACTTTTTGGCTAAAAATTTTTCAAAAAAACCGGATTTTGTCTTCGACAATTCCTGGCTCGTGAAGGTACTATTCATATCGAGAACATTTTTGTAAATCCATCTTGCAACCATTGCAATATTATTATCATTAGCTTGGATCGGGGCAGGCAATTGGTCGCTATTTTGCCATTTTTTGGCTCCTTTCTTATAATCAGATTCATAACGCTCACATTGTTTAATCCCTTCATTTCCTACCGCATCATAAACCACGGAACTTAAGATTTTATTAAATCCATCTAGCAAATAAACGCGCTTTTGTTGGAGCTTTAAATATAATTCCACAGGGTCTTTGATCTCTATTTCTTCATCTTTAGCCATAGGCAGAGAAAGTGTATTTGTTCTTTTATGAGTGTCGTTAAAAAAACTATTTTTATCTGTTTCACGACTAAATAATGGTTTTCTTATCCTAACTTCAGAATTGTGGAGGAGGTCTTCGATTTCATTGATAAGTTGCTCTATATTACTATTTTTGATATCAGAAATAGCCTTCTCAGAACGATTAAGTGGTAAAGGGCAATTTTCTCGAAGTGAGCCATTCCATAGTTCTAGAAGGTTTTGGTAGGCGTGATTTAAGATCTGCGCTGTTTCTAATTGTAGTTGATCGATATCTTTTATTAATCTATTTACTGTCTCAGAGGGCTCATTTTTAAGCAGCATGAGGTTGGTGATTGTTCTAATTTCTGCTTGATGTTTTTTTCTTTCAGATTGGCTTAAAGAACCTTTAGTTTCCTTATAGTTTTTTTCCTTTTCTTCTAATGTTTGTTTAAGTTGTTCTACATCAACGGTCGAGATATCTGTATTTAAAGCGTTCCAGATTCGCTCTTCTTCTTCTAAAAAAGGGAGTAATTGCCGCATGTCCATCATATAGGGAAGTAATCTTTGGAGAAAATACAAAGCTTCCGGTATATAACGAGCTGCAGAGGCTTGAAAACCAGCTCGTTTAGCCGGATCTTTAGTTTCGAGCCATTCTTCAATTGTATGAGAATAACCACATAGGCTAATATTGTGAGAAAATACTCGATCAGTATAATTAATGTGTTCAATTGAAGTAAAACTAACTCTATATTTCGCGAGTAGACGGGCGTTATTATTACTCACAGGGTCTACATTTTTCTTTGCATTACAACTAAGCACAACATTTCCTCTTTGACTATTAAATGGATTTAATGAGTCTATATTGTACACTGGATTCGCGTAAAGCAACAGCTTCTTGTGCAAATAACCATCAAATTTAGCACCTCATTTGTAAAAGGTAACTGCTCTGAGGACATCATGTTCCCGGCAATGCACTGAAACAGGCGTAGTGCACTCGGTTTGTTTTAGATGCGACAGTATTTGGTTGTTTGTAGCGAATTGTTAAATTGAAATTAGCAATTCGCTACAAACTTGCGTCAGTTCTCGACTCTACTTAATAACCTGGGCTTTTATGCTCCTGCTTTTCCGTTTCGAGTATCTGCAAACAGTCGTCTGCAATCTCCTTCAATTTTCCTTGTTGCAGAGTAAATAAAGAGTAACCTAAAAAACGCCGCTCAGTCCTATGTTCTTTTAATTCAGAAAAGCAGCGCAATAAACATTTTCTCTCTATACTTTTTGTGGGAATGCTATTATCAACAACCCCATTGGGTGTTATCAGATCGCGAGCGTCACGCGCTATTTTTAATTTTTGTCCCCTTACACTACCAAATAAAGACAGCGTCTTATAAAGCCCTTTGCTAATAAAATTAGTGGGAGCACGTTCTTCTAAATAGTGTGTTAGTTTCTGATCCAATAATTTTCGTGATACAAATTTAAACGCATCTTCCTGAATTAATGGTAATTTATGATGACCAAAATACTCTTGGTACGCGATTACTTCGACATCATGAATATCTAAGTTAGAAAGAATCTCCCTTACATTTTCTATGTCCTTACTATTGGTAATGATATAGGGTATATCTGTGCCAAAATGTAACTCTTTTTCAAAGAGAAACTCATTGCATTCGTAGCTAGGCCCTTCAATTAATAATCCATTTTTACAACGAATACCTAAAATAATTGGGTAAGGGCGATGTAATAATTCTCTAGCTGTTTGGCTTATGCTAATGTTGGCAATATCTAATTGCTCGGTAATTGTGTTAATGGTTCGCAAACGTTTTTCAATCTTATGGATCAGCTCACCAAAAATCACTTCATTATCTTTTGATAAAAGGTTTCTTTTTCTAAGTTCAAGTACCTCAAGAAGAATCTGCTCAAAGTGAACCGTGTTTCGATAAATTTTTTCTAAAAAACGCTGAAGAAAATATTGGCAATTAAGCTCACTAAGAGCTAGAGGATTTGTAGCCGGTATGTTTCCTAAAGAACGCAATTCATCTTCTTTTTGATTTAATTGCTCAGCAGGTAGTGTTAAAAGCTCTTTCAATAGATCTAGCTTTGCTGTAAGCAAAGCACAATATCCAATTATTGCCGTTATATTTCATTCATGTATTTCTTTATGGTCAGATTCATCCATTACTTCTTTAAATTTGCCTTCGTCAAATTGTTTTAACCTTTGGCAGCAAATAAGGTAGTGGGTAAAATCTGCAAGCGAATTTTTGAATTGCTTTGCGGTAAATAAATGGTGTAAATCAGCGGTCAATTTTTCTGCAGTTACGATAAATTGTTGTGAGTATGCATTCCAAATAAAAGCGTGCGAACTAACGCTTGCGCTAGAAATAGCTTCCATATTAATTCCATTTAATGAAATTCCGTTATCTAACTCACCACCAAAGGGTACTGTTCCTTGTTTAAGCAGTTTCCCTGTGGGTTTTAAGGAAGTGCCTAAAGCAAAGAAATTCGTTGTGGTCCCATGAATAAAATTTATCTTACTTAAAATATCAGTCGTTTCTTGAAGATTATTCTGTTTAATGTAGTGCTCAAGAGATGTTTCAACCAGAATTAAAAATTTATGAAAGTTTTGGGTTTGCTTGAAAAAAAGTTTATTCAACTTAGAGGCATCAAGATAATTAAAATCTTCTTCTTGAAAGCTAAAATCAAAATTACATTCCTTTTGAAACGGGGCAAATTGTTCATGATTTTCTTCACGTAAAAAAAGAATGAGGGTTTTATATAAATATTCTGCTTGGCTTCTTTGTACAATTGTCAGATTATTCAAATTTTCATGGGCAACAAGAGTTTTTAGGTTTTCAATAATATTTCGTATAAATTGAGACATAATTAGCACTTAATGGCGATTAAATTGGCCATGGTGTACCATAAATTTCCAATAATGGGCATTATGGGGAAAAGACGGCGCTTACAGTCCGTTGAGCAAATTTTCACCTAAACTAGATAGGGAAAACATCCATTCACTATAGCTGGATTAAATCGTTGACCCTTATCCTTGTTCAATAAAAAGCGAGAAAACCAGTCATGAAGCGTTATCAGTTAGTTCTGCTGCATGTTCACCACGTTTAGGTTCATCGTATTAAGATGAGCGTACTCATGATACATGAACAATATTAGACTAATAAATCCGGGTAAAAAACTAAAGGGAGGGATTCAAATCCTGGTTTAGCAAATAAAAAGCCTTGGAAAAACTTTATATTATGTGACTTTAGCCAATAGTATTCATCTAGAGTTTCTATTCCTTCGGCGATCACATCAATCCCAAGGTCTATGCATATTTGTAAAATGGCTTTGACAATTGCCTGTAGTGAACCATGATTGTGAATATTTCGTATGAGATTAATATCAAGCTTAATTATATCTGGTAAAAAGTCTACTAACAAATTAAGGCCTGCATATCCAGCGCCAAAATCATCAATGGCAACTTTTATCCCCATGGCACGATATTTATTGATAAAACGAGAAAAATTTTGGGGATCAGAAATAACCTCTTCTTCGGTAACTTCAACAATAATTTGATTACGCGCGAGATGATGCTGTTCCGCAAATTCTAATATTTCAGATATATATGAGCCTGTGCTTTGTAAGGTACAAGGTAAAAAATTAAGATTAATATAGCAACCAATTTTTAGTTTTGCAGCAAGGGCTATGGCTACTTTTTTTGCTTGCTGATCAAAGATAAGTAAATCCTCTTTAGGTATTTGTGAGAATACATATGAAGCAGACTCATTATTTTTACCGCGAACAAGTGCTTCATATGAAAATACTTTGTTTTCATTAACATCAACAATAGGTTGAAAAGCACAGGATAAATCCATTAGTTTTTTCTCCGGTTATTTAAAAATTGAGTATCATCGGACAATCTCCATCTGCCAGAAGCGAAGGCATTTAATATTTTTTTTGCACGCCCAGATTTAATATTCACTAAACATTTTTCTTCGTTAAAAAAATCATTCATGCCCTCAATCATCGATAGTTGAGCCTTTGTCGCATTTGCAAAGCCCATCGTCCATTTGGCAAATGACCTTGATTGAATTGGCTCTTCAACAATTGTGGTCACATTTTTATGTCTGGGATCATTTTTAATATTTTTAAATAATGTCTGTATAATTCGCTCTTGTCCTTCGATAATCTGAAAAAAATTATAATCACAATACAGCAGCATTCCTGTCACATTCAAATGTGAATTTTTTTCACGAGCTTCTGTAAGTAATTCAATAAGATTAGTATCATCAAAGTTGATATTGGCGATGCTCGCGTAAATTATTTGAATCAAAGTTTTCATCTATATTTCCTTGTTTATAGTTTAAACCTCATTAAATTTTTTACCTAAAACCAGTTCAATATATTGTTCAATCTGAGTCGAAGCGAATGTTTTTGCCAGCGTAATTTTTGCAAATCTAATGCAGATCTTGTTACTTTATGAACGTAGTGTGCCGCAGATAAGATTATCTGAAATGATAAAGAAATCCTATAAAAAACAAATAATCATTCCATTTAGTGGGCGCGGAGTTTGGTCTAAAGGAATAGCTAAAGAGCTCATCTGTATTTTTTCACGTTAGTAAGTTATGCTCCATTAGCAATTAAGGAAAATGTGAGGAGGAAACATGGGAAAGGGCATTTTTGATGTATTAGCTATTAATCCGATGTCAGATTTTGCTGAACTTAAGGAACTTTTTATTCTCAAGGCCGGTCAGATTCATCCTATAAAGACAGTTAATCAATCAGGAAGAGAAACCGCCGATTTTTATGAACTACTCGATGCTTATGAGCAAGTTAATACGGAAGCAAAACTAAATAAATATTATGAGTTTTATTGTAGCCAATTAGCTGTTACCTCCATGACAACAGACTCACCAGAGACAAAAATAGAACACCACCCATTGGATTATACGGCGTTTTTAATCGATGAATATTTACCTGAAAAGGGTCGTGATTTTAAAGATGGCTTAGTGGATGTATTTATTCCGGTGGGCATTATTTTTTCTTCTGACAACAGTAAAGCAGAGGATTTTTATTTTAAATTTCCTCCTTTACCTGAAAATTATCGTGGCGAAGCACTTAAAAGAAGTTTCGATTTTGATGGTTTAGCTCGCGTCATAACATGCAGGAATAAAGAGCCATTGCACGTCGGTTTAACTTATCAGGAAGCTGAAGCGATTGTTAATTTGCATAGCCACCATGTTTATAGCATTATTGTTAACACGACTATTCCCTTAGCGTGTCTTTCGGCAAGGCGGATGAATGAATCAGAGATGTTCCTCGAACATTATGGTGTAACGCGTGTAACGTCTCGCACCAATCATTTTTGTTTACATAAGGCACTAATTACGGCTGACGCGATTATTGCAGTTAGCGTTATGGAAAATTATCAGAACACCATAAAGCTGCCTTACAAACAAGCCAATTATTATTATCAGCGGCCGTGGCTTCAAGGCTGTCAAGTAATCAACCGAACACATCCTTGGTCTGTGGCAGAGGTTCGGAGCGATATGCAACCTATTGCAAGGCAAGTGGCAAAAATTGGCGGCAGTCCTTTATATAAAAAAGAAAATGACAAAGCAGTAACTCAACTTAAAATCACTGAAGAATTAAGACCGGGCTTAGAAGGGAGAGGGAGCCTATTTTAAAAGCGGTCTATCTCGGACTGCCCCTGTTTCATGCACGTTTTGGCAGTGCTATAAATAATGAGCCGGTGTGATTTAGGGCATTTGCTTCAACACCAGCTTGGTCACCCTCACCCTTATAGACGTCAACATGAGCGCCCATAATGGCACCGCCTGTGTCTTGGGCCACACACAAGGAAGTAGATTTTTTACAATTATAAATAAAACTCATTCCTATAGGAATTACCTTGTGATCGGTTGCGCATGAAACATGGGGAGTTAGAGAAATATTTTCTGAACCATAAGGCCCTCCATCTTCTTTAGCAAAAAATACAAAGCTTTGATCGCGATTTCGCAAGTCGGCAGCTTTATCGCGGTTAAGAGGGTTATCTAGATATTGGCGAATTTGCTTTTCTGATGCGGCGCTTTGTTTAATTTCTTTTGACACATTACAGCGTAATTTTGCCTCATCATGACATTTAGGATCTTTAGCACAGCGTTCCATTGTATCAAGGTTGCCGCCGCAAGTTGGGTCTTGTGCGCATTGGACTATGCGGCCAAGCATGGTGCGTGGCCTGCCATTGGCACCATCGTAATTGATATGAAATAATTTGCCATCAAGAATTAATGAACCAGAGCCTTCAACCATTAAAAAAGCAGGGTCATTTGGGTCTTTAACATAGCCAATTATATATTTTGGATTTAACGCCCCATGATCTATTTCGTGTCGGTCTGGAACTACAGAGTATGTACCTTTGGCATTTTTCAGACAAAATCCACGCGCCATTTTGGTAAGCGGGTCAACTCCGCAAAGGGGCATTTTCAAATTAAATTTCTTGCATTCCGACGCTGCATTTACAACACCTGGGTTGCCATAGATAGGATATAAAAATTCGCCACCGCGTTTGCTGCGAGCTTCAACAGCAGTTGGTGCGTAATAGGCAGTAAACTGAAACTCACCCTTTTTAAATCCGGCATGATTTTCAGGCCAGCCATCGCTTTTATACCAGTCAAATGCGCTTTTGATGTTCGCTAAATATTTTTGAAAATCGCCATGGGCAGCTTTTGCAAGAGTGAGCATTTTTTTGTTGCTATTAAGACACCATTCTTGGCGCTTGAATTTATGACCAGCAATAGTCACCGTCTGATATTCACCATGGTTTTTATTGCAGTTTTCAATTTGATTATTTAAGGCGCTGATAACTTCATCCATATTGCCCGCAGGGTTATCTAACGGTAGTTCTGATGCCGAAATTTTATGAAATTTAAAGCGCAACACACCGGGCTCTTTGGCGGCCATTTTTTGTCTTGAGGTAAAGTCCGCAAGCCTTCTAATATCTAAACAGCGCTGGATTGGATCAGCAGGAAGGGCTGCTTGTGTGATGATGCTAATGGTCATTAGTGCAATGATTAAGGCTGATTGAAACATTGGTATCCTTTTCTGCAGAATTTTTTAAACGTGTTGATAATCGGGGTGAATTTTATAAACAAGAGATTAAGCAGCACCGTTGTGGTGGCAATAAAACCTATTTGCAACACCAAACTTAATTTATCACTCGTCGTTGTAAAGCAGTAATTAAGGGCGAAGATTGATAATAAAGAAATTACCATAATGGGGGCGAGATCTGCAAATAACCAGCGCAGATGAATGTTCTTCACTAGTCGCTGATGTACAAATGCGGTCCAGATGATAAAGAAGCAGAGGTTGGCTAAGAGCCATACCCACGCGGCGCCAATCATACCATAGTGCTGTGTTGCCCAAATAATAGTGGGGATTAATGCTGCGGCAAAGCAGCTATTACCTATTACGTGTAAGCGCAGATTGCCGTGGGCATATTGTAAATAATAAGGAAAGGTGGTGAATGCCAGAGCCGCATTACCCAATGCATACAAGCGTAGTACGGGGGCGGTTTCTTGCGCCACCGTAAGATTATTGGTCCATAGCCAAAGCACTTGTTCGGGGAACAACGCCAGGATGATACTTGCGGGGATGGTGATGGCGGCAACAAATTGAGTTGCTTGGCGATATAAAGCCAGCAGATTTTTTTCATCACCTTCTGCTTTCATTTTCGCCATGCGTGGCATAAGTACCATACTAAAAGGGGCACTAAAGAGCATGACGCCACTGGCGGCAAGCACACCAAGGGTAAAATAGCCATATTCAGTTAGGGATAACAGTTTGGAAAGAATTAATTTATCGGTTTGGGTGATAACTATCCAAATTGAGGAGGTTACGGAGATACTTAAAGCAAAAGGTAAAATGGGTTTAATGGTGGCGATTAGGTCTGTTAAGCGCCAGGTTAGGCGTTCCTCTATGGCTAAGACAGGAAAACCTTTGATTGCTTTAATTGCCAGGAATCCCAATTCGAAGACGGAAATAATAATTTGATAGAGGAAAAATAGGAAGGGGGTCGTGCCGATGTAGATTAAAACCAGCAATACGCCAAGATAACGCAAGGTAGTAAAGACCCAGGTATAATAACTTAGCCAAATAAATTGCTCTGCTCCGATAACCGTAGCGCGGTATACGCTGCACATCCAGCGCAGCGCAACACCGGCTGCCATTAATTGAATTGCAGTTTGCACCTCGTTTAGGGGTAGGTTTTGTACTTTAAGCCAGGAATGAGCGACATAAGGGGCAAGCAGGAATAGTGTCCCCGCACCGATGAGCATAATCACAAAAAACAGCAGTTGTAAGACCCGTAATAGTTCGCGATAAGTGCGCGGGCTTAATGCCCCTGCACGCATGCGCGTTGTTTCGCGTGAAATGCTCGGGCTTAAGCCGAGATCCAGCATATTAAACCAGTTCTGCAAGGTGGCAAAAAAACCAACTAAGCCATAGGCTTCAGCACCCATGTATTTTAGGTATAAAGGTAAAATAAGAACACCGGCCAGAGTCATGTAGATTTGACTGGCATAATTGGCGATAAGGTTCTTTTTAAAACTCACGTGTATCCTGGCTGGCTAGCTCTTACTGCATTACTAGGGTGTAATAAGTATCGACAATACGTAATTTCTTTTTCCTTGTCAATTGGCGGCGTTTGTAAACGGGCAGGGTAATTATCCTTTGACATAATTATCGTTAGTATTTTAGTATCCGGCACAGGCATGAACCCTGACTTAATGGAATTTTAGAGAGGTATTTACGGTGCAAATGGAGAGCTTAGGCAGTAACACTGAGATTAGTTTGATTGAGTTATTCCACCTCTTTTATCAAAAAAAAAGGGTGCTTGTATTAACCACCCTTTTGGGGCTGGCCCTAGGATTTGCCGTTGTATTTTTTAGTAAACCTGTTTATGAGGCGGCGATTAAAGTTACGGCAGCCAGCGAAGGAGACATCGCCGCGTTTAATCTTGGACGTTCATGGAATAAATCTGCATTAAAACCCATGAGCGCGGCTGATATTTATCTTATTTTTAATAATGAGTTATTATCTGAAACAGCTAAAAAAGCTTTTTTTAATCAGTTTTATCTATCATCTTTATCGCTGCAGCAAAAAGAAAAATATTCATCAGCACACCTTTATGCCTCTTTTATCAAGAATTTCGCCATTATCGAACATCCTAAAGGTGTATCGGAGGCTTTTTCTAAATTCACCATAGCGATTCGTGGCGATAATCCCCAGCAAGTGACAATTTGGTTAAAGCAATTTTTGCACGTTGTGCAAGCGCAAACGTTAACTAAGATTCTTAATAACATTAAACAGCAAAATTCCGTCTTAGTTTATAATTTACAGCAACAAATCGATAGGGCGCGTGAAACTGCTAAAGTAGAACGTCATGACCGTATTACCCAACTTAAGGAAACCATGCGCATTGCTCAATTAGCACGTCAAAATGAAGACGATCTTTTTGATAGTGCGCTAAATACCAAGTATCCACCCAATCCAGCACTACTACGTGCCGAGATAAAAAATCTCTCGGCGCGTAAGTCGGATGATGCGTTTATTCCCAAGTTACGCACATTACAAGCGGAACTGGACTTTTATAAGTCATTAGCCGTTAATCGCAATCAAGTTGCGGTTTTTCATTTAGATGGTGCGATCGAGACGCCTAATACCCCGATTTCACCGAAGAAAAGATTGATTATGATGGTTGCGTTGGTGTTGGGCTTGCTGGCTGGGGTGTTGGCTGTGATGTTACAAATAGCCTGGTGTAAAGAACAATATCGCAAGGCGTCATTGGCTTAATAAAACCGCTTCTTGGGGCGTTTGTTCCATAGCCCCATCAAAGCTAATGAATTTAACTTCGTCTATCCTTGCTCCGTTCGGGCTAAAGCGCCTCATCAGCCCGAACGGTTTTGGAGTATATCAAAAAGGCTTTTTTTCCCTTAATTTGCCCCATGGGGCGTTTGCCTCTACAGCAGGGCTTCATTACGGCAATAACTTTTGTGGTAAATCATCTAATACACGACTGCCAGTACAAAACATCGCAACTTTTAATTCATATTCGATGGTTAACATTTTTGTATGCACGTGTTCCGCTGATTCTAAAGCAGCTTCCAGCATTGGTTTGGCATAGCCTACCGTTGTTGCACCTAAGGCAAATAGCTTGGCCGCATTAAGTCCGTTGAGAACTCCACCGGAGCCCCAAATCTCAAAGGAAGGCTTTAGAGCCGCGGCATTCCGTACGGCGGTTGCCGTATCAATACCCCAATTTTTAAAGGTGATTGCTGCCTGATGGCGAATTGAATCCTGGGTTGCACGATGTCCTTCAATTCGTCCCCAGTGCGTACCGCCTAAGCCACCTATATCAATCGCAGCAATTCCTATGTCATTTAAATGCATCATCGTGTTGCGTGAAAAACCACAGCCCGTTTCTTTGACTATAATGGGTAAGGCGAGTGTTTCTACTACATTCTCTAAGGCTTGCCAGCAGCCTTTATAATTTGTTGTGCCTTCAGGTTGCATGCATTCTTGCAATGGATTGCAATGGATAATTAGTGCATCCGCTTGCAGGGCATCAGTCAAGCGCTGGATGTCTGCTAGTGGGGTGTTAATCAATTGGGCGATGCCTAAATTACTGTATAGGCTTACTTGCGGAAAATCGCGCCGTAAATGTTTCCATTCAAAAGCTGCCTTCGGATCGGTCAGTTCGCGTCGTTGTGAACCCACACCCATTGCCCAGCCACTTTGCGCACAGGCTTCAACGAGATGGCGATTAATGTGTTTGGCGCGACGATGTCCTGCGGTCATGGAACTGATGAGAAACGGCTTTTTCACTATTTTACCAAATCGGGTTCCGGCAATGATGATTTCAGAAAAATCAAGATCGGGTAGGGCGTCATGTACCAAATGAATCGTGTCTAAAGTACTTAAATCCGTGGTTTGATTTTCCGCCATTAACGACAGTTTGATGTGATCTTGTTTCCGCTGCTCAAATTGCTCGTATTGATTGGTCATGAGGTTTAAGCCTATGTTACTTTGGTAATTGATTCAATAATTGGTGCATGGAAATGGCTGCATTAGCTACTTCAACACCTTTATGGCCATGTTTTCCACCTAATCTATCCCAGGCTTGCTCTTCATTTTCGGTGGTTAACACACCAAAAATCACCGGAATATTATACTCTAAAGAAACCTGCATGCAGCCTTGACTCACCAGATCGCAAACTAAATCATAATGACTGGTATCGCCGCGAATAACCGAACCTAAGGTAATAACTGATTTGGCGCTGCCAGTCATCGCCAGGCGTTTTGCCACTAAGGGGATTTCTACTGCCCCAGGCACTTCATATACGCTAATGTCTTGCCGGTTAAAACCACGCGCTACGAGTTGGGCTATAGTTCCCTCTTGCAAGGTTTGCGTTATTTCTCGATTGAACACACCGACTATAATGGCAACAGGAAAAGATTCCACGGGTGATGTATTTTCTGTTGTCAGAGCTGTGTTTTGCATTATTCCTCTCTTGTTCAGTCACGTCGTTTTATTTTATCATCCCTGCAATTTACCTCTTTATCCCTATATTTTCCACCCTATTTGTTTTGAAGCATGGCCTTTCGTGCGTTATTTTTATTTATATGGAATAATTATACTGTTTTAACTTAGCCAATATAAGAGGAATCACCTATGAGTACAGCGCGAATCATTGTTGGTATCAGTGGTGCATCCGGAATGATTTATGGTATTCGTCTTTTAGAAATGTTACGCCAAGCCTCAATTGAGACGCATCTTATTGTGAGCAAGTCGGCACAATTAACCCGTAAATATGAAACTGATTTGTCTTTGGCCGAATTGAAGGCTTTGGCTGATGTCTATCATCCTTGGAACGATATTGGCGCGAGTATTGCTAGCGGCTCGTTTCAAACCTTAGGTATGATTGTTGCCCCCTGTTCGATGAAAACATTGGCAGAAATTGCCCATGGCATTAGTTCTAATTTGCTTGGGCGTGCTGCAGATGTAACGTTAAAGGAACGTCGCAAATTGGTATTAATGCCACGTGAATCCCCGCTGCATTTAGGTCATTTGCAAAATATGGTTTCGGCTACACAACAAGGAGCCATCATTTGTCCGGCGATGCCCGCCTTTTATAATAAACCGCGGACTATAGACGACATCATTGATTACAGTGTTGGGAGAATTCTCGATCTTTTTGGTATTGACAGTGGCATCGAACGTTGGGAAGGTTAGGCGTAACTGCTCGTCAGCGAAAATAATTAGAGCAAATTCTTGAGTTTCACCGGATTCTAATGTTATTTGACAGGGTTCTCCATCTTTAAAGTTTGACATCGGTTATTCGGTATTTATTTTTATAAATGTTATCGGGTATTCGTTTTCTTATGCGCTTGCCCTGAAAAGTCGTTGTATTATGTGAAGCACTTAATAAATCCTTAATGCATTTGAGGCTCTTTGTACCATTGGGCTAAAGAAATCGATATTTATGATACTCGTGGTGTACGAATAGGTTTTATTGATGGAAATTTAGCAACAACTGAATCTGCAAAATTTACAATTTATGAATATGATGATGCAGGAAAGGCTACTGCAATTGGTGTTGCTTATGCAAATCCAAGTTTCGATCGATTTGTGATTTTGGCATCAAGCAATAATCTTCATTTTATTGCAGATTTGGATCGTAATGTTAGTAATAAAACGTGGAGTGTGTCGGTACATTATCCTGAAACAATAGATGATCGCATCATTCGTATTTTTGCTGGTTTTGTAATTGATCATGAGGATAAATTTTTATCAAATGCAGACGATGATTTTGATGATTTAATCAGTAGCAATCCCGCGAAATAACGTACCAATAACTGGATGGCAATTTTAAAAGTTAACTATTGCGTAAAATACACACATAACATAACTTAGAAAAGTTAAGCTGATGAATTAACTTTCAAGCATATTGGATTACAAGTTGATATTTCATCATTAGGTCAAGCTCTCCTCTATTACGAAAGAGTATACAAATACGAGCTTGATCTAGTGATGGCGTTGAGACAATGTTATTGTTGCGTATTGAGTGCGACCCAATTGGCGTATGTTTCGATAAAATTGCGTAGGAATTTTTTTGTATCTTCACTGGCCAGTTCGTCTTGCGCATTAAATAAATTTCCGGCGTTGCCTATATAGGCTTCTGGTTGCTGTAAGGCTGGAATATCTAAAAATACAAAAGTTTGGCGTAAATGTTGGTTTGCCCCAAAGCCACCAATGGCACCAGGAGAGACACTGATGATGGCGCCTGGTTTTTTGCTCCAGATGCTTTGCCCATAAGGACGGGAACCGACATCAATGGCATTTTTTAATACTCCGGGAATTGACCGATTATATTCTGGAGTAACAAAGACAACACCATCACAGGACTTCATTTGTTCGCGAAAGTGAGTCCATGCTTCTGGAACACGACCTTCGTCATCAAAATCTTGGTTATATAAGGGTAAGTTGCCAATTTCAATAATTTGTAAAGCAAGCGAGGAGGGCGCTAAGGCCATTAAGGCATGGGCCATTTTTCTATTTAGAGATTCTTTGCGTAAGCTTCCAACAATAACGGCAATTTTTTTGCTCATAATATACGGATCCTTGTAGTTTTTAATTAGAACAGAAAATACATTCTACTCATAATTTGCCGAGGATCTACTTTTTTTAGAAAAACAGGTAATAAAACTAAAGAAAGGCACAAAATAAAACACCCCGTTCACGCCAGAATGCAATATTCTGAAATGAACGGGGTGCGAGTAAATATGATTTAGACTACTTCAACTTCTTCAGCTTGAGGACCTTTTTGGCCATTGCTTGCTTTGAACATTACAGTTGCGCCTTCAGCAAGAGTTTTGAAACCACTGCCTTGGATTGCACTGAAATGTACAAAATAATCTTTACCGCCACTTTCTAAAAAACCGAAACCTTTGGACTCATTGAACCACTTTACTGTACCGCGTATTTTATCTGACATGTTAATTTCCTAAATTGTTACCAGAGCATTGTAGCATTATTTTATCAATTGTGCTGTTTTTTTATTAAATATTTTTAATATTTTCAATTTAATGGCAAAACACACATAATGCGCATACATCATAGATGATTTTTGCCAAAATTTCTAATCATTCACAAATTCATATTTGCGGTTTAATTAATTCGTCCCCATCTTCTTTTTGCAATGACAGAAAAATTGGCCCGGATAATAGGGTGAGCACACCAAGCATTAAAAAGGTTTGATGGAAGATTTTGACCGATAAAAGATGATGGCTTGAAAAGACACTGAGGAGTATTGCAGAAACCGCTACGCCAAAACTTTGAGCTAATTGTTGGATCGTACTCATGATGCTAGTTGCCGCACTCATGTCTTGTTCCGTGACATTGGCATAAGCTAAAGAGTTCATCCCTGTATATTGGAGGGAAATTAAAAATCCATAAATAAAAGTTAAGAGGCTAATACCATATACTGTTGATGCGGCGTTAATCAAACAAAAAGACCATAAAGAAATACTGACTAAGATGGTATTTAAAATTAATAATTTTTTATAACCAAACCAGCGCAAGATGTAAACGGATAATGGTTTTATTAAAAACACGCCCACCGCAACCGGCGCAAGTAAAAAGCCGGAAAGTTGTGAGGAGTAGCCTAGGCCAATTTGCAGCAGTAGCGGTAATAAAAAAGGTGTCCCGCCGAAGCTTAAGCGAGCAAATAAGTTACTAATCACTGACACACAAAACGTGCGACTGCGCAGTAGTTCTACTTTTATGATGGGGTGTTTGCGCTTACGAGAATGCTGTGCATAGGCAAGTAATAATAAAGTTGCAAGCATCAGCATCGTCAGCGAGCGCGTCATGCGGATATCTGATTCACTGAGCATGGATAAGCCGAAGGTTAAGAGTGCCAAGCCAGCGCCAAAAAGAACAAAGCCCAATTTATCCAGGGGTGGCACGGGCCGGGGAGGCATGGGGGGAAAGCGTTTGATGGAGAATAGCGCGGCCAAAATGCCAACAGGAACGTTGACCCAAAATATCCAGCGCCAAGAAAAATTGTGGGTGATGACTCCGCCTAACAAGGGGCCAAGCATCATTCCTAATGAGGCAACCATCACTACCAGACTCATTTTGGTGATGAGTTCGTGCCGTTCACAGGTACGCAAAATAATGAGGCGGCCTACAGGCATGGTTAATGAGCCACCTAAGCCTTGTATGATGCGCGCGCAAATTAACTCCCTTAAACTGTGGGTAAAACCACACCAAATTGAGCTTAAAGTAAATACGCACACAGCAATGATGAATACTTTTTTGACCCCAAACCGATCGGCAATCCAACCGCTGATGGGGATAAAAATTGCCAAACTTAGCAGATAGCTAATTAAGGCTAATTTCAGATCAATTGGGTTGACATGTAAGCTATGGGCCATGACTGGAATAGCAGTATTGATAATGGTGGTATCTACCGCCTCCATAAACATGGCAAAAGAAACAATGAGGAGGATAATATTCTTATTCATCAATTCAGTATATCAGTAGATTTATTGAATGTATTTATTTGCAAAGACGGTATTTTTTCTTATCGAGTGCACTTTGTTGTTGGGCCAAGACCCAATGGCCTATTCTTTATTCAAAAACGGTTTTAAAACCGAGAACGGGGCCGCTGATATCCATATCCCACAGGTAGTATCTTAATCCGCTTCCAGAGGCAAAACGCTGATGCAAGAAGCGATAGCCTAAATATAAAGTCATATTATTAAATAGCACTGGTTTGATTGTCTGATAACCAAAGTAAGTCTGGGCGTCATAACTATAATGAGAATTAGCGCCACCAGCGTCACCAGAGATGATAAAATGCAATCGTGGCTTTAAAGGGATAGTCAAACGAGCCCCTGCGATGGGGTCAGTCCAGGATTGATTATCTTTAAAAGTAAAAGGCCCCAAACTTATTTTAGTATCATTTAAAGTAAATCTTGCTCCGGCGAATAACTCTAAAGTTAATGCAGGGCTTTGAGCATCAAAAACCGGTTTATTAATTAAGGCATAAGAAAGGCCGCCGCTAAAAATGCCAAAATTATTACGTGCGCCGACAGGTATCGTATGAAGAGTATTATTATCCTTCAAAACGGAATACAAGGCATTGCCAAATAATCCCCATTTATTTTTATGAATATTGACAAAGAGCATGCCTCCACCTTGAAAATGTTTCATCAGATCAGCAAATGATTGAGAAACAGAAACACGCTCAGGCCCTACCTGAACTTGACCATGCATACTGGTGGCCCAAAGGTACGGTGCAACATCCATTTGCACTGAATCGGCGGCTGATGATGCCATGCTGGCTGTTGCCAATAAGCCCCTTAAGCTTTTAGTAACGTTTTTTAGGTTCATTTTATCCTTTGGTCTTTAAAAGTTGTCCTGTTACGTCCATCACGTAAGGAGGCATAACCAGCGGCATTTTTAAGGGGGTTGCTCCTTCCGAAAAATCAATTTTGGCCATGTCAATAGAGCGTAAAGTCATGTCATTATAAGTACGATAATAAAATATCTTATGGCTAATATCTTTAAACACCACCCATTCTGTTGTATCGCTTAGTGTTTTGCCATTCTCTATGGCGCGCACATAACCAGCAGGCAAGTCTACATTATTAATAATATGCTGAGCCAGATTCAGTAAATCAGTGCTGTTGTTGGCAGGATCTACGTTATGAACCATAAACGCTGTTTTTACAAAGCGTGAAGGAGGCGAGGCATCACCCGGAAGGCCTATTGCACCAGAGCCCTGGCCAGTTGCAGGATAGGTGATTCCATTTTGGGTAATGGGGTTGGCATTTGTTGCAGAGAGATTTAAATAATTACGCAAATTAGTTACTTGCCAATTATATTTAGGCGAGTTAGTCATGATACCTATATTTTCATCGACATTAATTTGGTTATTATAAAATTCAACCACTATTCCCTTGCCACTGGCATCATAAATGGAAGCATGAGCAGGAAGTATCGCCTCACCCAGTTGAGGAAGCAGCTGTTGTACCACATAAATGCCGAGAAGAGCCTGTTTTACTTCATCAATCGTTTTGAAGTTACTTAATACCCAGTCGCCAAACATAAAGTACGAAAGTGCTTGTGCTTCTTTGCCTTCGGGAGCACTTTGATATTGGGTTTCACCGGGCAGATATAAATATTCAAAAGATAAACCGTGCTCATTCATCCCATCAAAGCTTGCATTTACCCCAAAACCATCAAGATAAAGATAACCATACTTTGCCTTCCAGTTTAGGCCCGGTTTGCCATTGGGAGCCATACTGGAGAACTGTCTACCTCGAGGCGAGCTGCGAAGGTTTGATTTCAAATCTTGTCCAAACTCCATGCTGCGGGTAATTAGTAAAGTACCATCTTGCGCTTTTAAGCGAAAATCTGTGCACGCATGGCCGGGCAATGACGTGAATAGTTGCATTGATGCGACGGCAAAGAGACCTAGACAATATTTTTTCATTTGAACTCCTTGTTTTGTTTATTAGTTCCATCTCACGAATAGGTTAAATTGATAATGTCATGTTGATTAGGAAAATACAATGCGGAGAGAGTCTTCTTTGCAGAGGTCTATTTTTGACAGAAGAATGAAAAAATAACCCGCTGATTTTTAAATCATACATAAAAAAGGAAACTGATTTCATTTAAATTCATGCGATGGTTAGATCCTGCGTCAAGAATCGCTCAACATATTCTTCAAGCCAGCTAAATGAGACTTGGCTAAATTCTTCGAGCGTTCTTCACAACGCTCGACATTTTTACCAAACCATTCCAAATGATTAGGCGGCAATTCTTCTAGGAATCGGCTCGGTAAGCAATCTTGCATTTCCCCACCACGACGTCGTTGATTGGCTAAGGTAAAACAAAGCCCTTTTTGGGCACGGGTAATGCCAACATACGCCAAGCGTCGTTCCTCTTCAATTTGATCGTCATCAATACTAACCCGATGAGGCAACAATTCTTCTTCCATGCCAACCAGATATACATACGGAAACTCTAATCCTTTTGACGCATGTAAGGTCATGAGTTGTAATGACTCCGTATCTTGTTCATCAGACTGTTCTAAAATGTCAATTAAGATCAATTTATTAATGACATCGGCTAAGGTATGTTCGGGTTTTTTTGCCAGTAAACGGCCAACCCACTCGATAAGTTCCCAGACATTATCCATTCTTTTTTGTGCTTTGGCTGGTGTATCGCATTGTTCGTAAATATGTGCTTCATAACCACTGTCCTCAATCATTTGTTTTAAATGTTCTACTATTGAGCCTGTAGCTATACGTTTTTTAATTACTTCGATCCAGTATTTAAACTGCAATAAGGCTTTACGTGGTTTATCGGCAATGGCGTCTGTTAAGGCAAGATGATCTGCTCCGGCATAAAGACTGATTCCGCGGCCTTGTGCATAATGGCCCAAGGCATCAAGGCTGGATTCGCCAATACCGCGTTTGGGCGTATTAATTACGCGGAGAAATGCGGCATCATCCGTTTCATTACAAAGCAGTTTTAAATAGGCAAAGGCATCTTTGACTTCGGCTTTAGCAAACCATGATTGACTGCCACTGATTTTATAAGGAATCCCATAATGGCGCAGTACTTTTTCAAAGATTCGCGATTGATGATTGCCACGGTAGAGAATGGCATAGTCACCATATTCGGTGCGGGTGCGCATTTTATGACTGATCATATCGGTAACCACTTGTTCGGCTTCATCTTGTTCATCTTTACAACGCAACACACGTAATAAATCCCCCTGACCCAATTCACTCCATAGTTTCTTATCAAACAAATGTTGGTTATTGGCAATTAGATGGTTTGCAGCATGTAAAATAATATTCGTTGAACGGTAATTTTGTTCTAATTTGATGATTTTTAAGTGCGGATAATCGGCTTGCAATTGATTTAAATTTTCTGGTTTTGCGCCACGCCAGGCATAAATTGACTGATCATCATCGCCGACCACAGTAAAATGCGCTCGTACTCCCGTGAGTAATTTTACAAACAGGTATTGGCTGGTGTTGGAATCTTGGTATTCATCCACTAGTAAATGACGAATTTTATTTTGCCAATATTCCAATACCGCAGGATGTTCTTGTAACAACGTAACGGGCAGACGAATCAAATCATCAAAATCAACTGCATTATATGCTTTTAAGGCCTGTTGGTAGCGTGGATAGAGTAAGGCTGCCTCTTCATATAATGGTGCATCAGGCGGATTGCGAAAGACTTGTTCTGGCGTTAACAGATCATTTTTCCAGCGGGAAATACGTTGTTGAATTTGTAAGAGAAAATCACGTTCCGTTGCTTTATTCGCGGGTAAAAAACCGCGTAAAATTTGCACGCAGTCTTCACTGTCAAAAATAGAAAACCCTTTTTTTAACTCGCATAAAGCCAGATCACGTTTGATCATGCTCAAGCCTAGTGTATGGAACGTGGCGATTTTTAAACCACGACGATTGGCAGCAGGAAGAACTGCGGCCACGCGAGCCCGCATTTCATTGGCTGCCTTGTTGGTAAATGTTACTGCGCATACACTACTTGCAGCATAACCGCAGGTATTAATCAAATAGCCTATTTTTTGCGTGATTACTCGTGTTTTACCGCTTCCTGCGCCAGCAAGAACTAATAACGGCCCGTCTATGTAATGTACGGCTGCCTTTTGGTGGCTGTTTAGCATATCTAGTTCTCGCTCAGGAAAAGAGCGAATTATTGCCTCTCTGGTATTACGAATCAACCATTAATTGATAGAACGTTTTACGTCAAACTCTTCTTCGGTATCAATTTCAATGAATTCAAGCTTTTTGTCAGTTTCCTGAGGTTCTTCAATTCCTAGAATCACTTTGTCTAAGGTTTTGATTAAGGGATTAAGCTGATCTTTGTTTATCATGATGTTTCCTCAATATTTTTCGGGGGAGTGTTTTAAGTATAGTTCAAGATATTAATTTCTCCAGAAGCGATAAGAAAAAAGTATGGTAGAATAAGGCATATTTATCGTAAGAGTTTGTTATGAAAGAAGTTGATATCCTGCAGCGATTTATTTTTGAACATGCCAATATTCGTGGTGAAATTGTGCATATTGAAAAAACCTATCAAACCATTATGGCGCAGCGTAATTACCCACCCATGGTGAAAAATTTATTGGGTGAAGCGCTGGTTTCTTGTTTATTATTAGCATCCAGTATTAAATTTGAAGGGAGTTTAAATTTACAATTTCAAGGCGATCATCGTCTGCCATTATTATTAGTACAATGCGACCACGAGCTTAATGTCAGAGGCTTTGCGCAATTTGCCGACAATCTCGAAACCATTGATTACGCCACCGCTTTTCTTACTGGGCAAATGGTAATGACTATTAATCAATACAATCAAACCAGCTCTTATCAAAGTACCGTGCCTATTCAAGCTACCTCGATGAGTGAAAACTTGATGAATTATTTTGCGCAATCGGAGCAAATTTCCACGCGCGTGTGGTTGGCAGTTAATGATACGGCTGCGGCGGGAATGTTGCTGCAATTGATGCCTGGGCAAGATTCTACTCATCGCGAACAGTTTTGGGAGTATGCAGTACAGTTGGGGCAAACGGTGAGTGAAGATGAGTTATTGACCTTAGATAATCAAACTTTGCTTTATCGTCTTTATAATGAGACTGAAGTCAGGATTTTTGATGGCCGTAAAACACAATTTAAATGCCGCTGCAGTCAGGAAAAAATGAAACAGGTGATTACTGTGTTAGGTGAAGCAGAGGCACAAGGATTAATTGAAGAACAGGGGCAAATTGATATTCGCTGTGATTTTTGTAGTAAAGAATATCTTTTCGACCCGATTGATGTGACCCTGTTATTTCGTAAATGATGATGGTGTGCATCCCCCTAGTCCTGCGATCACTGCCATTAAGTTAAGGATTTTATGCTTCAAATGTCTCAGAGCCTGTCGTCCACGCAACAATGCCGCGCGGGAATGACAGATTTCCTTAACTTAATGGCAGTCGTCCTGCGATGGGGATGCACTAATAAGTTGTGCGCGTTACTGTAGGGTACGTTTTAGTGAAGACAGCAGTTGGTAATCAACCTGATTCAGCTGCAGATATTCTCCGCGCATAGCCTGCAATATTTGTTGCAAAGTGGCAAATTGTTCACTTAATTGAAAATACAAACTGGCCGATTGTTTTTCTTCTAATTCGCCCACGGTTAAATAGGCAGCTTGTCCCAAGTCAAAAAAATAATCGATACTGACGTGGCGTCGTTCTGCAATTCCAGGAAATAGGCCACAGAAAAGTAAGCTTTTATCCCCTACATCACGCATGAACTGTACTTGTAATGGGCGGGGGCGATGCATGGATTCTAAAAAATCTAGAGCTACTATTGATTCAATTAATTTAGGCCCTTGAGAAAAACGCATTAATAAAAAGACTAAATAACTCTCTGTATTCTCACTCAAAATAAGCCGTGTTGTTGCTTGAGCCTCATTGACTAAAGCATGCCATTGGCAAATATCGGTGGGATGTAAGATTAATTGTTTCATAACCACCTCTTTTTTTAAGTCTTTCACTATGAGTCTAGCAAAGGATATGTATTTCTGTATAAAGTGGGTACTTATTTTGTATTCAGGAAGAATTTATTTTACTGTTTTTATTGCTTTATTATCAGGAAAAGAATTAAATCGATGCGAATAGAATCGATGCACGGCTAAAAAATTAAGTCATTAAATGGACTAGTATTTTTGCTCTAAGGATGGAGCATGCAGAGTCACTATGAGTTAGAAGCAACTAAACGATGTTATCACTGAATTAAATGTAAGGACACCTCATGACATTAGCGCATTTAATGCCAAAACTAGGTACAGGTTTAAGTAGTTTATGTTTTATTACGGCCGTGCAAGCGGGTACTCCTTTATGGCGTTTTACGCCAAATGCCCATTTTCCACCTGTAGTGGCCGTCAATACTGCTGGTACGGCCACGGTGAAATACACGGTCAGCAATAATACCTTAAGACCACGTAATTTGGCGATTAAAGCGCAACCTGGGATTAGTCAAGCCGGTCCGTGTTTTGTTGGTCCCAAAGACTCTGCAAATTCGACTTGTACGTTGACGTTAACCATTACTGGCAGTGCCTTGCCTGCTAGTGGCCTATCGGGCGGACCTACGCTTTGTCAGGCTAATCTTGATGGGACAATTAATCCGAATCAATGCTATCATCCTGGCCAAGCAGATAGTTTAGCGGTTACTGTCTCACCGCATACTGTCTCACCGTTGACGGCCAGCGTCAGCGATTTGTTGCTGTCTGTACGTGATCTTTCTTTGAGTGCAGCCTTAACTGGAACGCCTCGACAAATTACGATCACCAATAACGGAAATATCTCGGCAACCGGAGTGAGCGTTAATTACCCTTCCTGGCCAACAGGCACTTCAGCTACATCAACCTGTGGTAGTACTCTTGATGTAGGTGCTTCGTGTACGATTACGATAACTCCTGGCGCTACAGGAACATCAGGGGCGGGCAATGTGGCATGTACCACTGGAGTTGCACCAACGCCTCAGGTAATCAGCGTTAGCGAGTATGGCTCCGTTATGGCTCAGACTAATGTGGTGATCCTAGGTTATGGTTGTATTTACCAAGAAGGCTATATTTATGCTATTGATGATACTACACCTAATACTGGTAGTATTGGTGGCACGGTAACTGCCTTGACTAGCCAGTCATCTACTGGGACTATTTGGAGTTCCGACAATATGGGGGCGTATGATTATGGCGTGAGCATTTGGGGCATTGATGAGATGTCTACTACGTCGAGTCCAAGCCCTAATGCGAGTTCAGTGGAGCCTGCAACACTAGTTCCTGGTCAAGCGAACTGTAATGGTGGAACAGATGGTGCTTGTGCTATGACAAACATCATTGCTTATTACTCACCGCCAACCACAACACCGGCCATTAATTTAGCTTATTATGCTGCTGGAGTGTGTGGTCAATATACTATCGATTCTGCAGGAAATTCGCCTTGTAATAGCAGTACCTGCTATAGCAATTGGTATTTGCCGGCGATTTTTGAGCTAGGGTGTAATGGCCTTAGTGGTATGTCCTGCCCATCCAACCAACAAAATATTTATGCCAGTTTGATTGCCAATCCGGCAACGCCGAATGTTGCCATTGCGCTTGTTGCTCAAGGTTCTTGTAGTGGCTTCCCTGACGGTTGTTACTGGAGTTCTACTGAACCGGCTACATGGCCCTCGAATGGCGCATGGTATTATTTTTTCCGCTTTCCAACTCCCACCAACAGCTATGCTGACGCCAATCTTAAAGGAGGAGCACTTGGTGTTCGTTGTTCACGGGTTTTAACGCTCTAAATATGTTCGCTTTTAGGTGATGATGCAAGCTGCATAGCCAAGGGGCTTGCCCATTATACGAGAACGTTCTAGTAAGTGATACTTTTATGCTCTTTTCACCAGGCTTTGCCTGGTTGCAAAAAAACAAGACTGAGGCTCTTTTCATTTCAGATTGAAAATTCAATAGTTAATTTGCATGTCAATCAACTTTGTCTTAAGCAGGCAAGTGAAATAGCGGTACTTAATGAACAGCTCACCAAGTCCAATACAACGCTCATGGAACAACAAAAACACATTATTGCCTTAACACAAATGATTGGTGCTCTGTGTTCTAGTACATCTTGGCGTTTTACTAGGCCACTTCGTTTTTTAAGTGCTTTGATTTGGGGCGATAAGTAAAGTGCCGCATGAGTTATTTTATTTGTTACTTAATGGATAAGCCCAAATTTTCCATTTATTGATGAATTATGTCGCGAAAGATGGGACTAACCGCGAATATATTCTTAAGAAGCCAATAGGTTTTAGCCATCTATTCATGTATAATGGCGAATCTATGAACAAATATACTGTTTTCTCCTTTAAAGGCTATTTATGATTGATCAGATTCGCAATATTGCCATCATTGCTCACGTAGACCATGGCAAAACCACACTTGTAGACAAATTACTGCAACAAACAGGCACTCTAAATGAACGGGCACCTAAAGTTGAACGCATGATGGATTCTAATGCGTTAGAAAAAGAACGCGGTATTACTATTCTTGCTAAAAATACCTGTGTGTATTGGAACAATCATCAAATTAATATTGTTGACACCCCTGGACATGCTGACTTTGGTGGTGAGGTAGAACGTATTTTATCCATGGTCGACAGCGTATTACTGTTGGTGGATGCCGTCGATGGACCTATGCCACAAACACGGTTTGTGACTCAAAAGGCTTTTGCGCGCGGATTACACCCTATTGTGGTCATCAATAAAATTGATCGCCCAGGTGCTAGGCCGCATTGGGTTATGGATCAAGTATTTGACTTATTTGATAATTTAGGTGCAACTGATGCACAGTTAGATTTCCCTGTTGTTTATGCCTCTGCATTAAATGGTTATGCTAAATTGAATTTAGAAGACGAAGCCACGGACATGAGTGCTTTATTACAAACGATTATTGATAAAGTAGAGCCGCCAAAAGTAGATGCTGAAGGACCATTCCAGATGCAAATCAGTTCTTTGGATTATTCTTCTTATGTTGGTACCATTGGTATTGGTCGCATCAGTCGTGGACATATAAAAGCAAAATCGCCGGTAAAAATTATCGATAAAGACGGCAATATTCGTACTGGCCGTTTATTACAATTGTTAGGTTTCAAAGGCTTAGAGCGTGTTGAAATTGAAGAGGCGAGTGCGGGTAATATTGTTGCGATTACAGGGATTGAGGGACTGAAGATATCTGATACCGTTTGTGATCCGGCTATGGTTGAAGGCTTGCCCGCTCTTTCTGTTGATGAGCCAACCATCAGTATGACCTTCCAGGTAAATGATTCGCCTTTTGCTGGTCAAGAAGGTAAGTTCGTGACGTCACGAAAAATTCGTGAGCGTTTAGATACTGAATTATTGCATAACGTTGCCTTGCGTGTTGATGACTGCGAAGATCCTGACAAATTCAGAGTTTCTGGTCGTGGTGAATTGCATTTATCCATTCTTATTGAAACCATGCGTCGTGAAGGCTATGAACTAGCTATCAGTAAGCCCGAAGTGATTATTCGTGAAATTGATGGCGAACAGCAAGAGCCTTATGAGCGTTTGACTGTAGATGTCGAAGAAAATCATCAGGGTAGTATTATGGAGAAATTGGGTGAGCGCCGTGGTGAGATGCAAGATATGGTTCCCGATGGCAAAGGACGGGTACGTCTGGATTATATTGTTCCTACGCGAGGTTTGATTGGCTTCCATAACGAATTTTTATCCTCAACGTCCGGTACCGGTTTGATGTACCATGTTTACGATCATTATGGTCCAGCAATTAAAGGGCGCATTGGTAAACGCGCTAATGGTGTATTAATTTCTAATTGTCAGGGTATTGCCCGTGGATTTGCCCTGTTTAATTTACAGGATCGTGGTCGTTTATTTGTTGAGCCGCAAACGGTTTGTTATGAGGGTATGGTTGTTGGTATTCATGCACGTGATAATGATCTAGTCGTGAACGTTACCAAAGAGAAACAATTAACGAATATGCGTGCTTCTGGTACTGATGAAAACATTATTTTAACGCCGCCAATTAAATTAACCTTGGAACAGGCATTAGAGTTTATTGATGACGATGAATTGGTTGAAGTAACGCCTGAATCGATTCGCATCCGTAAAAAAGCATTAAAAGAACATGAACGTAAAAAAGCATCACGAGCGAATAGTGACGAGTAAATTTAAACGTGTCATTTTGTATGCACGTCAACACCGGGCGAACCAAGGGATAAACGAAAGTTTACACCGCTTGGTTGAGTTTTTGGAAAAACAAAACATCAAAGTGTATCAAGATGTTGATACTTTGCTGGGGTTTGATGTGCAATTGCCTGTCTTAACGAAAAATGAGATGGGCGAAAAAAATGATTTGATTATTGTTATCGGCGGTGACGGCAGTTTGATTTCTGCTGCGCGAATGGCAACCAAAGTAAATACGCCGGTGATTGGGATTAACCGTGGACGTTTAGGGTTCTTAACTGACATTTTACCACATGATATTGAAACTCAGCTTAGTGCTGTTTTAGCTGGGCAATACACCGAAGAAAAACGTTTTCTCTTACACACACGTATTTATGATGAAACGACCACCTATTTTGAGGGGGATGCAGTTAATGATGTGGTTTTATCGCGCGGTAATGAGACACATTTGATCGAGTTTTCTGTATACATCAATGAGCAACTCGTCAGTCATTATCGTTCTGATGGGATGATTTTATCGACTCCTACCGGCTCAACCGCCTACGCTTTATCTGCAGGTGGTCCGATTATGCACCCACAACTGAACGCCATTGTTTTAGTGCCTATGTTTTCCCATAGTTTAAGTTCGCGCCCTTTGGTTATTGATGGTGAAGCAAAAATTGAGATGCATATTAATCAATGTAATGAAGCGGATCTGTGTGTCAGTTGTGATGGTCATGAATCACGGATGGTAAAGCCTGGTCAAAAAGTGGCGATTCAAAAAGACAGTCATCAATTACGATTATTGCATCCCCTTGATTATCATTATTATGATACATTACGCTCTAAGCTCGGTTGGGAATCCAAACATCAGGGATAAATCATGCTCACAACTCTGTGCATTGAACAATTTGCAATTGTACACCAATTGGAATTAGATTTTACTCAGGGAATGACTGCCTTTACTGGCGAAACTGGTGCCGGTAAATCGATTATGATCGATGCCTTAATGTTGGCATTGGGAGATAGGACGGATGCATCCGTTATTCGCCCTGGCCAGGAAAAATGCGACATCACCGCCGGCTTTTATGTGCATCAGGATTCAGAACCGGCACAATGGTTAGCGGAGCAAGACATAGCCTGTGATGATGGCGAAATTTATTTGCGCCGAGTTATTTATGTCGAAGGCCGTTCCAAATCATACATCAATGGTCAACCATTCCCATTGCAAAAAATAAAAGAATTAAGCGAAAAATTGGTACATATTCATGGCCAACACCAGCATCAAGCGTTAATGCAGCATGCAACACATCGTCAACAATTGGATCAGTATGCCAAGAATCAATCTTTATTGGATGAGGTCGCGCGTCTTTATAAACAATGCCAAAAGATCCAACAGGAAATTGATGTTCTGCAAAGTCAGGAACAAGCTGCTGACCGCATTGAATTATTGCAATTTCAAATTGAAGAACTTTCCGCGCTTAATCTTCAGGAGCGAGAAATAGATGCTTTATATCAAGAACATCAAATGTTGCATCATGCTAAGGATTATTTACAACATAGTCAGCTCGTGCATGGCTTATTAAATGCTGAAGACGAGCCGAATATTTGCACTAGTTTAAGCCAAATCTTGCACTTGATTAATCAATTACCACAAGAACAAGCACAAATCAAAAATACCCATGAGTTAATTAATGGTGCACTGATTCAATGTGAAGAGGCTATTGCTGAAATGCAGCAATTTGCTGAACGTATTCATCTTGATCCGGAACGCCTACATCAAATAGAAACCCGCATGAGCGCAATTCATCAATTGGCACGAAAATACCATATTGATAGTAGCCAATTGCCAACCTATACACAGCAGCTGCAAAAAGAATTAGAAAGCCTTCAAGATAGTGAAGGGAAATTAGCGGATTTACAGCAGCAATATCGGCACGTAGTGGCGACATATGAACTTGCTGCTCTAAAGTTGAGGGAGGCACGACAGGAGCAGGCCAGCAAATTAGCTAAAGAAATTACGGACAGTATTCAAAAACTGGGCATGCCTAAAGGTTGGGTCGAGATTGAATTATCGCCACTAGATAAGATGCATGCTCATGGCTTGGACAAAGTCGAATATAAAGTATGCACCAACCCTGGCATGCAACCTGATTCACTCAGTAAAATTGCTTCTGGGGGAGAGCTATCACGCATTGGGTTAGCTATCCAAATGATTACCGCCCAACAAGGCTCAACGCCCACCTTATTATTTGATGAGGTAGATGTCGGCATTGGTGGGGCTACCGCGGCTCTTGTCGGTCAGATGTTACGCAAATTAGGCGAGCGTCTACAGGTATTTTGTGTTACTCACCAACCACAGGTTGCGGCTTCGGCGCATAACCATTTTATGGTCGAAAAACAAAGTGACAGTACGCAAACATTTACACGTATTTCCTTGCTGCAGTCTGCTGAAAAAATAAATGAAATAGCACGTATGCTCGGAGGATTAAAGGTTACAGAACAAACTCGTTCTCATGCACAGGAATTGTTGTTACAAAGTAAATAGGGTCTATTGACCTTTCTATTATCTTGGCTCAATCTAGTGAAATGCCCATAGACCCTAAGCAGTGTTTCGTTTATTGGTGTAACTTGAATGTTAAAATAACGTCAGTTTCGGATAAGAAATCAGAACAGAGTTTATTCCTCCTCAACCCGAACGGCTCGAGGAAAAGTAAGTTTTTGCTCATTAATTCATTCAAAATTGACTTTTTTAAAGCGAAATTGCTACAATCGATAATTTTTTGTGGTGGAAATATTTTACATTTTAAATGAAATGTGAATAACATGCGCCTGATGCAATTTATATAGATGGATACTTGGAGATGCCGTGAACTGTAGTGTATTAAGCTTCATTTCATTTTGGCTCGTTCTTCTAATCTGCTAATCCCCAAAGGACTCTTTTATGCATGAGCCTCGAGTTACAATCCTTCTTGCGACCTATAACGGAGAGCGTTATCTCGCAGAACAGTTGGATTCTATTGTTCAACAAACTCATAAAAATTGGAACATAATCGCCTCTGATGATGGCTCGAGCGATCAGACAATGCAAATTCTCGATCAATATAATATTCCAGTTTGTTATGGCCCGCACCAAGGCTTTGCTGCGAATTTTTTATCACTTATCACTAAAGTAAGCACGGCAAGTGATTATTATGCTTTTTCTGATCAAGATGATGTGTGGGAGCAGTACAAACTGGAGCAGGCACTTGCCTGGTTACAAAGTATTCCTGAAGCTGTGCCAGCCCTTTATTGTGGCCGAACGCAGCTGGTGGATGAATATTTGAATGTTATAGGGTATTCTCCTTTGTTTAAGAGACAACCTGGTTTTTTAAATGCCTTAGCTCAGAATATTGGTGGTGGTAATACGATGATGTTTAATCGCGCGGCGTTGAATCTCTTGCGCCAAACGAAGAGTCATACGGACATCGTGTCGCATGATTGGTGGGCTTATTTATTAATTAGTGGGGCCGGTGGCGCAGTTTATTACGATACTGAACCGTCTATTCGCTATCGGCAACATGCGACTAATTTAGTGGGTAGTAATACCAATTTGTTCGCACGATGTTATCGAGTACGGATGTTATTGCAAAGACGTTTCAAGCATTGGCTTGATCTAAATTGCAAAAGTTTATTTGCAGTAGCGCATTTGTTAACCCCCGAAAATAAACAACTGCTTGAGCAATTTGAAAAGGCACGAAAGGGGTGGTTTTTTTCGAAATGTATACAAATAAAGTTATTGGGAATATATAGACAAACTACTATAGGGCAAATAGGATTATTAATCGGAGCTCTGTTGAATAAGATTTAAACCTATAATTGGGATGCGGAAGTATGACTATTCTTGTGACAGGCGGTGCGGGTTTTATTGGCAGTAATTTTGTATTGGATTGGCTGGTATCTAATGATGAGCCAGTGATTAATGTAGATAAATTGACTTATGCAGGCAATTTAGCTAATTTAAAGCGTATTGAGTCGGATCCGCGTTATATTTTTATTCATGCCGATATTAGTGATGCAGAACGGCTTGATCAGTTATTAGTGGCGCATAATGTACGTGCTATCATTCATTTTGCGGCAGAAAGTCATGTGGATCGTTCCATTCATGGTCCTGCTGATTTTATTCAAACCAATATTGTCGGCACCTTTCATCTCTTGGAAGTGGCTCGTAACTATTGGCATCATCTTAGTTCTCCTCTTAAAGATGATTTTCGTTTCTTGCATGTGTCAACGGATGAAGTCTATGGCTCTCTTGCACCTGGTGCCCCTGCATTTACAGAGATGCATCGTTATGAGCCTAATAGTCCTTATTCTGCCAGTAAGGCGGCATCGGATCACTTGGTTCGGGCTTACTACCACACTTATGGTCTACCGGTATTAACGACCAATTGTTCTAATAATTATGGCCCTTATCAATATCCAGAGAAATTAATCCCTCTGTGCATAAAAAACGCGCTCGCGGGTAAACCCTTACCGATTTATGGTGATGGGCAGCAAATTCGTGACTGGTTGTACGTAACCGATCACTGTGCTGCGATTCGCACCGTTTTAGCCCATGGCCGATTAGGCGAGGTCTACAATATTGGCGGCTGGAATGAAAAACCAAACCTTGAGGTCGTCCATACTATTTGTGCGCTTTTGGATGAACTCGCTCCACGACGTGATGCGCAATCATACACAAGCCAAATAAGTTACGTCGCCGATCGTGCCGGTCATGATCGACGTTATGCCATTGATGCGACAAAAATTGCTCACGAATTAGATTGGAAGCCGAGCGAGACCTTTGAATCAGGGATTCGTAAAACGGTACAGTGGTATCTTGCAGGTTATTTGGGGTAATAATCTGCATGAAGATGAAGATATTATTGTTTGGACGAAAGGGGCAGATAGGGCGAGAGCTGTCACGTAGTTTATTGCCTTTAGGGCAATTGACCACTTTGGGACGAGAGGAGCTTGATTTAACCGATCTTAATGCCCTGATACACGTACTAAAACAACTTCAGCCAGATATTATTGTTAACGCAGCAGCGTATACGGCTGTGGATAAAGCAGAACAAGAGCAAACCCAGGCTTACTGCGTCAATGAACAAGCAGTTGCTGTTATGGCCGACTATGCACAACAACATAACACTTTATTGATTCACTACTCTACTGATTATGTATTTGATGGCACAAAACAAGGTGCGTATATTGAATCTGACCCGAGAACGCCTTTAAGTATTTATGGAGCCTCAAAATCAGCAGGAGAGGTAGCCATTGAGAACAGTGGCTGTCGTGGCTATATTTTCAGAACCAGCTGGGTATTTTCCCAGCATGGGCATAATTTCATTAAAACCATTTTAAATTTGGCACGGCAAAAAGATGCCTTAACCATTGTTGCGGACCAATATGGTGCACCTACTTCGGCTGAACTTATTAGTGATGTGACCTTGTTGGCGATTTATGCCGCGCAAAAAGGACAATTGATGCCTGGTATTTATCATCTTACTGCCAATGGGATCACGAGCTGGCATGGCTTAGCATGTTATCTTTTAGAGAAAACCAGGGTTCAGCAGATTGACTTCAATTTAGTTCCCTCTAAAATACAGCCTGTTTTAAGTGAAGCATATCCGCTTCCAGCAGTGCGTCCCAAAAATTCGGCATTAGATACTAGTGCTTTGTCGGGGGCGCTACAAATAGTTTTTCCAGATTGGTCGATATATGTCGATCGCATGATTACACAATTAATTAATATGAGGTTTTTTGCATGAGGCGCAAAGGGATTATTTTAGCCGGTGGAGCGGGCACACGTTTAAATCCAGCTACTACCGTTATTTCAAAACAATTGCTACCTGTTTTTGACAAGCCAATGGTTTATTATCCTTTAAGCACATTGATGCTGGCAAATATTAGGGATATTTTAATTATTTCAACGCCAAGAGACATACCACTTTACCAGCAGTTATTAGGAACCGGTGAGCAATGGGGCTTAAATTTGGAGTATGTGATCCAACCAACGCCTGCTGGATTGCCGCAAGCTTTTATTTTAGGGGAGTCATTTATTGATGATCATCCTTGCGTCCTGGTTCTCGGCGATAATATTTTTTATGGCCATGATCTGCACCATTTATATGCCAAAGCGATGCAGCAGGAGCTTGGTGCGACCGTTTTTGCCTATCATGTCCATGATCCTGAGCGTTATGGTGTTGCAGAATTTGACGCAACAGGCAAAGTAATTTCATTAGAAGAAAAACCTCAATACCCTAAATCAAATTATGCGGTTACAGGACTTTATTTTTATGATCAAAATGTTGTAAGTTTAGCGCATGGCCTAAAACCATCTGCGCGCGGCGAATTAGAGATTACCGACTTAAATCGCTGTTACCTTGAGCGTGGATTACTCAATGTTAAAATCATGGGTAGAGGGCATACCTGGCTGGATACTGGAACACATCAATCATTGCTTGAGGCCAGTATGTTTGTGAGTACGTTGCAGCATCGCCAAGGTTTGAAAGTGGCTTGTCTGGAAGAAATAGCCTATCGCCAGGAGTGGATTGACGCGGAACAGTTAGAAAAATTAGCGCAGCCATTGCTTAAAAATGAGTATGGTCAGTATTTAATGAGATTATTAGATGAGCGAGAATTAGCATGAAAACTACTCCTCTAGCAATTACGGATGTCCTCATGTTTGAACCACAGGTGTTTGGCGATGAGCGCGGCTTTTTTTGGAGAGTTTTAATCAGCGACGGTTTGATGAGGCGGTTGGTTATCCGGTACAATTTGTACAAGATAATCATTCGCGCTCCGCAAAAAATGTGTTGCGCGGCTTACATTATCAAATTAAACAAGCACAGGGCAAGCTCGTACGCGTTGTTGCCGGCGAGGTTTTTGACGTGGCGGTTGATGTTCGTCGTAATTCACCAACCTTTGGCCAGTGGGTTGGCGAGATTTTAACGGCAAAAAATTACAAACAGCTGTGGATTCCTGAAGGTTTTGCGCATGGTTTTGTTGTTTTATCCGACAGCGCAGAATTGTTATATAAAACCACCGATTTTTGGGCTCCTGAATATGAGCAGTGTATTGCTTGGGATGATCCTGAATTAGCAATCGCCTGGCCCTTTGCAGGCATGCCACAATTATCAAAAAAAGAATCAACAGGGAGTGGCTTTTCATGTAGCGCCTACGTTTGCCTTATGAAGGTGTTTAGAGCCACTCCCCGGCTTTAATTATCTCTCATGCTAATTATGTTAAAAAAGTAATTTTCCCTTTAGGCCTAGTGTAATGAAATGGACTCCATTTCACTTTGATACTTGGGCGGGTTCGCGAAATCAACATACGTCAATGAAGCAGTTGAATTTAAGTTTAATGAGATAATTAATACTTTACATGGCGGGACGTAAATTTATCCGAAAAAAGAGCACTAGAAGAAAGTATAAAATTGTTTTAGACTACTGCTTTTATTTGATAACGAATTACAATGCTGAGGGATGAAGTATGGCAATCCAGGTTTTTGTGCCAAAATTTAGAACGGAAGAGTGTTTAGAGGAAATTCGGGAATGTCTTGATAAATCATGGACCGGTCTCGGTTTTAAAACACAAATTTTTGAGGAGAAGTGGAATGATTATACCGGTCTTCCTCACTCCCATTTTATAAATTCTAATACAGTAGGCTTGCATTTGGCTTTTAATCTATTTAAGTCTCACTATGGCTGGCAAAATGATGATGAAGTCATTACTACCCCTTTGACGTTTATTTCAACGAATCATGCAATTGTTTATGAAAAATTAAAACCTGTTTTTGCTGATGTTGATAGCACTTCCTGCTTAAGTCCAGAAAGCATCGAGGCGCATATTACTGCAAAAACGCGTGCGGTAATTTATGTGGGGATTGGCGGGAATACGGGAAGACTCGAGGACGTTGCGAATTTATGTAAAAAACATAATTTGAAGCTTATTCTTGATGCGGCTCATATGGCAGGTACTCGTTATAAAGGGAAACATATTGGCCATGAAGCAGATGTAACTATCTTTAGTTTTCAGGCAGTGAAAAATTTACCTACAGCCGATTCTGGCATGATTTGTTTTAAAGACAAATTTTTTGATGAGGAATGCAGGAAACTAACTTGGCTAGGCATTAATAAGGACACTTTCGCACGCACCACCAAGCAGGGTAATTATAAATGGAAATATGATGTAGAAAGTATTGGCTTTAAATATCATGGTAATTCCATCATGGCTTCTTTGGGAATCGTGGCGCTTAAATATCTTGATGAAGATAATCAATATCGTCGAAAACTAGCAAGAGAATATAAAAATAGTTTAGCAAATATCCCACAAATTGCTTTTGTTGAGGACGTTGACGGTTGTGAATCAGCACAGCATCTGTTCCAAATTATGGTAGAAGACCGCGATGCTTTGATGAGTCACCTCCAAGAAAATGAAATTTTTCCAGGTGTTCATTATCGAGACAATACTGAATATAAACCGTATTCTTATGGTTTTGGTACTTGTCCTAACGCGCATCGTATTAGTGAGCAAGTTATTTCTTTGCCTTTGCATCTGCATCTTGAAAGTGACGATATTGCGCACATTTGTGAGACAATCAGACAATTTTATATTAAAAACGCATTTTAAGGTATGGCATGGCTAACAAGCTTCTGATTGTTATTCCTGGCGTTATACCGACTGTAGAAATCATTGTGCGAACCTTAAAACATATGGGTTCGCACTATCAACTAAACGTTGTTTTAGCTTCAAAGATAAAAATTCAAGATATTTTATCTGATGAATACCTTATTCTATTTATTCGTATCTGCGATCCTTCATTTAAGCCTATTCTTAATTTAATGAAGCAGTATAATATAAAATATTACTATTATTTGGATGACAATTTCTGGGAAATTGGAAAAGGAAAAGGGGCTTTGGCCGAGTGTTATTCAAACCCGCAACTTATAAAAACACTTAATGGTTTTATTCGCAATGCGCATTTGGTGATTACCGGCTCTGAAAATTTAAAAAAATATATTATTACTAAAAATCAAAATGTTATTTCCATGAAAGCCGCTTTTGATTTTGAGTTAATTGATAATTTGCAAAAGATGCCTAAGTCTGAAAAAGTCAAAATTTTATATTCAGGTAGCTTACATAGAGAGCAAGATTTTTCTGTGGTTATTCCGGCATTAAAAAGAATTTTGCAAGAATATAGCGAACAAGTAGTCATTTATTTTAATGGATTTGTACCTGGCGAGCTAAAAACGTATACAAATGTAGTCTATGATGAAAATTTTTATTCTTATGATTGTTATATCAAAAAACAATTCCAAATGAATTATGACATAGGTATTGCGCCTCTTCATAACGGTCTTTCAAGTCAGGCCAAATCTAATTTAAAATACAGAGAATATGGGGCTTGTGGTATTGCTGGAATCTACTCAAATATACCCCCTTACTCAGATTGTATTACTCACTTAGAGAATGGCTTTTTGGTTGAGCACAATGAGGATGCGTGGTACCACGCTTTAAAAGAATTGATAGCTAATCAGGCACTTAGAGAAAAAATGGTTTTAAATGCTTTTAATGATGTACATGCAAATTATAATCATGGACAAATTGCTGAAGATTGGAGTAAGCAATTTCATAGTATTTCTAAGCGGCGTGTAAAAAAGTCGGTGACATTAATGAGGTGTTTCTCTATCAAGGCAGAACAAAAATTGCTCGCGGTAAAGTATAAAATAAAGCGTGTAGGTGATTACTATAAAAGTTATGGTCTAAATTATACCTGTCGTAAAATAGTGAGGAATATATGGTCGAGGCAGTAAAAGAGATTAATGTTTCAGAAAAAAGAAAAATCCTGACTGATTCATTCTTTGCCTTAAAAGCATGGTCTGTGTGGGTGCATATGGGCTTACAGGATATGCGCAATCAATTTCGTCGCTCGCGCTTGGGGGTGTCTTGGGTTTTTATTAATCTATCTTTAATGGCGGGGGGCGTTGGTTATGTTTATGGTCATTTGTTCCAGCAAGATCTCTCCACATTTTTTCCCTTGTTGATTTCTGGTCTTATATTGTGGAATTTTATTTCATCTACCATTGTTCAAGGCTGTCAAACTTTTGTAATTTCGGAAGGTTATGTTAAGCAATTTTCAATGCCGAAGCAGGTCTATATTTTGCGTTTTTTCTTATCGGCTTTTTTAAATCTGCTCGTTGGTTTTATCGTGTTTTTTATTGTTGCGATTAGTCAAAATATTTATTTTGGTTTAGGTAGCTTATGGGCTTTCCCGGGACTTTTACTGTTAATATTTATTAGCTTGGGGCATCTTGTTATCTTTTCTTACTGGGGCGTGAAAATACGCGATTTAGCACCCGCTTTAGGTGGTGTATTTATGATTTTATTCTATGTAACGCCCATTGTTTTTACTGCCGATATGCTTGCTACGCGCAATCTGGCTTTTGTCTATAAACTCAATCCGCTGTATTATTTGATTGAAATTGTTAGATACCCTTTATTGAATGCGCATATGGCTAACTATGAAGTATATTATTTTGCTCTTGCTTATGGGGTTCTTGTTTGGTGTATGGCATTAATCACACTTTTAAAATTTGATAGAAAGGTGGCATATTGGCTATGAATTATTCTATTACCCTTAATAGTGCAACGGTTGATTATCCTCCAGCAAATATGCAGCAGGCTGGTTTGGCAAGTTTATTTTCTCGCCAGGTCAATACTGGTTATCGTGCTCTTTCTGATATTAATCTGCATATTTCTCAAGGAGAGCGAGTAGGTTTAATTGGCTTGAATGGCGCAGGAAAAAGCACTTTGTTAAAAGTAATGGCAAACATTTATCATCCTACTAGTGGTAGTTGCCGGGTTAATGGGCGCGTATGTCCTCTCTTTGAATTAGCAACCGGCTTTGAAATGGATATGAGCGGGTGGGCCAATATCCAAATTCGTGCCAAATTATTGGGTATGAGTTCATATGAAATTAAAGAAAAAATGCCGGAAATCGCTGCTTTTACTGAACTCGGAGATTTTTTAAATTATCCTGTGCGCGCCTATTCTGCGGGGATGTTTATTCGGCTTGCTTTTGCTACGTCAACGGCCATTACCCCGGAAATTTTATTATTAGATGAGGTGGTTGGCGCGGGGGATATATCATTTACAAAAAAAGCCTCCCAGAGAATGGAGTCTTTTATGGAGAAGGGGCAAATATTGGTATTAGCTACCCACTCACCAGATTTGTTGGGACGTTTTTGTGAACGGACAATATGGCTTAATAAAGGCTTGGTGATGATGGATGGGGCAACCCAAGACGTCTGGAAAGAATATATTAAATATAGTGCCCAAGCAGTTTAATGGAATGATTTTATGGATGTAGCTTTGATTAAAAAAACACAAGAAATCTTTGGTTACGGGGAAATTCAGCTCACACTATTAAGCTCTGATGATCTACCTTTTACTCTGCAATGGCGCAATGAATTTCGTGAGTGGTTTAATAGTACGAATATGGTCTCATTTGAAGAACATTCCCAATGGTATAAAAACTATCTTGCTAAAGAGAATGATTTGGTTTTTCTGGTTCAAGATAAGCACGGAAATCGTGTCGGTCAAGCGGCGGTTTACAACATCGATTGGCAAGAAAAGAGTGGGGAGTTTGGTCGATTCCTAGTGAACCCCGATTTTGCGGGTAAAGGTTATATGGGGAAATCGGTACAGGCCATGCTTCAGTTTTGTGAAGATAGATTAAAACTCCACTCGTTATACCTCCAAGTTAAACCTCATAATGAACGAGCAATTCATATTTATAAAAAGGCAGGTTTTACGGTAGAAGCTAGTCCTGAAGGACAGAACCTAATGATGTCTCATGTTTTTTCAACCGCATAATCTTAAAATTAAAACCCAAAAAGCCTGATTAAGAATACAGGTTTTTTTATTAAAATAAGCAAAATCACTATTGGAGTAAGTATGTTAGTTAAGGAGATTATCGAGCACTCTATTTGGCTTCCTTCGTCTGATTATGAGAAATATGAGCCCAAAGTCGCGATTTTTCTTCCGACATATGCCAATGCAAAATCTGGTTTATTTGAAAGAGCATTGGTTTCAATTTTAAATCAGACCTTTAAAGAGTTCGAGCTTATTATAGTAGATGATGCCTCTACAGATGGAACGAAAGAAATCATTGATGCCTATATGCAAATAGATAAGCGGATTAGCTGCATACGCCATCCACAAAATATTGGCTTACTGGCGATTTCAGAATATGAAGCATTTATGAAGTCATCAGGTCATTATATTGTATTTGCCTTTGATGATTTTATTTTTGAAATTAATGCTATTGATGCATTGTACACCGCGATTACGGAAAATGATTATAACTGTTGTTATGGACAGGCGAATATTATTTATCTGGAAGAAGGCATTGAAAAGCATTGTGTATCCGGTACGATGTCTTTTGCTGGCAATGAGACAAGCAATTTAATTGCTAATTCTTCAATCATTTTAAAACGCAGTGTTTTAGAAACCATAGGCTTGTATGATCCTCATATTCTAATGGCGCGCGAATGCGACCGAGATCTGTGGTTAAGAATATCGAGGCACTATCCGTTTACACATGTTGAAATTATGGTTGGGACTGAGCATGGAATCACTCAGAATGATAGTCTTGGTCATGTCTCTAATGATCCTCGCGTTTTTTCGCGCTTCTATAAGACATCCAATCGCAACCAGCAGTTATTACCAGAGAATTTTGCCGATAAAAATATTATTGAATCACAGTTGGTATTTGGTAATAAAGCGCAGGCCTATCTTGAGGATTTATTTGCTTTTTACCAGTCTAAATTTGGGGTTAAGAATATAAGTTCTGCCAATAATAAGGTGATAAAAAAAATAGCTTTTTATAGTTCTGGGCCAACGAACTATCATCTTTGTTTTGAAAGCATTAATGTTACTGAAAATTATAGAGTACAACTGGTTGTTCCTGGCCAGGATACTCTTCAGGATTTATATTTCTTAATGGGCTATGACGCCGTGATTGTCAATCGCAACCTGCAAAGTTCGGCGTCGATTATCACGGTCTTAAAAAAATTACAGATTCCTTGTTATTATTATATAGACGATAATTTCATTGCCCTTAAAAATGAATATGAAGAATTTGCTTGGTATTCCAAGAAGAATGTTACAAAAATTTTAAGTAATTTTGATGCGGTTTTGACGAGCACCGAGACGCTAAAAACATTCTTTCTTCAGGAAAAAATACACACCAAAGTATGGTGTTATCCCCCGATTTTAAATGAAATGTTATTACCGCCAGTCGCTGGTAATCATTTGCTAGCAGCTAATAAGACTAACAGAATAAATGTCGCCGTCATTGGCGGCGCATTTCGCGGGGAGTCATTTTTTGAATATGTAGTACCCGCATTAAATAAGTTAAAGAATGGTGGTGAAGATATAAATTTAACAGTTAGAAAATATTTGCTGAGTGAGGACACCGAGAAATGCCTGTTTAGTATTGATGAAATTGACATTTTAAGTGATTACAATCAGTATATTCATCAATTAAGACATAAAAAAATTGATATAATTATTCATCCTTATGGAAAAACCACAAATTCCATTTATAAAACGAATTCAGTGCTTTTAAATGCGCTTTATTTAAATGCCAACATTATTGTTTTTGGTGAACCCGCATTTGATGGCTTAGGCGAAGCCGAAGGGATAATGAACATTAACCAGGATATAGATTGTATTGTTGATGCAATTAAATACTTATCAATTCAGGCTAATGCAACACGGCTAAAATCCAATCTCAATAATTATTGTCATATCGCCTTTAATATTAATAATAATATTAAATTGCTGGATCTGCTCATGCAGAATAGTAACGATGTTAATGCCGTTAGTTATGAAAGACGAGCTCAGGCATTAATTCAATATATTGTAAAAATAGCCGGATCATCTTTAAATCAGCTGGCATATAAGTCGATATCTGAAGAATATAAAAGCATCCAACACTGTTTTGAGCACTTACTAAACGGTGTTCGAAATAAAGAAGAAATTCCACAGTTTAAAGCCATGTTGTCAACGCTCAAATACAACCAGAATGCCAAGGGCTTAAACTTAAAAAAAGGCCCTCTTCTTAACCAGAAAATTTTTATAGAATATCGTTTGAAGAATGTTAATGAAACCATCTCCGAAATTATGATTGCTTGTGCCGCACATCCAGGCACAATTAATGGTCTAATCGGAATAGAGCTTGTTTTGCCAAACAATACAATCGCTCTTCATCGCACCAAATCGTTAAAAGAGATCGATTTTTTTGCCCCCATAGTTTTTCATTTTCCTGAAATTTCGGTGCCATTAAATGCAATGGTTTTGCTGCGCGTTTTTGTGAGAAATGTCCATGTACCTATTTCAGTTTATGAACTGCGATCCCGGCAATTTATGCCATCAATAAAGAAGAAAAGACAACTTTTTTGTAGTATGACGTAAGATTCATTCATTTTTAAGAAGGCTCTGTCGCAGGATTTACAGATGCCTTCTTGAATGTAACTAGTCAGGCCAGCTACGCCGCTTCGCTGCCCTCAAATTCTGCATCATCAGACTTGGCCATCAACTGGTTGAAACGCCAGCAATAGTATAAGGCACCAATACCACAGCCGATTAATCCTATGGGTAAGGTATTAAGATCTAGCATGAGTAAATATGCGCTTAACATGGTTAAGAGTGAGGAACCCAACATCCGTATGGTGTGAATAAAGGCCAGAGCCACTCCCGAATTTTCTTTAAAGTCAGAGAGTGCTAATGACATTGTTGGTGGCGCTGTCAGGCTGATGCCCAAATTACAAATGAGAGCAAAGGATAAGGAATATAAACTAAATCCATATAAAGTTGTAGTTATTAACATGGCAAAACCACCGAGGATAATCAGCCAACTGCCTAAATAGGTTGTTGCGGCCATACTGAAATACTTACGCAGGCCGATGCCTAAATAGTTGCCGACAATAATATTTAAGCCATTAAAAATAAAAATGATCCCAAATACCAGTGGCGAGAAACCAAGCTTATCAATAATAAGATAAGATGAGTTAATCACCGAGAGCATTACTGCGGCAAAGCTAAACATCATAATGAATGAAGCGCTCCATAAGACCGGAGAGGCCATGGCATTTTTATAGGCGCTGATGGCATCTTTTAATATAAACGCGCTTTTGGGGGACGTCCAAAATGGGGATTCATATAAACTTTTTCTGGTTTGCATGAGCAGGGCAATGCCAATGCCGGCCATTAACATAAAGTTGGCTTGCCAACCGCAGTAGGTAAAGATAAGTGAACCAAGCACCGGGGCAAGTATGGGGGATATGGAGACGATCATGGAAACGTACGATAAAACTTTGGCGCGTTCAACGGCGTTTTCAAAATCACGGGAGGTGGAAAATGCAATTAAATTAGCACAGCACAGGGCAAATCCTTGCACGGCTCGTCCGAAAATGAGGACATAGATGTTGGGTGCTATGGTACATAAGATACTGGCAATTACTGCTAATATAAGACTACCAGGCAATAGGCGGCGCCGTCCAAAATGATCGAGCAAGGGGCCCCAAATTAATTGGGCAATGCCAAAAACAAATAAATAAATACTTAAGGTTAATTGGCTTAGGCTATGAGTTGTATCAAAATAATTGGTGATATAAGGAAGTGAGGGTTGATACAGATCAAAGGTTAACAAGGAAAAGGCGGATAATAATCCAATAAATAGAATCGACGTTGGCGGTTTTTGCATAATATTCATCTGAATGAAAAGTAGTTGGCCATTTTAGCAAATTTTATTTACATAGAGAATCTTCTTCTCTAGTGATATAAACTGCAAGTGTATCTATGCAATTGAATTTATTTTAAACAAATTGTGGCACATTTTTTCTTGACAAAAAATAGTAAGCGATTACTATTCGTCCTCAGTATTGTGTGAAATTGTTAAAATCTAAGTCTGTCCATGGATAACAACGATTTAGTGAGAATGCTTGGAACTCGTTTCGCATTGTTATGGCACGCGATTACATCAGGAAAATATTTTTCTTACCGCAGTAAATTCGGCATCACGCGATGCGCTGTTGATGTCCACAGACCGTAAAATTTTAAGAAAAAAGAAAAACAGGATTTATATGCAGCTAATACCAATCATACTGTGTGGCGGAGCAGGATCGCGTCTCTGGCCCGTATCTCGTGAATTACATCCCAAGCCATTTATTCGCCTTGCTGATGGCCAAAGCCTATTTCAAAAAGCCTTCATTCGAGGGGCGTCATTACCGAATGTGCGTGAAGCATTGGTCGTTACCAATAAAGAATTTATATTCAAAATTATTGAAGAAAGTAATGAAGTGAATCACGGTAATACAGCAACTACGTACATAATGGAGCCTGTTGGTCGCAATACGGCCGCTGCAATTGCTGTTGCTGTGCTGCAGACCATTAAAACACATGGCGAAGACGCCATGATGTTGGTACTTGCTGCAGATCATTTAATTTTAGATCAGGATGCTTTTCAAAGCGCAGTTTCTGATGCTATGGCCTTAGCTCAATGCGATAAATTAGTCACTTTTGGTATTTCGCCTACTGAGCCCAAGACTGAATATGGTTATATCGAAGCAGAAGCAAACCAGGTTTTACGTTTCGTTGAAAAACCCATTTTAGCAAAAGCGGAGCAATATCTGGCTTCGGGACGCTTTTTGTGGAATTCGGGCATGTTCTTATTTTCGGCTGGCACGATGCTACGTGCAATGCAATCCCATTGCCCAGAAATTCTTGCAGCAGTGCGTACTTGTTTTTCTCATTCGCACTACCTTGAGCAGCAAAACATTAGGGGTCTTGAGTTAGACGAACAAACCTTTGCGCTGGTTCCTGATAGTTCAATTGATTATGCGGTTATGGAAAAATCGGAAAACATTGCTGTAGTGCCGTGTCAGATTGGTTGGAGCGATGTTGGTTCCTGGAATTCCATTGATGAGTTTATTGAGCCAGATCAAGACGGTAATCGTCTTGAGGGAGAGATCTTGTTGCATGATGTTGTCAATTGCAATATCAAAAGTAATGATCGTCTCGTTGGTGTTGTTGGTGTTGATAACTTACTTATCGTTGATACGCCCGATGCATTATTAGTCGCAGATAAGTCACGAGCACAAGATGTCAAACACATTTACACTCAATTAAAGGCTCGTGGCCATGAGGCTCATAGATTGCATCGTACGGTATATCGCCCTTGGGGTACATACACCATTCTTGAGCAAAATGAACGTTTTAAGATCAAGCGAATTGAAGTCAAACCCGGGGCAAGTTTAAGCTTGCAAATGCATCATCATCGTAGTGAACATTGGATCGTAGTGAGTGGCATGGCCAAAGTGGTTAATGGTGATGAAGAGTTTTTTGTTCGAGTAAACGAATCAACTTATATCCCTGCTGGATGTAAGCATCGATTAGAAAATCCTGGCGTCCTTGATCTTGTTATGATTGAGGTACAAAGCGGTGATTATCTTGGTGAAGATGACATTGTGCGCTTTCAAGATAATTATGGGCGGGTTTAATTTATGAAACTAGCATGTTTTAAATCTTATGATATTCGCGGCAAGCTTGAGATTGAGCTCACCGACGACATTGCTTACCGTATTGGTTTTGCTTATGCCCAATTTTTAAAAGCGCGTTCTCTTGTTGTTGGTAGTGATGCTCGGCATAGCAGTGAGCCACTAAAGCAAGCCTTGGCGCGTGGCATTATGGATGCGGGTACTGATGTGATTGACCTTGGCATGACCGGCACGGAAGAAGTGTATTTTGCGGCATTTCATCTGGACGTTGATGGCGGTATTGAAGTTACAGCCAGCCATAATCCAATTGAATACAATGGCATGAAACTAGTGCGTAAAGGTGCGGTGCCTATTAGTGGTGATAGTGGGTTACATACTATTGAGCAATTGGTTCGCAAAAATCAATTTCAAGTGTCTGCACATAAAGGGCAATTGCAGCAATTAAGTATCTTAGATGCTTACGTGAGTCATTTGCTTAGTTACATTCAAGTAGAAAAGCTGCAGCCTTTAAAATTGCTTGTCGATGCCGGAAATGGTGCCGCAGGTCATGTTATTGATGCAATTGAGGCCCGTTTTGCCGCGGCAAATATTCCCGTAACCTTCATTAAAATTAACCATGAAGCAAACGGCGATTTTCCTAATGGTATCCCCAATCCTTTGCTACCCGAAAATCGTCAAGTTACCGCAAACATGGTTAAAGCACATAATGCAGACATGGGTATTGCCTGGGATGGCGATTTTGATCGCTGTTTTTTGTTTGATAATCACGGTGAATTCATCGAAGGTTATTATCTTGTTGGTTTACTGGCTGAAGCCTTCCTGGAAAAAAATCCTGGCGAAAAAATTATTCACGATCCTCGCTTAACTTGGAACACCATTGATATCGTGACTCAGGCTCAGGGACAAGCCATACAATGTAAAACGGGACATGCCTTTATTAAAGAGCGTATGCGCCATGAAAATGCTATTTATGGTGGTGAAATGAGTGGGCATCATTATTTCCGTGATTTTGCTTATTGTGATAGTGGTATGATTCCCTGGTTATTAGTTATTGACCTCATGAGTCGCTCTGGTAAATCACTGGAAAGTCTGATTAATGAACGCGTCAAGGCTTTTCCTTGCAGCGGCGAAATTAATTACAAGGTTAACAATCCGCAGCAAATAATGAAGGTTGTCGAAGCGCATTTTTCCCAATTTAAGCCAAGCATAGATAGAACTGATGGTATTAGTCTTGAGTTTGACACCATGCGTTTGAATTTGCGTTCATCGAATACTGAACCCTTATTGCGTCTCAATGTAGAAACACGTCAGAATGTCCCCGTAATTAAGCAGACGGTGCAGACAATCGAGGAACTTATTCAAGCTACAGAATGCGAATAATCGAGGTACGTTTATATAAGCAGACGGATAGTTTCTTCTCCAAATAAAAGAAGATAGTCTGCTTAAGCACCAATCTCAGCAAGAAAAACCAGTAGAATAAATAATTTTATTCACACATTGATATTGTTTAATTTGTCGTATAAGGAACAAACGTGAAAACAGCTTTGATTACAGGTATCACCGGCCAAGATGGTGCGTATTTGGCAGAATTATTATTAGCTAAAGGCTATGCCGTACATGGAATCAAGAGACGCTCCTCTCTATTTAATACCGCTCGTATTGATCATTTGTATCATGATCCCCATGTTAATGGACATAACTTGACGCTCCATCATGGTGATTTAACGGACTCATCCAGCTTGATTCGTATTGTACAACAGGTACAACCTGATGAAATTTATAATCTGGCGGCTCAAAGTCATGTCGCAGTATCATTTGAAGAACCAGAATATACTGCAAATTCAGATGCGTTGGGGGCATTGCGTTTGTTGGAAGCAATTCGTATTTTGAAACTGGAAAATAAAACCCGTTTTTATCAAGCGAGTACTTCTGAATTATACGGTTTAGTGCAAGAAGTCCCACAAAAGGAAACGACGCCTTTTTATCCTCGTAGTCCTTATGCAGTAGCAAAATTATATGCATATTGGATAACCGTGAATTATCGTGAAGCTTATGGAATCTATGCGTGTAACGGTATTTTATTTAATCATGAATCGCCGCTGCGTGGTGAAACGTTCGTTACGCGTAAAATTACGCGCGCATTAGCACGGATTAAACTGGGAACTCAAGAACGTTTGTATTTAGGAAACCTTAATGCAATGCGTGATTGGGGACATGCGCGTGACTATGTTGAAATGCAATGGTTAATGTTGCAGCAAGAGCAAGCAGAAGATTTTGTTATTGCCACTGGTGAACAACATTCAGTTCGTGAATTTGTCGAGATTGCGGCTAAAGAAATTGGTATTAGCATCCACTGGGAAGGCCTGGACTGCGAAGAAAAAGGTTATGATGTGGTTACTGGAAAATGCATCGTTGAAGTAGATCCATGTTATTTCCGCCCTACAGAAGTAGAAAGCTTATTGGGTGATGCAATGAAAGCAAAGCAAAAGCTTGGCTGGGAATTCAAAACCTCATTCCATGATTTAGTTGTAGAAATGATGAGAGAAGATATGAAAGAAGCGCAATGCGAAAAGTTAGTTGCTGATGGTGGTTTTTAGGTTGTTAATAAAGTAGTACACAAATGATCTTCTCACGGCGAGTTTATTAGTTGCCTTGCAAAAAGTGATTGCCTTATTTGTTCGGTTGTTCAGGTAAGAACTGTTGCTCAGTTGGCGGTAAGCTCGCGTATCAAGAAATAGGCAGCATCAAGACAAATTCCTAGTTGAACGTATATGAATATATTGCATGTCTATAAGACATTTTTAAATGATACTTTTGGTGGTGTTGAACAAACAATTTATCAAATGGCTAAAGCAAATGATCCACGTTTTAGTCATACGGTTCTTTCCCTTTCTAAAGATTGGCAAGAAACGGAAATAACGCATGAAGGAATCAAGAATCTTTGTTATAAAGAAAATTTCTCGATTGCCTCAAATAGTATATCTTTTTCTTTATTACGTGATTTTAACAAAATTGCTCAAAAAACCGATGTCATTCACTATCATTTTCCTTGGCCATTTGCCGATGTATTGCATCTATTTTGGCGGATTAAAAAGCCATCAGTTTTAACCTATCATTCTGATATTGTGCGCCAGCAACAATTACTTTTTTTTTATCGCCCGTTAATGAACCGTTTTTTAAGTTCAGTAGATAGGATTGTGGCAACATCACCTAATTATTTAGCAAGCAGCCCTACCTTACAAAAATATAAGGATAAAGTAACTGCCATTCCTATTGGTTTAAATAGAGCAAGTTATCCTGTGCCGACGGCTGAGCAATATACTTATTGGCGCAATAGTTTTGGTAACCGCTTTTTCCTGTTTATCGGGGTGCTACGTTATTATAAAGGGTTGCATATCCTTTTAGATGCGCTGAAAAATACAACATTTCCGGTCTTGATTGTGGGCACTGGGCCGCTTGAAGAAGAATTAAAAGTTTATGCGAATAAATTGAACTTAACCCATGTCCATTTTCTGGGACGACTATCAGATACTGATAAAATGGCGCTTTTAGACTTATGTCTTTCAGTACTATTCCCCTCGCATCTACGTTCAGAAGCGTTTGGTATTTCTCTCCTCGAAGGCGCGATGATGGGTAAGCCGTTAATATCTGCGGAAATTGGCACCGGAACAAGTTTTATTAATGTGAATGGCGAAACCGGTTTTGTTATTCCTCCTGATGATGCGGTTGCTTTACGTGATGCCATGCAATTTATCTGGGATAATCCACGGGAAAGTGCGCTGATGGGGGAAAATGCTGCGGCACGTTATCAAGCCTTATTTACCGGGGATAGAATGGTTGCGGAATATGGAAAGGTCTATGAAGATATCGTGAGCAGTAAGCATGGTTCTAAGTTTGCTTAGTGGGGCTGTAGTTAAAGCATAGGCGCGATGTCTATCTTTTATCTACATCAGGAACGAATGGACATCCTTGTCACTTTGGCCGTTCCTTTTCGGCATTAAATTAGTCCAATGACGTCGCACTTTGCGGCAAGCACACGCTCGGGCAATTCGTCAAGGAAGATTTGTGTGCGGGTTGGTTCTCCTTGCTCAGCAAATAATCGATGTTGATTAAAGACTGGATTTGCTTTGGCCGCAGTTAATACTTCGGCTAATGATTCGGGCGCTATTTCCCGTATTTTCTGTTGTAATTTTCTTAGTTCTTGCTTTTTTTCTTCAGCAATAGAGTTGCCGAGGATTACTTTATTGAGATGTTTCTGCTCATATTTTTGCAGTAAAGAGAGGGTGTGTTCTATTTGCCAATGGGCTGATGGTTGCTTTTCTGCCAGCGTAGATAAATGCGCATCAACTACGGCTTCATTACCACGTTGTTTATGCCATGCGTGGTTAAATGTTAGTTGTCTAGGTTGCTGTTTGCCATCCGCTGTGGCTGTGGATTTATTTAGTTTGCTTGCGAAATAATCCCAAGCAGCAGCCAGGACATAGGCGGGAATCGCAATGCTTTTTAGGATTTTAGTGGGGATATCAGCATCATGACTATGACCGGCATGTGCATCTAGACGTTCTTGGATTAAGGTTTTTAGTTCATCCGTGTGTTCCTGTTTATAATGTTCGTGACCCAGCTCATGAGCCGGGCTATGTCCGGTAAAATAATGTACGTCTTCAAAGCCTTCGCTAATGAACGCTATGAGTGCTGCCCAAATTTGGGGAATGCCGGGTACACGATCGGCGGTAAGGGCGATGCTTACTAAATGGCCAATAAACAACAGGACTCGCAGTGGCGTCATGACTAGCTTTAATAGCAGGCGAAATGGATTTAGTATTTGTAGCCAGTTTTCTGTGGCATGCAGGTGATTAATGCCCTTGTTAATTGTCTGATACATCCTTTGTAATAGATTGGGTTTATTTGCGGCAGGATTTGTCATTTCCTCAAGCATTTCTAATGATTCTGCGGTATTTTGTACGTTAAAAAATATAGCAGATAAGCCCGTAATCATTGGGTTGATTACGCCCATAACAACGCTTGGGATCTTGCTCATCCAGTCAAATAATGGGCGTGCGCTGCTTGCTATAGTCCACCAGGTTCCCGCAGTACAAATGGTCAGAGCTATAGCTAAGCCGACCAGTGCTACAGCCATGCTTGCGATAAATACGTTACGTACAGAGAGTTCCTGGCTTAAATTAGTACGAATCTTTTTATACCATTTATTTAAGGTATCGTTGTTAATCAGATCCGTTACCGTATTGTAAGTTAACAAGCCATAGGCTGCGCCTGCGATTAGTGCCATGGGTACAATAATGAGTGGCCAGGATGCAAAAGGAATTGCGGCAATCCAGGGAATAACACTAAATGCTTCAACGACTAAGTAGGTTGTACCAAGTCCCATAAACAGTGCTGACAGCGTACTAAAGCTTGCAACAAGATGAAAAGTGCTACGACGTTTTGCTAAACGCTCTTGCCATTTTGTTTGCTGTCGTTCTGCTTTAGCAAGCCAGATGGTTAATTCCTCACCATATACAGCTTGCTTTCCTTCTTGCTGTTTAGCGTGAGGAAATAACTGTAAAGCAAACCATTTTTCCATATCGTTGAGCGTTTTTTCGATTTGTTTTTTTTGCTTTTTACTTTTTTTGTTTAAATTTTTATGAGCAAAGAGGGTAAGCAGTTTTAGTTGTTTTTCATAGTCCTTGAAAAATTGTGGGCAATCTGAAGATGTGGTATTTAGAGGAAAGTTCTCCAGTAAATATTCGCGTGCCAGATGATTTTTCAAATAATTATGTCTGAATAATTTACCAAGAGCTCCTTTAATGTTCTGTAAATAAATTTCCCCTTCATATGCAACTGATAAACCAAAAGCTGCAAATGCGAGCGGTAAAACCGGAAGCAAAGCAAACATGCCCCCAAAACTTAAAAAGCCAAGAATTAAACTGGCCCCAGCCGTAAGTAGTGTTAAGGAAATGTAATAAGGGATCTTTTTGGGATTAATAGGGATGTTTTTTGTATTCATTGTGGTATATTTGCCCATTCAATCATTGGAAATAAGACTTTATCGCAAATGAAAATGATTATCAATAGCAATAAGTGGCGAAAATAGCTCAGCTGTTTATTTTTTTATTTTTTCAGCTTGTAGATTCGACCGTTAAATTTAAGGTAAAGTGAAAATGCATGATTTACCTCATGTAGTCTGAAGCTCAACATCAATTAGGAGAGGATATGCGTTTTAATCAATGGATGACCTGTATCGCTGCGGGTTCAATGTTAGCAAGCGCCCATGTTTCTGCAACAAGCATCCCAGTGCATGAGCAACTGCAAGTACCACAATGTCTGGCGGCTAAAATTACTACTGCTTATGGCGTCTTGGCAGAGAATAAGCAATTTAAGATTATTGATGTTCCTAGCACGGATGTCGATGTGCTAAGTCATTTGGCCGATCAAGTACACTGTGGTCGTTTTGTAAATGTCAGTCATCGTTTAAATGGCGCCGCACTTGCTGTACAACAGCAATCTGCACGCAATTTATTACAAAAAAAATCAGTTCATGCCGTACCTGCCGACAAAAGCACTTATGAAATTAAACACCAGAATGAAGTGAATGCCGCTTTAAAAAATGTTGTTGCCGATAATATTTGGCAAACCTTAACGCATTTAACGTCCTACCATAATCGTTCTTCAACCAAAGATACTGGTGTGGATGCTGCCAATTGGTTAAAATCTACATTTGAAGCAATGGCAACTGAATATGGTCGTACGGATACGGTAACTTATTTTGTAAAAACAGGACGCTATAAACAACCTTCTTTAGTCACGGTTATTGGTAAAGATATTAAGGCTCCTGGGATTGTTATTGGTGCACATATGGATACCCTTGATGGACGTATGCCTGGTGCTGGTGATGATGGTAGTGGTTCTTCCAGTATCATGGAAATGGCACGTGTTCTATTATCTTCTAATGCCTCCTTTAAGCGGCCAATTTATATTATTTGGTATGCTGCTGAAGAACGTGGTTTAGTTGGTTCTCAATATGTGGTCGAACATTTTCAAGATCATTCTATTCCGGTTAAAGCCGCAATTCAGTTTGATATGACAGGTTATCGTGTTGACCCTAAAGATCCAACAATGTGGGTTTATACCGATCATGTTGATAGAGGTTTGAGTAATTTCGTTGCTAAATTAATTGATACCTATGTTCAGGTGCCTGTTGATTATTCACAATGTGGCTATGGTTGCAGTGACCATGCATCGTGGGATGATGAAGGTATTCCGGCAGCATTCCCCTGTGAATCTAATTTTGATGAGCATAACCCCTATATTCATAGTAGCTCGGACACTATGGAGCTGTTGAGCTTGGAGCATATGACTAATTTCGCCAAATTAGCAGTTGCTTTTGCTATAGAGTTAGCATCTGAGTAATCTTCTTTCTGCCTCTTTGGTACAACTAAAGAGGCATTTACTCAAAACATTTGTAAAAAGCATGATCGGCATAATTAAGTAATGCGCGATCATGAATACTGTCTCCATAAGCATAAAGCTCATAATTATCTCGATGGGTATATCGTTTTTTAAACTCATCTACTTTTTACTGCCCAGGCAATAATTATTTCGCATCCGCCCAGTACTTTTAGCTTCTCATTTACTTATCTTCTGTTTTTGATTGAGACAACGGCGGGCAATGATACTCTGCCGTTATTTTATTATCTGAGTCAATCGATTGCAAAATCACTGGGAATTTCCACAGTGAATGAAGGTGCTTTAATACCGCAGAAGTGGTTTCACCCAAGGGTGCCCGATTTTGTTGGGTATGTCTTAATGTCATGGCGCGATTGCCTTGTAAATCAACTGAATAAACCTGGATATCTGGTTCAAAATAACCTAAATTATGTTGTCGCGATAAGGCTTCTCTTATTTTCTGATATCCCGGCTCATTATGAATCGCATTAACATAAAGCTCAGGGCTACGATCATCATCAACAAGATGGAATAATTTTAAATCACGGATCAATTTTGGTGATAAATATTGTGCAATAAAACTTTCATCTTTGTAATTACGCATTGCCATATCTAAGCTTGTTAACCAATCGGTGTTCGCGAGATAGGGGAACCAAGCCTTATCTTCTTCCGTTGGGCTTTCACAAATTCGCTTAATGTCTTGCATCATATGATAGCCCAAGGTGTAGGGATTAATGCCACTGAAATAAGGACTATTATAAGAAGGTTGCATAATCACATTGGTGTGGCTTTGTAAAATTTCCAGCATAAATTCATCGGTAACAAGGCCTTCATCATAAAGTGCATGTAAGATGGTGTAGTGCCAAAAACAGGCCCAGCCTTCATTCATTACTTTAGTTTGTCCTTGTGGGTAAAAATATTGTGCCATTTTTCTCACGATGCGCACAATTTCCCGTTGCCAAGGTTCTAATAGCGGCGCATTTTTTTCAAGAAAATATAAAATATTTTCTTGTGGTTCTTCGGGATAGCGTTTGGTCTTACCTTGTTCTGCCGCGTGCTTGTTTTGTGGAATAGTTCGCCATAATTCATTAACTTGGGATTGCATGTAGATTTCACGGTTTTGTTGACGAATTTTTTCTTCCTGTATGGATAAGGGGGCAGGGTGTTTATAGCGGTCTACCCCATAATTCATCAACGCATGGCAGGCATCTAGAATGGATTCAACCTCATCAATACCATAACGTTCCTCACAATCACCAATATATTTTTTGGCAAAAACTAAATAATCTATGATGGCATCTGCTGAAGTCCACATTTTAAATAAATAGTTATTTTTAAAAAATGAATTATGGCCATAGCAGGCATGAGCAATGACCAGTGCTTGCATCGCTATTGTGTTTTCTTCCATTAAATAAGAAATACATGGATTGGAGTTAATCACCAATTCATAGGCTAACCCCATTTGCCCACGCTTATAGCTTTTTTCAACACCGACAAAATGTTTGCCGAAAGACCAATGGCTATATCCTATTGGCATGCCTACGGAAGCATAAGCATCCATCATCTGCTCCGCAGAGATAACTTCTATTTGATTTGGATAAGTGTCAAGCTTAAAATCTTTAGCAATACGGGCAATTTCACGATCATAATCTTGGATTAACTCAAAGGTCCATTCGGCCCCGGTGGATAGAGGCTTTCTTTTTTTCATACCGTTTTCCTTTTAAATAATTCATGAAAGACGGGATAAATATCAGCAACAGTATCAATATTCTCCATCGCAAAATTTGGGTATTGTTCTTTGACGAGTTGATAGACTTCCCACAAACTTTGATGGTGCCGTGGCATAATTTCTATATAAGCAAAATATTGCAATAAAGGCATGATTTTATCTTGCAGTAATTCTTGGCAATAGGGCGAGTCCGCGTTCCAATTGTCACCGTCAGATGCTTGCGCAACATAAATGTTCCAGGCTTCAGGTGGATAGCGCGCTTCAATAATGGTATTTAGTAATTCTAGGGCGCTTGACACAACAGTGCCGCCCGTTTCTCGCGAATAAAAAAATTCTTCCTCATTTACTTCTTTGGCCGAGGTATGATGACGAATAAAGACTAATTCGATTTTTTCATAATTCTTGGTGAGAAACATGTATAGGAGGATGAAAAAGCGTTTGGCAATATCTTTTTTGGCTTCATCCATCGAACCGGACACATCCATGACACAAAACATTACTGCTTGAGTGGAAGGTGAGGGCACACGGATACGATGATTGTAACGAAGATCAATGGTATCAATAAAGGGAACGGCCTGTATTCTCTTTTTAAAGTGTTCAATCTGTTTTTGTAGTTCTTTGATCGCGCACATATCGGGTATGGGTTCTGCTTGCAAACGGGTTAATTCTTCTTCAGCGTGCTTTAATTGTCGTTTATAAGGGGAGGCAAGTGCGACTCGGCGGCCTGTTGCCTGTTTCATTGAGCGTAACACATTAATATTATTGGGAATTCCGCTGGTACTAACCCCGGCACGTATGGTTTTAAAGGTACTGATGCGTGCCAATTCTTTTTTAATCAAATCAGGTAATTCCAGATCTTCAAAATACAAATCTAGAAACTCTTCGCGCGATAATTCAAAAACAAAGTCATCCTCACCTTCGCCACTATTACTGGCCTCACCGCCACCTCCACCGCCATCCTCGCCTCCGCTTGGTCTTTTAATCCGATCACCGGCAACAAAATTATCATTGCCAGGTAAGATGCGCTCGACATGACCGCCTTTACCGCGATGAAACATGGGTTCAGAAATGTCTTTAGCGGGAATTGTGATTTGTTCGCCTTGATCAATTTCAGTAATACTGCGTTTACCGACAGCATCGGAGACGGCTCTTTTTATTTGATTTTTATAGCGACGAAGAAAACGTTGGCGATTCACCGTACTTTTTTTTCCCGCATTTTGTCGTCTATCAATCAATTGCGACATGATTTTAGCTCCGCGACTTTGATCCTTAATTCCATGCAGGTAGTGCATGGAATCAGCTAAAAAGCGGGTATATATACCCGCTTTTTACTGCTCACCAGCAAGTAGGTGAAGGGATCTTTGATAGTTTCATTCGTGTTATTATTGTGACTTGCGTACTCGTAAATACCATTCACAAAGCAGGCGCACTTGTTTCCTGGTGTAGCCTTTTTCTATCATGCGGGAAATAAATTCCTCATGTTTTTTCTTATCATCTTCAGAGGATTTGGCATTAAAGGAAATCACCGGTAATAAGTCCTCTGTATTGGTGAACATTTTTTTCTCGATTACCGATCTTAATTTTTCATAACTGTTCCACACGGGGTTTTTACCACGGTTATTAGCTCGTGCGCGAAGAACAAAATTCACGACTTCATTACGGAAGTCTTTAGGATTTGAGATTCCGGCCGGTTTTTCAATTTTTTCCAATTCCAAATTGAGTAAGCCGCGATCAAAAATCTCACCGGTATCGGGGTCACGATAATCTTGGTCTTGAATCCAGAAATCAGCATAAGTGATGTAGCGATCAAAGATATTTTGTCCGTATTCAGAGTACGATTCCAGATAAGCCGTTTGAATTTCTTTGCCGATAAATTCTACATACTTGGTTGCTAAATACTCTTTAATAAAGCCTAAATAAGTTTCCTGTTGTTCTTGTGGGAATTGTTCTTGTTCAATTTGACGTTCGAGCACGTACATTAAATGTACGGGGTTGGCTGCCACTTCACTGTGGTCAAAGTTAAATACTTTGGACAGTATTTTGAAGGCAAAACGCGTTGACACCCCACTCATTCCTTCATCGACACCGGCAAAATCACGATATTCTTGATAAGATTTTGCTTTAGGATCGGTATCTTTCAAGCTTTCGCCATTATATACCCGCATTTTTAAATAAATGCTTGAATTTTGTGGCTCTTTCAAACGTGTTAATACGGAAAATTGCGCCAACATATCCAGCGTCCCTGGAGCACAATGGGCTTGGGTTAAGGAACTGTTATCAATTAGTTTTTGATATATTTTCAGCTCTTCTGATACACGCAGACAATAAGGTACTTTCACAATATTGATACGGTCAATAAATGCTTCGTTATTTTTATTGTTTCTGAAGGTTTGCCATTCTGATTCGTTTGAGTGGGCTAAAATAATTCCTTCAAAAGGAATGGACGACAAGCCTTCAGTGGCATTGTAATTGCCTTCTTGCGTTGCGGTAAGCAACGGATGCAACACCTTAATGGGGGCTTTAAACATTTCCACAAACTCTAAAAGACCCCGGTTTGCCCGGCATAAGCCACCAGAATAGCTGTAAGCGTCAGGATCGTCTTGCGAAAACTCTTCTAATTTGCGAATGTCTACTTTGCCGACTAGAGAGGAAATATCCTGATTATTTTCATCACCAGGCTCGGTCTTGGCAACTGCAATTTGTTTCAAGCGAGAAGGTTTGACTTTAATTACTCTGAATTGGCTAATGTCGCCATTAAACTCGTGCAGTCTTTTGACCGCCCAAGGTGACATTAAGTAGCGTAAATAGCGTGAAGGGATGCCGAAACGTTCGCGCAATAATTGCGCATCTTCAGTGGGATCAAATAAAGACAGTGGAGATTCAAATACGGGGGAACCTTTGATGGCATAAAAGGGAACGTCTTCCATTAAGTCTTTTAATTTTTCGGCAATGGATGATTTACCTCCCCCCACAGGACCTAAAAGATAAAGCACTTGTTTGGTTTCTTCTAAACCTTGTGCTGCATGTTTTAAAAAACCCACGATTTGCTCAATGGGCTCTTCCATGCCATAAAATTCTTTAAATACAGTATAACGTGGGATAATTTTATTAGAAAAAATCCGTGATAAAACAGGGTCATGACGTGTATCGAGCATCTCGGGTTCGCCTATAGCCATGAGCAAGCGTTCTGCTGGATTGGCATAAGCGGAAGGATCGTTTTTACACAATTCCAGATATTCATCCAAGCCCATTTCTTCTTCTTTGTTATCAACAAAGCGCTTGGTATAGCCGGTCAAAAAATCTTGAGTGTTCATGAGCCATCCCCTTTTACTTATCCCTCGGCAGGATATGACGAGTTTTTTTGTATGTTCATTTTCCTGATGGCACGCAAAAGCTAACTTGAGAAGCCACCTCTTTAATACTCAGTATAGGCATAAAATTAATGGATAACTCAATCATTCTTAGATATTTTTTTATTTTGGTATATAAACGTGGGTTAGACCCTAAAGTGTAACAATTATTTTTTGGATTGGATCTTATCTAATTGATTAATAATTCGGTTTGGACTAACGTTTACAGCAAGGCATTTTTACAAAGTTATCATTGATTTATTGTTTAATAAAAATGACAATAAATTCCACATTCAGGTTTTAAGGAAAAATGATGAGCACTCCAGATACAACCATTTACTTAAAAAACTATCAAGCTCCTTTATTTGCAGTAGACACTGTCAATTTAAATTTTGATTTATATCATGATCATGCTTTGGTGCGCAGTGAACTTAAATTAACGCGCCAGCATCCGGGGGCTTTGCATTTATATGGCGATGAACTTGAATTGGTCAGCGTGCAAATGAATGGTAGGCAATTAGAGCCAACCGAGTATCAGGCATCTCCTGATGCATTAATTATCGAACATTGCCCAGATGAATTTACTCTAACAATCGTTACGCGTATTTATCCCCAAGAGAATACACACTTATCGGGACTATATCGTTCAAATCATTTGTTTTGTACGCAATGCGAGGCTGAAGGTTTTCGTCGCATCACCTATTTTCTAGACCGTCCTGATGTATTGGCAACGTATACTACGCGCATTACGGCAGATAAAAAGCAATATCCAGTTTTGCTCTCCAATGGTAATTTAATTGATTCTGGTGATGCTAGCGATGGACGGCACTGGGTCATTTGGCAAGATCCTTTTAAGAAACCCTCTTATTTATTTGCGCTAGTGGCCGGAAATCTGGCGCAGATGCGTGATAAATTTGTCACCAGTTCTGGGCGAATGGTTGATTTACACATCTACGTTGAGCCTGGAAATGAAGATAAATGTGGGCATGCGATGGAATCATTGAAAAAATCCATGCGTTGGGATGAAGAGGTTTATGGCCGTGAATACGATTTAGATATTTTCATGATCGTTGCCGTTAGCGATTTCAATATGGGGGCTATGGAAAATAAGGGCTTAAATATTTTTAATTCCAAATACATCTTGGCGCGTCCGGATACGGCAACCGATCAGGATTTTGCCGATGTTGAAGGAGTCGTTGCTCATGAGTATTTTCATAATTGGACGGGAAATCGTGTCACTTGCCGCGATTGGTTTCAATTAAGTTTAAAGGAAGGTTTGACTGTTTTCCGCGATCAAGAATTTTCGCGTGATATGAATTCACGAGATGTAAATCGGATTATGGATGTTAAGGCGTTACGTAGTAGTCAATTTCCTGAAGATGCAAGTTCCATGGCACATCCCGTACGCCCTGAGTCTTATCAAGAAATAAATAATTTTTACACGGCGACCATTTATAACAAGGGTGCGGAAGTTATTCGTATGCAACATACGTTATTAGGTAAAGAGCGTTATCGCAAAGGAATGGATTTGTATTTTGCACGCCATGATGGCCATGCGGTAACCATTGATGATTTTGTGGCTGCCATGGAAGATGCTAATGGGATGGATTTAACGCAATTTAAACGCTGGTATAGCCAAGCAGGGACTCCTGAGGTGGTGGTGACCAGTAAGTATGAACAAGGTCACCTAAGCTTGCTGATGAAACAAAGTTGTCCACCAACGCCTGAATGTCATGCTAAAAAGCCGTTTCATATTCCTATTCGCGTTGCCTTGTTTGACTCTAAAGGTCAATTGATGCCAATTAAGCACGATATTTTAGAATTAACCGAAGCGGAACAAATTTTTACTTTCACTGATTTAAGTGAAAAACCAGTCATTTCTCTGTTACGTGAATTTTCAGCGCCGATTAAATTAAAGCATGAGCTTAGTCAAGATGAGTTAATCTTCTTGGTACGCCATGAAATGGATGGTTATGCAAAATGGGATGCCGCGCAGCGGTTAGTCCTGAACTGTATTCACGAGTGTTTAGGCTTACCACGAACGCAATGGCAAGTACCAGGAGCATTAATTGCGGCATTGAAGCATGTGCTGCTCGATGAGTCTTTAGATGCGGATCTACGTGCTGAATTGTTGACCCCTCCATGCTTTGAAGAAGTTGCGGCAATGTTGGATGCTGTTGATGTGAATGCTGTGGAAGCGGCCCGTGATTACTTTCGTGCGCAATTAGGGCTACATTTGTATGAGCAGGCGCAGTCAATGTACCAAAAATTATGGCAGGCTGAAGATCATCGTATGAATGGCCCTGCTTATGGCCGCAGAAAATTGCGTAATGTGTGTTTGTGGTTGATGATGAAGTCTAACGAGAGCGCTGCGCTTGCCATCTGTCAGCAGCAATTTACCCAAGCGCAAACAATGACGGATCAAATAGCCAGTTTTGCTTTATTGGTTAATTGTGCACATCAAAATCTGCGTGAGCAGGCCATTAATGATTTTTATAAGCAATGGTCTAAAGATGAGTTAGTCTTGGATAAATGGTTTGCCTTGCAAGCCAGCTGTGAGTTACCCGTTACCCTAAGTCAGGTAAAAAAATTGTTGCAACATCCTGATTTCAGTATTAAAAACCCGAATAAAGCACGTTCTGTAATCGGCGCATTTTGTATGGCAAATCCACGTAATTTTCATGCGCCTGATGGCAGTGGTTATGCGTTCCTGGCGGAGATTCTGCTTATTTTAGATAAGATTAACCCCCAAATTGCCGCACGGATAGCCAATCCATTCACACGTTGGCAGCGTTATGACAAACCCCGACAGCTATTGATGCGCCAGCAACTAGAACAATTGGCACAACAACAATTATCACGCGATTTGGGCGAGGTGGTATCTAAGAGTCTAGTTGCTGAAATAAAATAAAATTGGTCTCATTAATAATCGTTTGAATTTGCTCCAAATCCGCATTCTCGCGGCTTGTCCGCGGGATCCATAACGCTCTAGTTATTGCTATAAAGTTAAGAAATTAATGTATAGTACAATTCATTTCGCAAGCTCCGCGCTAATCTGCTTTTGATCTAAATTGATGACTATGCTGTAATCATTGATTGCTACTAAGATTAATCTAATTCAAATAAACTACTGTAATCATCCTCATTTAGACGGCGTTCCTGGGCGGTTGCCTCTTTATGCGCAACTAATTCTGATTTCATCTCTTGCTGGGAACGAACAGGTTCTGGAGTATGGTAATGTCTGTTAACGAAGTCTTCTACAGCTCTTTTTATAAGTTTTGCACGGGCATGCGAAGGCTCAATTGCTTCGAGTTGCTTTATATTTTGCAACAATAAAGGTGCAAAAGCATCTGGCTCGGTATTTTTAATTTCTTGCTTTTGTCGTACATGAATTAATTGCAGCATCGAGGTTAAAACCTGTGATTGCGGCGATGTAAATTTATTAAAACTGAATAAATAAGCAGCTTCTTGTATTTGTTGATGAATTGCTTGACGTAATTTCTCAATATCCGCAAGTATTTGCTTATTGTTTTCTTCTTGGGGATGTTCTAATGCGGCTGTGTTTGTATCTACTTTCATGGTATAAATTTGTGCATTTTCAGCCATTTGATTTTCTATTTTAATTATTTTGGAAAAAGATTCTAAATAGTTTGCAAAGAGCGTATTCATTTGTGTGCAGTGGTTTAGGACAGTGCTTTTATAAGTTGGTAACTGCAGCCCGGCTAAATTCATGTGTTCAGAAACATCGAACTCTATATTCTGATGGGATTGTATGTGCTGACAGGTTTCTTTTATTTCTTGGTAGTCTTGCTCATTAAATTGTCCCTTCTTAGCAATCAATCGCTCTAATACCGTTAATAAAGACTCGATATTTTCCATTGGCAGATTTAAAACATAACGTTCATTAACATAAGCGTCGATAATGTTTAATAAAACCATAAATTTTTTGGCATGCTTTAGTTGTGGTGTATTTTCAATCGTTGCATACACATCATCAATTTTTTTAAAAAGCATATCTTTTTTTTGATAATTTTTTAAATCTGTTTGTATAACTACCACAGGGTAGATTAAATCACTATCATGTAAAATAATTTGTGATTTTTTATATAGTTTTTCGTTTTTATCGGATTGTATGCCGATATTTGCCAGTTTTATGAACTCTTCTTTGGTGTACTGCTCTAGTTTTTTATTGGGTTGAGGATGGGATAAGTGATAAAGATCATATAAGTGTTTATCAATTTTTAGTGTCTTATCTTCGTCATTTTTAAAATAAACAAATTTTTCATTAAGCGGTGTACTGTCATCATACGTATGTAGTTGCGTTATGCTCAGCAACGTTCTTAATCCACGTAGTGCTGGAAATGATAACTGTTCTAGAATGGTTTCAGGAGATGTATTTTGATTGATAAACGCTTTATGTAATAGCATATCAAATGTGCTAAGGCTGTAAATTTTTTCTTTATTACTTACATAGACAAAGCCTTTTCTTGCTGTGATTTTCTGCGGTTTTTCTGTGAATAATGCAAACATTTGTTCGGCGATCGCCGGGAATTCTTTGGTTCCTGCGCCAGCGCGACATACTATGAGTGATATAGAGATCTTGGGAAGTTTATTTTTCAAAATATTAGACTCAAGCCAGGTGGTCAATTCATCAATTGCAAATCGTTGTGATGGATAATTTTTGGTTTCTGTCGGTGAAATATAATGTGCGCTTATCGATGCAGAGTGCGCTAAAATTTCAACATTTAATGTCCCTTCTTGTAACGCTTCGTGGATGTATTCATCAAGTGACTCATAGATTGCTGGAGCAATCACAGGGCTGCCTTGGGTATTTTTATAAAGATATTGTAGTTCCTGTACGATTTTTATCTCGCCAGTATCATCTTTTCGCGCAACCAGTAAAATATCGCCAGGCTTAAGTCGTGATGGCGCAGTAGGTTCATCGGAAAAACACAATACAACTCGTCGGCTCATAATTTAACCACAAAGATCATTTTATGTAATTATAGTTTCTTTTTTTCTATTTGTGTCTGGATAACCTCGATGCTTAAATAATCCCTTTCTATTCCAATGAAAATGATTTTAATTCTTTGACAATTTGTCCTTGTGAATCAGCAATGCCCACCCCAATCGCATAAGCATTGGTGCGTACTTGCGTCTGATGGTTTTTCGCAAATTGCGACACTAACAGCTGTAATTGCTTCTGCAAGCGTGCATTATCATCGGGATGCAAATGCTCTGCTGCAAACACCGAAAAATGCGGATTAAAATAATTCAGCACATTAGGACTGCCATATTGCGTAAAAATGAGTTGTCGGTCTATATCTTGAGCGGCCCAGGCAGGAATGAGTGCTTTTTTGTTGCGTAATGAAGACAGGGCATTCAATGCCTTATTACTTAGTCCTTGTATTTGCGGATCATTGGTCACGGACAACATCACATAACCGCCACTAGGGATAAAGCGCGATGTTAAGAGGGAAACTTGCTTTTGTTGTTTCGCTAAGGCTTCGGTGTGCTTGATAATCTGGGGAATTTGTGTTTCTTGATAGTTTGCCATATACAAGGTCACATGCAGCGGGTGTTTATCAATATAGGGGGTAATCTGATATTCAGTAAATATTTTTTGTTGCTCTAAAAATTGATTAAATTCTTTGATAAGCTCACTAACCTGATTGTCCGGTTTTAATTTAAGATAAACATTAATCGATTGATTGCTTGCCATGGCTGTATTGGCAATAAAAAAACAGATTAAGAGGAGGATGTAGTGGCGCAGTATTTTGCGGTTGTTGGTAATCCCATAGACCATAGTTTATCTCCGGTAATTCATCAGCATTTTGCCAGACAAACTAATATTCACCTGACCTATCACAAAATTAAAGCAGATGAATCGTCTTTTGAACAGAAAATAACCGCTTTTTTTGCACAAGATGGTAAGGGGCTTAATATCACTTTACCTTTTAAGCAACATGCTTTTGCCATAGCACAGCACTGTTCAGTGCGTTGTAATCTGGCTAGGGCCGCGAATACCTTATGGATGCATGCAGGGAACTTATACGCCGATAATACCGATGGGATTGGGTTGATTCGTGATTTGCGTCGTCATCTTGCCTTGGTCGGGAAACGGGTGTTAATTATCGGGGCAGGAGGTGCTGCACGTGGTATTGTACATCCTTTATGGGAAAATAACCTCGCTACTTTGGTCGTTGCTAATCGTACTCTAGCCAAAGCTGAGGCCTTAAAACAGGCTTTTCCGCAGATAAAATGTATGCGCATTAATGAGTTAAATGAGCCCTTTGATTTGATAATTAATGCGACTTCAGCAAGTTTAGCTGGAGAGTTTATTGCCTTGCCTGCGGTTTGTTTCTCCACCAAGCCATTATGTTATGATTTATCGTATAAACAAGGAGAAGCAACGGCGTTCGTGCAATCTGCCAGATATTGGGATTGTGCTGCTGTTGATGGTTTAGGCATGTTAGTGGAACAGGCTGCCGAGGCTTTTTTTATTTGGCATGGGGTTATGCCTGAAACTCAGAGCGTGTTGAATTTTTTGTATGCGGGCATTTAGATGTTGCCCCTTAGGTTGAGCCTTAATTCGGGCCATATCATTACTCAAAAAACGCACTGACTGCTTTGGCATTATTAATCGTGTCTCGGAAACCAAGTTCAAGTAGATCCCGCGTAAATTCGCGCTCAAACAGTAAGAAGCTTAATAAATCGCCTGAATGATTTTTAGCCCCCAAAACATTGAGTAAATAACGTAGCAACACTGGCAAGGATTTAAAATGCGCTTGCGCTACGGAGGCGACGTCTTTACTGGGACGTAAATGCATGGTTTTAATTGGCCGCCAAGGAGAATGACGCTTTTTCCATATGGATAGGAGCATGGCAATTTCATTCATGCGATTAACCATTTCGATATCACGATCTAAATTATCCAGAAAAAGGCCATTGAGCATACTACCTAAAATATGCGCGAAGGGAATCTCATCATTGTCACGGAATGGTTCATGATCGACAAAGGTCGGTAGTGCTCGTGTACCCAAAATCATAATCTCATTTACTTCAAAGCGAATGGCTCCTCGTAGTGGAGCAACCAAGCCAACGCTACCATCCCCATAATGAAAGCCATCAATCGGTACCGTGGGGAAGAATAAGGGTAAGGCGCTGGATGCTAAAATATGTTCTGCTTGGATGTTTGCACGTTGACTGCTATGGCGAGGATAATGCCAATCAGTAAATTCAGCGCCGCTATGATCGTAAAAAGAGATAGTTTGGTTTGATTCATAGCAATTGGTAATAATTTCTAAGGTATGAAGATGGCCTTCACTGATATTTTTGGCAATCCGCGTAAAATCAATGGTGTCATCAATTAATGCTTTTAGCGGCGTGGTGTCTAGTAAGTGGCCTGCTTGACGTTGCTTTATAACCAGCGTACTTACATTGCGCATTACTGATTTACTTAGTTCATAATTACTGGCTTTATAAATTTGCTGGCAGTGAATTTCACTCCAAATCATTTCCAGTTTATCAAGGGCTGTTGGGAAGTCATCTGCATTTTCTGCAAGCACTACGGCATTAATACTGCCCACACTAACACCGCTGACCATTTCGAAAGGCAGTGTTTTGGTTTGTAAAATATGGCCTATTGCTTTTAGAACGCCTGCTTGATACGCACCACGAGCACCGCCACCTGCTAGATAAAGGGCTTTTTTAGCCGTCATAATTTATTGGGGTAATTTAGTCTCTAAGAGGAAATATAGTTGAATTTTAGCCTGATTAGCAAGCAACATCAGAATTTCTTAAGATTTAATTGCTATAGTAATAATAAATAACATTATCTGTAGGTACCCAATGGCATTTGAACCAGCGCAAATTGCAGATAAAAAAGATGCTGAAGGCATCTTGCAAGGAATTCAACAACCAGTCGCCTATATTCCCAAGAAGAAGAAGGTGCCGCTGTCATTACTAATGCGCATCCCTTTTTTATCTCGTTTTGTTAAAGGTGTCAGTAGTGAGGCGATGCAATTAGGTTCCTCTATTAGTGCCTTGCATGGTACGCCTCCGACGGCGCTAACCAGTGGCTTTCAATTTGGTGGGATTTCGTTAGCGGCTTTGGATTTCTTAATGGTTCCGGGGATTTATCTTGCAGCATTTGTTTTAAAACGCCCCGTGCCAATTACCTTAAATAATAATGCCAGATGGCTGTATTCTGCCGTATTACTTGCCCTTGCGATTACGGCGCTGACTGTTCCTGGTGCGGCGCCAGTTATTGGTCTGGTAAGTGCGGGGCTTGCTTTAGGCCTGAGCACCTTTTTATTAGCTAAAGCCTTACGTGAACGTTATGTTTTAGGTAAAGAACGAAAAGCACTGCGTCGCGAACTCGTTGGTGCGGAAGAGGAAATGCAGCAAATTCAGTGTGAGGCAGAAAAACTACACACCCTGTTGCAACAGACAACAGATCAAGAACATTTAACTGAGATTTATCAACATATCGCTTCGTTGCAACAGCGTCATCAGACCCAAAAAGAACGTATTGAGGCTTTAAAAGAAAAAGAGGAAGTTATCGAGGAAAAAATAAAAGAGTTAGGTATCGTACACATTGTCGATAAAGGTTTAGGTGTAAGTTTGGCCTCACTTGCCGTAGTTGGATTGGTTACCTCTTTATTTTTTCCACATGTTGGTTTGGCGATTTTAATCGGGGTTTCTGCGGTTAGCCTTGCCTATCTGGCCGTGCGCATTACTGTTCCCATAGTGCGTGCACTGGGAAACTGGCTGATAAATAAGTTCCGCAATGCCGCAGAAACGGAGCATGAGGTGCAAAATAGCAATACGCTTCAATTAGCAGAGCAACAAGAACATCGGCATGAACAATCTCTTGATAACACGATTGCGGTAACTAATCGGGTGCACGTCGAGTCAACGACTACTAAAGACGTTGATGGGTGCAATACAGATTTTGTACAAGGGACGATGTCACCTGAGCAGACGCAAAATGAACCCAATTCAACAAGCGCAATGTTAGAGCTTTTGGGGGATAACAAGGCGGTTCTTGCGGGTTTCGCCGCAGAAAATGCCCCTAACGCGGATGCCCAGTCATTACGTAGTTCTGTTGCTAGCGTAACGGTGGATGATGGGTGCGTTGATAGTGAAGGTGAAACGGTAAGTCAGGATGAAGGGGAGGGCGCACAAGAGGAACCTAAGGCTGCTTTATCTCATTAGTCATTGCTTGCTCTCTGATTATGCATAGGCTAAGTTTAATCTGCAACGAAAAGCTCATTGCAAAAAATAAAAATTTCCTTTAATTTAAAAGTTTACCCTTTAGGGAAGGACGTCTCATGCTGAACCTACTTCGTGAGCAGCCACGTGCATTTCACATGATTTTTTTGTTGGAGTTGTGGGAGCGGTTTGGGTTTTATACAGTTCAAGGGATTTTAACGCTTTTTTTCATTCGCTATTTGGGGTATAGCGATAGCGATTCATACTATACATTTGGTGCTTTCTCGGCCTTAGTTTATGGTATGGTGGTTATCGGTGGGTATTTGGGTGATCGGATTCTTGGTACCAAACGCACTATTGTGCTTGGACTGATTGTTTTAGCAAGCGGTTATTTTGCTTTAGCGATTACTGATAAAGAACATGTATTTTTTGCCTTGGGTTTAATTTGTGTCGGTAATGGCTTATTTAAAGCCAATCCATCCAACTTGTTGGCTAAATGTTATGAGTGCAATGATCCACGCCTGCATGGTGGCTTTACACTGTATTATATGGCAATTAATTTAGGCAGTATGATTGCGTTATTTGCAGGACCAGCAATTGCTCATCGTTACGGTTATTCCTACGCTTATATGATGAGTTCTATAGGCTTATTAATAGGTTTGGCGAATTATGGGTTGCAACGCCAGTATGTTGCGCACATTAATACAGCGGCCGATCAGCATAAAATTTCACTGCTGCAGTGGCTTCTTGTCCTTGTCGGTATTTATTTGTTTACGCTCAGTTCAGCCTATTTATTACAGCACGTGTTGCTAGCGAAAAATCTGTTGTGGGTTATAACCACTCTAGTCGTGCTCTATTACGGTTATCTGGCACAAAAAGAAACTAAGGTGGCGATGATTCGCATGCTCGTTGCCTTTGCCTTAATGATTGAGGCAGTCATCTTTTTCACTTTATACCAACAGATGCCCACCTCACTTAACTTGTTTGCCGTAAATAATGTGGTGCCTGATTTTTTAGGGATTCCTATTGATGCACAAAGCTTTCAAGCATTAAATCCTATCTGGATAGTACTTATGAGTCCTGTATTAGCTCATGTGTATGCGCGCC
>NZ_JH413848.1:126372-154850 GCF_000162755.2 Legionella drancourtii LLAP12
GTAGAAGCGGAAATATTTTGTTACTAAACTGTAGTCATAATAGCCCGCTATTTACCACTCTATTTATCCACGCAACAAGGTCGTGCGTGTATGAACGTAGTATTATGGCAGTGGAAAAATTGTTATGACGAGAATTGGGTCGAAATAAAAAAAATCTAATAACCAAAGTTTATGATATTAGGGATAAATCAGAGCCAATACGTGAAGTTCCTTCTAAGATACTTCAAGTACACAACCGTGCTGTTGTAGCTGTTCAAAAGCTGCTAAATTCATTTCAGGAAAAAGTAGCTAGTAGAGTTTCTGAGGCAAAAGATTTCGATCCTGATGCTCTGGTCTTGGGTAAGCATTGATAATGCTCTTATGTATGCCTGTTTTGAATAGATGCTATAGCGAAACAATTATATATAATAAAGGGGGTTATTGTTAATACAAAGGACCCTATTTGCAATGTACTGATATCGGGTTTGAAAATCTGTTGACATCGACGAAGAAATGGCTGGGATTTTCCAGATAGCTTCTGCTGTGCTGTTATTTTTTACCCCTGCAACATTCTTGCGCAAAAGAATGTTGCACTTCGAATTAGAGAGTAGTGCTTTATTCCGGCCGCGAGCCTGATTTAATAGATGCACTCGCCGCTGGCTTTCACAATTGCGGCCATAACGCCCTCATCGAAACGTATTGTTTTATACTGGATTGTACCGACAATCGTTCCGTTAAATTTTTCTTGACACTGGTGGATTAATTTCTGCTTAGCAATGCGCCTTGCTTCTGAAAGCGCTCCTCCAAAAGGATTTATGATTGTGGCAAAGGTAATATTCTTTTGTCCGGTAGCGCTCATTTTTGCAGCAGCTCCCTTATTGGCAAATGCTGAATAAGTTAAAATCGTAAGTATTAATGCAATAATGCTTTTTTTCATAGGTAGTTCCTTAGTGCGTTGTTAATCTTTTTCAGTTGTTTTGATATGTACAACAACCGCTAACGATCGTGACTTGGATACTTCGTTTATCGTCAGCGCGGGAATAACAAATTGCATCTTACTAACTTGTAAGTAATGATATGGATGTATTTAAGCTACCATTTGATGTTATTCGTTATTTTTTAATTGAAAGATTTAATTGATTGAGTTTTTTTTCCGATTCCGTTTGACCAAAGGAAAAGAAATTTCTATGTATTTTGGCGGCATCCATGGTCTCTGAAAACATGCATTTTGTTATTTCAGTTAATTGCTCATCATACGTTAAAGGATTTACTCCGGCTTGAAATAACTCATTAAGTTTAATTTGCGTATCTCTATGAATTTCTTTAAGTTTTGCTATTTTTTCAGCAGTATTTGTTTCAAATGTATTTTTAAAAAAAAGTACCCTCTTGGTTTTTCGGCTCGCTTCGAGTTGTTCCACTTGTTGGCGCAGGAATTCATTGAGTTGATGCAAGTCAGATAATATGTAATTAGCGTCATGCCCTAATTGTTCATCTGTTTGGATGTATTCTTTCATTTTCTTCCATTTATCAGTACCCTTTTTCGGAATTGAGTCTACAGTGACGCCGGTTAGCTCGTAAGATGCAATATTGAATCCACTGACTAATTGTTCATCAAAAGCAACTAGGAATTTTTTTATGGTTTCAGTATCATTTTTTATTTTAAAAGCGCCAGCATTCGCGTCGACACATATCAGATGAGCAGGATCTAAGCCTCCTTTTTCTATCGTCGCCATGGAAAAGATTAAACAATGACTAAAAGGCGTGGACGGAAGTAAGCCTTTTCTTGCCACATTGATTGAAAGCTGAATATGAGGAGCCTCCATGCACGTGTCTTGCGAGCAATAATTCGAGGGATCCATTTTATTTGCGATAATTTGAGCACAATTTTCTGCACTGTTTGGATGGGGATCATCACGTTCATATTCAAAATCGTTATATTGATAATTGTATGCCACGTCTTGAATAGGATGTGTGTGAGTGAGTAAATTTGAAGTGGCACGATTTAATTCAGACAGAGAGATAAGTTGTGCTTCAATAGTGTGAGGGAAGAACTGGAAATCATACTTTTCATTGCGTTCAGCAATTAAATAGCGAATAAATTCCTGATCTCGTTTTTCAATGCGTTTAATCCATTCATGGGCTCGCCCTTCATTAGCTGCACGTGCATAATCTAATGAAAAGAAGCCACACACTCCCATATCAAAAAAAGGTAAAAATCCTGAAAATCCAGATTGATTAAATTTTGCAATAATAGAAATATCCTGAATCTTTCCCAGCGCCTTATAAAATGCTTTTTGATTCATTGATCCCATAAGAAATGCAAATTTTTTATGTTGTCGTTTTTGATGGGTTTTATTTGACATGGCACACGCTCAATCCAACTCGGGATGATCAATTATTGCACACGAAGGTCATTTGGTCAATTGAAAAGGCCCCCTTTTCGGGAACATTTATTTTTGCGGCAACAGAAACTTACTTAAGTATTCAATTAGATTTAAATTAGATCAAGTGCAATTGGGTATCTAATGAATAGGCATTAAACCCTGTTTTTTTAAGATAAATTGCATAAACCATGCCCATTTCGCACTTTTTATTGTATTATGCACAAGGTTAAACAATAGTTAAAGCATGAGGAGGGTGGGGAAATCAGCATCGAGATTAGTCTGCGTTCTCAAGAGTTAATAAATAAATATCAGGCTGTGTGTGATTCGGGCTCACGGGTGATTCCCCCTGCGCCTGCGTCACTGGATTTTATCGCGCTACAGAGCTGGCTTGATAATAAATTAGTCGTTCCCTCTGCTAAATCGGTAAAACTACAAAAAGAAATTGAATTTATGCTGATGTCCTTACGGGCAGAATTACTCCATGATTTATGCCGCGCTTTAGTTGGGGATGAAGCCACAGCAAATCAAATAAAGCAAACAAAGACAAATGATAAACTGAAACTTATACTGCTTTCTGCCGCCGGTATCTTAGTAGCTGCATGTGAGGGCTTTGATAGTGTCGTTACCATTTTGGGTATTTTTTCATTGTCCGCGACGGTAATTCTTGCTAGTGCTTGTATTTTTTCTTTCTTGTGCATGATTGCTTTTTGTGGTTTTGATTTAGTTAAACTAGCCCAAGGTCTCGGGGTCAAGTTAGGTGATGCGCATAAGTTATTGGATATTTATCTGCGCCAATTAGATGAAATTAAGCTGATAAGAAAAACCATAGCGAATTATGATTTGTCCGAATATTCTGCTGAAGATTTAAAAAAACTAGCACTAATTATCTCCTTATTGCAGCAGCGTTTTGCCCAATTAGATGAGGCTGGCGAGCAATTTGAGCAGATACTTAATAGCAAGCAAACGCAAATCACCAAATTAGTACTTTCGGGGGTGACTGCTGCACTTTTCTTTGGTGGAGCCTTTTGTTCTGGACAAACCGTTTCTCTTTTTATTTTAGGTTTTTTGATGACAACGGTGACACCTGCTTCTTTGCCAGTGCTTCTTTTTAGTTTTGGCGTTGGCTTAGCTGCTTTTAGTCTTTATTGGTATGTGGAGCTTCCAGGGTTAAAGTCGCTTGTTAGTGGCTGGTTTGGCTTAGATGAAGAGAAGATAGCGACTTTATGTGACCACGAGTTATTAGCCAAGGAAGCAACAAAACTCGCGTTGTTAAAAAAACGCCTCGAGGGGGCTTCACATCTAAAAGAGCAACTTTCTGAATTGCAACAAGTTGCTCAAACTACTGGACAACAAGTAGTTGGCGTGGCATCTGAGGTTATTCCTCGGTCTAAAGTAATGAACGTTGGTGAGAATATTTTCTCTTTTATGCGTGCAAAACCACCGATACCTTCCTTCACGGAGGAACGCTCATCAGTAGAATACAGTTCTGGACTTGGGTGTATGTAAGCGGCTTTGCGCCGAGTCATTTAACCAACCTAATGACTAAGCTCTGTCAACAGTGAATCAACTTTAAGAAAATGCTCTTGCCATGTAGGCTCTTGAAAATGTTGCAAACGCATCATTTGTGCGGCTCTGCACGTGCTGTTTGGCTGGGCATATTCGATAATCAATTCTTCCCAGCGTTTACCATCTAGAGGATTAAGATACTCAGGCGTATTACCTGCTATTTCCCGAAATACGGATAAATCACTGGCAATAACCGGAACGCCCATAGTTAATGCTTCGACTAATGGTAAACCGTAACCTTCAATAAATGATGGAAAAAGCAGGGCCTGGCTGTGATGAATATAAGTTACTAAATCAGCATCTTGGCAATAAGATATTTCGGTTACAACATCCTGCAAATAATGGCAGCGCTCAAGCAAATCAAGCACGTTCTCACATTCCCAGCCGCGTTGACCAATTACGAAGAGATGAGGGGTTTGTTGACCTAAACGCTGGAATAAACTACGCCATATTTGCAGTAATAACAAATGATTTTTTCGCGGTTCAATGGTGCTCAAGATGACAAAATAGGGTTTATCTAGGGGGCGCGTCCCTGGCGATTTAGCTAAAATACCGGAGGCTAATAAGGCGACTTCAGCGCTCGGCATCTGCTGTTTTGTTTGTTGTGCATAGTGCATTAATTCTTGACGCGTTGCTTGTGAGTTAGTGATTATTCCGCTTGCAAGCGCTAAGACATAATTTATTTTTTCTTTATGGCGAATATCTTCGCCAGCACTACAATACTCTGGGTAGGTAATTGGAATTAGATCATGCACAAAAAAAATGGGTTTAATACCTCGTTTACGGATCAGTCGTATATAATCTGATTGACCAAGCCCGATATGCCCAGTATTCAATAAAAAGGTATGCGCTTTATTTTTAGTGTTCGAGTTCGTTAGAATTCCTCTGAAAATAATAAGGATTGCTGTCGATGTCTTGCCGGGCGTGATTAACCACTTAAATAAGGCATTTGATTGCGAACGTGATAATACCCAGCTACGCCCACTCCAACGCACTAGAGCGTGAGCGATTGGTGCATAATGTTGTACATAGGCCATGGTGACGCGATCAATGCCCGTAAGTGTTCGGCTTTTCATTAAGCGGCGTACTACTCGGGTAACATCGATAATAATGTTCATCGAATTCATAATAAATCTCGCTTGTTTGTTAGGGGCTAATTTCTTATTCGATGCACTGTTGCAACCAATTGAGCATATATTCTTGTACCATTGGTGGCGCCTGATCAATGCTCTGCATACAAATAAACGCAACATGACGATTATTATAAGCATGATTTAAACGCGATTTTATTTTTTTAAACGGATGCGTTGCGCCATTAACCATAATCGCTTGGTAATTTGAATCATAGACTGTTCGTTGGCGTTTCATCTCTAAGTGAACCATTAGGGGGATGCTTGATACTTGATCTGGATGCCGAAATGGGTAGCGAATATTCTCGATAAAAAGTTGGCTGTCCTGGGTAATATATTCTTCAAAAGTTTCCTTTATCAAGGAGAATGGTGCATGAGGCAATAAATAAAATTGTTTATGCCATCCTGCAAGTTGTGCGCTTTTTTCTTGCCAGGAGCGATGCGGATCGGTTTTGGGTTTGGGGTCAATATCGCCTAGCCAGTTATAGAGACGTTTTTTTATTTGATACGACCATTTCTGTGCGGCTTGAATTTTCCATTCTCCGCGCAGGACAATGCGATCATTGCGAAAAAAATCAGCGGGAGTCACGTCACGAATAATGAAAAAATCATCATTTAAATATAAAAAGCGGTTGGATAGTCCCTTGATGTGCCAGATCAGCCATTCAACACTCAGACTATTGAATACCGGGGAGCGTGTATCAAATTTAAGAAGTAACTCATTTTGATCAATAATTTTAATTTTATTGCCAAACTCTGTTCCCTGCAACGCGGTAACAGTTGGTGGGATTTGTTGATTGGTAATGATATAAATAGTGCGTATCCAGGGGGCAAAGCGCCGTAATGCATGCAGGCAATAATGAATTTCATTGCGTTGATGAATACGCGTTGGTTCTACCGCAGTATGTGGTTCAATACCTTGCTGTGCACAGAAAGCCCTTAATTTTTGTTGATAAGCCGGATCGTAGCCATCAACCCATGAAATAACTGCATCAATAGAGTTCATTTATTAATTCCGATTTAAGATGAAGTATCGGTTGCAACCGTGAGCGCTCCCTGTCTAGTTAGAACTTTTTTTTAGATAAAAGCATTCATGTTCGGGGTTGTTTCTATTTCGCTATTTTGGCCAAGATAGTAGAAATGTCAACAGACCCTGGATAATTTTTTCAAAACAAAAGCTAGTTTTGTCTTGTAGGCAGCGATGCGCATCATGGGGCGCTCATATTAATGGTTAAAAATAAATCTATTCTTTAGATCTTCAAAGTCTCTTTAACAAACGGAATCGTAATTTTTCGTTGTGCGGCAAGCGAGGCATCATCCAGGCGATTTAGTAATTGCTGTAAATCATGCATATTGCGAGAGCAACGATTCAGCAGAAATTGGCCTACACTTTCTGGTAAATCAAATCCACGTCTTAAAGCATGTAATTTTAAGGTATTAATTTTATCTTCATCACTCAATTCCATTAATTGAATCACTAGCCCCCAACTTAACCGTGAGCGTAAATCAGGTAATTTAATCGCTAAAGTGGTTGGGGATTGATTGCCTGATATAATTAAAAGTCCTTTATCTAAGTCTTTGATTTTATTGTATAAGTGAAATAAAGCCTCTTCCCATGCGCTATCTTCTGCAATCGCATCTATATCATCAATACAGACTAGGGCTTGCTCTTCTAAGCCTTCTATTGTTTGTGGCCCCCACTCTTTTAGAAGATTCAGAGGGAGATAGATTGCTGACTGGGTTAAATTAACGGCTTGACAAGATGCCTGTAATAAATGTGATTTACCACTACCAGAGGCCCCCCAAAGATAGAGTAGTCGGTCTTCTTTGAGGGTTAGCAAGCGATTTAATTGTTGTTGCAACAATTTATTGTTGCCCCAGTTAAAATCAGCCAAGGTTGCTTCATTATTTAACTTTATGGCTAAGGCCAACTGCTTGTTCATTGCGATAATTCTTTTTTAGGCCAGGCTTTTTTGCTCCAGGTCCACATATAATCAATATAAGTAATGGCGGTAGTGAGCGTAGTTAAGCAAATTAAGGTATTAAATATGTAACTAGGAAAGTGGAAAAAAGCTAACTCAAATAAACATGAAGTGACCAAAGCAAGCTGCAGCGCCGTATTAATTTTGCTTAATGAGGTGGGTTTAAAATCTAGTTTACGACGAATAAAATGATACCACGCCAGTACTCCCATCGAAATGGTGAAATCGCGCAGGAAAACAAGAGCGACTAACCACCAAGGCAATACACCAATCAATGCTAAAGAAATAAAACTGGAGGCGATTAATAATTTATCTGCTAAAGGATCTACAAAAGAGCCAAAAAAGCTTTGCCAGTTAAATCGTCTGGCTAAAAAGCCGTCCAAGCCGTCCGTTAGACCTGCGAGCATAAATGTATAAAATGAATTGACATATTCATGACAATACAAGAATATCAAAAAAGGAACAATTAGTCCTAATCGAAACAATGTCAGTGCATTCGGTAACTGTTTTAGTATCATAGGCCATACGATAATTTTAAATACCCTTATTTTTGATTGGTTGCTAAGGGGAGTATATATTCTGCCAAATGGTACACCTGAATGATCAGTTAGGCAATTGGCGGTGATTACCTTTATTTTATACAATAGTCGCAACCCTGTCACGCGATTGAGCATGCTATCTTAAATTAGACTTATTTATTCATAGTCAAGGCATGATAGAATATTGACTTTTTCTGCTCGCGAGTAATGCTAAATGAAATACAGGGCTGATATTGATGGGTTAAGAGCCGTTGCCATTATTCTGGTGTTAATTTATCACGGCGGCCTTTCTTTATTCCCGGCAGGATTTATCGGGGTTGATGTCTTCTTTGTTATTTCAGGCTTTCTTATCACCACCATTATTCATGAGTCGTTAATAACGGGGAATTTTTCTGTTCTCAATTTTTATAAGCGTAGGCTCTGGCGATTACAACCGGTATTTATTTGTTGTCTCTTGGTTACCACCTTATTCGCGGGATTATTTTTTTTGCCAGAGGATTTAATTCAATACAGCAAAAGTGCGCGTAAAACATCTTTATTTCTCTCGAATGTTTATTTTAATAAGACGACAACGGGGTATTTTTCTCCAGATACCCGGCAACTGCCATTATTGCACACCTGGTCTTTGGCAATTGAATGGCAATGTTATTTAATTTTACCGCTGGTGATGTATGCTCTACATCGAATTTTTAGAAACTATTTAATGGTCATTGTGTGCTTGCTGACGGTGGTTTGTTTTAGTTTATGTTTACACTATTCTAAAACGCAGCCGGCACAAACTTATTATCAACTTTCCAGTAGAGTTTTTGAGTTTTTAATTGGTTCTTGCATTGCTTTAATGCCCATGAAAGAAGTTGTCATTAATAAGCCGTTTTTAAATGTCGTTGGTGGGTTGGCATTAATTCTAATTTTATATTTTGCCAGCATAGACCATTTATTACTGGGTTATCCTAATTGGTATGCGTTTTCTGTATGTATCGCAACGGGATTTTTGCTTGCTCTCGGTAAATTTTCTCCGACTCAATCCTGCGTGAAACTGTTGTCGTTAAAGCCCTTAGTTTTTATCGGGTTATTATCGTACTCTTTATATATTTGGCATTGGCCTGTATTTGCACTGTTAAGATATTACTCTGTTGCCGAGAGCCCAACCGTTTTGCTCGCCGCCTATGGACTTATTTTTGTAGTGGCATATTTTTCCTGGAAGTATATTGAACAGCCGGCACGTCGCTTTAAATCAATGCAATTTCGCTATACGTTGCTGAGTTTATTATTCGTCCCTATTGTGTTTATTCATCTTAGCGCCCATCTGATTACGCATTACAATGGCTTTCCTTCGCGTTTTAACAAAGAGTTAGTCTTTATTTATCAACAATTACAACACTATGCCAGTGTTCAAAGACCACAGTGCATGAGTGGGGATACGGGGGAAATTAATTCTCAGTGCTTATTAGGCTCAACACAAAAAAATTCGAAAACCGGACTTTTGATTGGTGATTCATTTTCTAATCATTATTGGGCTTTATGGATACGCTCGGGCAAAGCGCTAACGTGTCTATTTTGGCGCAAGGGATTTCATCTTGTATCGTTTTGCCCGGTATTTACCTCTACAATTGGTGGCATTACAAAAATCAACCTTATCTGCAATGTTATGAGCAAACTCAGAAATATTATCGTATGATTCAAGAAAATCATTATGATTATGTGATTATTGGGCAACTATGGAGTAATTATATTGATGACAATATAATCAATAAGTTAGGGGATGAGCGTTCATTGGCTTTAACAAAACAACGTCTGGAAATTGCTTTAGACAGGGCGCTTGCGCTTATTACGGCCTCGGGGGCGAAACCAGTGCTAATTAACACCAGTGCCTTGATGCAAAAGAATTTTCACGATTGCTTTTTTAAGCATATTAAACTACGGCAACCTTATGATCCCAATCAATGTAATTTTACGTTAATTTCGTCTTATTCCGATCAATGGTTTGATCAGCTATTTAATAAAATGAAAATTAAATATTCCCAATTAATTTTGATTGATCCCAAAAAAGTGCAATGTGCTGATGGCCTTTGCAAGGCAGATATTAATGGTATTCCTGTTTATAGGGATGTAGGACATATTAGCGATTATGCGTCTTATCACTTGGGGCAACAGTATTTAAAAGAATTTCACAATCCCCTTGCATCTTCAGCCACTTCTTAATCTAGCTGTCTCGTAATTCAGAGACAGCTGATTAGTCTTACCTTTTTGGAGAACTCTGCGCGGATGAGGACAGGCTTAACTATTGTTCTTCATTTTTACGATAAACAATCGCTGTATTACCAATCAATTGCACTAATTCCGCCTTTAATTGCTGGCATAATTCATTCGCCATGAGGATGCGATCTTCTTTTTCAGCTCCATTAATTTTAACTTTAATTAATTCATGAGCAAGTAACGCAATATTTGTTTCTGCAATAACCGCTTCAGTTAATCCTTTAGCACCAAGAAGTACTACAGGTTTTAAATGATGGGCTTGGGCTTTAAGAGATTGTCTAAATGAGGTGTCCACTGTATGGTATTCCTTAAAAACTAATAATAAAATGGTAAATTATTGCACGTTTTGCTGGGAAAAGGTAGTGAAATTCAGTATCATAGATTAAATTGATAAAATTTATGAACGTTATGAGTCGCACCAAAAGCAGTAAACGGTGGTTGCAAGAACATTTTGATGATGTTTATGTGAAAAAAGCACAGGCAGAAGGTTATCGCAGTCGCGCTGTATATAAATTAAAAGAAGTCGATGAAAAAGAGTCGCTCCTAAAGCCTGGCATGACTGTAGTCGATCTTGGCGCCGCCCCAGGAGGCTGGACTCAGTATGTTTCTGAGCGTATGCAAGGGCGGGGGCATATTATTGCGCTGGACATTTTACCAATGGACTCTTTGCCGGATGTGGATGTGATTCTTGGGGATTTTCGTGAGGACGAAGTCTTGCAAAAATTAATGAATTTAATTCCCGAACGCAGTGTAGACTTGTTATTATCAGATATGGCCCCAAATATGAGTGGTACGACGGCGATTGATATTCCGCGGGCAATGTATTTGGTTGAATTGGCTTTTGATTTTGCAGAAAAAATGTTAAAACCAGGTGGTTCCATGTTGATTAAGGTTTTTCATGGATCAGGTTTTGATGAATTAGTAAAACAGGCAAAAGCCTCTTTTGATAGAGTGGTGATTCGTAAGCCCTCCGCCTCACGTGCGCGTTCAAAAGAAACCTATTTGCTGGCAAAGGGATATAATTTATAGTAACTTTATAGATTAAGAATTCGTTCTCATAAATATAGCGCTTTACGCAACTAACGAGGTTAATACTTTGAACGACATGGTAAAAAATTTATTTTTATGGCTGATCATCGCGATCGTTCTGGTCTCTGTTTTCAGTAATTTCGGGCCTCGTAACTCTGTTGCCGAGAAAATTTCCTACAGCCAATTTTTGAAAGAAGTCGACCAAGGCATGGTTAATACCGTGACCATTGAAGATGATAAAATCATCAAAGGGATGACTAAAAACAATAAGCGTTTTGTTACTTATATGCCAATGCAGGATAATGCCTTGCTTGGTGAACTGCTAAAAAGCAAAGTCGAGGTTAGTGGTCAAGAGAAACAACAGGAAAGTTTCCTCTTGCATTTGTTTGTCAACTGGTTCCCCATGTTGTTGTTAATTGGTGTTTGGATCTTCTTTATGCGCCAAATGCAAGGTGGTGGTGGTCGTGGCGCGATGTCTTTTGGTCGTTCACGCGCACGTTTACTGGGCGAAGATCAGGTTAAAGTTACTTTTGCCGATGTCGCTGGTGTAGATGAAGCGAAAGATGAAGTAAAAGAATTAGTTGATTTCTTACGTGATCCAACTAAATTCCAAAATCTTGGTGGACGTATTCCGCGGGGAGTTTTATTAGTTGGTTCTCCTGGAACCGGTAAAACATTGTTGGCTCGGGCTGTTGCCGGTGAAGCAAAGGTACCGTTCTTCACCATTTCAGGTTCTGATTTTGTGGAAATGTTCGTTGGTGTTGGCGCATCACGCGTGCGTGATATGTTTGAACAGGCTAAAAAACATGCCCCATGTATTATTTTTATCGATGAAATTGATGCCGTGGGTCGGCACCGTGGTGCTGGCTTGGGGGGAGGCCATGATGAGCGTGAGCAAACATTAAACCAATTATTGGTTGAAATGGATGGTTTTGAAGGAAATGAGGGCGTTATCGTGATTGCGGCAACCAACCGTCCCGATGTTTTAGACCCCGCCTTGTTACGTCCAGGTCGTTTTGATCGCCAAGTGGTTGTGCCCTTGCCAGATATTCGTGGGCGTGAACAAATATTAAGAGTACATCTGCAGAAAGTTCCTGTGGACAATAATATTGAGGTGATGGATATTGCGCGTGGTACGCCTGGATTTTCTGGCGCAGATTTAGCCAATCTGGTGAATGAAGCCGCTTTATTTGCCGCCCGAGCCAATAAGCGTAAAGTCAGTATGCTGGAGTTGGATAAAGCCAAAGACAAAATCATGATGGGTGCTGAGCGTCGTTCGATGGTGATGGATGATAAAGAGAAGAAGTTAACCGCTTATCATGAAGCGGGCCATGCTATTGTCGGCTTATCCGTGCCAGAACATGACCCTGTATATAAGGTTTCTATTATTCCACGTGGGCGCGCACTCGGGGTTACAATGTTTTTACCTGAGCAAGATCGATACAGTCACAGCAAGCGCCGTTTAGAAAGTCAATTATCCAGTTTATTTGGTGGACGAATTGCTGAGGAGTTAATTTTCGGTGCCGAAAGTGTCACTACAGGTGCCTCAAATGACATTATGCGTTCGACTGAAATTGCGCGTAAGATGGTTACAACCTGGGGATTATCGCCGCTGGGTCCATTAACTTTTGGCGAAGAAGAAGAGGAAGTATTCTTAGGTCGTTCAATGAATAAACATAAGGAAATGTCCGATAGAACGGCGCAGCAAATTGATGATGAAGTTCGGGCGATTATTGATAGAAACTATCAACGTGCCAAAGAAATTTTGCTGGCGAATATGGATAACTTACATTTAATGGCGCAAAGCTTAATTAAGTATGAAACCATTGATGCACAACAAATCAGTGAAATTATGTCAGGAAAAGAGCCTTCCCCTCCACAAGATTGGGGGTCAACGTCCACGCCTTTGGAGGCAGCCGAGGTGATTAATGATGCCCCGGCAAAATCTTCTGATTCTGAAGCAATAGTAAAGCCTGCTGAAGAGCACTAAGATTTTATTGGAGCGAAATAGTAGGTGAATTCAATACAATTTATGAGCTGGCTTGCACATCGAAGCCAGCTTTCTCCGGATAGTCCGCCTGAAAAACCACTCGTTATGGGAATCGTAAATGTTACACCAGATTCTTTTTCTGATGGTGGAGCGTTTTTTTCAATGGAAAAAGCTTGTGAACGGGCGTTCCATTTAATTAAACAAGGGGCTGATTTAATTGATATTGGTGGCGAATCAACTAAACCTGGCGCCGCTGCAGTACCTACTGAGGTTGAATTAGAGCGCGTTGTTCCCGTTATAAAACACCTGCGTGCTCAATCAGACATTTGCATTTCGATTGATACAAATAAACCCGAAGTCATGGACGCCGCTGTTGCTGCAGGTGCGAATGTAATTAATGATATCTATGCTTTACGTCGTGAAGGGGCGCTTGCCATGGCGGCAAAATTAGCTGTTCCCGTGTGTTTAATGCACATGCAAGGTGAGCCGCAAAATATGCAACAAAATCCTCACTATTCCGATGGAGTATTTAATGATGTGCTGCAGTTTTTTATTGAACGGATTGAAACTTGTGTTCGCGCAGGTATTGATAAGCGACACCTAATTTTAGATCCAGGTTTTGGTTTTGGCAAAAAAGTGCAAGATAACTTATATTTAGTAAAGATGCTTGAGGGTTTTTCAATGCTTAAATTGCCACTCCTTTTAGGTGTTTCACGTAAAAATGCGATTGGCGCAGTACTTGCTAAAAACGTTGATGAACGCGTAATCGGAAGTATTGCATTAGCTGTTTATGCAGCATTGAAGGGGATTGCGATCATCAGGACGCATGATGTTGATGAAACAAATCAAGCGTTAATCATGATCGATAGGGTTTGTCAGGCTAAGTAGCCTCTATATTAAATTAAAGGTAGAACAGGATGAGTCAACGTAAATATTTTGGAACTGATGGCATACGCGGCCATGTAGGTTTGTCAAATATTAATCCAGAATTTGTATTAAAACTAGGCTGGGCTGTTGGCCGAGTACTTGGCGGTAATGGGCAGCGCAAAAAGGTAGTTATCGGTAAAGATACCCGCGTTTCAGGTTATATGCTTGAATCTGCTTTAGAAGCTGGTTTATCTGCTGCTGGCGTTGATGTTGCTTTGCTAGGTCCTATGCCTACTCCAGCGATTGCTTATCTGACGCAAACCCTGCGCGCAAATGCAGGTATTGTTATTAGTGCGTCTCATAATTTATTTGAAGATAATGGCATTAAATTTTTTTCTGCCGAAGGTGGCAAAATACCTGATAGTGTTGAGCTTGCTATTGAGGCAGAAATGGATAAGCCGATGCAAACGGTATCTTCAGAGAAACTAGGTAAGGCAACCCGCATCAGCGATGCCAGTGGTCGCTATATTGAATTTTGTAAATCTACTATTCCTTCTTTAACACGCTTATCAGGCCTAAAGATTGTTGTTGACTGTGCTCATGGTGCAACCTATCACATTGCTCCTAATGTATTTGCCGAGCTTGGGGCGCAAGTTACCGCTATTGGTAATAAACCAGATGGTTTTAATATTAACCAAGGTTGTGGTTCAACATCGCCAGCACATTTGGTACAGAAGGTACTTAGCATAGGTGCTGATATTGGTATTGGCTTAGATGGCGATGGTGATCGTGTTATTCTGGTGGATGCAAAAGGTAATTTGCTTGATGGCGATCAAATTCTTTATATTATTGCCAAAGATCGGCATGAACGTGGTCTTTTACATGGTGGCGTGGTCGGTACCTTGATGAGTAATTACGGTTTAGAAATAGCACTTACTGAGTTAGGTATTCCCTTTATACGCTCTAATGTTGGCGACCGCTATGTTTTGGAAGCCTTGCGCGAAAAAAATTGGAAAATTGGCGGGGAAGCCTCTGGACATATTGTGTGTCTTGATAAAACAACAACAGGGGATGGTATAGTAGCAGCATTGCAAGTATTGTCGATTATGATTAAGCAAGGAAAAAGCCTACAGCAATTAGCAGATGGTATTACCCTACTGCCACAAAGTTTAGTTAATTTAAAAACGTCACAGGCTTTTTTATTAGCGAGAAATTCTCAAGTAATTGAGGTGGTTAGAAATTTAGAGACTAGTTTGCAGGGAGAAGGGCGAGTATTACTTCGGCCTTCAGGCACCGAACCTTTATTGCGCGTCATGGTTGAGGGGAGTGATAAATCTTTGGTGATGCAACAGGCACAACAACTATGCGATGATATTAGTCGCATTGAGCAAAAATTACATCACTAATCGTGATAAATAGAAGGTACGCCTCGTGCTACCTACGTTTTTTACAAAAAAGTTGCAATAGGACTACACATCAGAGATTAGTTTGGGTATAGTCCACAGTTGAAAGCGAGAGGGTAATGTATGCGACGCAAAATAATCGCTGGCAACTGGAAAATGAATGGTCAGCTGCAGCAAGTAATTCAATTAACAACTCAGCTAAAAGAATTGCTGGACTTTAATTGTCATGCTCAAGTTATCATCATGCCTCCCGCTATTTATATCCCGCAAGTAAATGACTTACTTGCAACGAGTGCTATTGAGATCGGTGCGCAAAATGTTTATCCAAAAGATTTTGGCGCATACACGGGCGAGATATCGGCGCCCATGTTAAACGAGTTTAATTGCCATTATGTTTTAGTCGGCCATTCAGAACGAAGACACGGCTTCCACGAAGATGAAAATTTTGTGGCGCAAAAATTCCACCATGTAAAAGAACATGGTATGATACCTGTTCTTTGCGTAGGTGAAACGCTAATTGAGCGTGAAAAAAACCAAACAGAACAAGTAATTGCCAAGCAATTACTTGCTGTAAGTGAACAGGGCATAAATTGTTTTCAAAATTGTGTTGTTGCTTACGAACCTGTTTGGGCTATAGGTACAGGAAAAACTGCATCGCCAGAACAAGCGCAAGAAGTGCATCAGTTTATTAGAAAGCTGATTGCAGATATAAACAGTAGTGATGCTGAGTGTTTATCGCTTCTTTATGGAGGCAGTGTAAACGAAAATAATGCAAGGGCACTATTTGCTATGCCAGACATTGATGGTGGTTTAGTAGGTGGTGCATCGTTGAATGCGAAACAGTTTGTGGAAATTATCAAATGTATCAATTGATATTAATGATTCATGTTGTTGTTGCTGTAGTCTTAATTGGCTTGGTTCTTATTCAGCATGGTAAAGGTGCTGATATTGGTGCCGCTTTTGGTTCTGGTGCTTCAAATACATTATTTGGTAGTCAGGGAACCGGGAGCTTTTTATTTAAATTAACAGGCGGTTTGGCGCTGACATTTTTTGTCACCAGTCTCTTGTTATCTTATTTAGTATCGATACAATACCAAAAAGCAGAACAACAAGCTGCTCCGCAACAAACAAGCGTACCGGTGAATTCAATTCCAGTGCCTGTTGATAGTAGCAGTAGTAGTGATAAGACTAAATAATAGATATACGATTTATAAAGAATAAAATTAGTAGAAAGGTCAATAGACCCTAATAAAGAATTGCCGAAGTGGTGGAATTGGTAGACACGCCGTCTTGAGGGGGCGGTGGCGTAAGCCGTGCCGGTTCGAGTCCGGCCTTCGGCACCATTTAATCCGTGCAAGGTGAAATAATGCTATCTCAATACTTACCCGTTCTTGTGTTTATAATTATCGGATTAGCGCTGGGTCTAGTGATGTTAGGCGCCGGTTCCTTGCTGTCAAAACACAGTCCTGATGCCGCCAAAAATGCGCCTTATGAATGCGGTTTTGGCGCCTTTGAAAGCTCCCATATTCCTTTTGATGTACGCTTTTATCTTGTTGCAATTCTTTTTATTATTTTTGACTTGGAAACGGCATTTTTCTTTCCATGGGCTTTGGCCTTGCGCAAAATAGGTTGGTTTGGTTTTGCTGGAATGATGTTGTTTCTCGGTTTATTAGTTATTGGTTTTATTTACGAATGGAAGCGTGGCGCTTTAGAGTGGGAATAATTTACAAGCGCGGATTATAGTTTAACGAATCGTAACTCTACACAGTTTATCCAAAGGAAGGTGAATGGCTCGCTGGTTAGTACCATATCCCAGAGAGGCTTAGCTAAGTTTGGTAAAGCTCTGAAGCGTTGCGAATGTTTTTTTCATTAATATTTAACTGCTTAGAGGCTAGCTATGGCGGTTGCAGAATTGCAAAAAAAATGGCTTTGTGACGACTTCGGTCGAAAAACTTGTTGGATGGGCACGTAGTGGTTCTATGTGGCCTATGACCTTTGGTTTGGCATGTTGTGCTGTCGAAATGATGCACGTTGGCGCTGCGCGCTATGACTTGGATAGATTTGGTATTATTTTCCGTCCCAGTCCTCGTCAATCGGATGTCATGATCGTTGCGGGTACCCTATGCAACAAAATGGCGCCTGCTTTACGTAAAGTTTATGATCAAATGCCAGAGCCGCGCTGGGTCGTTTCCATGGGTTCTTGTGCTAATGGTGGTGGATATTACCATTATTCTTATTCAGTGGTCCGCGGATGCGATCGCATTGTTCCTGTTGACGTTTATGTGCCTGGCTGTCCTCCAACAGCAGAAGCACTGCTTTACGGCATTATTCAATTACAGAATAAAATCAGACGTAAAAACATATTAGAAGCGTAAGCTCATCAAAGGTGCAAATTAGATGACAAAAAATGATTATTTGGTTGAAAAACTAAAGACTGAATTGGCAAGTCATATGAATGCTGTGACTGTTGCTTACGATGAAGTAACTATTGAATGTGACGTTGTCAATTTAAAAACATTAATGTTGGAACTGCGTGATTTAGACGCATTTTCTTTTGACCAGCTTATTGATCTTTGCGCGGTGGATTATTTGCTTTATGGCGAATATGACTGGGAAACTGATTCTGCAACCGAGAATGGTTTTTCGCGTGGTGTAGAGCGTCAAGACGCTAAAGCATATACCTTGGACAAGCCCCGTTTTGCCGTGGTTTACCATTTGTTGTCAACCAACAAAAATCATCGCGTGCGCGTTAAAGTCTTTGTTGATGAAAAACATTTAATCGTTCCATCGGTACATCATATATGGAAAGGCGCAAATTGGTTTGAGCGCGAGGCTTATGATTTATATGGCGTCTTATTTGAAGGACATCCAGATCTAAGACGTATTTTGACGGATTATGGCTTTATTGGCCATCCATTCCGTAAAGATTTCCCTCTGAGTGGTCAGGTTGAAATGCGTTACGATGCAAAATTGCAAAAAGTTATTTACGCACCTGTTGATATAGTGCCCAGAATTCTGGTGCCTAAGGTTATTCGTAATGATAACCGTTATATTGTTGATAAGAAGGGCGAATAATGATCGAATTAAAGAATTATACTTTAAACTTTGGCCCACAACATCCCGCCGCACATGGGGTATTGCGTTTGGTTCTCGAACTTGAAGGTGAAACAATAGTTCGCGCCGATCCACACATTGGCTTATTACATCGCGCAACTGAAAAATTAGCAGAAACAAAACCTTATATTCAAAATATTGGTTATATGGATCGCCTAGATTACGTATCCATGATGTGCAATGAACATGCCTACGTTAATGCCATTGAGAAATTATTAGGTATTGAAGTACCCGTGCGTGCCCAATATATTCGTACGATGTTTGATGAAGTAACTCGCATTCTAAATCATCTTTTATGGTTAGGTGCGATTGCCTTAGATATTGGTGCGATGACCGTATTTTTATACTGTTTTCGCGAGCGCGAAGATTTGTTCGATTGCTACGAAGCAGTATCTGGCGCGCGCATGCATGCTACATATTATCGCCCAGGTGGTGTCGCGCGTGACTTACCAGACACTATGGCACAATACAAAGCATCAAGATGGCATAGTGAACGCGAAGTGGAAAAACTTAACGAAGATCGCTGTGGCAGTTTGCTTGATTTCTTATGGGCGTTTACAGAACGGTTCCCACGCTGTGTTGACGAATATGAAACCTTATTAACAGATAACCGAATTTGGAAACAGCGTACAGTCGATATCGGCGTTGTGTCTCCAGAAGAGGCCTTACAATGGGGCTTCACTGGGCCGATGTTGCGCGGTTCAGGCATTGCTTGGGATTTACGTAAAAAACAAAGTTATGCGGCTTATGATAAGGTAGATTTTGATATTCCAGTGGGCAAAACTGGAGATTGTTATGATCGTTATTTGGTTCGCGTCGAAGAATTAAGACAATCAAATCGCATTATCAGACAATGCATTGAATGGCTGCGGAATAATCCTGGGCCTGTTCGTGTTGATGACCATAAAATTACACCACCACGTCGCGTTGAAATGAAACATGATATGGAAGCATTAATCCATCATTTTAAATTGTTCACAGAAGGCTTTTGCTTACCACGTGGTGAAGTATATAGCGCAGTTGAAGCCCCTAAAGGTGAATTTGGTATTTACATGGTATCTGACGGTGCGAATAAACCATATCGGCTGAAAATTCGTGCGCCAGGATTTGCGCATTTATCCAGCTATGATGAAATGGTGAGAGGGCATATGCTTGCCGATGGTGTCGCAATTTTAGCAAGTCAGGATATCGTGTTTGGTGAAATAGATCGTTAATTCCTCTCAGCCCAACTCGGATTGGTTGAAACAAAGAATTGCAATTTAAATTAATAAAGGTTTAAAAATGTCTGATAATTCAGCAAAAATATTACATCAGTTGGTGTCGGCGCAAAGAATGCAGGACATAGATCATTGGATAGCTAAGTATCCCGCAGATCAAAAACAATCAGCCGTAATGAGTGCTTTACGTATTGTTCAGGAAGAGCACAATCATTTGACTATGGAATTAATGGATGCCATTGCTGATTATCTTGAGATGCCTCCGATCGCGGTTTACGAAGTTGCTAGCTTCTATACCATGTATGAGCATAAGCCTGTGGGTACGCATTTAGTTAATGTATGCACCAATATATCATGCATGCTGCGTGATTCGGCAGGTGTAGTTGATCATCTGCAAAAAAAATTGGGTATCAAATTAGGCGAAACCACAGATGATGGACGTTTTACTTTAAGATCTGTTGAATGTTTAGGTGCTTGTGTTAATGCGCCAATGATGCAGGTGGACAAAGATTATCATGAAAATCTGACTCCTGAATCGATAGACAAAGTGTTGGAACAATACCAATAAAAGATAGAGGTGGTTGCCGTGGTCGAATTAAATCAAGTTTGTTACCGAACAGTTCATTTACCAGAGCCTTGGACTCTATCTGCTTATGAAAGTGTTGGTGGGTACAGTGCCTGGAGAAAAATATTAAAAGAACAAACTTCCCCACAATTAATTATTGATGAATTAAAAACTTCAGCTTTACGGGGTCGTGGCGGCGCCGGATTCCCTACAGGGTTAAAGTGGAGTTTCATGAATCGCAATTCGCCCGTACAAAAATACGTTGTATGTAATTCAGATGAAGGTGAACCAGGTACCTGTAAAGATCGGGAAATCTTAGCTTTAAATCCGCATCAATTAATTGAAGGTATGGCGATTGCTGGATATGTTATGGGTTCCTCTGTTGGCTATAACTACATCCGTGGCGAATTTTGGTTGCCCTACGAACGTACGGAAGCGGCTTTAAAAGAAGCGTATGCTGCTGGATTATTAGGTAAGAATATTTTAGGCTCTGGGGTCGATTTTGATTTATACAATCATTTAGGTGCAGGGGCATACATTTGTGGTGAAGAAACCGCATTACTGAATTCTTTGGAAGGGAAAAAAGGTCAACCCCGCTTTAAACCACCATTTCCTGCCAATTATGGCCTATACGGTAAGCCCACAACAATTAATAACACGGAAACTTTTGCGTCAGTACCCGTGATTATGGAAAAAGGTGGTGAGTGGTTCTTAAAATTGGGTAAACCCAATAATGGTGGCACGAAGTGTTTTAGTGTTAGCGGCCATGTTAATAAGCCTGGGAACTTCGAAATTCCACTTGGGACACCATTTAAGACTTTACTCGAATTGGCTGGTGGGGTTAAAGGTGATCGTAGAATTAAGGCAGTAATTCCTGGTGGTAGTTCCATGCCAGTTCTTCCCGGCGATGTAATGATGGGGCTGGATATGGACTACGACAGTATTCAAAAGGCTGGCTCAGGATTAGGTTCAGGTGCGGTAATTATTATGGACGAAACCACCTGTATGGTTGATGCCCTTTACCGAATTTCAGAATTTTATATGGACGAGTCTTGCGGTCAGTGTACACCTTGTCGCGAAGGAACTGGATGGTTGGTGCGTTTATTACACCGAATCAAAGAGGGTCATGGAGAGCCTGGTGATATAGAAAAATTAGTCAATGTTGCGGATAACATCGAAGGACGTACCATTTGCGCACTAGGTGAAGCAGCTGCTTGGCCGGTACAAAGCTTTGTTAAGCATTTTTATAATGAATTTGACTACTTCATTAAGCATAAACGCTCCATCGTTGCAGCATAATTAGAAGGTTTTAACCATGACAACTACTATTGAAATCGACGGTAAAACATTTGAAGCAGAAAACGGTAAAATGATTATCGAAGTTGCCGATGAAGCGGGCATTCATATCCCACGTTTTTGCTATCATAAGAAACTATCCGTAGCCGCAAACTGCCGTATGTGCCTGGTTGAAGTGGAAAACGGTAGAAAGCCTGTTCCCGCCTGTGCTACACCCATTACCAATGGGATGAAGGTATTTACCAAATCAGAACAAGCAATACACTCGCAAAAAGTGGTTATGGAGTTTCTCCTAATTAATCATCCACTGGATTGTCCTATATGTGATCAAGGTGGTGAGTGTGAGCTGCAAGATGTTTCTATGGGCTTTGGTCAAGACGAGTCGGAATATGCTGAAACGAAGCGCTCTGTGCATGATGATGATTTAGGTACGCTCATTTCTACAGAAATGACACGTTGCATTCACTGTACACGCTGCGTGCGTTTTGGCGAGGAAGTTGCTGGACTTAGAGAATTAGGTGCGACAGGCCGTGGCGAAAACATGCAAATTGGCACTTATGTACAACACTGTATGAAGTCTGAAGTATCCGGCAATATTATTGATTTATGCCCAGTTGGTGCATTAACGTCTAAACCTTATCGGTTTACGGCCAGAGCCTGGGAAATGACCCAGCATGATAGTGTTGCTCCTCATGATTGTTTAGGCTCCAATGTGTATTTACATACGCGTAGAAATGAGTTGATGCGTGTTGTGCCAAAAGAAAACGAATCAATTAACGAAACTTGGTTATCAGATCGAGACCGTTTTAGTTATTTAGGCTTGAAAAGTCAGACACGCGCGAGCAAACCTCAAATCAAACGCAATGGTCAGTGGGAGGTTGTTGATTGGGAAACTGCCTTAAAATTTACTGCCGATGGTTTAAGCCGTGTTATTAAGCATAGTGGCGGTGAGCAAGTAGCTGCTTTTGCCTCCAGTTCTTCTACTTTAGAAGAACTCTATTTATTGCAAAAATTAATGCGTGAAATTGGGGTGCACAACCTAGATCACCGCTTGCAACAGACTGACTTCAAAGATCAAAACAGCCAAGCAACAACACCAAGCAGTTCTCTATCTTATGCTGAAATAGAAAACCAAAATGCAATCGTGCTCATTGGATGTAATATTGATCGGGAAGTGCCTTTAGCTGGTGTACGTGTACGCAAAGCTTTTCGTAATGGTGCTAAAGTCTATGCGATTAACCCTATAGATTTTGAATATAACTTTGCACTGCAACAGCGTTTTGTTATTTCGCCTTTGGAAATGCCAATGCAATTGGCCAAGCTTACCTTAGCTCTGGCTGATAATTTAAAATCATTGCATGAAGAAGTACAAAAACTATTAATTGGGCTTGAAGTTGATGAAGCAACATTACATGTTGCGCAAGCACTGAAAGCGGAAAAGGCATCTTTAATTACTGGGGCGTTATGTGAAAATCATCCTGAAGCGGCGTTACTACGTACTTTAGTACATTTAATTGAAAAATTAAGCGGTGCCAAAGTACTTAGATTGACTAGTGGTGCTAATACAGCGGGTGCATGGATGGCTGGGATGGTTCCGCATAGAACGACAGCGGGTAAGGTCGATCCTAACGCCGGTTTAGATGTGCAGTCTGCATTAAATGCTAGATTAAAAGCTTACTTTTTAATGGGCGTAGAACCTGGTTTTGATTTTGCTAATCCCTATGGTACACGCCAATCGATGCTTGGTGCTGAATTTGTGGTTTTAATGTCTGCTTACCAGCATGAGTCAATGCATGACTATGCGGATGTCATTTTGCCCGTAGCCCCTTATGCAGAAACTTCCGGAACATATATTAATGTTGATAATACTTGGCAAACAGTAAAGGGCGCCCTCACTCCTTATGGTGAATCCCGACCTGCTTGGAAAGTGTTACGTGTACTGGGAAATTTATTTCACTGTAAAGACTTTGAATATACCTCGACAGAAGACATTTTGTCCGAAGTAAAGGACTTTGTTACTCTTGCTATTAAGCAAGATTATGCGCCATATTATCCTGAGAGCTTACCAGTAATTAACCAATCTTTAATTCGGGTGGGTGAATGGCCACTTTATCGTGTTGATTCGATTGTTAGAAATGCCAAAGAGCTGCAATTATGCGCAGCGGCTGATTCAGCATGCATACGTATTAACCCTATAACTGCAGATAGATTGCAATTAGACGAAATTGCTACTGTATCTCAGGGTGATATTGAGATAACATTGCCGCTTAAACGTGATGAGCGCATTGCGGTAGATGTTGTATGGGTAGCAAATGCAATGCCTGAGACAGTTGATTTAGGTCATTCATTTGCTGCAATAACTATTAAGCGCTAGGCAGGTAAGAAAAATGCTGCATGACATTAGCATACTAATTTGGGTTGTTCTTAAAATACTGGTAATTGTTGTTCCATTACTATTGTGCGTTGCTTTAATAACTTATTTTGAGCGTAAGGTAATTGGCTTCATTCAAGTACGTATTGGTCCTAATCGTGTCGGTTTTAAAGGTTTGTTACAACCAATTGCTGACTTGGTTAAGTTGATTACCAAGGAAATTATTGTTCCGACACGATCCAATAAGTACCTTTTTATTATCGCGCCACTATTTGCTTTGGTACCCTCTTTGGTAGGTTGGGCTGTGATTCCATTTCAAGAAGGAATTGTTTTGGCAAATATCAATGCCGGCATTCTGTTTGTTTTTGCGATGAGTTCATTAGGTGTTTATGGGGTTCTAATCGCTGGCTGGGCATCCAATTCTAAGTATGCGATGTTAGGTGCATTGAGAAGTACCGCTCAGACAGTCTCCTATGAAATTGCTATGGGTTTTGCGCTAGTAGGTGTATTACTTGCCGCAAACAGTATGAATCTTACTGATATTGTTAATTCCCAACGCGGTGGAATTCTTCATTGGTGGTTTTTGCCATTACTGCCCTTGTTTTTAGTCTTCTGGATTGCTGGAATTGCTGAAACCAACAGAGCACCTTTCGATTTGGCTGAGGGTGAGTCCGAGATCGTCGCCGGTTTCCATGTGGAGTATTCTGGAATCGGGTTCGCATTATTCTTTATGTCTGAATATGCTAGCATGGTGCTTATTTCTGTATTGCTGAGTATTATGTTTTTGGGCGGTTGGATGTCTCCTTTTGAAGGGATCCCTGTTTTAGAAAATATATTCTTTGTCGTGCCAGGTTTTGTTTGGTTACTCGCGAAAATCAGCTTTTTCCTCTTTGTATATTTGTGGGTAAGAGCGACTTTTCCACGTTATCGTTATGACCAGCTTATGCGTTTAGGCTGGAAAGTACTCATCCCGGTTACCATTGTTTGGATTATCGTGACGGCCTTGATGGTTGTTGCGCACGTTAAACCTTGGTTTTGATGGTTAAAAGAGAAGCCGATGAAAAAAGTATATCAAAATATAAAATATTATGTCCGAAGTTTCCTTTTACTGGAGCTCCTTTCTGGTTTAAAGCTAACGGGTAGATATTTCTTTAAGAAAAAAATAACGGTGCAGTTCCCCGAGGAGCAAACGCCTATTTCACCACGTTTTAGAGGCTTGTTGGCTTTGCGTCGTTATCCTAATGGTGAAGAGCGTTGCATCGCTTGCAAATTATGCGAAGCAGTCTGCCCAGCATTAGCCATTACAATTGAGTCAGAACCTCGTGAAGACGGCTCTCGCCGTACGACACGCTATGATATTGATATGTTTAAATGTATTAATTGCGGTTTGTGTGAAGAATCCTGTCCAGTTGATTCCATCGTAGTTACACCAATACATCATTACCATATTAGTGAACGTGGCCAAAACATCATGACCAAAGAAAAGTTACTGGCTCTTGGTGATTTGATGGAACCACGACTTGCAGCAGATAGAGCTGCTGATGAAAAGTACCGATAACGGGGTAAGATATGCATGACTTATTAGTTCAAACTATTTTTTATGTTTTCGCCGCTTTAACAGTTGGTTCTGCATTAATGGTTATTACACAAAATAACCCTGTGCGTTGCGTTTTGTTTCTGGTGTTAACATTTTTTACAAGTTCAGTATTGTGGATATTAGCTGAGGCCGAGTTTCTTGCTTTGATCCTTGTTCTTGTTTATGTCGGCGCAGTTATGACCTTATTTCTTTTCGTGGTCATGATGCTTAATATTGATATTGAATCAATGCGGGGGCACTTTAAACGGTATTTGCCTTTTGGTTTAATTCTGGTTGCCCTCCTGACGGGACTTTTAATGGTTGCGACACCTGCGGGAACATTTAAAGATAATGTTGAGCGGCAACAAAATGCGGGTCAACCTATTTTAATACAACAAGGCCGTACATCGGAGCTTAAAACTGAGCCACAGCTAATTGAAATGTCAAATACAGAAGCGCTGGGCATGGTTCTTTATACCGATTATTTCTTGGCTTTTGAGCTTGCTGCCGTACTGTTATTGGTTGCCATTGTCTCGGCAATTACTTTAGTACACCGTGGTCCAAGACAATCTAAGAGACAAGATATTAAGCAACAGATTATGACTCGTCGTGATGAGCGGGTTAAATTAGTTAGTATGAAAGCAGAAAAATAAGTATTGAGGAATACTATATGATACCGGTTAATAATTACCTGATATTAGGTGCAATCCTATTTGGCTTTGGTCTTATAGGCGTGATGCTAAATCGCAGAAATATAATTTTGCTTCTTGTTTGTATTGAGTTGATGCTCCTTGCAGTTAACACTAATTTTATTGCATTTTCACATTATTATAATGGAATTGCTGGTCAGGTTTTTGTCTTTTTTATTTTGACAGTTGCGGCTGCAGAAGCGGCAATTGGTTTGGCCATAGTGATGTTGCTTTATAGAAATCGTGGCAACATAGACGTAGATAAGATGAATCATTTAAAAGGTTAACATTGTGAGTATACAACAACTTTGTCTGATAATTGTTTTAGCTCCTCTTGTAGGATCTATTGTTGCTGGTTTTTTCCGCAATCAAATAGGCCGTGTTGGAGCTCATACAGTCACTATTTTGGGCGTTAGTATTTCTTTTGTCGCCTCACTGTACATTGCCTGTCAGCTTTTTTCTGGTTCGATTCCATCAGAGAATACGCTTTTATATCATTGGGCTACTGGTGGTGCATTAATTCCATACGAATTTAATTTAGGATTTTTAATTGACCCATTGACAGTGGTCATGCTGCTAACTGTTAATTTCGTGTCGCTATTGGTGCATATTTATAGTATTGGCTACATGGCTGATGATGATGGTTATCAGCGCTTTTTTAGTTATATTTCCTTGTTTACCTTTATGATGTTGATGCTGGTAACTTCAAACAACTTCTTACAATTATTCTTTGGCTGGGAAGGTGTAGGACTTGTTTCTTACTTACTTATTGGTTTTTGGTATCAAAAAGAATCGGCAATTGAAGGAAGTCTTAAGGCTTTTCTTGTTAACCGAGTCGGAGACTTTGGCTTCGTCATTGGTATTGCGTTAATTTTCGCCTACACTGGAAGTCTTGATTACGCTACTGTGTTTCAAAGTGCAAATTATCTAGCGAGTCAAAATATTGAATTATTTCAAGGGCACCCCTGGTCGGTAATGACGGTTATCTGCTTAGCGCTTTATGTTGGCGCTATGGGTAAATCTGCACAGGTACCTTTACACGTGTGGTTACCTGAATCAATGGAAGGTCCAACACCTATTTCGGCACTAATCCATGCGGCAACTATGGTGACGGCTGGGGTGTTTATGATCGCACGTATTTCACCTTTAATCGAATTATCAACAACTGCGTTAAGTGTTGTATTAGTTATTGGTGCCACAGGGGCGCTATTTACCGGCATCTTAGCTTTAGTCATGAATGACATTAAGCGTGTGGTTGCATATTCTACTTTATCACAATTAGGCTACATGATGGTCGGTATGGGGGCTTCAGCTTATAGTGCCGGTATGTTCCATCTTTTAACGCACGCCTGTTTTAAGGCCTTGCTCTTCCTTGGCGCAGGTTCGGTTATTATAGGGATGCATCATGAGCAAGATATGCGTAAAATGGGTGGTTTGTGGCGCAAAATGCCTATTACCTATGTGACATATATTATTGGTAGTTTAGCTCTGTGCGCTATTCCTCCGTTTGCAGGGTTTTATTCAAAGGATACCATTATTGAGGCGGCACAACTGTCACAAATTCCAGGCAGTAGTTATGCTTATTTCTGCGTGGTCGTTGGTGCTATGGTTACCGCGATTTATACTTTTAGGTCATTCTTTATGACATTCCATGGTAAGCCGCGTATGGATGAACATACTTTTGATCATGTACATGAATCGCCATGGGTAGTGTGGTTGCCTTTAGTCGTGCTTGCCATCCCTTCAGTTATACTAGGTTATGTACTGTATATGCCGATGCTCTTTGATAAGCCAACAATATTGAGTTCTTCATTGTTCATCCTGCCGCAACATAATGTGTTGGCAGAGCTTGCCCATGAAATTACGTCCCCATTTGCAAGTATGCTACATTCAGTTTACTCGCTGACATTCTGGCTGACATTGGCCGGTGTGCTTGTAGCCTGGATTTGCTATATTGCTGTGCCATCTATTCCTGGTTATCTTGCGCGTCATCTGACTTTTATTTACCGCTTATTGGTTAATAAATATGGTTTTGATGCCTTGAACAATCTGCTTTTTGTAAAGGGCGCTAAGGGGCTTGGTAGTGCGTTCTACAGTATTGGTGATCAGAAGTTAATTGATGGGTTGGTCGTTAATGGCAGTAGTCGACTGGTTAGATGGTTTTCCAGTAAAGGTCGTGCCATACAAAGTGGTTATCTGTATCATTATGCAGCAGTCATGGTGTTTGGATTATTAGGATTTTTGTGCTGGTTGATACTAGGCTGAATATAAGGTGAGGGTATGCATTATTTGCTCAATTTACTAATTTGGTTGCCGATAATAGGCGGTGTTTTTGTCCTTCTCTCTGGAGATGATCGTAGCCCGAATATTTCGCGTTATTTGGCTTTATTTACAGTAGTACTTTGTTTACTACTTTGTATACCTTTAGTCGCAGGTTTTGACACTAAGGTATTGGGTATGCAATACTTGGAGGAATTCGCGTGGATGCCTGCTCTAGGTATTAGCTATAGTCTTGGTATCGATGG
>NZ_JH413848.1:155104-184620 GCF_000162755.2 Legionella drancourtii LLAP12
GTAACCAATAAAAAAACTTAGGAATGACCTGTGTCGTGGATCAAAAGGTATTAGCTATAGTCTTGGTATCGATGGTTTGTCATTATTATTAATTGTCTTGAGCATCTTCACTAATTTGGTGGTGATTCTTGCTACCTGGGACAGTATTACTAATCGAGTTTCACAATACTTAGCTGCTTTTTTAATTATGCAGGGATTATTGGTTGGCGTGTTTTCCGCTTTAGATGCAATCCTCTTTTACATCTTCTGGGAAGCAACTTTAATTCCTATGTATCTGATCATTGGTATTTGGGGATCTGACAATCGTGTTTACGCGGCGATTAAATTCTTCTTATATACCTTTTTGGGTTCAGTTTTAATGCTGGCTAGTTTTCTGTATATAGGCTACATCGCGGGTACATTTAATATAGAAGCCTTGTATGCGATAAAACTGAACATGACCGCACAAACATTGATCTTCATTGCCTTTTTCCTTGGTTTTGCAATTAAGATTCCAATGTTCCCAGTACATACTTGGTTGCCGGACGCGCATACAGAAGCACCCGCTGGTGGTTCTATTGTTCTGGCGGCTATTTTATTAAAACTTGGTGCGTACGGATTTATTCGGTTCTCTTTACCTATCGTTCCAGATGCCTGCAGTAAATATGCTGGCGTAATGATTGCCTTATCATTAGTCGCTGTTGTTTATATTGCCTTGGTAGCAATTATCCAAAAGGATATGAAACGTTTAATTGCTTATTCATCCATTTCGCATATGGGCTTTGTTACTTTAGGCTGTTTTGCCATCTTTGCTATTGCGAAACAAACGGGCTTAAGTAATGCGGGTTTAATTTTAGAAGGCGCTATCGTAGTGATGATTTCACATGCCTTTGTCTCCAGCGCAATGTTTGCCGGCGTAGGATTTATCTATGATCGTATGCATACACGTCGTCTTGTTGATTTTGGCGGGATTGTCAATACGATGCCCATCTTTGCTTCTTTCTTTATGTTGTTTTGTATGGCCAATGCAGGATTACCAGGCACTTCCGGTTTTGTTGGTGAATTCATGGTAATTGTTGGTTCAATAAAGGCGGGTTTTTGGATAACGTTCTGGGCAGCCAGCACGCTAATTACTGCTGCAGCATATAATCTTTGGATGTATAAGCGCGTTATTTTCGGCAAAGTTGCCAATGATAAAATTGCCGCATTGAAAGATCTGTCTAGTTTTGAACTAAGTGCTTATGTTCTACTTGCGTTGATGGTTATTGCCATGGGGGTTTATCCTAAACCTTTGCTAGAGTACATACATCAAACGGTAAGCCATACTCTGGCATTAGCCAGCCAAACAAAATTGTAATATAGCAAGGTTAATCAATATGATCGCATTATTTGAAAATATCCATGTAGCGCTACCAGAGATGGTTATATTGGCCACGGCGAGCCTTGCATTGCTTGCTGACTTATTTTTACGTCATCGCTATAAGTCTATAGCATTTGTTATCTCGTGTGTTGGTTTGATTTTAGCCGCATGTATTAGTTTCCTGTATTTAGGTATGTATAAAGTTATTACATTAAATGGACTGTTTATCAGTGATGATATGGCCCAGCTAATGAAGTTTTTTATTTACCTAACTGTGTTACTTAGCTTTATCTATTCTCGTCATTACATCGATGAGCGACAGATGCCTTCCGGTGATTATTATGTCTTAGGTCTTTTTTCTACGCTAGGGATGATGATTCTGGTTTCCGCTCATTCTTTACTCACGATTTTTCTCGGTTTGGAGTTAATGTCCTTGCCCTTGTATGCCATGACGGCAATTCGGCGCACAGACAGTGATGCTTCAGAAGCTGCAATGAAATATTTTGTGATGGGATCTATTGCGTCAGCGATGCTATTGTATGGAATTTCACTGATTTACGGGGCTACTGGAAAATTAGATCTATTAGATGTTGCGAGCTCAATTGCCGCAAATTGGCAGCAGGAAAGTGCATTATTATCATTTGCCTTGGTATTTATTATGGCTGGTGTGTGCTTTAAATTGGCTGCGGTGCCATTTCATATGTGGGCGCCGGACGTCTATCAAGGAGCACCAACCTCAGTAACCCTATTTATCAGTGCTGCTCCTAAAGTTGCCGCATTAGGTATGGCATTTAGATTCTTGACTATTAGTTTTGTTGATATTACAGCACAATGGCAACAGATCCTTTTAGTAATTACTTTGCTGTCAACGGGGTTAGGCAATTTATTTGCGGTAGTACAAACGAGTATTAAACGGTTATTATCTTATTCTGCAATATCACATATTGGCTACGCTTTATTTGGTGTTCTGGCTGCGAGTGCTGCCGGTTATTCAGCGGCACTATACTATATTTTAGTCTATGCAATAACTTCAGCAGCAGCATTTGGTCTCATTGTATTAATGTCTAGCCATGGCATGGAAATCGATAATATTGATGATTTAAAAGGACTTAACAAAAGAAATCCATGGCTAGCCTTTTTGATGTTAATCATTATGTTTTCTATGGCTGGAGTTCCACCAACGGTTGGTTTCTTTGCTAAACTACTGGTACTAAAAGCCTTAGTCGATGTGCATATGACTTGGGTTGCGATAGTAGGTTTAGTGTTTACTGTAATTGGTGCCTACTATTACTTACGCATCGTTAAGTTGATGTATTTTGACAAACCAATACATGAAGAACCAGTTATGATTAGCAAGGGCAATACCTTAGTATTATCTTTAAATTGTCTTTCATTGCTGTATTTAGGTATCTTCCCAAGTGCGCTAATTGTTAGCTGTATTAATGCATTTACAAATTAACTTAGAAACTTTAGTGAAAATGCTTGCTAATCACGGTGAGTATGAGTATACTTCATTTCAGTTGACGCGGGGTGGAGCAGCATGGTAGCTCGTCGGGCTCATAACCCGAAGGTCGTAGGTTCAAATCCTGCCCCCGCTACCACTTTTTGGAACCCCATCTATGGGGTTTTTTATTACCTAGAAAAACTTTAAAATTCTGTGCAGCAGTGACTCGCATTGATTCAACTGTTTTGGCTAGGGTTACGTTTAATTTAGGGTACTTTGCGAATCCAGGTTAGTAGTTAGCAGACTTGGGCGTATGCGCCCTTTTTTTGTTTGTTAAGACTATGATTCAAGATGAACTGGAACAATTATTAGCTCCTACTATCAATGATATGGGATATGAACTTTGGGGATGCGAATATCTTTCTCAAGGCAAGCATTCTTTGCTGCGCATATACATAGACAAAGCAGATGGAATTGGCATTGAAGACTGTCAGGACGTAAGTCACCAAGTTAGTGCCTTACTGGATGTGGAAGATCCAATCCCTGGTAATTATAGTTTAGAGGTATCATCACCTGGTATCCCCAGACCCTTATTTTATAGTTGGCAATATCAACGTTATATAGGACAGTCTGTCCAGATTAAAACGTTTAAGCCAGTTAATAATAAGCGCAAATTGCTAGGTACCATAGTCTCGGCATCTGAGAATTCTGTAGTACTAAATATAAATGGCGAAGATCATGAACTACTTTTTTCAAATATTGTGAAAGCATATTTGACAGTATAGAGAGGCGAACAATGAGCAAAGAATTGTTATTAGTTGCTGAGGCGTTATCAAAAATTTCAAAACCCCTTTCGGTTCCAACCGAAAGAGGCGTAAGTAAAGAAGTTATTATACTTGCCATTCAGGCCGCATTGGAGTCTGCTACTCGCAAGATCTTTGGACTAGAGATAGGCGTTCGCATTAAATTAGATCCCCGCACGGGTGAGTATGAAACATTTAGATTCTGGGATGTCGTTGCTGATGAGGATGACGTAGAATTTCCAGAACATCAATTAACTTTGGCACAAGCTAAAGAGCGCAATCCAGCAATAACAGTTGGAGAGCGTATTGAAGAATCTATTCCGTCAATTGAATTTGGTCGTATTGAGGCGCAAGCTGCGCGTCAGGTGATCATGCAAAAGGTCAGAGAAGCTGAGCGCGATTTAGTTATTGAGCAATTTAGAAGTAAGTTAGGACAATTGATTTACGGATCCGTTAAAAAGGTTACGCGTGATAATATAATCATTGATTTAGGTGGCAAAGCAGAAGCATTCTTGCCACGTACTGAAATGTTACCTCATGAAATGTTTCGTCCAAATGATCGAGTCAGAGCGTACTTATACGAAATAATACCGCAAGCACGAGGCCCTCAGCTATTTGTTAGCCGTACTCGCAATGAAATGCTTATTGAATTATTCCGCATTGAGGTGCCTGAAATTGGCGAAAATGTGATTGATGTTAAAGCTGCTGCCCGTGAGCCTGGAAACAGAGCTAAAATCGCGGTTAAGACGAATGATGGTCGAATTGATCCAGTCGGTGCTTGTGTGGGTATGCGTGGTGCACGCGTGCAAGCAGTATCAAGCGAGCTTGGTGGCGAGCGTGTCGATATCATTCTGTGGGATGATAACCCGGCACAATTGGTAATTAATGCCATGGCCCCTGCCGATATTACTTCAATTGTTGTCGATGAAGATACCCATACCATGGACTTAGCTGTTGAAAAAGACCAATTATCACAAGCTATTGGGCGAAATGGCCAAAACGTACGCTTAGCCAGCCAGTTAACCGGTTGGACATTAAATGTAATGACTACGGATGAGTTTGAGAATAAGAACCAGGAAGAGTCCAGCAAAATTGTTAAATTATTTACTTCAGCACTGGAAATAGATGAAGAAATTGCTACATTACTAGTAGCACATGGTTTCTCGTCGCTTGAAGAAGTAGCTTATGTACCTAAAGAAGAGTTATTGGCTATTGAAGAATTTGACGATGAAATTGTTGAAGAATTAAGAAATAGAGCCAATGATAATTTACTTACCATGGCTCTGACTTCTGGTAAAGGATTAGCTGGTGCACCTGATGAATCTTTATTAGCTATGGATGGTATGACAGAAGAATTGGCGAATAAATTAGCCGAAAAAGGGATTACATCTATGGAAGATTTAGCGGAACAATCCGTAGATGAGTTATTGGAAATTGACGGTATGTCCGAAGAAAAAGCTGGCGCTTTAATTATGAAAGCCAGAGAGCCATGGTTTTTATAAAACCATGGATACATAAATCTATAACGTGTTTCAGAACGCAGTTATGTTCATTCGTAATGAATATATCATAGGCTGCTGAAAGGGGATTAAAATATGGCGGATGTGACGGTTAAACAATTAGCACAAGTCGTTGGTATTTCGGTTGAACGCTTATTGAACCAGTTACAGGAAGCAGGATTATCTTTTACTGATGATCAACAGACTGTGAATGAAGAGCAAAAGCGTATCTTACTTAATCATTTAAAAGGTAGTTCCGTGCATGCAGCACATGCTACTGAACGCATAACTTTGCAGCGTAAAAGCGTATCGCAAGTAAAAGTTGGTCATGATGCGCATAGTGGCAAAACGCTTACTGTTAATGTTGAAGTACGTAAGAAAAAAGTTTTTGAAAAACGCAGTAATCTTATTGAGCAACCAGAAGTAGATGAGGCCGTTATTCCTATGGATACTGCTGTCACTGAAGAACAAACTCCTGTTGAATTAACTACTGAGAATCCTGTAGTAGAAATACCTGAGTCTATTGTTGCTGATGTTGTGCAAGACGTTGAAATGACCGATGTTCCTGATGTTGTCGGGACGACAACGGACGTGATTGCTGAGTTGACTAGTGTAGAAGATGCAGTAAAACCTGCAGAAGCTACCGCAGCAACATCCACTAAAGAAGAAATTAAGGTTGAGAAACCTATTAAAAAGAAACATCCAGAAGCGGCGAGTCCTGAAGCTGAATCAGCAGAATTCAAAAAAGCAAAGAAAAAATCTAAGTACCAATCTAATTATGAACGTGAAGAGGACGACCAAGACGCGCATAGACGTGGTGGCCGTAGTAAATTTAAGAAGCGGAAAGGCTCAGAAAAATCCGATAAATATCGTGAAGCAGAAGAAAGCTTAACGCACGGGTTTGCGTTACCAACAACGCCTGTAGTCCGTGACGTATTGATTCCTGAAACAATTACAGTTGCTGAGTTAGCAAAACGTATGTCAGTTAAAGTGGCCGAAGTTATTAAAGTTATGATGACTATGGGGGCGATGGCAACGATTAATCAGGTAATCGATCAAGAAACTGCGGTTATTGTTGTTGAGGAAATGGGACATAAGGCGCGCGTTATTAAAGAAGACGCTATTGAAGTTGGCTTAGGTGAGGCAATTTCTAAAGGCAGTAACACTGAGTCTCGTGCACCTGTAGTGACTATTATGGGACACGTTGACCATGGTAAAACATCATTGTTGGATTATATTCGCCGCACTAAAGTTGCTTCAGGAGAGGCTGGTGGTATTACACAACACATTGGTGCGTACCACGTAAGTACACCTAAAGGTGACATTACATTCCTTGATACACCGGGGCACGCCGCATTTACTGCAATGCGTGCACGTGGAGCCCAGGTTACTGATATTGTTATTTTGATTGTTGCCGCAGATGATGGCGTTAAGCCACAAACAATTGAAGCGATCCAACATGCCAAAGCGGCCCGTGTGCCTATTATTGTGGCGATTAACAAAGTGGATAAGCCGGATGCCGATCCTGAACGTGTTATGAACGAATTGACCGTTTATGATGTAATTCCGGAAGCCTGGGGCGGCGACACGATGTTTATTAATATTTCTGCAAAATCGGGTGTAGGTATTGACGATCTGCTTGATGCTATCTTATTGCAATCAGAAGTATTAGAATTAACGGCATTAACTGACGGTGCTGCGAAAGGAGTGGTTATTGAATCACGTCTGGATAAAGGCCGCGGTCCTGTTGCAACCGTATTAGTGCAAAGCGGAACGCTACATAAGGGTGATATTATTTTAGCAGGATTCCAGTACGGCCGTGTACGCGCCCTGGTTGGTGATAATGGCGACATGGTTGAGAGTGCCGGTCCGTCGATTCCTGTGGAGGTTCTTGGTTTATCAGCAATTCCTCATGCTGGGGATGAAGCAGTTGTTGTGCCTGATGAGAAAAAAGCACGTGAAGTCGCTTTATTCCGTCAGGGTAAGTTCCGTGATGTGAAGTTGGCTAGACGCCAAAAGTCTTCTTTAGAAGGCATCATGGAAAATATGACTGCTGCTGAGTCGAAAGTATTGAACATCGTGCTTAAAGCTGACGTACAAGGTTCTGTTGAGGCGATTTCAGATGCCTTAGTCAAACTCTCTAATGAGGAAGTTAAGGTTGTGGTGATCTCCAGCGGCGTTGGTGGCATTACTGAATCTGATGTTCACTTAGCAATTGCTTCCAGCGCTGTTTTAATTGGTTTTAACGTCAGAGCAGATGCCAGTGCGAAGCGTTTAGCGGAGCAAGAGTCTGTGGCTCTTCATTATTTCAGCGTAATTTATGACATTGTGGATCAAATCAAGGGCGCCTTAACCGGAATGCTTGCACCACAATTTAAAGAAGAAATCGTTGGTATTGCTGAGGTTCGTGATGTATTCAAGTCACCAAAAATTGGTGCGATTGCGGGGTGTATGGTCGTTGAAGGGGTTATTAAGCGTAATAATCCAATTCGTGTACTGCGTTCGCATGTGGTGATTTATGAAGGAACTTTAGAGTCTTTACGACGATTTAAAGATGACGTGGTTGAGGTTCGCCAAGGTTTTGAATGCGGTATTGGGGTGAAAAACTACAATGACGTGAAACCCGGTGATTTAATCGAAGTATATGAAACTGTTGAAATAAAGCGTGATTTATAAATATGGGGCAAAATTTTAAACGTACAGATAGAATCGCTGAAATGATTCAGCGAAAGTTAGCTCAGATCATTCCTCAGGAAGTAAAAGATCCTCGCTTAAATGGCTTTGTAACTATATCTGCAGTGAAAGTTGCTGCAGATTTAGGTCATGCAAAAATATACTTTACCGTGCTTAACGCGGATAAAAAATTGGCTGCAACTATTTTAAATGCGGCAGCCAGTTATTTACGCAGTGCTTTAGCACGTAGTATTACTTTGCGTACCGTGCCGCAACTTCATTTTATTTATGATGAATCAATTGAATATGGCCAGCGTTTAAGCCGTTTAATTGATGATGTTAATTCGCCATCCACTGATGATAATGAAGAACTCTGAGTTGCCCTTAGTAATAAATGGAATTTTATTGCTCAATAAATCTGAAGGCATGACGTCCAATAAGGCGCTTCAGAAAACCAAGAACTTGCTTGGCGCAAAAAAGGCAGGTCATACCGGTAGTTTAGATCCTTTAGCTACCGGCATGCTGCCTCTTTGTTTTGGTGAAGCAACCAAAATTTGCCAGTTCCTGCTTGACGCAGATAAGTGTTATGAAACAACAGGAATGTTGGGGATTAAAACAAATACTGCAGATTCAACTGGTGACGTAATTGCGTATGCTGAAGCCTTTAGTGTTTCTCAATCCCGTTTAGTTGAGGTATTAGCTAATTATAAAGGGCATATAAAACAAACTCCCTCCATGTTTTCCGCATTAAAATACAAGGGCATGCCGCTGTATCGCTTAGCGCGCGAGGGTATTGAAGTGGAGCGCAAGGCGCGAGAAATTTTTATTCGTGATTTGCAGTTAAATGCGTTTGATGGAGCACAGCTTTCATTGACTGTAGCGTGCAGTAAGGGAACGTATATCCGCAATTTAATTGAAGATATTGGTGATGAGTTGGGTGTTGGTGCCCATGTTACGCGTTTGCATCGTCTTTATACATCTGGATTAGATGACCTGCCGATGTATACCTTTGATGAGTTGGAACGTATGTCTTTGGCAGAGCGCATTGCTTGTCTCATACCCATGGATAGAGCTGTTGATTATTTGCCGCAAGTGGTTCTTGTCGATGATGAAATTTTAACTATCCGTCAGGGTAGGGTTGTTTGTAAGAAATTAGATGTAGATGGGGTAAATTGTGTTCGTCTTTACGATGAACGTGTACAATTTATTGGGTTAGGTGAGTTTAATGCTAATGGTGATTTAAGGGCGAAGAGGTTGTTGGCTTTTTAATCTGGCTTAAATATGAAATATTTTGCACAAATTAATTTACAGCACTTGTTTCGTTTGGTATGCCTTGGTAGAATGTTCGCCTTTAAATGAATACTTAGTAGTTCCAGGAGTGTATAATGTCGCTAAATAGCGCGGATAAAGCAGCAATCGTTAATGAATTTAAGCGTGCCGATAAAGATACTGGCTCGCCTGAAGTTCAAGTTTCTTTAATTACTGGTCGCATCAAGTACTTGACTGAACACTTTAAAGAACACAAAAAAGATTTTCATTCTCGTCGTGGTTTACAAGAGTTAGTAAACAAGCGTCGTAAACTTTTAAAATATTTGAAAAGCAATGATCACGCTCGTTATCAAACATTGATTCAAAAATTAGAATTGAGAGATTCTTATTGATTGTTGAATTAAGACACCTTGCTAAAGGTGCATTGATATAGACAGTTAGTTAAATAAAGGCGCACTACTCTGCGCCTTTTTTTCGTTATAATTATTAAAAGAGGAATATCTCGTGGCTAAAATTACAAAAGAAATAGCATTCGGTGACCATACCCTAGTATTAGAAACCGGCGAAATTGCACGCCAAGCTGATGGTGCCGTGTTAGCTAGTATGAATGGCACTCAGGTATTAGTCACTGTAGTTGGTAAAAAGGAAGGCGGTGAAGGGAATGATTTTTTCCCACTCACAGTAAATTACCAAGAAAAATTTTATGCAGTAGGAAAAATCCCCGGTGGATTCAATAAGCGTGAAGGCAGACCAAGTGAGAATGAAACATTAATTTCACGTTTGATCGACCGCCCAATTCGCCCCTTATTCCCAGATAACTTTACCAATGAAGTACAGATCATTGCTACGGTTCTTTCTTTAAATCCAGAAATTTCTTCAGACATCATTGCCATGATTGGCGCTTCTGCAGCGTTGGCAATTTCTGGTGTGCCATTTAATGGCCCGATTGGCGCTGCTCGTGTTGGTTATAAGGACGGCGTTTATTTATTAAATCCAAGTCGTAAAGCTTTAGAAGAGTCTAAGCTCGATTTAGTCGTTGCTGGAACTAAAGACGCAATTTTAATGGTTGAATCTGAAGCGAAAGAATTAAGCGAAGATGTAATGCGTGGCGCAATTATGTTTGGTCATGAAATGATGAAAAGCGTCATTAAAGCAATTGAGGAATTAGCCGGAGAAGCCGGTAAAGCACGTTGGGATTGGGCTGCTCCTGCCGTGGATGAAAATTTACAAGTACGAATTGCTGATATAGCCAAGCACGATGTTGAAGCGGCCTATCTTATTAAAGATAAACAAGAGCGTTATCAACGTTTAGGTGTATTAAAGGAACAAACTATTGCAGCCTTGCTAGCTGAAAATGAAGAATTAAAAGCAGATGTTATTGGTAATATGTTCGGTGACTTAGAGCGAGCTACCGTGCGTACCCGTATTTTAGATGGCGAACCACGTATTGATGGTCGTGATCATAAAACAGTTCGTCCAATCGCTGTTCGTACCAAATTATTAGAAAGAACACATGGTTCTTGCCTGTTCACACGTGGTGAGACCCAAGCTATTGTGGTTGCTACCTTAGGGAATGAACGTGATGCGCAAATGCTTGATGGCATTAATGTTGAAAGCAAAGATCGCTTCATGCTGCATTACAACTTTCCTCCATACTCTGTTGGTGAAACCGGTATGGTTGGTAGTCCAAAGCGCCGCGAAATTGGTCATGGTCGTTTAGCAAAACGTGCTTTACTTGCCGTATTGCCCGAAGCAAGTGCATTCCCTTATGTATTGCGTGTCGTGTCCGAAATTACTGAATCTAATGGTTCAAGTTCTATGGCTACTGTCTGTGGTACTAGTTTGGCATTGATGGATGCTGGTGTGCCTTTAAAAGCGCCTGTTGCTGGTGTTGCTATGGGCTTAATTAAAGAAGGTGATCGCTTCGCTGTATTGACCGATATCTTAGGTGATGAAGATCATTTAGGTGATATGGACTTTAAAGTTGCTGGTACGGAGCAGGGAATTACCGCATTACAGATGGATATTAAAATTACGGGAATTACCAGTGAGATTATGGAGCAAGCTCTTGAGCAAGCTTTAGCAGGTCGTATTCATATTCTTGGTATCATGAATAATGCTTTAGCGGAACACCGTGAAGAATTATCACAGCATGCACCCAGAATTACAACAATGAAAGTTGCTGAAGATAAAATTCGTACCATTATTGGTAAAGGTGGAGCAACCATTAAAGGATTGATTGAGAGTACTGGTGTTTCTATCGATATTGATGATACGGGGGTTGTGCAATTATTCTCTCCAGACATGGATGCTTTAGAAGAAGCACAAAAGCAAATTAAGGCATTAATTGCTGAGGTTGAAGTCGGACAAACTTATCAAGGTAAAGTCAGTAAGATTGTTGATTTCGGTGCTTTTATTAATCTGTTACCTGGAAAAGATGGTTTATTGCATATTTCACAAATTTGTAATGACCGCGCACAAAAAGTAGAAGATGTGTTAAAAGAAGGCCAGGAAATTGAGGTATTTGTTGCTGGTGTTGATAAGCAAGGCCGGGTGAAGTTAGAGTGGAAAGATAAGCCACAAACCGAGGTTGCGCCTGTTGCTGCTGAAGAACAATCAGAAGTAGTTCCTGTTGCTACCCATATCGATTCTGAAGAAGAATAATAATCTTCAATCCTCTCTTGTGCTGAGAGAGGACATCTTATTTAGCCAAACGAGATTTATTGGCGCTTCCGGGTCAATAAATCCTAACTGTTGATGCTCCTTTACCAGAAAGGAGCATCAAGTTTAGGCTTCTCCATGAGCAATTGTGCGCCAAAGCCAATTTAGTTTCCTATTTGAATGTTTTAATCAGTTGCATAGTCTAAACAGCCCTATCACCGGAACTATCTAAATGCGATAGAGTACCCATTAGTTCTAAAATGCACGCTCCATAACAGCTTTTTTCCTGTGGCTAAATCCTGTTTATTGAAATTAATTTTGGTTGATACTAAATTATCAATCCGTTCATATTTAGTCTAATAGTCAACATAAACATTGAGTGCAGCAGTAGCCAATACACAATAATGTAACCAACGCCGCGGCTCCGTACCATTTATGGACTAAATAACGGTACATCTTATACATTTAAAGTAAATGCAATAAGCACGGTAGGCTCAGGGCCCGTTGTTTATTCAAGTCCCATTACAGCCAACAGACACAATTTGTGCAAGCTGATTAATTGCTATTACAGGTATTTATAGCTCCATGATTTTTTGTATAAATGTCGACCACAATTTGGTCGCTTCGTTTTTTGATATACTAACAGGATTATAAATCAAACTTATACAATCGCCTTTTAAGCTGCTTCTTACCATCAGATTGAGTTTCTCAGGACTGCGATAATTCCACAAAGGCACTTGCTCTGGTTGTTGAATTATATTTTCTATAAGCATGGAGTCATCAGGATAAAGTAAATTCATGTCCTCTACTAATTGATAGTGATTGAAAATAAAATTAGGCTGTTGATATCCTGTTTTTTCCAAATCAATAGTTTTAATTGTGTGTTCATATTTCATGGTTATTTGCAGAATAATGCGTTGAATTTGGTGTAGTTGTTGCAAAAAATTTTCTTGACTATTGATGTTGATAAGTAAAGGAATATTATCGGCGAAATAACCTAATGTTGTTGGGGTGACAAGTTTTGCACGATTTGATTTAACAATGCTGATATATATATCAGGGGTACAATAATGCTCAGAAATGGCTTTACAGAAAAGATATAAATACAAGGTGTAAGACGATATGGCTTGTTCTTTACAAAAAAATCTTATTTTTTTTGTCTGATCTATGGACAGTTTTGTATAATAAAGTTTGCCAAATTCGCTAAATTTATTTTCTTCATTAATCGTCAAAGGCGCAATTGCTTCTTTTAACTGTTGGTAATAATCGCTGTTGTTTTTTAGAGCAGATGGATATGCTTTTTCATCTTCAGAATAGGAGTGAATGTAATTTTGCTCTTCAATTGATATTGGCGATTCCGGAGGTCGGAAATAATTGTTTTCTAGTTTTCTAAGAAATAATTCAGCAGATAAACCATCCATAATTAAATGATGAATTTTTATTAACAGATAATCTGGTTGACCTTCTGTTTTAATCAGGTGAGCATGAATGAGAGGAGGGGATTCAATATTGATGGGTTTCATCAATAAATTGCCAATGGTGTTCAGTATATTTTGCGTATTAATTATTTCAATTTCACAGTGTGCTTCTCTATAAATAACATATTCAAGTTCATCACTATTTTCCTTAAAGGCCGTTCTTAATGCTGGGATAGTATTTATTGAGTATTGGAGTGCTTGTTGTAATTTGCCTAATTCATATCCTGATGCGATTTTACAAAGTAGTGGGATAGCATAAGGGCTTTCATTAGGGCACTTTTTGATTAAAGACAGAAGATTTATTTGTAACGTAGAGGCCTGGCCAGAGGCAATAATAGTTTGTTCTTTACTATGCTCTTGTGAAATAAAATTATCATTGGGAGCGGATATAATCGGTTTTTGTATTAATAGCGATTCTATCTTGTCATACAGAGCGCACGCTTCATGTGATTTTAGTTCTGTATTTAATGCTTCCGATAAACTTTGAATCGTTGGGTGCTGCCATATGAACCATGGTTCAATAGGGTGTTGGATGAGTTTTTCTAAATCATTAATTAATGTAATTTGCTTGATTGAATCCAGACCAGCCTCAGTAAAGGCTAGTTGTGCATCAATGCTTATATCAGAAATGTTTATTTCACAATGAATGACAACCCACTGTATTAGCCATTCTTGAATAGGGTTATTTTTTATAGAGGTGGTTTTCTGTTTAAATTGTATTTGGGGTGTTGATTCACGTGATTTTTTAAGCCTTGCTAATAAATGAAATTTATTAGCAAGGAAGTTCATTTTACATGCAGCACGCTGAATTTTACCGCTACTGGTTTTAGAGATGAAGTGAGGAGGGATGAGTACAATGTCATAGGGTATAATAGAGGCTTCTTCAAAAACTGCTTTTTTTATTGTAGACATAATCTCTGTATAGATTTCCTCGCTAAGGTGTTTTTGAACTTCCGCCATGAGAATACAGACTTCATAACCTTCCACCTTAATGCTGAAAGCCGCGGCACTGTCATTGACTAAAGCAGTATGTGATTCATAGCATGCCTTTTCAATATCTTGCGGATAAATATTGCGACCATTGATGATCATCAAATCTTTCAAACGGCCACAGATAATAAGATGCTGATTAGTAGCAATTGCCCCCACATCACCAGTGCGTAAAAAGGGTCCTTCATTGTCATCACGCGTATAGGCATTAAAAATTTCTTTTGTTTTCTCAGGATCATTGTAATAGCCGGCTGTTACTGAGTTTCCTTGTAACCAAATTTCACCAATTTGCCCCTGAGCTAAAGGCTTTTGGGTTTCCGGATCAACTATCTTTGCGTTGTAGTGTTTGTCAATAATTCCACAACTTACTAATTCAGTTACGTCATCTTTGTTTTCTGGTGCTTCTATGGTACCTTTTTCTAGGGCGGCCGAAGAAAAAGGAACAATTCGAGAATTAGTTTCGTGAAAATGAACCGCCACATTCAATGTTGTTTCGGCCATGCCATAACCCAGTTTCATTGCTCCTGAATTTAGTCCCCAAGGTTTTAAAAACTCTTCAGTACGATGAATTGTTGACGGCTTTATAGGCTCAGCCCCATTAACCAAATGGTGCACATGAGAAAAATCAAGATTAAGGTTTTCTTTTTTTAAAAGTGAATCAATCGCTAAATCATAAGAAAAATTCGGTGCCATAGTATAAGTAGCCTGGTGTTTACTAATACTTTCTAACCAAAATGCCGGATCTTTAAGGAATGTTGTCGGAGCCATAAAGATGGCTGTATTGCCATAATACAAAGGTAGTAGAGTACAACCAATCAATCCCATATCATGAAAAATAGGTAACCATGAGACACAAATCTTAAGAAAATCTGGATTAAGCGAAGTGGCTATTAATTTCAGATTAGCGCTAATATTTCCATGAGTTACCATGACCCCTTTAGGTGAGCCGGTTGAACCTGAGGTGTATTGTAAGAAGGCAATGTCATCAGCTTTGAATGAAGGAATAATGAAGTCTGATTTTTTGTCCCAGACGATTTCATCAATGCAGATAATTTCAGTATTGAACGCAAAATCTAATTTGTTATTTAAACAGTAAGATTTGATGGTGCTATGAGTGAGCATTAAACAAGTATCGGAGTTTTTAATTATTTTGGTTAATCGTTCCATATGCCTTGTTTTGCGAGGAGGGATAGCTGTTACTGCAATGTGATGTGAAAATAAAGTTGCTAAAAAAGAAATAATATAATCGAGCCCTGCATCGAAAATTAGGAGAATAGGTTTATTTTGAGCTGTTTCTTTAATTTTGTTAGCGAGAAAACTGACTTTTTGATAGAGTTCAAGATAGGTTATTTCTTCAATTGAGCGCGCCCAATGCGCTATTTAAATATTTTATAATACGGGTAAGTTGCGTAGTCTAAAATAGCCTTATCACCGGAACTATCTCCGTAGGCATAAATTAAACGTGATTGAGTACCAATTAGTTCTAAAACGCGCTTTAATTTTTCTGCACCATAGCAGCTTTGACCATCTAGATTGCCTGTGGCTAAACCTTGAGTGTTGAAGCAAATTTTGGTCGACACTAAATCATCAAATCCATTCATTTTCGCCCAATAATCAATATAAATATTGAACGCAGCAGTTGCCAATATACAATAATGTCCTTGCTCTTTATGCCATTTTATACGTTTATAAGCGGTATTTTTCACTAACGAAGGAATAATTTGGGTGGAAAATTTTTCACCCTCCTCATATAAAAATTCACGGGATAATCCTTTAAAAAAAGTCTGTGCAATAGACGTATTTAATTGATGGAGGTCGGTGAGATGAATCTGATAGCCGACAAGGTTGGGGAGTTTGGGTAGCAGTTTGAGGAAAAAAGTTGGTCCACTTATGAACTTCAAAAAAGGCGTGGTGGTACTTTTCGTGGTGATGGTGCCATCAAAATCAAACAGAGCAATTGTTTGAAAATCATCGATTTTGTTTTGCATAATAATCCCTAAAGCTACTTTATATATTTTTACACATTCTTTTTTTGTTCAATTATAGAGCATTATTGCCTTTTATTTCGCTATATATTTTTTTTGTGCTCTATAATTAGTTATCTTGAATGGAATTTCTGGTTAGTTTTTCTATTCAAGTAAATTGGTTCTAATCAGCGAGAAGGATATTGTGATTATTATAAACCGGGAGAGGTGCTAGTGAGTAAATATCATGAGTATTGGTGGTAATTTATTATTAAGTAATATTTTTCAGTATGCCCAAGTTCAACCGCAAAAAATAGCATTAAAATTTCTGGAGTCTGATTACCAAAGTAGCCAGGAATTAACATATCAGCAATTAAGTGAAAAAATTTTGCTCTTGGCAAATAATCTATGCATTTTGCAAAAAGATAGTAATAGTAAATTAGCAGTTCAAAAGCCAATATTGTTGCTTTTTGATTCCGGTATTAACTACATTGTTTCTTTTTTAGCGGTATTATACTCTGGTAATATTGCTGTTACAGCCTACCCTCCGCGACAAGCTCGGCATTTACAACGATTATTAAAAATTATTAATGACTCTTCTGCTTCTCTGATTTTAACAACAAGCGTGGTTCAACATTATTGCCAAGAGAATCAATTTGAATTTCCTAAAGACACGGCCTTAATTTGCATCGATAAGTTAGATGAAAAGGTATCGAATCCGATTATTGCTTTCCCTTCGGTGCACCCGGAGCATATTGCTTTTTTACAATATACTTCTGGTTCTACGGGCTCGCCCAAAGGTGTTGTGGTAACTCACAAAAATATATGCGCTAATCTTGAACTATTAGAAAGATATTTAGGGTCTGAGTCTATAAATAAATGCGTTTCTTGGTTACCTATATTTCATGATATGGGATTAATTGGAAACACGTTATTACCTTTATACACAGGTGGAACATGTGTGTTTATGGAACCATTTACTTTTTTAAAGAATCCATTATTTTGGTTACAAGCCATGAGTGCTGAGCATGGTACATATACCATGGCACCTAATTTTTCTTATGACTTAGCCGCTAATGCGCTGAAAAATAAAAATCCGTCAACATTGGATCTTGATTTTTCAAGTGTACGCCTTTTGGTTAATGGTGCCGAACCGATTAGACCGGAGACAATAAGACGTTTTGAGCAGTTACTTGCACCTTATCACCTCAAAAAATCTGTTATGAAGCCGGGCTATGGTATGGCGGAAACAACCCTCTGTATCTCAGTTGAAATGGCTGATGATTGCTTATTTAAGGTAGATAAAAAAGATTTGGAGAAAGGGGGGATTAAACGAGTTAAGGATAATCAATCTGGTCCGCATGTTGAGTTAGTAAGTTGCGGTAAGGTAGGCGCAGAATACTCTTTTAGAATTGTTGATCCTAATGAGCTACGTGCACTTCCAATTAACACGGTGGGTGAGCTTTGGGTTCAAGGTGATTCGGTTGCTTCAGGCTACTATCAAAATCCAGAAAAAACCAAAGAAATATTTCAAGCTTTTACTCGTGATCCTGCTGAGGGGCCTTTTTTAAGAACCGGGGATTTAGGCTTTATTGATGATGAAGGCCGTTTAACTATATGCGGACGGGTAAAAGATTTAATTATTATCAATGGGCGTAATATTTATCCTCAGGATATAGAGTCTGCTTGTTATCAAAGCGATATAGCCTTAATTCCGCATGGCGCTGCAGCTTTTTCAATAAATCAAGATGGGGTCGAGTCCTGTGTGTTGATAGCTGAAGTTAAAGAGGAGCTTGATGAGGTCCAATATCGGGAGATTATTGCGAAAATTAAAAAAGCAGTTTTTGAAGCCACTGAGATTAGTTTATTCGATATTGTATTAATCCCTCCGCGAAAGATATTAAAAACTAGTAGTGGGAAAATTCAACGTAGTGCTTGTAAACGCACTTATTTACAGGATGAATTTTATCAGGTTGCCCGTATGAATCAGCCCGCAATGTCCTCCCCAAATAATCAGGTTCAGAGTCTAACAATCGTTTCTGAAAATAATTTAATTACTTGGTTTAAAGCGTGGATCTCCTCTCATATGCCAGTTGCTTTTGCTGACATTGAGGTGGATAGGGTATTTGCTGAGTATGGGCTTACTTCAATTCAATTAGTAACGATGGTAAGTGATTTGGAGCAAGTCGTTAAACGTACACTAGATCCCTGGTTGGCATGGGAGTTTCCTACTATACAAAGTTTATCCCAACATTTAATGCAATACAGCAGTTCTTCCAGAAAAACAATAACGCAAAGAAGCTATGAGCCTATAGCTATTATCGGGATGGATTGTCGTTTACCGGGAAAAAATTATCAGGATATTAATGGAACCGATGCATTTTGGCATGCATTATTAGACGAACAGGATAGTATTGAGCCTATTCCTCTTTCTCGTTGGGATAATCGTTTATATTATGATGTTGATCCAAATGCAAAAGGAAAAATGTATTCATCTGAAGGTGGATTTTTAAGCGATATTAAACTTTTTGATGCGAAATTCTTTAATATTTCTCCTCGGGAAGCAGAATATCTCGATCCGCAACAGCGTTTGGCTTTAATCACAAGTTGGCATGCATTAGAAGATGCGGGATTAGTAGAAGGTGAATTAAAAAATTCGCAAACCGGTATTTACTTAGGGATCAGTACCCATGATTATGATCAATTAATTCAAAAGCAGGTGCCATTTACAGAACTAAGTACTTATCAGGCTACAGGCACAAGCTTTGCCATCTCGGCAGGGCGAATAGCTTATTTCTTGGGAACAAATGGTCCTTGTATGGCTATTGATACGGCGTGTTCTTCTTCTTTGGTAAGTATTCATCAGGCCAGCCGAGCCCTACAAGATGGGGATTGTGAGTTGGCGATTGCTGGTGGTGTAAATTTAATTCTCTCACCAGAAAGTACTATTATTTTTTGTAAGAGCGGCATGCTTTCTCCTAAAAATCGCTGCAGCACGTTTGATGTTGGTGCTGATGGTTATGTGCGGGGAGAAGGATGCGGTATTGTTATCTTAAAGAGATTAAGTGATGCCTTACGAGATGGCAACCGGATTCATGCTGTGATTTATGGAAGTGCAGTTAATCAGGATGGCGCGAGTAATGGATTGACTGCTCCGAATCTGGTTTCACAAGTGGAGGTGATTAATACCGCGTTAAGTTTGGCTCAATTGAGTCCTGAGCAGATTACGCATATTGAAGCGCATGGCACTGGAACCGAATTAGGTGACCCAATTGAATGGGAGGGAATTCGTCGTAGTTACGCTCAGGAACGACAAAATCCCTTATACATCACTTCAATAAAGACACGTATTGGTCATCTGGAAGCTGCTGCTGGTGTTGCCGGATTGATTAAAACAGTTTTGGCAATTAAGCATGGGCAAATTCCTGCTCATTTAAACCTACATCAGCTGAGCCCTAAATTGCATTTGCAAGACAATATGATCGTACCGAAACATTGTATTCCTTGGCCTGATGAGCAGCGCTACGCCGGTATTAGCTCTCTTGGTTTTAGCGGAACTAATGCACATATTATTTTAGGTAAACCTGAAACGGTTAATGTGACAGAAGAAAAAAAAGAATATGTGAATAGGCATGAGCATTTATGGGTTGTTAGTGCCAAAGAAGAGGGGACGTTGCAGCGTTACCTGGAAAACTATTGTGCTTATGGTGAACAAAATTCAGCGATTCATTTCCCTTCATTGTGTCATCAATTGTTGACACAAAGAACACATTTTCGTTATCGTGCTTTTATTGTTGCAAAAGACCAGCCAAGTTGGTTAGTTGCTTTGCAACAAAAAAGATGGCAGGAAGGAAATACTTCGGCCAATAATAAGTTAGGGTGGTTATTTACCGGGCAAGGGTGCTTGCAACCGAATGTGGCAACCGTCCTGTATCAGACTATTCCGGAATTTGCTGCGGTTGTAGAACAATGCTGTATAATTGTCCAAAATTGGCTTCCATTTGATCTACGCGAGATATTATTGAATACACCACCAAATGTGGATGTTAATAGTACTCTATATGCTCAACCTGCTTTGTTTGTTTATGAATATAGTTTAGCGCAATGGTTTTTACATTTAGGACTAAAGCCTGATATTTTGTTAGGACATAGTTTGGGAGAGTACGTTGCTGCCTGTATTGCCGGGATAATCTCGCTCCATGATGCCTTATATTTGGTTTGTAAACGCGCAGTATTAATTTCTTCTTTACCTATTCATGGGGGCATGTTAGCCATTAATGCCTCAGCTCCGGATGTAGAACAGTTTATTACTCTATTTAATGACTTAGTCATATCCTTAAAAAATGGCCCTGAACAAACTGTAGTTTCAGGAACTGATGCTGCAATTCTTGCTTGCCAAAATTATTGTCTCGATCATTCCATTCGCTGCAAAAAAGTGGCTACTTCGCATGCATTTCATTCTCCTTTGATGAAACCCATAGTGGATAAATTTGCCAAAATCGCTGCAGAGGTTACTTACCATCCTGCAAAAATAGATGTTATTTCGAATGTGACGGGACGGGTGTTGCGTGAGGGAGAAATTAATGCCGAATATTGGTGTTTGCATATGTTGCAAACTGTAGAGTTTCTGCAAGGAATCCAAACCCTGGTAGAGCATGAGGTTGAGTTGTGTCAGGAAATAGGGCCTAAACCTATTTTAATTGCGCAAGCCCAAATGGTACATGATTTTACTGTTTTACCCTCAGTAAGTGAACCTGAAAATCCTTGGCCAGGCATTATGGAAACTTTAGGGATGTTTTATTTACGGGGCGTTGATATTAAATGGCTGGTGCTGAATAAACATGTGTCATTTGTACATGAAGAGTTACTTAAATATCCTTTTATAGGAAAAGAATACTGGCTTCCACAAATTCAGGAGGGCACTTTTGCGCTGCCAGATGTATGGAAGTCTTACTTATATTACCAACAATGGCAAAAGGTATCTGCTAGTCCTACCTGGCTCAGCTTAGAAAATGCGAAGGTACTTTTAATCAGTAATACACCGCTTGCGTATAAGCCATTATTTTTCTGTAAGACAATTAATTGCCTTTCCTTGCCGGCGTCGCAACCGGATATCTTTGCAAATAGTGCCAATGCAGAGCTTATAAAGCAAGCAGATTGGCTTGTCTATCTTTGCCAGTCTGAACTCGGTAACTTTATTAATGAGACTACTTTATTTACTTATTTTATCCAGAGTTTATTGCAGAAAATACCAGAAAAACCAGTTCTGTTGCTTTGTAATAAAAATTCGTTAGTGGGTAGTTCTTTATTTGCGCTACTCAAATCAGTAAAACACGAATATCCACTATGGGCTATTCATTATTTGGAAGTTGAGTTAAATGACATTGATAACCCCTTGAAGTTTATTGCTGCCAGGGAAGCGGAGCACTGGGCTTTACGCTTTGAACAGGGCGATTTTTATCGGCAAGAAATTCGTCCTTTATCGGCTGAAAAAATAGAGGGTGAACGGAGCCTTACTTCAGATTTTTCCTGTTTGGTTACAGGAGCTTGTGGCGATATTGGTCAAGCAGTCATTGAGTCATTATCGCTTCTTGGCGCTCGTTATATAATTGCTGTTGGACGCAAGGAAAGAGAATCAACCTGGAGCGAGATGATCGAGCAGCAAAAAAATCAGGGTACCAAGATTTTTTATTATTCATGCAATGTCGCCGATTCTGCTGCCGTTTTTCAGTTGATGGAGAATCTTCCTGCGGATTTCCCTTCATTGGGAATGATCGTTCATGCTGCTGGAGTGGCTCATGACAAACCATGGAGTGAAACCACTGAAGAGGATATTAAGGAGGTACTTGGTGCTAAGGCGATGGGTGCTTGGAATTTGCACCAAGCAACATTGAATCATCCGCTTAAAGCATTTATTTTTATATCGTCTCTTAGTGCTGTATTTGGTAATGAAGGACAAGCTATCTATGCGGCTGCTAACGCATTTTTAAATGCCTTGAGTACCTATCGCCATCAGCATCAGCAACCTGCCCAGTCATTAATTTTAGGGCCAGTAAAAAATTTGGGGTTATTTAAAAATAATGAGCACCAGTTGACTCAATATTTAGCCGAAAAGGGGATTACTCCCTTGTTAAGAGCAGAATTACAAGCGGTTTTTCAAAAACAAGTAAATGAGACTAATTTGATCGTGAGCCATTTCTTACAAGCTCCTGCTTTGATTGAGGAACACCTTTCTTCTGCACGCGAGGATTTTAAAGGTTATGCCGAGGATACCAAAGTATGTAATGCAGAAAATATCTTGGCTATTGCTGTAGACGTCTTAAGACTTGCTCCAGGTGACTTGTCGATTACGGATAATTGGTTTGAGTTTGGCATGGACTCTATTATGGCAACGCAACTTGTTTATAAAATCAACCGGAAGTATACGAATACACGAATTTCAGCAAAAGATGTTTTTAACCATGCGTCGGCTCAACAACTAGCGCTTAAGCTTGGTGAACAATCAAAAGATATTTTTGATGATAAGCTTTTAGCGCAAACAACAGTATATAAAACAACCCATACTTTTCCTCTTTCTTTACAACAACAAGAAATTTGGAATTTTATCAAGAATTCATCAAGTAGTTTGGCTTACCAAATTCCTATGGAGCTGGCTATCACGGGAAACTTATCTGTTGATAAGTTGCAACAGGCCTTGTTCGCTGTAATGGCACGACATGATATTTTGCGTTGTAGTTTTCATGAAATTCTGCATCAAGTAAACCAGCATGTGCATGATGAGTGTTTACTCTCCTTGGAATTATATGATGAATATGATGCGCAGCAAGTTACTCGCTTTTTTACCGCTCCTTTTGATTTAAGTAAACCACCATTGATAAGGACTTGTTTAATCCAGGATGGGGATGATGAACATTATCGCTGGCTAATAGCTTTTCATCATTTACTTGGTGATGGATATACGGTGACTTCTTTTATTAAAGAAGTGATTGCTCATTATGAAGACCATAGCGTGGAAGAGCAAATAATTAACTATAGTGATTATGTTAGTTGGCAATGGGATAATGTTCTTAATCGATTAGATAATGAAATTGAAACATTTTGGACACAGCAATTACGTGGAGTTCCTATAGGGGTGCCTTTAGCCCGAAATACACAGCAGCCTCAAGAAGCGGGTGTTATGCATCAGCTTCTCCCACTTAAAGAAATTAATTCATCATTGGCACTGCTTGAAAAAAATAAAATCTCGTTAAGTAACTATATCTTGGCAAATCTGTTTACCATGTTGTTGGATACGTTCAAGCAAGAGCAACTGGGGATTATTGTTTTTTTCTCAGGTAGAGAAGATGGGGTTTTTTCTTCAGTTTTTGGTGATACCTCAAATGATGTTTTACTCGTGGGTACTCGTGGCACGAATGTATTTAGTCAAGCTGAAAAATTACAGCAGCAAATATTTTCTTTGCATGAGAAACAGTATTTCCATATTTCATTATTTAAGCAATTAGGTTTGGCTATGCCCATGATTTCATTTGATTTCCAAAGAAGCAGTGACTTAAATATCAAAACTAATTTGCAAATAAAAGCGTTAAAAAATGGAAATGTACAAAATTACTTATGGGGGGATGAACCTCGTCTCTTATCGTTTAAGGTCTTGCTAAAAGCACATGATTTAGAGTTATGCCTGAAATATCGACGTGATAAAATAGATGATTCTATAGCTGAAACCTTATTGAAGGCATATGGGTAGACAGGTTAATTACTCAGGAGCAAAATAACGTCTCTGTTCTTTTGGAAGATAAACAGTTGGCCTTATATGATGCGTCAGTAATGCAAAGTAATTTATGGCCGTTATTAAAAAGCCATCCTAACGGTGTGACTTATTATGTTCCTATATTTAAGGAAATTAATGGTTCTATGAATGTGGAGCGCCTTAATAAAGTAGTAAATCAGTTAATTCAACATACTGCAGCATTACAAGTATTTTTTATTGAAGATGATGAGGGAAAACTTAAGTGGAATTTTAATGCAAAGACGAGAACTTCAGTACAAGTAATAAATAGCCCACATATTTATGAAACGTTAGGGCAATTGTTGTTGGAGCCCATTCCTTTAGCGCAGGCTCCTTTGTTCCGATTATATTTGATTTATTGTCAAGAAAGTGAAAAATCAATTTTATTAATTCGTTTTCATCATCTTATTGCCGATGGGGTCGCGGCTGAATTATTTTTTAAGGAGCTGGAAAAAGCATACCTAATGAATGAGACTGCTATTATACCAAACTTGCAGCAGAGCGATTATCTTCATGATCATCATCAAGAACAAGAGCTGTATGAAAAAAATAAAGCAGAATATGGTCGTTATTTAATTGAAATTAATCAGCAATTGGAAAAACATCATTTTGTATCCTCATTAGGAACACCCCATTATATTGGTGGGGTCATCTATCGGAACCTTACAAAAGATGCTTCAGAGAAAGTCGTTGCTTTTTGTCGGCGCTATAATATTTCTCCCTATACGTTTTACTTCCATCTCTTTTGCATTACTTTGGCACATTTATTTGGACAGGAGAAAATCTATATTAGTATTGTAAAATCAAATAGAGGGCGCTTAAAACAACCTGATATGATTGGATATTATGCGGATAATTTACCTATTCTTTTTGCACTAACTTCAGAGATAGAGTCTATTCAAGAGATTAAAAATACGCAGATGCGTGTTCTGGAGTTGGTTGATCGCTTTCAATATCCGGTGCTCTCTGAGGATGCGGAACAGTTGGGGTATGTGCAACCGCAATTTATTTTTAATCAGTACACATTGGAGTCCTCGAATGATTTGATATGTTCTGCAGATTACTTGATAGAGGGCTTACTAAAAGCAGGCGGAAATCAGGTAGGACTGTGGAATTATAACTGTCCAGAAAAATTTAATTTACTTATTCGCAGTGATAATTTCAATAATATGATGGGATTGGTGTATAACCCATCCTTATCTACTCAGGAAGAAGCTGAAATGGTACTGGAAAAATTTATAGAGAAAATATTAAGTTTCCTCTAAGACCTGGCGCTTTTGAAACTTGTGCTGTGATGCAACACATTAAATTTTCTGCCGCTAAGGGCCCGGGAGTGCATAGGGAGCTGCCGGGCCTTGCGACCCAACGAGGGTATTCAGATAATCATGAGTTATTGTTATTAGCTAACTTTTACGAATTAAATTTAAAAATTCAGCTCGACTGGTTGCATTATTGCGCATGTCACCCAGCATTACAGAGGTTGCCATTACTGAGTTTTGTTTTTCAACACCCCGCATCATCATGCATAGATGTTTGGCTTCAATAACTACCGCTACGCCACGAGCACCGGTAATCGCTTCTACACAATTAGCAATTTCCGTCGTTAAGCGTTCTTGAATTTGTAAGCGGCGCGCAAAAAAATCGACAATGCGGGCAACTTTAGATAGACCTAAAACTTTGCCATTAGGAATGTAACCAACATGACACTTTCCTAAAAATGGTAATAAATGATGTTCGCACATAGAATACATTTCTATGTCTTTTACAACCACCATTTCACTCATATCCGAGTCAAATAAGGCATCATTAATAATGTCATTGAGGTTTTCGTGATAGCCTTTAGTCAAGTAGCACATTGCATTTGCCGCGCGCTCAGGCGTATCAACCAATCCTTCGCGCGTTACATCTTCACCTAATTCAGTTAACAGCTTTTTATAAAGTTCTTGCATAATATTATTCCTAACCTGGCGGCCATGTCATTTGTCGGCCACCCAGTAAATGTAAATGAATGTGATAAACTGTTTGGCCGCCATCGGGATTAATATTAAAAATTAATCGGTAACCTGTGTCACTAAATCCTTCAGCTTGAGCAATTTTCTTTGCTCGTAAAATCATTTTTCCCAACAGGGCCTGGTTTTCATCTGTGGTATCATTAATTGTAGCAATGTGTTGCCTAGGTATGATCAACAGATGCATAGGGGCTTGCGGGTGGAGATCGCGAAAAGCCATTATCTCATCGTCTTCAAACACTATTGCTGCAGGAATTGCACCTTCAGTAATTTTGCAAAATAAGCAATCCATAAGCAATCCTAGTAATTAGATAGAAAGAGTTATTATACATTCCTTGCTTATATTGCAACAGCTTCTCTTTGCCTTTTGATGCGAATTTTCGCATAATAGCGATTTTTATTAGCATAAATTTTTTGGGTCCTATGCTTATTTGCATGTGTTTTGAACAGAAAATTATATTAATTTTAGACTATAGGGGAAATAAATGAGTTTAATGAGGATTAAGACTGGGAATGATGTCCCGCATGAAATTAACGTTATTATTGAAATCCCCATGCATAGCGAACCCGTTAAGTATGAAGTAGATAAAGAATCTGGTGTACTATTTGTTGACCGCTTTTTATCAACACCAATGTTTTATCCTGTTAACTATGGTTATATTCCTAATACTTTATCTGAAGATGGGGATCCCGTGGACGTACTGGTCGTTACCCCAGTACCATTAATCAATGGTTCTGTGATTTCATGCCGGGTCGTAGGTATGTTAAAAATGACTGACGAGTCAGGTGTTGATGCCAAGTTACTTGCTGTACCCACGAATAAATTAACCAAAATCTATGAAGCGGTACAATCGTATAACGATTTACCACAACATTTATTAAATTCATTAGAGCATTTCTTTACTCATTATAAAGACTTGGAGCCAGGTAAATGGGTTAAAGTTGATGGTTGGGCTGGTATTGATGTTGCTGTGGCTGAGATCATGGCGAGTATTGCTCGTTTTGATGAGCAAAAATAATTAGTTTTTGCTGTCATTGCTAAATTACTGTAAATGCTGCTGATGCTTATCATGAGCAGCATTAGTGTTGTTAAGCAAAATAAAGATGCCTGACAGTAGTTTTGTCCTTATCTTCATAATAAAACTGCCAATAATACATCGAGTTAGCTATGTTTTTTGACGATGGATGTGTTTTCTTGTCTCGCTTTCTTGAACACCCTATGATACTTTATTTTTTGGCGCAAAAAGTTTAAGGAAACTCGGTGGACCTCCATCTTTCTACGCTATTTATTATATTGCTTTTCTTGATTATTCTTGCTGCTTTTTTTGCCGGTACGGAAATTGGCATGATGTCGATTAACCGTTACAAATTAAAGCATTTGGTAAAAAAAAACAACAAGCAAGCCATCCGTGTCAATCAAATTCTCGCGCGCCCTGATTTGCTCTTAAGCGTTGTCTTAATTGGTAATACGTTGGCTAATATTGTTGCTTCGACCATTGCAACATTAATTGGCCAACGTTTATATGGTGATGTTGGTGTGGCAATTGCTACTGCGTTGTTGACGTTCATCATTTTGGTGTTTTCTGAAATGATTCCTAAAACTTTTGCCGCCATTTATCCGCAGCAAGTTGCCTTTGCGACCTCTTTACCATTAAAAGTATTACAACAGGTTTTTGCCCCTTTGGTGTGGGTCAGTTCCTTCATTTCTAATAGCATTCTACGCTTGTTTCGTATCTCCATTGATCGAATCCAAAAAGAAGCACTCACGGGCGAAGAGTTGCGCTCGGTAGTTCATGAGGCTGGAGGGTTGTTGCCCGTTGAACACAAAAGCATGCTGATTAGTTTATTGGATTTGGAAACCGCTACGGTTGAAGATATTATGATTCCTAAAGCGGAAATTATCGGCATTGATTTGGCGCTGCCGTGGTCGCAGCTTTTGGAACAACTGGAAACCGCTCAACATACACGTTTACCTTTATATCGCGATACGGTTGATGATTTGGTTGGGATGATCCATGTTCGGGATGTCTTAAATTTGGCTTTAGAAGATAATCTGGATCTTCAGAGTTTATTAAATGCCGCTGATTTACCCTATTTTATTCCGGAAGCCACACCATTAAATATTCAGATCTTAAATTTTAGGAAAATGAAAAAACGCAGTTCGTTTGTTGTGGATGAGTATGGGAATATTTTGGGCTTGGTTACTATGGAAGACATCCTTGAAGAAATAGTAGGTGAGTTCACTACTGATGTTGCCGCGTTAAGCCGCGATATTACTCCTCAGAGTGATGATTCAGTTATTGTTGATGCTAGTTTAACTGTGCGTCATTTAAATCGTTTGATGGGTTGGCAATTGCCCTTAATTGGTCCTAAAACATTAAGTGGCTTGATTATTGAATATCTTGGCTATATTCCTCCCGCTGATTCCTGTTTAACCATCGATAATTACCGTATTGAAATTTTAAAAGTAAGTGATAATACGATTAAGAGCGTGAGGCTGTTTAAAGTCAATAAGAAACGTAAGTAGTTGGGGCTAATTCCATAAGCATACCCCTTCATAACCTTTATTCCGTAAGGCTTATGGCGTTATCCGGCATACATATTGAGTTAAAATAGTATTTTTAAATTTATTGAATGTCGTTTAAATGGCCTTTGGTAACAATGCAAAGATTGGTGATAATTTAAGCCATTTTGGGCTTTATCCATCATCGATTGGAAGATAGATGTTGTTCCTTTGATTGCAGAAACCACAATAATTTCATTTTTGTTATTAAGTAATGAGTTAACTGCCATAAAGCTTTCTGCATTGGCAAGACTGCTACCACCGAATTTATTTTAGGTCATTTTCTTTTGTGATCGTCACTTCTGCTGTAAACATATAACCGCCATTACGAATGGTTTTAATCAATAATGGTTTTTTTGCATTAATTTCAATCTTTTGGCGTAAGCGACTTATTTGCACATCAACTCGGCGATCAAGAGGATTAAGCTCACTATTTTTTGTAATTTGTAATAAAACCTCTCGCTCTAACACTCGCTGCGGCTGTTGTACAAAAGTAAGTAGTAAATCATACTCCCCTGCACTTAAGGGTAACTCTTGATGATTTTCTCCATTAAAGACACGTCTTGATGAGGGATAGAGCCGCCAATTGTCGAAAATAAAAATTTCTTTTTCTTGTTCTGATTGTTGCTGCGCTCGAAGGACGCGTCGGTTAATCGCACTAACTCGGGCATGCAATTCTCTTGGATAAATAGGATTAATAATAAAATCATCAGCCCCTGCTTCCAGTACCTTGATGCAGATTTCTTCATCAGACTGATCGCTGATCACGAGTAACGGTACTGGGTAGGTTCTATACAGTTGATGAATAGTTTGCAACTCATGTTGTAAAACAGACCAATGAATTAAAATGGCGATGGGTATTCCTGTCTCATGCTGCTGGATGGGAAATAATTGTTGTTGGTGTACTATTGCTATATTAAAGGGTCTGTTGACATTTCACATAGGCAACCATAAAAGTGCGCAAACCATGGCCACTACAGACGCGTAATTGCGTTTTAATTTATAAATCTTGTGGCAAGCCCTCTAAAATGCTTTATT
>NZ_JH413848.1:185314-193380 GCF_000162755.2 Legionella drancourtii LLAP12
TGTACTATTGCTATNTTAAATTGTGCGAAGTAATTTTTTAGGTCATCGCTTACTGGCCTCTTATCAATAAATAGCAAATAGTTAGGGTTAGGCATAGGTTTTTTCCTGGGTTTTTTGTACGGTGTGCAAACTAGATTTTGGCAAGATTATTGTCGACTTGCAATTATTTTCGATGCTATTGTAATAACAGTGTAGCAATTCCAGGCATTATAGCTGTTGCTGGAGGATAGTAGGATGATTCACAATACAACACATATATCAAATTGGCTAGTTACTGACGAGGATCGCGCTCGAGCACAGATAAAATATGAATTGAATCAGTTGAAGAGTTGTTTGCACAAGTATTTATTCGATATTCATGACGCAAATACTAATTCTGAACAAGCGATTAATTTGTGTGCAGCTATAGCCAATAAGTATTTAGATTACTTACGTTTACTCGATAATAAACTCGAAGTCAGTTTTCCGGCGGTTTGCGTACCCTGCCGATTTGATCACTTTAAGCTCATTTTAAATTTAGAGCAGCAATTAACACAAGTGTTAAATGCTAATGCAAAAAAGGATCTTATCATCGAAATCATTTCTCTGTATAAATTGGTGAAATCAGTTGGATCCTTAGATGCGATGAAGCAAGTCAGTAAATTTTCCAATCAACTGAAGCGCTTATTTGTTAAACAGCGCCTTGATTTGTGGTTGACTGAATTAATTGATTTTTGGAGCCAGCATGAAGCTACAGATATTGAGTCCTCATCTTTATTTCATGATTGGAATACACCACAACAACAAGTGGCATTAACTTTTTTTGCACAGCCCAAATTTATTAATTTAGTTAATGCTGTTTTTTTCTATAAGTTGTATCCCGATAAGTTATTCTCACAGGATATGCATCCGGAAAAACTGGTTTCTGTGCGTACACGTTTAAGTATTTTGCATTCATATATTGAATTAATGCAACAGCAACTTTATCGTGCTGCACTACAAAATGGTTTAACCCCAGGAATTGATCGGTTATTGCATGAAGATGAATTACCTCAAGGAATTATGTTGGAGGTTGATGAGAGCTTTAGAGAAATAATCCAGGCCGCTATTAAACGGCTAAAAGTACCGTTTACACCGAAGAATGTAAAACAAGCAACCATGGAACTACTGCATGACTTAAGGCTGGCTTATAAATTTTGGTTTAATCCGAATCGTTTAATTGATGCGGTGATGCTTTTACGGCAAAGTCTTACTGCCGATACACATGCAAATGATAATTTTCAAAATAAAATGGTCCATTTATTTGCCCAACTCACGACTACAGAATGTTTGGATTTGTATGGCTATTTTGCTAATAACGACAGTCGTTATTTACGTTATACTTTTTTGGCTATTATTCAGGAGAGTTCTTTCTATTGGTTGCCCATGCTCAATGAGGCCGAAAAAGCAGCGGTTGATGATGTGTTTCATGTCTTATGCTGCGTGATGGATGCGTTGCGTATTGAATTGAAAAATCGGCATGTTCTTACTGAGCCTTATGTTGATAACATGGATAAGCACAATATTCACATAGGGCAGCGAAATCGTGATGCAGTATTAAGGGTGATTGCCATTTATGGCCATCAGCCGATGACTGCGCATGATACAATGGAGCAATTATTTCGCGCTGTTGAGGATGCTCAATAAAAACAAGTTGACTGGTTTGTAAAAAAGATTAGCTTATTTTTCTTTTTTTTGTGCAAAAAAGAATGAGTAAAAACATTTTATGATAAAGGCACCTAACTTTCTTTGGCGACCAGATTTAGTTAGTGGAATGCCAATCTTTCTGGATATTTTGGCTTTAAGTGCTGAAATACCAATAAAACGTTTCCATGAAAATCCACCGTGATTCATATCGGTAATACTCCTGAATAATAATACGCGGAGTATACCGTAATCAGTGAATGTCATGTCAATGATGAATCGTATTTAGCGGAGTTTATTGTAACGCAAGTGTTCACATTAACTTGGGGATTTATCATTAGTTTATTGCTTTAGTGACTATTAAGGTAATGGTAGAAATAATTCATGGCCATAAAATTGCTGCATTTGTTGATACATTTGTTGGGCTGGAGTTGATTGGGCAAAATTACTGTGTAAATTATCAATCCATAATCCGCTCAAGAGGTTCTGAATCACAGGGATATACGTTCTTTTCTCTGGATAAAGGGCTAGTACCCAATCACCATAAATGATTCCATATAGTTTTTGTTCACTTATGGCTTGCAGTTTCTCGGGTTTGATCTCAAGTTCGCCACTAAGAGGATTTACATTATAAAAAAGTTCGCCAATTTTGATGGATTTTTTTTTCGATAGCAATTGGTTGGGAAACATGCCACTTTCAATGAAAAAAATGCGCTGTGGTAAGGAAAACAAGGGATTTCGTATCGATGGCAATAAAGAAATGCCATCCATTTTTTGCGCAGTGTTTAAATGAAGATAATCAATAATGGTGGGCGCCAAGTCAATTAAGGCCATCCGCGTATTGATTTGACTTGTTGGTGTGGTTATCTGGCCATGTTTATATATCCTAAACGCCAATACATTATGGTATTGCTTCGGGCTTAATATATCAGAACCATGTCCTGCGCTTTTATTCAGGACGGTTGCTGTATGGTGTTTTAGATATTCAGCAAATCTACTAGGGCGTTTTCCTTGATAATTATGATAGTTGGTTAGTCGTGAATTAGGGTAGTACAACACTTCACCATGATCACTTAATAGGATCAGCAAACTATTGTCAAAATAATTACGTTGTTGCAAATAAGTAAAAAACGAGTGGAATTGTTTGTCTATGCGGTGCAGGGATTGCTGGTAAAGAATATCGCGCTTCTCAATACTAAATTCGTTATTGACTTGTTCTGGTAATGATTCTGCCCATGCGTAAGGCCAATGAGGGAGCGTAAAATGGACGGCTAAAAAAACAGGGAATTTCTGGATGTTTGTGGAAAGTTCTTGTTCTAATTTTTCGTTAAACGTTTGTGGGTAATAAGAAAAAAAGCTGGCACGATTGCTGTAATTAAAGGGGAATAGCCAAGTACTAATGCGAAAATTAATTAATAAATTACTTAATGGAAAATCATTAAATGAGCCAATCAGCACATCATTTACCCCTGCTTTAGGGCCAATAATTTTTTTAAAGCCATATTCGGTATCGATGCTGTTAAATCGCCGGTCATCAGTGGCAAAAATAGTATAGTACCCATTCTTCCTTAATAGCCAGGCGATGCTGTCTTGGCTTCTCACCGTATTTTTGGCTACTAAATTTTCTTCTGCATGATGATGCTTCGCATACAAGCCTGTTAGTATACTGGTCCAGGCAGGGTACGTTCGGGCTAAGGGGCTGATGGAGTTAGTAAATTGGCTGCTGCTTTTAATTAACTGTGAAAAGAATGGCATGTTTTCTGAGTTGATACTTTCTGGGCTTAGGGAATCAATGCCTAAAATAATCACATTGGGCCGCGTACTTGATTGCGGTTTGTTTATCTGCTTGTCAGTATTGTTGAAAACGAAAAAAAATACGCAGGGTATTACTATTCCGAGTAAATACACGCTCTGGCGGTAAAGTAAGCTATTAAGTATTAAAAGAGTTACAGCTAGCCCCGAAATATTCAATACCATGAATATAAATAATGTTGGGATTGGTGGGGATAATAATTTGCTAAAGACACTGAGTGGAAAATAGTAGGCATTAGCACTAAGGATAATACACGCCCATAAAAGCCAAATAATAATTTGCCACTGATCAGGGGAAAAATGATGCCAGGGGCGTTTTAGTATCCCAAGGAGTAAAATAGTCTGCAGGCCTGATAGTAATAAATAGAGGACAATCTGAATACCCAGCGTTGCGAGTACTTGCTGCCAGGCTATCGCAGGGAGCACGATAGAGCTTACAAAATTTCCATTTTGTAAATACAATAAAGCAGCTTGTAAGCTAAAAAAACATAAATTAAAGAGCAGGAAATAAAAAAAATAGGAGAATTTGCTTGCGGTTGCTTTCATGCGGAGTCAACAGCAGGGCTGTTTATATGCCAATTATAGATATAACTATCTATGGTATTAATGTGTTTGAGCTGGCTTTGCAGCGGCTCTTTGGCAAATTGTAATAGATGGGTAATCACATCTTGCTTGCGGCCGCCAAAATCTTCTTCATACCAATCATACAGTTTAGAAATAATCAGCCTTCCTTCAATCACGCTCACCCCTCGTAATGAGTTAATATACGTAGATGCCGCATTATTTAATTGTTCATCCAGAATATGTCCTTGATACGCCTTGCGATTTAAATTAGGAGCACCTATGCTGGCATTGTTCAATGTATAGTGGGTGCGCGCGTCATTCCAAATTGGACGAATGATGCGATTATTAATATCATCCAAGGTTAACGGCGTGTCTTTAATGGTAATTAAATTGGCACCCCATGGGCCAACACTGAATAGGCCTGGAGAGATATTAATTTCTTGAATCGTGGACACCGGGTAGTAATTGGCTACCGTTTGGACGGTAAGGGCATTGTATACATTAATCCAATACGCTAATTGTTCAGCACGGTTGTAATTATCAATATTGATTTGCGCCATGTTTTTTAAATAGTCTTTAAGCAGGTTTAAATCAATTTGGGTCATATGTGCGTAATCAACAAGGTTAATGTTTTCTGCATTCGTAATAACACGGCGATTCAAGAAATCTTGCCATAATTGATGGGAGATAATTTCCTTTGATAGCGGATTATTTACTTCCCATTGTGGCCATAGATTTTTGTAAAAAGTAGCATGTGCCTGACTTGTGAGAAGGAACATCAATAAGATAATGTATTTATTTCGGTATATTGTTTTAAACATTAATTAGGGCTCTATTGCGAAGGGCGTTGCCAATAGTGTTTCCATCCAAAAATTCGAGTTCACCACCAGAGGGTATTCCATGCGCCAGTTGGGTAATATTAATAGACTGATCGCGCAAAAGCTGCTGAATAAAATGAATGGTAGTTTGTCCTTCAACACTTGGACTTAAGGCTAGAATAACCTCTTGAATTTCTTCTTCAAGGATTAAGTTTTTTAGTTTGGGTAAGCCTATATCATCTGGACCTAATCCATCGAGAGGGGATATTTTACCCATAAGAACAAAATATTTGCCTTGGAACGAGTTACTCTGTTCTATGGCTGATACATCAGCCGGGCTTTCTACAACACAAAGTAACGATGAATCTCTCTGCGGATTTTGACAGAGGGCACAAAAGCTTTGTTCTGTATAATTCATGCAACGCTGGCAGTGATTTATCTGCGACATAGCCTGTTCCAAGCAAGAGGCGAGGTGTAAACCTCGCTGTCTTTGATGCTGGAGTAAGTGAAACACCATGCGCTGTGCTGATTTGGGTCCGACGCCAGGGAGGCAACGAAGTGCCTCGACCAAGCGGTTTAGCATATCCATCGTTAGGATTATTCCTTATTGCCGCCCATTAAATCTGTTGGAATATTTAAGCCTGCGGTTAATTGGCTGATTTTTTCTTTAGATGCTTTTTCAATTTTGCGTACGGCATCGTTAATTGCAGCGGCAATTAAATCTTCTAACATTTCAACATCTTCTTCCATCATTGTGGGTTTGATTTTAACTTCAGTTGCATCATGGCGACCATTCATTTTAATCGAAACCATGCCGCCACCTGCTTCACCAGTAACTACTAATTGGCTTAATTGCTGCTGCGCTTCTTGCATACGTTGTTGCATTTTTTGTGCTTCTTTCATTAAGTTACCAAGATTTTGATTCATATCCATTATTAAAGCCTCGTTTGTTTAGGTTTAAGTCATCCCAGTATTCTATTGCAGATCTGAGAAATAGAACTATTATACATTATAAGTCATCTTTGAGTGGGACAATAGAATTTTTGACCAATTCTGCCGAAAATTCTTGCTGAAGCTGTTGAAACATTGGATCGTTATGTAGTGCGGCTTCTGCTTTTTGTTGTTTTTGTTGCGTTGCTTGTTCCTTCTGTTGAGCTGGCGATGATTGCACTAATTGGTCACTATTGAGGATGATTTTTATCGGACTTTGGTAATAATTGCCAAGTGCTGTTTCAATTCGTGTCAGTACCGTTGGCGTAAATAAAGACTGGTGTCCGCGGGCAACACGTAATGTAACTTCACGCCCTTCTCTGGAAATAAATTCGGCATTTTCTATAGCATTAAGTGCCAAGCCAGTTAGTTTAAGTTGAGGAATAATATTGATCCAGCTTTGATTTTCATCCGTCACGCTGGGTTTTGCTTCTGCAATTACCTGCATTTTGACTTTTTCTGGGCTCACTAGAGCAATTTCATTTGGAATATTGCTACCTGTTCCCGGGGGAATTACAGGTGTTTCATATTCTGGCACCGTATCTTCTTTGGGCAGGGCTGCGGTCTCACTGGATTGGGATAATGAAATGGTTTTTATCTTCACTGCTGGTCGGAACGTTAACATCCGCAGTATCGTCATATTAAAGCCAATGGCTAAAATAGGGGCTAAATGAATTTCTTCTCGTCCCTTTAAACCAATTTGATAAAATAGCTGAATGTCTTCGGCTGAAAATTGCAGGGCTAACGTTTTCACTTCCGGTGATGGGCTAATTAGCGAATTCTGATCACCAATGCTCTGATACACCGTGATTTGATGACAATAATTGAGTAACTCATCGAGAACATACTGAAAATGCCCACCTTCAATGGCAATTTGTTGACTAATAGTCAATAACTCGGGTGCATTTTGTGCCGCTAATGCCTGCAGTAATTGGATGGCATAATCTTGTTGGGTGTATCCTAAAATCAGTTTAACATCACTAGCGTGCAATTTTATATCACAGCTTGTAATGGCTTGATCTAACAAACTTAAGGCATCGCGCATACTACCGCGGGCAGCTTGAGCTAGAATATCTAGGGCTGCAACTTCAAAATCTAATTGTTCATCGTTAAGAATAAGTTGTAAATGTTGGCTAATTACGTCTGCGGCTAAATGTTTTAAATTAAATTGCAAGCATCTTGATAAAACCGTAACGGGAAGCTTTTGTGGATCCGTAGTTGCTAAGATAAATTTTACATGGGCAGGCGGTTCTTCTAAAGTTTTTAGCAAGGCATTAAAACTATGTTGAGACAGCATATGCACTTCATCAATTAAGTAAATTTTAAAGCGGCCACTAGCCGGTGCATATTGCACGTTATCCAACAAATCACGCGTATCTTCAACACGAGTTTTGGATGCGCCATCAATTTCAATGAGATCAATAAATCGGCCTTGTTCAATAGCCATACAGGCATTGCATTGCAAGCAAGGTTCAGAACTAATTCCGTGTTCACAATTAAGTGATTTTGCTAAAATACGTGCAATACTGGTTTTTCCCACACCGCGGGTACCAGTAAACAGGTAGGCATGATGCAAACGCTGTTGATTCAACGCATTGATTAATGCCTTATTGATGTGCTCTTGGCCAACCAGTTGGGAAAATGTGCGTGGTCGCCATTTACGGGCAAGTGCCAGATAGCTCATACAGGTTTCGCAAATTGGGTGGCAGCTCTAAGAGCCACACTTCGGCGCTCGAATCAATTGTTACCGCTGCTCCCTTCCGGGCCTGACGGGGTTCACAATCTATCGCCGCGAAGGGACCAATAGAGCCACCATAGTTGAATCACGAAGATTATCAAAAAAAAGGCGGGATAGCCAGACTTGTTAAAAAATATTTATAGGAATCGTTACTTTCATTAAAAAGTAATTTTAGCGATTGGTGGTCATGCTAGGGTGGAATTCATTTTCTTAATGCAAATAACTTTTCCTGGTTAAACGCAGATGGGGCACATAATAGCTTATAAAATATCCCTGCCAAGCTTAAGCAAGAATCTATATAATTTCACTGGTGAAGAATCGGTAACGTAGTCAGGAAAAGAAAGGCTGCTTACAATGAGCCTACGGTTTTGTAGCAGTATTTGGGTATTCCATCTTCGCAAAACAGGGAATTAAGGCGTTTTTCCTATTCCTTTAATATATGTCATACATAACGAATAAACGCGTAAATACGTAATTTTTTT
>NZ_JH413849.1:0-18636 GCF_000162755.2 Legionella drancourtii LLAP12
ATTTCGTATTAAAAGAAATTGGTCGCCTACAGCAGCTTTGTTTACAGCAATTTTAGATGCAAAATTTAGTAAAAATATCCTTTATATAAGGTACTTAGAAGGGAAAAATTTTTCTACAAAAATAGAAACTATTCCAATAAATAGTAAATGAGGATGAGGCAGGATAACTCCTACAACAAATAAATGGTATGGGTGATACGACCACGTTTGCCTACGACAGCTTAGGGAATCAATTCCGTCGCCAGGATGCACGGGGTTATCAAACCTATTATGCGGGTGGTAAAATCAAAGAAATTGATGCTTTAGGAAAACAACAGTCTTGAGCGTACGATGCCCGATGAGTGTTTAATCAGCCGCACTGATTTGGGCAATCACGTAAACGCGTATGAATGTTATATTAAATAATCTTACTCATAAGCTGGGTTATAGTCTTAATATAGCTAAATTCAATAATGTCGATTGGAGCCATGCGGCTCCTTCGACTTGACTAAGTTATTGCAATTGCGTGATTACTAAATGAGCAGATACCGGACGCGTTCCGCCTGCCAATGGGGTGATCGTTAGTGCCGTAGCATTACCTGCAGGATTCCGAACGGTAAGTATAGAATTAACTGAGGTTGTTTGTACCAAAGCTATGCCCACTATCTGACTAGTGCCCGTTGCTCGACCAACCACTGTGTAGGCCAGATCAGCGCCATTGAGTGTAAGCAGTAGCTGACCCGCTTCGCTCACACTGACTTGAAACATAACTTGGTAGGTACCAATGTTAGTTAAATTAAATGAGGAGAATCCAAGGCGCGTTATAGTCCCACTAGCATTAACGGGTCCATCCTGTGGAAAAGAAACATCAGCCCCTGGTGCAACTGTAGCCGCATTGTCGGGGGGCATTAATGCAAAGAAATCAGCAAAATCAAGGACCGTTCCTGCTGGACCAGCAGGCCCCGTCGCACCAGTTGCACCAGCAGGTCCCGCAGATCCAGTTGCGCCAGCAGGGCCTGTGGGTCCTGCTGGAATATTGGCAATTTGCGATGCAACATATTTTTGTACATAATCTACAGTAGCTGGGTTATTGTTGGCTGCATTGGCTTTTACTCCCAATAGCGAAACCATCAGAAGTATAAATACTATTTTTTTATTCATGATATTCCTTGTCCATTAGACTGTTGATGAAAAATTTAAGCACGCATACTATTTAGTAGATTAAGCTGCATGCGCCTACTGGTATTAAGTTCAATTTTATTTTTAGGCTAAGTACTTCTTTAAACCATATAAGAAAGACTTAGTAATATCCCATTTTGGTTGGGGATATTCGATATATGCCCGGTAAATTCTGTGGTATTAATAACGTACCTGGTATTGCCATTAAAGATGCCTTGATAATTCAAGGATAAGCTTGCGCGGTTGGATAAGTGCACGCCTAATCCTGCTTGTATTTCAAATGCTACTTTTGATAGATCATTGAAGGTAACGCGATCATTGATTTGCAGACGACGATAAGCAATACCTGCTTTGACGAGGCCAAATACCGGGGTGCTTATGGGCTGATAGGAGGCCGTAGCTAATAGATCTAACATGGGTTTAACGGTGGTTTGAACTGGTAATCCCCCCAATTCATTTAATTGAGCTTGGTTTATATGGAGACGCATAGTATTGCCATTTTGAATACCTACTTCTGCACCCAAGTATACCGTTTTAAAAACACTAAAATCTCTGGCTATAGCAAATCGTTCAAGTGCCGTTTGACCATCACCTATTGCGGCTTGTGCAGTAGAATTACCATTATAAGCTTGTTGATACCATGTGTATCCAAGACTACCAATGACAGACCACGAATGATGCGATTCCTCCGTGTGTAAGGGCCCCATAGTCCCCGCTCCCGCGCTGAAAGCTAAAGCACATCCAACTGCAATAACGCTTGCTTTTATTCCCATATTACCTCCTGTAATTCATTGTGGTCTCGCTCATTATTTTGCCAGTTACAACATGAGCTTCCTGGTTTTAAATCTAATTAATCAATTTTGTCAACGCTTATTTGCGGTATAGAAGCATTCCTGCATAATTTCAAAAATTGATCCGAGTGGAAGTATGTCGTGCTTTGAGTGTCAATGCAAATAAAAAAATGGGAGTCAATTTGGGGGTAATAAAACTAAAGCTACTCCATAATTCACCCAAATGATTTTTAATCGGCGTACCTGATAAGGCAATGTGATTTTTTCTTTTAAGCATCATGATCGCTTGTTTCTCAGCTAATAATTTGACCTTGTGTTGCAATAAGCCATACGGTATGCGTTCGGAAAGCGCATACCTAATTATTACACTGACAATAAAAACAACAGAATGATTATCAATAAAATTTTATATCTTTTAAAGGGTAAATACCGTGGTTTCCAAAAGAGGTTATCGACTAATTTTTCCAAATCAGCGTCTTGATTCCTTTGGGCATGGCCTGATTCAATAGCACTACGTGCTACAGCTACGGCGATTGCTTTTGCTACCGCTTGTGCATCGTCTAAAGATGGTAATAAGGGAAGGAAGCTGTCTTTTTTGCTTGGGGCAAATTTACATAAAGTTTCTGCTGCGGCCAGAATCATCTCTTTCGTTAATTTCGTTGCATTCACCGCGAGCACTCCTAAACCAATGCCCGGGAATACTAGTGCATTGTTGCATTGAGCAATTTGTACCATCCGTTTATGGTATTCAATTGGGGCGAAAGCGGTGCCTGTAGCAATTAAGGCTTTTCCTTTGCTCCAGGTTAAAATATCCGAGGGTTTTGCTTCGCATTTTTCATCTGGATTGGATAACGGGAAAATAATTGGACGTTCGCAGGTCTTCGTCATGGTTTCAATGATGTCTTGGGAGAATGCGCCTGGTTGTGCGGAACATCCGATAAGGATAGTTGGCTTAACATGCCTTATGGTATCGGTGAGTGAGGGATGTTGCTTTTCATTAATGTGCCATTTAGCAACTTCTTTGCGGTCTCGTGCATAAGGTTTTTGCGCCTCAGTGAGGTCGAGGTCATTATTGAGCAATAAACCTTGGCGGTCAATGAGCCAAAAACGTTGATATGCCTCTTCGACACTTAATCCATCACGCATTAATAAATCAATAATTTGGTCACTGATGCCTGTTCCGGCGGAGCCAGCACCAAAAACAACAATACGTTGGTCTTGAAGTTTTGAACCAGTAACATCACATGCGGCTAATAATGCTGCTAGAGTAACGGCTCCAGTGCCTTGAATGTCATCATTGAAGGTACATAATTCGTTCTGGAATTGATCCAGGATGCGGCGTGCATTGCCTCGACCAAGATCTTCCCAGTGTAAAAAGGCATTGGGGAATTGTTTGTGAATTTCATGCACAAAGGTGGCAATAAAGTCGTCATAAGCAGCGCCACTAATACGTGGATGGCGGCAACCTAAGTACATGGGGTCATTTAATAAATCTTGGTTATTGGTTCCTGCATCAAGGAATACGGGGAGTGTTCGTGTTGGGTCGATGCCGCCGCATAAACAATAAACCATGAGTTTGGCGACCGGGATGTCCATGCCTCCAATTCCCTGATCGCCAATTCCTAATACACCTTCGCCATCGGTCACCACAATGACATCAATTTCCGGATTGGAGCGGTTTTTAATGATTTCTTCAATATAATTTTTATCAGAATGCGCAATGTAAAGGCCTCTAGGCTGTCTGTATTCAAGGCTAAAACGTTTCACTGCAGTACCTACGATGGGTGTGTAAATGGTAGGTAACATTTCTCCTAGATGGCGATGTAAGAGTTTATAAAACAAAACTTGATTTTTATCGTGTAAATTATTCAAATAAATATTTTGTTTCAGTCTTGTGGTGTAGCTGGAATACTGTAGATAAGCGCGTTTGACTTGCTCATCTAATGTTTCAACGCGGTAAGGCAGTTTCCCTAATAAACCAAACTCTTTTCGTTCTTCGTTAGTAAAAGCTGTACCTTTATTTAATTGCGGCGTTGTCAGCAATGGTTTTCCGCACAGTGAGGTTTCAATGTATCGTTCACCGGTATGTTCATCACGGTGTAATTTAAAATCTAGCATGGGATATTCTCACTAAGATGGAATTAGAGATTGTCTGATGATAATATCGACTTTTTGTAGTTTACATCAAGAGGTTGATTATGAATAAGTACTTAGTGGCAATATTAGTAATCTTAGGATTAACTTCTTGCACCAAGAAAGATGAATCTTATTACCAAACACATCCTAATGAATTACAACAAGCAATAAAAACTTGTCCTCAACAAAAACCGCAAGGTTTGTCTTGTGACGAGCTGCAGACAATCGCAGGGCATATGAATAGTTTAGCATATCAATTGCAGAGTAGTCCTCAGGGTTTTGGTATTAAAATTTTGGCATTACAAGAGACGATTGCTAAGCAGCAACAGCAATTAAAAACAGAACGTTCTAATGCCGAGTTGCAAGCGAATATTAAGCAAAATAAACGTGATTTAGCTGAGTATTTAGCGGTTGTTAAATGGTTGGAATCACCAGTGAGTTAATGATGAGAGTACTAATAAGTAATGATGATGGGGTGTTGGCGCCTGGAATTAATATTTTAGCCAAAGAATTATCTTCTATTGTGGAAATAGAAGTGGTTGCGCCGGACAGAAACCGAAGTGGTGCAAGTAATTCTTTAAGCCTGACCCGTCCATTGAAAGTCAGGCAGTTGGAGAATGGTTATTATAGTGTCGAAGGCACGCCTACAGATTGTGTGCATTTGGCGGTTACTGGTTTTTTAAGTCCTGTTTTTGACATGGTGGTTTCCGGGATTAATGATGGTGGTAATTTAGGTGATGACATTCTTTATTCGGGTACGGTTGCTGCGGCAATGGAAGGGCGTTATTTAGGTTTACCTGCAATTGCCTTGTCAATGGTCGGTGATAATATTAAGCATTATCAAACCGGCGCTCTTATTGCCAAACAATTGGTGACAAAATTGAGTACACACAGTTTACCGTCACAAACAATTTTAAATGTTAATATTCCTGATTTACCTATTGAAGAAATCAAAGGCTTGCAGGTAACTCGCTTAGGCACACGACATGGTGCGGAGCCAATTGTTAAAGATCATGATCCGCGCGGACGGCCTATCTATTGGATTGGTTTGCCTGGTCAGGCGGCAGATGCTGGCGCTGGAACGGACTTTTGCGCGGTTAATGATGGTTATGTTTCCATAACCCCACTGCATTTGGACATGACGAATTATAAAATGTTTGATCAGTTGTCCAATTGGTTAAGTGGAATTAGCTTATTTACTTAATGAATTATTTCGATGTCGGGTGAGAGACTTAAATTTATCTTTTCCCGACATCGGGAAAGAGGACTTCATATTTTTTTAAATGGATTATTTCTTTGAGGCTTGAAATGATACTTACATTTTGTAAAAGATATTTATGTCTTTTCCTTGTGGCAATTCTTGTCGGTTGTGGGTCAAATTTAGCCCCTGTAACCGAGTTAAAATGGCAGCCTTATTCCAAATATCAAACAATGCATACCGTACGGCGTGGTGAAACACTGTATGCTATTGCATTTCGTTATGATACCGATTTCCGCACTCTTGCTCGTTTGAATCATATTAGACCGCCATACTCATTAAGAGTGGGACAGCATTTAAGTTTACGGGGGATTCCACGCAGAGTTTCACCTAGACCTGTTAGTCGATTTAATCGCTATCATCGAGCGCCTGTAGCGCCACAACGCGCCATTTATTCACCAGCGCATCGATTCACTCGTTCTGCTTCCGGCTGGTTATGGCCTGTCAGTGGGCGGGTAGTTACTTCATTTATTCCTGAGCAAGGTAAAAAAGGCATAAATATTGCTTGTAAGAATGGTGAAAAAGTAATTGCCGCTTCCAATGGGGTTGTTGCTTATGCTGGAAATGGACTGGCAGGATATGGTAATTTGATTATTATTAAACATAGCAATGAATATTTAACTGCCTATGGAAATAATGCAAAAATCATGGTTTCAGAAGGGCAGCATGTTCATGCTGGCCAAATGATTGCCGTAGCTGGTGTTATTGATCATAAGTATACGGGTGTTCATTTTGAAATCAGAAAAGCAGGTATTCCAGTCAACCCATTGAATTATTTACAAAAAGGTTGACATTAGGCGTGTAGTTATAGCAACAATAGTCTTTTGTAGAGGTATAATTATAGTTGCAGCTCGTCATGTTGTAAGGGATTCGTGATGGGATGACAACCTGAAAAGGTGTAATAAATCTTAAGACACGGCTAAACATTACAGGTGAAATCATGCAAAATGACGACGAATCAATTAAAGAAAATGAAATTAAGGACGAGGAGTGGTCTGAGCCAGACGATGATTCGCTCTTGATGGAAGAGGATGATCTTGATTCACTTGCTGAAAAAGCAAGCGATGAAGAGGTCGAGCTCCCTGATTTTTCGGATGATGTAGCTTTTCCTTCTTTTAGTCGCGGTAAAAACGCTCTTAAAATGATGGATGCAACGCAATTGTATTTGAGTGAGATAGGGTTTTCCCCTTTACTCAGTGCTGAGGAAGAAGTGCATTATGCGACGCTGGCTCTCAAAGGAGATGTCGCTGCTCGCAAGAAAATGATTGAGTCGAATTTACGTTTGGTTGTGAAAATTTCTCGACGGTATTTGAACCGAGGCCTGCCTTTACTTGATTTGATTGAAGAAGGGAATTTAGGATTGATGAAATCAGTTGAAAAATTTGATCCAAATCGTGGCTTTAGGTTTTCAACCTATGCTACCTGGTGGATTAGACAAACGATTGAGCGCGCCATTATGAATCAAACAAGAACTATTCGTTTGCCAATTCATGTGGTTAAAGAACTTAATGTTTATCTTCGCGCGGCAAGACAGCTTACACAAAAATTAGATCATGAACCATCGCCAGAAGAAATTGCGGAAATGGTAGATAAGCCTTTAGAAGACGTACAAAAATTATTAGGCTTGAATGATAAGGTTGCTTCTGTTGATACGCCAATAGGCTTTGATGAAAATAAATCATTGCTTGATACTATAGCTGATGAAAACAGTGTGAATCCTGCCGAGTTGTTAACCAATGAAAACTTGCGTTTACACATTGAATCGCTTTTAGATAAGTTGACTGAAAACCAACAACAGGTAATTGCAAGACGATTTGGTTTACGCGGTTTTGAAAAAGCAACGCTTGAAGATGTGGGCAAAGAAATAGATTTGACTCGTGAACGTGTGCGTCAAATTCAAGTCGAAGCCCTGAAAACTCTGCGTGGTTTATTGGAAAAAGTAGGCCTAACTCAAGAAGACTTGTTTTAAGTAATCGACTTAAACGAACTCGTACCCCGGATTAAGCAAAACCCTTATCCGGGGTATATGCACAAAGCAATATAAGCGGTGCGTAATTAACCTGAAAATTGTGATTTTAATCCTTGCCAGCACTGGACATAATCTTTTTGCCGTTCCGGGCTATTCATTGCCTGCTCGGTAACCTGCCATACATCTCGAGTTTCAAACATAAATGCCAGCGTATTAAGGTACGTTTGTGGTGCTAATTTCTGAGCAGTTGCCATTTCATAACTCATTTGGTCTGGTCCATGCGGTGTCATGCAATTATGTATACTCACGCCGCCCACAGAAAAACCTTCTTTTTTTGCATCATATTCACCATGAATTAAACCCATCAGTTCATTCATATAATTACGGTGGAAATAGGGCGGTCTAAATGTATGTTCTGCTACCATCCAGCGAGGTGGAAAAATGACAAAATCTAAATTAGCTACCCCAGGGGTATCACTTTCAGAGGTTAATACGGTAAAAATAGAGGGATCAGGGTGATCAAAACTGACGCTATTAATCGTATTAAACAAACTTAAATCATAACAATAAGGAGCATAATTACCATGCCAAGCCACCACATTAAGTGGTGAATGAGTACTGGTTGCTGTCCATAATTTATGTTGGTGTTTGCAGATAAGTATTACTTCATTAGATTTATTCTCATAAGCCGCAGCAGGGTAATTAAAATGTCGTGGATTTGCTAAACCATTTGAGCCGATAAGCCCTAATTGTGGTAATGTTAGCGGATTACCTGTATTTTCGCATAAGTATCCTTTCGTTTCTTTACTAATCAATTCCAGTTTAAATTTAACACCTCTTGGAATCACGGCAATCATGCCGGGGCATATATTTAATTTACCAAACTCAGTATGTAAATTAACTTCACCGAGGAACGGCACAAATAAAAACTCGCCATCATTATTCGCAAAATATTTATTTTTCATGGAACGAGTACAGTGATAAAAATAGGTATTTACCAACTGACTGCCTGCAAGATGAAATAAACCATCAATAAAATCAATGTCCTCATGACTCTCTCGGATTGGTGACCAGCGTAAAGGATTTGGGGATTGCTCCGCATGGAATGGCTGAATTAGTTCTTTTTCATAAGGAGAAAAATTTCCCTGTACTACCGAGGGTAGTATGCGGTAGAGCCAGCTGTGTAAATTATTATGGCGCGCTCGGGTAAAAGCGGTGCCGTTTAATTGTTCTGCATAAAGACCCAAATTACAGTGTTGCGGTGAATTCTGGCTACTGGGTAATGCTCCTGGAACCGCCTCGCTTTGATGATAATTGCCAAAACCATGCAGATACACTGTTTATCTCCTTATGTCATGCCGTTGAGAATGAGGTCGTTTGACCTTGTTCATTACTTTCTACGATGAATCAACTAGTGTGCCATGAAGCAAGTCATGGCACAACTGGGTTAGACGGGAATCTTAAGATCTGAGAATCTATTTTCTAGCCTGAATAACTTAATACAAAAGGCATTTGATTATGAAGATTTTTAGTTACAGAATATGTATAATTTATTTTAAATTTTAACCAGATTTAGAGGTAGGATCATGGCAGGTCATAGTAAGTGGGCTAATATTAAATTTCGTAAAGGGGTACAGGACGCGAAACGCGGTAAAATATTCACCAAGTTAATCCGTGAAATAACTGTATCGGCACGTATGGGCGGTGGAGAAGAAGCATCTAACCCACGCTTAAGGGATGCCGTTAAAAAAGCCCTGAACGCGAATATGAAGCGTGACACGATTGATAATGCGATCAAGCGTGGTGTAGGCGGTCTTGATGGTGACGCAATGGTTGTTATGCGTTATGAAGGTTATGGTCCGGGCGGGGTTGCTGTATTGGTTGATTGTTTGTCCGATAACAAAAATCGTACGGTTTCTGAGGTACGTCATGCCTTTACTAAGAACGGTGGTAATTTAGGAACCGATGGTTCAGTTGCTTATTTATTTACCCATCAAGGTGAAATTCTGATGGTCGCTGGAACTTCAGAAGACCAAGTGATGGAGGTTGCGCTTGATGCTGGGGCTGATGATGTTTCTGTTGAAGAGGGACAAATTGAAGTAATCACCCCTGTTGAAGCATATCATAGTGTCTTAAATGCTTTACATGATGCTGGTTTGACTGTAGAACAATCACAATTAACCATGCGCGCTCAAACTTTAGTACCTATTGATGATGAATCAGCAGAAAGTTTAATCAAATTGATCGACATGTTGGAAGACTTGGATGATGTTCAAGAAGTATATAGTAATGCTGAATTTTCTGAAAAAATATTAGAATCAATGAGTTAATGACTATTATTTTGGGGATAGATCCTGGATCCAGGATTACTGGCTACGGTTTGATAAAACAAACCGGCCAGAACATAGAGTATATTGATAGTGGTTGCATCCGCACCTCACCTGATGGTGAGTTGAGTCAGAAACTATTACAAATTTACGATGGCATTTGTCTGTTAATGGATCATTACTCTCCTGAGGAAGTAGCAATCGAGCAGGTTTTTATGCACCAAAATCCTAATTCAGCTTTGAAATTAGGGCATGCACGCGGTGTGGCGATGGTTGCTGCTGCATCGCATCGTGTTAACGTCAGTGAATATTCAGCGCGAGCAATTAAACAAACGGTAGTGGGCTATGGCGCTGCAGAAAAAACACAGGTGAATCATATGGTTGTAAGTCTGCTTTCATTGAATAGCGCACCACAAAGTGATGCCGCGGATGCTTTGGCTATAGCCATTTGTCATAGTCACATGCGCCATAGTATCACGGCGGTTTTAGATAAACGAGGCGTAGGTTTAAGGAGAAGAAAACGATGATTGGTTGGCTTGACGGACACATAGTGGATAAACATCAACCTGGTAAATTAGTTTTGAATGTAAATGGGGTTGGGTATGATGTTGAGACTTCATTGAATACTTTTTTCCAACTGGATACCTTAAGTGGCTCAATTGGTTTACACATACATACCGTGGTACGTGAAGATGCTTTACTGCTGTATGGATTTTTAGACAAACAGGAACGAGCCTTGTTCCGTGCATTAATTAAAGTAAATGGTGTCGGCCCAAAAATGGCAATAGCGATTCTTTCTAGCATTACGCCTAATGAATTTATTCAATGCATTAAGCAGGAGAAAGCCGCTTTTTTAACAAAGTTACCAGGTATTGGTAAAAAAACAGCTGAGCGTTTGGTTATTGAAATGCGTGATAGCATCAAACAATTTTCAGAGCCAGCTTCTGATCTTTCCCTAAAGCCAATCAACCTGATCCGTGGTCAGGACGAAGCCGTTAGTGCTCTAGAGGCTTTAGGGTATAAACCGCAAGAAGCGCTAAAAGCAGTGAATAAACTTGATGATGGGCATAAGAGCTGTGAACAGTTAATTCGCGAGGCATTGCAGATTTTGTCTGTACGATAAATAAAGAAGAAATAGTCGGCTACTCTTAGTTGACAGAAATAACCTTCTCCCAGTGATGGGCTGAGACGTCAAGTTAAGGAATAATCTACAGCCTACTCCCGCTGACAAGCCGTGGAACGTAGGAATAGGGCATAACTTGATGCCGATGAAGGATAATAGGCTATTTGCCCATTTTTATCGGCAAAAATACTCTGGCAATAAGTCCTGTACCTTCCTTCGGTGAATCCAAAACGACCCGTCCGCTATGTAATTCACAAATTTGTTGTACAATAGCCAGTCCTAAACCACTACCTGGACTTTTATTGCCTAAAACACGGAAAAAGCGTTCAAATACACGAGTTCTTAGTTCTTGAGGGATGCCTGGACCATCATCACTGACTTCAAGCATTACCTCATTATGCGGTGATTTATTGAGGGATACTTTAATATGGCCATTTTCATTGCAATAGCGGATCGCATTATCAACAAGATTGCGAATTAATATACCCAAGGCTGTTGGGTTTCCGTAAATGCTCACATTCTCAGCATTCGTCTCAAACTCAAGATCAATTTGTTTTTCTACAGCTGATGGTGCGAGCATTGCCAGTATTTCACGTGTTAATCGACTTAGATTGACTTCATCTTTACCGTCAATATGAGCCGCCTCAGGAACTAATCGACTCATCGTTAATAACTGCTGTACGATGTGCGTACTGCGATTGACACTGGCAATTAATTTTTGTAGTGCTTGGTTTTTCTCTTCAATATCATTGGTGTGCAGTGCAACTTGAGCCTGCGTTTTCAGTGCTGCAAGAGGGGTACGCAGTTCATGGGCTGCATCTGCCGCAAAACGTTTTTCACGTTCAAATCCTTCTTTGAGTCTAAAAAACAATTTATTTAACTCATCGATTACGGGTTTAATTTCTTCAGGTACTTCATGCAGATCCACCGGTTCAAGATGACTTGGCGCTCGGTTAGATACTTCTTCGGCTACTTTATCTAAACTATCAAGTCCTCGGCCAATGATGATCCAGATTAACAATCCGGATAAAGGGAAGGTAAGCAGCATAATGTACAGATCATCTTGAGCAATGCGGTGGCCTAGCTCATTACGTGTATCGTAACGTTCAGCTAATACGGTGCGGATACCTGCTTTATCATTATAGGTAGTAAAGACTCGCCAATCTTGATTTGCTATTTTTTTATCGCTAAACCCATCAATATCTGAAGTGAGTGGGATTTTCGGGGCTGTAGAGGAATGTAATAATAATTTTCCACCATTAGTCCAAACCTGAAAATTAAACTTATCCATATAATTTTCTGGTGGCTCGTCATTTAAAAATCGTTTTTGATAAAAGGTATCGATTTTTTGCGGAATTGTTTCTAGAGCATCTTGAATTTTTATTAGCGGACGTTGGTGTAGATCATCGCCTAATAATGCTTGGTAAGATAAAGCCGAAACAGCCATTAATGTATCTAAGTGATCTTGAATATCTTTTTGATCCAAATAATAGTTACCAATCGCTGTTAATGTGGTTGTAATGGTAATCGCCAACAATAAGTTGAACAACAGAAACTTTCGTATTGACGATTTCACGATACAATAATACCATCATTTTTTTCGGCCATATAACCAACACCACGAATAGTTCGTATGAAATTGGCGTTTAACTTCTTACGTAAATTATGAATGTGAACTTCAAGTGCATTACTGTCCACATCTTCTTCCCAGCCATAAATGCTTTGCATCAGTTGCTCGCGCGATAATACCTGGCCACTGTTTTCCAAAAGCTTTTGCAGCAATGCAAATTCTCTGCGTGGTACATTAACCAGTACATCATCAACCAATACAGAATGTGCTGCTGGATCTAAGGTAATGTTTTTATATTGCAGTACTGAGTCAGCGCGGCCTTGTGAACGACGTACCAAGGCTCGGATTCGCGCGCTCAGTTCATTTAAATCAAAAGGTTTAACCAAGTAATCATCTGCACCGCTGTCTAAGCCTTTGATGCGATCTTCTACCGATTCACGGGCTGTCAAGATAATGACAGGAGTCGAGTTACCGTCATGGCGGATATTTTGTAGTAAAGCAAGACCTGATAATTTGGGCAGACCTAAATCAAGAATAATTAATTCAAATGATTCTGACTTTAAGGCTGCGCGAGCCGCTTCACCGTCTTTTAGCCAGTCAACAATATAACCAAATTGCGTTAAACCGGTTTTGACTGCATCCCCTAACAGCTCATCGTCTTCAACTAGCAATAGTCTCATTGTTGCTCCTACTGTTTTTCAAGTCCAGTTTCGTCCATATGTTTCGTTAGATAAAAAGCTTGAATCAATACAAAAAGCAAAGTGAAACCAACACCACCAAATAACTTAAAGTTCACCCAGGCATCTGTATCATAATGATAGGCAACATAGAGGTTAACTGCACCCATCAAAATAAAAAATAATGCCCATGCCGCATTAAGCCGATGCCAGATTCTTATTGGCAATGTTACATTAGCTTCCATCATTTTCTGAATCAGTGGTTTGCTGCCTATGAAGCTTGAGCTAAAGAATACTAGAGCGGAGAGCCAATAAATACCAGTTGGCTTCCATTTAATAAACCATGGATTATGGAAGAAAAGGGTGGCACCACCAAGTATCATAATGATTGCCAAACTAATCAAGTGCATTTTTTCATAATGTTGAAACTTTAAGCGGTAAAATGCTACCTGACTTAATGAGGCAACCATTGCAATTGCAGTAGCAGTATATATACCAGAGGTCTTATATACGATAAAAAATAAAACTATGGGAAAAAAGTCAAATAGTAATTTCATATTTATTAATACTATAAACAAGTTCTTTTCAGTATAACACAAGTTTATGTGCACTCGCGCAAGGATCGTGCCGGAAATGGAAAATATTTGTAACTATTTGGTTAAAATGGCGTGTAAAATGTAATAAATTAAGTTGTTGATTATCATTAATTCTTTGCGAAATTTAGATGCAGGCATTCTTTAAAAACAAATTTTAAAAAGGCCACGAGTCATTCATCGTCCTTTAAAAAATAAGTATTAGCCTATCCATATTTTTTGTCCAGGACGCAAAGGTGTATTCCATCTAAGCCCTGGATTTAATGAAAGAAGCTGATTTACTTTGGTTTGATTTCGTTGTGCGATAATACTTAAGCTCTCTCCTCGCTGAACAATGTATTGTTTTGGTTGTCTTACTTTTTTCCAAATGACCAACTGTTGGCCTGTACGTAATCGCTGATAAGCAGATAATTTATTCCAGCTCTGGATTTCTTTAGTAGTAACGCCATATATTCGCTCCAGGTACTGATAGCTATCAGTGCCTTGCACAATATGTATTACACGACGATTACTCCCCTCTTTAATTTGGCCTTTAAATTTACTTGCAGTTCCATAGGGCGTTGTTTTGGCTATGGCTATTTCTTTTTTCGCAACAACAGGTGCATTTTTAGTACTTGGAATTAAAATAGATTGATTCGGCTTCACATGATTCGTTGTTAATTGATTTAACTGCTTAATTAAATTTACCGTGGTGTGGTAACGAATGGCAATATTATCCAAATTATCACCTTGTTTCACCTGATGTTTGGTCCAACTAACGCGCTTATCTTCGGGGAAATTAGCAAGGTTTAAGTTGAATTGCTGTACTTTTTCCATGGGTATTAACAGCTTAAAGGGTTTATAGGGGGCTGTAGTCCAGCGGTTAAAGCCGGGATTTAATTTAATTAATTCTTTATAACTAATTCCTGCCAACTTCGCAGCATGACTCAAATCAATTTGACTGCCGATATTCACTTCTGCGAAATAAGGCAGATAGGGTATTTCTGGAAGGGATAACTTATAGCGTTGCGGATTTTTTATAATTTCTGCTAAAGCGAGCAGGCGAGGGACATAAATTTGGGTTTCTCTTGGTACAGGTAAATCCCAAAAACTTACGTCGTGATTTGAATGTTGTGTTGCTTTAATCGCTCGCGATATTGTCCCTTCGCCCGCATCATAGGACGCGATGGCTAATACCCAATTGCCGTCAAAAAATTTATTCAGGTGAATGAGATAGTTCATCGCGGCATCTGTAGATGGTCTTATACTGCGTCGACCATCAAACCACCAATCTTGCTTTAATCCTAAATCAGCACCTGTGCGCGGCATTAATTGCCATAGGCCTGCGGCGCCTACACCGGAGTAGGCGAAGGGATCATAGGCACTCTCAATCATTGGTAGTAATGCTAATTCACCCGGTAGTTTTCTTTTTTTAATTTCACCAAGAATATGGTAGATGTAAGGTTCTGATTGACGGCATACTTTTTGAAGGTAGCTTGGGTGAGCAACCAGCCAGCGAATTTGTTCTTGGACCTCGGCGCGTGAGGTCTCATGATTCAACATAAATTCACTGCGAAGGACATCCCATACGTCGGATGTTGCGTGTGTTATTGATACGCTGGAAATGCCACAAAAAATGAGAATACAGAATAAAAACTTTTTTATTATGAATAACTTAAATTTCAATGGTATTTACCTATGAGCGTTATCGGCCAGCCAGTTTACTAAATTTTGGCATAAGATTAAACCCTGTGTGGTTTTTTTGGGGATCAAAAAGGTTTGAATTAATTCTTTTGGATAATTATTTGAACTTGTTTTTTTGCTCCCTAAGTATTCGAAAGACATCTAAAGAATCCTTGGCGGTTGCATCATGGTGTTGCGCATATGCTTGAACTTCTGGAGCATCAGTGCGTAAAAAGGGGTTAATTAATTGTTCTATTTCCAGTGTAGACGGTAAAGTACAACTCGTTGATTGTGTCTGTATTTTTTTTAGGTAATTTTGAGTAAATTGATTATTTGGTTCAACTGTACGTGCAAACCTTAAGTTTTGTAGAGTGTATTCATGGGCACAAAAAACTTTTGTGGTGGGAGGCAATGATTTAAAGAGTTGCATTGATTGATGCAATTCATTAAGTGTGCCATCAAATACGCGACCGCAACCAGCTGAAAACAGCGTATCACCGCAAAATAGCCAGCCTTCATGTGGTTCGTAGTAGCTAATATGACTGGACGTATGTCCTGGATTGAACAGGATTTGAAACGTGTGTCGCCCCACGTGAATGGTTTGATGTTCTTTTACCGGATGATTAATATAAGGGATGCGCGGATCATGAGGGCCATAGACCAGGCATGTAGGGACATGTTTGATTAATGTGCCAACACCACCAATATGATCATGATGATGGTGGGTTAATAAAATAGAACGCAACTTAAGTTGATGTGCCTGCATAAACTGCAAAACTGGCTCTGCATCACCGGGATCTACGCAATCAAATACACCAGCATCTTTATCAAGAATGACCCAGATGTAATTATCTGTAAATGCTGGAATAGGAATAATTGGCATGTCAGTTAGTCTCAATAAGGTAAGAGGACACGCCTGGGTTAAAGTAGGTTCTCAGTGTATCTAATACCGTTTTTAGTTCCTCAGCAAAGGTGTAGGGCGGGTTAATAATCCATAAACCTGCTCCAGACATACCTTCCATCGGGGCCATGGTCAGATTAAATTCAACGCGTAAGTAGTTTTTTGCATTAATTGCTTTCATCCCTCGATCTAACTTATCAACAAGCCTTCTGTTGACTACAGGATACCAAAGGCAATATACACCAGTAGAAAAACGCGCATATGCCTGTTTTATTGCTACAGGAATGTCTCTATAATCATCCTTTATTTCAAAAGAAGGATCGATAAATATTAAGCCTCTTTTTTCTGCTGGTGGTAACAATGCATTCATGGCAGTAATGCCATCGGTGTTGCTGAAATGTACTTTTTTGTTAAGACATGCCATCTGGTTTAAAATGTCAAATTCTGCTGGGTGCAATTCGCATAAGTACATGCGATCTTGCATACGTAGTTGATTAATCGTTAAAAAAGGTGATCCCGGGTAGTATTGGAGTTCTTTGGTGCTATTCAATTGTGTAATAGCTTTTAAATACTCATGAAAAACGGGCGCTAGTTTTTTTCGATCGGACCAGATAAGATTTATACCTTGTTTGTATTCACCGGTTTTTTCAGCCTGTTTATTTCTTAAATCATACAAGCCTTTTCCCGCATGAGTCTCGAGATAAAACAGCGGCTTATCTTTAATGGTTAAGTAGTTTAATAATCGCGTTAAAGCAATGTGTTTAATAACATCGGCAAAATTGCCGGCGTGGTATCCATGTTGGTAACTGAGCATAAGATTAGTCTATTAAAAAAGCAATATTATGAATTATAACAGATTAGAAATTTTTTCTACTATACTCTTTTTAAGAGAGTCTAAAAGGGGAAGGTTATGGATCTGCATGAAGACTATGATGACCAATCGTTTTCGGACTATAAGTATGATGATGATATTGATATTAAGCATCGAAAAAACGTCCGACGTCTGTTAGAGGAACGACTTGAGCGTAAACGCTTAAAAGATGAATTTAAAGATGATTTTGATGAGTTAAGTGGCGAATTTGATTGGGATATGTTAGAAAATAAGTAATTGGTCAATAATATCCATTAAGCTTTATGGGAGGTGCTTTCTCATTTTTTATCGTAAAGTCGTTTTAATGTATTCCCAAGAATTAGCAAGCGTAATATAGTAGGCTGGGCTGTAAAGCCTAGCCTACAAAGCAATTTGTGTTCTCAGTGTGTTGCCGCTAACAACGTATTCTCCAATAAAGTCACTATAGTCATTGGTCCTACACCTCCTGGAACAGGAGTTATCCAGGCTACTTTATTAATTGCTTTTTTAAAATCCACATCGCCGCGAATACTGCCATCGGCTAAACGATGGATGCCAACATCGATAATCACTTGATTTTTATTTAGCCATTCCGTATCAATAACATCCATATGTCCGGTGGCAACAATAACAATATCAGCAATTCGAACAAATTGTTCCAGATTTTGAGTAAAGCGATGACAAATCGTTACGGTTGCTCCTGCCAGGAGTAGTTCTAAACTCATAGGGCGGCCAACAATGTTCGATGCACCTATAACAACCGCATGTTTGCCTTGCACCTGAAGTTGATAATGTTGTAACAAACTCATAATGCCCAAAGGAGTACAAGGACGCAATAAAGGATTTCGTTGTGCCAGTCGTCCTAAGTTGTAGGGATGAAAACCATCTACATCTTTTTCAGGGGCTATGTGCTCAATAATTACTGTCTCGTTTATATGAGTTGGTAAAGGCAGTTGAATCAGAATTCCGTCGACTTGATTGGAGTTATTTAATTCATCAATAAGTTTAATTAATTCGTTCTGACTGGTCTCCTCAGGTAAATCATAAGAATGAGATGTGATACCAACTTCTGCACAGGCTTTACGCTTGTTATTGACATAGATTGATGAAGCAGGATCCGTACCAATGAGCACTACGGCAAGGCCGGGGGCACGATGTCCTTGTCGCATATGAGCCTGGAGGCGTTGTTTTAATTCATCGCGACGTAGAGCGGATAAAATCTTTCCATCAATTAATGCTGCCGGCATAGTTATCCAGGAGAAAAACGGGGGTTAAATTATGAATTAGAGATTGGCTTAATGCAATAGGTTAAGCTTTTCAAGTGTTCACTAAAATTCTGATTTAAATTGATTTATGATGATGCATATCACAAGCCTTTATATTTGTTGAGCCTGTTTTTGATTTGGTAACTAGGTTATCTATCTTAAACAGATCTTCTAAATAATTTTTACTAATTTAATGTCATGGATAAGATATTTCATACCCTCCTCATCCTGGACGCACTGCCATTAAGTTAAGGATTTTATGCTTCAAATTTCTCAGAGCCTGTCGTTCCCGCATGGCATTGTTGCGTGGAAGCGAAAGCTAGAAAAAATAAGGAGTTGCGAATTTTAAAAATTAG
>NZ_JH413849.1:19432-46195 GCF_000162755.2 Legionella drancourtii LLAP12
CTATTTATCACGCTAACAAGGTCGCGCGGGAATGACAGATTTCCTTAACTTAATGGCAGTGCATCCTGGACGGAGCGATGCGTAATATGTATTGTCCCTATTTCTTATCCGAAATCCAGGCTAATTTAAATCTTTCATCGCTTTTACTGCTTCCATGGGTATCAATAAATTTTCTGGGGTAAGAAAATCAGCCCAAACTGTTTGCAGGGCATTTAAAAATTGATAGCCAAAATCCACATTAAGATTTAGCACGGTTTCCACACTTTTTACAAAATGAGCACTATTAATCGGATTTTTTAACGATCGTGGTTTCGCCATATCTGCGTGCATTTTTTGGAACATGCGTTGAAACGTATCATTAATCATTCTAGGTACGGGTGTATTTCCATCAAAAAGTCGATGATCTGCACTAATCGAAATGGGCAAATGATCTTGAATTTCGAATGATTGGCTTTCCTTATTCCATACCTGTTTGCGCTCAACTTGCATCATTACAAATTTTACGGCTTCATTTTTGAATAGAGGGGTTTTGGCATCAGTATAACCCCATGGACCGACATTGCTAATGGTGATAATTGCACTTCCGGGCAAAGGATATCCATAGACATTATAGGCAAAATCATGCAATTTGTTATCATCATAAGGTTTTAGATGTGGATGTGCTTTTTCTAATTCTTCTCGTCGTTTGTAGCAATAAACCATCATCGACACAATATCACGAATTCTTTTTGATAATTCATTCACGCTCATTTCATGGCAGTTTTCGAACGCTATGGTACCTATATGATCACCACAACCTGGCAGTAAAACAATCACCCCAACATACGCTTCGGTGCTGCGATAGAGTTTTTTGTAATGTAAATAGTTACGATATAATTCATTTTCTTTTCGCCATAAACTTACCGACTGCATCATCAAGGTGGTTAAAGTTTCAGAAGGAAATTTTTTACTGAAAAAATCGACACAGCTGACATTGATGTTTGATTGAGAGACCATGGTTGCCTCACTTGAATTATCCCATTGCGTCATGAACACTTTACGTGTGGGCGTCATTTCTACTTCGTGATGTTTTTGGGCGTATTCGTGGACAATGGGCAAAGCATTTTGTGCTACTTGCATGAACGCGAGCCATTTTTTGCTGGGTTCGAGATTAATTTTTTTTAATTGTTGGTGATGTTTCGCATTCAGTGATTGCATAAAATTAGTTACGCCCTCAAGGCCGAGTAAAGCAGCTGAAGCTGTTATATATCGATGTTGTAAAAAGAAGTTGACTAAGAGTTGCTCTTCCAAAAATTCAAGTTTTTCTTTCATTAGCGCCGGATCAGGCAGACCTACATCATGATATAAATCCGCTTCACAAACATGGCGATGTTCGTCAGTAAGAATGATATTAAATACTTTAGGTGCTATATTTTGTTGGGCGTAACATTTAAATGATTCTTCAATCCAGCCTTCTGCGACTAAATTTAACAGCATTATCGCAACTTTAGGACATTCTTCATCGCGTATAAAATTACAGAGTATTTCAACATTTTCGTTGTATTCGGGTGGATAAGCATAGGGCTCGCAAAGCATATACAGTATTTTAGTGAAGACTAATCCATGAAAAATTTCATCCAGTAATTGAATATGCATTCGCTGCTTGTTTTCCAGGCTGACCATTTTATCTTGGAATTTTAGTGGTACTTGAATGGCCAAAACTTCCAGTTGTGCTAAAAGAGAAAAGACGTAGACATAGAGTAATTTGTCATGTTGAATTTCAAAAGGAAGGCCGTCTTGAAACAGTTCATCCATACGTGTTTTGATGAGTTGCTTTTCATCGGAATTGATTTTCTCCCATCCTTCTAAAATCCACTTTTCCGAACCCCAGCGCGGGCGTAATAACTCAATAAAATCATCCATAAAAAGTACTCTTATCAAACACAGATTGTCCATCATAACTAGAGCATATATAGATCGTCAAGAATTTACGCTATTACTAATGTATTTCGTTTAATTGATTGAGTATTATACATAACTTACTGATTATTAGTGAATAAGCCTGCACTTTCTTGAATACAGTAGAAGATAGTGCTAATTTTTATAGTTTGTTCTTCAGTTGTACGGTCTTAGATAGTCTTAGAAAGGCATGGAGCTTTACTTGAAAAAAACTGTTTTATATACCGCTTTATCTGTACTGGTTTTCCCCGCATGTCTTCAGGCGCTTGGTTTAGGTGAAATGAAAGTAGAATCTGCGCTGGATCAACCGTTTGTGGCTGAAATTGAATTAATCGATGTGAATAGTGCGCCAATTACTAATATTAAGGCGAATTTAGCAAGCCCTCAATATTTTGAGCGTTTAGGGATTGTACCTTGTGATGCATTAAGTTTGCTGCAATTTGATGTGAAAAAAAATGCACGCGGACGATTGGTTATCTGGATTCATTCCACCGAGCGAGTCTCAGAACCTTACATCCAACTTGTTGTTGATTTAACTTGGCCAAGTGGGCAGTTATATAAAACGTACACCGTATTATTAGATCCTCCTGGCTACAAATTAGATGACAGTAGCCCAACATACCATCAACGTGTCGTAGGACGTGCTCATGAGCGGATTGTCTCTCCAGCACGAACTAAGCATGTGGCTGATTCTCCTGATAATAGTGGAAAAGAAACCTATGGGCCTACGGTTGCTAATGAAAATGTATGGCAAATCGCACAACGCTATAAAACCGAAGCGGTCATATTACCCCAGGTTGTTTTAGCAATTGTAGGGCAAAATCCTGATGCATTCACTGAGCGAAATTTAAATGGTTTAAAAGCAGGTGCCAAACTTAATGTCCCATCCATTAGGGAGATTTTGAAAGTTCCTGCTGATCTAGCTACGGTTGAGGTTATGGCTCATGATAAGGCATGGAATGAAAAAAATTCAATAAATCATGTTTTATCACCGCCTTATACCATGGGTCAAACCTTGACAAAGCTTCCCGTTGTTGAATACTCAAAAATTCTTCCTGTTCCTCAATTTACCCAGAGCAAAAGTACCGCGATAGAGGTAATGCCACGATATATGCTAACAAGTGACGCTTCTGTAATTCAAAATCAAAAACCGATAAGTGCGAAGCAAGATGCGACGCTTAAAGCAGAAATATCCATTACTACTGCGGCAGTGGATTCTTTACGAGAATCTAATGCGGCGTTGCTGGAACAATTACATATGATGCAATCAGAAAATAAAACACTTCATGAGCAATTGGCCGTACGTGATAAAGAAATTAAATTAATTCGCAATCAAATTCAGGTAATGAAGAAAGAACGCTTAGCCATTGCTGCACAAGCAAGTTCAGGTATGAATAAAGAATCTTCAAGTGTATGGCCATTTCTTCTTTTATTCGCTGTTGCTGGCAGTGGCGGGGCTGCCTTTTGGCACTTTAAACGTTGGAAACAAAAGGGCAATGATTCTTCATTACCCGCCATCCCCCCTGACACAGAGTCTGTTGCGCCGATTCTTAAGCCAATCGAGCAACCGGAATTACACGAGCCTAAATTAGAACCTAAACCACTGGTTTCGGTGCCATTTTCGCGCGATCAACCTGGGTCGATGGAAGCGGAAGCGGCTGTAAATGATTATGAATCTTTCCAAGCAGTTGCAGAATCACCTCAGGATAATGCATTGGAGTTTGAATCAGGCCTGCATCAGTTACTTACAGAGAAATCAATTACTACGGCAATAGAGGGAAATGATATGGATGAGAGATTGGTGTTTGAGCCTATTACAACTGCCGTTTTGGCGGGTAATAGCGAGGCTGAAGAGATTAATGTGCTAAAAAGCACTAATGCGTTAGATACGTTATTGGATTTAGCTAGAACCTACTTAGGAATGGGGGATAAGGAATCTGCTTTACATTCTTTAAATGAAGTATTAGTGCAGGGGACTGATGCGCAGAAAGAGGTTGCAAAAAACTTAATGGCTGAAATTAAAAGTAATGATTTTACCTAGCTTCTTCTTTTTTAAAAATACGCAGGTCTGTAAAATCCAATGGCACTTAAGGAAAATATTCAATATAGTCAATTGACTTGTGGCTAATTTGTCCTCCCCACGTAGGTGGGGATCCGTCCACAAAGGCAGCACCATTCCAAGTTAGGAATAGATCCCCGCCTGCGCGGGGACGACAATTTCTAGTGTGAGCCGTTAATTAAATACTTAACTATTTGATTTTAATTGCAAACTCCATTAAGTAAGCGCCATTCGTCGGTACAGTCCAGCCTATAATAACTAGATGTTAATCTAGCCTCGCCCCTCGGAAATTCCTGTAGGTAATCCCGTGTTTCCTCCCTCACAAAAGGTAATTGTATAATCTGTTGAGTTAGGTTGATTGGGTAGGTTATTCGTGCACGAAAATCCACTGGTTTTGTCATCAAAAGGATATACATACGCAGAAGGGCAGGTTGCTTTCATCCATTGCACCATCGGTTGAATATATTGCGTCCAGATTGGATCTACTTGCGTACCACAGCTTTGCGTTGCTGCGTTTGCTTGAATAGAGACACCTGAGGTCTCGCTTGAATTCCACCAGTCTACGCAACCACAACAGGTTGCAATTTGACTGGCATTATATCCTGAGTACGATAAATAACAGGAATTATACAGCGGACTAACATCGCCAGTTGGAACTTGGCATGCCATTAAATTATATAAAGTCGCATTTGCGGGGAAGCTTGGCGAGGAGGTGGGTAATGACATCGAGCAGTTAAAGAAATTGCTGACTGTGGCAGAAAGCCCTGTATTCGAGCACACTTGATCTGCAGACCAATAGCCTAAGAAGTTTCCACAAACTTGAGAAAAAGCATTAGTACTCGGATTTTGATAAAGACCACAAAGCTGACCTGCGGTGCATTGTGATACACCAGAGCTGATGTTACATGCAGTACCACCATTAGTTACCCAATAGTAGCCACTGCTAAACCCAGTGCCGCCACTAGGTGCTGGTAAACTCGCATTAGTCCAGTTGCAGGCGCCAAAATTATTGGTTGCGGTAGAACTACCTGGTGTACCACAGTTATAGTTATCCGCAGTTGCAGGAATGTTTGTATAATAGTATGGCGCCATCGAAATGGGGATATGGAACCCATTAATAACCTCCACATCATAACTGTCATTGCTGGTGGCGCTCATGGTAATTTCAGCCTGGGTTGCTGGTTGTGAAAAGCCTTTGCCTGGTGCGCAAGAAGTTGTGCCGCCATTATTATTACAACTTGCTTGACTGCAACTGCTGCCACTGCACCCAGTACTGGCAGAAATATTACCGCTCCACTGAATACCACTATAATTGTAAGCCGGAATGGTTACTGAATTAGTACCACCACTTTGTGTTAATTGGTAGCTGGTCCCCGTGTTTGGCCCCGGATTGTTCCAATAGCACAATAGGGTGCTCGTATTGCAGGTTGTACCAGCAGGGCAACCAGCACCTTGGGCATTGCACGACACATTTGCTACAGCAGAACCATTCAAAGAAAACCAGACTGGGAAGTTACACTGATTAACAAGATTAATGGTGCGCGTAGTTGGCAAGCTGGTAACAAATGTTCCAATGGTTGTGATTGTTGATGGACTGCCTATTCCTGTGTAGCCGACCGATGCGGTGATGGTATAAGTAGAACCTGGTGTAGGGGCTGGTGAGGAAGGAATGGTTAATGTTGCCTCAAGCTGACAGGCTGCTGCAGGGGTTGTTGCTGGAAGAGAGGCGCCACAACTGCTGCTAAAATTGCTTAAAGCGGCGCTGCAATCACCCGATATGCTATTGGTGCATGAAATGCTGCCTGGTGGACTGAGTGTTAATGCGCCTCCACTAACGTTGGTAAATAAAGCCTGTACCTTATAAGGTGTCCCTGATAATACAAGAGGAGGCAGGTAATTGGGGGCAACAAAAGAACTAGCTAGGATAGAGGATGAAGCGTTAACTTGGGTTGTCGTTGTTTCGGTTACAGGGCTTCCCGAGCTGCCTTGATAGCTAAGTGTGGCGGTAATACTTTGTGTGCTGGGAGTGGTGGAGCTCGGTATATAACTCCCAGTAACGGTACAGGAGGCTCCAGTAGCCAAAGTACCCGTGCAGGTGTTCGTCACAATATTCGCTGTACCGTAGGGTTGAGTCACTGAAATATTAAGATTTGTGGCTGTTGTTGTTCCATAATTAATAAAGAAAAAAGTATAATTTGCTGAGCTACCAATGGTCATTTGATAGGGTAACGACTGCGTTACTTTACCGGTAATTCCCTTTGTATTTGGAGCATTCCCTTTTGCTTCGGTAGCAATGAGGGGAAGTTGGACTCGGTTATTGTCATAACCACCAATAATCAATTGCAGTTGTTTGATACCGCTATTTGTCGGCGTTAATGATGCAGTAACCGTACAGCTGGCTTTGGAGGCAAGACGCACTCCAGTGCAATTATCTACGTAACTGAATTCATTAGGGGAGCTGGCATTTTTGGTAATGACTAAAGGCTTGACCAATTGGAAAGGTAATTGATTGGTGAAGGTATACGTCACTGAATCTGATGAATCAACATAGATTGGGTTTTGAAACTGTTTATTTAATTTCCAACCAATGGGATCTGTTCCGGCATGGCTAGAAAATGGCAATAAACTTAGAGTTGACAACAGTGCAAAAAAACATCCTTTTTTATTTGTATTCATTATTGCTCTCAAGTAGTTTAAGGTCTGTTGGTCTTTCTACTATCTTGGCCAGGATAGTAGGAATGCCAACAGCTCCTCATATTTTATTTTGCAAAAAGATAACTTATAGAAACTAGTATTTCATTTGAATGGTAGGACCCCGGATTTAGCGATTGATTGGACCAGGTATCTTTACCAGGGCCGGAACTAATTTGTCCTAAATCTTGGTAGTTATAGCCAACTGAAACAAGTACTTGTGAGGTGAGCTGCAGATCAATGCCAACACCAACCTGATAAGCAAATTCGCTCGTACTGAACTTGGAAAATTGAGGGCTAACACGCGGGGTAACACCAGCTAAGGCTTTTTCTTTATAGTCGGAAGTTCTATTAAATGAACTTCCGATTCCACCGTTCACGAATGGAGCAAGCATTCCATATTGGAATAGATTCACTTTTGCCGAAGCTAGTAAAAGATTTGCCGTAAGATCCCAATTGTACTTGTAGTTGGTAAATTCAGGATCAGAATACTGGGTTATGTTTTTTCCCAGATGAGTTCTGAAAAAATATTGCCAAAATACGCCTAATGAATAGGAGGGAAGCCAGAAGCTATTATGATGCCAACGTCGACCAACAGAAAGTGCAATCACGGCCTCACTTTGGTTTTTCGTTGAATATAAGTCAATATTATAGGGGGCAGGAAAGTCAGAGCCATTATTAACCCTCATTATACTATGCCATTGGGGATATTGTGTGCCGGCACCTAAACTAACAAACCAATTTCCTGGAGAATTTAAAAGTGGGGCTAATAGGTTGTTTTTAGTGTTTTTCGCAAAAGCTGGGGCGTTGCAAGCCAGCAATAAAGCAGCAATACTGGGGTAAAAAAATTTCCGTTTCATAGATAAATCTCAATATTTTAAAGAGTATGAACTACATTACAGCAGCATGTGCCATGCAATTGAGGCATGGATCCTTTATGACAAGTACAAGAAGCAATCAGTCATATCGTATTAAATCAAGAAATCATATCTCATTGAGCTGCACGACGCAATTCATCTTCGAAGGTATAAACTTTAAAAATGAATCATCTAAGGTATAGACAAAGCAAATGCAGTAATATAAATTGACCCTTTTTTTGTAGGAATAATGAATGCGTATTGCCTTAGTGCTTGAATACGATGGTAGCCACTATCATGGCTGGCAAGCACAGACAGGTTTGCATACCGTGCAACAAGCCTTGGAACATGCCTTATCAAAAGTCGCCGATTGCCCTATCTCTGTAGTTTGTGCAGGGAGAACTGATACCGGTGTACACGCTACAAATCAGGTGGTGCATTTTGATACTGATAAAGAGCGTAGTATCCGAGCATGGATTCATGGTGCAAATTCTTTTTTATCTAAAGACGTTTGTGTGAAATGGGGTAAAGAGCTTTCTGAAACGTTTAATGCGCGGTATTCAGCAACGGCCAGAAGATATCGCTATGTAATTTATAATGGGGCTATTAGACCTGCTTTATTGCGCAGTAATGTGACTTGGCAATACCGGCAATTAGATCATCGTTTGATGCATCAAGCCGCTCAACTTTTGTTAGGTGAAAATGATTTCACTTCTTTTCGCTCCGTTGAATGCCAATCAAATACGCCCATGCGGAATATTCATAAACTGCAAGTAACGCGTACCAATGATTTAGTAATTATTGATATTACCGCGAATGCTTTTTTGCATCACATGGTGCGAAATATTGCTGGTGTTTTGATTGCAGTTGGTTCAGGGAAACATCCTGTTTCATGGGTGGATGAGGTTTTAAAAGCAAGAGACAGACGCTTAGGTGCTGAAACCGCGCCTGCTTATGGTTTGTATCTGGTGCAAGTGACTTACCCTCAAGAATTTGCGGTGTTACAAAATAATCCAGGGCCTTCCTTTCTTTGGGAGAAATAATTGAATCCATCTCGTATACGCGTCAAAATGTGCGGTATGACACGTAGTGACGATGTGGCTCATGCCATTAGTTTAGGTGTCGATGCTATTGGTTTGATTTTTTATCCTAAAAGTGCGCGTTGTATTACTATAACCCAGGCAAAGGTTTTGCTAAAAAACGTGCCTCCTTTTATAGATGCTGTTGCTGTTTTAGTGAATCCTGAAAAGGCATTCGTTCAGCAAGTTATAGAGGAATTGCCTATTGATTTATTGCAATTCCACGGTGATGAATCAGTCGCGTTTTGTCAGCAGTTTAATAAACCTTTTATTAAAGCCATGCATCCAGATTCTGGGGAGCACATTCAGCGTGTAGCACAAGATTTTGCTCCTGCTTGCGCGTTATTGCTGGATACCCCTTCTGATAAAGCTAAAGGAGGCACTGGTTTGACATTTGACTGGAATATTATTCCTAAACAAATGAACAAGCCTTATCTATTGGCAGGAGGTTTAAATGAATTTAACATTTTGGATGCAATCAATGCGTGTCACCCTTATGCGGTGGATCTATGCAGTGGTGTGGAGGCCGCGCCGGGGGTTAAAGATCACGATAAGATGAGCCGATTTATGAGTAAAATTTTTACGGTAATTTCGTAGTTGGCTTTACAGCCCAACCTACAGAGGTATAGTAATGAATAAAAAAGAACTTCCTGATGCACGAGGACATTTTGGTTCCTATGGCGGCATGTTTGTAGCCGATACTTTAGTGCATGCATTAAAAGAACTAGAGCACGCTTATAATAGATATCGTCAGGATCCTGATTTTTTAGCGGAACTAAGTCTTGAGTTAAAAGATTTTGTTGGTCGTCCTAATCCACTTTATCATGCAGAACGTTTGAGCCAGTTTGTAGGTGGAGCACAAATTTATCTTAAAAGAGAAGATTTAAATCACACCGGTGCGCATAAAATTAATAATACTGTAGGGCAAGCCTTACTTGCAAAGCGTATGGGAAAAACGCGCATTATTGCAGAAACAGGAGCAGGGCAACACGGGGTTGCATCGGCTACCGTAGCTGCTAAATTAGGCCTTGAATGTGTTGTTTACATGGGTTCAGAAGATATTAAACGTCAGGCAACCAATGTGTATCGCATGAAGTTATTAGGGGCTGAAGTTGTTCCCGTAACGGCTGGTTCAAAAACATTAAAAGATGCACTTAATGAAGCCATGCGCGATTGGGTAAGCCATATTGATGATACCTTTTATATCATCGGCACTGTTGCTGGACCTCATCCTTATCCGCAAATGGTAAGGGATTTTCAAACGGTTATTGGGATTGAAGCCCGAGCGCAATTTTTAGAGAAAAAGGGGCATTTACCCGATGCTTTGGTGGCGTGCATAGGTGGGGGGTCGAATGCAATTGGTTTATTTTATCCATTTCTGAATGATGATTCCGTTGCTATTTATGGTGTCGAAGCTGGTGGTAAAGGTTTGGAAACTGGTGAGCACTCAGCCTCACTGATTGCTGGAAAACCTGGAATTTTACATGGTAATCGGACGTATTTACTGTGCGATGAATATGGACAAATTAAAGACACCCATTCAATTTCAGCGGGTCTTGATTATCCTGGTGTTGGCCCTGAGCATGCGTATTTAAAAGATACTGGGCGTGTCGTATATGAATCAATAAATGATGAGGAAGCCTTGCATGCTTTTCGCACGTTAACTTGCGTCGAAGGAATTATGCCCGCGCTTGAATCCAGTCACGCAGTGGCTTATGCCATGAAATTGGCAAAAAAAATGTCAAAAAAACCAAAGCATCATTGTGAATTTATCGGGTCGTGGCGATAAAGACATGCATACTGTTGCAAGTATTGATGGAATTACTGTATGAATCGAATCGACAAAATTTTGGCAGATTTAAAAGCTACTGGTAAGAAAATGTTAAGCCCTTACATTACCGCAGGTGATCCGTATCCGCAAATCACGGTAACGATGATGCATCAATTGGTTAAGGCTGGAGCTAATATTTTGGAACTCGGTATTCCATTTTCCGATCCTATGGCGGAAGGGCTGGTAATTCAACAAGCTATGGAGCGGGCCTTAGCTCATAAGGTGTATACTCAAGATATATTGAATATGGTAAAAGAGTTTCGTCAACGGGATCAAGAAACACCAATCGTTATTATGGGCTATCTTAATCCAATCGAGCAGTATGGCTATGAGCGCTTTGCACAAAATGCAGTTGAAGCAGGAGTAGATGGCACTATTCTGGTTGATCTGCCACCAGAAGAAAGTGACGAGGTGAACCAAGTTTGGCAACGATATGGTTTATACAGTATTTTTCTTTGCTCGCCCACAACCTCAGATGAGCGCATGGCTTTAATTAATCGCGTTGCTAAAGGCTATTTATACTATGTGTCTTTAAAAGGCGTTACTGGTTCAAGCGCGTTGGATATGTCTTCTTTAAAATCTGAGTACCAACATCGTAAAACACAAACTGAACTGCCGTTGATGGTCGGTTTTGGGATCAAAACACCCGAAATGGCTGCGGAAGTAGCCAGTTTTGCTGATGGTGTTATTGTGGGGGCTGCATTGATAACGCAAGTTGTAGAGGCATATAATGCGAAGCATGATATGCTTCAGGTAGGCGCTAAGGTAATAAATTCTATGCGTCGTGCTATGGATGATAAGGCTGAATTATCAAGTGGGCATTAAAATTCTCTCTTACCAAGCGAGAAGAATTTCTCTTAACTTGAGGGATTCACAGATTACAATGTATTAATTCGGGCTGTTGTTATTTCACTAGCTTGGGCCAAGATAGTAGAAATGGCAACAGACTCTAGAAAAGAATGGAAAAACCAATGACTGAATTAACCGAAAAACGAGCACATTTTATCAGACAATTGATTACTGATGACTTAGCCAGTGGCAAACATAAGTCAATAGTCACCCGTTTTCCTCCCGAGCCTAACGGTTATTTACACGTAGGACATGCTAAATCAATCTGTTTGAATTTTGGTTTGGCCGAAGAGTTTAAAGGCTTATGTTATCTGCGTTTTGATGATACCAACCCTATTAAAGAAGAAGAAGAATATGTAAATGGCATTATCGATGATGTGCGCTGGTTAGGTTTTGAATGGTGTGACATGACCCATTCGTCGGATTATTATTATGAGCTCTATGATTTTGCTGTGTTATTAATTAAAAACGAATTAGCGTATGTTGATAGTTTAAGTATGGAAGAAATTCGTGCGTACCGCGGAACGTTACAAGAACCAGGACGTGAAAGCCCATACAGAAATCGACCTATGGAAGAAAGTCTGGATCTATTTAAGCGCATGAAGGCTGGTGAGTTTGCTGATGGAGCGCATGTACTAAGAGCAAAAATTGACATGCAATCCGGTAACGTAAATATGCGTGATCCCATTTTGTATCGTATTCGCCATGCGCATCATCAACGTACGGGGGATGAATGGTGTATTTATCCTATGTATGATTATGCACATCCCATTTCTGATGCGTTGGAAAAAATTACTCATTCCTTATGTACTTTGGAATTCCAAGATCACCGGCCACTTTATGATTGGTTCATCGATAATTTACCAGTACCGGCAAAACCAATACAAACTGAATTTGCTCGTTTGAACTTATCGCATACGGTGACTTCTAAGCGTAAATTACGTGAGCTTGTTGAAAAAAATGCAGTGAGTGGATGGGATGATCCACGTATGCCTACCTTACGTGGCATGCGTAAACGAGGATACCCACCTGCGGCTATTCGCCAATTTTGTGAAATGATTGGTATTTCACGTAGCGATTCTGTGATTGATATGACTTTATTAGAAGAGTGTGTCCGTGCAGAGCTAAATAAAACAGCAAAACGTGTCTTATGTGTGATGGATCCCTTAAAAATCGTCATTGAAAATTACCCTGAAGGTAAAGTAGAACACTTAAAAGCTTCTTATAATCCTCAAGATCCTGAAGCAGCAACACGTGAACTCCCCTTTTCCAGAGAGTTATTTATAGAACGTTCAGACTTTATGGAAGATCCTCCTAAGAAGTATTTCCGCTTATCTCCTGGTGCTGAAGTACGTTTACGTCATTCCTATGTAATTAAGTGCCATGATGTAGTGCGCAATGAGCAGGGAGAGGTGATTGAACTACGTTGTACTTATGATGAAAATACCTTAGGAAAAAATCCTGAAGATAGAAAGGTTAAAGGCGTAATTCATTGGGTGTCTAGTGCGCATGCTTATCCAATTACTGTTTTGCAATATGATCGATTATTTACGGACGCCAATCCGGCTCGTGAAGAAGATTTTTTCCAGTTTTTAAATCATGATTCATTGCAAACACAACGCGCATTTTGCGAACCTTCTTTGGCCGATCAATCTATAGGGGAAGTATTTCAATTCGAGCGTTTGGGATACTATTGCGTCAATGAAGTTCGTGAAGGATGTGTTAGTACATTTCATCGCGTAGTTGATTTGAAAAACACTTGGGGAAAAGTAAGCTAAGGGGCAGAAATGTTACATTTATATAATTCGTTAACTAGAACAAAAGAGCCATTTGTTTCCATTAATCCTGGAAAAATTGGTATGTATGTCTGTGGAATCACTGTATATGACCACTGTCATTTAGGACATGCGCGTTCTATGGTTTGTTTTGACGTTATTGTACGTTATCTGCGCTCTCAAGGTTATGATGTAACTTTTGTACGTAATATTACTGATATTGATGATAAAATCATCGCTCGTGCAAATGAACGTGGTATCCCCATTGATGAACTAACTGCACATTATATAGATGCCATGCATGAAGACATGCGTGCATTAAATATCTTACCGCCCAATTATGAGCCGCGTGCGACAGAACATATTGCTACGATTATTCGTTTAATTGAACGTTTACTTGCCAGAGGTAATGCTTATGTAAGTGATAACGGTGATGTGTGCTACCAAGTGGATTCATTTGCAGAGTACGGTAAATTATCGCATAAGGATCTTGAGGGATTAATGTCGGGCGCACGCGTTGAAGTGGTCAAAGAAAAGCGTTCACCACTTGATTTTGTTTTATGGAAAAAAGCCAAACCAGGTGAGCCTTATTGGGCTTCACCATGGGGAAATGGACGACCTGGTTGGCATATTGAATGCTCGGCAATGGCAATAGAAGAATTGGGCGAGCATTTTGATATTCATGGCGGTGGATTAGATTTGCAATTCCCACATCATGAGAATGAAATTGCCCAAAGTGAAGCAGCAACACATAAACCCTTTGCTAATTATTGGCTGCATGTTGGTATGTTGCAGGTTAATAATGAAAAAATGTCAAAATCATTAGGTAATTTCTTTACTATTGCGGATGTTTTAGCTAAGCATCATCCTGAAGTAGTGCGCTATTTTCTGTTAAGCAGCCATTACCGAAGCTCATTAAATTACTCGGAAGAGAATTTATTCAATGCGAAGAAGGCATTAACCAGACTTTATCAAACAATGAAAGATAGTCCGGTAACTGTGAATGGTGAATTGGATAATCATTGGATTAATGAATTTAATAAGGCCATGAATGATGATTTTAATAGTCCAGTCGCTTTATCTGTATTATTTCAGTTAAGTCATGAAGTGAATAAAAATGGTACACCAGTTTTAGCGACAACGTTAAAGCATTTAGCTGGTCTGATGGGGCTATTGCAATCGGATTCTGCAGAGTTTTTACAAGCAGGTTTTGATGAGGACGATAAAGCGGCGATCGAGCAGTTAATTGCAGAACGATTACAAGCACGAGCTGATCGTAATTGGGAGCGCGCTGATCAAATAAGAGCTGAATTATTAAATCAAGGAATCGAATTAGAAGATGGCGCAAAAGGGACTACCTGGCGCAAGATAGCTAATTAAAATAAGATTATAGTTCTCCTCTTTTGTCATGAGAGAGGGGATATTAAATTGTACTGCTCAAAAATATAAGGCTTATATTCTGCATAATGAGAAAAATTGGTTCAATTTATGCTTAAATAATTATATTAACTTTGGCTTGCAAATTTCCGGATTTATCCATTATTTATTCTTTCAAGATGCGTTCAGCAAGAATTAAATTCTTTTAAAAATCAATTCATTAAATTCCTTTTATTGAAAAATCCACCAAATACCTAGGATTGTTCATTGGGTTTAATATGCGTCTAAATTTATCTTTGAGATCTAAATGGTTCCAAATAGTTGAATATATTCTCCATTTGCTTTATGATTAATATTAAGGCTACTAGCGTGTTTTGTGATCTCAAAGATCTGAAAATATTCTTTTCCGGGTGTTTTATCGAGGGGATAATATGAATGACAAAGTAGATAAGAGCTCTGTTAAGGTATTAAGAGCAAGGCAAAATGATTTAACAGAAAAGGTCAAATTATTGTCTGGCGAGTCAAGAAGGTTGCGAGAAGAAATTAAAAAAGCTGAAGCAACTAAGGGTGAAGTTGCTGCAAATAACAGTAAAATTAATAGCGAAATGCGCGAACTAGAACGCTTAAAAAAAGATATTCAAGGCGAATTAACGAAACTAGCAAATGAAGCATCCGCACTAAATCCTACGGCTAATGCTTCATTAAGCGTTGGGATTCCAACCACACCATTAGTCCCCCCACCGCCTCCTCTTATTTTTAAAGCAGCTACCAAGAAATTTACAGTTAGTAGTCAGCCTAAACCACCACCTAAAGCCAGTGTAAGAGATGTAACCGGGGATATGCTGAGTCAATTAAGTGCGGGCGTACAATTAAAAAAATCCACTGAGAATGCTAAACCAAAAACTGAGGATGAGCTAGTACAAGAACGAGAAAATGAATTTCGACGCTTTGAGTCCAGTATTAAAACTAAAGAAGCTGAAGTAGAGCGATTACTCAATCAGGTAAGTGAGTTAGCAACGAAACTTGAAACGGAAAAAGCAAGTCAAGTGGAATATCAAAAGGCATTAGAAAGTCAAGTTGATGCAATAACTGAATTAAGTAAGAAAAAGGGTGCATTGGAAGGAAAACTAAAAGAAGTCAAAGAAAAAGTTGGCACTGAATTATCAAAAATTGAAGAAAGAAAAGCACAAGAGTTGGCTGAAAAAGAAAGACTGACTAAAGAACAAAATACTTTAATTTTAGATAATCCAGTTGATAATATACCTGATGTGCCACCACCTCCACCACCAATGGGGATACCTACCCCCCCCTCGATAGGGATACCTCCACCACCACCCATGGGTAATTTTAACGCAAAAGCTAAGGCCAGTGCTCCATCTGCGGTAATAACAAAATCGGAGGCTACTCCTCCTTCACCTGCTAAGGAAAAGGCGAGCTTTAGTACGGATGAAGTGTTGCTCAAAGCTGCAGAGGCGCAAAAAAAACGTGATGTTGCTGTAGTAAAAAATTATGTGGTTAGCATGTTAATTGATATGGTTATTGATAATCCAGGTAAAGATGAGGTACCAAGTAGTAGTGATGTGGATGATGAGTTTTCAGATGATGATAATGATGTTGAGACTATAGAGAGTCCTCATCAACAATTATTTAACTTAATAGGTGAAGAAGGATTTAGTGAATTAAAAGAAACTATTCAAAAGAGTTTGATACAGACTAACACTAGTTCTGCCCTGGGTGGTCATTTTTCTCAAGCTATGAGAGCTCGTAGGGAAGCGATTGACTCCGTTTCTGTAGATGCAGGACGACTAGAAAAAAATAGGGATAAAGCACCTATTAAAGATGCAGTATCAAGATTTATTGATGCAAGGCAAGACAAAGGCTTATTAGCTGCAGGTAAAGAAATAAAACAACGTGAAGATGCTGAAGCACAAAGAACGGCTGAAGCAAAACGAATAGAAGAAGCACAGCAAGCTGAAGAAAGAGTAAGAAAAGCGGCTGCCGCAAAAGAAGTAGAAGAGGCGAAAAAAGCCGCTGAAGTACAAAAAAAACTATCCGAAATGGGCGTGAAAGAAGCGGTAGTAAATACAGCAGGAGTGAAACAGGCTGAATCACAAAAAGATATCGCAATTTCGGAAGCAAACGCTAAAAAATCAGATGCACAAAAATTGGATTCTTTTTTATCGTCTATTGATGATGATTTAGCTAAGGGTCTTAGCGCAGTGCAACAAGCGGAGGAGTTGCGTATTGCTGCATTAGCAAAGGCAAAAAAAGAAGAAGCACAACAGGTAAAAACTGAAAATGTACAAGGTGCGGAACAGACTCAAGAGCGTGTCGAACAAGCTCAAAAGCATGTCGAACAGACTCAAGAGCGTGTCGAACAGACTCAAGAGCGTGTCGAACAAACTCAAGAGCGTGTCGAACAAACTCAAGAGCATGTCGAACAGACTCAAGAGCGTGTCGAACAAACTCAAGAGCATGTCGAACAGACTCAAGAGCGTGTCGAACAGACGATACCTAGGCCTAAAGTACAAGCTAAAATGGCTGAACCCCGACAACCAGAACAGCCTATAGCTAATGCCCAAGCAGCAGAGTTATTGAAAAATTCTGGATTTGATCGTCATCTAAAGGCTATTTTGACGAAAGCGGAGCATTTAGAAAAGAGTAAACATCCAACGGCGGCAGCGGCAGCAAGCGAAGCTCGTACGATTCATAAAATCTTGCTTGATAATAAAAAGGAATTTATTGCGGGTGGCAAGGAGGCACAAGATTTTGTGAAGGATTGTGAGAATGCTATTAAACCAGAACAAACCAAAAATTTAGCGGAGCATCGTGGTATATTGGGATCGCTGCAAAAATTCGTTCGCGGCATCCAAAATGTATTTAAATCGCTAACGAGTAGTTCGCCTTCTACTTATTCAATTAATACCGATTCTATGGATAAAGTGAATGATATGAAAAAATCACTGAACAAGATTAAGGAACAATCCACAGAAGATAATGATGTGGAGAGACAACGTAGGCCTTCTTAGATGGAGGAATATTTCGGGATTTATTGGTTTTAACTAAAAATTAATATCCAGAGACGATATCATCGTCTGGATATTAATTTTTAAATAAGAAATTCATGATGCATCGGGGGGTGTCGGCTGGGGCTGCGAAACCAGGGAGCCGCACTAATTTTGCGTTGTAACGCGCAATACTTCAGCAAGTGATGTATCGCCAACAAGTACACGTTTAAATCCATCTTCACGGATGCTTGGTGTTGTGGGTCTTAAATAGTTCTCCATCATTTGCAAGTTTTCATGCCGATGAATCATGCCTCTAAGTGTTTCATCAATTGTAATTAATTCATAAATACTGGTACGGCCTTTATAACCCAGATGATTGCATAAATCACAGCCCTTAGGTTCAAATACTTTAGACAGATCGGCATCAGGGCCAAGTCCCATAAGCTCTTTTTCATCATTTCTTAATTGATGCGGTGTTTTGCAATGCGGGCAAAGCCGCCTAACCAGACGTTGAGCAATCAGTCCTACGATACTGGAGGATAATAGAAAGGATTCAACCCCCATATCACGTAGTCGGGTTAAGGCACCTAGTGCACTATTGGTATGCAAGGTAGAAAGTACTAAGTGACCGGTGAGGCTTGCTTGTACTGCAATTTCGGCTGTTTCAAGATCGCGAATTTCCCCGATCATGACTACATCGGGATCTTGTCGTAAAATGGCTCTTAAGCCTTTAGCAAAGGTCATTTGGACCTTGGCATTGACCTGAGTTTGCCCTATACCTTCCAAATCGTATTCTATGGGATCTTCGATGGTTAAAATATTGCGGGTCACTTCATTTAACTCGGTGAGCATGGCATATAACGATGTTGTTTTTCCTGAACCAGTTGGGCCTGTAACCAGGATAATGCCATGTGGTTCTGCAATTAATTGACGTATTATTTTTACCGTCGCATCAGGCATACCCAATAAATTTAAATCTAATTGTGCCGCTTGCTTATCCAAAATCCGCAATACGACACGTTCGCCATGATTTGAGGGGAGGGTAGAGACTCTAACGTCAATATTATGCCCTCCAATACGTAATGAAATACGACCATCTTGTGGTATACGTTTTTCGGCAATGTCTAATTTTGCCATTACTTTTACCCTTGAAATTACTAAAGGGGCAATAGCTCGTTGAATTTCTAAAACTTCGTGCAAGACGCCATCAATACGATTGCGCACTAAGACACGGTCTTCATATGTTTCAATATGAATATCAGACGCTTTTTGTTTGATTGCCTGAGTAAATAAGGCATTAAGCAGACGAATAATGGGCGCATCATCTTGATTTTCTAATAAGTCTTCACTGACGGGCAGTTGGCTGGCTAATAATGAAAGATCCATATCATCTTCCATGCCACCCGCTGCTTCTAATATGGATGATTTGGATTGATAGATATGAGCCAGGTGTTGTTGAAATGTTGATTCGTCTACTGGCTTTAATGATAAGTCACATTGCAATAAGCGTTTTACTTCGGCCAGCGCTTGCAATGAAGCGCTGGGGAGATGATAAACAAGCGCTTCAGTACCGACCATCTCACCAGCAACAACAATCCCATGGATTTTGGCAAAACTGTATGGGATTTTCAGCGATTTTTCTTCATTTTCCATGGCTTATTTAGTCACCAATAGTGGTGGGCGACTAAATGGTCTTGGTAAGTCAGCCCGTTTTAATGCCGGTAATACAGTGGCATTATTACTTTGCAGGTATTGTTCTTCAGAGCGTAACCAATCTAGTTCATACTGGCGAGTATGATTGTATTTATCATGAGTTAGATTCATATTTTCACGCTCATTACGTAGAATAATTGGTTTAATAAAGACCATCAGTACACGTTTATCACGCGTATTAACATTGCGCTTAAATAAGCGCCCAATCCCTGGTATATCTCCCAGAATGGGTAGGCGATTGTTATCATTGCTTAGGCTATCTTGGGTTAAGCCACCTAAAACGACCACATTACCACTTTCAACGTGCACTGAGGTTACGATACTGCTGATTCTAAATGTTGGTGTGGTTGAGGTTTCTGCAGCTACGGGTGGATCCAAAGTATCATTACCTTGGTCAATTTGCATTTGAATGCCATTGCCACGGGTGATTTGGGGTCTTACATAGAGATGTAATGCCACGTTAACACGATCAAAGGTAGTGTAGGGGCTAGATGATGCTGCAGTTCCATTTGCATTATTTGGGTAATTAGAAGAGGCAACAGAAACTTGTTTACCCACCAATATCTTTGCCTGACGGTTATCTAGAACGACCACAGACGGTGTTGATAAAATATTGGCTTTATGGGCACGTGCCAAGGCATAAATCTGCGCTTGAAAATCAGCACCTTTAGTTTGGCTGTTGATAATCGCAAAACCATTTCTAAAACCAGATGCTTTACCCGTTTGTTGATCACTACCCCACTCAATTCCTAAATCGTTTGCATCTTCTTGATTAATTTCAGCAACCAGTGCTTCGATTAATAATTGGGCTGGCTTTATATCGAGTTGAGCAATTACTCTTTTTAAGACGCGTATGACTGAAGCGGGTGCATTTAGAATGATGGAATTGGTATTGGGCTCACCAATAATCTGTACTGAAGGCTTGGTTGAACCTTCATTCTGAGTATTCGCAGAACTGGTATTTGCAGTAGCTCCTGATGAATTTAAAGGGGATGCTGTGGTACTGGATGAATTCGTGTTTTGCGAGTTTGAACTACTATTAACTAGATTTGATGCTGGATTTGTACTGTCTAGTGCTGGTCTGGTTATGGTACCCATGGTGGTGCCAACATTGCCACTGAAATTTGCTTGAGCAATACCCGCAAGGATAGGTAGCAAATCTTCGGCACGCATGTAATTCAGATAAACAACTTGAGTATTACTGCTAAGCCCTTCAGAGTTCCCTCTATCTAATTTTAAAATGAGCATTCTCAAACGAATTCGGTCTGTTTTCGAGCCGCTGATTAAAATAGAATTAGAACGATCATCTGCTGAGACGCTAATTTGTGAGCGACCACCAGCCATATTTGGTTGGACTTTTATCAGATCTTTGATTGTTGTTGTTATATCCATGGCTAATGAATGTTGTAAGGGAATTATATCAATGCCATTCGCTGTGGAATTATCGACTTGTTTAATAATATTAGCCAAGCTTTGAATATTATTAGCACGCCCGGACAAAATAAGCATATTTGATGGCCCATAGGCAGAAACACTGCTCCATTGAGGCATTAAAGGTCTTAAAACAGGCACTAATTGCTCTGCGGGTACGTAATGAACAGGCACCACTGCAACCATCATGTCATCGCCTTTAGGCGGATTTTTCATCTCATTCAGAAGATCGGTTGATTGGGTTTTGGCATCAATATTGGGAATGATTTTAATTACATCGCCGCTGGGTATTGCTGCATATCCAGAAACTTGCAATACCGAGAGGAATACTTGGTATAACTCATGATTGGACATCGGGGTTGATGAAATGATGGATATTTTTCCTTGAACGCGTGGATCAATAACAAAATTCTTGCCTGTAACACGCGATACTTCAGCTATGACTGCACGAATGTCGGCATTTCTTAAGTTCCACAACTTACTGTCCTCAGGCATTGTTTGTGCTTGTTCACCAGGATTCGCTGTTTGGCCTACGGTAAGAGTAGAGGATTGGGAATCGCTTGATTTATACGTGCTTGCATTTATGTTTTGCGAGAGTTTGCTTTGTAGCGTTCTTGCGGTTGGATAATCGCTAATTGGGCCAATTTGTACGAGGTAGAGGCGTTTATCGGACAGATTTTTAATTTCAATAGGTTCGTTAACTAGTTTGGATAATTCTTTTTGACGTTGCTTGGCATCCTTTTCTAAATTAAATGCGCCAGCCTGAAGGAAAAAAGTTGTATTTCCATCCTTGGTTGTTGTGGAAATATTAATGTCATTTGCATAGGTTAAGGTAGAGCAAATAAATATTAAAAATGTAAGTACTATCGAGCGCATTGAAAAACCGCAAAATCCTGAGTAGTAACATGATAACTAAATTTGAAAACTTAACAATAGATTTTTATAACTACTTGAAGGTATTTGACTTTATTGGGAGTGGTGGCTATGGGTGGACTCGAACCACCGACCTCAGCATTATGAGTGCCGCGCTCTAACCGACTGAGCTACATAGCCATAAGACGGCCGTGATTTTGTCGTTTTAGAGGGGAGATGTCAAGACTGTAAGCGTATTTTTTTTAGTTTTTTTATAAAATTCGCTCTTTTAGTTAGTTTTATTTCTGTTTTGAGTATCTGTATCAGTATAAAACCCTGTCAAATTTAATGATAAAAAATTAACTTATCTTGTGTTGAGGTGAGTAAATTAAAATATGCTCAAATTTTATCTATAATAAAACCTATGAGAATAGTTTGCTTAATAGGGGAGGATTCTGCTTTGAGTATAAGAAGTTCGTTTAGTAGCATAGTAGGTGGGCTGTGAAGCCCATCGGGGCAATTTAAGGCCCCCCTAGGTTCCACGAACAAGTAGTGGAACCTAGGGGAAGAGGGGGGAGCTTGATGCCAATCGGCTTTACAGCCCGCTTTGCATTGCGTAGTAAATCTGGATGTAGATTAGATGATCAGTAAATACAAAGCTCCTGGCCCGCGTAATACTTGAACCAATAATTCTTGTTTTTTCTGTTGCGCAATTTGTTGTAAGGACTTCACGTCTCTAACAGGCATTTTGTTTGCAGAGATAATAATATCTCCTGGTCTTAGACCTGCACGCCATCCGGCACTGTTTTCTGTCGCACCCACAATTTGCACGCCAATTACATTACCGTGAGGAGGGGTTTCTTGATCAAAAGCTCTTAATGCGAGTCCGTAAAGAAACGGATTGCTGGATTGGAGTTTTTGTTCGTGTGATTTAACGTCTGTAACAACTGCATCCAAGGTGATTGGTTTGCCATCGCGTTGAATCATGATTTTTGCACTCGTACCAACGCGTAGGAGACTTACCGTTGTTTTTACCTGCGTTGCTTGAGTAATTTTAGTATTGTTAATTTGGACAATAATGTCTCCAGCTTTTAAACCTGCAAATTCGGCAGGAGAACCTGGATTAACCTGAGCGACTAATGCACCTTGAAAATCTTCAGGATAACCCATAGATTGCGCAAGCTCTGGTGTTAAATGTTGCACGAAAATGCCCATTAATCCACGATGAATTGAACCAAATTTAATGATTTGCTGGGCAACATCTTTTGCCATGTTAATCGGAATAGCAAAGCCTATACCTACGTTACCGCCATAAGGAGAGAGAATTGCTGTGTTAATACCGATTAATTCACCTTTTGCATTGACTAATGCGCCGCCAGAATTTCCTGGATTAATTGCTGCGTCCGTTTGAATAAAGTTTTCTACACCCTCGATATTTAAATCACTGCGCTTTAATGCACTGACAATACCAAATGTTGCTGATTGGCTGTTACCAAAACTGTTTAAACCAAAGGGGTTACCTATAGCAACGACAAAATCGCCTACTTGTAATTGATCTGAATCACCTATAGGTAGTGAGCGCAGGTTTTTAGCATCAATTTTTAGAATGGCTAGATCCGTTTCACTATCACCACCGATTAGTTTTGCTTTTAAGCGGCGACCATCCTGTAAGGTAATTGTAATAAGATTTGCATTGCGAATTACGTGATCGTTGGTGATGATGATTCCATTTTTGGGATCCAAAACAACGCCCGAGCCAATGCTTTCGAACTTGCGTCCTTTTTCTGGTGCTTGCTGCCTTGGCTGCTTTTGTGCTTCCTCTTCATTTCCTGCTGCTCCAGGAGGTGTTGCATCGTTTGGCAAATAGCCTTGTACTGCAACATTGACAATAGCAGGCATAATGTTTTTTAGTACGGGTGCTAAACTCGGCATAGCCGCATCTTCTGCCGCATAGGCGAACGAGACTGTGACAAAGAGAAGCGTACTTATGAATAATCTTATACGTTTTATCATATTATTAGTCCTGAGGTTGATCGTTAATCCAGATTAAGGTACCTATTCTACCTGTTTGTGACGTTCTTCGATAGGAATACAATTCACTTTCAGATTCAAAAGTACATAGTTCAGACTGATAAACAGCGTTGACACTTTGTAAATTCAGTACCATTTCAGCAATTTTGGGTAAATTAGCCCGCCATTTGGCGTTGACTGATGTAAATGCAAGTTTGCTTTCTGGGTATTTACTGGTGAATGTTTGATAGACTTCATCACCGACTTCGTAACATTGTTGACAAATTGCCGGTCCTATCCAGGCAAGCAGCTCAGATGCTTTGCTGCGCATCTTGGCTAAGGTATTTTCCACAATACCATTGACCAAGCCTCGCCAGCCCGCATGAATGGCGGCGATTTCAGTGCCTTGTCTGTTACAAAGAACAATGGGCAAACAATCCGCCGTGAGAATTACGAGTGGATGCGTGCTTGAGCGTGTTATGGATGCATCGGCATCTCTATTGCTTTCTTCTTCTACTAGTACACAGTGGGTACTGTGTGTCTGTCTTAACCATTGTGGCTCACCAGGCAGTTGTAATTGTTCTACTAGTTGTTGACGATTTTGTAGGACATGCTGATCATTATCACCGATTCCTAATCCCAAGTTATTGAAATTATAAGGGGTTTGGCTAAATCCTGATAAGCGAGTTGTACTTAGGGCGCAGATGTTTTTAGGTGCTGGCCAATTGGCTAGTTTAGTCTTCATAATGCTCATCCAAAGTGTTAAGAAGAAGTTGAAAATCATCAGGCAAAGGTGCGGTAAATGTCAACTCTTGTTCGGTTTTGGGATGAAAAAACGCAAGGCTACATGCATGGAGCGCTTGCCTTTTAAACTCTTGGATTAGTGTTCTTAGTTCTTGAGATGCGTTCGCAGGGACCTTCATACGGCCACCATACAGCTGATCGCCAACTACTGGATGGTTGATATGGGTTAAATGAACCCTGATTTGATGCGTTCGTCCAGTCATCAGTTTAACATCCAGGAGGGTGTAATCCTGATATTGTTTTTTTACCGTATAATGAGTAATGGCTTCTCGTCCTTGTTCAAGTACGGCCATTTTTAAGCGGTTACGTGGATGACGGCCAAAGCCAGTTTCTATAGTGCCACCAGATATAACATGCCCTTGCACTAAGGTAACGTAGTGGCGTTGAATTTCGCGCGCCTGCATTTGGCGTATTAACGAGGTATGTGCCGTTAATGTTTTGGCGACAACTAATAAACCTGTGGTGTCTTTATCAAGGCGGTGAATAATTCCGGCTCTTGGCAAATGGTGCAAAGATGGTGCGTGGTGTAATAACGCATTAACCAGGGTATGTTCTCTATTTCCTGCCCCAGGATGTACAACCATATTGGCTGGTTTATTTAATACCAATAATTCATCATCTTCAAAAACCACATTGAGGGGGATTGCTTCTGGTGCGCAATGGTCAAAATTATTATCCGTCAGATTCAGATCGACGCTAATGGTAATCTGATCGCCATCTAAAGCTTTATCTTTAGGTTTGCATGGTTTTTGATTCAGAATAACGGCACCACTCTTAATCCAATTGCTGATTTGCGAGCGTGAATAGTCAGGAAGCAAGTGCGCGAGCACACTGTCGATACGTTGATTGTGGTACTCGCGAGGAACGGTTAATTGTTTTTGAATATGTTCAATCATTAGGATGTAAGAGCCTCAGCATCAACAAGACGTCCACGCAATGAATTTGGCAGCGCATCATTAATTTGGACCTCAACAAATTGACCAATTAAATGGGGGGGGGCATCAAAGTTCACTACACGATTACACTCTGTTCGGCCAGAAAGTTGCTGTGAATCTTTTTTGGAGTGTCCTGTGACTAAGATTCTTTGCGTACTGCCGATCATGGATTGACTATAACGAGATGCTTGTAATAACAGTCGGCTTTGTAAGATTTGTAATCTTTGTTTTTTAACTTCTAATGGGGTCTCATCCACTAAATTTGCCGCTGGAGTACCTGGGCGAGGGCTATAGATAAAACTAAATGAGGTATCAAAGCCAATTTCATGAACTAAATCCATAGTTGCCTGGAAGTCTTTATCTGTTTCACCAGGAAAACCCACAATAATGTCGGTAGATAAACGAATATCAGGACGTACTTTACGTAATTTTCTAATTTTGGATTTAAATTCCAGAGCAGTATATCCGCGTTTCATCAAACCTAAAATACGATCAGAACCACTTTGAACCGGTAAATGTAAATGGTTTGCCAGCTCAGGAACTTCCGCATAGGCATTAATTAAATTATCTGAAAATGCTAAAGGATGGGATGTTGTAAAGCGAATTCGGCCTATTCCTTCTAGAGCGGCAATGTAATGAATGAGCAGGGCTAAATCAGCGATATCGCCATTTTCCATTTTCCCGCGGTAATCATTGACATTTTGACCGAGTAAGTTAATTTCTCTTACTCCTTGTGTTGCCAGATGATAACATTCAGCGAGTACATCATCAAAAGGACGACTGATTTCTTCGCCTCGAGTATAAGGTACTACACAGAAACTGCAGTATTTACTGCATCCCTCCATAATCGACACAAATGCAGTAGGGCCTTCAGCTCTAGGTGCAGGTAGATGGTCAAATTTTTCAATTTCAGGGAAACTAATGTCAACCACCGCTTTTTTCTTTTCAATGCGCTCATTTAACATTGCGGGGAGACGATGTAATGTTTGTGGCCCAAAAACGAGATCAACGAAGGGGGCTCTTTTAACAATGTCAGCACCTTCTTGGCTTGCTACACAGCCACCAACGCCAATAACAACGTGGGGGTTCTTTGCCTTATATTCACGCCATTGTCCTAGTTGCGAGAACACTTTTTCCTGTGCTTTTTCGCGGATAGAGCAAGTATTAAGCAGTATTACATCTGCTTCTTCTACTTGGTCTGTTTTGACTAAGCCATGTGATTCGAGTAGGACCTCTGCCATTTTTGATGAATCATATTCATTCATTTGGCAGCCATTTGTTTTGATGTATAGTTTTTTTGCCATATTAAAAATCTACTTTTGAAAATGCTGTGTTAGTTTAATATAAGTTGGACTTTACAGCCCAACCTGAATCAGGATAATCCAATTTTGGGGTATTATTTCATTAATGCACACTTTGGCAATAGGTTTCTTTTATCTTTGGTAAAATAATTAAGGCAATTAGCATACCCAGAGGAAGAATAGCTAATCCAGTATGGTATGCCTCTATGGGATATACCCTGACATTACCATTTAATTCACCCTGCCATAATTT
>NZ_JH413849.1:46204-115677 GCF_000162755.2 Legionella drancourtii LLAP12
CCATAATTTATCGAGGATACAGCCAATTAAGGGCTGTGCTAAGGCAATACCAATCATATTCATCATATTCATGAAGCTTAAACCGGAGGCTACGTATTTTTTATTGCATAATTCTTTGGCTACAGTGAATGCGGGTAAGAAACCAGCTGAAAAAATACCAAAGGCGAAGAGTAAGATTTCCATTAAAATGGATGAGCTAATTGGTGCGAAGATGAAAAGCACAGAACAAATAAGAGCGCCAACACATCCTATGTACATTGGTGGTTTACGTAAGCCGATACGATTTGAAAAAATTCCCCATAAAGGACTGGCAATTGCCCAACCAATAAATACGAGAGAGATGTAGTTTGCTGCGGCTGCTTTTGTAAGCATCATTTTATTCATTAAGAAGGGAACGCCCCAAAGGCCACAAAAAACAGGGGTTGCCATATACATTAAACCGCCATAACAGGCGACCAGCCACAGTTGCTTGTTTTTCATTAAGGCCATTAAACTTGGCATTAATAGCTCTTCTTCTTCAGCATGATGATGTGCTTCTGGATCATAGTTTTTAGGGGTATCTTGCGCAATAAAAAACAGCAATACCGCAAGAACAAGACCAATTGCCCCCATAATCAGCATGCTTTGTCGCCAGCCAAAGCCGTCGATCAACAGGGCCAATGGGGCTTCACCACCAATCGCACCTAACATACCAATAGTAACCATCAATCCGGTAAGTAACGCGAAGCGTTGTGCAGGGAACCAGTTTGCTGCCAATTTCATGGTACCTACCGCTGCAAACGCAGAACCAAAACCGATCATTAATCGCGCAATACAAGCCATAAAAAAATTATCAGTCATACCAAAAGCAATGGTACTGCTAGCACAAACTATAGTTGCTAACGTTAACAGGCGATGGGGACCGAAATAATCCATTAATACACCGCCGGGTAATTGCATGGCTGCATAAGAATAAAAATAAACTCCCGATAAAATTCCCAGGGTTTGACTGGTTACTGAGAAGTCCCTCATTAATTCATTACTCATCACACCAGGAGAAACTTGTAATAGACACTCATAAAAATAGAATAAACAAGCCAATCCCCATACTATCCAAGGCATTAGCGATTTATCCTTTGAACCTTCCATTGTTCCAGATTGTGTATTGTAGTGTGCCATTATTTTATCGTTCTCCAGGTTTATCGTATTGCGTTGATTTAGGTAAATTAAAAACTGGAAATAGCACCGTCGTTGGGCTATAAATGCAACAATATATTTTGATTTTATTGCTGGTGCCAGAACACATGCTGGGATATTTGCTTATCCTACGCCTGTAGTGCAGTTTTTTTAATCATAAAGTCAACCGCTAAAGATAACATATTAGAACTTGAATTTCACTAAATAAAATAGTGTCAGGTTGTTTGGTAATTATCTATCGTTCTCTGGTGTCATCAGGGGCATCGACTACAACACGAGTTCCTAGCATTCCTCCACCAGGAAGATCGACAAACTCTTCATTTAGCCAGCGTGCGTCCTCAATAAACATTCGTACACAACCATGACTCGCTCTATAACCTGGTACATCATAACTGCCGTGTAAGGCATAGCCGCGGAAAAAGTGCATGCAATAAGGCATTAAGGCACCACCATTTTCACCATCTGCTCTTTGGGGAAATACAGTGGAAACACAATCGATGTCTTGTTTGCGAACAATACGAAATGAACCTGTCGGTGTGGCGCAGCCACCACGCACACCAGGACATTTACCAAGACCAGAAGAAATTGGTCCCCACCAGAGTAATTCGCCATCAACATCATAAGCCGCCCAGGCTAATTTTTTTTTGACTGACATAGATTGTTTTTTCACCAGTTGATTCAATGTACCTAGGGAAGGGAGATACGTCATAGATGGTTAGGCGGTCAATATTTTTTGGCACGGCAATCGTCATTCCGCGACGTAAAGTCACGTTCATGCGATTAATGCGTCGAACCATATCGCGTTCCTCTGCATCAGGAAAAAGGTTATCCCAACTTTCACCTGTTTTAATTTTGATGCAGAAATAATCAGGTGAGTTGCATAATGACTCCCCATACCGTGTATAGGCAAATGTAAACTGTGTGTTCAGCAGTAGATAAGCTGAGACTGCTATTGATATTATTTTTTTCATAATAACGATCTCAATTTAGGGCTTCATACGTTCTTTAGCGGCATTATGAAAAATAACTTTATTTATTCGTGGATGTCTGAAAATTAAATATTATTTAACTTTAGTTCGAGATAAGAAATACCCATCCATGAATTGGCATTATAGCCAGTGAGGAATGGATCCCCGCCTACGCGGGGACAACAGGACTCTGAGAAATTTGAAGCATAAAATCATTAACTTAATGGCAGTGGCTCCTGCCCCCGGGCTATAAGCCTTTAGTCAAAGAGGGATTTATTGATTAAAAAGGAAATTAGTTTAGTTTGCTTTTGGTTTATTGGGCGCGATTTCTTTCCATGCATCATGTATTTGCGTTAACAATGAACTTGATTGAATTAGTAGCTCTGCATCGTTTTTTAAATTAGCTTTTAAAATTAAGCGTTCAATATAATCATAGAGTTTGAATAAATTTGCCGCTATTTCGCCGCCTTCTTCTTGATTTAAACTCGATTTCAATCCAGCTATAATGCTTAATGCTTTGCTAAGATGTTCCCCTTTTTCTCGAAGCTGCTTGCGCGCCATATTACCTTGAGCTGCGGCAATATGATTTCTTGCTCCTTGCAATAATAAATTAATTAACTCATGTGGGTCTGCTGCATCAACACGAGTTTTTAATTCGATTGTTTTATACTCATTTACTACGTGGTTGTATGGATTTTTCATAAAGTAAAATCTCTTAATATTTAGTTTTTAAACTTTTAATTGAGATAAATTAGTTAATAACTGGGTAAGCATGCCGCTAGTGCTTTGTAAGTCTGAAATTAACAGATCAACCGCATTCCATTGTTTCATGTATTTTTTTGTAAGTGTATCGCTACGCGCAACGATTTGTTCTTGAGTTTTAGCTAATTGAGTCACTTTTTTATCCAACGTTTGGGTTCGTTGATCAAACTCTCCTTGTTTTCCGATGTACTTATCTAACATCTGATCCATTAAAACGGCTAGGCCATCATTAACCAGAATTTGGCCGCGATTACCGACATTACCCGCAAGAACGCTAATAGATAATGAGCTTAAATTGCCACTTCCTATTAATGTTACACCATCTGTTGATGTGGCAGGTAGACCGCCAATGCTTCCAGACATACTTACTCCTGGCGTAAACTCACTCAAGAGCACATCATAGGCTCCTGCGGATGCTTTAGTATCTACTGAATTAACTTTAATAGCAGGATCGGTTGCATTAACTGTTTTAGCAAATAGCGCGCCAATAGATGCGTAATTAGTATCGACTGCTGTGCTAAATGCCTTTTCATCGATTTCGAGCAGACATGTTTTGGTTGTATTAATCCCTATATCTGCCAGAGTGAGCAGCTCACTCGAGCTGCTGCTGGCTGATTTAAAATTAGCGATTGTTTGATACAAATTCAATTTTAGGCTTTTAATTTGACTATCACCTTGAAAATAACCAGGTGTCTTTGTTTCTTTGTTGTAATTAGTTACATTATTTAGAAATGTCATCACATCATTGTATTTTTTTACAAAGTCACGAACCGAGCTGGTTAACTGTTCTTGATTATTTTCAACAGTCAAACTTATGGTTTGATTCGTGTCAGCCTGTTTTAAATTTAGTGAAATGCCAGTGACCGCGTTGTCAAGCTGATTACTGTTTTGGTTTAAGATCATACCATTAATTTGTACCAGGCTGTTTTGTGCGGCCATAGTCTGTGTTAATGCAGTATTACTTGTTGTTGGATCATAATTTAGTGCCGCGATATCACTGGTAATTTGCATGGCATAGTTAACGCCTGTTTTGGAGGTTAGACTTAATCTTGAACCTAAACTGTCTTGCACAATGCAAGCACTCACATCCGAATCAGCGGCATTAATTGCATCACAAATTGCAGTAAGACTATCACTTCCTGAGGCAATCGTAATGCTGGCTGGCGTGGCATCAGTATTTGCAGTAAATGTACTCTTGTCACTGCTGTATGTGCCGAAGTTAATTGTAATGTGACCACTGCCTACAGTAGTAGCATTATTTGCAAAATATCCACTGGCAAGGCTTTGCGCCTGAGCTAAGGCTTGCACCTGTATTTGATAAACACCGGGGGGGGCTTGATCAGTAACGGTAGCGGAAAAATAACCTGGTTCACTAATGGAATTTTTCATCTTATAAAATTGACTGATATTTGATAGGTCAGACAGGGTCGTTTGTAAATTAGATAAAGAGCTTTTTAACTGGCCTATTGCTGAAAGGTCGGTATTTACGCTCTCCAATTTTTTATCATGGCGTAACTGTGGCTTCGCTATGTCTGCTTTTACTATAGCTTCAACCATGCCTTTAACATCTAATCCTGATCCTATACCTGGAGATGATAAACCCATAATGTCCCTTAATTTATTGATTGATGCAAAAATTAGTATTAATAAGTAATTTTTATTTAGACTCGTTTGTTAATAGAACCATTAACTATTTCATCAAGCAAGCTTAATAAATGCAAATATTCATCTGATGGTAGTTTACGCAATACTTTATCGGAAATCTTTTCTATAACGATACTTTGTAATAAACCGGTTGCATCATCCACTACTTGCTTGACATCCATATCTAAATTTTGGCTGGATGTGGCACTTTTAGTTAGTGGTTTAATATTTTTATCATTTAGTTTTACTGAATCTGTTTGAAGCAATTTATTTGCTGGAGGTATCGATTCAATTGACATTTCTTACTCCTTTTATCACTAAGGGGCGTAAGTAAAAATCGAAGTACAGCAGAAACTGTACTTCGATTTTAATACCGCAATTATCTTAATAATGAAAGAACAGATTGTGGCATGCTGTTTGCTTGCGACAACATTGCTGTTCCAGCCTGTTGCAGGATTTGGTTCTTAGTTAAGTTTGCCATTTCTGCAGCATAATCAGTATCCTGAATACGGCTGCGAGCTGCTTCAGAGTTATCTGAGATATTTTGCAGGTTTGCAATGGTTGCATCAAAACGGTTTTCCATCGCACCCATAGCAGAACGGTTTTCTGTAATGCTTGATAAAGCAGAGTCAATTCGTTGGATTGCTGTTTGAGCACCAGATTGAGTGGTAATATCAAGAGTATTGATACCAACATTATCGGTCAGAATTGTTGAAGAAGTAAAGCCTATATTAGCAATTGTTCCACCAAGAAAGACTGTGTTGTTTGCAGTGATTGTTAAATTACCATTCAGTGCAGTTCCTGATGTGAATGATCCCGCGGCGGTTAATGGTGTATCACCAGTTTCAGTTACAGTAATGTCGCGACCATCAGCTGCAGTTAACGTAATTGCAGTTGCTGTACTGTTTAAAGTTGCTACAACACCGGTCTGGCTGCTTGCAACATTGATGGTATCAGCAAGTGTAGTTGCAGTTAAAGACGTATCATCACCATTAAATATAGTAACGCCATTAATTGTTAAATCATAGGCTCCACCAGCAAAAGCAACTGTACCAGTTGTACCGCTTGTTGATGCTTGGGCGGTGAAACCAGTGATATTAGCTGCATTCAGTGCAGCAGCTTTAGCATAAGCTGAGCCAGCACCTTGTCCATTTACAGTTGTTGCATAGTTAGCGGAGGACGCAATATTTTTGGTACCTGGGGTTCCACCCATACTGACAGTAATGTCACTTGCAGTAGTCGCTGTTACAGAGCCTCCAGTTAACGATGCCAGATTACCAATGGCGCTTGCTGCAATACTGGCAATCGAGAAGGAAGTAGTTTCGTTTGCATTTGCACCAATTTGGAATGTGGTGTTTGAAAATGAACCATTAAGAATCGACTGACCATTAAATTGGGTATTGTTTGCAATATCATCTATTTCACTGATTAGCTGACTTACTTGGTCTTGTAATGCTTGTCGGTCAGCAGAGCTGTTTGTACCGTTTGCTGATTGAACAGCCAATGTCCGCATTTGTTGTAAAATGTCAGTAGCTGTACCCATACCGCCTTCAGCAATTTGTGCGAGCGAAATTGCATCATTTGCGTTTTGTGCTGCTTTATTCACACCCATAATTTGTGCTGTCATTAGGGTAACAATTGCCATGCCTGCAGCATCATCTTGTGCACTATTAATTCGATAACCAGATGATAATCTTTGAATTGATGTAGACATTGCATCGGTGGTTTTCGATAAGTTACGTTGCGCAAGTAGCGATGGTATGTTGGTATTAATAATTTGAGCCATATTATAGTCTCCTCAGACCTGATCCCTGGTTTGGGATTTTTTTCTATGTTTAATTAAGCCAAGTCACTCACTTTATATCGTGTGTTTCCCGTACCCAATGCAGTTATCGGTTAATTTGCAAAAAACTTTAGGACAAAAACAAATTTTTTTAAAAAATAAATAAAAAAATGATTAATAAAATTAATATGTTGCGTTTTATTGCACAACTTGTATCGTATAGGACGATGCATTAATTACCATTGTCAGCTTTGTATTCTTCCTATTTGTTGCAATGGATAAGCTTACTAAGCAAGCCATATTAAATCCCTGGATATTTAATATGGCTTGCTTATAGATTTAAGAAAATTTTTTTATGTGTATAATATAAGGATTCCATAATATAGGTTCCAATTTATGAGTTGGTTTAAAAAATTATTACCCTCAAGAGTGAATACTGACACCTCACAAAAAAAAGGGGTTCCTGAGGGGTTATGGCTTAAGTGTTCTGGCTGCAATGAAGTTTTGTATAGTACCGAGCTGACAAAGAATCTGATGGTTTGTCCATCCTGTAATTTTCATCACAGAATTTCTGCGCGCGTTCGTATTGGACAATTTCTTGATGAAAGTGGGCAAGAAGAAATTGCTGCATCCTTAGAACCACAAGACCGCTTAAAATTTAGAGATTCGAAAAAATATAAAGATAGAATTTCTCAGGCGCAAAAAGCGACCGGTGAAAAAGAGGCGTTAATTGTTGTTAAAGGTAGTCTGATGCAACAGCCTATTATTGTCAGTTGTTTTGAGTTTAATTTTATGGGTGGTTCCATGGGAGCTACCGTTGGTGAGAAGTTTGTACGAGCAATTGATGTGGCGACTGCAGAGCATAGACCCTATATATGCTTTACTGCCAGTGGTGGTGCTCGTATGCAAGAAGGTCTGTTTTCTTTAATGCAAATGGCAAAAACTTCCGCTGCACTCGCTAAATTTGCCGAAACTGGATTGCCCTTTATTGTTGTATTAACTGATCCTACTATGGGTGGTGTTTCTGCAAGTTTTGCCAGTTTAGGTGATGTAATTATTGCTGAGCCTAACGCCTTAATTGGTTTTGCCGGGCCAAGAGTAATTGAACAAACAGTACGACAAACCCTGCCCGAAGGTTTTCAACGCAGTGAGTTCTTATTGGAGCATGGTCATATTGATATGATCGCACAACGCAAAGAGCTTCGTTCTGTTATTTCTGAATTAGTATCTAAATTGACTCGTAAAGGCGTATAAAGAGGCTTCACTAAGGTGTTTTAACTTATTCGATCCGTTCGGGCCGAGGCGTGCTTTAGCGCTGTCTCGAAGCCTTGCTAGTCTAGAGGTGCCTCAGCCCGAACGGCTTTGGCGAACAACCAAAAGGCTTTTTCTCCTTAGCTTGACGTTTATGCGTTAAGAAGCGGGAGAGGTATTCAATACATCGGGAGAATTTGTTTGGTAAAGCCATACAATGAATGGGATTTAGCTAAGTGGTTATCTGCTCTTGAAACAAGAAACACTCAGGAAATACAACTGGGTTTAACACGTATCCAGGAAGTTGCGCAAAAGTTAAAACTACAAAATACTGAGTGTCGTGTGATTACGGTTGCAGGAACAAATGGGAAAGGCTCTACAGTAACGGCGCTTGAACACATCTATCATACAGCAGGATATAAGGTTGGTACTTATACTTCGCCGCACCTTATTCAATTTAATGAACGTATTCGTGTTGGTCTAACGCCCATTTCTGATCATGATTTATGTATGGCTTTTCGCACTATAGAGGCGGCACGTGGCCAAATTATCTTAACGTATTTTGAAATGACAACACTTGCAGCATTATTGTATTTCAAGCAAGCGTGTTTAGATCTTATTATTCTTGAAGTAGGTTTAGGTGGTCGTTTAGATGCTACGAATGTTATTGATGCCGATCTGTCAATTATTACAACGATTGATTTTGATCATCAGGATTTTCTAGGTACTACTTTGGATGCAATCGGCTATGAAAAGGCAGGAATTTTGCGCCAGAGAAAACCATTTATTTATGCCGATGTGAATCCACCTGCAACAATTGTTGATGTCGCTAGCAAGCTTTTTTGTCCGACTTATTTTTTTAACCAAGAGTATTCTTTTGCAGAGCAAAAGGCTAGCTGGAGTATTTATTGCGGTGATCATCAATTAAATAATTTACCGAAGCCATCAATACAACTTAAATCTGCAGCAGCAGCGATTATGGCTGTCTTTTTATTAGCGCGTGATTTACCTGTAGCTTTTGAACAGGTACAGGCTGCCATGCGGCAAATTTTTATTCCTGGCCGCTTGCAGTTACAAAAAGGGCCAGTAAGTATCTTGTATGATGTGTCGCACAATGCACAATCCGCAAAATTGTTGGCTGATACATTGTATTCATTAGACAGTAAGGGACGAATTCACGCTGTTTTTTCGGCACTAAAAGATAAAGATATTTTGGGTTTAATTGAACCATTGAAGAACTGTGTTGATCGTTGGTATCCTGCACAATTAGGCGTGAAACGTGCCGTTAGTGCAAATTTATTACTTTCATATTTCAAGAAAGCAGAAATTTATGTGGAAATTTGTTATAATAACCCACTTCTAGCCTTTGAAACGGCGTTAAATCAAGCTGAGCCAGGTGATTTAATCGTTGTTTATGGGTCATTTTTTACTGTGGGTCATGTACTGGCTGCAAAGCCTAATAGGAGATTCGATGAAACTAGTAATAGATGAAAAATTAAAACATCGATTAGTTGGTGTGTCTGTTATTTTATCATTAGGCGCGATTTTTCTTCCAGCTATGATGAAAAAATCCAGTCAACGTCTGGATGGCCATTTTAGTGTTAATGTACAGTTGCCTCCTAAACCGGTTGCGCCTAATGTTGCTGTAGTTGATGAAGAACAAATGTTTAAAACCATTAAAGTAGCTAGAGTACAACTTCCTGCAGCATCTCCAGCTCAAGCAACAACAAATCAGACTAAAGAAGACTTCATCGCTGCAGCCCCTGTTAAAGAGGATCTTGTTATTCCTGTTGCGAAGGCAGAACCAAGTCTTGAGATCGAAAGACCAATTGAATTGGCTTTGTTAAATAATGCAGCGCAAAATGCGGTTAAGCACCGAATTAAAGTTGCGGCAAATAAACCGGTTATTAAACCAATTAAAGCACCAGTTATTGTAGCGAAAGCCAGTGGGACGCCCTCAGTTTCTAAGCAAGTAGTTGCGAAGGCAGCTGCTAAACCTGCGATTAAAAGAGATATTTATGCTGTGCAACTGGCTTCCTTTTCACAGTTAGCTAATGCGCAGGCGTTAGTAACAAAATTACAGCAAAAGGGATATAAAGCGAATTACACTCGTATTGCTGGTAGAAATGGTGCTATTTATAAAGTTTATGTAGGGCATTCACCAATTAAGGACAACGTAGTGAAGTTAAAAACTCAATTGGCAAGCGCAATGCGATTAAATGGATTTGTAGTTAATACTGGAGTTAGCTAGTCATGCAATTTCAAATTGTCGATTTGGTTATTATCGGAGTTATTGGTCTATCTTCTTTAACAGGGCTATTTAGAGGTGTTGTTAAAGAAGTAATTGCTTTAGGTATATGGATAGTGGCTATATGGATGGGCTATAACCATGCGCAAAGTTTGACACCATGGTTACAATCCTACATACAAAGTCCAACTGCATGCTCGGCAATTGCATTTCTTCTTATTGTTCTTGGCGTTTTATTGGCTGGTGGTATCTTAAATTTCATATTGGGTCTTATGCTAAGACGTACTGGCTTAAGCAGTATGGATAAGATATTGGGTATGTGCTTTGGTTTTGCGCGCGGTGTTTTCATTGTGTCATTAATATTGGCCGTTTTAAGTATGACTTCATTGCCTTATCAACCCTACACGCAAAGTTCTATGATTTGTGCCAAACTTCAGCCCGTGGTTAATTGGATTTCAGGGTACTTTCCTATGGTTCTGAATCATCTAAAGTCAGTTGATACAAATGTCAGTGGCACTATAGGAAATATTATTAATACAGTCCCTCGTCCTTAATGTATTGGCAGACTTCTCTAGGAAGTTTGAGACTTACATCTTTTTTTAGCCTTATTTCTTCACGAATCGCTGTTGAAGAAATGACATAATGGCCGGCATCGAATAAAAATACGGTGCCTGCCTGATGTTTTAATATGGCTTTCTGATTATTACTTTGATGTGTTTTCAAAAAGGTTTTCATGATTTCATGTATTTCTTGTTTCGCAAACTCATCACGATTAATCACCAATATATTGGCTAAAGTAATTAATTTTTCCCATTGATACCAATGCGGTAATGAAATGAAGGAATCATAGCCCATAATTAACGTGATTGCTGCTTCTGGATACTCTAATCTAAAGCTTTCTAGTGTTTCTACCATATAAGATGGGGTATTACGCTCAATTTCACGTAAATCGATTTTCAATGTGGGGTAATCTTTTATTGCCAACTCAATCATTTTTACTCTTTGTTGATTGTTGGCAAAAGCAGGGGGTTTTATCGTAGGGATTTTGCATGGCAGAAATATATAAGTATCGAACTGAAAATGAGCCTGGATATTTAAACTGGTTTGCAGATGACCATTATGAATGGGATCAAAGGTGCCGCCAAAAATCGCTATACTGTGCATGCATACCTACTAATTGTCCTAAACAAAGGGAAAGGGCAAGATTCTCCAGTGAGTTCCATACCTGTGTGCTAAAGTTTGATTTAATGCGCTCATCAATGCTGTAGCAGTATTGATGTAGTTGTTGTAATACATTGTTATTTAAGCGTTTACAGCTTGCCTGGTAGAGCACGATACGTTGAGGCCATATTTTTAATTGAGCAGAGGCATTTTTTATGTCTATTTGCTGTTGCAGTAAATTTGTAAGTTGCAATATAGTTCTTACTTCCTGGGTCAACATCCATAATACTAAAGTGGGCTCTGTTTTATCACTGGCTGCATGCCTTAATATCTGAATAGCCTTATCTCCTTGTCCTTGTAAACAGGCATCAATTAATTCAAATAGATTATGGTCGCATTGATCGGATAAGTGTTCTTGTGCTTGTTGTATGCTAATTTTGCTGTCTGGAGCGCAAGATAGCGCAATCTTTTCGATAACCTGGGCGCAAGCTAACATATTTCCCTGAGTATATTGATGAATCACATCTGGAACTTGCTGATCATAATTGAGCGCATTCTTTCTTAACTCTATAGCAATCCAGTTTTTCATCGCGGTAGCATTTAAAGGGTAGGCTACTGAAACTACAGCGTGTTCGTGCGCAGTTAGCCATTGTAATTGTTTTGCGGGGACATTGGGTGCTCTAATAACAATAAAACATCGAGAGTTAATTGACCCTAGATATTCAGTCAGAATTTTTTTCCCGGCAGCATCTATTGATTTCTTATCAAAGAAAATATTCAAAAATACCCGATCAGAAAATAATGAGTAACTATTGGCTTCTTCACGGAGGTTATTCCAATCTTCGGTTGTTTGGACAGTGAGAACCCGTTCATCACAATCATGATCTTTCTTTATTGCAGATTTTATTGTTGCTAATGATTCATCAAGGAGGTAATTGTCTTGGCCTACCAGAATGTACAGAGGTGCTATTTTTCTTTGTACCTGTTGAGCCAGCATTTGTTGTTTAATTTGCATGGTGTTTTATTATTCGGTTGATGGAGTGAGATCAATTTATATTTGCAATTACGAAGTTAATTCTGCAACTGCTGCATCGCGATGACTGAGCTGATTAATGATTTGAATCACCGCGTCCTGTTTCATTTCACCAAGCAAAATATTTTCTTCATCAGAAGATCCAAGTATTCTGTCGTTATTTATTGTGAGTTGACGCGTAACACTGACTGTTTTGGGTGTTTTTATTATTGTTCCTTTACGCGTTTGCAGCATAAATTCAATCGTTAATATTAACGTATATTGTCTGGGATTGGTACTTGCACCTACGCTAATAATTTGTTGCTGGATGAGTACTTGATTAATTATGAGCCAATATTTTGCAAGCGCAGGGTCTGGATTAACTTGGATCTTATACCCTTCTAATTGAGCATTAAGTATGGAGCTTAGTTGTTTATCATCATTTTTAACAATAATCGCAATATTATTTAGCCAGGTAGGAATGTTGATCATACCACGTAAATGAAAGCCACATGCAGATAAAAGCAGAGTTAACATTAGTGGTATGAACAGTTTCTTCATTAGCCTGCAACCAAATTGATTAATTGTCTGTGTGCTACAACAATGGCTTTTTTAACAGTCAGATCAACTAGAAAATCATGAGCATGTTTTTTTGCTGCTTCAACTAATACATCCTCAGTTGCATCAGCACTGGCAGTAAATTGCGCTCTTAACTTACCATTGACTTGAACTACATAGTCTACTTCCTCTGTTTTTAAAGCACCTTTATCGACTCGCGGCCAATTGGCATCAATGATTGCCTTTTCAAAGCCTAATTGTTGCCATAAATGATGAGCAATGTGTGGAGTAATTGGCGCTAATAGGCGCAGTAAGATACTCATACTGGAATGAATAAAGAATTTATCGTCTTCTGTTTCCATCGAGTAGCTTGACATTTCGTTGAACAATTTCATACAGCCTGAGACTACTGTATTAAATTGATTGCGATCATAGTCATGGGTTGCCTGCGCTAAAATTTGATGGACCACGTGGCGTGACTTTTTCAAACGAGCGTCTACTTGCTGCCAATTAACATGCCCATTACCACTAAGAATGATATCATTAATATCAGTAAACATACTGAGGTGCTGATAGGCAAAAGCCCAGACGCGTTTTAAGAAGCGATGTGCACCTTCTACGCCTGCATCGGACCACTCTAATGATTGTTCTGGTGGTGATGCGAACATCACGAATAAACGTGCGGTATCAGCACCATAAGTATCAATGAGATGATTCGGATCGACGACATTACCTACTGATTTAGACATTTTGTGGCCGTCTTTTAATACCATTCCCTGGGTCAATAATGCTTTAAACGGCTCATCAGAGTTAACTAAGCCTTCGTCACGCATGAGTTTATGGAAAAAGCGAGCATACAGCAAATGCATTACCGCATGCTCAATTCCACCGATGTATTGATCGACAGGAGTCCAATATTTTGCTCGGTCATCCAGCATGGCATTTTCTTGTCCTTTGCAAGCAAAGCGAGCATAGTACCAAGATGATTCAACAAAGGTATCAAATGTATCCGTTTCTCGACATGCATCCTGTCCGCATTTAGGACAAGTTACATCAACGAACTCTTTGCATTGAGCAAGTGGAGAGCCTGAGCCTGTAATCGCTACATTTTCTGGTAATAGAACAGGTAAATCTTCATCTGGGACCGGTACTGTGCCACATTGTTCACACAGGATCATCGGAATTGGGGCACCCCAATAGCGTTGTCGGGAAACACCCCAATCGCGTAATCTGTAGTTAATGGTGGCTTTACCCGCATCATGTTCTTCAAGGAAATCTGTGATTAACTCCATCGCATTCGATGAATTAATCCCATCAAATTGAGCTGAGTGTATTAGCATGCCTTCGCCAGTATAGGCTGATTGTTTAAGGTCATGATTTTTATCATCAACAGGTTTAATTACTTGCTTAATTGGCAGGTTGTATTTGTGCGCAAATTCCCAATCTCTTTGATCATGGGCTGGTACCGACATGACGGCCCCAGAACCATATTGCATGAGTACAAAGTTTGCTATCCAGATTGGTAGTTCTTCACCAGTGATCGGATGAACTGCTGTCATGCCTGTGGCAACGCCACGTTTTTCCATAGTTGCTAATTCTGCCTCTGCCATTTTAGTACCCTGGCAGCTGGCAATAAAGTCAGCAACTTCTTGACTGTGTATTGCTGCTTCTTTAGCAATAGGGTGGTCACTGGCAACAGCAAGGTAAGTCACGCCCATTAATGTATCAGGACGCGTAGTGTAAATTTTTAAGCGTTTGTGATAGTTACTGACGTTGAAATAGATCTCAGTTCCGCTGGAACGACCTATCCAGTTACGTTGCATTTGTTTTACTTGTGCAGGCCATTCATCCAAGGTATCTAATGAGCTTAAAAGTTCATCAGCATACGCTGTAATCTTAATAAACCATTGAGAAATTTCTTTGCGCTCTACTAAAGCGCCAGAACGCCAACCGCGTCCATCAACGACTTGTTCGTTCGCTAAAACAGTTTGGTCCACAGGATCCCAGTTCACGACGGCATTTTTTTTGTAGACTAAACCTTTTTCAAATAAGCGGATGAAAAACCATTGCTCCCAACGATAGTATTCAGGAGCACAGGTACAGATTTCACGTCGCCAATCGTATGCATTACCCAGACGTAAAAATTGTTTTTTCATCGATTCAATATTTTTCTTGGTCCATTCAGCAGGAGGAATGCCATTTTTGATCGCCGCATTTTCGGCAGGTAGACCAAAAGCATCCCAACCAATTGGTTGTAATACGTTTTTGCCTAGGGCGCGCTGATAACGCGCAATTACATCACCAATAGTGTAATTACGAACATGCCCCATGTGTAATGTTCCACTCGGGTAGGGAAACATGGATAAACAATAGAATTTCTCTTTGTTTAAATCTTCTGAAACATTAAAAGATTGTTTTTTGTGCCAATATTGTTGAGCTTGTTCCTCAACCTCTTGTGGTATGTAGGTATTATCCATGGTCCAATTTATTAAAAAGTGACTTTAAAGATCGCTAAGGATAACTCCTCTTGTGCTTGCCAGCAATAGATAATCCTAAATTCAGCAGTTCAGTGGTACAGAAAAATTTCTTGACTTTGTTTTAACTTAGCTGGAGTGAGGGTATTAACTTCGTGAATAAAGTTAATTATATCTAGTTCTTATTCGCATGTAATTGGTTCGATTGTTTATCATATAAGGAGGAAGTAACGCGCTCCCCAATAGTGGCAGCGCGAATTTTTATTTGGTGGTCTTTCTGTGTAATTGAACAATCAATGTAAAAATAAGAAACAAGGCACAAAAAATTAATGCGGGGTATTCATTCCAAATTATCCAAGGAGTAGTTCCTTCCGCGGGGTAAATGCTACTTTGTAGAATACCTGCACTAAATGGAGGAAGAATATCGACTATATCTCCCTTGGTGTTAATTACCGAAGATAAACCATCATTATTCACCACAACTTGGTAACGGCTGGTAAGCAGTGAAAGAACCTGTGCCATTTGCAGTTGCTGGTAACTTGCAAGCGAATGACCAAACCATCCGTTATCACTGATGGAAACAATCCATTGTGCTTTGGGCATTTGCTCTCTCAAAATATTAGGATAAGCAATCTCATAGCAAATAAGGCTTGCAATTGGATGGTTCGTAATTTTAATTAATGATTGGCGTTTTTTTCCTGGTACAAGATTGGGTTCAGGTAAATTAAGCCAGCGATTAATTGCTACCAAAGATTTGGGAATATATTCGCCAAAAGGGACCAGTTGCCGCTTGAGTTTTTTCCCTTTTCCCTGACCGAGGGTAATAACGGAATTATAATAATTTACTTCACTATCATTTGTTGGTTGTAGTATCCCTAACATGATGGTGCTGTTTGCTTTTTGTGCTTTATCATTTAACTTGTGCAAGTATTTATCCAGGTAACTTGCTGGAAGAGGGATGGCCGACTCAGGTAATATAATTAATTGTTTTCCCAGCAGTTTATTAATCGCATTTTCATAATATTTTAATAAATTCCAAAATAAGGTTTCATCCCATTTATCACGCATGGATAAATTAGCCTGTACTGCGCCAACAGTGATAGGTTCTTTTTGCATTTGTGTCCAATTGATGTTTTTGCAGATAGCGGGGCCAATAATAATTAGGATAAAATTATGGCATAAACATAACGTTTCGTAGAATTATCATGGACAACCTGGGGCAGGAATGCGGAAACAAATGCACAAAGTAAACTTAATCCATAAATCCCCAAGAGTGGAGTGAGATAGCGGATAGGCGTATCAATCAATGTAGTACCAACGAACAACCACGGAAAACCACCGAATAAAGTAGCGCGTAGATATTCGCTAATGCACCATAGGACACTAAATAGGATAATGGAACGGAATTTATGTTGTTTGAATTCCAGTACTTTAAAAAAGTAAGCCGTTAAAGCAGGGAAGAGTGCTAAATACATCACAAAAATTAGCGTCACTAAGGCCGACAATACATAATTTAATTGGCCATAATCATGGATACTGACAATAACCCAGGATACCCCAAATCCAAAATAGCCTATTCCATAAAAAAATCCCAAATAGAAACTTTGTTTTCGTGAACAATTGTTAAGATTGGCATATAAAAAAGCCAGGCTTAAAATCATAAGTCCTGGCATATGAAAGGGCGCAAAGCCTAAGGGGGCGCATAGTCCGGCAATGAATATTACTAAATAGTTTAGGTAGCCAACGCGGATGGAGGCAAATGGGATGGAGTTGGCTAAAGCAGTTTGCTTCATATGCTGTCATAAATTTGTAAAACGATAAGATAAATGAGTACTGTAATCAGGTCAAGAAATATAACTATACTCCTGCATGCTCTTACTTTGCAATTTGCAATATTTTGTGTAGGATTATCGCGTCTTACAATGGAGAGGGATTTATATGTATAATGTAATGATTACAGGCGCAGGGAAAATAGGTAGTCTAATTGCTTGCTTATTAATGGATAGTGGTTCCTATCAAGTTCATTTAGTCGATGTTGATTTTAATGGCTCAGATGTAAAACGACTACTCAATGCATTACCTAAAGTGAAAACAATTGCTTTAGATGTCAAAGATGTACAATCCACACAAAGTTATATGGAAAAACACGGCATTGTCGCTGTTATTTCCAGTCTTCCTTATTTTTTGAATACTTATGTCGCAGAGGCCGCAAAAGCAGCTAAAGCACATTATTTTGATTTAACAGAAGATACTTCAGTTACTGAGGCGGTGAAAGCAATTGCCGCTGACGCAGAGACCGCTTTTGTGCCACAGTGCGGACTTGCCCCAGGATTTATTAGTATCGCTGCAAATAGTCTGATGCAAGAATTTGACGAGTCTCATCATGTACGATTGCGTGTGGGTGCTTTACCACAAAATGCAAATAATGCACTGCAATATTCATTAACCTGGTCTACTGATGGAATTATTAATGAATACGGTAATCCTTGCTACGGGATTAAATACGGTAATGCGGTTACTTTAGCGCCATTAGAAGGTTTGGAGTCTATTCAAATCGATGGTTGTGAGTATGAAGCTTTTAATACTTCTGGTGGTTTGGGGAGCCTTGCTGATTTGCATACGGGTAAAGTACAAACCATGAATTACAAAACCATGCGTTATCCAGGGCACTGTCAGAAAATGCGTTTCTTGATGAATGACTTACGCTTAAATCAAGACAGACCTACGTTAAAGCGTATTTTAGAAAATGCTGTACCTAAAACCTATCAAGACATTGTCATCGTTTATGTTACGGTCGAAGGATTAAAACGTGGCGAGCTGATTGAAAAAAACTATGTGAAGAAAATATACCCAGAAGTTATTTGTAGTTTGGAATGGTCGGCAATTCAAGTCAGTACCGCCTCAGGAGTTTGTGCGGTAGTTGATTTAGTATTAGGGCAAGCGAATGAATATAAGGGATTAGTCTTGCAAGAAAAATTCCATTTATCCGCTGTATTAGAAAATCGTTTTGGTCGTTATTACGCTTAATCGCAAATAGAATCTCTTCTCCTATTGCGGATATAGCGTGTCAAGCTAGGCACTATTTCTTCGTTTCGTAGCTTGTCCGCGGAATCCTGGGATCTCGTCTTTGTGCAAGATCTTGCTCTCGCGGACAAGCGGCGGGAAATAGGTAGAGGATTTTTTCTTGCTTGACTCATATGTTCATGCGGAAGAAGGGAGTTTTGGCGGATAGGTTGAATATTTAAATCTACCTTTTCTCTAACTTGCTTAATTGAAGAGAGGATTTCAAGGAGTTATTTGTGGAATTATTAAAACAATTACAAATTCAGGACATTAATGCCGGTGCCTTTAGTGGCCAAGGCTGGCACAGTGACGTTCACAAGCGTACCTTTGTTTCGTTTAGTCCAACTAATGGTGAAAAACTTGCAGAGGTAGCGCCTTGCTCTGTGGATGATTATGAGCAGGTAATGGTCCGTGCGCAAAATGCAGCGCAAGCCTGGCGGATGGTTCCTGCTCCAAAACGAGGAGAAATCATCAGACAAATTGGTCAAGTATTGCGTGAAAAGAAAGACTTGCTCGGTAGTTTAGTTTCCTTGGAAATGGGCAAGTCCAAACAAGAAGGTGATGGCGAAGTTCAGGAAATGATTGATATTGCTGATTTTGCTGTTGGTCAATCACGAATGCTCTATGGTAACTCCATGCATTCAGAGCGTCCGAATCACCGCATGTATGAGCAATGGCATCCCTATGGAGTTATTGGTGTTATTTCAGCATTTAATTTCCCCGTTGCTGTTTGGGCATGGAATGCCTTTTTAGCGGCAATTTGTGGCAATGTTACTTTATGGAAGCCATCAGAAAAGGCACCGTTATGTGCTATTGCTGTTCAGCATCTTTGCAACCAAGTTCTGAAACAAAATGATTGCCCTGAAATTTTTAGTTTAATTATTCCTCAACAGCATGAGGTAATTGATGCCATGGTTAATGATAAACGCATACCACTGATATCCTTTACGGGTTCAACAGCTATAGGCAAGCAGGTTGCGGCAAAAGTGGCTGCACGCTTAGGCAAGACGATTCTTGAATTGGGAGGCAATAACGCCATTATTCTTGATGCGTCTGCTGATCTACATTTAGCCATTCCGGCAATTGTTTTTGGTGCAGTAGGCACTGCTGGGCAAAGATGTACGACTACACGTCGTTTATTTGTTCATGAATCACATTATGATTTTGTGATTGAGAAATTGCGTTTTGCTTATGAGCAAATAACTATTGGTGATCCTTTAGATACTCATAATTTAATGGGACCATTAATCGATCAACATGCAGTCGAGCAATTTAAAGAAACCATTACGCGTATTAAAGATGCGGGTGGCAAAATCATTTCTGGGGGAGATGTCTTAAATCAAGCCGGTTTTTTTGTGCAACCTACTTTAGTCGGTAATGTAAAAAATGATTGGGATGTTGTGCAAAAAGAGACTTTTGCTCCTATCTTATATGTGATGTCCTATCGTACTCTGGATGAGGCTATTGAATTGCACAATGGTGTTCCTCAGGGGTTGTCGTCGGCACTATTTACACAAAATTTAAAAAATGCCGAACGCTTTTTAAGTGCTTGGGGCAGTGATTGCGGTATTGCAAATATCAATATTGGCACTTCAGGGGCTGAAATTGGTGGTGCATTTGGCGGTGAAAAAGAAACAGGTGGTGGACGTGAATCGGGTTCTGATTCATGGAAAGCCTACATGCGTCGACAAACGAATACCATCAACTGGGGTGATGAGTTGCCTTTAGCTCAAGGGATTCGATTTAATTTATCTTAATGGTTTGTGGCTTCTCTTTTTCCCTGGGTGGAATGAAGGGAAGCTAAAGTATAAACATTTATTTACAATAAAGAGGGAAATATGATGCAGGAACCTTTTTTCATAAAGAAAGTCGCGATTCTCGGGGCCGGGGTTATGGGTGCCCAAATAGCAGCACACTGTGTTAATGCAGGAATAGAAACTTTATTGTTTGATTTGGTATCAAAGGACGGCAATCCGAATGCATTAATTGATAAGGCGATTGCAAACTTAGGAAAGTTAAAACCCGCTCCGTTGGCAACCCCGCAAACAGCTGCTTTATTGCAGGCACGTAATTACGCGCATAATTTAGCTGATTTAACATCCTGTGATTTAATTATTGAAGCAATTGCTGAGCGCTTGGATTGGAAAGAGGATCTTTATAAACGTATTTCCCCATATTTAACGGACCGTTCTATTTTAGTGAGTAATACTTCTGGTCTAAGCATTAATTCTTTATGCTCTGTTTTACCTGAGGCACACCGACACAATTTCTGTGGTGTCCATTTTTTTAATCCGCCTCGTTACATGCATCTTGCTGAACTGATTCCTGCAAAAACTACAGATAAAAAATTAGTCGACAACCTGGAAGCATGGCTAACCAGCTATTTGGGGAAAGGGGTCGTCAGAGCGAAAGACACACCTAATTTCATTGCAAATCGTGTCGGTGTATTTTCATTACTAACAACCTTACATCATGCTGCGGCTATGGATATGGGCTTAGATGAAGTTGATGCCTTAACTGGTCCTTTACTTGGCCGGCCAAAATCAGCAACGTTCCGTACTATGGATGTTGTTGGTTTGGATACTATGATGCATGTGGTTCATACCATGCAACAGCAATTGAAGGATGATCCTTGGCATCCTGGTTTTAAATTACCTGAATGGTTGACTGACTTAATTAAAGATGGGCATTTGGGACAAAAAACTGGTCAGGGTATTTATCGAAAAAATGGTAAAGTTATTGAAGTTTATGATGTTCATTCTGGAGCATATCGTCCGTCAAAATCTGAGGTCAGCGATGAGTTAAAAGCAATCATGGGGAATCCAGATCCAGTTGCACGTATGCAAGGACTAATGACCTCTGATAACAAACAAGCTCAATTTTTGGCAGCATGCTTTAGAGATTTATTCCATTATTGTGCGTATCATTTGGAAGGAATTGCGGACAATGCAAGAGATGTCGATTTAGCCATTCGTTGGGGGTTTGGCTGGATGCAGGGTCCATTTGAAACGTGGCAATTGGCCGATTTGACTCAAGTGACTCAATTTATTAGCCGTGCGATTAAAGAGAAAAAAGCACTTAGTACTGCAGAATTACCAGGATGGTTATTAGATCTGAAGGCATTTTATACACCTGATGGAGCTTATGCGCCGCAACAGAATAAATATCAGCCTAGAAGTGATTTACCCGTTTACACGCATCAATTTTTCCCTGACCGCGTTATCAAAGAAACAGTGCATCCCGCTCCTGTTATTTATGAAAATGAAGGTGTACGTTTATGGCATTTGCACGATGATGTTGCTGTACTTAGCTTTAAAAGCAAAGCAAATACTGTGGGGCAATCTGTTCTTGATGGATTGGAAGCCGCACTGGAAACAGCTGAAAAACAATGTCGTGGCTTAATTGTATATCAACAAGATGCATCTAATTTTAGTTCGGGTGCTGACTTACGTGGGATTTCAAAATTAATTCAAAGCAATAACAATGACTTACATGCTTTGGAAGCTATGATTGCACAATTCCAACAGGCGGCTTTGCGTTTAAAATACAGTACCATTCCAACAGTTGCTGCATTAAGAGGGCGCGCTTTAGGTGGTGGTTGTGAATTTATGATGCATTGTGGTGCTGTAGTCGCTGCTTTTGAATCTTATCCTGGTTTAGTTGAAGCTGGAGTTGGGGTTATTCCTGCAGGTGGCGGTTGTAAAGAAATGGCTATGCGTGCTGCAAGCTTGCCGCATGCTGATTTAATGACCGTGATTCAAAGTTATTTCCAACAAATTGCGATGGCACAAGTAGCCGGCTCGGCTGCTGAGGCAAAGCAAATGGGTTATTTACGCAGCACGGATACTTTTGTAATGCATGCTGATGAAGTTCTTTATGCAGCGTTAGCTAAAATTAAATCAATGCATGCTGAGAATTATCTGCCACCTTTACAAAAGCCTTTTAAAGTTGCTGGAATTGAAGGTCAGGCTCGATTACAAGCAGGTCTTGTTAACTGGCTAGAAGGGGGCTTTATTTCGCAACATGATTATTTTCTTGCTACTGAACTGGCCAAAGTTCTTTGTGGTGGAAACCTGAATCAAGGTGCAATTGTTGATGAGGCATGGATGTTGAAATTGGAACGCGAAGCTTTTATTACTTTGGTTTCAACACCATTAACCCAAGCACGGATTAGTCACTTACTAGAAACTGGCAAACCGTTACGTAATTAACTTCAGTAGATTAAATCGCCTTTGTTTATTCGGAATCTCTGAAAAACAAGGGCGTATAAGGAGATTTGACAAATGACCAATATATACATAGTTGATGTATTACGCACTCCAGTAGGTAAAGCACCACGTGGTGTTTTTAAGCATACGCTACCGGATAATTTATTAGCCCACGTCATTAGAACTTTAGTAAGTCGTAACCAGTCTGTTGATTGGGAAGAAATTGGTGATGTTGTCATTGGTTGTGCGATGCCTGAAGGAGAGCAGGGCATGAATGTGGCGCGTATTGCATCTTTGCTTGCTGATTTACCGCACTCAGTTCCTGCAATGACAATTAATCGTTTTTGTTCTTCAGGCGTGCAAAGTATTGCTACAGCTGCAGCCGCTATTCGTAGTGGTGAAATGCATCTTGCTCTTGCCGGCGGCGTTGAAAGTATGTCTATGGTGCCTTTGGGGGGGAATAAATATACGGCAAATCCTTCTATATTTGATAACGAGCACATTGCCATTGCCTATGGGATGGGGATTACAGCAGAAAATGTGGCAAAACAATGGGAAATTAGTCGAGAGCAACAAGATGAGTTTGCCGCTGAAAGTCATAAAAAAGCAGTAGCAGCGCAGGCACGGGGGGATTTTAAAGCAGAAATTAGTCCGGTAGAAATTACGATCAGACACGCTGATTTAACAAACGATACGACAATCATAAAGAAAAAATTGATTAGCGATGATGAAGGTCCAAGAGCAGATACTTCTTATGATGTTATTTCTAAATTAAGACCCGTATTTGCTGTGCGCGGAAGTGTTACTGCTGGAAATAGTTCCCAAACGAGCGATGGTGCAGGTATTGCCTTATTAGCAAGTGAAGAAGCTGTACGAAAATATAATTTAAAGCCGATGGGGCGCTTATTAAGTTATGCTGTAGAAGGGGTTCCACCAGAAGTTATGGGAATAGGTCCTATCAAGGCCATTCCCGTTGCGCTAAAACGTGCAGGGCTTACTTTAGATCAAATCGATTGGATTGAGCTTAATGAGGCATTTGCTGCCCAGGCATTAGCGGTAATTAAGGAGTTGGGGCTGCCACGTGATAAGGTGAATCCTTTAGGTGGTGCTATTGCTTTAGGGCATCCTTTAGGCGCAACAGGTGCAATTAGGACAGCAACACTGTTACATGGTTTGAAGAGAACTAAAGGGCGTTATGGTATGGTTACTATGTGTATTGGTACGGGCATGGGCGCAGCGGCAATCTTCGAGGCGCTATAACCTTGTTGCTGGGCTGTAAAGCCCATAGCCGTAAAGTTAAGGAAAAATTTTCCGCGTACTTCCCGCGGGATCCTTGGAGCGTGAGCAAAGATTAAAGTTCTGGATTCCGCGGACAAGCTGTAGAACTTAGGAATAGTACTTAGCTTGACGACTATGGGCCTTGCAGCCCAATCCATTATTGTGATTAGTTTTTATCGCGGAAGATGATGCGACCTTTGGATAAGTCATAGGGAGTTAACTCAACCTTGACCTTATCGCCTGTTAGAATTCTAATGTAGTTTTTACGCATACGACCAGAAATGTGGGCAGTAACGACGTGTCCATTTTCCAATTCAACCCGAAACATTGTGTTGGGCAGTGTATCTATAACAGTACCAGCCATTTCTATATGATCTTCTTTTGCCATAGGTCTCTCAGTGATGTACCAAATTGATTAATAAAGTTTTCAAAGTGAAAACAAAAGTTCAGGCAAGTATACTGCTAAAATGATAAAAATGGCAATTAACCCGCATTAAAATTTATATTAAAGGTATAAATTGCAAATTATTTATAGGATTAATCTTCGACAGTCATTTCTGTCGGCTACTGATTATTATCGAAAAATCAAAGATTAATGCGCTTTATTTTGCAATAATATGCCAAGCTTTTTGTTTCGTCGGATACTCCAATGAATGTGCTAATAAACGAAGAAATTCGTTACGCGCGACGATTTTAGCACCAAGACTTTGTAAATGAGGCGTGGGTAATTGACAATCAATAAAATTGAAATTCCAATCGGCCATAACTTGGCATAAATGATAGAAAGCAATTTTTGAGGTATCCTTTACGGTGTGGAACATCGATTCCCCAAAAAAAACACGTCCCAAGCTAACACCATATAAGCCGCCGACTAATTCTTCATCTTGCCATATTTCAAAAGAATGGGCATAGCCCATAGTGTGCAATTGTGTGTATGTTTCAATCATTTCATTTGTTATCCATGTATTGTCAAGGCGATCAGAGCATGTAGCACAGGCAATCATGACTTGGCGAAAGGCTGTATCAGTAGTAAATCGAAAAGGTTTTTTTAATGCTTTTTGTAAGCTATGTGATACTTTGAATTCTGTAGGAATTAAAATAAGTCGTGGATTTGGAGACCACCAAAGTACTGGTGAACCAGGACTATACCAGGGGAAAATTCCTTGAGAATAGGCTTGCAATACACGCTTGGGCGACAATTCGCCACCGATAAGTAATAAGCCTTGCTGGTCACTGGTTTCTGGATCTGGAAATATATCGTTTTCGTTCGAATTGATTAACATTTTAATAGAATTCTCCGCAAGTTCTGGATTTATTTGCGATGTTTTGCTTTATAAATGAATGATATATTCTACAATTATTATAAATTAGTTTGGGGAAAATCAATTGGACTATCTTTATAGTTTAGGGAATATTTTAATTCTTCTTAGCCTGAGCTGCAGGAAAGTTCTTTTGATTCGTATCTTGTTTGCGTTATCAGATGCTTCATTTTTATTATATGGCATATTGGTCCATATAGCGCCAATGGCTTATTGGGCAATTGCTTCGCTACTGGTTAATTTTGTGCAGATTGGCTTCTTGGTACGAGACATGGTACCTACAGATTTAAGTGAAGAGTTACAAGAAATCAAAAAAATATTTTTTGACAGCATGCAAACTAGTGATTTTCTCCGTCTTATTAAATTAAGCCATAAAGGTTTGGCGAGCGATACAATAGTCCTGGAAAAAGGAAAGCCAGTTTTGGCATTAATGCTGATTACTAAAGGGCAGGTTTATATTGATATTCATGGGTCTATTCTTGAGTTGGGGCATTATCATTTTATTGGTGAAATGAGTTATTTTAGTGATGGTAATGCAAGCACAACCATATATGCACGTGAACCCGTGGAATACATGTATTGGAACTACGATGATTTACGTCGTCTGCAAATTAAAAAACCACCTTTGTTTATGAAAATGATTGAGGCAATGGGGAAGGATATTATGTTAAAAATGCTAAATCGCAATAAAGAATCTGCAGCAGGGCAAGCCTAGGTTGTGACTATTTGCTCGTCAGCATGTTGGGCTTTACAGTCCATTGCTGTCAAGCTAAGGGAAAAAGAGTTTATTAATACTCTTCTAAACTGTTCGGATTAAGACAGCGCAAAGCGCTGTCTTAATCCGAACGGCTGGAGGATAAGTAAGTTTAAATTCCTTAGCTTTATTGCTAAGGGCTTTTTTGCTCCCAGCCTACAAATAATGTTACTTTAAATTCAAATCCAGGTATTGTTCTGCATCAAGCGCAGCCATACAACCAAAGCCTGCAGAAGTAATTGCTTGGCGATATACATGATCTGCAACATCCCCACAAGCAAACACGCCATGAACAGAGGTGCTGGTCGCCATACCTTCTAATCCTGATTTAATCGTGATATAGCCATCTTTCATTTTGAGCTGGCCTTCGAACAAACCGGTGTTGGGTGTATGTCCAATTGCGATAAATACACCATCAACATCAAGTTGCTGAGTTGAGCCATCCTGTAAATTACAAATTTTGGCACCAATAACTTTTTTCCCATCACCTAGAACTTCATCTAAAGCACAGTTCCAAATGATTTTGATGTTGCCAGTCTGTACTTTTTCAAATAACTTGTCTTGAAGAATTTTTTCTGCACGTAAGCTGTCACGTCGATGAATCAAAGTCACTGAAGCCGCAAGATTTGATAAATAAAGCGCCTCTTCAACAGCAGTGTTACCACCACCAATCACACAAACGGCTTTATTGCGATAAAAGAAACCATCACAGGTCGCACAAGCAGAAACCCCTTTGCCTTGATAAGCAGATTCTGATTCTAAGCCTAAATAACGTGCTGAAGCACCTGTAGCGATAATTAAAGCGTCACAAGTATATGTTTCACTGTCGCCATGAAGTGTAAATGGTGGTTTTGCTAAATCGGCTTTAACAATATGGTCGAAAATAATTTTCGTATCAAAACGTTCTGCATGTTTTTGCATCCGCTCCATGAGCGCAGGGCCTTGTAAACCTTCAATATCTCCAGGCCAATTATCCACTTCAGTTGTTGTGGTGAGTTGCCCTCCTGGTTGCATGCCAGTAATTAAAACAGGATTAAGATTTGCTCTTGCAGCATAGACTGCGGCAGTGTAACCTGCCGGTCCTGAACCTAGTATAATTAAGCGGTGGTGATTGCGTGCGGTCATCGTCTCAGCCTTCCTTAATATTTTGATATTTTGTGTTAAGATGGCGAATATTATGACATAAACAAACCTATGAAAATACCTATGGCAAAACAACAAACGGGAAGAAAGGCTGGATCCTCTAAAAAAACCATGCCAAATTTTATCGTAAAACGAATTAGTGAGGGCAGTTTTATACTGACTTTGACCGGCGCATTGTTTGTGCTTCTGTCTTTAATCACCTATCAATTTAGTGATCCAGGCTGGTCGCACGTATCACGCTCAGGGGCAACAATTGCTAATTCCGGTGGACAAGCAGGGGCGTATATTGCTGATGCGCTTTATTTTGCCTTTGGTTATCTTGCCTATTTGTTGCCTGTTACTTTTGTCTACATTGCCTGGGCCATTTTACAAGATTTACGCACATTAAAAACACTGGATATGCATGTTTTGTTGCTTCGCTCAACAGGATTTATTCTGATGATTATTGGTGGCTGTGGTTTATTAAGTTTTGAGTCACAACTCCATCAGTTGGATACCATGCATGGCCCTGGTGGACTCATTGGGCAAGCAGTTGGTAATAGTTGGTACCACGCATTGAATTTGCATGGGGCAACTTTGGTTTTATTAGCTATGTTTTTGGTGGGTACCACCTGGTTAACCGGTTTATCTTGGCTTCACGCAATAGAACTCATCGGTTTTTATACCTTATCGCTTATATGCAGAGCATCTATTGTTGTGCGAAAAGCAATTTATTTAGGTAATGCTGGGATAGAAAATTATAAAGCACGTCAACCAGCAGTCGATGAGAAACCTGTTGCAGAAAAAACTATGCCTAAATTATTTAAGGCAAAAGTTGAGCGTGAGAAAGAGAACGTGCAGGAGAAAGAAAAATCTCCTCCTATTTTAATGAATAACGAAGTAAGACCTCAAGCAGTAGCCAAACCTGCACCTGTAGTGGTTGCGCCTCCTGCACGCGAAATCAAAGAAATTCGCGCGCCTAAGCTGCATAATCCAGGCTCTTTACCTGCTTTAGACTTATTGGATAAAGGCCAGCCAGGAAAACCTATGGGGGGATACACCCATCAGGAATTAGAAAATGTATCGCGTGATGTAGAACAACATTTATTAGACTTTGGGATTCAGGCCGATGTAGTTGCGGTACATCCTGGTCCAGTAGTTACTCGTTTTGAATTGCAATTAGCGGCGGGGGTTAAAGTCAGCAAGTTGACTGCGTTAGCTAAAGATTTAGCGCGTTCTTTATCTGTTATTTCCGTTCGTGTTGTCGAAGTAATCCCAGGCAAAACAGTGGTGGGCTTGGAATTACCGAACCATTCACGTGAAATGGTGCGTTTATCTGATGTTTTATCTGCTGATGTGTATCTGCAGGCACACTCGCCAATAACTTTAGCTCTTGGGGTTGATATTGCAGGTCATCCTGTAGTTGTTGATTTGGCAAAAATGCCTCATTTATTGGTTGCAGGAACTACTGGTTCAGGTAAATCAGTGGGTATTAACGCCATGATTTTAAGTATCTTGTTTAAGGCTACTCCGGATCAAGTGCGTTTAATTATGGTTGATCCGAAAATGCTGGAATTGTCTGTTTATGATGGCATCCCGCATTTATTAACTCCTGTTGTTACAGACATGAAAGAAGCGGCGAGCGCTCTACGCTGGTGTGTCGAGGAGATGGAGCGTCGTTACAAATTAATGGCTTCTTTAGGTGTAAGAAACTTGGCAGGATTCAATGCTAAGGTACTTGAGGCTATTGCGAATGGTGAGCCTTTAAATAATCCATTATGGAAACCCGTAGATTCCATGGATGTAACCGCACCAAAATTAGAAGCACTGCCTTATGTCGTGGTTGTGATTGACGAGCTTGCCGATATGATGATGGTAGTAGGCAAGAAAGTAGAGCAATTAATTGCGCGAATTGCGCAAAAAGCACGTGCAGCAGGAATTCATATGATTCTTGCAACTCAACGGCCTTCTGTTGATGTATTAACCGGGTTGATTAAATCAAATATTCCTACTCGGATGTCCTTTCAAGTTTCATCAAAAATTGATTCTCGTACTATACTTGATCAGCAAGGTGCCGAGCAATTATTGGGACACGGCGATATGTTGTATTTGGCTCCAGGAAATGGTGCTCCTCTACGTGTTCATGGTGCTTTTGTTGATGATAAGGAAGTACATCGTATTGCTGATGATTGGCGTGCCCGTGGTGAGCCTGATTATATTGACGATATCTTAAAAATGACAAGCGATGGCAGTGAAGGCGGAGGGGATGAAGATGGGCAAGCCGAAGATGATGATCCGTTGTATGATCAAGCGGTGGAGTTTGTAATTCAAACACGCAAAGCGAGTATTTCTTCTGTACAACGACGATTGAAAGTTGGTTATAACCGCGCAGCCAGAATGGTTGAAGAAATGGAACGTACGGGAATTGTTGGTCCATTAGATGGCGGTTATCGGGACGTTTTAGTGAACTCAGTGACTGAGGATTAACCATGAAAAAAATATTATTAGCTGTACTTTTCTGTTTTTCTACAGGCGCCTTCAGTGAAACGCCGGAACAAGTATTACAGGTTAAGCTGAATTCGATTCGTTCAATGACGGCCAGCTTCAAGCAAGTCGTTAAGGCAAGCTCACGTGTAGTTTCGCGTTCATCCGGGACTATGGCCTTAGAAAGACCAGGACGCTTCCGCTGGCAAACCAAAGAGCCTATGGCGCAATTGATGATTGCAGATGGTCAGCGCATTTGGGTTTACGATACGGATTTAGAACAAGTAACCGTTAAAAAACAACAAAAAGGTTTAGGTGGCACTGCTGCTTTATTTTTAAGTGGTTATGATGATACGGTCACTCGAGATTTTACAGTAAGTCAAAGCGGTTCAGGAAATGAGCTTTCTTTTGATTTGAAATCAAAGTCAGCCAAAGCTAATTTTCAGCGGATTAGATTAATGTTTCGTCAAAATCTGTTAGTAGGTTTGGAATTATTTGACCAATTAGGACAAGTCACTACAGTGCAATTATCACAGGCTAAGTTAAATCCTAAATTAGCGGCTGCTTTATTTCAGTTTAAACCGCCAAAAGGGGTTGATGTGGTACAGCAATGAGTGAATCCAAGAAAACACCATCTCCGCCTTTAGCGGAGCTTTTACGACCTAAACACATTGATGATGTTATTGGACAGAGCCATTTATTAGGTGATGGTAAGCCTTTGCGGCTAAGTTTTCTTGGCCGCAAACTCCATTCTATGATTTTATGGGGGCCTCCTGGCGTTGGTAAAACAACCATTGCCCACATCACGGCCGCAGCATTTGAATGTGAATGGATTGCACTTTCTGCTGTTTTTTCTGGAGTGAAAGACATTCGTGCTGCCATGGAGCGAGCGCAAGAAAATCTAGCTCAAGGCAAACACACCATCTTATTTATTGATGAAATCCATCGCTTTAATAAAGCACAGCAAGATGCATTATTGCCTTATACCGAATCAGGCTTGGTTACCTTCATTGGTGCTACAACAGAAAACCCCTCTTTTGAAGTCAATTCAGCCTTACTTTCACGAGCACAAGTGTATGTATTAAAGCCGTTGACTAATGAAGAGCTAAAGCAATTATTCCAAAAAGCACATCAGGCTGTTTTATCTCATATTTCCTTTGATGATGCAGCAGTAGCAATTGTTATTGATTATGCTGATGGCGATGCCCGAAGATTATTAAATTGCGTTGAACAATTACAAACTGCATGCACGGCCATGAATATTAATCAGGTTGATAAAGAATTTGTTATCAATTCGTTGGCTCAGAATACAAGACGTTTTGATAAGGGCGGAGAAAACTTTTACGATCAAATTTCTGCTTTGCATAAATCCGTTCGTGGCTCGGATCCCGATGCTGCACTTTATTGGCTATGTCGTATGTTGGATGGTGGTGTAGATCCCCATTATTTAGCGCGCCGTATTGTGCGAATGGCATGGGAGGATATTGGCTTGGCCGATCCACGTGCCATCCAACTTGCCAATGACGCAGCAACAACTTACGAACGTTTAGGCTCACCTGAGGGAAATTTGGCTTTAGGGCAGGCAGTTATTTATCTTTCAGTCGCGGCTAAAAGTAATGCAGGCTATAAAGCTTTTAATCAAGCCATGGCCTTTGTCAAACAGGACAAATCTCGCGAAGTGCCTATTCATTTGCGTAATGCTCCTACGCGATTAATGAAACAATTGGGTTATGGCCATGAATACCGCTATGCCCATGATGAGCCCCATGCTTATGCGGCTGGTGAACATTATTTTCCAGATGGAATGAACGAGCCTACGTGGTATCAACCTGTGCCTCGTGGTTTGGAGATCAAAATTGCTGAAAAACTGGTCTTTTTACGAAAATTAGATGAGCGTGCTGATAAGTAAATTAGGACTCATAATCTGATTAAGCAAGTATGACGTAATAAATAATTGTAATATTTTAGGCATCGTGAATTTTATTAAAACGTTTATTGGCGAAAAGTGCCTGGTGTTTTAACGATTCGCCTTATAAATGATTTATCAATAGGTATTTAAAACTAATTGACTGATTTTAAAAGCATTTTCATTTCTTAAAAAAATTTGTTACAGTCATTGATATCCGTGTAATCATAACGTCCAGTATGCATTATTCAAATTATCAAACATGTGCAGTAAGGCCACATATCTCTTTATCTGAATGGGATATTTTGTCCAGTTTGCCTACCGCATTAGTTATTATCAATTCTCAAGGGCGCATTGTTTGGCTTAACCCTAGCGCTGAGGCGATGTTAGGTTATGGTTTGCTTGATTCTTTATGGTTAGATGTTCTTTTACGTGCTTTTGTCCCCCGTGCCGATGATGGGCATGAGGTTTCCTTGGCTGATGGGCGCCGTGTTCATATAGCCATTGCTACTTTAGACAGTTTACCTGGGATTTTAATTAGTCTAACCGATATTACGGCTACTCGTGATTATGAGAAAGCAAAAGAAAATGAAAAACGTTTGGTCTCTATAGGAACGATGACTGCGCAGCTAGCACATCAAATCAGAACCCCATTAGCATCGGCAATGTTATACACGGAGCATCTAAATAATTTGCCTGCTATGGAAACTCGTACACAAAACTGGATTTACAGGCTGCAAGAATGCCATACCAGTATTGAACAACAAATTCAGGATTTATTGCTGTTTGCTCGAGGCACCACAATTGAACCAACGCATATGGATATGGATTATTGGTGTTCGCAATTAATCCAACGAGCTCATCCATATGTCACATTAAACTCAGTATTATTTCAGGTCAATAATCAGCTAATTACCCGCGAAGGTATGATCCATGGTGAATCGTTAATTGGCGCTGTTTTAAATTTAGTGATAAATGCAATACAGTCTGAAGCTACAGAGGTTTATTTAACGCTTGCATCAATGGATAATTCCGGTATACAAATATTAGTTGAAGATAATGGGAAGGGAATGTCGGAAGAGGTGAAAAATCATGCGTTCTCACCATTTTATACCACAAAAGCCCAGGGTACTGGTTTGGGTTTAGCAGTTGTTTATGCTGTAGTCAAAGCGCACGGAGGTCAAGTGAGCTTAGAGTCGACGGAAGGGGTTGGTACGCAGGTCAATCTGTATTTGCCATAATACATTAGCCAAATGATAACATTGGTAGGGTCTGTTGATATTTCGCTAGCCAAGATAGTAGAAATATCAACTAAGCCTCTATAGAAAAGGGACTTTAATATGAGTCATGTTCTAATTGTTGAAGATGATCCAGTATTGAGAGAAGCATTAGCAGAAACAATGACTATTGCAGGCCATACCTATATTACTGCTAAAGACGGTAAGGAAGCATTGGCTTTGCTTGAATTGCATAATCCGGCAGTTGTGTTATCTGATATTAGGATGGATGAATTAGATGGCAACCAGCTATTAGATCAAATTCAGCGAAAGCGCCCAGGTTTGCCCGTTATTTTGATGACGGCTTATGGTTCAGTACAAGATGCTGTTATTGCTATGCGTCGCGGAGCAGTTGACTACTTGCAGAAACCATTTAGTGCCCAAGTGCTTATTGAGAAAATTAATCAATTTATTAAAGTTGAGTTTGATGCGGATACTGGTGAGCCTATTGCTCAAGATCCTAAAAGCCAGGCCTTGTTGTCTATGGCATTGAAAGTTGCTCAATCTGATGTCGGTGTTATGATTAGTGGTGAAAGTGGTACTGGTAAAGAGGTTTTAGCTCATTTCATTCACGATCATTCTCCACGCAGAAAACAACCGTTTATTGCAATCAATTGTGCTGCTATTCCTGAGCAAATGTTAGAGGCAACATTATTTGGTTATGAAAAAGGTTCTTTTACTGGCGCTTATAAATCTACTCCTGGTAAGTTTGAGCAAGCGCAACACGGTACCTTACTCCTTGATGAGGTAAGTGAAATGCCCTTAAGTTTGCAGGCTAAACTTCTACGTGTACTCCAAGAGAAGGAAGTGGAGCGAATTGGTGCCAATAAAATGATTAGTCTGGACGTTCGTATTCTTGCTACAACCAATAGACAACTTAAAGATGAAGTTCAAGCTGGGCGTTTTCGAGAGGATTTATTTTATCGTTTGAATGTTTTTCCCTTGCAATGGCATCCTTTGCGGGAACGGAAAAATGATATTATTCCCTTAGCCAACTACCTTATTCGTAAACATTGTCAGCATAGGCAGCCTATTGTTCCGGTAATTAGTACTACCGCACAAAAACTAATGTTTGCCTATCCTTGGCCTGGAAATGCGCGTGAGCTTGATAATGTGATTCAGCGCGCTTTGGTTTTACAAACGCAAGGTATTATTGAAGCGGAACATTTACAATTGTCATTGACTGCAACGATGGCTCCAGAAATAAATTCTGCTGCCAGCAGTAAAAATCTGCAAGTTCATGAATTTGAATTAATTGAGAAAACTTTGTTGGAAAATGAGGGGAATCGACAAAAAGTTGCTGCTTTACTTGGAGTAAGTGAGAGAACTTTACGTTATAAGCTAGCAAAAATGCGTGAAGAAGGGTATGTTGTATAGCGTGTGATTTTAAATGGGCGAATAGTGAGCGATAGGGACTAAGTGCGTTCATTGTTCGAAGTTTTTTAGCAAGATAAAAAATAAGAAAAGTATTATTTATGTAGAGGAAGAATAAGGATATGAGTGATATTAATACCGTTAACCTGTTTAACCAAATGCAATCAATGGCAGCCAAAGCGGAAGGCTCGATCGTTGACACACAAGCGAATCAATCTCCTTTTAGCGCTGTTTTCCAGAAAGCAATGAATCAGGTTAGTAATCTCAATGAAAAAGCGGATTCTTTAAAAACTCGTTATGAACTCGGAGATTCCAAAGTAAGCATTGGTGAGGTGATGATTGCCACTCAAAAATCGAACATCGGACTAGAAGCTGCAATACGAGTTAGAAATAAATTTTTGCAAGCATATCAAGACATTATGGGCATGCCAGTATAGACAAATAGTAACTCCCAAGTTATTTTACAGGGCAGATTTCACAGGAGTTTAATATGGCATTGGCTGATAATGCTTCAATGGTAGCAGCAAAGTTTGCAAGCTTATCTATTCCGCGTCAGATTGGTTTATTAATTGGCTTGGCGGCAAGTGTTGCCGTCGGCTTAGCTGTGGTTTTATGGTCACGTGACCCCAATTATGTTCCTTTATATACTCAAATGAATACACGTGATGCTGCTGAAGTCGTATCCGCACTTGAGCGTAATGGAATTGAGTTTAAAATTGATAATAACAACAGCACTATTTTGATTCCGTCAGCAAATTTACAAAGTACGCGGCTTAAATTAGCGGCGGAAGGGCTACCGCGAGATCCTGTTGCTTCTGAAGAGTTGTTTTCTAGTGGTAATGCTTTTAATAGCAGCCAATTTATGGAAAATGCTCGCTATAAGCAAGCGTTAGAAGCGGAATTAGCGCGTACTATTAGTAAATTTAATGATATTAAAGCAGCCCGTGTTCATTTAGCTATTCCACGCGAATCAGCTTTTGTCCGTGATATTCATCAGCCAAGTGCCTCGGTTTTTATCGACGTATATTCTGGTTTAGAACTAAAAAAACACACGGTTTCAGCCATTGTTAATTTAGTTGCCTCCAGTATTCCAAATTTGTCAGCCAGTCGCGTTACTGTCGTTGATCAGGATGGCCAATTACTCAATGAAGGTAGTGGTCAAACTTTATTCACAGATACTGAACGCTTCTTAGACTATAGACAAAATCTGGAACAGCAATACGCACAAAAAATTCAAGATATTTTGACACCTTTATTAGGTTATGGTCGTGTAAGGGCAAAAGTGTCTGCTGATATTGATTTTACCAGTTATGAGCAAACACAAGAAATGTTTAATCCTGAGCTTCCTTCGTTGCGTAGCGAGCAAACAATGCAAGAAAAGCATAATGCAGCCAGTGATGCGATTGGTGTTCCAGGAACTTTGTCGAATACGCCACAGCCTAATCCTTCGCTTAATAATAAAAATCCAGCGGCTCCTAATGCACAGCAGCAACAACAACCTGCGCAGTCATCTTCGGATGCGAACCAATCGAGTGATACGCGAACTCAAAGTACTAAAAACTTTGAGTTAGATAAAACCATAAGTCACACGAAGAATCAGCCAGGAACAATTAAGCGCTTATCAGTTGCTGTATTGGTAGATAATCCAGCCATTATGGATACAAAAACCAAGACGATGATTAAGAAAGCATTAACCGCAAAAGAAATAGACCAAATTAAACTGCTTGTTGCCGATGCAATTGGTTTAAATTCTCAACGCGGCGATAGCTTGAATGTAATCAATAGTGATTTTGTTAAGCCAGATCCAATCGCGCCTATTCCCGAGGAACGCTTTTGGCAGAAGGATATTTTCTGGTCTATAGTCAAGCAAGTGGCTGGCGCATTATTTGTCTTAGCAATGATCTTTGGGGTGTTAAGGCCCATGCTTAAAACCCTGGCTAGTAATAAAGGTGTTGGTGAAGGGGCTTATCTTGAAGATACTGATGAGCCTCAAGGAGATCTCACTTATGATGGAACAATAGCGATTAAAGATGCTAATGATTACGAATCTCAATTAAATTTATTACGCCAAGTTGTGGATAAAGAACCCAAGCGCGTTGCGCAGGTAGTTAAAACTTGGGTTGATCGGGGGTAGAAATGGATGGAATAGAGCGTGCAGCCATATTGTTATTAAGTATGGGTGAAAAAAATGCTGCGGAAGTATTAAAGCATTTAGAGCCTCGGCAGGTACAAAAAGTTGGTATGGCTATGGCGGCATTGAGTACTGTAACAAAGGCAAAAATGCAAAATGTTTTAGTTGATTTTACCAATGCTATTGGGGATCAAACCAGCTTAGCCGTAGATACAGAGCATTATTTGCGAACGGTACTGATCGAAGCCTTAGGATTGGAAAAAGCAACGCCATTTATTGATAGGATTTTAGTATCCGATAAAGACAGTGGTCTTAATCGATTAAAATGGTTGGATGGACGCTTAATCGCTGATGTTATTCGAAATGAACACCCACAAATTATCGCCACGATATTAATACATCTTGATAGTGAACAAGCCGCTGAAGTTGTTAGCTACTTTAGTGTGGAAAAACGCTCTGAAGTCTTATTGCGGATGTGCAATATCGATACGGTAAAACCAGAGGCGATTTCTGAACTTGGTCAAGTTATTGAAAAGCAGCTCAGTGGTCAAAAGGTGAGTAAATCAGCATCTATTGGTGGAATTAAAAGTGTTGCGGACGTAATTAACTATTTTGATGGCTCCATGGAAGAGGAAGTTCTCAATAAGATTAAGGATTGGGATTCGGATTTAAGTGATAAAATCCGCGATAAAATGTTTGTCTTTGAAAACTTAGTTGATATGGATGATCGAAGCGTGCAAACCTTATTGCGCGATGTCTCTCCTGAGTTATTGAAATTGGCTTTAAAAGGGACTACTGAGCCTACTAAAGAAAAAATATTTATGAATATGTCCAAACGTGCTGCTGATTTGTTACGTGAAGATATTGATCTGCAAGGGCCGGTTAAAGTTGTTGATGTGGAAAAAGCACAGCGTGATATTTTAGCTATTGCAAAGAGTCTTGCTGAAGAAGGCAAGATTGCACTAGGTGCTAAGGGCGGAGATGAAATGATTTAATCATCGTGCCTACGTTCCGCGGATAAGCGACGGAACGTAGGGATGAAGATAGGCCTTATGGCGCAATGAGTATTGTTAGGTAAAGGACGTTACATGCCAAATAAATTTGAGCCTTATAACAAGAAGCAAGGCACTAATAATGAGTTTAGTGTTTGGGAATATCAACCGACTAAAAATAATGTTGAAGAACCTGTTGTTATTGATGAAAAGGAAGCCTTTCTTGCTGAATGCGAGCTGTTGCGTCAGGAGGCAATTAAAAAAGGATATGAGCAGGGCTTGCAACAGGCGCAAGTAGAACTGAATGAAAAAAAGAAAGAATTTGCTCGCTGGTTTGATTTAATTCAAAATCCAGTAAAACTTTTAGATGAACACGTTACCCAGGAAATACTGCAAACAATTCTTTGGTTAAGTCAGCATTGCATTGCGGTAGAATTATCAGTTAATCCGGATAAGCTACGTGATTTGCTTAATGAAATTAAAACGGAATTGCCTACCCTAAATAATCATCGAATGCTTGCGATGCACCCCCTTGATGTTGCTTGGATTCAAACAGAAATTGGCGAAAATGAAATCCCTGGTTTACATGAAATTTTAATTGCAGATCCTGCTCTGAATCGAGGTGATTTTTATCTTAAAGGAGAGCATAGTGAACTGGATGGTCGCATCCACACGCGTTTTGCTACATTGTTTGCAAAGTACATCACGAAAAATGATCTGATTGTACCGATGCAGGTACAGGATTAAGTAATGAGTATTTATGAGTCTCGATTAATTAAAATCATGTCAGAAATGCGTGTTGAAGAGCATTCTGGATTATTGCATTGTGGTCGTGTCAGTCGCGCTGTAGGTCTTACTTTGGAGGCCCAAGGGTTTAATCAAGCCGTCGGCGCTCATTGCTTTATTAATGTTAATGAATCCCATTCTATTGAGGCGGAAGTCGTTGGTTTTGGCAATGAACGTGTTTATTTAATGTCTATAGGTAATATCCAAGGTCTTGCACCGGGCATGATTATTACACCAACAGGGCGAGTTGCTCAGGTCGAAATAGGATGGTCTTTATTAGGACGAATTGTTAATGGTTCAGGCACTCTTATTGATGATGGCCCCCCCATTGAGCTTAGCGAAACCTACCCATTAGAATGCGCCGCGATAAATCCTTTAAAAAGAGCCGCAATAGATACTTATTTAGACGTAGGAATCCGAGCAATTAATGGTTTAATCACGATTGGTCGCGGCCAACGTATTGGATTATTTGCAGGGAGTGGTGTGGGTAAATCAGTCCTCTTGGGTATGATGACTCGTTTTACCAAAGCAGACGTGGTTGTTGTTGGCTTAATCGGTGAGCGTGGACGTGAGGTTAAAGAGTTTATCGAATGCAGTTTAGGCGAAGAAGGTTTAAAACGAGCCGTAGTGGTTGCAGCGCCTGCAGATGAAAGTCCGTTAAGACGATTGCATGGTGCTAAAGTTGCGACCAGCATCGCTGAGTATTTTCGTGATCAGGGTAAACATGTCCTATTGTTGATGGATTCTTTAACCCGTTTTGCACAAGCGCAACGTGAGATAGCTTTATCTATTGGTGAAGCCCCGGCGACCAAAGGCTATCCGCCTTCTGTATTTGCAAAACTGCCTAAACTTGTTGAGCGCGCAGGTAATGGCGCGCTTGGAAGTGGTTCAATTACGGCATTTTATACGGTTTTAACTGAAGGTGATGACTTACAAGATCCTATTGCTGATGCTGCACGTGCTATTTTGGATGGCCATATTGTTTTAAGTCGATCGTTAGCTGAAGAAGGACAATACCCGGCTATTGATTTGGAGGCATCGATCAGTCGGGTGATGCAAACAGTGGTACCTGAGCAGCAAATGAATGATATGTTATTGTTTAAAAAATACTTATCTCTTTATGAAAAAAATAAGGATTTTATCTTGTTGGGGGCCTACGTCAAAGGTTCCGATCCTAATTTAGATAAGGCCATTCTGGCAAGGGATAAAATTAGAAAATACATGGAACAGGGAATGAATGAACAGTTTAATTACAATGACAGTGTGAGTTTATTATCCCAGTTAGCATCATCATTTAGGAGTTAATTAATGAATCAGCGATTGGACCGCTTGATGCAATTGTTGGAAATAAAAAAAGAAATAACAAAAACCGCGTACCAACAGCTGTTAAATGCACAAGAACAGTTTAAAAAGAATAAATTAAAGCATGAGCAATTAATCGGTTATCGCCAAGACTATTTACAACAATTAGAATCTCTAGGTGAAAAAGGAACTTATGTTGGGCGTTTGCGCAATCGCATTGATTTTATTACTCATCTTGATACGGCATTAGTACAGATGAATGGCCACTTAGCATATTTGGCTAAAATACGTGCAAAAGCTGAATTTACGTACAAACAGGCAAAAACTTCTGAGAAAGGTGTCAATTTATTAATCGAACGTGTTAAAAAAAGCCAACAATTTAAATTGCAGCGTATGGAACAGAAAGAAAATGATGAGTATGCACAAAAGCAGTGGTATAGTAATAAAATTAATGAGTAATTAAAGCGGATACAGTGAAGAAGGTATTTAAAAAATTATGGATGACCGTAGCTGTCCTCATTATTCTTATGGCGGTTTTTTCCAGTATTTTTCGTTCTCTAACTCCTTGGGCAAAACAATATAAAGGTGATGTCGAACAGCATCTGTCTTTACTTCTGGGGCAACCAGTAACTATTCAAACCATGGAAACCGGTTGGTACTGGTTTCAACCTGTTCTTAAATTAAAACAAGTGACGTTGGGTGATGATTCAAAAAATGTATTTCGTTTAAATAAGTTATTAGTTGGTATCAATTTATTTAAGTCGTTATGGAATTGGCAGATAAAATCTGGTGTTTTGTATATTGACGATATGCATTTAACACTGAGAGAAAAACAGGGGCATTGGACTATTGATGGTATTAGTACGGATACTATTAATGCTGAAGATATGACACCTGAAAAGTCAAAACAAATTCTAATTTGGTTATCTCAACAAGAGCGTTTAATTATCAAACGGGTTTCTGCGCATTTTTATTTTAGTGATGGAGGCATTATTCCTGTGGATGGACTTAATGTCTCAATTTTGAATAATGGCGGACATTATAAGTTAAAAGGGAATGCCCGACTCGAACAAACCAACAGTACTGATTTTCAATTGTTGGGTGATGGGTATTTTGACGCTGATCATTTTGAAGACATTGACGGGAAATTTTATTTTTCTGCTCAAAATGTAATGCCTGCTCAATGGCAAAGTTTATTTCCTAAAGCTACTGAGCATCTGGAGGGAGGGAAAGGTGATATTCAACTCTGGATGGATATTCATCAAGGGACTATAGCATCAGTACAGGCTCAGATTAAATTAGAACGATTAGCATGGCGTTTACTTAATAATCAACACAGCCAATTGATTCAATCTTTTTTTGCTAATTTATCCTGGAAACCAAATAGTACAGGATGGCAATTGCATGGGGATAACATTCAATTGCGTGTTGCTGGTTTGAGTTGGCCTGACAATAAAATCATAGTGACCTACAATAATGAACAACAAAGTTATCAATTTTTTGTTAAAACACTCATTATAGAATCTTTATTGTCAGATGCGATTAACTGGCCTCAAAGCATTCAAGCGATATTGCAAATGAAACCGCGGGGGGTGTTACAGGATACGCAGGTTTTAATGAAGGCAAGTGATGATTCTTTCAGTATTCCACTGGTTCCATTGCTGCCGTCGGCTGTTGCAACTAATGGGGATGTTACGGCAGACCAATCATTGGTAAATACAACGAACATATGGACACAGAAAAATGAAATTACTTACGTTCTTACACGTTTTGAGCAAATAAGCTGGAATGGAGATACTAAAAAGAATATTCCTGCGGTAAAAAATCTTTCCGGGGTTGTCAATTGGCAACCAGATGAAGGGCGTTTAGAATTGGATTCAGAAAATACCACGATCGCTGTAAAAGGTTATCCTGCGCAAAATTTAACCTTGCTTAATGGTTCATTTGATTGGAAAGAGTTAAATGATGGTTTGCGCATAAGCATGGACCGTTTTGTTTTAAGTAAGCCCGATTTAACTTTGAGTGCACAAGGAGCAATCGATCAGGTCACACGGCAATCTGTCGGCACTATTCGTCTTGGTGCTGAGTTTTCTGGTAAAAATATACAGCAATGGACCGCATTCCTACCAAAGAAAAATATGAAGCCCAAATTGTATCATTGGTTAACAACTGATCTGAAACGTATTAAGAATCTAAGTGGAAAAATCACATTAAATGGATTAGTCAAAGATTTTCCTTTTGATGATCATAATGGTGAATTTACTATTACCAGCCATGCGAGTGGGGGGGAGTTATTCATCAATCCCAAATGGAAAATCATTAAGGAAATCGAGGGAAATATTCATCTTAAAAATCGTAATTTGAATATAGATATCTTGAATGCTGATTTTCAAGGTGTTCCGGTAAAACAGATGAACTTGCGTATTGATGATATAGGCAAAAATAAAGAAAATCTGCTTATTAGTGGGAGCATTTACGCACCCGTGCAAAAAATGGTGAACTATGTCATGGCTTCGCCCTTACAAGCAAGACTAACTCTTTTAAAGCAATTGTCGATAAAAGGAGCAGCACAGTTAAGTTTAAATTTGGAAGTTCCTTTATATCCTGAAAACGATACAGTATTGGCTAAAGGTGATTTAACTTTTAAAAATAATTCAATTGTGGTTAAGCATGAGTTCGTTAAATTTACCCTTGAAGAGGTAAGTGGCGAGTTATTCTTTAATGAGGATGGTGTTAATGACAGCTCTTTAGTCGCAACCGCATTAGATCATCCTTTGAATATTAAAATACAATCGGTTAAAGCTCCTAAACCAGCTACAACTATTAGTGTTGATGGGACGTGGACCGTTGATTCCTTAAGAAGTAAGTTTAATTTAGCTATTTTTTCGTTAATGAAAGGCTCATTTCCGGTGAATGCTATCTTAAAATTAGCCAACAAACCTACTGAAGCCGACAGCATTAATTTTAATTCCTCATTGTATGGATTGACTGTTAATTTACCGGCGCCTTTAGGTAAAAAACGTCAAGATAAAGCCTCATTAAAAGTTAATCTTGATTTGAATCCTGATAAATCAATTCACTTAAAGTCTAATTATGATAATCGTGTTAGCTCCGACCTTTTGTTTAAGACAACGAATGGTGTGTTTGATTTTGATTCAGGACAAATACGATTAGGTAGTGCAAATGCTGTTAATCAGAAATTACCAGGCTTAGCGGTAGTTGGTTCATTAAAGGGGTTTGATTTAAGTGAATGGAAGGATATATATACCCAATTTTCTACTGCGCCAACAAATAGCACGTTAATGAGCCGATTAAGAATAATTAATGTTACGTTGGATAAATTAAGTTTTATGAAACAACAATTTGATGCAATGGTTGTTAAAGCAAAATTATTGCCTAATAAGAGTTGGTCGTTTAGTTTGAAGCAAAAAAATATTGTTGGTGATTTACTGTATCATATGGCAACTAATGAATTGAGTGGGCATATTCAACGCTTGCATTTAGCTAAAATAGATATGGATCAGCTTGATTCTTCTTCTGAGTCATCAGCTAAAGTACACCCAGATCAAATTCCTAATCTTAATTTGCGTGTTGATAATGTGTCTGTAGGGCAGGTACAAATTGGTGATGTGACGTTTAAAAGTCAATCTACAGCGGAGCGCTGGGCCCTGAATTATTGTCGAATTGATTCGCCTGTGTATCATTTTAATATTAATGGCGAATGGACCCAAAAAAAGAATGTAAATAAAACCAGCGTTCATGTGAAATTAGACATCACTAATTTATCCAAAACTCTTGAACGCTGGAGTTTTAATCCTGTTGTGGATGCAAAAAAGGGGTATGTCGAGTTTAAAGGTGGATGGAATAAGAGTTTATATAATTTTTCAATGGCCTCTTTAAATGGTGCTATGTATTTACAGCTTAAAAATGGCAGAATCACGCATTTAAGCCATGAAACGGAAGAAAAACTAGATCTAGGTAAGTTATTAAGTATTTTAAGTTTACAAACTATTCCTAGACGTTTACAGCTTGATTTTAGTGATTTAGCACACCAAGGGTATAGTTTTGATGTGTTTCAAGGAAACTTTGATATAAATAAAGGCATCATGAGCACGCAAGACAGCTACCTAGATGGGCCTGTTGCTTATGCAAGTATGAAAGGTGATCTTGATTTGGTAAAACACATTTATGATTTGAATTTGAAGATATCGCCACATATCACGGCAAGTTTACCCATTGTTGCCACGATCGCGGGGGGGCCTGTTGCGGGCGTAGCTACATGGGTAGCGACTAAAATTATTAATCAAGGTATGCAAAAAATTTCGGCTTACAGTTACAAAATTTCAGGGCCATGGAGTCAGCCAGTGGTACAACAACTGAGCATTATTAAGAAAAAAAATAACACCATTCCCGTGGGGCAAGGGGCAATAAAAATTCAATCTAATCAAGATTAGACTACACTATTAAGAATAAGGAACAAAGAGGTAACCAGTGGTTAAAATTAAAAATAAATTCGGTAACGTCTTAATAAGTTAGGGAAACGTCATCCCGAACAACGTGAAGGATCTTCAAAAAATGACACTGTGTCAGCATCAGGAGATCGTTCACGTTGTTCGGGATAACGTGATTCCCGCAGATTTATTGAGAAATTACTAAATTCGCGGGTTACCTATAAAAAAATGAAGGTTTATATGATCCGTCTTGTATTGGAGCGTTACTGGGATATATGTTTATTAAAAGAAAGTCCTGAAAACACACCTTATTCCATTATTCGAGTTTTTTTGAGTGGTGTTTTTTTAGCTTTAATAATGGTGATTGAATGGAATTTTTCTTATTTTACCTCCACCATTGATATGGGCAATAATTTGTTTGTGGCAGCTTGTTTGATTCTTTCTTATGTTTTATACACCTATATTATTTTATTTTTAAGAGGGCTGGCATCAAGGTTGGTACAAACGGTAACTGCACTATTTTATACAAGTATTATCATCCATATTTTGGTTGCACCTTTGTTATTCCTTGCTCCATACTTATCACAAATCCATTTAAAAAATCCGTTATTATTATTTTTGGGCGTCCTTTATTTATTCCTAAGCATTGGTTTATCTGTTTGGCAATTTGTGATTACAGCGCATATTTATAAATATGCGCTGAATACAACGCCCATTCAATCGGTACTTGCTGCTTTTGGTTTAATTGCGGTCAATATTTTAACTGTTTCTTCATTACAATGAGTGAATTATGCATTTACATATTTTAGGAATAAGTGGCACTTTTATGAGCGCATTAGCGCTACTTGCGCGTGACTTAGGTTATACAGTGACGGGAAGTGATGCAAATTGTTATCCACCAATTAGTGATTTACTCACTGCCAAGGGAATTTCCTGGACTGATGGCTATGAAGATGCCAGTTTGGCATTAAAAGCGGATGTGGTGATTGTTGGCAATGCAATTAAAAGAGGAATGCCGGTTCTTGAAGCAGTGATTGAGGCGGGTAAAAGTTATACTTCAGGGCCTCAATGGCTTGCAGAAAATATTCTCTCTAAATATCAGGTCATTGCCATTTCTGGAACTCATGGCAAAACGACAACTACATCTATGGTCTCTTGGATTTTGGATCAAGCCGGATTAAATCCAGGATTTTTAATCGGTGGTGTGTCCTCTGATTTTAAAACCAGTGCCCGTTTAGGTGGTGGCAAATGGTTTGTAATTGAAGCCGATGAATATGATAGTGCATTTTTTGATAAACGCCCGAAATTTATGCATTACCGCCCAAGAATTGCTATTTTAAATAATCTAGAATTTGATCATGCTGATATTTACCCTAACTTAGAAGCGATTCAGATGCAATTCCATTATTTATTGAGAACCATTCCTGCAAGCGGTGTTGCCATTAAACCTCGTGATGATAAGGCATTAAATGAAGTCATTGCTCGTGGTCAATATTCGCGAATTGAAGAAATTGCTTTAGCCGGGGACGCTCAATGGTCCGTAACGTTTATTGAAGATAATGGTTCTGCATTTAAAGTACTACATTATGGTGAAGAGATTGCAGAAGTACATTGGTCATTGATCGGCCGTTTTAATGTGGAAAATGGTTTAGCGGCGATTGCAGCCAGTGTGAATGCCGGGGTAAGCCCTAAAGTTGCCGCAGAAGCCTTAGAACGTTTTACCCCTGTAAAACGTCGTTTAGAGGTGAAATCGAATAAACATGGCATCACAGTTTATGATGATTTTGCGCATCATCCTACCGCTATCACACGGACAATTGATGCGCTAAAGCGAAGCAATAGACATCGACGTATTTTTGCTGTTTTGGAGTTTGCCTCGTATACCATGCGCACTGGTATACATGCTGCTGAGATGGCCGAAGCTTTGGCTCCAGTTAATGGTGCATATATTCTGGAGCCAAATGATTTTAATCTCAAAGAAACCGTGAATAATTGGACTTGTCCTTATCAAATTTGTAAAGATACCGATGAAATTGCGAACGAAGTTGCGAGTCAGGTTCAAGACGGCGATGCAGTACTGGTAATGAGTAATAGAGGGTTTAATGGTATTCATCAACAATTAATACACTCCATTGATGCGCGTTATGGCGAATAAAATTGTTACGAAATAACGCATAATTTTTTACCCTCTTCTGAAAATAGGAGAGGGACTGCCTGGTTTTTCTCGGTTTCTCTTTAGTAAAAATTATAAAAGAACGATCAATCCTTTTTATGCTCAATTAGTTAAATTAATAGTTGCAATATTTTTTAGGGGTTGTTATAAAAAAATAGATACATCAATTTAGGGAACGACGCGTTGCAGTTTGCGGGTCAATACTTAGGGGAGATAAGTAATGACAATATTTGACGAACTTCAACTCAAGGCAAAAAATATATCAAAGCGTTTATTAAAAGCCTATGCAGGGTATGCTGGCTGTGCAACTTTTTTTACAATGCTAATACCAGGCGATGATGCAATGATGAATGATGCAGCTATTGTGGCTGAGTTAGCTTTTAGTTTAGATCCACAATATGATGGGGATCTAAAGGATTATTTTGAGGGGGTAATCGAAGATCTTGATGTATTTAAAGAGCAAGTTCTTATTGGAATATATTTACTAAAATGGTTTAAATATAACACCGCTATCAGTAGCTATTGGTATGGCGCTTTATTGAATTTATTTCGAGATGATTTAAAACTATCTGCTCTTGAGAATATAGGTCAAGAAAAATATAAACTGTGTTTAGATTCATTAAGCAAATATTGTTCTTATGTGTTTTACAATGACAAAAAGGGCCTTAACCCTACGTTAATCATTAAATTAGATAAAAAAATCCAATTAGATATTTATACTGCATCTAAAATGTCGTTTTCGAGCGCGCCATCATCGTACAGCGATATTTATAAGGGAATAATATGTTCTATAGGAAATAAGGGATGAATCAATAGGAGGTTGTATGTATTTCTTTAATAATTATGATGATACGATAAAAAATATTAGTGAAAAATTAAATACATCTTATTCTAATTTACTAGGACGATTTTCTGTACTTGATAATTTAGGTGATGATTCTTCCCCTTCACAACAAAATAGTCTTGAGGTGCTCATCGCACGGGTAAATAAAGAAATAATTCAGTGTACTACCGATAAAGAGAGTGAGCGCGATGCCCTTAGTCTATTAACTACGGAGCTTCGAGTTTTTATTGAAGACAGCGTTCCTGAGATGAAACACGCTACTTTATTTTTATTAGGAGGACTAATCCATCGATTTTATCGAATAGAAATTCAATATAGAAATTATAATGAATCTTCTTTTAATCCTTTTTCCTATTTCCAAAAAACATTATGGAATGTAAACGATTGTAGATTATACATTGCCATTAAAAATGCACTGCAATTAGATAAACGACCTCTTGATGAGGTTACTATTGTAACTTCATTAACTGTATTTCAGCAAAATATGCTGAAGACTGTTTCTATCAAAGAAGCGAAGTCCGATAAGGTGATTGAGGACAAGAAATATAAGACTTACCCTCATTTGTCTACAGATGCAAATTTTGAGAGAAATTTGGACTCTTTGATTAAAGAGCATTCTAAGAAGGGGGCGTATGAGCTGCAACAGTTTAGAGCAATTTATTTTATGGAAACCTTAGCCATGCGACTTGAGGAGTCGCGAATACTGCTTGAAAAAGAAGTAAGCGAATGGAGTCAAAGCCTAAGTAAAGCTCATAAAGAGTTTAAGCAGCTCAATGAGGATTTGGTCTTGAATCATCTTAATAATTATATTAAAGGAAAAATTGACAGCCTCCCTAATAAAGCCAACATTAAAGATAAAAAGGAAGTTACTGCTATTGAGAATAAAACACTATTATTAGAATCTATTAAAGAGCAAACTCTGGCTTTACTTTTTAATGTTGATCTTGATACGTTAGAAGGCTATCCGAAGCTTATAGCGCAAATGTTTCAAGATAATATTAATCGAAATCGTTGCCTTCTGTGTGGCGGATATTCTTTATTAGCTCATAATGGCGACAAAGTAGATGAACGATTACTAGGGCAAATGAAAACGGCCTTAGGATTAGATGGTGAATTAAATGCCGAAGAAGAGCTGGTTTGTATCCAGCGTTTACTTTTATATGTTAACAAAGTACCGTCTCCAATTTTGAATTGTGAATTTTTCAATGGAAGGGGGAATATGGTTACAGCCGTGACGCAATTGGCATCGAATTTAGAGTTAGCTAAAAAGCAAAGAGAGTCTAAGGCAAAAGCAGTCGAGAATAAAGAAAAAGACCCATACAGTCCCATTATCCTGTCGTTGGTCTAAGGTTCTCTGCGTCCTGCGAGTAATTTGCAGGACGTAGAAATTGAGGGATACTTTTTATTTAACAGTAAATTGCATTAATCCTTCTTTGTAACCGACTTTTATGGTTTCTCCAGATTTAAATTTCCCTGCTAATATTGCTTGAGCTAGTGGATTTTCAAGTTGTTGTTGAATAGTCCGTTTTAATGGTCTTGCCCCATATACAGGATCAAACCCAGCCTCTGCCAAATGTACTAATGCTTCGGGAGTCACATCAAGATCAATATCTTGTTGTTTAAGGCGTTTGTGCAAGTACTCGATTTGTATATTGGCAATTTTGGCAATTTGTTCTTTTGCCAAAGAGTGAAAAACCACCGTATCATCGATGCGGTTAATGAATTCAGGTCTGAAATGCTGGCCTACCAGCTCCATTACCGCCGCTTTAACTTCCTCGTAACTAACTTTCGTCCCCATTTCTTGAATGACATGAGAGCCTAAGTTCGATGTCATCACAATAATGGTATTGCGAAAATCAACGGTACGTCCTTGGCCATCAGTTAGGCGTCCATCATCCATTACTTGCAAGAGAATATTGAACACATCAGTATGTGCTTTTTCAACCTCATCCAGCAAGATTACGGAGTAGGGTCTACGTCTTACGGCCTCAGTTAAATAACCGCCTTCTTCATAACCTACATACCCAGGAGGTGCACCAATTAAGCGTGCAACAGAGTGTTTTTCCATAAATTCAGACATATCAATACGAATCATCGCCTCTTCAGTATCAAAGAGGTAGGCGGCTAAGGCTTTACATAATTCAGTTTTACCTACACCTGTTGGGCCAAGAAATAAAAAGGAGCCTATAGGACGATTGGGATCGGATAAACCGGCTCGCGAACGGCGAATGGCGTTGGATACGGCATCAATCGCTTCATTTTGACCAATGAGACGGTTGTGGAGTACTTCTTCCATTTTCAGAAGTTTTTCTTTCTCACCTTCCATCATTTTGGCCACAGGTATGCCTGTCCATTTAGAGACGACTTCGGCAATTTCATCCTCAGTTACTTTATTACGGACTAATTTATTTTCATGCTCTTCACCAATAGCAACTTGGGACAGACGTTTTTCCAGTTCGGGAATACGTCCATACTGTAATTCAGACATGCGACTAAGATCGCCGGCGCGTCTTGCTGTTTCCATTTCTTGTTTGGCTTGCTCCAGAGCTTCTTTAATTTGCGTTGCTCCTTGCATGGTGGCTTTTTCTGCTTTCCAAACTTCCTCTAAATCAGAATAGTTTTGCTCTAGTTCATTAATGCTATGCTGCAAGTCCTCCAATCTTTTCTTAGAGGCTTCATCATGTTCTTTTTTAAGAGCCTCGCGTTCAATTTTTTAATTGAATTAAACGACGTTCCAGTTTATCCATACTCTCCGGTTTCGAATCGATTTCCATGCGAATCAGACTACCGGCCTCGTCAATCAAATCAATTGCTTTGTCGGGTAATTGGCGGTCACTAATGTAACGGTGGGATAACGTCGCTGCCGCAACGATTGCTGGGTCCGTGATTTCCACACCATGATGGACTTCATAACGTTCTTTTAAACCACGTAGAATCGCAATGGTGTCTTCAACACTAGGCTCATTAACTAAAACCTTCTGGAAACGGCGTTCTAAGGCAGCATCTTTTTCAATGTATTGGCGGTATTCATCCAATGTGGTTGCACCAATACAATGTAATTCGCCGCGCGCCAAGGCAGGTTTTAACATGTTTCCTGCGTCCATAGCTCCCTCGGCTTTACCGGCTCCAACCATCGTATGAATTTCATCGATAAAAAGAATAATTTGGCCTTCTTGTTTTGCTAAATCATTAAGTACCGCTTTTAGCCGCTCTTCAAATTCACCGCGAAATTTGGCGCCTGCAATTAATGCGCCCATATCTAGAGAAAGTAAGCGCTTGCTTTTTAAGCCTTCAGGAACTTCACCATTAATGATCCTTTGCGCCAAACCTTCAACAATTGCCGTTTTACCGACACCGGGTTCACCAATTAATACCGGGTTATTCTTAGTTCGTCGTTGCAACACTTGAATAGTGCGGCGAATTTCATCGTCGCGACCAATAACTGGATCTAATTTGCCTTGTTCGGCACGTTCCGTTAAATCTAAAGTATATTTTTCCAGCGCTTGACGTTGTTCTTCGGCATTCGCATCATTTACGTTTTCACCGCCACGTAAATCATCAATTGCTTTTCCAATTGCTTTTGTTTCTCCTCCTGCTTGTTTTAACAAGCGGGCAAGAGAACCACCTTCTTCATTAACTGCAGCCAAAACAAATAACTCGCTGGAAATGAAATTATCCTTTTTTTGCTGTGCAAGTTTATCGGTGAGGTTTAAGAGTCGATTTAATGAATTAGAAATATGAACGTCACCACCAACTCCAGAAACCTTGGGGAGTTTGTCCAATGCCTGGTCTAAAAGCGTTCTTAATAAAGGAATATTAACTCCAGCTTTGCTCAGCAGGGGACGGCTACTACCGCCTTGTTGATCCAGCAGCGCTTTCATTAAGTGCTCGGGCTCAATAAAGTTATTATCTCTTCCCAGCGCCATAGATTGAGCATCCGCTAAAGCCATTTGAAACTTCGATGTCAGTTTATCCATTCTCATAATTTGTGACCTTATTTTATGGGTGTTAATTCGCTCTTATCTACCGTAGAATGGGGTTTAATTTAATTATTTCAAGTGGCCAATATGACTAATGAACTTTCTTCTAATTCTAATCCGGATTCGCAAGCTTTGCTTAATCAGATTATTATAGATTATATAAAAGAACAAAAAAGAAAGCGTAGATGGCGTTGGTTAATACGAGTTATTTATTTGTTAATCATCGGTTTTGCTGCCTATCAATTCTTTGGCGGGGGGGTTGATGAATCGGGTTCAAATACGAAGCCTCATGTGGGATTAATCGATCTAAGTGGTGAAATATTTGATGCCAAGCCAGCTAATGCAGATGATTTTGCTAAAGGAATGGAATCCGCCTATAAAAATTCAGGATTAAAAGCGGTGGTTGTGCGTATTAATAGTCCAGGCGGAAGCCCTGTACAAGCAGAATACATGTATAACACAATTAAATATTACCGAGCGAAGCATCCTGAGATTAAAGTATATTCAGTGTGTGTGGACTTATGTGCCTCTGCAGCCTATTACGTTGCTGTTGCTGCTGATGATATTTATGCAAGTCCAGCGAGTATGGTTGGTTCTATTGGTGTTATTTATAGTGGCTTTGGTTTTGTTGATGCAATAAATAAAATTGGCGTTACGCGTCGATTGCAGACTGCCGGGGCTAATAAAGGCTTTTTAGATCCATTTTCACCTGATAGTGATTCTCAAAAGCAAAAGCTACAAGTCATGCTTGATATAGTCCATGAACAATTTATCAATAAAGTAAAAGATGGACGAGGTTCTCGTTTGCACAGCGATAATGATACCTTTTCTGGACTTATATGGACCGGAGAACAAGCTTTACCTTTAGGATTAATTGATGGTTTTGCGAGCAGCGGTCAGTTAGCTCGTGATGTGATTAAAATTGATTCGATGATTGATTACACGCATAAACAGAATCTGTTTGATCGGGTAACCAAAAACTTAGGGACTGCTATGGCTGATGAGCTGCCATTAAGTCTGGGCATTAAGCCAGGATTAAGATAACTCAAAAAATTTCTTTTGTCCTGTCGGTAGAAGGTGCTGCTTGAGCACCTTCTACGATTGTTGTGCTAAAAATTAAGAAAGGGTTAAGCCGACATTTTTTACTGGAACTGGAAAATCAGAATTCTTAAGTGAGAAAAAGGACACGGTCGCTCTTATGGGCATATTCTTCTGAAGGAGCGTCCTTAATTCAGAGCAGGATGAAGGCAACTCTTTTTTCAATACCTTATTTAGCGCTTGGCACTCCGCTTTAGATAAACAGCTTAACACTGCTTTCATCGATTCAGGCTTTGATTTTATCCAGTGTAATGCACTTGCGCCTTGTTCGCCAGCTACTGTAAGGGCTTCTAGTCTTTGACTTTGGGGTAAAAGACTTAAAGCAAGACTCAATGAAGTAGGAGCTGTCTCAAGCCAGTGCAATACCGTATTACCATTTTGACCAGGAGCTGCAAGCGCTTGCAGCCGATGTTCCTCAGGGATACTTCTTAAGACGAATTCCAATAACTCAGATTTAGATGAGAGCCAATGTAATACCGTATTATTATTTTCCCCCTGAACAGTTACGGCGTTCATACGGTGCTCTTCTGATAGAGAACTCAAAAGATATTTGAATTTCTCAGGGTACGAGGTAGCCCAATGCAATGCTGTGTTCTTTTTGTTCTGCTCCGGGTTTGTAAGTACTCTTAAATGAAACTGGCTTGGAATAAGTTTATAAAATGCTTTTAAATCACTTAATGCTTGTCCTGATACTATTTCATGGAAAACCGTGCTATCACCGCATTTGCTCATGGCGGCACTCAGAAAAGGATTCTCAGGTGTAACCATCTCAGGTGGAAAGCCTAGTTCAGTCGCTTTTTGAATAGCATACTCATGCAGTCCATTTGGCTGACTTTGGGATTTTAATAAGGTTTTTGCCTCTTTAACAAAAGCCTTCTTTTGCATTTCAGACAAATAGGGCATTTGGTTTAGATAAAATTGTATTTGCATAATATCGCGATACTTATATCCTTTCTCTACGAGATAGGTAGCGATCATCTTTTTTTGACCGTTAACCACGGTTTCTTTGCTGTAGCGCGCTCTGAATAGTTTTAATGTTTCATTTTTGTGTATTACATGGTGACTTGACTCTTTATGCGCATCCAAAAATTTAGATATTTGCGATGTTTTCAATAAAGCATCGGGAAGCTTTACCTCAAATGAACTCTCACCTAGTTTTTTTGCTCTTTGCTTTAAGACAGACAAAAAATTTGGAATAAGGTATTCTCCTGTCATTTTATTACGCCTTGTAATATCACGACTAAATGCAAGAGAATCTGTAAAACACGAACGAAGGTCGGCTTGGCGATTGCCTAAGGTAGTATATACTGGCAATCCCGTGATTTTGGAAAGTTTTTGCGCAAAATCAGGAATGGTGGCATCAGGGTTTCTATTTGAGTCGCTATAAAAAAGAGCCTCTTCACCCTTTTCCCTAATATACACAAAATTAACAACATGTGCTTTTCCCGGAATCCAGGCAAAACGATAATCGCTCTGTGTTTTTCTTGCTTCAGCAATTTTTTCATTTAATAGGTGAATATTCTTTTCTACATGGGGTAGCCAATAGATATCAACTTCTGCTCGAATAATCTCGGTTGCATATTTTTGATTCAGGTATTGAACAACAAGCTGAAATCCTAAGTATGAAGGCTGGATAATGGGAAAAGGTAGTTCATTGAGCGTATGATAATATTCCCCAGGAATAAATTTCTTCATATAAGCCTCGAAAAAAGTCAGAACAAACCACTCTGCATTATAGATTAGAATATTTATTATACAGATATCTTTGCAAAAAATACATCATATTGCTCACGGGGTTATCTAATTACAGTTCTGATGTTGATATTTTATGGCGTTCAAAGTACAACACGCCAGCCTCTTTGGCTGCCATTTTCTGTTTTGTGGTAAAGTCCGCGAGCTTTCTTATATTTAAACAGTGCTATGGTTAGAACCTGTATGGATTTGGTCCACAAGGAGAAAGGGTTTTTGCCCTCCCATTTTGATTATACTAGGTGTTTTTACACCCTATGTACAGAGTTACCCACAGAATTTGTGGATAACTAATTCTTGATATTAATAATCATAAATGGTTTGAACTCCTTATGGAATAAGGGGGGAATATGCATAAAGATGAAAATTGTATTTAGTTATGCGAATTGATCCATAGCTTTATCCACAGATGAATTTGGGCTTAATGAGTAGGATACCGGTGTATCTTAACAAAGAAAAAAATAAAAAACAGTCTTGACTTAGATTTTTTTACTAAAAAAAGGGCACAAGTAGAATTATATTAAAAAGCCTCCTCTTCTGTTGCGGAAAGAGGGGCTTTTCTAGGGGCTGGTTTTTTATTTCAAAGTAGGGGATATAGTTTGCAATAAAGCTTTAAATACTTTTGGTGTTCCTGCAACAACATCACCATGTTTCAGAAAATCATCGCCACCATAAAGATCGCTAATTAAGCCACCTGCTTCTCTGATTAATAATGAACCTGCTGCAAGATCCCAAGGACGTAAACCAAGTTCCCAAAAGCCATCAAGACGACCACTGGCAACATAAGCTAAATCTAAAGCCGCTGAGCCGGTTCTGCGGACACCAGCACATTTGCCAAATAATGCTTCAAATGTAGGCAAATAACGTTGGCCAATCGTTGCGTCACGTGAAGGAAAGCCTGTTCCTAACAGAGAGGTGCTTAATTGCGTTTGTTTGGAAACACGTATTCTGCGGTCGTTTAAACGAGCACCCCGGCCCCGGCTGGCGGCAAAGCATTCGTGGCGCAATGGGTCATAAATAACACCATGTTCAATTCGTCCTTTTACTTTCAAGGCAATAGAAACGGAAAAAAAAGGAAATCCGTGTAAATAATTCGATGTTCCATCTAGAGGATCAATAATCCAAATCGATTCACCATCACCTTCTTGAAGCCCACTTTCTTCAGCAAGAATTCCATGCTCGGGGTAGGCTTTACGAATGGTATTAATAATGACTTGTTCTGCCTTAATGTCTACTTCGCTAAAATACTCAGTATTACTTTTAGCAGTGATTTTGAGACGATCTACTTGCTCCATGTGACGAATAATAATTTCCCCGGCTTGACGTGCTGCATTCACTGCAATATTTAAAAGTGGTTCCATGGATTTCTCGTTGAATTTACAAAACCGGTGATTCTATCATACTTTTCTATGATATTTGAATGTTAATCAAAAAAGAGAGTCATTAATCACACTGCGGTGAAAAAAAACAGGGTATCCAAAAGGCGCGCTAAAATGGTTCTATTTATTCCCATATTTTGCATTGGCATATTAATTGAGTTAGGAGCATGACCAGTTAAATGCTATCATATAGCTATCTTTGTGTGTTAAATTAAGTCTTTTTTATGAATTTAAATTCAATTCGTGTTGTTTTAGTAGCTACTTCGCATCCTGGTAACATTGGTTCTACAGCTAGAGCCATGAAAACCATGGGGTTAAACTCGCTTTACTTAGTCAGTCCCAAATCATTTCCTGACTATAAAGCAAGAGAAATGGCAGCAGGGGCTGATGATTTGCTGGAAACGGCTGTTGTTACGGAGACGCTAGATGAAGCTTTAGTAGGTTGTCAATTAATTTTAGCAACCAGTGCACGTCCGCGAGGACTGTCTTTGCCTGGGTTAATTCCTTCCTCAAGTGCTGAATTAGTGAGTAAACAAGCAGAGTCAACACAAATTGCGATTGTATTTGGTCGCGAACATGCCGGTCTTACTAATGAAGAACTGCTAAAATGTCATTATCACATACATATTCCAAGCAATCCTGAGTACAGTTCGCTCAATTTAGCTCAGGCAGTACAAATTGTTGCTTATGAATTACGTATGAAATTATTAGCGCCAAAAGCAGAAGTTGCTTTACGTAGCGATGAATACGCCACAGCCGATGAAATTGAACAGTTTTATGAACATCTAAAAGAAGTTTTTATTGAAATTAAATTTTTAAGAGAAGCCAATCCACGGCGATTAATGCAACGAGTAAGGCGTTTATTTAATCGCGTGAATTTGGAAAAAATGGAAGTTAGTATTTTGCGCGGAATGTTAAGCCAAGTACAAAAGTCATTGGAGTGGGCTAGCAAACGAGGTCGGAGTGAACACAACAATTAAAGTACCCATTTATTTTGATTACATGGCCACGACCCCCGTTGATCCGCGGGTCGTTGAGCGCATGATTCAATATTTAGGTCCTGATGGGGATTTTGGCAATCCTGCATCAATAACGCATGATTACGGTAGAACCGCAGCGCTTGCTGTGGATAGAGCGCGTGCGCAGATTGCTGATTCGATTCATGCTTCACCACAAGAGATTATCTTCACCTCGGGGGCAACCGAAGCTGATAATTTAGCGATAATTGGCGCGGCACATTTTTATCAGAATAAAGGAAAACATTTGATAACTATGAGCACGGAGCATAAAGCTGTGCTGGATAGTTTTAATCGCTTGGAAAAAGAGGGTTTTAAGGTTACTTATCTTGATCCTGAGCCTGATGGTTTATTGGATCTTAATAAATTAGAACAGGCATTACAGCACGATACAATTCTAGTCTCTGTTATGCACGTGAATAATGAAATTGGCGTGATTCAGGATATTGCAGCAATTGGCGAATTAGTGCGCAATAAAGGAATTATCTTCCATGTCGATGCCGCACAGAGCATTGGCAGATTGCCTGTTGATCTTACCCAGATATCTGTTGATTTGATGTCACTTTCAGCACATAAAAATTATGGTCCTAAAGGCGTTGGGGCGCTCTATGTTCGTCATAAACCAAGAATTCGTTTGCAACCGCAGACCTTTGGTGGAGGACATGAAAATGGTTTACGTTCTGGAACTTTAGCTACTCATCAAATTGTGGGTATGGGAGAGGCCTTTGCTTTGACCGAAAGTATGCGTGAAGAAGAACAGGCACGTTTTTTGAAATACCGCCAACGTTTATGGGATGGAATTAAGCATTTGCCTGGAATCCAATTAAATGGAGATGAGCAAAGACGCATTGCCGGTAATCTTAATGTAAGTTTTAAAGGATTAGATGGCGACTCCTTATTATTGGCTTTGAGTGATTTAGCTGTTTCTACAATGTCTGCGTGCAGCTCTGCTAGTATTCAACCCTCCTATGTATTACGCGCAATTGGACTAACGGATGAGCTGGCTCAAAGTTCCATAAGATTATCTATAGGTCGTTTTACTAAAGAAGAAGAGATTGAGTATGCAATTGCAGTATTCTGTACTCAAGTGACTCGGTTACATGAAATATCACCATTATGATTTATAATAATACAGTATGTGATTATTTTTTTTCGCCTCGACATGTAGGGATTATTGAGTTAAACCATGATCTTGTCGTTGTTTTTAAAAACAAGCAAAAAGGTCAGGGAACTATTGAATTCTATATGCAATGTGGGCAGGATAGACTGATTCAAAAGGTTTGTTTTAAAACCAATGGTAATCCTTATCTTATTGCCGGTTTAGAATGGCTATGCAGGCAATTAAAAGGTCGAGCTTTAGATAAGGTACCCAAAATTGATTATCAGCTGTTAATCAAAGAATTAGATATCCCTGTGACGCAATACCCATTGGCACTAAGAGTTGTGCATGTTTTTAAAGAAAGTTTGATTTTAATGAACAATAGATTGCCCGATGAAGGGCGACATTCATAGAGGTATAAGTTATGAGCGTAGAAATGCAACACGCATTGGATAAAGTGCTTCCTGAAATCAGTTTTACTGAGCCAGCGGTCAAGCATTTAGTCTCTTATTTACAGAAAAATGCGGAATACACTGGTGTGCGTTTATCTGTAAAGAAAACGGGCTGTTCTGGCTTATCTTACGTGGTTGATTATGTACTGTCTCCTCCTGAGGGGGATTTAGTTATGCCATTAAATGCAGACTATTCGGTTTGTATTGATAAGGCAAGCTACCCCTTTCTTAAAAATATGAATGTTGATTATGTGAAACAAGGATTAAATTACCGCTTTATTTTTAATAATCCAAATCAAACAGGGCAGTGTGGTTGTGGCGAGAGTTTTACTGTTGAGTAAGGCGAGTCAAGAACCTCGAACAACGTGAGGAATAACTCCTCACATTGCTTAGGATAGGCGGTGAATTAAGCCGCGGGTGATGTCATACTTTGCTCTACTATTTCTTCCATGGATGCAATTTGTTGCTGTCGTCTTGTTTTGTCAAAGAACAGTGAATATCGACCTTCGCTCCATTTTGAATGGACTAATTTAATACCCAAAGCAATACCTAGCGTGAATATGCCAATCATAATATTAGCAAAATTTGCTTTCCAAGCGGCGCGGTGTCTGCTGAGTTCATCATCTTCGCTATGTAATCGCGCTGTAAACAGTGCTGTAAATTGATTGTACGCTTTTTCATCGGGTATGGTGCTTGGATGGCTGATAACAAAACAGTCGATATCTTGACGCAGTTTATCGGTTAACCGCTTGGTCTCTGGCCATTTCTCAGCCATGTCATTAATTAACGCAAATAATTTATCAATTGCCATTACATAATTAGACTGCACAGCTTTTTTGCTGAGTAGTATTTCTAGTGCTTGCTGGTGTCGGGCGATGACATCAATATTTACTGGGTACCCTTGATTATAGTTCTGAGGAACTTTTTGACTTAAGTCAAAAAGTTCAACGGTAATTTTATTGAGAATAGTCTGGAAATGGATTCCCGGGAAACGTTTTTTATGGGCTTCAATAAGTGCTGACACACTGGCGTTGTCACCAGAGACAATATAGTTTGCTAATTCATCTTTTATATTGGCGATAAAATCGAAACGTTCCACATCATTATGGAGCATTTTTTTAATTGTATGCTGTTGTATTTTGGTTTCACAATAAGCGTCAAGTTTGGGGAGTAAGAGATTATTTACTACAGTTTTGCGCTCTTCTATACGTTGTAATAATCCCTGGTTTGCTGCTTGAGATTGGCTTAATTGCTCTTCTACTTCTTGGGTAAGTTTTTTGATACCTTCTAATTTTTCATTGGCAAATTGTAAATGTATGTCCTCGAATTCACTTGTCTTCGGAAGTGTGACGAATGATCGTTGTATCCGCTCCAGTGTTGATGTAACCGTTTGCTGTTTCTCTTGGCTTTCTTGATGGGCCTTATCCTCAAATACTTGGGCCTCGGTTTTTAGTTTACTCAGAGTAGAAATTATATCATCGATTAAGGATTCACCTAATTGATTGCTTTGTTGGTGTAATTTCTCTTGTGATAATTCAAGTTCTGTTATGTTTTGATTGATATGTTCCTCATTAATTGTCGAGGCATTAGTTTTGAATTGTTTAATTAGATTATCTTGCTGCATTATTAATACAGCAAGGGTATGGTAACGACTCAGCAACTCATTTGGTGAATTCACTTCTGTTTCATGTGTACGGGTATGGTCTATATTCATAAGATCAAAAACATATTGAGAATATTGTTTTTGTAACAGGCTAACATCAACTTTGGCTTTTATTGTGGTTGAGAATTGTTGTTGCGTTGATTCTAGTAATTGCAAAAGTACGTCAAGTGTTGCGGTATAAGTCGGTTCTTTTGCTGATTGTTTGGCATTATTAGCAATCTTATCAACTTCATTTTTTAAAAGACTGTATTGTTGCTGTAATTGTGAAATTTTTTGATACAAAGTCATTTCGTAAAGAGAGTGTTCCTCATTAGCAAGAAGCTGGATTTGTTGTTGCAAATTCTGAATGTTCTCGATAACCGTAATGATGCTTGCAATAATATTCTGATCCACTTGTAAAGACTCTTGTTCCTTAGCGCTGTGTGCTAATGCTCGGGATTTTTCGGCTTGTTCTTCTTTTAACTTGGTAATTGTCTCTGAGCATTCTTGATGTTGTGTTTGGGTATCACGTTGCTCTGATATAAGTTTAATTTTTTTCTTAAATAGGCCATCTAATTCTGTATGAAGAATCGGTAAAATACTCTTAAAGCCGGCAATTACTTCCAGTAAGCAGCTATTATCTTGATGCTTGAGTAGGTCCTTTCTGGTTCTAGCTATAGCCGTTTCTAATCGATTTAATACCTTATTGTATTCTTCTTGTTTGGTTTCTTTTTTAGTTTTAAGGATATCATTGATAATCGAGCTTATCTTTAAAATATCTTCCTGACTTTTGCGGTATTTCGTAAACAAGTTTAGCTCTTTTTGTAGACCAACAAATGATAAGAAAAAATTAAATCCTTTAAATTGCGAGCCTTTACTCATAGTGGCGATGATTGGTAATTCATCGATTGTTTTAAATGGAATCGTTGCTTTATTTTGGCCTTGTTTTAGACATTCGCAAACGTCATGTAAAAGGGTGTGGGCTTCTTGGTAATTGATCAAAGTATTTAAGGGATCAGCTAGCTTATTATTTATACTCTCAGTAATATTTAGTATAAATTGTGCAGTTTGTTCCTGATTTTCCAATAACTCTTTTTCTTGAGGAATAGTGGTGAGTAGCTTCGTTTTTTCTGCACGATCTTTTATAGAGTGAATCATAGGAGTAATTTCTGCATCTATAATTTCTTTTTGTGTTCTTTTTTCAATAGACTCTTCATTTAAACGGGTTAACCGCTTTTCCTGGGTGCCAAGTTTTCCGGGAATTTCATCCAGCTCGGTGTTCAATTGCTTTTGTTGCTGTTGCCCATCCTTAAGTTTTTGAGTTATTTCAAGCAACAACTGCTTTAGTTTTTCAGGATCTGCCAATTGCATATTTTTTGCAAATAAGGCTTCTGAATTAGATTTTTCTAAACGCATTTCTAGATGTTGTACTTCTTTAGTTTGTTCTTGTTGAACTAGCTTAATTTGTTGTAATAATTGTTGCGCTTTTTTGCTTACAGGACGACTTTCTGTTATTAAGGAATTTTGAGTCAGATGGTTTTCATCAAGATTAAATTCAAGAGCTAGTTTTGCTGATTGCTCAATCTGTTCTAGGTGAGTCGTTACTTTATGAAATAACTCTTCTAATTGTAAAGATACTAATTTTTTTCTGGCAATTATTTGTTCTAACGTTTCTATATTATCGTTAGTCGCGGTGTATTCTTTATTTTCAGCTTTAATTTGTTCTAACGAATCGTTACAGAGCTTTAATGTCGATAATGTTTCGGCATAAGTATGCGTTGTCGCGTGTTGCCATACGGTTATTAGCCCTTGATGTTGTTCTTGTTGTTGCGTGATTTTTTTTTGAAGCACGCTGTGATTTTGATAAAGTAGGTTTAATTGTTCGGTGATTAGCTGTTGTAATTGTTTTTGCAGTTGAATAATGCTAATTGTATTCGTGTTTTCATCAAATGTACCAATAATAAGATCGGGGAGTGGTTGCTCACAAAACTCAGTGTTAATACCATTTAATTTATATTCTTGCAGTTGTTTGGCTAGTTCAGGATAGGTGATCAGTAAATGAGAGATTGAATTTTTAGAATAGGACTCAGCTCGCTCTTGCAATGATTTTTGTAATAATAGATTATTTTTTAGTACTAATTGATTGTGCTCTATTTCCTTCTTTATCGCGTAAATTGCGGCTACAGAATCCAATGTGCTTAAATTAAGTTGACTTTGGCTTTTATCAAAGTGGTTTTTCATGGCAACAGTTATGGCCTCAGATTCTTTTGTAGTAAGTCCGCTTAATAGTTTAGTGCGTGCGTGAAGGCTTTGTACATGGGCAGTGGTTTTATAATCTGTAAGGTACTGTTGAATCTGGATAAACAACGACTTTTGGTATTGTTCTGATAAAATTGGATAGCGCGCGCTCCCGTCAATTGTTACTTTTGTCTCGGTTTTGCTTTCTTTAGAATAAGTGATGAACTGATAAACCAAAGAGGGTTCATTGGTTTCAATTCTCGGTTCATTTTTTAAAAGGTAAGTAGCACCAAATAATTCGCACACTATTGTACCCAGTGCCCCTGAATGAAAATCTACGTTAAAAGCTTCCGGATTAAAGAAAGGAATTAATTCGGCAAGTTCATTGGGGGGTATTTTCTTTAAGCCTAACAAGCAATTCTGCAAATTCAAAGATCATTGGATGAGCAATAACAAGATTTGTTTTGCCTTGCTCAAATTCAAATATCGCGTCAACCTTTTTTTCCGATTCACTTTTGACTTTTGTGCTTAGAGTGGTCACTTTGCTATTTTTGAATAGTTTTTGGGCAAGCATCGCCTCTAATTTAGGCGCGCAATTTGCTTCTTTTAGGTTAATATTATGTTCATTAATATTGGTAATAGCGTGTTTTATAGATCTCATAATAACGTCAAGTGAATCCCCCGGAATCAGTGCCGCTATTTCAAATAAGCTTTTTGTTTTTTCATCGAGTGTCTTAGTTATTGCATTGGCAATAGCCTGGGGTTCTTGGAATTGGCGTTGTGCTTGTTTAACAATTGCAGGCAGTTCTTTTTGGATAGCCAAATATAAAGTATATCTTCGTGTATTAAATTCATTTTTTAGTGTATATAAAGCATATACATCGCGAGCCATGGAAAGCATGTCCCAGCGGGTTGGCGCTCTGTGATTGTCAAATTGCGGTAACAACTTGTTATGCAGTGTTCTGATAAAGATTTCAAGTGTTTTGAGTTGATTTAATGCATGCTTTTTTTCTATGGAGTTCTTTTCCTCAGTCTCAGGGTATTTTTTTTGCAGAGTAGATATTCCTTTAAGTAATTCTGTGGCCATCAGCCCTAAATGGCTGGTCGCGTATGTGTTGTGTTTACCCATTATTAATCTAATTCCTAAGATAATTCGTGTTTATGAGCAAAATTGTATCATATGTTTCAATGAATGCATTAAACGAATATTAATAATGTTTACTGATAATGATTTTTTCATTTTTGGGTAATTTATCATTTTGGATTAAGGGCTTAGTACAAGAAAATAACTGAATGAACATTATAAATAAAATTAAATGCATAATTAACCTTGGGATTTGGCGCGTTAAATGATAGAATTTTTTTAACTTAATATTTCCTTAATAAATGAATACCATTAAAACAATGTTTACACTCTTTGAGATGTTTGGTACTATATAGACCATGATGTTCGGTCGATGTGTTTACTGAACATAATTTTATTTATTAATTTGTACTAGGAGACTTAAATGAGTACAGAAGTTGCGGTGCAAAGCAGCGAAGCGCTTTCGCATCAAGTAATTCATGCGGTTAAAGGATATTTAACCAGTGTTAGTAATAAAGATGCTAACTTAAACTTATATCAATTAATCGTTGAAGAAGTTGAGGCGCCTTTATTCCGTACGGTTATGGAATTAACTCGTTACAACCAATCTAAAGCTGCTCGCGTACTAGGCGTAAGTCGTGGAACGTTACGTACTAAGCTGAAACGTTATTTTGATGATGAATTCATTGGTACACGTGATTTCTAATTGGATACTGTGTTTTTGATTTAATGTTGTTTTCGGTGGTTTTTCGTAATTATAGTGGTCTTTAGCTAGGCACTCTGATACTATAGATGACAGAGTTGGTTAGACAATCGCTCTTTGCTTCGGCAAAGGGAGGAAAGTCCGGGCTCCAAAGGGCAGAGTGCCAGGTAACGCCTGGGAGGTGTGAACCTACGGAAAGTGCCACAGAAAATATACCGCCTCGTTAGAGGTAAGGGTGAAATGGTGCGGTAAGAGCGCACCGCGCGACTGGCAACAGTCGTGGCAGGGAAAACCCCACTCGGAGCAAGACCAAATAGGAATCCATGTGACTGCAAAGTCATGACGTGCGGCCCGTACGGGATTCGGGTAGGTTGCTTGAGGCATGCGGTGACGCATGTCCCAGATGAATGATTGTCCGCGACAGAACCCGGCTTATCGACCGACTCTTTTTTTGAGGTAAAGCCCATCGATTAAGGACTTCCACGATGAATGCCAAGATAGCATTCTGTTGTTACTGACAAATAGTAACAACAGAAACGATGCGTTCAATTTTTTTAGATTTATATAGCCGGAAATTTTTGAGATCCTAAATTTATCCATATATCAAACAAAGCATTCGCATTAATAAAACAACCCTCGTTGAATGCTTGGTTATTTAATAAAACAGAAATTAACAGCTACTTAACAGTACACAGCTCTAAGACACTCCGAATACACGAAAAGATTAATATACGAATATACTGTATACTTAAAATACAGTTCGCTCAGGGATGTCATCATGAAAAAGACATTTTTTGCTGTATTCACCTTTATGTTGGTAACCTTTTTGACTGGTTGCATTATTGGTACTGGCTCTGGCTATTCTCCTGGTTATGCTTATTCTCCTGGTTATAATGCAAGTTATGTCTCTTCTACAGGCTATGGGGTTAGTGATTATGGTCTTGGCTTTGGAAGGAGTTATAATCCAGACTATGGCTTACTTGACTTTGGTGTTGGATATTGAGAAATATGAAAATATTACCTTCCTCCTCCGGCATGAGAGAAGGAAGCTTTTGGTTTATCTAGCATTTATTCTGCTAAATGTCTTTTTAGTAATGAATTGATTGATTCGGGATTTGCCTGGCCTTTGGTTTGTTTCATTATTTGACCAACAAAAAATGCTAATAATTTTTCTTTACCTGCTCGATATTCAGCCGTTTGCTCTGGAAATTGCTGGATTAATTTTACAATCATCTCTTCCAAAGCCGCGTTGTCATCGACTTTCTGATAACCTTCACGCGTGATAATGGCTTGAATATCGTTCTCACCTGCCCATAATAAAGCAAAGATTGAGCGTGCATTATTTAATGAAATGGTCTCATCATGAATTTTATTTAGCAGTTCAGCCATAAGCTTTGCAGATACTCGAGGTGTTTCAAAGGTTCGATGCTCTTCGTTTAATGCCGCAGCATATTGTCCTTTTAACCAATTGATGATCATTTTTTCTGGAGCCTGGCAAATGGCTTTAATTTCCTTATAAAATTGGTAGATTGCCGGAGCTGAGAGAATAAAATGAATATCTTCTTCTCTTAAATTTGGTGTTTCTTTTAATTGCGTATAAATTTTCTTAGGTAAATCTGGTAAATTACTTTTAATTTCAGCAATGTGAAAGCGAGTAATTTGAATAGGTAATAAATCTGGATCAGGGAAATAGCGATAATCGTTTTCGTTTTCTTTCTCGCGCATTGGATGGGTGCTATTTGTATCGGGATTATAAAGCCGAGTTTCTTGAATAATTTTCTGGCCATTTTCGAGTAAATCTTGATGTCGGGCTTGTTCGTATGCGATTGCTTTTTCAATAAAACGGAACGAATTTAGATTTTTTAACTCGGTTCGTGTACCTAAAACAACAGAACCTTTGGGTTTTAATGAAAGGTTCACGTCACAGCGAAAAGACCCCTCTTGCATATTTCCATCACAAATACCTAAAAACTGCACTAATTGGTGTAAGACTTTTAAGTATTTCACTGCCTCCTGACTTGAATACAAACAAGGAGCCGTTACTATCTCTAATAAGGCTGTACCAGCACGATTCAGGTCGATACCACTAAAACCGAGTTGGACTCCATGCAGCGATTTACCTGCATCCTCCTCTAAATGAGCACGCTCAATCACCACGTTTTTTTCATTGCCATCGTCCAGGGTGATGGTGAGCTTGCCATTGCTTACTATTGGCTTTTGAAATTGGCTAATTTGATAGCCTTTAGGTAAATCAGGGTAAAAGTAGTTTTTGCGCTCAAATACGGATTGATCGTTAATATCCGCTTGAACCGCAAGGCCAAATTGAATGGCCATCGTCACCGCTTCCTTATTTAAAACGGGTAAAACCCCGGGAAATCCTGCATCAATAAAACAGCTTTGCGAGTTTGGCGCAGCCCCAAACGCAGTGGATGCCCCGGAAAAAAGCTTGGATTTTGTTTTAAGTTGGGCGTGTACTTCAAGACCAATAACTGTATCCCATTCCATAGTTCACCTCTATTGCTTTGGTCTGGCTAAATGCCAGTCAGTATGTTGTTGATAGTGATGGGCTACATTGAGTAGACGGCTTTCACTAAAATGCTTGCCCATTAGTTGCATACCGATTGGTAAGCCTTGGCCCATGCCTGCGGGTATTGATATTGCCGGTAGTCCGGCAAGATTAGCGGCTACAGTAAAGACATCTGCCAGATAATTTTGAATGGGGTTGGCGATTTTTTCACCCAATTTAAAGGCTGTGGTTGGGGTGGTTGGACCAAGAATAATATCAACGGATTTTAGCGCAGTAAGTAATTCTTCTTGAATTAAGCGACGAATTTTTTGTGCTTGTAGGTAATAGGCATCAAAATATCCCGAAGACAAAACATGAGTTCCGGTAAGAATTCGCCGTTGTACCTCATTTCCAAATCCCTCACTGCGTGAATAGCGAATAAGTTCATTTAAACAGGAGGCTTTACGGCTGCGATGACCAAAGCGTAAGCCATCATAGCGGGATAGGTTGGATGAGGCTTCGGCACAAGCAACAACATAGTAACAAGGTACCCATAATGGCTGTAATGCTAAATCCAGGTTAATAATTTGTGCGCCTAAATGTTCAAATACTCTTACCGCAGTCAGGATTGCCTGTTGGATCTCTGGTTCAACTTGTGGTTGGAAGAAACAGGATGGTAAACCGATGCGTACTGTTGATAAAGGCTTATTCAGTTCTGCCACATAATCAGGAATGAATGAATCTGCTGAGGTAGAATCTTTATCATCAAATCCGGCTATGGCGTGCAGGACAAGTGCTAGATCTTCGGCACTACGTGCCATCGGGCCCGCTTGATCCAAGCTGGAAGCATAGGCAACCATTCCGTATCGTGAAATTAAGCCGTAGGTGGGTTTTATGCCACTAATGCCACATAAGGCCGCCGGTTGACGTATTGAGCCTCCTGTGTCTGAACCTATTGTAAACGGTATTAATCCTGCGGCAACTGCTGCTGCGGAGCCACCAGAGGAACCGCCAGGAACTCGTTCTTTAGCCCAAGGATTTTTTACAGCGCCAAAATAACTGTTTTCATTACTTGAGCCCATAGCAAATTCATCCATATTGGTTTTACCTACCAAAATGGTACCTTGTTCTTTTAATTTACTGGCAAGAGTGGCTTCATAAGGCGCTTTAAAATTGGCTAACATTTTAGAGCCGCAGGTTGTATTCATTCTTTGGGTACAGAATAAATCTTTTAGAGCCATCGGAATGCCGGTTAGTACTTTGCCCTTGCCTTCTTGTAATTCTTTATCCGCCTGTTGCGCATCCAATAGTGCTTGTTCTTCATCCAGACTAATAAAGGCATTTAATTCTTTATATTTTTCAATTTGTGCAAAGTAATATTGAGTTAATTCCACGCTGGAAAGTTTGCCTTGATGCAAGGCCTGGGATAATTCTTTTAACGAGAGTTGTTCCATAATTATTTGTTCTCATCAATGACTTGAGGTACTAAATAAAGATTGTCTTCAAACAGCGGGGCTAACGCTTCTAATTCAGCCAGACAATCTTCTTCCGTGATTGCATCTGGTCGTAAACGTTGATGCAAGGCCAGAGGATGGAATAGAGGGGCTACTTCAGTTGTGTCAACTGAACGTAATTGATCTACAAAATCCATGATTTCACTAATTTCCTGCATTAATTTGGGCGAATGATCGACCTCAATATCCAGATAAGCTAAATGCGCAATCTTTTCCAAATCGTTGGGTGAGATGGTCATATGGGTATCCAAAAAGTAAATGGCTTATTATAGCGAGGATAAAGTAAGTTACAAACGGTTTATATTAATAGTCGCAGTCCGAAGTAGGTAAAACTGTAAAATGGGGAATGCAGTGAATTTTGATTATTGAAATTGAAAACTATGGAAAATCCCTATATTTATAGGCTTTTTTGGGGGAGGAGGGTGGCAACATCCTTGTTCGTATCATCATCCTTGATGAACTATGTACTTCCTATAAACATCCATTTTCCTTCCTCATAAGTAAATTATAGCTGGTTGAAAAAATAAGGCATGATAGATATGTCTCTAATTAACCCAAGAGATCTCTCAAATTACCTGGTTGATTAAATTATCAACATTAACTGCCTTGCAAATAAGGAGATTCATTGTGCAATAACTGCATCATCTCATTTAATCGTCCCTGACTATCAATGACACGCCTTATGAGTGATAAAATCTGGGGTGGACGTTTTAGTAAAGATTTAGATCCTGGTGCGATGCATTTTAATACATCACTTGTTTTTGATAAGGTGCTTTATATCTATGACATCGCTGGAAGTCAGGTACACACTAAAATAGTAAGCGTGCCAGGGACTTATTTTGGCGAATGAAGCAGAGTTAATTAGTTTGGACATTGGTATTGTAATGCGTGCCTTTTCGGGATGTACATCATCAAATTGGACCATAGATTAAGGATGCAAGAACTAAAAATTATTCGCTTGATGAGGTAATTAATTGTAAGATGTAGCGTACAAATTTTAGTTAATCGTTTTATTTTTTACTTCTGAAAGAGAGTTAACACGCAGGAGCGTTCCGTGGGTGCGTTTGTCTTAGGTAATGCTTGTGTTTATTAGGCGGAAAATTTGTTTGCGCTGAACGATACTACTCCTATTACGAGTAGCGTGGGGGGGCGGTAGTTTATCCGAGTGACCAGCCTCCAACATTGGTTGGGGGGGCGTGGCTACCTTTGATAGCATTTGGGGTGTTTCAGTATGAATATTAATTTAAGCGGTACTGGTTATTTCAGTTCTATTGCGAATTCATCGAGTCCATTGATGAACATCTGGGGCCAAGATTTTAGCACTGTTGGTGGCGATAAGTAGGCTGGAGCTGTTGGTGATAAGTTTAATCCGGCTACTATCCTTCGTTGTACGCGAAGGTTAACTATTTAGCCTATTGCTTTTTTTGTAAAAAAGCAGATGTTTCTTAACGTTAGTGCTTGATGATATGCAGTATTTATTGTAGTTAGTCATCAAGCACTCTTGGTTTACCTTTTTCCTCCGTTGGATAGGCACCTGATTATTTTTACAGTAGAATGATGATTAATCCCTAATCATTTTAGTCGAGTAAGTAATTCATGTTACAACAATTTAAAACCCAGGGGGGCGTTCAGGTTGAGGTTACTCAGCAGGTATTAGATTACCAGCAGGGCATCGAGCACCTTATTGGACGTTTGGATTCACAAAGAGGGGCTCTATTTACTTCCAGTTTTGAATATCCTGGGCGTTATACTTGTTGGGACATTGGCTTTTGTAATCCTCCTTTGGCTTTGGTTTGTAAACAAGATTTTATCCAAATTGATGCGTTAAATTTGCGCGGAAAAGTCTTGTTGGCTAGTATTATGCCGTTGTTGGTTGCTCATGATGCTTTAGAACTTGTCACGCAAAGTACGGTTCATTTGCAGATTAAAATTAAAGCGTCGCAGCGCGTTTTTAGTGAGGAAGAGCGTAGCCAGCAGCCTTCGGTATTTACGGTCATTCGATTGTTACTTGCTTTCTTTAAGTTCGATGAAGAACCTTATTTAGGGCTATATGGTTCATTTGGTTTTGATTTAATTTTTCATTTTGATGATTTAGAGCAACATAAGGTTCGCAATGAAGCACAGCGAGATATGGTTCTGTATTTACCGGATGAAATTTTTGTAGTGAATCATCGCAAGGAAGAAGCTTTTGTACGACGCTATGATTTTCAATTTCAAGGTCATTCAACTCATGATTTGCCTAGAGCGGGTGCTAGTTTAGCCTATCAATCACCGAATCTACCGGATAAAACCTGTGATCATGCTCCTGGTGAATATGCTGCAGTAGTCAATAAAGCCAAAGAGCGTTTTGCTTGTGGCGATTTATTTGAGGTCGTTCCAAGTCAAACTTTTTATACGTATTATAGTGAACAGCCTTCGTCATTATTCAAGAAAATGCGCCAATTTAATCCTTCACCCTATGGTTTTTTTATTAATCTAGGTGAGGAGGAATATCTGGTTGGTGCCTCGCCAG
>NZ_JH413849.1:115981-127626 GCF_000162755.2 Legionella drancourtii LLAP12
CATACCGTGGATCATGTTGAAGGGGTTTTAAGAGAAAACTTTGATGCGGTCGATGCCTTTTTAACGCATATGTGGGTAGTTACTGTCACGGGAGCGCCAAAAATATGGGCGATGAATTTTATTGAGCGATACGAAAAATCACCGCGTAAATGGTATGCTGGCGCAGTTGGCTGGTTTGGTTTTAATGGTAATTTAAATACGGGTTTGGTTTTAAGAACCGTCCGTATTGAAAAAGGGATTGCTGAGGTTCGTGTGGGCGCGACCTTGCTTTATGATTCGGTTCCTGAATCTGAAGAACAAGAAACTCGTTTAAAGGCTTCTGCCTTTTTAGATATGTTGCAAAATAAAGAGTTAAAGTGCAAAAATATTGCCGAAACATTTGCTTTAACTGGAAAAGGTAAACGTGTTTTGCTGATCGATCATCAAGATTCTTTTGTGCACACTTTAGCAAATTATATTCGTCAAACTGGTGCTGAAGTGAGTACTATTCGTTTTGATAAGGCAGTACATTATTTGCAAAAAAATAATTATGATTTGGTGGTTTTATCCCCTGGACCGGGTAAACCAAGTGATTTTAAATTATCGGCAACGATTGATGCGGTTATCGCTCGTGGTATCCCTTTATTTGGTGTTTGTTTAGGTCTACAAGGTTTGGTGGAACACTTTGGCGGGGTATTGGATGTTCTTGAATACCCAATGCATGGTAAACCTTCGATGATTAATGTGATGGATGCTTCAGGCTTATTTACTGGGTTGGGTAGTTCTTTCAAAGCGGGTCGCTATCATTCACTTTATGCACGGCTTAAGGCTATGCCTGATGTGCTAAGCGTTACGGCAATGAGCGATGATGGTGTGGTTATGGCTATTTCGCATCGACATTTACCGATACATGCTGTGCAGTTTCATCCAGAGACCATCTTGTCTTTAGTAAATCAGGCCGGATTTAAAATCATTACTAATTTAATGGGAATGGTGAGTAAGGATGCGCAATAAAATTTTGATACTTTATATTGTCTCAATTGTGCTGGGGATTATTGTTGGTCTCGTTGGCTCTTCATTTCGTTTATCAATTGATGTACTGAGCGCTGCATTAGATTACTTTTTTCATTTTATTGGCGATAGGGGATGGCCTAGTGGATTAATTTCCGGGATCGTATCTATGTTGATGGTCTTGGCCGCCTTTTTAGCAGTGAAACATCTAGCCCCTGATGCGGGCGGTAGTGGGGTTCCGGAAATTGAAGGGGCTTTGTTGCATCTTCGACCTATTTTTTGGCGACGTTTATTACCCGTAAAATTCTTTTTTGGCATTTTAGCTATTTCATCCAAGATGATTCTAGGACGAGAAGGCCCTACCATCCATATTGGTGGCAGTCTGGGGGAGATGCTGGGGCATTTGTTTAATCTGACACGACGTCGCCGCGATAGTTTAATTGCTGCAGGAGCTGCTGCCGGGTTATCTGTAGCCTTTAATGCGCCGTTGGCTGGTGTGCTCTTTGTTATGGAGGAAATGCGTAATCAATTTAATTATTCATTCACCAGTTTTAGTATGGTCGTGATTAGTTGCATTACGGCAACTATTATTATGAACCTGATGATAGGAGCCCAAGCAACCATTCCCATGAGTGTATTTCAATTTCCCGCATTAGATGCTTTATGGTTATTTGCTCTCTTTGGTTTTTTTGTGGGGTTAGCTGGGCTGTTGTATAATAAGGCATTGATGGCTTTACTTGCCTTTGTAGATAAATTATCTTCTCGCCAAAGATTGTATTATGTTTTAGTTGTTGGCTTCGTTGTGGGGTATCTTGCGATTTATGTTCCATCCGCTGTTGGTGGTGGCATGCAAATTATTCATCAGTCATTGACTATTTCACATGGATTTGGGTTTTTAGTTTTTTTATTTATTATCCGATTTATTGGTTCAATAGCGTGTTATTCCACCGGTGTTCCTGGAGGAATTTTTGCTCCTACTCTTGCTTTAGGAACCTTGCTTGGTTTAGCTATGTTTCAAATATTGGTATTCATGCATCTTGATTTTTTAACCCAACCTGGCATGTTTGCCGTTGCAGGTATGGCTGCATTATTTGCAGCAGTAACACGTTCACCCATTACTGGAGGAGTACTTGTTGTGGAAATGACACAAAATTACTCCTTAATTTTTCCTCTAATGATGGCTTGTATTACTGCAACGATTGTCTTGCAGCTTGCACGTAATGAACCAATCTATGCTCAATTGTTAAAGCGCACCATACGCAGGCCTCTTTCAATCAAACAAAATCAATCTACGTGAATAATTATTTTGCCAAAATGGACGCTTGATTGCATGTGTTCTTGAGCTTCTTCAATTTGTTCTAATTTAAACTCTGAATCAATGATTGGGCGTATTTGTTTTTGGGTTAGCAAACCAAACCATGTTTGATGCGCTAATTTCCAGAGAGCGGCCTTTTCTTCTATGCTTTGCGTACGCAGTACAAAACCAGTAATTTGTAGTCGTTTGCGCATTAGTATGGCTAAATTACATTCAACTGTACTGCCGTTTAGGCATGAAATTTGGATTAATTTACCGCGTAATTTAAGCAGGTGGAGGTGTCTATTAAAATAATCACCACCAATAAAATCAAGGACTAAATCCACACTGTTTTCTACAATGAGATCTTCAAAATCCTGCTTTTGATAATTGATTACTTGATCCGCGCCAAGTTTTCGCGCTTTTTCTATTTTACTGTCACTACCAACTGTAGTAATGACCGTCGCGCCAATTTGTTTTGCCATTTGAATTCCCAGCGAGGAAATACCGCTGCCCGCACCATGAATGAGTAAGGTTTGTCCGGATTTAAGTTCACCTATAACAAAAATCGTCGCATGTACAGTGACTAAAGACTCCGGAAGGGCCGCAGCAAGAGCGTAATTCCAGTCTTGGGGTATATGATGAGCCAATGAGGCATCTACAGCGCAATATTCAGCAAAGGCACCACTACCAACTAATCCATAGATTTTATCGCCAGGTTTAAATTGGGTGACTTTAGAGCCTACAGCAATAACATCTCCAGCGAGCTCTAAACCAGGAATATCTGATTCACCTGATGGGGGAGGGTATTTCCCGTAGCGTTGCATTAAATCGGCTCGGTTGAGTGCAGATGCTTTAACTTGTACCAGAATTTGGCAATCTTTATAGGTTGGCATGGGGGTATTTTCAATGACAAGCCGGCTGTGTGAACCCGGGTTTTTTATGTGTACGTAGCGCACAATATATTCCTTTAAATGGGTAGTTGAATCCTCGTGATCTCAACTTACATGAAATATTTACATCCATCAATCAGAACAAGTAAATTCAGTGGTACAGCCAAACCACTTTACTTGAATGGCTTTAACTATATAATCTGTCCATCAAGACCTTATTAATACGTAGGGCTAATGGCAAAATTTAATCATCAACGTTTTTACGCATGGCTTTTTATAACTCCACAACTTATTATTACACTCGTATTTTTTATTTGGCCTGCGTGTAACGCTTTATTGCAATCTTTTTTTTATACAGATGCTTTTGGTTTACATAAACATTTTGCTGGCCTTAGCAATTTTATCGATCTGTTTCGGGACCGTAGCTACAGTAAAGCAATTTGGGTTACTTTTATTATTGCTTTTAGTGTTACTTTTTGCACGATGAGTTTAGGTCTTTTTATAGCTGTATTAGTTAATAATCGAGGCAGGACACAAGGAGTTTATAAATCTTTATTAATTTGGCCTTATGCGGTAGCCCCTGCCGTAGCCGCAATATTATGGCGTTTTCTCTGTCATCCTACCTTAGGTTGGCTGACGCATTTTTTGCAGTCGATTGGGATTGATTTTGATTATGTCAATAACGTCAATCAGGCACTTTTGGTAGTTATTCTCACGGCCAGTTGGCAGCAATTTAGCTACAATTTTTTATTCTATTTTGCTGCATTAAAAGCAGTACCTGCCTCGCTAATTGATGCTGCGATTATTGATGGCGCTTCGGCATGGCAACGTTTTTGGCAAATTATTTGGCCTTTATTATCACCAACCACATTTTTTCTTTTAATTATGAATTTGATGTATGGTTTTTTTGATACCTTTGGCATTATCCAGGTAATGACTCATGGTGGACCAGGAAATAGTACGACGAATTTAATTTATAAAGTGTATCAAGATGGCTTTGAAGGTATGGACTTGGGGAGTTCATCGGCGCAATCGGTACTTTTAATGGTTATTGTTGTCCTTGTTTCTTTAGTGCAATTTAAGTACCTCGAGAAAAAGGTTCATTACTCATGAAATTAATCTCTCGCGTTTTTGCCCATGGATTTTTATGTTTCTTTATCTTGCTGATGTTACTGCCGATTTATTTGGCATTTGTTGCTGCCAGTCATGAAGGTAGTGTGATGATGCAATCACATATACCACTTGTTCCTGGAAATTTATTATTAAAAAATATGCGTGCGGTATTGACTGAAGGTTTAGCCGTGACAGGGGGCGAGCCAATTACGTCGATGTTATTTAACAGTTTAAGCATGGCTTTAGCGATTGCAATAGGAAAAATTGTCATTGCCTTGGGTTCTGCTTTTGCTTTGGTCTATTTCGATTTCCCCTTTAAAAAGCTTTGTTTTGCTCTGATATTTGCAACCATGATGCTGCCCATTGAAGTACGAATTGTTCCTACTTTTCAAGTGGTTGCCTCTTTTGGTTTATTGAATTCATTTACTGGTTTAACCTTGCCTTTATTCGTCTCTGCTACCGGAACTTTTTTATTCCGACAATTTTTTAAAACCATACCGGTGGAACTTGTTGATGCGGCAAAACTTGATGGTGCGGGGGCGATGCGTTTCTTTTTTGATATACTTTTGCCTTTGTCTAAAACACAAATTGCCTCATTGTTTGTAATTTTATTTGTTTATGGCTGGAATCAATATTTATGGCCTTTGGTGATTACTACAGAAACTAAAATGGCTACTGTGGTGATGGGAATTCGTTATCTTTCTGGAGTTGCGGATCAAATCCCACAATGGCATTACATTATGTCGGTTGCATTGATTGCTTTGATTCCACCTTGTATGGTAGTGATGTTAATGCAACGATGGTTTGAAAAAGGGTTGAAGTAAGCATGGCAACAGTAAAGCTAGTGGATGTCTCAAAACAGGTTGGACAAACCACAATTTTAGATAAGGTAAACGTCAGCATAGAAAAAGGCGAATTTATGGTGATTGTTGGTCCTTCTGGTTGTGGTAAATCAACTTTATTGCGTTTAATTGCTGGATTGGATGCTCTAAGCTCAGGTTCGATTTTGATTAACAATAAATGTGTTAATGAGATCCATGCTGCTCAACGAGATATGGCGATGGTTTTTCAAAATTATGCACTTTACCCCCATATGACTGTTTATGACAACATGGCGTATGGTTTGAAAATGCGACGTTTTAAGCCTGATGAGATTAAGCAACGCGTAACTGATGCGGCTAAGTTATTGCAGTTATCGCCTTATCTGGAGCGAAAGCCACAGGCTCTTTCAGGTGGTCAAAAGCAACGTGTCGCTATGGGGCGGGCAATGGTGCGCTCTCCCGCGGTATTTTTATTTGATGAGCCTTTGTCGAATTTAGATGCCAAGTTACGCACTGAAATGCGTCATGAACTCAGACGACTGCATCAGCAATTAAATACAACCAGTGTATATGTGACTCATGATCAAACCGAAGCCATGACCATGGCTGAACGGGTTATGGTGCTTAAGCAGGGCTTTGTTGAACAAATTGGCACGCCTCAGGAATTGTATCAAAATCCCGAGACATTATTTGTTGCTGGATTTACCGGACATTATCCGCTAAATACATTAGTAGGAATATTTGATAAATGTAGTGCTACTATTCAAACGCCCTTAGGTGTGTTTTATCCTTTTCCAGAAACGGCGGAGACACTAGAGGACAAGACCGAACTTGTTTTGGCAATTAGAGCAGAACATGTACAGTTATGTTCTGAACATAATCCACAACGTATTGCAATTGATATTGAATTTATAGACGATATGGGAGCAGATAAATTAATAAGAGCAAAATGCCTTAAAAATGGAGAACATCTGAGTTTGCGCGTTTCTGCTGATCAGCCTTTGATGAGTGGACAACTCTATGTGGAACTACCTAAAATGAAGTTACATGTATTTCATCAGCAAACTGGAAAACGTATTGGAGAATGGCGTGGCTAAAGAAAAAAATAAATTAAAACCGATTGATGCACCGGTCTATGGATATTGGTCTGCTTTGTGGAAGTCTTTTTATTCGCGTCGTCTTTATGTTGACATAGGCAAACGCTGGAAAGGGTATGGACTGATTTATCTTTTATTAGCAATAGCTATATTTTCTATTCCTTTCTTTTTTAGAATGACCATTAGTTTTAATCAATCGTTTAAAGAAGAAATTACAGAGCCATTATTGAAATTGCCTTTGTTTTACGTCCAAAATGGGAACGTTGTTTTTGATAAACCAATGCCTTATTTAATCGATAACGACAAAAAGCAAACGGTAGTAATTATTGATACCACCGGAACGGTGAATAATTTTAGCGATAAATATCCTTATCTTACTATTTTAATTAATAAGGATAGAATCTCGTTTAGGATACCAACACCACAATTGTTTACGATGGGTACGCAACAAGCGCCTGTGAATAAAAGCAAGCCTCTTGTACAACCTTTTGGTAAAGGTGCCAATTTTGCCTTTGATGGGAAACAATTTGTTGAGCAAAACTCAATTACTGGGCTTAAGCTTGCATCACAAGCAATGCTTTATCCAATTATTGTGGCCATCTTTTTTTCACTGTTTATTGTCTTCTTTCCCGTGTTGGGGTTTTTAGGACAAACTTTTTCGACTATATTCTTTTCCTTTAAAATAAGTTTTTCCGCATCATGTAGGATATTGATTGTTGCAGGAACGCCAATGCTGTTACTTTTGTTTCTCATGTTGACATTCAATAGTATATTTCAGGGGCTCGGATTCATCTTATTCTTTCTACTAACCGCTTATTATGCTTTTGCATTGCATGTGTTAAGAGCTGAAAGTAGACAAGTCGTGGCGCCATGAAAGAACTGATTCATTTCGCCCATGGCAATGGCTTTCCAGCATTATGCTATAAGCAAATGCTGGATTGTTTGCAGCATGATTTTGATTATTGCTATATAGACAGAATCGGCCATGATCCTCAGTTTCCAGTTAGTGAGAATTGGCATAATTTAGTATTGGAAGTGATCGCCAGTATTAAACAGCAAGCAGACCGTCCGGTGATTGCTGTAGGCCATTCTTTAGGTGGTGCCTTAAGTTTATTGGCCGCAATAGAGCAACCCGAGTTGTTTAAAGCAGTTGTGATGTTAGATTCGCCTTTACTGGGGCCATTCAAATCCAGCATGGTTCGACTTGCAAAAGCTTTAGGTATTATTGATCGTGTAACCCCTGCATCTAGGACACAAGGTCGACGTGAGTACTGGATAAATCATGAACAATTATTGGCTTATTTAAAAACACGAAACTTATTCAAAACATTTACTGATGCTTGTCTAAATGATTACATTACCTATGGTTTAGAACATCGAGCCGATGGCTATTATCTTCGTTTTGATCGTAATATCGAGTATCAAATTTATCGAACCATACCCCATATAATTCCAGATTATGCAGGCAAATTAATAACTCCTGCGGCATTAATTTATGGTGACAAAAGTACTGTGGTTGGTAAAATGGATGTGCGTTATATGAAAAAGAAATTTAATGTAGTACATTTCAAAACCAGTGGGACGCATTTATTTCCAATGGAGCACCCACAGGCTGTAGCAAAGCAAATTGTAGAAGCTTTAAATAAATTAAAGGTTCTATCGTAAAGGGACAGAAAACTCAATTGCAAAATGAGTTCTTTAGTACCATACATTAACTAAAGCGTAATCTGTTGTAGATTGAGTCTTGTAGTCGAATAGCAATAAGATAAGGAATTATTATCCTAAATATAAATAACCTTAGCTTAACGTTTGTCGAAATCAATCTGCATGAATGAATAAGTTAATAAATAATTAAGGAGAATACAGTGCTACACGTTATTTTAGTGCTCTTAACCCTAGGAGCAGCAGGGATATTGCTAACGCGACAAGCAGCAATTTCGGTGTGGGCTATTAGTTTTGCTTTATTTAGTGGTCTGGTGTTTTATTACGGTTCTCCAGGAATATTAACTAAAATCATTTTATGTTTGGTTGAACTTGGTTTAATTGCTGGTTCAATTAAACCTTTAAGACGCGAATTGTTATCGAAACATCTTTTCAAATCAGTTAGCAAGGCAATGCCTGCTATGTCGGCAACAGAGCGCGAAGCGCTTGAAGCGGGTACGGTAAGCTGGGAAGGCGATTTATTTACTGGTGCCCCCGATTTTTCCGTATTACGTAATGCTCCAACAGTCGCATTGACTGAAGAGGAACAGGCTTTTCTTGATGGTCCTGTGGATACATTATGTGCCATGATCGATGAATGGGATATAACGCATAATCAAACTGATTTACCACCTGAAATATGGCAGTTTATTAAAGAGAACCGTTTCTTAGGTATGATTATTCCCAAACGCTATGGTGGTTTGGAGTTTTCAGCAACAGCTCAAATGTCGGTTTTAGTTAAAATCTATGGACGTTCAATTACTGCTGCGACAACCATCTCTGTACCCAATTCTTTAGGCCCTGGCGAATTATTACTTAAGTACGGGACGGAAGAACAAAAAAATTATTATTTGCCGCGCTTAGCTGATGGCCGTGAAATTCCATGTTTTGCCCTAACTGGCCCTAATGCCGGTTCTGATGCTGCTTCAATTCCTGATCAAGGTATTGTTTGCCGGCAAAAATTTAATGGTGAAGAGGTTTTAGGGGTTCGTTTGAATTGGGACAAACGCTACATTACCTTATGCCCAGTAGCTACGGTGGTTGGTTTAGCATTTAGAATGTTTGACCCTGATAATTTATTGGGTAAGGGAGACGATATTGGTATTACTTGTGCTTTGCTTCCCGCGAATACTCCAGGTATGGTTAAAGGACGTAGACATTTCCCATTAAATGCAGGCTTTTTAAATGGTCCTACACAGGGTAAAGATGTATTTATTCCCATGGATTATATTATTGGTGGTCTAGCTATGGCGGGTCATGGCTGGCGCATGTTGATGGAGTGTTTAAGCGCAGGTAGATCAATATCCTTACCTTCCAGTGCTAATGGTGGTTCGCAGGCTGCAGCTCTAGCCTCAGGTGCCTACGCCAGAGTTCGTAAACAGTTTAATCAACCGATTGGGAAATTTGAAGGTATTGAAGAACCTTTAGCACGACTCGCAGCAAATGCGTACATTATCGATGCGGGTGTTACTATGGCAGCTGCAGCGATTGATCATGGCGCAAAACCATCCGTAGCTGGCGCTATATTAAAATACCATACTACTGAACGTGCACGACAGGTTTCGCTTGATGCGATGGATATCCATGGTGGAAAGGGAATTTGTCTTGGTCCTAATAATTACATGGGGCGCGCCTTCCAAGGAGCTCCAATTGCGATTACAGTTGAAGGTGCTAATATTTTAACGCGTAGTTTAATTATTTTTGGCCAAGGTGCGATTCGTTGCCATCCTTACGTTTTTAAAGAATTAGAAAGCGTAAGAAATAATGATGTAGTGGAATTTGATAAAGTATTTTTTGCTCATGCTGGATTTATTATTGCTAATTTTACAAAATCAATATTATTTGCAGTGACTGATGCCCATTTTTCTCAAGCGCCTGAGAGCAGTGTAAAGCGCTATTATCAATTGATACATAAATACAGTACAAACCTAGCCTTTCTTGCTGATTTTTCAATGGCGATACTTGGCGGTGATTTAAAGCGTAAAGAAAAATTGTCATCACGTTTAGGCGATATGTTGAGCTCCTTATATTTAGCTTCAGCGGTGTTAAAGCGTTTCCATGCAGATGGCGAACCTAAAGCTGATCTGCCTTTAATTGAGTGGAGTTGCCAACAATTACTGCATGAATGTGAAACGGCAATGCAAGGTGTTATTACGAATTTTCCACAACGATGGGCACGTATTACATTACACCTGATTTTAAAACCATTCGGTAATCGCAGAAATAAACCCAATGATCAATTGGGGCATAAGTTAGCAAGAATCTTAATCGAGCCAAATGAAACACGCTCAAGAATCACACGCTTAGTCTACAAAAAAGCAAGTGAAAACTGCCCTATGGGCCGCTTGGAAGAAGCATTCCATAAAATCTGTGCGGTTGAAGAGCTTGAGAAAAAAGTAATGCACGCCGTGAAAGATGATGTTTTAAAATCACTAACATTGCTTAAGCAAATTGAAGAAGCATTAAGCTGTGGTTTATTAACTAAGGCAGAAGCGAAGCAATTAACAGAAGCCGAATTAGCACGTCAAGATGTCATTAAAGTCGATGATTTTGACGATTCTGAGCTACGCCGCCCCGCAGTTAAAAAAGCCAAGGCAAAAAGTGTTGAGCCTGAAGTGATTTTGAGCGAAGGCGAAAGCCGTGAGCCGGAGGTTCCTTATCATTGATGGCTTTTATAGACCCACTAGTGGGTCTATGAATTATTTCATCTAATTGACGGCCAAATCCGGTGAAGTAAAAACTGGTTTTGGCCGTAACTTTTTAAATGGTTGATTGGGTAAGGGTATATTGTTGATTCGTAATCAAAAGGTCGTGTGTTCGATTCACATCAGCGGCATTAGTAGAATCAATAAGTTAAGGTAATTTACCAGCTGAGTTAGCTATTATTAATTTTAAAACGTTCCTATAAAAGTTCCTTTTGGTTCTTTGCTAGGTTCTTGTTAGTTCTAATTTTGTATGATTATCCTACAGTCTATTTTCACCGCACTCTTTTTTAAATTCAAACAAAAAGAACAAATTAAAACAATATTCAAATTTAAACTTTTAGGGGGCAAAATGCATAGTATAATAAATGTACTTATTGGTTTATGGTTGTCTTTTATTTGAGTTTGAATAAAAATAAGTTTTTATAGCTAGCACCATTGTCACTTTTGTCACTCGTTGAATTAAGTCATGTAGGTTAAATTTATAATTAAGCTATACTTTGTAATAACTACTTAAATGGAAGAAGAGATGAAAGAGGAAAATTTTAAAAGATTAATAAATTTCCTTTCAAAATATATAGAAAGTGGTGAGCCTCAGTATGACCCCCAAGATATTCAATACTCATACTATATTAATATTTTTCTGGACGAGAATAAAAATGGTAACCGGCTACATATTGATAAATTCAGTCAAGAGTTAGCTAGGAGGTTGATTGCAGAGAGAGGAATACGGGAGCTAGATTCGAATGACGCAAATTATAATTGCGAGAGTGAACAACAAAAGAGATATGATTCGTTTTACCTTACTTGGTATTCATGGAATATTTTATATGACAAACTCCAGGAAAGCGGAAGATTTGACACAATATCATAATGCCTCGATCATAGAATATATTGTCTAAAATAAAAATAGGTTAGATAAATTATTTCAATAAGTAAATGGTAAATTTTGCCTCCCAAGAAAAGATATTATGAATATATAAACTGCCATCGAAAAACATTTTGAGAAATAAGTGTATGGCGTCAGCTGCTTT
>NZ_JH413850.1:0-37141 GCF_000162755.2 Legionella drancourtii LLAP12
TGATAAACGTCAAACTTTGTTGATCGCATCGAAAATTCTGGTGGTTAATTACTTCCTGTGCTTTTTGATATATATTCTTATAATGATTTAAACGATCTAAATAAGCACACATTAACGGTGCTTTTTCGTTCTCATGAACATTTCGAAATAATTCGGGGTGGATTTCTGTATAATCACCTTGATTTATTTGAGCTATTAACTTATCAAGAGCGGTTAAACTCTGCCAATTGGATTGGAAATTGTGTTGAGAAACCACGTGATGAGCTTTTTTAATCCAATTTTTATTGATATCTAGCACATCAGAATAAGCACTAATATACTTCCATCTATTATCGTCATCGACACCTTTAAATAATTCGGGAGGAACATTACTAGAATCCTGACGTTGTAATTGACTTATTAAATCAGAAAGACTGATCAAACCCTGTTGGTTATGTTGAATATTTTGTTTAGAAAATACCTCTTGGGCTTTGTTAATGATCGAAACAATTTCTTCTTTTTTTCCTTCTAAGAACTCGAGGTAGTATTTTTTTGCCTCTTCTGACAAATGGTGAATGCGTTGAGAAAAAAATCATCCGATAAAGGATTGTTAACTGAATCAATAGCTAATTGGATGTTATTTAGCCCAGAATAGGTATAAGAGAAGTACGACAAGAGTTCTGTATAAGCCTCCTGTGCTGCCCTCTGATTTACTTTATCTGTATCTACTATTGCATTCTTAATGTACGTTTCTATAAATTTGGAGTATTCCTTTTCCTGAAAATGAACGTCAAGTAGTGTATGATGGTCAATGTAATGTTTTCGATAATCAGCCTTTTCCAATACTTTGTATATTTCTGTTATCATTAGCAGACGCTCTGCTGACTCTTTATTGCCATTAGTTCTATCTGGATGATACTTTAATGACAACTTTTTGTAAGATTGTTTTATCTTCTTAAACAATTCCTCATCACTATCAAAGAGCGTTTCTTTAATATCTAATATTTCTAAAAGCTTCATTATAACAATTCCTTGATAAATAAAATTGCACTAATTGTACAGTACAAAACTTAATGTAATATTAACGGATTTTTTTAACTTAATTAATACAGGGTAAACGCATCTAAATTTTAATGAAGATGGAAATTATATTGATTCATAAGCTATATTTGCTGTTTTTTTGCAGAGAAAAGCAGCATGGAAGGATTATTTGTAGAGATTTTTTCCCAAATCCCGGATCCAAGAATAAATCGCACTCGGAAACATTTATTTTTGAATATTATTGGTTTAGCTTTATTTTCTGTATTAGCTGGAGCCCAAAGTTACACTGAAATTGAAGATTTTTGTGAACATCATATTGATTGGTTAAAAACCTATTTTAATTTACCTAATGGCATTCCCAGTCATGATACTTTTTCAAGAGTATTTTCAGCCATTAATCCTGCGTCCTTCCAAGACAGTTTCTTAATCTGGTTAAAAGCTATTAATGATGCATTCATGTATGCCTCACAGCGACCAATCTGCCTAAACTTTAAAAATTAAGAGCACTCATAGGTCTAAGAATCAAAGCTGGCAAAGATTGCTAACCAGGTAAAAGAAAACATTTTTTGAACTACATTAAACTTAAAACTATTTATTAGCCTAATTTACATCAGCTGGTGTTTTGTGCTTGAATGTCCCTATAAATTATAGGGACTTAAAAAATGCCAACAAAATCAAAAAGACTTCCAACGATACATTTAGACTCCTGTATGCAAATTAGCGCTTATACTGAGTCACTAAAAAAAGAACACATAAAAGAACTGGATCTAAGCGATGTTTCATTCTCCTCAATGTCTGCTGAGAAATTAAGCGCATTGGGAAAAATGATTTGCGATGCTGAAATTGAATCATTAATTTTAATAAATAATGGTATTGGCAAACTGAGCATTAACTGTTTAACCGATTTTTGCCAAGGTCTACAACACTCTAAATTAACCAAATGGCGCATTGATTTAAACCAACTATCCTTCTCTTCTTTTTCTGAAGAGCACTGGAAATTGCTCGCGGCAACGACCAGATCATTACCTTTAGAATGCCTGTCACTACAACATAATGATCTAGCAAATCTAAAAGAAGCACAATTCACGCAATTTAAAACGTTAATCAAACAATCTACGCACCAATGCCTTATTGGCTATAACAAATGGAACATGGAACTCTGGACTCAAATTATTAACGCTGAAAACGAACATGAAACATCGCTTGGCATAGAAGCGAATGAGACCACTTCGTCAACATCACCGATACCATAATGAAGCGGAAACAAATGGAATCAAACCATTTTTCTTCCATCGAGGCCAAGGATTTGCCCAGTAATAAACGGTGCATCCTCTAAAGCCAGAAAAACTGTGGTAATATAACTTTAAGCTCATGTTTCAAGCAGATACTTCCTTATGGAACCTTTTTTTATCTCTACTGTAGCAATTGCGAGTACCGAGTTCGGTGATAAAACTCAATTACTGGCTTTATTACTCGCTAGCCGCTTTAAAAAACCAATCCCTATTATTTTAGGTATTTTCTTTGCCACATTATTTAATCATGCTATTGCAGCATTTTGTGGCGAATGGATTGGACAGCATTTAAATGGCGTCATGCTACACGCTCTATTGACAATCTTTTTTATTCTTGCTGCCATTTGGGTGTTAAAACCAGATCGGATTAACCCAACAAAAGAAAATCATAAAAATAAAAGCGTTTTTTTAACCACGGCCATCGCTTTTTTTCTAGCTGAGATGGGTGATAAAACACAAATCGCAACCGCATTAATGGCTGCACAATTTCAAACACTCGTACCAGTTATCTTAGGAACAACACTAGGAATATTGCTCGTAAATGTACCTGTAGTCATTTTAGGCGATAAAATAACACCCTATATTCCAATAAGGATAGTACGATTTATTTCCGCCGCTATTTTTCTACTATTAGCATTACAGGAATTATTAAAACTAGTTATGGAATGAATCATCTCAATAATTCAATCTCCATCTACATAAATGCCGGTAACCACAATTACCCAAGCTAGCCACTTTTTGTCACACCCATAAAAAAATACAACAAATAAAAGACTAAAAGTAAAATTTTAGATCATAAGCAATGCAACTAGGGGGCCTTTAATGTATAATATTTGTACTGAAAATTATCGAGATAATTAATGCCTACAATTCCCCACAATACAAATGCTCCAAGCACTCATTTGTTACCAAAAATAAGAACCACGAAAAATACGCTCAACCGTATTGCCCCATACCCTTCTAATGTAGTTGATGTTGCAAGCTCTTCGCCACAGCTCTCCATGCCAAAGATTAAACACAACGTTTCACGACCTAGAAAAATAACGAAACCGTTCGCCCCTGTTTTAGAACCCATCACCGAAGAGCTACACGAAGCACCTAGCTCATCCATAGCAATTAACTCACCGAGAACATCTCCCTCCTCTAGCTCATCCACAACACACAAACAAATACTTGATGCCGTAGAAAAAATTTATCTATCAGCACTTTTAGCATGTGATTTTTTGCGTACGCAAGATTATGAACATTATATTAAGTATCAAAACATCATTGAGCCTTACCTTATAACTCAATATAATTTTTCTAGAAAAATATCGGTGATGATGAGCAAACTAGAGGATAAACATCATAACTATCTTTCTTGCTGCTCATTTTTTTTAAAACGCACGAAACAAGATGCAACATTGACCGACCAAATTATTAACGCTTTTTTAAAAATAGACTATCTAATCAATGAAGATGCCGAAGAATTTGGAACCGCAATAACTGCGGCTATAAAAACGAAGGAGCCTGCCTTTAATTTGGATAAATCACTTTTAAAGAGAAAAGAACTAATTAACGATGCATCTGCAGAATTAGAATCTCTCTTGTCATTATAAAAACTAAGCAGAGAAAATCCGAACCAGGAAACCCTGAGGAACCACTACCATTAAATTAAAAAATGGCGCCGAGCACCTTAGCGTTGTTTTTTTATTATGATTTGTGCTGAAAATATTAGAATATGAGGCTTTGCGCCTAAAGTTGCCTTCTGATCAAACAACTTGATGGTACCTATTTATCCTTGTTCTACTGAAATTATAAACTCAAAACTTGCCGCAAACCATCATCAAGAGAGTTTAAATCCTTATCAGAAAGTGTACCTATGAAGCCCTTTAGCCTACTTTTATCAACCGTTCGAATTTGATCACATATAGCCGTTACGTGCTTATTAAGACAAGAAACTAAAATAGTTATTGGAGGCCTGGCTTTTGCTGAGGTGGAAAGTGGAACAACAATTACAGTATGACGCGCCTGATTTATTGGCGTTGCCCCAACTAATACACAAGGACGTTGTTTATTGATTTCTGATCCGGTTGTTGGATTAAGATCTATCCAATAAATATCACCACGCTTCATCAGCTAATCCATCTTGAAGAGTTACATCCCAATCGTTCATTTCCTGATTCAATTTATGATCTTGCTCAACATCAACAGCACATTCATAAAGTGCTTTTTCACGTCTTTCTATTTCTTTTTCTATTAATTCCACAATAACTTTACTGCGTTGCTTTTGTGGAATAGAAGCTCGCATTCGTGAAGCAATTTTATCAGGCATTGAAATAAGAACTTTACTCATAATAATCTCCTCCATACTATATAAGTTATAGTATATCCTATATCGTATATCAATTACTACAGGGCAATAAAACGGGACTGCCTGTTGTAAACTATGAGACAACTTTACTCAACTTGTCAAAAATGAAAATCTAATTTATTAAATGGTACCAGTATGATGACTGATAGAATTTTACACAAATCCAGGCTGATTTTGCCGCCATGGCATTAAATATAAAGAGATTGGTCTTTTTTACAAGGATTCCGGCCGAGGGGCACTTTCTGATGGAGTATCCTGAGCCTTGATGTCCTTTTCTGGTTGACTAAATAAACCATTTCGGTTTGTTTTTTTTCCTGTAGAAGAATATCCAAGTCTATTTTTTTAACCTAATGTCCCCCATTAACCATGCTATTAAAAAAACGCCATAGGGATCCTGATGAACTTATCTCACATTCTGAAATGCGTAATTGTAATTGCTCGTTTAGGCGTTTAGATGGATATCCCGGAGAATGCAAACACTATGGAAAGGGCTTCAGCGCATGCATGATTACGCTGAAGCTTGGGAGTGTTTTTGTGAAAAAAAACTTGTACTATGATTGGTCACCATGGATTAGATGAACTGAGACTTATTGAAGAACAAGCCGGCTCATCACATACTTTTCCTTCCGCAAAAAATAAATGCCCGGAAGCCTTTGTTACCATGGTAGTATTCACTACTTCAACCGCACCTTCATTCTTTGTGATGTTGTTCTTGGCCGCTTTAACTTGTTCCAATTTTTCTTGATATAACTCAATAAAGTCAAAAAACAAGATTAAACACTCACTTAATTTTCTCCTATACCCTTCAAAATGCACTGGATGTAACATGATTGGCATTCGTGTCACAGGACAGGTCAGCAAACATTTTCCTTGATGAAATAATGAAGAAACATCAAAAACTTGTCCAGATTCAACAACATAATAAGGTTCTACAAAAAGATCCGCTCCCACAGGACAAAATAGATCTTCGCCTAATCGATTGGTTTCCAACCATTCAGTAAATAAATCTTTAAGAAAACTCGCACTGTTTGCCAATAGAAATGTCTTTTTTAAACACAAATCCTCATTTAATTTGTTTCTTGATGGTAACTCTATTGATTTAAGTAATTCCATATCGAGGGCAATATGAGTAGATCCATTTTTTAAAATCAGGATATTCTCATTGATAAGATTTGTAATGCCCGTTAACGAACCAAGAAGATCAGCATAAATTTTTTGTTCTCTCCCATCTCTTTGTGTTACAAGAACATAAGGGCTCTCCTGAAGGTAGCTCATATTTCTTGATGCTGACGCTGCCGCTGGTATAATTAATTTCTTGTATTCAAGATGAGGCCTGGTTGCATATATTGCAGCTAATAAGGAATCTATTACTGATATATTTACTGTATCTTTGTTAAGCGGCTCATATGCCCCTACAGCAGGTATCTTCTGTTCGTCATTAACCACTCGCCATTGCTGATTTTTGAAAACAAAGCGATCATGACACACTTCACCGTTTAACTTAAAAGTTGTAGAAATCATTCCTTCTACGCGACTTTCACGCATCAACCAATATCCATCCGGTTTTGTCTTTACAAGCTTTATAAATGCAAGAAGAGGATCTTCTTCAGTTGAACCTGGAAGCTGTTTTGCAAACACCGGTATAACCCTTTCAAACACGTCACCATCGATGGGATTATCTGATTGTTTGTCTTTATCTTTATTTATTAGAGTTTGTATGTGGGGTTGGGATAGCATGTTTACTCCAAGTTAGCCATTAAGTAAAAGAAGACATTATAGTGTATAAACAAGCCATAAAGCCAACATGAAACCCAAAATGGTAAAAAACACCACTCAAAATGGTTGACAAGGCTTAGCTCAACTTATTTTAGTGCCTATTTTAAAAAGAGCTATTTTATAAAAAATGAAAAAACAAGTCATGTCGAAATCATATACTGCGCTATGGAGCACGTGCCTAAAATAAAAATACTGTGTATCATAGCCGCAATTTTGGCCGTACCTTCTTTTCTCTGGTCAATTTTAACAAACGCATAATCAAAAATTTACCGAGGTATATATATGATTTTTGTTTTTATTGGTGGGCAATCAGCATCAGGAAAAACAGGTGTATCACAACATCTCCTGAATGAGTTGATAAAGTCAGGGATTAGCGCTCAGATTCTGAATATGGATGATTATTTTAAAGAATACCCAGAAAACACTATTGATATTGAAAAATATCGCCTCGAGACTAATTTTGATCGAGATGACATGCTCCATTTAGACTTATTAACAGAGCATATTATGGAGTTAAATAAAGGAAATCCCATCACGAAACCATTATTTGACTTCCCAACCAATCGGCGTAAAGGTACACAGGAAATTCTTCCATCAGATGTACTAATCATTGAAGGGATATTTGGCCAATATTTTCATAAAAACTTCCTACCCCCTGAATTAGCGTTAGTATCCGTAAATGTAACAGACAGCTATTTGGATATTGTAAAAAGACGTATTAAACGCGATATCGAACATCGGGGAAGAAAACCTGAAGACGTTATTAAGCAGGAACGACAATTTGTTGGACCTGGATTTTTCAAATATACCGCCAGCAGTGCTGCTGGCGCCGATGTTTATATCAGCAATCAACATAAGGATACCCAAGAGGAACAAGATGTTGTTTTAAAAGTTGCGGCCCATGAAATTATTATTGAAGTGAAGAAAAGAATAGCTGAAATTTCTAGCGGTAATGTACAACCACGAAAACGCACGCCCGATGTTCAAGAAATGGTAGCCAAAAGCCATCTACTTATTGGAAATTATGAGCCTAAGCATTATAGTGGTGTGTTTGGTAATTATTCAGGACAGTACCAATATCAATCATCACCGGAAGAGCTGCAAAAATCCATCTTAATTTCCGACTTAAAAAAATACATTCATCGAGTTGAGAAAAATAAAGAACCAGAATCTAAGGAAATTAATTTTAAATATAATTTTTGGTTCTATAAAAACTCTAGAGCAGCAAATAGAGAAGCCAATTTTTATCTGGCAAAACAACTACTAGGTAATTTAACTAATCATCCTGAATTATCAATTCAACAAGTATTTGCCGATATTCGAGTACAGCGCACAGAGCTAATAACGAGCAAAAAAATAAACAAACGACCTGATTTTGTCGAGCGCAACATGAATAGTCATGAATTAAATACCATTATCGAGAAAGCGGAAACATTTACTTCTTTTCTATCAGAATCAGCTAGACCAGGCTACTAAAAACATCCTTCTCCTCGTAGGACATAGCCTCATCCTCGGCCTCCTTCCTGTGACTTGTCCATGGAATCCATGGGGATCTTATTCTCTGGATTCCGTGAACAAGCGAACAGGGCTTAGCTTGACGGTTATACACGTCTTAAAACCCAGCAAAGTGACAAAAAGTTCAATCCCCCCCATGAGCATTCACGCAATCCCTATGAAAACACTGAACATTTTTCTTTTTCTTAATTACAAAATTTATTAATGAGTGTATATACTTGTTAATTATAAGGATTTAGGGAATCAACGATCATGGCGAGCAAAATGCAAATAAAAACTCCTCTTGGACTAATCAATAAACCGCATCAATCCACCCAAGAGAAACAGGCTTATAAGCGTATTGCCTGCGTATTTCAAGGTGGTGGCGCATTAGGAGCTTATCAAGTAGGTGCTTATCGTGCAATTCATGAACGTGGATATATCCCCAACTATTTATCTGGCGTATCAATTGGCGCAATTAATAGCTCCATTATTGCAGGAAATGCCCATGAACATCAGGTTGACAAGCTCATGGAATTTTGGAATACCATTGTGCCTAACGTATGGAGCGATCCATTAAGCCATTTTCGTCATGTTGATCTCGTCCGCCATTTACAAAATCGATTAGGTTCTCTACATTCTGTATTCTTTGGATTAGAAGGTTTCTTTAAACCACGTCTTATACCACCAACTGAATTTACTCAGGATACACCTGATAAGTTAAGTTATTATGACACTTCAGAACTGCGAAATACCTTAGAAAAAGTTATTGACTTTGATCGTATTAATGCCAAAGAAGTCACTCTTTGTCTTGGTGCGGTAAATGTCGCTTCAGGAGAAATGATATTTTTTAATAATCAGCTCACAACCATTGGTCCCGAGCACATTATGGCCAGCTGCTCACTCCCTCCTGGTTTTCCAGCCATGAAAATTGGGGATGACTATTACTGGGATGGGGGTATTTATGCCAATACACCATTAGTTACTGTTCTTGATGCGTTACCTGAAGAAGATACTCTCTGTTTTGTGATTGATTGTTTTAGTTTAAAAGGCCCTCTACCTGAAACAATGGATCAAGTAGAAGAGCGACAAAAGGATATCCGCTATGCAAGCCATTCGCGGCGTCTAACCAATGTTTACAGCAGTCGTCAAAATCTGCAAACAGCCATTACACTCCTCGGAGAGCATTTAACATCTGAGGCGAAAAAAGATCCTGAGATACAACAAGTCTTACAGTTAGGGAATAAGAAAAGGTTTAGCGTAGTGCATATTATTTATCGGGGTACTCCTTATGCTCATTCATATAAAGATTATAATTTTGTTCATTCAGCCATAAGTACACGTCTTGAGCTTGGCTATAAAAATGCAATAAATGTGCTTGATAATCCAGAATGGGAAACCCAATCTACGAACCCTATAACTTGTTCTATTTACGGTGTTCCAGCAGACTATTTTGATCAACGTTAGTTGGCGTTTGCAAAAATTACGAACTATATTGAATTTGTTATGGATACTAATATTAATCCTCTGGAGAATAAATCATGGCAGATTATCATGAGCATGCGGACCTTGCTCGACTTAAGGAGCTTTTTACATTAGCAAAACCTGAAGCAGATGGCTACCTGGCATTAAATAAAGCGTTTAATCGTGAAGATGGGGCTATTCCTAAGAAATATCGTGAACTTATGGCACTTGCTGTAGCACTTACTACTCAATGTCCTTATTGCTTAGATGTACATATTGCTGCTGCAAAACGTGCAGGAGCAACTCGTGAAGAAGTCGCCGAAGCGGCAATGATTGCAGCTGCTTTACGCGCAGGCGCTGCAATAACACATGGTACCCTTGCATTGAAACTTTACGACCGTACTTAACTGATCACATCTTGTGGGTATTTTCATTGCCATTAACGTGAGTTAGGGATAATCGCGCGTTTAAATCAAGCCGGCCATCTCTAACTCTATGGCAAAATATAAACTACCAACGTGATTAATCCCGCCATAGCAACCAAAGGATGAATAACCGCCAACCATTTGGGTACAGGTTTCTTTTTCATGTCCAAAGTAAACAGAGTTAATCCACCAAGTGCGGCAAGAAGAAACAATATAAGACTAATAATCAGCAATAAATCTCCACCAAACATAACCAAAGACCCTATTGTCAGCAATATGGCAAATGCAGCGAGCGAACCATGAAGGTACAGAACTATTTTCTTGGTTGGTTTATCTTGTAAGATTGCCGTTAAAATGGCTAACCCCAAAATTGCGGCAATAAAAAACAAAGCAACAGCGAATAATAACATAAAACCTCCGTAGCACTTTGTGCAAATTATTGGGCAGGAATATTCAAAAGCTCATCTTCTATCTTTGTTCCAAGATCTTTTTTAACCGCAGGGAAACTAATTTCAGGAGCCGGATCAGCTAAGGCTTCCGTTAAACTTATAAATTTATACCCATTTTTTTTGTACATTTCTAAAATATCACCCAATAAATAGCTATTAAGAATATTGGCATGAATTAATAATATTTGTTTGCCATTTTTTCCACTAGCTCTTTTTTCAGCTAATAGTGTTTGCTTCCAGATATATGCCAAATAACGTGGTTTAAGTTTTTGAATGTATTCGACTCGAGAGCGATATGGAACCTTATATGTCATCTCATTAAAAGCAAAATCTTTACTGTCAATTGTCACTGGCGCCACCGTATACTGATGCGCACTCAGGTACTCACGCACTTTGAGCTTAGTTGTTTTATTACCCTCTGCAAGATAAGGATAACGAAAATATTTAGGTGTAGTTAATATGGGCGCAAGAATCTTATCGGCGCGCTCAATATCAGCAATATACTTTTCTGCGCTCATTTGATTTAAGTTGTAATGTGAATAAGTATGATTACCGAGCATAAAACCCGCTTGGCGAAATTGTTCGAGAAACTCCCACTGTCCTTTTTCTATTGCCCCGGCAATAACAAAACCTGTAACTGGAACGTTGTATTTTTGAAAAGCTTGCACAATTTGCATAAAACGTTCTGTTGAGCGCTGTTTGTTCGCAGGAGTATTCATTCTTGATGCAACAAGAGGTAAGTCATCCATAGTAATGGCAATTTCGCGCTCTTGAGCAAAACACACAGAAGACAATAATGCGGTGAATAAAAAGAATAATTTAAGCATTGATGATCCTTATCAAAGTTAAAATAATTTAACTTTCTCTAGGGTCTAGAGCCATTTCACTAGATTGAACCAAAATTGGTTAACTTTAAGCCCCCAAGCAAAACATACATCTCGTGAACATCGGAGCACAGAAAATCGACTCATGTTGGCCAAGATAGTTGAAAGGTCAATAGACCCTATTAAAAATTAATATAAGTACTAATACAATAACAGTTACTAGAAACTTAGTCACACTATGTTAAATTAAATTCTGCCAAAGAATGATAACTACGACCATCATGACTGACTCTGCTTTCCATTAAATGAATCTTATTAATAAGTACTGATGGAATAATCGGCGTCTTTATTTGCGTTAATAAGTCGTAGGATGGCAGTTTTTGAAGATTTTTCCCCATGGACATATGCCCACGAAAAGGACGCCCTTCCATGGGATAATTTAAAGAACTTAAAGCTTGTCCAATCGTCACGGATATAGTTTTTAGGATATTGTGCGGCCCAACATCTAAAGAAAGAAGCTTGGGATTAGTCAATGAAGGAAACCACTCCACAGCCCCGAATTCAAGTTGAAATGCAGGTGTCTCTTTTAATGCTGTCTGTGCGCTATTGACTAAAAAAGCGATCTGGTCTTGCTGTATGCAACTTAAAAATTGCAAGGTAATATGCAAGTTTTCTACCTTAATCCATTTTAAGGACTGCTCTGGAAAAACAAAATTTAACGTATGTAACAGATTAGCTAGAGGAGCATGCAATGCTTTAGGAGGGACAATCGCAAAAAAGCACGTAATGTATTCATTATTTAGCGAACTCATAACCATTCTCATACTATAAAAGTTAGCAACAACAAGAAAAATTGCAATAAATGAAGTTCCTGCCATTTTTATTTTGTCACCGACTGCATTTATCACTATAATAATAACCTATAGCGAATAAAAGAAAACCAATGGGAAAAAATTCAAAAGAAGCTTTAATCGATATTTTTATACCTGTTGGTATCGTTCCTAAAGATCCACAAAAACCCAGTAAATATTATTTGGAACTTCCCCCGCTAACAAGTGATTGTAATGCCCAAACATTTTACGACAACTTCAACTTTAAGGCCTTAGCAGATGTTTTAACTACAAGAAGTGGCACAACATTCTCATTGCCTATAGGTCTAACTCACGAAGAAGCGGAACAAGTTGCTGACCTACATGCTCATGATACATTTAAAATTATTGTTCATGTTACGGTTCCTCTTTCATCGCGTTCAACAAGACGCATGACGGAGTCGGAGATTGATCCTTCAAGAATAGGTGTATCATCTACTGCAGATTATTTCTATTTATCACCAAATACTGTTTTTAGTGCGAATGCTATTATTGCCGCCCATCTTATGGATATGAATAATTGTTACAAGACACTAAGAATCCCCTATTCGGAGCGTTCTACTCTTCTTTGGCCGCAAGAATGCTCAGTAATTAATCGGCAGCACCCTCGATTTTTAAACGATGAAGTGTTAACTATGCAATCAACCGCTCCCTTCGCGACACAAGCAGCCCAAAGTGGCGGTAGCCCTTTGCACAAAAAACCTAGTAAAGAATTACCTCCTAATGAACATGAGAAAACACCAACAAGTAATGTGCCTCATAGGCCTTATTAATATTCTGCATTGCAACATGAAAATTTGAATGTAGAAATATTTAGCATATACAACACCATTAGCCTCATCAACGCCAACCATTTTAAATTCCTGTGTCTATAATTAAAACAAGTGCTCAAATTTAGGTACCTCATTATGAGCAACCCTAATCCTGAAAAAAAATCAAAATGTACCATTAACTTGCTTATTTCTGCTGCTCAAGCAGCTTATAGAGTAAGGAAAGATAATGCTATTAACCCCAACGATGATCCATCTAATCCTGAGCTTCTTGCGAATATAACTAATCATGGTTATGAGGTAGTAAAATCTATTGCTCCAGTCAAAAGTGAAGGTTCAGGGCCATCACCGCTAGCAGCCGTTTGCCTTAAACCTCAGGATTTGGAGAAACCTATGGTCATTTCTTTTCGCGGCACTAAAGCGATGGGGGATGTATTCTCAGATCTAAGACTAGTAGCTGGAGGTACTGTTGAGAAAAAATTTCGTGATGCTGCTTTTGAATTTTATCAACAAGTCCGCAAAGAAAATCCCAATAGAGAAATTATTATTACTGGACATTCTTTAGGTGGACATTTAGCACAATATGTTGCCACTAAAGCATACAATACTGACACAAAGTTACAAACGAAACCTTTAGTGCAAGTAAGAACTTTCAATACGGCTCCTGCAGATACCATTCATAATGCTGTATTTAATAAATTTCCACAACTATTAGCACAATTTGTTAATTACAGATTATCTCCTGATGCAGTGAGCAGTTTACCTCTACAAAAATACACGGGGAATACTTTTATATTTCCCAGCAATAAAGGAACACTAAATTCGCATAAGCTCGGTACAATGAAAGAACAGCTTCCTGTCGAAATCCTTAATCAAGAGGTAACAACTCACTATGACACCGCTAAAAAACAAACGATGTTGGTTGAACTGGTTAAAGGTGTTGCCTCCAGTTATCAATGCCGTGTAGAGGGGCAATTATTTTCACGTTTTCGAGCAGGAGCCAAAAATGTAGCCGAGATGCAAAAAGCGTTTCCTGAAATTATTAAGTCTATAGAAAAAGGACAATATAATGAAGCGGTTTTTAAAATTGAGGCACTCCAAGGAAAACTTAGTGGCAATATATCAAAAAAACTAACTGACATTCTCATGCAAAAAACAATTGAGACCAAAGTAAGTCAGCAAATGCAAAAGGCGGAGACACCCAAGATAAGTCTCATAGAACAACAACAACAGATGAAGGCCGAGTTACTCAAAATGAAAGAAGAACCATTCGTTGAGAAAAAACCAGAACTTAATAATACTGATGAGGCGTTAACGAAACCAAGTGTCAGTCTTTCCTGAGAAAAAGGTAGGGTCATTTTGTCCCATAGGCGCCAAGCTAAGGAATTTAGCCATCTATCCTCGATCCGTTCGGGCTGAGGAAGCCGCTTTAGCGCTGTCTCGAAGCCTTACTAGTCTTGGCGCAAAGCTTCGAGACGGCATAAATGCCTCCTCAGCCCGAACGGGTCTGAAGGAGAGCGAAGAGCTTTCTTAACTTGACGACTATGGGTTCATTTTGCCCCAACCTTCGTGGTTCATTAAACTACGGATGAGCTCAGATGCTAGTAATGGTTATCCAAAATTATTATAGGCAATATCCTGTGATGCCTGCTCGTCATGAGCCTCTGGATTACCAGTAAATCCAGCAATTGTTACAAGTACTTCATTAGGAACATCTTGAAAGAAAGAGTTCGTTCGTTTTCCTTGGGCAAGTATACGAGCATTTTTTCTGATTTCCGCATGACTGACTAAAGCACCAATCACTTTATCTATAGATGGTTTATTGAATAGTTTAGTATGCGTAGGAAATATTTTTGCGATGCAGCTTAATTCATCATTAGTTGTGATAAGGCGCTTAAATTCCTCAGGATTTTAAGGTACATTATTAATTAAAGTTTCAGCGTGTTTAGGAAATCTAGTTACAGCGTTGTACAAATCATCAATATTTGTGATAAGACGCTTAAACTCATCATCGTTATTAAGGAGAACATTAATTAAAGTTTCAGCATGCTCAGGAAATCTATTTACAGCGTTGTACAAATCATCAATATTTGTGATAAGACGCTTAAATTCATCAGAGTTATTAAAGACCGTATTAATTATCTTTCCCGCATGCTCACGAAATGAGTATGCGGTTTTGCATAATTCATAGTTATTCGTGATAAGACGTTTAAACCGCTCGGGGTTTTTAAGGACACTATTAATTAAAGCTTCAGAATACTCAGAAAATACGCGTGCAGCGTTGCATAATTCCGCATTATTTGCGATAAGGCGTGCAAATTCTTCGGAGTTATTAAGAAGAATATTAATTATCTTTCCCGCATGCTCACGAAATGTGCCTATGGTTACCCGTAAATAAAAGCTATTGGTGATAAGGCGTTTAAATTCCTCAGCCTTATTAAGGACAATATTAATTAAAGTTTCAGCATGCTCAGGAAATGCATCTGCTGCGTTGCATAAATCATCATTATTTGTGATAAGACGTTTAAATTCATCGGGATTTTTAAAGCTATTTAACAGCTGCTCTTCTCTCATTAGCGAACCTCGTGTCAAGTTATTGTCAATAATGAGCAAAATAATACCACTAATTACTTAACTCAACCTTAACGAAATAAAAGAGGCATCAGGCATGGCCACAACTGTTCTTGTCAAAAAGTATGAGTTATCCATGCTTGGTAGCGCATACACGACCAACATGCCGCGGCTTTGTCCACAACATCTAAAAGAACAAACTGTTAATTGCCTGCTAAAATTTATCCTCGTGTACGATGTCCCAAGTTTTTATCCAATATTTTCAAATGACGGGATTAAGAAAACGGAACCACCAGAAATAGCAGAAACGCGTGGGCCAGGTAAAATAAATCCAGACACATTTAAGGGATCCACTGCAGCAATAGAAATTTGCTCATCACCTATCTCTTTATGTTTCATCGCGCGTAATGATTCTACAGCATAAGGTAATGCGAATTGCTCCCCTAAAAAACCCTCGACAAAACGCCCCCCTCTTATTTCGCCACGTTCTTCTAATGTCCGAAATGCAGCATGGAGTTCTCGCCAACGCGGAATATTTTTCTCTCGCACTAAAAGATCGCGAAAAACCACTCCATAACGTTTAAGTAACACCCAACACAAGGCTTCAATTTGTTCACTATTAAATGAATGTAAGCTCTTTTTCAACAGGAACCAACGCCCCGAACTGTATTGATGGCGAACAACTCGACGTCTTTTTTTCATTAAACGACGCCGAGGATCAATTAACGAACGTAAATTATCAAAAAGATCTGCCGAGGTAAGCCCTACGGCAACTAATTCCCATAATCCCATTTCAACTTCAGACTTTAAATGCCGAACACCATCAACAATATCCATAAAAAATGAAGCGCCATTTTTTAATAAATAAAGATAAACATCTTTTGCAATGTGGCTTAAACCAGCCAAAATATCTTCTTTGACGCCATCCTTAACCTCAATCAACCACGAAGAATTTTCCCTTAAAAAAAACGTAATTGGCGCAATACTGGTCGGTGTAACACGTTTAGAATCTATAAAAGTATCCGCATGAGTCAATGTTGATGAAAGACGCCCCCAGCCAATAATGCCCATGAGGCATAATTTATCTAAAAGCATCGGATCATAATTTTTTACCCGTTTGGCAAAAATATGAGGTTCCCAAGCTTTCGCTGGAATTTCAAAACCCTGCAATTGCTCAATTACTGCCAATAACCCTTGCTCACCACTTAATTGAGTCCCCGGGGCTACATGCTGCCAGGTTAATAACCAGTGCACAAATTGTGTTGGTGTCACTGGCTCTATTTCCTGGCGCAACTTTGCTAAAGTAAGTCGATGAATCCGTGCTAATAATCGACGCTCACACCACTCTTGTGAGGCATTGCCCTCAAAGACGCCGCGCAAAATTAATCCCATAGCCTCCAAACGAAGCAGGACGTGCTCAATTTCGGATTCACCTAAAACCAAAAACTGGCTTAGGGCTAAAACCGTAGTTGGCCCCAAGTGAAATAACCAGCCGCGCAGCAAATACACTATACCCTCGTCGCGATCTAAAGGTATGGCTTCTACATCCAATAAAGACTGATTAAGCTGTGCCTCGGGATAAATAGCCGAAAAGGTTTTGGCTTTTTCAACAGCAAACCAAAAGAGCTGGTTTCCTAATGTCGCCGTACCAGCACGTCCTGCGGCAACTAACTCATCTAAATAGACTTGCCACCGTCTGCTAGATTCATGATAAGTCGCAGCATGGGCAGGAAAAGCAAGTACGGTTTGCAATAGATCCTGTAACTCATCAGCATTTCGTACATCAGGCCATGCCTGCTGTCGCACTTCCTTAATGACCTCAGGATCTAAATTCCCTAACTCTGCGACCATGTTGGCGGGTAAAGTACGACGCATCTCAACCGCCCGAGCACGCCGCTCTTCCAAAGGTGCATCATCCAAGAATGCATAAGGATTTGCATTCAATAGTTCATGGGCAAATACTGAAGGCGTTGGTGTATCCACGGCGATGCATTGAATTTCTTTATTTTTTATCTTTTTTAACAAAACCAGCAAACCCTCAACATTCAATGCCTCCATCAATGCATTTTTCATGGCTTCATTGATTAAGGGATGATCCGGTAATTTAACATCATCTATATTCACATTATCCTGACAAGCTACGGCATCAGGAAAAACCGCCGCCAGCAAATCTTCAGCACGCATCCTTAGAATATTCGGAGGAACTTTGTGTCCATTACGAAACCGAACCAAAGCCAAGGCCCGACAAGCAGCCCAACGCCAACGCGTTGGAAACAAAGGGGATTGCAAAACGGCATGCACGACAATTTCTTTAGCGGTAACCGCACTTAAATAGTTAAAAACATCCGCTAAAGGGAAACTATGCTGCTCGGTGAGTGCAATATTGATGCCATTATCCGTAGCCGAAGCTTGTAGTTCTACATTAAAGGAACGACAAAAGCATTTACGCAAAGCAAGCCCCCAAGCCTTATTAATTCGTGCCCCAAAAGGTGAGTGAATAACTAATTGCATTCCACCTGATTCATCAAAGAATCGTTCAGCAATAATGCGTTCTTGCGTGGGAACAGCGCCTAATAACGCTCTTCCTTGAAGAAGATAGTCAATAATTTGCCGTGCGCCATTCACGTCTACTTTGCAATAAGCACCAAGCCACTGTTGAACGTTTGCTATTGATTCTTCTGCTGCTGTTAATTTAGAACTAAGAAGTTCACGCAAATTAGAAACCCGTAATGACAATTCTGCGGTTCGTTCAGGTGCCTCACCAAGCCAAAAAGGAACACTCGGCGGTGCGCCATGCGCATCTTCAACAATAACCTGCCCCTTGGTACTTTCTATGCGATTAATTTTCCAAGAAGTACTACCAAGTAAAATGACATCACCGCGATTACTTTCTACAGCAAAATCCTCATCAAGCGTCCCGACAACTATACTAGGCGCCTCAGTTTTGACCGTAAACAACCCATTATCAGGAATCGAACCACCACTGGTTATTGCTACTAATCGACTGCCACGTCGCCCTTTAAGCATCCCATGCACCCGGTCATAGAAAAGATAAGCGCCATAACGTCCACGCGAACCGGCTATACCTTCTGCCAGCATATTAATTACCGCATCAAATTGCTCTCGAGAAAGATCTTTATAATGAAAGGCATGACGCACCAAAAGAAATAAATCATCAATAAGCCAGTCTTCTGTAGCACAGGTCGCCACGATTTGTTGCGCTAAAATATCAATAGGCTCATGGGGAATCACGAGTTGGTCAAGATCGCCATCTTGTATGGCATTAACAATCGCGGCGCACTCTAATAACTCATCGCGGGTTGTGGCAAAAATGCGCCCTTTAGAAATGGCACCATGCCAGTGCCCTGCACGCCCTACTCGCTGGAGCATCACCGCAATAGAACGAGGTGAACCTAATTGGCAAACTAAATCCACAGAGCCAATATCAATTCCTAATTCTAAGGATGCCGTCGCCACTAACGCTTTTAATTCACCATTTTTTAATTTGGTTTCTGCTTCTAAGCGAAGCTTTTTAGATAAACTACCATGATGAGCCACAACCAAATCTTTACCCAGTCGCTCTCCTAAATGATGTGCTGCACGTTCTGCCACACGACGAGTATTTGCAAAAATTAATGTCGAGCGGTTTTGTTCTGCTAATTGAGCAATACGATTATAAATCTCATCCCATATTTGATTTGAAGCTACAGCACCTAACTCACTAATAGGAACCTCAACGGCAAGCTCTAAATGCTTGGCATGACCAATATCAATCATTGCAGGGGCTGCTCGATTGTTTCCTACTAAAAAATTCGCAACAACGTCTAATGGTTTTTGGGTAGCCGATAAGCCAATGCGTAATGGTGGAAAAGAAGTTAATACTTCAAGTCGTTCCAATGATAAAGCAAGATGAGCACCACGCTTATCATCTGCTAAAGCATGGATTTCATCCACAATAACCGTTTTAACGGTGCGCAAAATCTCACGGCTTTTACCGGCGGTGAGCAAAATATAAAGTGACTCAGGAGTAGTTACTAATATATGTGGAGGCTGTTTGAGCATCGCTTGACGCTCTTTAGGTGAAGTATCTCCTGTCCGCACCATCACATTAATGTCTGCCATGGCAAGGCCTTGCTTCTTAGCAACTTTTACAATTTCATTTAAAGGCCCCATTAAGTTTTTTTGTACGTCATTTCCTAAAGCCTTTAATGGTGAAATATAAAGTACTTCTGTTTCATTGGCTAATGTGCCAGAAATGGCTTTTCGGACTAATTGATCAATACAGGCAAGAAATGCCGCGAAAGTTTTTCCTGAGCCTGTTGGCGCAGAAATTAAAGTATTTTGTCCAGAAAGTATTTGCGGCCACCCTTGTATTTGTGGCTCTGTTGGTGAACCAATCTGTTCAAAAAACCATTGTTGTACTATGGGGTGCGCCCAAGCAAGACGATTATCAATATTCACTGAATTGGCCTGGAAAAATCATAAGAAAATGAGCTTACTCACTAATTATATACCAAAAAGCCGCATCAATCGTGAAGAAAAGTTTCTTATTGGTTTTTATGACAAGAAAGTTTATCTTATTAGGCACTCATTTGAAGCTAACGAGTTCAGGACAAGTCATTACCCAAACTCAAATTAATTTAAGATAATTTCCTTAGCCCAAACGGATTGAGAAGAGATAAGCTCTGCCCTGATTTCTTATCCAAAATTGACGTTAAATTAAAGACGTTTATTTTGCCATAAGGCACATCAACATTCACAATGGAGGTGATCTACATGTTTAAACTGAAGAAACAAGCTCTAATTTTAATTGCATTTAGCCCATATTTATCCACTGCCCATGCACACCTAATCAGCGTACCCACTCCAGGTTTGCCGTTACTGAATCAGGCAACATTAATTAAACCTCTTAAGGCTAATACTCCAATTCACCTCACTGTATGGCTCAAATTAAGAAACAAAGGCCAGTTGGATCAGTTAGTCCAAGAAATGTATGATCCCAACAGTACAAACTATCAAAAATTTTTGACTGGCAATACCTTCAAACAACACTATGCACCGAGCGAACGCACCAAAAATAAAGTATTAAATTATTTCACGTCTCAAGGCATGCAAGCACAAATTGTGAATAATAAAATACGAATTACCACTACAGTGCGGCAAATTGAACATACCTTGCACGTAAAAATTAATACTTATAATTATCAAAACAAAACTGTTTATGCCAACGACCAAGCCCCAACATTAAGAGCAGATATAGCGCAATATATTTCAGAAATCTCAGGCCTAAGTAATTTAGTGTGCTATCAACCCGCAGTACGTACCCGCCCCCATTACAACAGAGCAAATACAAGGATAAAACCCCATGATTTTAATCTGGCATGGGAATCATTTACCCCCTTTGCACAACCAACAACAACCTCTTTTGCAGGCTTTACTGGAGCACAATTACAGACCACCTATAATCTTGCCAATATCAAGCCAATTCAAGATCAAACTATTAATGGAACAGGACAAACTCTAGTAATTATCGATGCTTGCGGTACGAATACACCTCAAGATATTATAGATGATGCCAACCTATATAATACCGCGAATGGCATTACCCCTTTAAGTGCTGCAAATTTTCAAGTAATAAACAGTGATGGAACCCCGTTTACCACCTGCGATCATCCCTCACATCCAAGCTGGAATAGCGAAATAGCCTTAGATGTTGAAGCCTCACATACCTTAGCACCAGGAGCCAATACCGTATTGGTTCTGGCACAAACTGCCGATGCGCCTTTAGATGAGGCGGTGGATAATGTCATTAATATCCTAATCAATAACAACTACAGCATTGCCGGCTTTCCAAATGCGTACGTAGTTTCTAATAGCTGGGGGATTTCGGAAACTTATGGAAGTTCTCCGGCGATGGAAACGAGACTAGAAATCGCTGCTGCTCATGGCATCAGCTTTAATTTCTCCACCGGTGATTGCGGGGATGGAACCTACAATTCAAGTTGGCCTTGTTCGATGAATAGCGCTCAAGCTAATGTTCAATACCCTGCCAGCTCCGCGTTTACCTCCGCTGTTGGTGGTACCAGTACCTTTGTAGATAATAATTGGAACTATGCATTTGAAACGTTATGGGGCTCTTATTATGACGGTGCTTATTATGGTGGGACTACCGGTGGCATTAGTCAATTTTATGGCCCTGTCTCCTGGCAAAATTCCATTAGCAACTTTATTGCTGGCGGCTATACTCTGGGTACGGTTGGCGCATATGGTAAACGAGCATTACCAGATATTGCCATGTTAGCAGATCCCTATACAGGCCTAACTATTTATGCCTCGCACGGCTCTTTTGTCTATGGCGGTACTAGCTTAGCCTGTCCTTTATTTTCGGCAACGCTACTCTTAATTAACCAAGAGCGCACCTTATTAAATGGGGGAATCCCGAAACGACTTGGCCAAGCGGCACCCTATCTTTATACCCAAAATACGACACTGCATTATGGACAAGGTTTGCGTCTTATTTCACCACCTCATCTCATTATTGATGGCGCCACGCCAGCACCTGTTGGCGCCCCATCATCGGCATTCAAGATTTATCTTGCTGACGGATATAATTATTACCTTACCTTCGGTTGGGATTCCTCAATGAGTATTGAACCTGAACGTCAATTTTGGAATGATGGCGTTGGCGTTGGCTCCCCTAACCTCCCTAATTTTGTCCCTCTAATGGCTGCATTTTAAATAGGATAATCTCATGAACAGGATAATTCGTTTTTTCACTGTGTTTCTCATGCCTGCGTTAGTATTTGCAGGTACGCCTTTATTTACCATCACCCCACTAACCCCAACAACAATTCAGGTGCCCTTAGTAAGCGCCTTTACAATACAATATGTAGTACAGAATCAATCAGCCAAACCTCATACTCTGATCATGAAGCCAATTAACGGGATCACGCAAGTCACCAGTGCTGGCAATTGCCCCAATCCTGTTGTTCTTGGGGCAAAACAATCATGCACGCTCACCTTAATCGTCAATGGTGCTCAGATTTCTGGGGCAATCAATGAAGGGCCACAAATTTGTCAACAAGGCCCCAATGGCAAACCAAATCCACAGCTGTGTTATCAACCCAGTCAGGCTAATGCCTTGCATGTTAGCACAATGCCGATAACACAGATTTTCTATAGTGGCGCTCAAAATGGAACCGTGTATTATTCATTTAATAATGGCGCCACTTGGATCGCAATAACACCCCCAGGAAACGGTAGTCCAATCGATTCCATTTTTGCTACCACCAATAACCTCTATGCCGGCGCTGCAAATGGTTTTATCTATTACACAGCGAATAATGGAATGACTTGGAGTGCTACTAGTTCGCCAGACAGCAGCTCAGTAAATAGCGTGTTTTCTATGACAAATACACTCTATGCAGGGACTACTAATGGTTTTGTCTATTACTCAACCAATAATGGCACCACCTGGAACCAAACTTCATCGCCCGATGGAAGTTCAATAACGGCAGTATTTGCGACAACGCATGCCTTATATGCGGGAACTGAAAATGGCTCTGTCTTTTACTCAATAAATAATGGCGCCAGTTGGATCGCAATTAATGGACAACCTGATGGCAGCGCAATACAAAGTATTTTTGTGGCCAATAATACCTTGTTTATTAATACGGCTAATGAGTATTCTTACTCGAGTAGCTCATTAACCGGAGGAGGTATCTGGACTGCTTTCGCACAGTCAGTGTACAGTTTATTTGTTAACTCAGCCGGCAATCTATTCTATGGTGGTACTCAGAGTGGTTATGTCTATTCAATAACAGATGGTACTGAATTAGGATTCATAACCTATACACCAATAAATAGTGTTTTTGTACTCGGCAGTTAACCTTAATCATGGCAGTCCAGGTTCCGCTGGACTGCTTATTCCTTAGACCATATGTTGTTATTCTTATAGCCACATACGTTGAAAAACGTTGTCTTTGTTAATAAACAAATGTTTTATTGCCGCAAGAACATGAACTACAATTAATCCAACTAAAATCCAGGCAATCAACTCATGTGCCTCAAAAAACTGCTTTGATATGGTATGACTTTGATTAACCCAAGTTGGCAACTCTACTCCAAAAAAAATGATGCTATGCTTGCTAAATGAAGCGCCAAAAAAACCAGTAATTGGCATTATGATCATACAAAAATAAAGCAGCAAATGAACTGCTCTTGATAATCTAGCTTGCCAACGTGGAACACTGGCGGGAAGTGGGGCTGGTTTATGGGTAAAGCGCCATATCAATCTAAAAAAAATTAAAGATCGCTGCGATAAGGCCAAATGATTTATGAAGGTTAAAATACCAGCGGCTATTCGGCTGATCTTCGATGGACATCATATACCAACCTAAACTAATTAACCCTATCAAAAGAAACGCAATCACCCAATGAAGCAATCGAGTGATCGTGTCATAATGCCAATTTTTATTGCTCTCCATAATAGCCCCCTTCCAACCTAATTGTTTAACTCTAACTATTTTCTAGGTTAAAATATCTATCCGTATTAAACAAGCTCAAAACTTGATATAGTAAATAATTCATTTAAATTATGGAGAGCCTTTATGAAAACAAACGGAATAAAAATAGCCTTTATCTCTACATTATTAGCATCTAGTTTAATCTCGCCATCGTTATTCGCAAGTTCAAAAGAAACCACGGTGAATAATAAAATAAATGCCACCATTTCCCACAAAGTTTTTGAAATGGCAAAAAAGAATGAAAACTGGAAATTAGCACTTGTGACCGGTAAAGATGCGCAAGTTGTTTTCATGAATATCACTCCTAAGACTAACCCCAACAATGAGATTGGGCTCGAAACACATAAATTTGATCAAGTCATATTTGTAGTTGAGGGTCAGGCAAAATCTGTCCTTAATGGCAAAAAATCAACTGTTACAGCAGGTGATATGATCTTTATTCCTCAAGGAGTTCCTCACAATTTTATCAATCTCAATGTAAAAAAACCATTCAAAATAATTAGCGTCTATTCAGCTACTGACATTCCTGAAAATGTGGCATATAAACAGAAATCCGACACACCAAAAGATTAATTTTTTAACAAATTGACTCAGGTTTATTCCTCACGGGAGGCTCTGATGTATATGCGACATAAAGAATATCATCGAATTGAACGAATTGGCTGGTTACGTGCTGCCGTTTTGGGTGCAAATGACGGTATTATCTCTACTGCAAGCTTATTGATTGGTGTTGCTGCCGCACACACACCATATAATGGAATATTTATAGCCGGGATTGCCGGATTAATTGCTGGGGCCATGTCTATGGCTGCAGGTGAATATATATCAGTAAGCTCTCAAGCGGATACAGAAAAATCGGCCCTACAACTTGAAAAGAGAGAACTGACAGAGAACTTAGCGAATGAAGTTGAGGAGTTAACCACTATTTATATTAATCGTGGATTGGATCATGATATTGCTAAAGAAGTTGCAAAACAATTGATGGCTAAAGATGCATTAAGTACTCATGCTCGTGATGAGCTTGGTATTACGGAAGTAACCAATGCACGCCCACTGCAGGCAGCACTATTTTCTGCCTGCAGTTTTACTCTCGGCTCATTATTACCTCTATTAATCATTTTCATCGTTCCTAGAATCTATCTTATTCCATCAGTAGCAATAATGGCGGTTTTATTTTTGGCATTACTCGGAGCAGTGGCTGCAAAAGTTGGAGGAGCTCGAATATTATTAGGCTCATTGCGTGTTGTAACCTGGGGAACAATGGCGATGCTTGTAAGCGCAGGCATTGGCTCGCTGTTAGGTATAGCAGTATAAAATGCGACTAACAAGGAATTAGTATTGAATAACCTGTCAAATAAACTCGAATTAGTACGACTAGGACTGGATACGAAATATGAATTTATAGTCTATATCCATGCTGGGTGTTCTATTGATAAATCAGAAGGATTTGAAACGTATACTCAGGTTGTTGTAACAGGAAAGAAGAAATCAATTGTGGCAACGCTTACTATTGTTACCTCCGATATTTTAAAAATGAATCAGGCGAGCTTATCAGAGATTGCATGGCAGCGCTTGGGTGCAAAAGAAGGTGATGAAATTACTATCTCGCACTTAAGCCCAGTAACTTCTTTGCGGCATGTGCGTCGAAAAATCTACGGTAAAACCATCAGTGCACAGGGATTTGATGAAATTATGAGGGATATAGTCGCGGGAAAGTATTCTAATATACATCTTGCAAGCTTCATCACGGCATGTGCAAAGGAAAATCTAAGCATAAATGAGATAACAAATCTAACCAAAGCAATGATTCATACAGGAGAAGTATTGCATTGGGAGCATCCATTTATCATGGACAAACACAGCGTTGGCGGTATCCCTGGCAATCGAACAACTCCCATTGTGGTAGCAATTGTGGCGGCTGCGGGGCTTATTATACCCAAAACCTCTTCTAGAGCGATTACATCACCCTCGGGAACTGCTGATACAATTGAAACCATGACACCAGTTAACATAAATATTAACAAGATGCGTAAAATTGTTAATAAAGAAGGCGGCTGCTTTGTGTGGGGTGGCGCGATTGGATTAAGCCCTGGTGATGATATTATCATAAAAGTTGAAAGACCTCTTGATTTAGACTCAGAATCACAAATGATAGCGTCCGTTCTTTCTAAAAAAGTTGCGGCTGGTGCAACGCATGTAGTGATTGATGTACCTGTTGGACCTACCGCAAAAATCCGTTCCGATAAAACATTTCTTCGCTTAAAAAAATATTTTTCTATTATAGGCACAGCGCTTGGACTAAATGTAAAAGTTTTAAAATTTGAAGGAATACAACCACTTGGGATTGGGATTGGGCCAGCATTAGAAGCAAAAGATATTTTAGCTATTTTACGTAACGAAATTAAATTACCGTTAGATTTAAAAAACAAAGCAATTGATATAGCAGGCGTAATTTTAGAGTTTGGGAAAAAATCTTCTCCCGGAAAAGGAAAAGAATTAGCCCGGTTTTTACTGGATAGTGGTGCAGCATATCAAAAGTTTATTGCTATTTGTGAAGCACAAGGTGGTTTTTGTGAACCAGGTAGTGCCCCTTATACTTATGATATTACTGCGAAGCATGCCGGTCTTGTCACCTCAATTGATAATCGTACCTTGGCAACACTCGCAAAACTCGCTGGGGCTCCACATGATCCCAATGCTGGCATCGAATTTTTTGCCAAAATAAATACATCAATTGAAACAGGACAAACATTGTATCGTATTCATGCAGAAACGAAAGGTGAACTGGAATATGCTGTTGCCTTTGCTTATTCCATGCCTAATATTGTCACAATCATGAGGAATTAATAATTTTTCGGCAGTCTGTGAAATAGAGTGTACTGCAAAAAAGGAAAATTATAGGCAATTAATTTATAGTTTGCGCACAATCACTCAAAAAAACCGATCTCTCTTGAGATATTAATCCTTATTCAAGTGAGTTTACTTTTAGGCTATAACCCTCTTTTTTATATCTTTACCCTGCCATGTTGCTTGTTCTTATGCAAAAAACAACTTAATGAATGAGTTTAAATCACGCATGGACTACTATTAAACTAAAACACACTGCTTTCGCAGATATATTATAATAAACCTATTCAGGTTAAGGATTTTGATACCATGGACATCCCTAGTTTGCATAAACTCTTATTGTACATTCAGCACAGTATTTCATTTTGTGGCGTTCTGATCATTTTTTCCGGCGTTATCATCGCATTAACACGCTACATTCGTTATTTATTTAATGAGTCCGCTACACAAAAAATTGACCTGAATAAAATTCGCTTGAATTTAGGTATCGTTCTTACTTTAGGGCTAGAATTTATTGTTGCCGCAGATTTAATTGGCACAACCACCGCTCCCGACTATTATTCCGTTGGGATTGTCGCCAGCATTGTACTCATTCGTACCGTACTAAGTTTTACCTTAAATCGAGAAATTAATGCCATTAGTAAAATGGAACAACAAAATTCTGCTGAACAGCCGGTAGCTATTCAGCAGAAATAAGTAAAGCCTAAAGAGCCTGGCCACCAGAAACCTCTATTCGTTGTGCTGTGACCCAGTGATTATCCTCAGTCAGCAAGGAGGCAACCATACTACCAATATCATCAGGCAGCCCCACGCGCCCAAGTGCAGTTTGTGAAGCAATTAATTTATTGATTTCCTTATTGTCTCGTACTGCCCCATGACCAAAGTCAGTTTCAATGGCGCCAGGAGCCACCGTATTCACCGTAATATCCCGCGCGCCAAATTCATGCGCCATATAGCGAGTTAAAACCTCAAGACCACCTTTCATCGCGGCGTAAGCCGCATAACCAGGAAACGTAATACGAGTCAAGCCTGTTGAGATATTCACAATTTGACCGCCATCATTCATCAGCGGCACTAGTTTTTGAGTTAAAAAGAATGGCCCTTTAAGATGAATTTTCATTAATTGATCAAATTGCTCTTCTGTCATCTCGGCAATCGTTGAGCCAATGCCAATACCGGCATTATTTACCAAATAATCAAAAGAACTACGACTCCAATGCTCATGCAACTCCAGACTAACACGTTCTACAAAAGTATTAATCGAATGCATATTGGATACATCTAACTCCAATGCCCGCCCTTTTCGCCCTATTTTTGCAATTTGCTTTACTACCTCTTCAGCATCTTGTCGTTTACTATTATAAGTCAAAATAACATCATTGCCTTTCGCGGCAATATGCAGTGCCATACTTTTGCCTAAACCACGGCTTCCGCCCGTAACAATTGCAATTTTCATAACCATTCCTTGGTGATGTGTTGAATAGATTCATTATAGAATAATAAATTTATAATATTTAAAAAATAGAGAATTGGTTACTATAAAAATAAGGCCGTAGCTAAGCTCGTTAATTCAAATTTTATAGCAATAATTAGCAATAAATTACCAGAAATATTGCATATGGAATAATATTAATCTATAATTTCAAATGAAATAGTATTGGAGGCTGTATGAATACTTCCTTAAACATAAACTATGAAAAAGAACGAGTATTAACGAAAGCGATTCTGAATTTAGCTAATTTTTACAATTTAACCGGTAAAGATCTTAGTGATATTATTGGCATCAGTGAATCCAGTACCACCCGTTTACATCAAGGTAAAAAAGTTATTTCGCCCAATACCAAAGAAGGTGAAATGGCCTTGCTATTGCTCCGAGTATATCGCGGTTTAAATTCATTAATTGGCAATAATCATGATAAAGCTAAAATATGGCTAAATAGTTTTAATACCTATTTTAATAAAAAACCAATTGAGCAACTAAAAACAGTGACAGGCTTAGTAGATGTAGTAAATTATTTGGATGCAATGCGTGGAAAATTATGAATGTTTGGGAATTATGTGAAGGCCGCCAATACATAAAGCCGCTTTCTGTAGAGCCATGGAGGGTTGTTGAAGCCCAGCATATATTAAGTTCGCGTGACTTAGTCGACAGTCGTGAAGAGCATGATCTACTTGAAGAGCTATTAGAGCAATCAAAACCAGCTATTGAAAAAGAAAAAAACTATCTGATTTTCACCCCCTTTCGCTATCCCCCTTTAAAATATGGTTCTCGTTTTGGCCGCACCTTTGAACCATCACTATGGTATGGCTCAAAAGAATTAGAAACTGCATTTACAGAAGTGGCATATTATCGTCTTAAGTTTTTAAATGACAGCCAAGGTGACTTAGGTTATTTAGAAATTTCAATGACTGCGTTCACTGCCTTTTTAACAACACAGAAAGGATTAGACTTAACAGAAACACCTTTTAATCAATATATAAAGCACATTTCTGATAAAAATGATTATGCATACAGTCAGCTTTTAGGCTCAGCCATGCGACAAGAACAAGTCGAAGCATTTATCTATCCTTCTGCACGGACAGCAAACAAAGCGAAAAATATCGCCGCGTACACTCCCGCAGTGTTCAAAATGAAGAACAATCAATATGTGAATAATCAGCAAACATGGATTTGTCTGGCCAGTAAGCAGGTAATTGAATTTACACGGATGGGTATTTTAGGAAAAGAGCGTTTTTCTTTTGGTGAGACTTATTTTTAGTAGCTAATCCGAAAATTTCCCGCTCCCATAATGGAACCGAGGCATCATCCGCGGGCATAAGGATAAGGCGAAACTTATATGCCCCCTTAAAGGAGAAGGAAATTTCAAATTAGATTTAATATTATTTCTTTTTATCGGCTTTAGGCTGCTCATGATGCTTCTTCATTTTCTCCTCAGGATGAGCAACATGTTGTTGATCATGACGACGAGCATCTTGCGATTCTTTCTTAAATTTAGGGCCTTTAGACATTTTCGTTCTCCATAACGTTAAAAAAATACTAACGCCTTAAATTTAGTTTGCCCGGCACCAAAAAGCAAATCATCCAACTTGAATTACAATTTTCCCCACAGCCTTTCCAGATTCCAACAACTCATGAGCCCGACCAACCTCTTCTAAAGAAAATTGATGCGGATCAATCAATGGTTTTAAATAATTATCATCCACTAAAATGGCTACTTCCTTTAAAATTTTCCCATGACGATCGCGTTGTACATTAAATAACAGAGGCAATAACATAAATACGGCGTGCAAACTGGCTGAACGTGTATGCAATAAACTAAGATCATGAGAAGAAGTCGCTTGGATGCTAACGACGTTTCCATACATTGCCACCGCTGCTAGTGACTTATCCAGGTTCTCACCACCAACCGTATCAAATACCGCATCAAATCCTTTACCATCGGTTAGGCGATTGACGTAATCCTGAACTGCCTCAGTGCGATAATTAATCGTTTTGTGGGCGCCAAGCGCTTTAGCAATGTCTGCTTTTTCAGAGGAAGATACCGTTGCATAAACTTCCGCACCAGCCCATTTAGCCAACTGAATTGCAATATGCCCGACTCCACCAGTACCCGCATGGATTAAAATCTTTTGGCCAAATGTCAGTTTAATTTTTTCAAAAAGCGCTTCCCAAGCAGTAATCGCCACCAGGGGTAATGCCGCAGCCTCCAGCATGCCCAGCGATTTAGGTTTCTTCGCGATTAATCGCGCGTCAGCAAGCATAAATTCAGCTAAGGCACCGGGCTCTGTTTTAAAACCACCAGCACAACCATAAACTTCATCCCCGATAGAAAAGCCGCTAACATCAGGCCCTATTTCTTCAATAACGCCAGCAACATCACCGTGTAATATCATAGGCGCCTCAGGCGCAATATGTGCATATTTACCAGAACGAACTTTACAATCAACTGGGTTAACGCTGCTTGCCTGAACACGAATTAAGACATAACCTGGCTTAATTTTAGGTTTAAGAACATCCACTGTTTCAAAGACGGAACAATCACCAAATGATGATATCGCTTGTGCTTTCATAGCATCTCCTAAAAATAGTTATCTTAACCAAAAACTTCTTCCGGCATTTTTTTACTTGCCAAAATTGCTCGTGGTTCGCGTTTTTTAAAATGTTTACGGCAGGTAGATGAGTATAAATTATTGCCACCAATTAATACTTGATCACCTTCTGTAATTGCCTCTCCATCTTCATTAAGTCGTAAAATCATCGTCGCTTTGCGCCCGCAGTGACAAATGGTTTTAATTTCAACAAGCTCATCTGCCCATGCGAGTAAATACTGACTTCCCTCAAATAACTCCCCTCTAAAATCAGTACGTAAACCATAAGCCAAAACAGGAATACCCAGTTGATCGGTAATTTCCGTTAATTGATGCACTTGTACACGAGTTAAAAATTGCGCTTCGTCAATTAAAATGCAGGCGTAAGATTGCTTTCGTTCAAGGACGCACTTGTACAGATCATCCTCTTTATTAAAGATAAGTGCTTCTTCTGATAAACCAATACGAGAATGAACCGTACCACATTCATAACGATCATCAATCGACGGCGTAAACAATAAGGTTTGCATACCTCGTTCGCGATAGTTATAACTTGATTGTAAAAGTACAGTACTCTTTCCGGCATTCATTGCTGCAAAATAAAAATAAAGTTTAGCCATAATTATTTTTGTGTTTTTGAGTTGGCATTTATTATATCATTGGGCGCAACACAGGTAACTAAAAAGCTTAAAAGGAATTGCTTTATGAACATTATTATCGGAGGCGGTACAGGATTAGTTGGACAGGTATTGGTTCCTGAATTAATCCGCGCTGGACACGATGTCACCATCATTGGCAGAGCTAAAGAAAAAATCCAAAAATGCTTCAAAAATACAGTACATGCCGTTACTTGGGATGAGTTGGATACCCTAAATCCTGATGAGATTGATGCCATTATCAATCTTACAGGAGAAAATATTGCGGAGCATCGCTGGTCATCTAAAGTCAAAAATAAATTATTATCCAGTCGTATTGAAGCAACCCACCACTTTGTCCATTGGGCAACAAAGGCAAAATCGAAAAAGCCTCATTTATATAATGCCAGTGCTATTGGCATTTATGGATTGCAAAAAAAACTCCCCAACGCAAATGATGCCTTTACCGAACAAAGCCCAAACAACGCAGCATCAGCAACCAGTTTTGCCAGTCTGCTCGTCAGCCAATGGGAGCAAGCTGCATTACAAGGCACCAACATCCCCGTAACGTTAATGCGATTTGGTGTGGTGCTAAAACGTGGTGAAGGCATGTTAAAGAAATTGGAATTGCCCGCACGATACGGAATGGGCGCGATAGTAGGAACTGGAGAACAACCACTGGCGTGGATAGATCATATTGATCTGGTCAATGGCATCTTATTTTTAATTGCTCATCCTGAAATTACAGGCCCAATTAATCTCGTAGCCCCTCAGCATGTATCACAGAAAGTATTTAATCAAACTCTGGCAAAGGTATTAAAAAAACCAACCTTTCTACGCTTACCTGCGTGGCTTGTTCATTTATTATTTGGCCAAATGGGAGAAGAACTGCTCTTATCTGGTCAAGCGGTTATCCCGCAACGACTTTTAGACCATCAATTTGATTTTAAATACCCTACGTTGTTATCCGCATTAACACGAGAATTTGCAGAAAATAGTCAATAGCCATCAAGAAAAAACGCCATTCCCCCGTGAGGCATAGTTATCAAGCGAAATAGACAAGGTTAAAATGCCTTCGCTTGACACTTATGCCCACGTGAAAAAGGAACTTTTCATATTAACTTGATAGCAAAGGGCTTTACCGCCCAGCCTTGTGTCTTATTATTGCTTAATTACTAATTAGGAAGATGAGTTCCTTTATTTAATAAGCCAAGATCCTCCATTGCACTTTTTTCAGCAACAGCACCTACTTTGGGCATGCTATGGCCCACATTTTTAGCATGAGAAACATTAGCCTTACTGTGCTGCATTACTGGCTTCGTGGCTTTAATTGTTTTTTTCACATTTGTTTTCGCTTTAGACGCTGCTTTTACAGGTGCTTTTACGCCTGCAGATGATTTGACACCAGACGCCATTTTTTTAGCTCCAGTCTTAGTCGGAGAAGTACTCTTTTTTACTGTTTTTTTCGCTTCGTGGCTTGCTTGAGGCACAACATTTTTTACACTCTCTTCATTGTGTTGAGTGACATTTAACCAATGATTTTCAAAAATACTAAAGGTATCTTTCATATGGTTCAGTATCATATGCGTATTTTGAATAAGCATATCCATATTTCGTTCAAAAAGATCACCTGGTTTTTTTGCATTTAATAAATCATCAGGTTTCATATAAGACATTGATTGAAGAGTTTTAACATTTAACTCCATTAATTTTTGCAAAGGAAAACTCATGTTGCTAAAAGTCTTTTGATCTAAGTAAATGTTTTTCATTATTTCTCCTTTATGGTGCGGCGCACAATTCAAGATTAGTTATCATCATTTAATTTGTCAAATAAAATTCGCGTTAATGATTCAATACAAATATTAAATAATATGCCTCATATTGCCTCACAAAAAAATAATAGTAACAAGTCAAAAATCAATAGCGCAAGCCTAACTTTTTCAGGTAGGATGAGTAGGGTTTAAAGTATAATTTTTAGCAAAGGAGCATTTTATGGGTAAGTTAAATCCCGAAGGAATGATGGAAATCGCAAATGCCAAGAACGAGCGTGTGAGTACTCTAAAAAATTTAATCGCCCAACCATTTGATGTAAACAATCTAGAACAACTAGCCAAAATAAAAAAATATCTTAATGATTTTGAATTTTCCGCAAATCAAATGTATTTATTTCAAGGAATGAGTACGGGGATTAAAGCCTGGGGAGGCTCGTGGCTTATGGGACGTATTCTTCCTATTCCTGACTTTGCCAGCTACTTCTTAACCGCTTTTCTTTATTTTGGTGCGGCTGGTTATATTTTACAAAAATTTAATACCAATGATTTTCATGATCAATTAGAAGAGATGAAAACCATTTATAATTGGTGCTTAAAAGGAAATAAAGAAGTTTATGATGAAGCAAATAATAATGAAAAACTTAATCATCCTGAAATACAAAGAATGATCGAGTTACTTGCACCACTGTGTTCCACTAACTTCATGTGTGTATGGCCTAAAGTAACCGACGAAAGTGGCCCCACAAGCGGATTAGGAATCGTAGTCAATGCGAGCCAAAAATTATATTCTCGCTTTTTTTCCGCCACACCTCAGCCCTCAGATAAACTAAAAGCGCTGCAAATAAAAGTAGAGAATGGCGAGCTAGCACTCAATGCGTTTAGTGGCGCAGAAAAAGCCATACACTACTTTGCAACCGATCCTAATTTTAGGGCTACGCTGATGGCAAAAGTACAAATCCCAATAGATTATGCAAAAGGTATGCTTCCAGAAATGCTCACCGCAGGCTTTTCTCATTCTAAAGCCGCTTAAAATTCAAGCATTAATTATCCCCCATATGCAAGCAATACAAGCTACATTGGGGGAATATCTGCTAATATCTTAGCGGTAAAACTACTTCTTAAATAAAAGCCACGCGGCAATGTTTTTACTTTATTGCCCTTACTATCAAAGCCATAACATAAAGACTTACCATGAGCAGCCTTAGGACGTACTTGTAAATAATCCCCTGATTTAGCGTCGAGTGTTTCGAGGTATCCCGTACTGATTTGTAAAGTTAAATAATTCCAGTCAGCTTCCAAAATGGTTTCTTGCGCTTCATTAGGAGACCATAAAAATCCTTGACCAATTCTTCGTTGCATATAAGGAATATCGGCATCCCCTTCGATTGGAAGCCATAGAACACGCTGTAATTTGGCGTAACATTGTGATGATTTCCAATCTTGCTGATGAATAGTTAATAAGGGTATGGACGTAATAAAGGTTGATTCTGTTGGTTTACCCGACTTAGCAACAGGTAAGGTTTTTAGTTCTATTCCTAAATATTGAAAATCTGGCAGTGATTTATTATAGGCATTCGCTCCTAAGGCTAATTCAATAGCCTGCCCAATCCAGCCTTTGCGCTGATCAGGATTAGTTGGAATAGACAGGCCTAAACCTAAAGCCAGTTGCGCAAAACTAAGTCCTACAAGTTTGGCACAACGCTCAATGACCTCAGTTTCAGTTTTCGGCAGAGTATTTTGAAGTAATGTACTCACCTAATCCTTCCTTAAGTTCAATAGAAAATGGTTCAATAGGCGGTTTTACATTTGCCGCTTTAAATTGGGCAGTAATCGCAAATAATACTTTTGACTGTACTTCAAAACGAGTATGTATTTGTACGTTGATAAAATATCGCGCTTCAAACTCAATTAATGCTGTATCAATTTTCTTAAGGAAAACTTGCGCCGGAGGATCGGCAACAATTTCTGAAGTCGTTGCCAGCACATCAAAAATTAATTGCTGAATCATTACCGGATCATCATGTCTGCTCACTTTAATAGGAATTACTGAGCGCACAATACTGTCTTGATGAGTCCAGTTTGTAAATGGTTTATTAAAGGTCTCAGCATTGGGAATTAATACTTCCATATTATCCCAAGAAGAAACACGCATGCAGCGAATACCAATATGTGCAACCCGCCCTTCATGCTCACCAATAGTAACTAAATCGCCCTCGCGAACAGGTCGTTCAATCAACAACATGAGCCCGCCTACAATATTACTGGCAAAATCACGCAAACCAAAACCCATACCAACGGCAAGTCCACCAATAATCATCGACATGCCACTAAAATCAAAGCCTAGAACGTGCAAAGTAACAAAACCACCAATTAATACTACGGCATATTGGCTAAATACCGAGAGGCTATTACGTATACCGGGATCTTTCGTATTTTTAAACAACCAACGATAACAAAATTCACGAGTCCATTTTGCTGCCCAGAAAAAAAATTGCCAGCAATACAATAAAGGCGATACTGCTACTCACCGTGATATGAATTCCAGGTAAATTAACAACCGTATACTTTGCTATTTTCTCTAAACCAATAATAACCTGAGAATCCGAATTCCAACCAAATAATTTGCATAAGATGACACTACTTAATAAAAGTAAGGTAATCCGTATAATACGATCAATCGGTTTTAAAAAAACTTCGATCCACAACCATCCATTACGTAATGCAGAGATCATCCATTCTGAAAATAACTCCAAAGCGTCGAAGAGCAAGCCACGTGCAAGAATGTAGCCTACTAAAACAGTCAATGCATTCGCCTGATATTGGCTCATAGTCCAGGCGAGATTAATAAAGCCAGATAAACCTATAACCGCTGTAGAAAATGCCGTTATAGGAACCAGAAGAATCAATAAAGAAATGGCATTATGCACGTATCTTTTTTTATTTTTTAATAAAGGACGTACGAGATAACGAATGACTTCTTTACTTTTCCACGCAACCAAGGACACCGTTAACATAAACAGCATGAATAGGCGGTTAAATATGTCTTGAAGAAGAATCGATAAAGGTAACAAATGCCCAATCGTCATTAAGGAGGCAGTCCATCCACCAAAGAGTAACAACCATTTTAAGCGATAGTATAATTTAACATCTTTACCCGAAGAGTCAGAAATACTCTCTAATAAAACTAAACGTGCAATTAAAATTGATACCCTAAAAGTAAACCATACGGCAATCAGTTTGAGGACTAATTGATAATTTGAAAATGAGATATGCGTAATGTAAAGTAAAAACCAGAGCATTGCAGTGATACAAAGATAAGGTATATTTCTTTGAATAAGAACTAAAACACCATCATAAAGATAACCAGTCAAACGAGAACGTTCTTTATCACCACGTAATGTTTTCAAAAAACGACTTAATATGAAAAATAGCCCTGCAATAAGAGCAAAGCCGCCCCATAGCATAACAACAGATAAAGGACCCAACCATAAATAACTATCATAGACTTTTAAACTAAGCGTATTAATATATTTATAAAACAATCCTGGAATAGCTGCTATTTTTTTCAGGATTATTGGCCAACTGCCAATATTGTATTCTGCCAGGGTTTGTCTTGATGAAAGCAGTTGCTTCAATTGTGCCTGGTAATCAATTAAATTAGTCACAACCACCTGTTTTTGCAGGCCGACTTCATTGAGACGTTGCTTTAAAGTACTTTGCAAGACATTGATTGATTTTTTTAAATTAACATTTTTAATTAAACTGGTTTCATTATTTAGAAAATTGCCTATCTGATGCATTGATTTCTCAATTTTATTGTATTGATTCAATGCATCTTTATAAATGTCGGCAACTAACTGTAAATTTTTGGTATCGGGATTTCTAAGATAGATAATATCCGCCCTTACTACCATTTTTTGAGCATTCAAGGCATTTAAATGATATTGAATAGCGGCAATATTTTGG
>NZ_JH413850.1:37671-42994 GCF_000162755.2 Legionella drancourtii LLAP12
AATTTTTGGTTTTGTTTAATCAATAACCGAGCTTCGTAATCAGCATCGGTTGCAATCAGATTCTCGACTTTCTTTAAATTTTGCTTTTGGGTAGTGGTAACCGGGGTAAGATTTTGATAAAGCTTACTCAAATCCTGATTTAATTTCTCTTTCATTGATTTGATTTCTAAAAGCTTTTGTTCCAATACAAAATTTTCGTGCCAAAACTCCAATTGTTCGGCCTTTTCATTCAACGCGACTTGAAATTCTTTTGCTAGTACCAAATTATCAAGAATCAATTGTATTGTTTGCTTATTAGCAGCTAATAGGGCTTCTACCTTAGCCACACGTTCTTCAATAGTCGATCCCTCTTTGGCAATAGGTAATTGTTGTAATTGTTTTAAGCGCTGATTAAGACTATTTTGTTCTTTTTCTTGTTGCTCAAGAAAGCCATTCAAACTCTCAATTTTAACCCCTGTCATTTTAAGAATAGAGGATACTTGCTCTGTTTTAGCATTGTACTCTTTCTCATCTTTGGGAGCAGCCTGCTGCTTTGTGTCCTTAATTGCCGTGGCTAAATGTGTTTTCTCTTGAGTTAAATATTCGCCAAAACTAGCTGGGCTTTTGGGAAGTACAGGCGCAGGTGTGGGCACCGATGCAAATTTAGCGGCAGCAAAGTTTGCCCAAAATGCCGTAAGGAAGAAAATTAAAAAGAAACAACACCAGCGTAATAGGCTGGTGTTGTTCGGCGATAAATTATTTTGTCGGGTTCGTTGGAGCAAGTCTTATTCCTAATTCATTAAGCTGTGCACTGCCCGTTGGCGATGGTGCATTTGTTAAAGGACACGAAGCTGTTTGAGTTTTAGGAAAAGCAATTACGTCTCTTAATGATGTAGAGTCCGTAAGCAACATGGCTAACCTATCGATACCGAGTGCAATTCCACCATGAGGTGGCGCCCCGTATTGTAAGGCATCAAGTAAAAAGCCAAACTTTTCTTGAGCTTCTTGCTCATTAATACCCAGTAACTTAAATACAGCTTTCTGCAAATCAGACTGATGAATACGGATGGATCCCCCTCCGATTTCATAGCCGTTTATTACTATATCATAAGCTTTAGCTAAAGTGTGAGTAGGATTTGCACACAATGCATCCGCAGATAACTGTTTTGGTGATGTAAATGGATGATGCATCGCCTGTAACCTATTGTTTTGCTGATCCATTTCAAACATTGGCCAATCAACAATCCATAATAATTCCCAACCTTCACTAAGTAACTTTTTATCATGCCCAAGCTTGATTCTTAAGGCACCTATAGATTCATTCACAATATGAGTCTTATCCGCACCGAAGAAAATTACATCTCCAGTTGCCGCTTCAACACGATCTAAAATGGCCTGGACAGCATCCTCAGAAAGGAATTTAAGAATAGGTGATTGCAAGCCGTCCATACCTGTAGCACGATCATTTACTTTAATGTAAGCAAGACCTTTGGCACCATAAATACTTACAAAACGGCCATAATCATCCAAGTCTTTTCTGCTTAGATCGCAACCATTAGGAAGTTTTAACGCGACCACACGTGACTCATCATCATTTGCGGCGGTTGAGAATACTTTAAAATCGCATTCTTTCACTAAATCAGCAACATCAATCAACTCAAGCGGATTACGCATATCCGGCTTGTCACTACCAAAACGACGCATCGCTTCAGCATAAGCCATCCGCGGTAACTTCTCAGGTAAAGTCACATTCATCAACTCGCTGAATATCTTCTTTAATAAACCTTCGATTAAATTAAGAATATTTTCTTCATCAATAAAAGCCATCTCGATATCAAGCTGAGTAAATTCAGGCTGTCTGTCCGCACGCAAATCTTCATCACGAAAACAACGAACGATTTGATAATATTTATCAAATCCAGACATCATTAATAATTGCTTAAAGAGCTGCGGCGATTGTGGTAATGCATAGAACTCACCTGGATGTACTCGCGATGGTACTAAATAGTCGCGCGCGCCTTCAGGCGTTGCCTTGGTTAACATAGGTGTTTCAATATCTACAAAATCTTGCTGATTAAGGTAGTTACGAATGCAACTGTTTAATTTGTGTCTTAATCTTAATTTGCTCTGCATGGATGGACGGCGCAAATCAATGTAGCGATACTTATAGCGCAAATCTTCATTTACAGTTTGAAAATCATCTGGCAAAAATGGCGGTGTTGGGGATTGGTTTAAAATTTCAAGCTTAGTACCAACAACTTCAACCTTCCCAGTTGCCATTGTTGCATTAATCATCCCTTCGGGACGACTACGCACAACTCCGGTCACACGCACCACAAATTCAGAACGTAATTTTTCTGCATCAGAAAATATGGCTTGGTTTTCAGGTTCATACACTACTTGTAATAAGCCAGAGCTATCTCGGATATCAAGAAATATAACACCACCATGATCACGTCTGTGATGTACCCATCCACATACGATGACTTCCTTACCCAAACTTGACTCATCCACTCCTAAACAATAGTGTGTACGCATATGAAACCGCCTATTTAAATTTTATTAAGATCCGACTCTGCCAACGCTGCTGCCTTAGTATTTGCCTGCATAACGCCTAAAGAGATTGTATATTTTAATGCTGCATCAATACTCATATTTAATTCAATCGCCTCCCGTTTTGGCACCATGATTAAAAAACCGGAAGTAGGATTAGGTGTTGTTGGTATAAATACAGAGATCATTTCTTCTTGTGTTTTTTCATTAATTTCTGAGCTACCCACTCCTGTTTGAAAGGCAATGCTCCATAAACCTTTACGAGGATATTCAATTAAAACAACTTTACGAAAAGCTTCACTATTGGTTGACAATACTGCATTAATTACTTGTTGTACCGTCTTGTAAATAGAACGCACCAAGGGTATGCGCGAAAGCAATGAATCATTCCAAGCTACCAATCGTTGCCCTAGAAAATTAGTCGCCAACACCCCTGTGAGTAGTAACAAGGCAAGCGACATGATAACGCCTACGCCAGGAACGTAATGACCAAGTAATTGTTCTGGTTGATAAGCAGAAGGGATTAAATTATCTAATAAGTCAACAATAAAACGAAGCACGACCATGGTCACAAGCAGGGGCAGCCATACGACCAAACCCGCGAGTAAGTAACTTCTTAATGACTTGGTTTTCACCTGATTATCACCTTAATTATGAGCTCGTTGATGAAGAGCCAGAATCCGTTTTTTTCGTTGATTCACCGCTCTTAGCGGATGCTTCTGTAGGAGCACTACTTTTATTCTTAAAGTCGGTGGCATACCAGCCCGTTCCTTTAAGTTGAAATCCGGCAGCAGAAATGAGTTTAATCACGGTATTGTTACCGCATTCTGGACACTGTGTGACAGGCTCATCACTGATTTTTTGCATTAAATCAAAATGATGATGACAATTTGTACATTGGTATTCATAAATTGGCATCGCAAACAACTCCGTTAACGTCAGATAGACTAATCAACCTTTAATTATAGCTAACTCATGCAAGATGAACAATAATTTTCTGTAGGTTGAGTCATTTAACCCAACATTCACTACAAATGAAGTTATTGATAGACACTGCTATTGGGTCAAACAACCCAACCTGATTCAATTCCAACTACAACTTAAAAAATATCTTCCGCTTATATAAAAATGCAGCAACCAGAAAATTCAAAAAAAGAAAGACCAAGGCATACAATAAGCCAGCATTCTCCTGGCTAAATCCACCAAATAAATAATCCGTAATCGCCACCATAGCATTAGCAGAAGTACCATCTGACAAAGGAAGATTAAATATAAATTGCATTTTTAATAACAGGACATGAAAAATAAAAATGAATAAGGCATTCATTCCGAAAATTTTAAAAGGTAAAGCCCATTTGCTATACCCCAAAACATCAATGATGTAAAAACACAAAGCAAAGACAATAAGAGAAACACCACCAGTCCACAACACAAAGGAACTTGTCCATAAATTCTTATTAATTGGGAAGTAATAACCCCATGCCCAACCAAGCACAAGAAAGGCCATTCCCACTAAGAACATCAGCAAACATTTTTTCTTTTTACTTAATTGCATCAATAAAAAATGCCCGGTAATCAAGCCAGCTAAAGTAGTTGCTACGGCTGAAATAGTACTTATCAAGCCCTCTGGATCAAAATTTTTATGTAAATGAACGGGTGAAAAGATCATTTTATCAACATAAGCAACCCAGTTATTGGCCAAGCTTAATTGACCACCAGAAAAACCGGGCACCGGAATTTGGGTTATCCAATACCAATAACCTAAAAGAATTCCCCAAAAAAGAATAATTTGAGTTTTAACTGTGGTATTCAAATAAATAAGAGCGCAAATAAAATAACAAATCGCAATACGCTGCAAAATTCCATAAATCCGCAAATTGGCAAAGCTCAAATCAAAATGAAAAGGAAAAGCGTTAAGAAATAGACCAAATAAAAATAATAAAATGCTGCGTTTTAAAATACTTTTATAAATGTCTAAACGCGCAGCCTCATTAGTTGTAACTTGCCTGTTTAAGCTGACAACGGTGGTGACGCCAACGATGAATAAAAAAGCGGGGAAAACCAAATCCGCTAAAGTACAACCATTCCAGGCAGCATGATCCAAAATAGGATAAATTGATCGACTTCCTTGGCTATTAACCAAAACCATTAACGCCATAGTTAAACCACGAAAAACATCTAAAGATAAAATACGTTTGGAGTCTTCCTTCATAGGATGTCTCTTAAAAAGAGAAGATCATAACAAGATAATGGCTACTCATCAAAAAATGTATTCATTGCTCTAGGTCTGTTTGGCTAAGATAAATCATTTTATGTTCGATGATGCATACCACATTCATTGTTACTTGCCTGGGGAAGTTAAGCAAATGGACTTGGCAAAATATACTACAATTATAGATTAATAATATCAAAGTAACGGAGTACGAATGATGTCATGGTGCCAATCATCGTTGGCTGGCCAGCAGGCAAGACACCACCATCTCCTCGCCCCTCGAATACTTACCTGGATAATAATATGAAACCAAATTTTTCAGCAAGAATAATCCCTCTAGAGGAAGTTTATGCCGCAAGTTATAAACTTGCCTCACTTATCATGAGCTCAGCCTATGTTTTTGATACAGTTATCGCTATTGCACGAGGTGGATTTCCCATTGCACGCTTTATTTGTGATTTTTTAAACATTCATCATTTAGGTTCGGTACAAATCACACATTACACCGCCGGAGCTACGGAGGTAGAACAAATGCAAATCATCGCTCCAGTCAATACCGTAGTCGAAGGCAAAAAAATA
>NZ_JH413850.1:43429-52930 GCF_000162755.2 Legionella drancourtii LLAP12
TACCGTAGTCGAAGGCAAAAAAATATTGCTTATTGATGATGTCAACGATACAGGAAAAACATTAATCACTGCACGTGACTACATACAAGCCATGCATCCTGCCTTACTTAAAACAGCGGTGATTCACGAAAAGCCAAACACTATATTTAAAGTCGATTTTGTGGCTGAGAAAATAACAGAATGGAAGTGGTTAATCTATCAATGGGCAGTTACCGAGGATGTTCTTGCCTTTCTTTATAAAGATAATATGTTAGAAGAAAATGAAGAAGTTGCGCATGCTCATCTAGCTAAAAAATATAAGCTCAGCATTGATAAAAAATATTTTCACGATATTTTGCAATTAAAGGAAAATTATTACAAGACGCCCTAAGCAAGGAAGATTAAAATGCCTGGAAAATCTCCGTTAAGAATTTTTTTAAGTGGCGATGTAATGACCGGTAGAGGTATTGATCAGATATTAACACACCCTTCTGAACCTCAAATTTACGAATCTTATATTCAAGATGCCAGAAATTATGTTTTACTAGCTGAACGCATTAATGGAAAAATCCCTCGCTTTATTCATGGAGATTACTTATGGAACGATGCCTTAAAGGAACTGGGTTACAGACAACCCGATGTAAGTCTCATTAATTTGGAAACTAGCGTGACAAGTGATGGTACCCCTTGTATTAAAAAAGGGATCCAGTACCGAATGCATCCAAAGAATATTGAGGCTATAACAAAAGCAAAGATTAATGTGTGTTCCCTGGCCAATAACCATATTTTAGATTGGGGTGTTACTGGCCTTTGTGAGACACTTGAAACGTTAAATAAAGAACATATCGCTCATGCAGGAGCTGGACACAATATACAACAGGCACAAGCTCCAGCCATTCTTTCTATTCCCAAGGCTGCAGGACAAATTCTGATTTTCTCCATGGGAACAAGCACTAGCGGTATTCCAAAGGATTGGGGTGCTACGGCAACTCAAGCAGGAGTTTGGTTACTTAACGATTTAGATACTGCAATGATTAAACAAATAAAAAAGACGATAAGAACCATATAATGCATCACCAACCACTGCGTCTGGTTTGACTCGAATTCATTGATTAAATTTACGAAAACAGCAGCCCGTTAAATTTTACAGCTCGTCATCTACCCCCCAGCTATCAGTAGCTAAATCTGCTGAAGATGAACTTTTTGAATTATGCTGGGAGGCCAAGGATATGGATAGAATTGAACAACTACTTCTATATGAACCAGAATGAAAACGTTAAGTTCATTCAATAAAAGTGAGAGATCAGATCACGCATGCAGGCCGTTCTCGATGGAAAATTGAGAATGAAACATTTAACATGCCGAAGAATCAAGGATATAATTTTGAGCACAAGCACTGGGCGTTAATTAAGCGTCCTTGCTTTGTACTATCTACTGACGTCTATAAGGTTGAATTTAGCCCAAGTAGAATTTATTCAAAATTGAGTTACCATGCCTGCCACTAAACTATTTGCTTAAATTTAATTCAATTAGACCCACTAAAAAAATAACTCAGTTTAAGAGGGTATTGCTGCCCTTTAACTTTTTTGTTTTACATCTACCGTGCCCAATAGTAACATAGTTCTTTTTTTGACCAGGTATCATCATGCTAGATCGACTAAAGAAACAGTGGGAAACACATGCTCTTGATTTGCAAAACTTATTCAAACAGTGTGAGGAACTAGCGACCCAGCTTAAAGCTCCGCCAGAACATTCACAAAGCAGTTCGCGACCGAATAAACAACGTCTTTTAGAAGAGATCCAAAATATAGCGATAAAGCTAGAAAAGGTTTACCCCAAAAAACTGCAATACTTTATTTCACTACTCAAAACTGCCCAAATCCCTGCTTCAGATGAACAACAAAAAAACAATTTGATTGAGGAAATCAAAAAGCAACAGCTGTTTTGCCTCGATCACACAATCCAGGCTAATCTATTGATCTTTAAGGATCAGTTTGACACCCTTATTCTTGATGAAAATTTTCGAGAACCCCTTCCAGAAACCAATATTGATGTTTATATCAGCGAAAAAGCTAAGATGGAACGAGTCAAAGAAATGATTACCAGGCTCAATAAAGAATTTAGTCCAGCCTTAACTAACAGCTATAAACAACTATCAGCCTTAGCTCAGAACTCTGAAGAGGGAGAGTTGATTAAAATTCGTCTTAAAGAAATCAAAAAGAACATCTATTTCTGCATCTACTATGAGATTAACCTTCAACATATTCTATTAAAGATAGATATTCGCAAGGCCCAAACTAACCGCCATATCCCTAGGCAAAAGCGGATAGACGAACTATCCACTTTTTATCCAAATATTGTGATTGCTTGGACAAAATTGCAACGTCATCAAGATAAACTTAAACAACTTTTTCCCGAAGACCAAACCCAAATCCCCAAACTGATTGAGAATATTTCCTTAGATCGCCTTGTATTTTTTGTTTTAACTCTTGATGAACTCAACCCTGAGAAATTGTCTGACCCCAAGGTAAAAAATCTAGTAAAAGAAGCGTACCGAAATAGAGTTCCCCTCAGAGCCTATCAATTATTTGAAGACGCCTTTAAAACTGCTCAAAAGAATGAAGACCAACTAACCCAATATGAATTAAAAAGAGCCCAGGCTTATCAGCAATATAAATTAATAACCGATTTTAAAGTTCATCATAAGGGGACTACTATGATGGAGGTTGCAAAATGCATTACTAGCGCCTATCAGCAAGCACTAGACTTAGTCCCAGACCTAAAGATGGATAATAGTTCCCGCTTTTCCTTGGTAGAAACGCTATCGGGCGAACTAAGCTTTGTTATCTACCAAATGACGCACTTGGGTTATAACTACAGCAAATTCCCACAAGCTGATCCAAGTCAGTGGTTTGCGGAAACAGAAAAACTGATTCATATCGGGAAAACATTAAGTAAACCCTCTGCCTTTAAGTGCTTTCATAGTCAATTTGCTGCAGCCGAAAAAGATTTAGTGAAAATTAAAGAGGAAGTAGCAACGCTTAAACAAAAAGAGGCTGAGGAAAAAGCCTTAAGACAAGAACAAGACGCTGAGGTAGCAAAAGCGAGAAAGGAATATGAAGCAGAAGTAGAAAAAGCGAGAGAGGAATATGAAGCTCAATTGTTAAAGGAAAAGAGCTTAAGACAAGCACAAGCTCAAAAGAAGGCAAACCTAAGTATAAGCCCTGATAGTCAAGAAATAAGAACCCTTCCTGACTGCCAAGAGGAAGAATTTTTAGAGTTGCAGGTTGAATCCCTTACCCAAGACAGGCCTATTCGATTAAAGGCTAAACCTGTTGTTTATAATCCCCAACAACTAGAAAAAGAGTTAGCAAGAGCTGAAAAGAACAGAAACACCTTTGCTCAGATTCAATTAAACTACAAACTAGCAGATTACCATCGTCTCGCCTTTTTCCTGCAAACGCAGGTTAACGAAGCTATCAAGCACCTTCGTAACAATAATGCTTATCTCAAGAAAACCCTCTCTTTACTCGAAGAATGGCAGCCGATACATAAAGCAGAAACTATAGAAAAGAAAGTTAAAAGCATTCAGCTTAGAGCAAAACGAATTCTTAATGAAATGACAGGACAACTCGAAAAATTGCTGGCCAAGCAGGAAGCCAAACTTGCCTATCAAAATAAATGTCGGCAACAAGCCATGGAAAGCATTGTTGAAAAATACGGTTATACAGCCTGGTTCAAAGATACCCCCTTTGACTGGAACAACCTTTCCCCAAAGGCTAAAGCACGCCTGATTAATCTAGATGATATCCTAGACATGATACAACTTAAGAATAACTTCCAGAATTTGTCTTCCTTCGCACCAGAAAAGAGTAAAGATAAGTCTGAGCCTCTCTCTGAACAAACCAAACCTTCTCAAAAAAGCACCGCAGCCCTCCCTGCTAAGAAAGAGCAAGAGGTTGCCCCTCAAATATCTGCACCGTCTACCCAAAATTGGGCAGCTGTCGTTCAACGATCAGAAACAAGTCAATCAACAGCCTCCTCAGTATCTCAAACCAAGAGTGAGCAGTATACACAAAAACCAGCCCAAAGCAGCTGGGTCGGCATAGTTGCTGCGCCTAAAAAAGAAGCCCCCATCAAAATTCTGCAGAGACCCACTCAATCAACAATACCAAGCAACCAGAAAACCCAACCATCAACCCATCTAAGCTCACAAAAGCAAAGCATAGGACTCGATGCCCTTGAGCGTTGTGATCGCAAACGTGATTTCATCAGAGAAGATATGGGTAGAAAGAAAAAACGTTTATCAGGCGACTCCTTCTTTCAGCCCAGAAAAGAAGAAGAACGCAGGGCTAAACTCGAAGGAGGTGGCCGCGGGCCCACACCGGATTCGTTTAGCCCATCAGTTGCTGAGGAATTCCGCACAGCAAAGCCCTAGCTCATAAAACCACGCTTTGCTTTTTATTTTACCGTTGCCTTCTCTGTGCATACAATATGCTCTCTTTTTATACAAAAGAGAGCATATTGCTAGAACGGCTAAAGGAACAATGGAAAACACATTTTATTGATTTACAATAATCAATGGGGCAAACTCGAATGGCACTAGGTTAAGATTTTTTTCAAGCGCCATTTTTATATAACGCCCTTGCCATCTGCAGTAAAGGGAAGGGTTTTGGCCTTCGTTTGATACTTCTAGGCTCATCCCTTCCTGGGCGATTAGCGACTGTTTTAGACGCTAAGGAATGGGCTAACTGGCTTCGTTGTTCAGGGGATAGCAGTAAGGTAAATGAATCAAAAGCCCTAAGCAACTGTAGTCTGCGCTGCTATCAGGGCTATTGGAATAGCCTGCTCCTGCTTTTTAGCATTTTGATTGCTCAGGGTATCAGGCATAGACACAGTGGAACCATCAACTATTTTAAATGATGATTTTTACTTAAAATACTGGTACAAATACTCACACGCACTTCCTTGGCTTTTTATGATTTCTTCGAAAAAAGCATAATAACCGCTTTGGATGTGCGCACTCAACATACCCTAATGTTTTATAACACTTTTTTCCTTAACTTAGTGCTATGCGAGTCTGCCCCCATTGATTTCCAAAGTCACTTCCGGTGAAAAAATACGCTTCCGGTATTTCATATTGTTCATATGGCGAGAAAGATCTTCCTTTGTGAGCATATCACTAAAGGGGAGCGCTTTACTGCTTTTTAGCCTGGATACTACATTTTATCTTGTTTCAATCCACGCACCCGCACGGGGTGCGACGGTGTTAGCAGCCTTAACATGCATGTCGCACCAAATGTTTCAATAGAGCTCTTGCATAACCTCACAAAAAAGATAAAGGCTAGCTTTTATCCAATCTTCAATCCACCTTCGGTAGCTCATCAAATCGTTTCAAATCTGTAACTTTATCTTCCCAAGATGAGCGACTGGCGTAATAAATATGAGCTGTTGGCTCTAGAAATGTATCATCATCTATTGTCCCTACTGGTAAAACCACATTAGAGTCATCCTCCAGCCTAGGAAGTGGGCTACCACAGGTATTACAGAATGCGCGTTGCTTCCTTGTCCCTTCCAACTTGAAATAGGTAATATTCTCTTGGCCTTTTACCCATAATAATTGAGCATTATTAAAAAAAGCATTGGCGCCATGAATTGTACCACTCTCTTTTCTACATCGGCTGCAATGACATAAATACATCGCTTTTGGCTTTTCACCCATAATGATATAGCGGCAGGAACCGCATAAACACTCACCTTTATATTGACTCATTACATAATCTCTCTAAAGTTCAAAATTATAAATTCCAGCAATCAAATTGAATCTCAAACCAAATCGTTTCCTTCTGTTTCGGTAACGATCAGCGATAATTTTAAAACGTTTAACCATGCCGATCACATTTTCGTTTGAAACCCGTTCACAGGATAACTCACGATTTTTCTTTTTATCTTCTTTGGTCAAGGGATTCTTTTTTGTCTTTTTCTTTGGCAGTGCCGAGTTTTGATGTAGCTTATGTATCCCTTGATAGCCTGTGTCTGTAAGACTTTTAATTTCAGGATGAATATGTACACCAGATTCCTTAAACAACCTAAAATCATGTCGTTTACCGTTGGAAAAACTTGTGCAAATAATTGCTTTTTGCTTCTTATCCACGATAATTTGTGTCTTTAGCGTATGTCTTTTCTTTTTGCCTGAGTAAAAGTGTTTTTGGTTTTTTTGGGGCGTTCAATGGGACTTTCCGTTGCATCAATAAGCACAACTTCATATTCAACGTCACTTTTAAGTAACGCTTTACGCCCAGGCAATGAGAATTGCCCATCTTTAATAAGAGTGTCTTCAACCCAACGTATATTTCGATAACAAGAGCTCTCACTGATACCGTAGCTACGTGAAATATGAAAGTATGTTCTATATTCGCGCAAGTACTCTAGGGTCATAAGCAGTCTATCTTCAATTGCCAATTTATTTGGTTTGCCGCCTTGAGCTCTAAGAATAAACTCTGCCTCTCTCAATATCCTTATCATCACATCAAAAGTTGTGCGTTTAATCCCTGTAAGTCTACGAAAATCATCTGAAGACTCTTCTTTGATTTGCTCAAACTTCATCAACATCCTTGCCAAAAATTAACAAGTTTAATCAATTCTTGATGTTATGCAAGAGCTCTAATCCACGCACCCGCACGGGGTGCGACTCATGATGTTATGCTCTTTGCACCTATAGTCCGGTGTTTCAATCCACGCACCCGCACGGGGTGCGACTCGATCGACACACACTTCCACCCTTTAGGAGCTACGTTTCAATCCACGCACCCGCACGGGGTGCGACTTTGGGATACAACACTTTGCCAGAACAGTATAGTCGTTTCAATCCACGCACCCGCACGGGGTGCGACAATGACAGTTTTGATTTTCCATCGGAGTGGCTCGTTTCAATCCACGCACCCGCACGGGGTGCGACAGAAGTATTAGAGATGTACTTAGACCATATAGCAGAGTTTCAATCCACGCACCCGCACGGGGTGCGACACACTTAATAGATATACTTAATGCGATACGTAGTAATGTTTCAATCCACGCACCCGCACGGGGTGCGACATGGCAAGCGCAGGACTTGCACTTGTGGACAAAGGTTTCAATCCACGCACCCGCACGGGGTGCGACACTATACTCTTCATATATACGACCTGAACTAGTTTGTTTCAATCCACGCACCCGCACGGGGTGCGACAGCAACAATTTAGGCAAGACTTAAGTAATCTCAATGTTTCAATCCACGCACCCGCACGGGGTGCGACACCCGCATTTCGCCCTGTGATAGCACCTGCTGAACCGTTTCAATCCACGCACCCGCACGGGGTGCGACTTTATGACGAAGGTGACATATGGCAACAGACTGGGGGTTTCAATCCACGCACCCGCACGGGGTGCGACTACCCCTACACTGCCATTTGATATTACATATGCCCTGTTTCAATCCACGCACCCGCACGGGGTGCGACGATATAAGTAGTCCATAGACTGATCGGATAAGCCTAGTTTCAATCCACGCACCCGCACGGGGTGCGACGGCACTGCTAATAGCTAGATATGGATGGAGTATAGATGTTTCAATCCACGCACCCGCACGGGGTGCGACCCAATCACTGATGCGATTGACTATAAAGTAACAGGTTTCAATCCACGCACCCGCACGGGGTGCGACGGTTAAAGATATAGATAATAGATTAGCAGTAGTGCCGGTTTCAATCCACGCACCCGCACGGGGTGCGACCATGTAAAATAGTCATACTCTTTTTTAAAAGTAGGGGTTTCAATCCACGCACCCGCACGGGGTGCGACGATTTCCATACTGATAATATTTTTATCAAAGGTTATGTTTCAATCCACGCACCCGCACGGGGTGCGACTTTACAATTGATTACTAGCCTGGTGATAGTCATTATGTTTCAATCCACGCACCCGCACGGGGTGCGACGCCCCATAATCCACACTATCTGTGCGTCATTACAAGTTTCAATCCACGCACCCGCACGGGGTGCGACAAGATTCTAAAGGGGTACCACGTAGGTTTGTTGGTGTTTCAATCCACGCACCCGCACGGGGTGCGACTTACCACCTAGTAATACATTAAAAAATAACGAAAAAAAAGCGATATTCCGCTAATGTATTTTAAAAATACACATCATTAATTAATTAAAAATAGTTCAAAAAAATAATACTTAAATATCAATTAATTAGATTTCGCTAACCCCCTGGGGTTTTCATGAGTACTAATGGTTAGCGGATCACAATATTAATGGATCCCACAATGGATCCGGGATTACTTTTGCGCCTACATGCTCAACTTTATTTTTTCCTTTCTTGCCAAGAAAATAAAATCGCAAACTATCAACTTGGGGATCAATTAGTTCCATTAGTTTCTTTTTTAAGGTAACAAAATGCTCCGGATCAACCTCACACTCAAATACTGAATTTTGTACTCTTAAACCATAATCAAGACAAATTTTTGCAATATTACGCAGACGCTTTTGACCACCTGGCGTCGTTACGTTTACATCATATGTAATAAGTATAAGCATAATTATTTCATTAAATAAGGTGGATAGAATTTAGTATCACCACGTAGATGACGCGCGAGTAACAAAGATTGGCAGTGCGGTAATAAACCAAGCGGTATTTGCTCTTGTAAATAAGGGTGTATGATTTCAATTTGTTTGCGCTCTTGGTACGCCGCTAATAATAATTTCCGAGCTTCGTCATTTAGGCGCACCACACCGCTGGATTCGGTCACAAAATCTCTTAACTGTATTTGTTTACGGTTAATTAATGTTAGCACAAAACGATCAGCCCACGCAGCACGAAACTCTTCGAGCAAATCTAGCGCCAGGCTTGCTCTACCGGGTCGATCCTTATGTATAAACCCAACATAGGGATCAAGACCAACTCCCGACAAGGCGGACATACATTCCTGGGTTAGTAACGAATAAACAAATGATAATAGAGCATTAACAGGATCCGTTGATGGACGACGCACACGAGAAACAAACTCAAATCCAGTATTACGCAGTAACATGCTGAAAACACCAAAATAGATTGCCGCCGCTTCCCCTTCTATTCCTATCAATTGTTCCACACTAAAGGCTAATTGCAAACGTCGTAAACTATTAGACAGTTTTTCTGCCGCTTGATGCAACAAAATATTTTCACCATGATTACGAATTTCGCGTAACAGTACTGAACGACTGTTCGCTATTTTTGCACCAATCATAACACGTGCTATTGAAATAGATTTTTCCTGTTCATCTGCATACCTATATTGTATCCTTCGCAACAATACGTTCCCAGTTTCTCGGCCTATAACACGTGCAAGAAACTTACCGTATACTGAATAAAATGATAGGCCAATACCTCGTTCACCACAAAATCCCATCAGTGCAGGTGATATGGATACCTGCCCAAAACATAAAATATTTCCTATTGTTAACACAGGAAACTGGCCAAGTTTTTCATTGCCTTGCATAA
>NZ_JH413850.1:53068-61583 GCF_000162755.2 Legionella drancourtii LLAP12
GCCTTCGGTTTGTCGGGCGATTTTTATTCGATCAAACAGCGTATGAGCTTGAGCATTTCCCAATTTTGATTCATGTTTAAAAACATATAATCCTCTTGTAGCCATATCACCACGCGCAGCAGAACGATCATGCTCAAACATATTTTGTAGTGCTTCCCAAAATAATTGTATATCCTCTTCATTAAAACCAGTCTGTTCAGACAATGATGCAGAAACAAAGCCATGGGCTACGTATAAGCCGTAAGGCACCGTGAATTTATGCCCCATGGTACGATTATCACCACCTTGATTTTCTGCTTCTTTTTCGGTAGTAACCGCCATACGTGTAATCGAGTGTTCAGAAACAATAATAGGTTCTACAGAACGGGCAAAGGTCATCTGAACCGGGCCTCGCACCTGACCACAATTAACACCAGTTGACATCACCGCACCAAAGGTACGCACATCATAAAAATTTGCACACATCCATTGACGCGCTTCATCAATCTTCGCACCACCTTTACGTTTCTTATCATCGGCCTTAAGCAAATCTTCTGCGCCTATGCCTACGTAAGCACGTTCATTCTGTTTATTAAGAATTGCTTTTTCTTTAATATAAATCTCATAACGCACCTGTTTTTCTTCAAGTTTGTTTGTAATTTCAGACTGATCTTTGGTTAATGCAATGTAATTTCTAACTTTTCTTTTCAAGCAAACATCCGTTACCAAGCCTCGCCCTGTTTCCGCGTCAATACGAGGTAAATTTCCTGCATCAGGATCGCCATTAGGGTTTCCATCCTTTACATCAAATAACAATACGAAATCGTAACGATTTTGGATAGCCATAGTTCATTCCTCTTGATTTGAATATTCTGATTTAGTAAAAAAAGCCTGGCGTTGATGGTAATAACCAATGGCAAATAACCCTTGATCCTGTAAATTTAATTGTGATGGGAACGTGTTCACTTCGCTGAGGATTTCGCCAAGTAAGCGCTCAAAAAAAATAGTTCGCCCTTTCTCAAGCTTTGCCAAATGATGATTTTTCAGGCGCATTAGAATAGGTATAACACTCGCGGGTGTGCTGGAAGCTGATGAATAATAGCGATTACGAATAGGGGCATTAATACCAGGATTTGCCTCTTCCTGTATTTTCTCAAGTGTGGCAAACAAACGCCCTAAACGATAGCCTGGTTTTTTATTTTCTTTATCTAATGCCACAGTAACCTCCTCTTGAGTTTGGTTTTTAAATCGTGCTTTACGGTTAAGACAACCTTTTAAAATCATTGCCCGGGGATAGCTCACTGTGCGCTCTGCATGTATGCGACGTAATACAGCCTGAAATAACGTCTCAGGATAAGGTAATCCAGCCAAAATAGAAGACATCCATTCACCACTAAGATTTGGCATTATATTTTCTGATTTGCCAAGCAAGGCTGTAGCGCGTAGTAATTCCCAAAGAGGCAGATAATCATGCTGATGAGGTGCATGCACTAATTCAAGATCCTGAAAATGCCTCACAATACGCTGTGAAAATTCTGCAATTGTTGCTACTTGCCAAAAACGAACAGAAATGCGCGCAGCATTAGGGGAAAGACCCAAAACAAAAAAATGATTTTTATTGTCTTCCACCGGAAAAACGCCCATCTCTACCGACTTAAATAATGCTTTGACCTTATTAGTCAAATGATCCGGATCATCTTTATGGGATCCATCAAATAATGAAGAAAAATCATCTTCAAAATGAGATTTTTTTTCTGACCAAAATACGGTTGAAGCATCACCAACCTGAATTTTTTGTAACGAATCTTTTCTAAGGAGGTAATTTAGTGCTGTAGTATAAGCAAATGCAGATTTTGCACCTATTGGAGCATTAGCCCCCTGAGTCTTACCAAATGAATTGAAGGCATCAAGGTTAAAAGAAACCAAATTTCCACCCATTGTATTAGCACCACGAACTCCTTTGATGGCCGGCTGTAAATTAGCCAGCACCTCTGTTTCTCCTGATATTAAACAAACACCTTGATTACCAATAATTGGCACAGACTTTATCTTTGCAACGACCTCTTTTCGCTCACAAACCAAAATATTGTCACCATTAAGTCGAAAGGCCATAAAAGGGTTCGCCTCCTTTATTTCAGCTGCATACTTGCTTTGCTCAAGAGCGCTCAGTAAAAGTCCTGAGGACAAGAATAAAAGCACCGCGTTCACACCGATATCATGCTCAACGCCAAGCATTTTTATGCGATTTACAAAATCGTTATGCATCTGCGCTACACGCTCAGGTTTGCTGTGCAGCGAAAGACCAAAGATATATTCTGCATTATCCCAGAGCAGATTCGCTTTTACCCCAGACGCGCGCTTCTCAGCCTGTGGAACAAGAAATGCCTTTGCCCTGAGTTGTTTCCCATCCTGCTCGCGACTATCTTCTATCTGAACCAAGTCTCCTTGCTCATCCACAACAATTACAAATGGAATTTCTTTGTATTCAAATCCTTCGGGGGCAATCCCGCCATCAGGATCAGCCACTTTACGATCGTAATAATCTTTAAGCGCTTGTAAGATCATCCTTTCACCTCCGCACTATTCCACGCCGGCACATAAATTACCCCCGCATGAATCTGCGCATTAAAAAATCGTGGGCTAGGATTCTGGCGATTACTGTAATCCATATCATAGAGCATCCAGCCAAGAGAATGATTTTCCTCAATTGGAGTGGGTTCTTGGGAGAGATTTGTCACCAGACGAAAATTACATGCAAATTCACGGCATCCCAGATAAGGCTGGTTGAAGCATTGGCCTTTTTCGGCGCGTCGTTCAAATATTGCGGCATACTTAGCATAGTGAGACGCGACATCTTTTGCTTGATCAAAAAGCAAATCCGCATAAATGCGGTAGCGAACATCGCGTAATAACAAGCCCGCCCTTTGCTGACGTTTATCTTCCACATACATGCCAAGTGAGCCCTTCCCTGAATTCATCGCATGTTTCACCGAACCAGAAGGTATAACAGCACTTACCTCATTACGTCGTACTGAAAATATGCGAATCGGATTTAATACATCAATGCGCGTTATTTGCCACTGAATCGCTGGCTTCCAAAAAATAGCCTCAAAAATTGCACGTGCAGCAGATGGTGTTATTACATCGTAACTGACACGCTCTACCTTCATTTCAGGACGAGTAAAGCAGGCAAATTCACCACTGACATCCAAACAATAATTATTGGGCATCCGCACACCTCCTTTTTACTAGAAAACATTGCTGGTAGACATAATATCTACAACCGATAATAAGCCTGTTTTCTGATCATAAATATTAGAAGAAGATAACGCATAAATTCCTGGATATATTTCTTCTACAGCCCCTTTATCGCGCAATTGTTGAAGCTCATTTTCATAGACAGTCACACTGTAACGTTGTAATTTACGTAATACCCATCTATCCGGCCCGTCTTTTCGCAGAGTATTGATGAGCTTTTCAACATTATCATTATAAGGAATCAGAATCTGGATTCCTGCATCATCAATAATATGAAAACGCTCAGCAGCCGTTCTAAATTGAATACAACACTCGGTTGCATCTTTTGTCAGCAAGGGGACAATCTTTTTTTTATCTCTGTCAATATTAAAATATTGCTCGAAATACGGCGTATATAAGCGATGATCCAGAGGGTTACCCTCCCACTTGTGCCAAACACTTACCGTAGCTTGTTCTGCCTGCAAGAGCATCCCTTTGGGTGCCGAATTTGGCGGGATAAAAATCACTACACGTCCTTGTTTCAATTTACCCTCACGGTTACAGCGCCCTGCTGCTTGCGCAATAGAATCCAAGCCTGCAAGCGCCCGATAAACCACCGGAAAATCCAGGTCGACACCTGCCTCTACAAGTTGTGTGCTAATCACTCTTACTGGCAGCCCTTCTTGCAAACAACGCTTAATTTCACGAATCACTGAGGAGCGGTGTTCTCCACACATCAGGCCCGACAAATGAATTGTTCCTTTGGGCATAAGATCAAACAGTGCACGGCAGTCTTTACGTGTATTCACAATAACTAAAACTGATTCATGCTCACATAAACGTTGCGATAAACTTTCCCAGCTAACGCGCTCATTAAGATTAGTAGGTTTTTCAATTTTTACTCTAACGAGTTGCCTATATAACGCAGGAACATCCTTTATTATTTCATGTACATCAGTAAACCCCCGAAGTACTGTATGACCAAAAGAGTTTTTGATTGTGCTTAAAGCAGGTTGGGTTGCTGTTGATAACACTAGAGTTACACCATAATGTGTCGTTAAAAGACGTAGAACGTCCAGAACTGGTTGCAAAAATTGAGGGGGTAGAAGTTGTGCTTCATCAATAATAATTACCGAATTTACCAAATTATGTAACTTCCGGCATCGGCTTGTGTGCGCTGCAAAAAGTGACTCAAGAAGTTGAACATTGGTCGTTACAATAATAGGAGCATCCCAGTTTTCTGACGAAAGACGACTTTTTGCCGTTTCTTTTTCAGGGTCAAGGTTTGAATGATGTTCAATTACAGCATTACCAAAAACTTTACGGTATTGATCTGCTGTTTGCTCAATAATACTGGTGTAGGGGATGGCAACAATAATGCGTCGCTTATTATGTTTTAATGCATGCTCCAATGCGAATGCCATACTTGAAAGTGTTTTCCCACCACCAGTAGGTACTGTTAATGTATAAATTTTTGATGATGTTAATGCCGCATCTCGACAATTTTGCAATATTTCTGCGCGAATTTTGTTAATGGGGCTATTAGGTAACTTAGAAAGTTTACTTTGCATATGGCTATCAAAACAATTTTTTAACTCATCTAAGTGTGGCCATTTTGCACGTTGAAAAGACTTTTCAGGGGACATAAATTTTTCTGTGTCTAGAAAATCAGCATCTACTAAACATGAAAATAGAATACGCATCCATAAATGTAAGCCTTCAGCACCGCCAGTAGGTAACTTAGAAAGTTTACTTTGCATATGGCTATCAAAACAATTTTTTAACTCATCTAAGTGTGGCCATTTTGCACGTTGAAAAGACTTTTCAGGGGACATAAATTTTTCTGTGTCTAGAAAATCAGCATCTACTAAACATGAAAATAGAATACGCATCCATAAATGTAAGCCTTCAGCACCGCCAGGTGGTTTTGTTGTCGGCTTATTTCGTTTCAAGATATCGTTTGGAATCGATTTTTGTAATATTTCATCAAGATAACCCGCTTTTTTTCCCTTGTCTAATCGACATTCCAATGTAGAATTTCCACCACCATCAGCTGCGCTCCAATCGGGCAATCCAGCATGATGGCCAGCAATAAGATAAGCCAATACGCGCCCCATAGGATCTAATTCATTAATCGCATGAAGAGCACCAGCGGTAGAATGATCAACACGTCCCTGTTCAATATGTGCCTCGGGATCATAACCTGATTTCCCTTTAATATAATGCTGAAATGCAGGACGATACTTTCCTAAGTCATGCCATAAACCAGCCAGAGAAGCCCAATCATCACCATTAAACAATAGTGCTTTGTCACCAGCCAATTGAGCCACATCGCGAAGATGATCTTCTAAACAATGAACTACCCATTGTTTACTCTCGCTTATTTTCACATGTGCAATTTCTATTGCACGACAATCCTCTTCCTGTTCATTAGATGATACGTGTTGATGCGGCATAGATAATATCCTTTTATCATCAAGCTCAAATCCCTTTAGAGCTGACCTACTTACACTGCTTTCAAACCACGCACAGGGACATCCATGTGATAAATATAATGCTTGATAAGTTGCTCCGCCTGTTCGCTCGTTAATGGCTTACTAATAGCCCCTTCCATGAAATAATGTTGGCAATCATATTTCACTACATCAGCCTCATAGCCTGTTAATGCAATAATAGGCACATGATAATTTGTATCTTTTTCTTTTTGCCTTAATTGTTTGGCGACAATATAACCAGAAGAATCCTCAAGCCCAATATCCATTAAGACTAAATCATATTTTCCCGGATGGAATAATTTCACAGCAATGTCTGCCGTATCTGCAATATCTACCTGACAATGTAATGACGTCAACATAGCTTTTTCAACATTTTGTGCAATGATATTATCTTCGACCATGAGTACTGTCGGTAAATGACCGTTTTTAATGAGCTTATTAGTTTCTTTGTCTTCATCACTTAATTGCTCATGATGAGCAGCCAGTGCTTTGCTAAGGGTGATATCCGTTAAAATAACGACTAAACCAATTATGTCTTTATTCATATTATAGATAGGCACGCGATTTGCTTGAAAGTAGAAAACGCGGCCATTTTCATTTTTAATTGGTTTTTCTTCAATATTGTGCGTTGCATTACCAGAAAAAAGCACTTTCATATCATCCAATTTCAATTCTTCGATTCGTTCCTTGTTCCAATGTGCAAATTCAGCCATTTGTTGGTACGGGCTTCCTTTAAAATCGTTCAAAGTTTGCAAGCCGAGCAAATCACGAAAATTGCTATTGCATCCCTTTAAATTACTCTCCATATCCACCCAGTAAACGATATTGGGCATTGCATTAATAATCTCCATATAATGTTGATTTATGGCCTCAATCTCTTCTTTATGAGTATGTCTGGCATGGGAAGACATGCAAAATCTCCGCTTGTTATTGTTTGCATGTAAATTATAGTACAGATTAAATATATTGATATTGGTGATGACATGGGAAAATAAATCCATTCAGACTAGGTCTGAATGGATTTTGGTAGCATCAGATTATTGTTATACGAGGTACAATTTACGCACCAATGATCCACTCAATCTGCTGCTTCAAATCAATCGAAATTTGGGAAAGCTCTTCAAGATCATAATCCAAATAAGGATTCTCTACTGAGTTATTTTCCTGATGCAGTTGTATTTTTCTATCCCGTTCCTGATGCAGCCAGGAAATCTGCGGAGCAAATAATTGCAGAATGCCCTCAACCCATTTATCAAGCACCTGCCAGTAAGGATCATCCAATGTCATTTTATAACGTTTAAGAAAACTCAAGACATGTTCTGCGCCATACCAAACCTCAGAGGTTACCCAGCGGTTGACGGTGAATAAACGGATTGGTTGCCCAAGTTGGTTCATCGCAATAGCCACTAAATGAGTCATGGGATTGTCAATATATCTATCCCAATCCGCTAGAGGTGTCGGCTTAATCGATTTGGGAATATGTTTGTAGCGTAAGAAACAGTGAAAATGACCATGCTCTGTACTTTCAAAGTTTTCTCGATGGCAATGATAAAAATATTGCGCTCCAGTACTGTGATCAATACGATCACCTTTGGGGTAATGGCTCATACGTTCATGACGCTGTTTTTTATTTAACGTGTAATGAAGTATGTTTTTACCCTCTGCAGTAGTCATTAATTGTTGTGATTCTAAAACCTGTGAGGCATACCCCAAGTAACGCTTTTGGTGCCACTTGCTAAGAGTTGGTAAGTTAAATTCTGAATGAGTAAGCATAATTTCTACTACATAGAATAAATAGAAAAAGAGGTAGTAAAACTACCTCTTAATTGGATGACATAACGATTATTCGCCTGAACAACCGCTGCAACCTTTGCAACCAGCATTACCTTTGCAACCTTTACAGCCTTTGCAACCTTTGCAGCCAGCACATCCTTTGCAACCTTTGCAGCCTTTGCAGCTAGCAGCTGCTGGAGCAGCAGCGTCATCAGCATAAGCAACAGAAACTACAGGAGCTGCTAATACAGTTAATAGAGCAGCAACAGCTAGTGTTGATTTTTTCATAATATTACTTCCTTGATAGTTAATGATTTTTTAACCCAATATGATATTAGCAAAGAATTTGATACTTTTCTTCTTTTTTAAATAAAAAATTTAGCGGCTGTCGGCAACTCGTTATTAAAAGCCTCTAATCCTTCTCATGTAAAGATAATTCCTTTTTAGATGCAAACAATAATAGCTTATCCAAAGTTTTAGTACTCAAAATACGTTTTAAGAAAATAAAGGCATGCGCGGGAACAGTTACAGGGTATTTCGCACGTGGATTTTTAGCTTCAATGGCATGAATTAACTTCTTAATGACTGCTGCAGGCTTTTTAGTAAACATGGCATTCGAAGCACTCTGTTTATACGTTAAAAGCATTGCGCTATAATGTTTGCTGAAATGACTATTTTCCATGTCAATGGCGCTTAATGAACCATCAATACAATTATCTCTAAAACGACTTTCGATAGGCCCAGGCTCAATAGTAATAACGTCGATACCCGAGGATTTCAGCTCCAGTCTTAACGTGTCACTTAAGCCTTCCACAGCATATTTTGATGCATTGTACGCACCACGAAATGGCAGACTTATCACACCAAGAATCGAACTAAAATTAATAATGCGACCTTGTCCTTGTTGACGCATAACGGGAATAGCAAGGTTACTCAATTCCAATAAACCAAAAACATTGGTTTCAAATTGCCGACGTATAACGTCACGAGTAATATCCTCTAAGGCACCGGCTTGGCCATAACCTGCATTA
>NZ_JH413850.1:61664-86588 GCF_000162755.2 Legionella drancourtii LLAP12
CCTGCATTATTAATTAAGACATCCAATCGACCTTCCGTTTTACTTAATACTTCTGCAAAAGCAAGATGAATTGACGAGGAGCTACTTACGTCCAACAGGACAGCCTCGACTCCTAAAGCCATAAGCTTCTGCTCATCTTCTTTTTTTCTACATGAAGCAATAACCTTATGTCCTCGTTGTTTTAAAGCTAAAGCAGCATCAAACCCTATCCCACTGGAACACCCGGTAATTAAAATTACTTTCTCATTCATAGACTACCTAGAATAGTTCTGGTGAATTATTTATGGTCTATAATTCCCAATGTAATAACAAAAAAATGGACTCTATCATGGAACAAGTAAACGTAAAAAGCTATAGAATCATGCCTATACTGCTTATCTCCTTCCTCGTGCTTATGGGAGCCCTATACACCACCGTTGCTAAAGCAGATACCCCTTCGTCGTCGTCACCCGCTGGAATGCAGCTTGCTTATTACATAGGTTATCATTCAGCTCCTGGTTATGTTTATTACGGACCGCGTTATTATCCTCGCCATCCCAGGAAACTCTATTGGACAGGCTGGAGATACATTGGCCATGGTTGCCGAAAAAATTGTCTAGTTGACCGTTGGAGTGGTCGTGTTATTCGCTGCAATAGAACATGCCGCCGCTAATGCTTCGTGTTTTAAACATCCCCTCTCCCATCGGGTATGGACGTCAATCTATGGAACGAAAGTCCTTTGCTCGCATCCAAAACCATTCGGGCAAAGGAAGCATTTATGCCATCTCGTAGACTTCGAGACAGCGCTAAAACGTTTCCTCAACCCGAACGGATCGAGGTTTTAACAAAATAAAGCCTTAGCTTGATGCCTATGTCCGTCTGACGATGTTCTCTTGATAAGCCATTAAGCAAAATAATCAATTATTCCTTGAGGAACTGCTTTATTTTTTATTGGCGTTAAAATAGCGTCTTCTTCAAGGTGAGAAATCAAATCAGCAGATGGGCTATTCTCATGCCGCTCAAATTGACGCTCTTTTGTATCAGAGTCAATATTTACTTCAGATAAATTCAATCCGTGCTCTGCCATCATTTCTTGTAGTCTAGGTAAAGATTGATCAATCAGGTCTCTTACCTGCTGGCTGTGACTGGCTATGTTTATCGACGCTGAATCATTAACTACCTTAATGCTAATCTCCAGTGGTCCTAAATCTTCGGGATGCAATTTAATCACCGCACTTTTGATTCCTTGTTGTCCAAGCCACATAACCTGATCAGAAAAGTGTTTTGACCATTCAGGATGATCGACATCTGTGGGAATGGTGAATGATTGCGGCGTACTTAACTGGAACTCGTCATTTTCATGACGTTCAGATACAAGATGCGAAATATTATTTGAGACTTGATTGAATATCGTACTGTCCAATGTGGGTTGTTGCACCGTTTTAACGCGGTCAATTATTGACGTGCGCGTTTGCATTTCAGAAAGTAAGCTTGATTTAGATTTGCCTGGAACAGTGGTTTCAATATCCAGTACCTCTTCTTCAGCAATTAAATAATCATCCCGCGCTAAATCATTATTTTTTATCTCAGCTAAAGCGGGTTGGAAAAGAATGTTATTTTGCTCGTTGTCTTCTAATATTCCCTGTTCGTTAACGAAGCTAAATGCATCAATACTGCTTTGAATTTCAAGAAACCCAACTTCATTATTTGCTTGAGCTGGAGCAAACTGTTCTGCGTAACGCGTTTCTTGATTGGCTCGAATCAAGCGATTATTCTCAGTTAAATTAATTGACGCATTTGTTTTTAGTATTTGTTCATCATAACTTTTTTGTGAAGTGGAATCTGTGATTTTCACATTCTCGCTAAGAGCGGGAATCGACTGTGTTTCTAACCACTCCCAATTGAGGGGATCATTTAAAACGCCATTTTGTTCATTGCCACTATTTAATTCAATCTGTTTCGCAGAGGCATCCTCAGAAACATCACGCCACGCAGGTGACGCATCCGTTGAATCAGCGTTTATTTCCGATTGGTAATAATCAGAATTAATCCACGCAACGGCAACATTATCCTCTAAAACTGCCGTAATTTGTTCATTTTGTGATTTTTCAGACGTTACAGGCTCCGCGTCAATTAAGTTGGCTGCGTCAAACACCTGAGTCTCTTGTTGTTCAGACACAGGAATATTTTCTGTGATTTGCGCAAATAATAAAACAAAAGTATTGGGATCTATCAAACCATCATCATCTTGTTTTGGTTCCTCTTTTAAAGCTGATAACTGTTCGGTTCCAGTACTATCCTGACTACTAAGGTTAAGTAACGAGCTTAGCGTCACGTTATTTGTATCAAGCATCCAACACTCCTTCGTTTGCAAAAAGCATAAGCAAAATCCATGCCAAGCATCAGCCAATGCAAAATAAATTAAGCTGACGTTAATCAATATTACGTGAGTGTAAATTTTTGTAAAGAGGTCTATTGAAGTCAAATGGGCGGGGTTATTCTTTTTTTCATTATGACGGCTCTTACCTGCTCCACTAAACAGTCGAAGAACAAATAAAGCCGTTTAAAAAATTATAAAATGATAACAGCCTCTGGTTTACCATCAAAAGTTAAATTGAGGCTCTCTTGAAACGTGCTCCACCTTCAAGTTTAATCCAGACTCTTTTAGATTAAAGGACATATTATCGACTTGAAGAGTATCTTCAGTATAGGATCCATCTCTTAATGCCCTAATTGATTTTAAAATCTCATTAATTCGTTTTATCTTGGGAGTAGAAGATATTAATCGCGACATCAATGTTGGAATGCTTTCTGCTTCGAGGTCAATTAATTCCTTTCTTAACGCAACAAGAGCACACTGAACAATATCTATATTAAAACCATTGTCTTTAAGCGTCAGGATCTGTTTTTGATCTAGCTCATAGCGTTTATAATCAGCAGGATCCAGAGCATTGAGGTGTGATGATTCAAAAAAGTAATTCTGGATGACATTAGAAAGCCAAGTTGTTATGGTTGCCAAAACCAGAGCGCTAAGCACGGCAGCCCCTATAGCAAGGCCAATAGGTGTTATTGCCCCAAGTGCCAATAAAGGAGTGATAATAAAAAAGCCAAGATAAGCGCCTAGAGATGCTCCCGCGAGAAGGCTGGCTAAGGTAATACTTGCTTTGAGCCAATTCTCATCATAATAAAATCGTTCCACACTATCTAATGTCTGGCTTAACAAATAGTAAAGAGCGGTGGAAGTAAATAAAGTAGCGACAGAGAGAACCATAAATACAGTATTTTTACTTATATCGCCATTATCTAAATCTAGATTACAAATAGGAAAACCGCTGTAGCTTGCGGATAATTCTTTGAGATAATTATATGCTGGCGGATCTTCTTCCAATATCACATCAGGTAACACCCCATAATGTGCTTTGAAAAAGATATCAAACATTTTTCGCACTTTTTCTTGTTCTAAGCGATGCATTTTTTTATGCTGCCGTTCTTTAGAGAAAAAACTGCACTTAACGTAGACCAATGCCTCGCTTTCCTCTAAATATTGATTAAGTTTTTTAGATAAGGCTTTATAACATTGTTCAATATCTAGACGCTCACCAATAATTTGGGGCGTTATTGGTGGTGAGCCAAATTTTGCCAAAAGCAATGGATTACGTTCCATTTCATCAATCTCTTTTGACCGAGTTTTTATAACTTCATTTAAAGAATTGTGTTTTAGTAAGGCTTTAAACCGATTTTCTCTATAATCTTTATCTTCTATTTCCATTAAATACTTAAGATTTAAAGTTGAAATAGGTTCTTTTAATAATAAAAAATCTCTTTTTAATCCAAAAAGAAAATTTAATACTTGATAATCAAAAAATGCAACACGCTCAGACGGATCGGCTTTATTTGGCTGACTTTCAAATCTAAATCCATTCATCAATCGAGTGTATGTATATTTCATAGATATCAAGCCCCAAAGTGCAGAATGCTTTAATTAAAGTTAAATGAAAAAATATCATACCACAACGAGCAATTTACCTCCATAATAACGAGAAATTTATTTCCCAAGTGAACTAGGGTCTGTTGGCATTTCTACTATCTTGGCCAAGATGAGTCGATGTTCTGTGTTCCGCTGCGCACCTAATTGATGTATGCTCCGCTTCAGTACTCAAAAACCAACTAATTTTGGCTCAATCTAGCAAAATAGCAACGGACTCTAATATTAATGCGATAGATGAACTTAGCCCTATTGAAGGTACAGAGTCAAAATCAGAGAATGCCACTGAAAAATACATTCTAACCAATTTCTGTTTTGGCATAAACGCCGTTTAGCATCAACCTATATTTTTTCTTTATAATCGTTAAGATTCCATGAAAAATTCTAAATTTTGAGCTATTATTCAGCTTTTAATTCCAGGAGTTTTTTATGAAAGTGGGTCATGACAGTTTATCAACCAAGTGTCAATTGGATGTAGATGGAAAAACCTATAATTACTATAGCTTAAAAGAAGCTGAGCATAAAAATTTAAAAGGGATAAGCCGTCTTCCCTACTCTCTTAAAGTACTTCTTGAAAATTTATTACGTTTCGAAGACGACAATACCGTAACTACAAAAGACATTAATGCAATCGCTGACTGGCTGCACACAAAAACCTCTCAACATGAAATCGCGTTTAGACCCGCTCGCGTTCTGATGCAAGATTTCACCGGTGTTCCAGCAGTTGTTGATTTAGCTGCTATGCGTACAGCCATTGTTAAGATGGGTGGTAATCCTGATAAAATTTCACCTTTATCACCAGTTGATTTAGTAATTGACCATTCAGTGATGGTTGACAAATTTGGTACTAAAGACTCATTAGAAGTTAATACCGAAATTGAAATGGAACGCAATAATGAGCGTTATGAGTTTTTACGTTGGGGGCAAAAAGCATTTAATAACTTCCAGGTTGTTCCTCCAGGAACCGGTATTTGCCACCAGGTAAATTTGGAGTATTTAGGAAAAACCGTATGGAGCAGTAGTGACGAGGGGCAATTATATGCTTATCCAGATACTTTAGTTGGTACTGACTCGCACACGACCATGATTAATGGTTTAGGGGTATTAGGTTGGGGGGTAGGCGGTATTGAAGCTGAAGCTGCGATGCTGGGGCAACCTGTATCCATGTTAATCCCTGAAGTTATCGGCTTCAAATTACACGGCAAAATGAAAGAAGGCATCACGGCTACCGACTTAGTGCTCACCGTAACGCAAATGCTACGAAAGAAAGGCGTGGTTGGTAAATTCGTTGAATTCTATGGTCCAGGCCTAAATGATTTACCACTTGCTGATCGCGCCACTATTTCAAACATGGCTCCAGAATATGGCGCTACCTGCGGATTTTTCCCTGTAGATAAAGAAACGATTCGTTATCTTGAATTAACTGGCCGTGACAAACACACAATTGCACTGGTTGAAGCCTATGCGAAAGCCCAAGGCATGTGGTATGACAAAGACAGCGAAGACCCCGTGTTTACAGATACATTAGAACTGGATCTCGATTCAATTGAGCCTTCACTAGCAGGTCCAAAACGCCCACAAGATAAAGTAAGCCTGAAAACATTACCGGTTGAATTTTCTAAATTTTTAGCTGAAACAGGCAAAGAACAAGAGAAAGATGCTTCGTTTCCCGTAAAAAATCATGATTTTGCAATGAAGCACGGTAATGTGGTAATCGCAGCAATCACGAGTTGCACCAATACCTCAAACCCAAGTGTCTTAATGGCAGCGGGCTTAGTTGCTAAAAAAGCAATTGAAAAAGGATTACAACGCAAGCCATGGGTTAAATCTTCATTAGCTCCTGGTTCCAAAGTAGTTACTGATTATTTGATAAAAGCAGGCTTACAATCATACCTGGATCAATTAGGTTTTAACCTGGTTGGTTATGGTTGCACTACTTGTATTGGTAACTCAGGCCCGCTACCTGATGCAATTGCGCACAGCATCACTGATAATGATTTGGTTGTTTCGGCTGTTTTATCTGGAAATAGAAACTTTGAAGGCCGCGTCCACCCTCAAGTTAGAGCAAACTGGTTAGCCTCCCCTCCATTAGTTGTTGCCTACGCACTATGTGGAACAACCTGCACTGACTTGAGCAAAGATCCTCTAGGCAAAGACAGTAAAGGTAATGACGTGTACCTCAAAGACATTTGGCCTACGAATGCTGAAATTGCGTCAGAAGTGGCTAAAGTTACTGGCAGCATGTTCCGTAAAGAATATTCTGAAGTATTCCAAGGTGATGAGCACTGGCAAGCAATTAAAACCAGTACCGGTAAAACTTATGAATGGAATGAAGATTCAACCTACATTCAACATCCACCATTCTTCGATAATTTAAAAGAAAAGCCCGAATCAATTAAGCCTATCAAGCAAGCATATATATTAGCTTTGTTTGGTGACTCAATTACTACAGATCATATTTCTCCGGCCGGTTCAATTAAGGCAAATTCTCCTGCAGGTTTGTATTTAAAATCCAAGGGCGTTAGTGAGAAAGAATTTAACTCCTATGGTTCGCGTCGTGGTAACCATGAAGTAATGATGCGTGGAACTTTCGCCAACATCCGTATTCGTAACGAAATGACACCAGGACAAGAAGGCGGGATTACACGTTACATCCCTACTGGCGAAGTAATGCCAATTTATGATGCGTCAATGCTCTATCAGCAACATCATCATGAGTTAGTTGTTATCGCAGGTAAAGAGTATGGTACTGGTTCGTCTAGAGATTGGGCAGCCAAGGGAACCAATTTACTTGGCGTCAAAGCAGTAATTACTGAAAGCTTTGAACGTATCCATCGCTCTAACTTAATTGGTATGGGGGTTTTGCCACTGCAATTCACCGATGGCATGACGCGCAAGACATTAGACTTAACTGGTGATGAGCGTATCAGTATTGATATTTCTGATTCATTAACTCCAGGATCAATGGTTCCTGTAACTATAGAACGTGCTGATGGTAAAGTAGAACATATTAAAGCGCTTTGCCGTATTGATACTGCTGATGAGTTGGAATACTACAAAAATGGCGGTATTTTGCAGTATGTACTAAGAAATTTAGGTGCCTAAAGTAACGAATGTTGGGTCGTTTACCATTGACGTCAATGGTAAACGACCCAACCTATATTAAAAAACTATGAATCCTTATTGAAAAATCAGCTTTAACTTATTGTTTTTTTTCAAGCCACAATGTTATACTTTGCGACCGCTCATTGACTATGAATTCAGGTAGGTGCATGGACACTTTTTGCTTTTATTAATCCGTAATTAAATAGCTCTGTACCCATAGCAACCTCCGATTTAATTTATTGCCGCCCTATTAAGGATTAATATTAATCATGAGTCAGTCAAAAAAAGTTTTAAGCGTTTTTTCCTTAGTAATGATTAACGTAATCGCCGTTGATAGCCTTCGGACCCTCCCCATCAGTGCGAAACTTGGCTTATCATTGGTATCCTACTATGTTATCGCTGCCTTTGCCTTTTTTATTCCTGTTGCCCTTGTCGCAGCAGAATTAGCAACGGCTTATCCCAATACAGGTGGAATTTATGTTTGGGTTAGAGAGGCTTTTGGTAAACGAGCAGGATTTATTACCATTTGGCTACAGTGGATCTATAACGTAGTTTGGTATCCAACAATTCTCGCCTTTATTGCCGCGACCTTGTCTTATTTAGTCGCTCCCGATTTAGCCAATAATAAATTTTATTTATTAGGAACCGTAATCGGTCTGTTTTGGTTGTTTACCTTTTTAAATTGCTTTGGCATGAAAGTCTCCAGTATTGTCAGTATTGTCGGTGCAACCATCGGCACTGTGCTGCCAATGCTAGTGATTATTGGCTTGGCTCTTATGTGGGCGATTCAAGGCAAACCGATGGCAGTTGATTACCCCTCTTCCTGGTTTCCTAATTTCGAATCCTTAGGAAATCTATCTCTATTTGCAGCCGTTTTATTTGGTTTAATTGGGATGGAAATGTCCGCTGTTCATGCCGAAGAAGTAAAAAATCCACAACGGGATTACCCAAGAGCACTGCTCTACTCCACCATCCTTATTATATCTACACTGTCTTTAGGTTCTTTATCCATTGTGGTTGTGGTGCCCAATAATAGCTTAAGTGTCGTCTCTGGCCTTATTGATGCCTATTCCGTTTTCTTTACATCCTACCATATGCCCTGGATGACCTCGGTAATTGCTGTCCTCATCATTTTAGGTGGTTTAAGCGGTGTTTCTGCATGGATTATTGGGCCGACCAAGGGATTACTGGTTTCGGCTCGTGATGGCTCGCTACCGGCGCGATTTGCACGTACCAATAAATACGGCGCCCCAACTACTATTCTGTTCACCCAAGCAATTATTGTTACTATTTTAAGTACTGTTTTTATATTACTGCATTCAATCAATGCGGCTTACTGGATGTTAAGCGATTTAAGTGCGCAAATGGCCTTATTAGTTTATATCATCATGTTTGCTGCTGCGATTAAACTCAGATACAGTAAGCCGGATCAACCCCGTGGATACATTATTCCTGGTGGAAATAAAATGATGTGGTTCATCGCTGGCCTAGGTACGATATGCTGTATCAGCGCGATGCTGGTTGGGTTTGCCCCCCCATCACAAATTCCTATAGGCAATGTATTTATTTTTGAATCCTTCTTAGTCGGTGGTTTGGTTCTATTCGTATTGATTCCTTGGTTCTTTGCTAAAAAACATTAACCATTACTAAGCATAAACATCAATCCGCTGCCTACTTCCCGCGGCGTGTCCGCGGGATCCAGCGAGCTTCCGTGGACACAGGACTTAATTTGCCGCCATGCCCATTGCAATCAATTTTTTATTCTTCCATCAAATAATGGAACTTGATACCCTCCGCGAATACCATGCTTAGAAAAAACAATTTGCCATAACTGCATGTTGCGTGAGCGAAAAGAACCGGCGCAAGCTAATAAATAATAACGCCACATGCGATAAAACATCTCATCATATTGCGTTTTTAAATGCACCCAATTGCGTTCAAAATTAGCCTCCCAGGCCATTAAGGTATTGTCATAATACGCACCAAAATTAGCCCAATTTTCCATGATAAATAAACCTTCAGAAGCTCGGCTAATTTGTCGCATAGATGGTGCTAAGCCATTAGGAAAAATATATTTGTTAATCCAGGCATCACAGGTAATATACGTTTCCTTATTGCCGATGGTATGCAATAAAAATAAACCATCCTCATGCAAACAGTCACTTACTTTTTGCATATAGGTGCGATAATTTAAATGCCCCACATGCTCAAACATCCCCAAGGAAACAATGCGATCAAATTTCTCCTGCACATCACGATAATCCTGAAAGCGGATTTCCACAGGCAAACCGGCACAGTTTGTTTGTGCATATTGGTACTGCTCTTTAGATATTGTAATACCGACTACACTCACTCCATAATTTTCTACTGCATATTTTGCCAAAGAACCAAAACCACAGCCAATATCCAATACACGCATGCCCGGTTTAAGCATTAATTTTTGACAGCTTAATTCCAACTTATTCAGTTGAGCTGCCTCCAAATCATTAGCATTCGCCCAATAACCACAAGTGTAATTCATGCGTTGATCTAACATCTCTTGAAATAAGTCATTACCTAAATCATAATGTTTGACACCAACAACCAAAGCACGCTTTTTAGTTTGAAAATTTAATAATTTTAATAACAGTAATTTGGGCCATAACCATTTATTAAACTGCACTTTACTTTCAATATCCGCGGTTATAATACGATCAAAAAATTGGTCTAAAGACGGACAATCCCACCATCCTTCCATGTAAGATTCACCCAAGCCGAGTGATCCTTCATTAAAAACGCGCGTATAAAAATCCTCATTATGAATTTGTATGTCCCAAGCTTCACTACCGTTAGGAGTAATCCCTGCCAATTGTAGTAAGTCACAAATAAATGTCTTAATTGCTATTTGCTTCATTTAAGTAGCCTCATCCTTAATCTACTACTGTCATAATTTATGATTTAATATATGTTATGGTGGAAAGAATTAAAAGATACATGATAAAAAAATAAAAAACACAAAAGCCCAAGACGATCAATGTAAAAAGCAAATGGCTATTGCGTTTGCTTAAGGAAAATAATAAATATAATCAATTGATTAGCAGTTAATTTATCACTCTGCCAGGCAAGAAAACAATTTCTAGGATTTGTCGTGAATTAAAAATTATCTTAAGTAAGTGCTTTTAGGCTGCAAAGCCAAATTAAGGAAAAAACCTTTTGATACCCGCTAAAGTCGTTTTTCGGATAAAGATCTACCAAAACTAGAGAGGCTTTGAGGCGGCGCTAAAGCGCCGCCTCAGTCCGAACGGATCGGAAATAGATTAAAATTCCTTGGCTTTACAGCTCAGCCTATCGCCCAATTAGAAGTAAGTATTAGTCAGGCAACGACATCAAACTTGCATTACCACCTGCAGCAGTTGTATCTACTGTATAAGTACGTTCATGACAAAGTCTAGCTAAATAATTAGGGCCGCCTGCTTTAGGTCCCGTTCCTGATAGTCCCTCACCACCAAAAGGTTGCAAACCAACAACTGCACCAGTCATATTACGATTGACATAGCAATTACCTGCATGAACACGTTCTCTAATGTATTCAACCGTTTCATTAATGCGGCTATGAATACCTAAAGTAAGGCCATACCCTGTGGCATTAATTTGTTCAATCACTTTATCTAAATCTTTGCGCTTAAATTTAACTACGTGCAATACAGGCCCAAAGACTTCTTTTTCCAAAGCACCAATCTGATCAATAGCAATGGCTGTAGGTGGCATGAAATATCCTGTTTCGAGTGATTCATCTAAAGAACACTGATAAAGCACTTCGTGACGTTTTTTCATATTGTCCACGTGACTTTTTAATATAGATAAGGCAGGTCTATCAATAACTGGGCCTACATCAGTAACTAACCATTGCGGTTCACCAACAACTAACTCTGCCATTGCTCCCTTTAAAAGAGCCACCGCTCGTGGATAGACTTCTTCTTGAACCAATAAGACACGTAATGCAGAGCAGCGTTGTCCTGCGCTACCAAATGCCGAATTTACCGCATCAACAACTACCTGCTCTAATAATGCAGAAGAATCAACGAGCATGGCATTTTGACCACCAGTTTCTGCAATTAATGGAATAATCTCGCCGCCGCGAGTTGCTAAAGAACGATTAATAAGATTTGCTGTATCCGTCGACCCCGTAAATAGAACGGCTTTAATACGATGATCAGCAACTAAAGCGGCACCAATACTTTCACCGTCACCTGGAAGCAATTGCACGGCACCCACAGGAATTCCGGCTTGATGCATTAGCTTCACCGCAAAGGCAGCAATTAAAGGTGTTTGCTCTGCAGGTTTCGCAATAACACAATTTCCCGTAACCAAGGCGGCTACAACTTGTCCAGTGAAAATCGCTAAGGGAAAATTCCACGGGCTAATACACAGTACCGTACCGCGTGGGTGTAAGCTCAATTCATTTAATTCACCTGTATAACCAGCTAAACGCTCTGGATTTGCCATAATTTTTTGTGCCAACATGGCATAATAACGGCAAAAATCAACAGCCTCACGCACCTCAGCAATGCCATCACTGAGTGTTTTTCCTGCTTCAAGACATGCTAATGCTAAAAACTCTGTACTATTTTCTTCTAATAAGTCAGAAAAACGATTCAAACATGCAGCACGCTCTTCAACAGAAATACTAGACCACAGCGGGAATGTTTGTGTTGCTGCGATTAATGCTTTTTCAACATCATCCAATGAAGCATTATGTACAGTACCTACCACGCACTCAGCTTGCTGGGGAGAGTAAACTTTCTGCGCATCTGCTTTTGACACACTATTTCCCGCGATTATCGGACCCGCATTCCATTGCCCTAAATTGATTTTAGCGAATTCCTGTTGCAATAAAACACATTCTTGACGGTTGCTAAAATCAAAACCTGTAGAGTTTTTTCTTGATGCAAATATGTCTTTTGGTAATGGAATATTCTTATTCATCTTAGCAAATAAAGATCTGGCTTTATGCACGGGATCTTCTACCAGAGAACTAATTGGTGCATTATCATCAACGATGCGATTTACAAAGGATGAGTTGGCACCGTTTTCTAATAAGCGACGTACTAAGTAAGGAAGCAAATCTTCATGGCTCCCTACCGGAGCATAAATACGACAGGCAATTCCGTGACAACTTGCAGGAACAACCTGCTGGTATAATTCATTTCCCATGCCATGCAGGCATTGGAATTCAAAATCGCGATAATCACCCGTAATATTAAGAATCATTGCTACTGAATACGCATTATGTGTTGCAAATTGTGGATAAATGGCATCGGTCATCGTTAATATTTTTTTAGCACAGGCTTGAAATGATACGTCAGTAAAGACCTTACGCGTAAATACAGGATATTCAGCTAATCCTTGCATTTGTGTTTTTTTGATTTCACTATCCCAGTAAGCACCTTTAATTAAACGCACCATCATACGGCGTTTCTTGCTTCGTGCTAAAGCAGCAACCCAATCTAATACATAGAATGCTCTTTTCTGGTAAGACTGCACTGCAAGACCAAAACCATTCCAACCAGCAAGGCTGTCATCAATAAAAACACGCTCAATCACATCCAAAGATAAATCTAAACGCTCTGATTCTTCCGCATCAATCGTTAAACCAATGCCATATTCTTTGGCTAAACGAGCCAGAATTAAAAGCTTAGGAGGCAGCTCAAGCATAACTCGTGCATACTGGCTTTCATTATAACGAGGATGTAAAGCTGACAATTTTATCGAAATCCCCGCACGTTTATACACATCTGAATCTTTATCAGCATCCATACCGATTGCTTCAATTGCCTCTTTATAAGCATCAAAGTAACGCGCAGCATCCGCCATAGTTAATGCGGCTTCACCCAACATGTCATAAGAATAGCGGTAGCCTTGAGCCTCTTTCTTTTTCGCTCGGCTTAGCGCTTCTTTAATAGTACGTCCCATAACAAATTGTTTGCTCATGATGCGCATGGCTTTATCAACTGCTGTTCGAACCACCGCTTCACTGCTGCGATTAACAACTTTCATCAAAGATTTTACTAAAGTAGATTCTGCTTTTTCAGGGGTTAACACTTTACCGGTTAACATCAACGCCCAGGTTGTCGCATTCACAAAAAATGAATCGCTTTGTCCAATATGTGATTTCCAATCACCACCAGCCAATTTATCTTTAATTAAATTATCAATAGTGGCGCTATCAGGAACCCGCAATAAAGCTTCCGCCAAGCACATTAAGGCAATCCCCTCGTCACTAGATAAAGCATATTCTGTTAAAAATGAATCAATCCCTGTGTTCTTTTTTCGCTCGGAGCGTACCGACTCAACTAGTTTGGTTGCGCCAGATTTGATCACATCTAGTTGTTTTTGATCTAAATCAGCCTTCTCACAAAGTTCCGTAATTAACGACAACTCATCAACGCGATAAGCATGATTAATGGCAGCTCTTAAGCCTTCTGGTAATTGCATCGCTTGCTTTTCAAGCATAGTACTCTCCGAACAAAAAGAAATAACAACGGGGCATCATAGTTGAGACTGGTGTAAAATGGAATGATAACCTTAGTATATCTATATTATATGCCAAAAACACGTGTCAACAAAGCAACAAGTGTGCCAAACCTAATGCAAATTAAGCGTAAATTATATACATAATTATATTATTTTGTACTAAATGGCCTATAAATTGCTTAATAAATAGCTTTATATTTATGCAAAAAGTTCGGTAGTTGAGTCTTATTTTTTCATTCGCTTTGTTAAGCTCCTGAATTGAATAATAAATCACCCTTATGGACAAGTAAAAATCTTATGATTTTACAATTACCTCAATTGTTTATATAATAACCGTTTTTTAATGACCAATAACGGTGATTTTACAAGAAGAAAAGGAGCTGTATGAATACCCTATTAACTATAATCTCAACCGTCCTGCTAACTAGCAACATGACTACCAGTCCTCCCTCATTTGCGACTGGATCCGATATAAATACCCTGGTTCAACACCTTGGAAGCAAAGCCCCACGACTCGATAAAAACGTGTTGAAACTTGCTTTAACCGCATATAAAAATGCCAGCAGAAAAGGGGCTGTTAAAAAGCCTGTACTTACGGTAATTGATTATTCATTGCCCTCAAACAAACAACGCATGTGGGTATTTGACGTCAACAGAGAGCGACTTTTATATAATACTTATGTTGCTCATGGCAAAAATTCGGGTAATAATCGAGCAAGCCATTTTTCAAATGTAAACTCAAGCAAAGAATCTAGCTTAGGAACTTATATCACTAAAGGAACCTATATGGGCCATAAAGGGTACTCATTAAATCTTCAAGGATTAGATAAAGGATTTAATGATAATGCTTACAGTAGGCGTGTTGTGATTCATGGCGCATGGTATGTTGAACCTGATTTTATTAAAAAATCGGGGCGTGCAGGCCTGTCATGGGGATGTCCGGCGATTGCCCAGACATTGGCAAAACCTGTAATTAATACCATTAAAAATGGTTCTGTTATTTTTGCTTACTTCCCTGATAAAAAGTTCTTGTCACATTCTGGTTATTTGGTAGCATAAGTAAGAAATAAAAAAGCCAGGCTAACCTGGCTTTTCGCAGTCATCCGTATAAGAACGTCCAGCTCTTATATGGTCATCCCTGACAGAATCAAATCCATTTGATTTCAAGTCCTTTTGTATGACTAATAATCCGTACAAGTCATGTATAGAATTTAGCAACAGAATAAAAAAAGTTCAAGACAGGAAATTACCAAAAAATAATAATTTTTTTTAAAAAAGTATTAAAATTTAATAAAAATCAATTAAAAACAATAAGTTACCACTTGCCTGAGAATAAAAGACATGATTAACCCGCCATTATCATCACCTAAATTGAGACATTTCTTACAAAGGCTTAAGCAATATTGGCTGTTTTGATTGCAATTTAAACAAGAGATATCGTGTCTATTTTACCCAAAGGCTTGATTAAGTCCCAGGATATGGTAGCTTATTCGGCAAATGATAACGCTTTAGAGCAATATGATGGATAAACAACAATTAACTGCTATAAAAAAAGATAAACTGCAAATTATAGATTGGCTCATAGAACATTTTCCAAGTGCCTTCTTTAAGAAAGCAAACCAGATTAAGCCATTAAAAATCGGTATATTTGATGACATTATTGATTTTTACGAACGCTTGGATTCTCCTGCATTCAGTAAAAAATCACTTCGAGAAGCATTAAGTTACTACAGTGCATCTCCTGCTTATTTAAGCTGTCAAAAAGAGAATGCTGCTCGTGTTGATATCTATGGAAATGAAGTAGATGTTGTTACAGCTGAGCAAGCTAAATATGCCTACCAACGCTATCAAGAGCGTTACAATAAAAAGAAAGACAACAGAGAAAGCGTAACAAGCGCTCCTTTGTAGAAACGTAGGTTGGGTCTCATTTGACCCAACAATCCTCATCAGCAACTTAATACCGCTGATGCCAGGACAAATGACCTACCGCTGCAAAGCCAATAAATAATTAACCTGCACATCAGAACTTAGCGATGAGGTTCTTAAAATTGGATTGTAATTCATTCCCTGCATATCGAGTAAATTGAAGCCCAAAGAACGTGCCATTGCCATAAGCTCACTTGGTTTGATGAATTTACTATAATCATGAGTCTGTCTCGGTAATAAATTCAGGACATACTCAGCAGCAACAATAGCACTTGCATAAGCCTTCACCGTTCGGCTAATCGTCGATAAAAATAAAAGACCGTTAGGTTTGAGTAAGCGTATGCAATGCTCTAATACAATTTCAGGGTACTCTACATGTTCTAACATTTCCATACAAGTAATCACGTCATACTGCTTATTTTTATAGGTTTCAACAGGGGTACAAAAATAGTCAATGGCCAAATCATTACTCTTTGCATGTTCCTGCGCGGCTTGAATCGCCTCGCACTCCGCATCAATTCCTGTAACTTTTGCTCCAGACTTTGCCATCGCTTCACATAGAATTCCACCACCGCAACCAATATCTAATACACTTACATCAGTTAGATTCACATGCTGGGCAATAAACTGCAAACGAGTCTCGTTAATATCATGCAAGGTTTTTAACGGCCCCTCAGTATCCCACCAATGCTTGGCATGTTGAGCAAATTTATTGACTTCTTCAGCATTAATTGTTGATTTATTATTCATATGACAATAAGTCCAGAGGTTTAAAAAATTCAATCACTTTTTGATTGGTTATAAAACTTATATTATAAGGATGTTCTGCAACCAAACCTACTGCTAATTTATCCTGTGAAATAGTTTCTGCGATCTTACCTAATAAAATAAGCTTCACGTTTGATTTAACTAAAGCTAATTGCGCAAAAAGACTGTGCATAAAAGGCTTCCACTGACGCGCATGATAAGGCACCATTCCTTCACTATAAACCAAAGAAGCGTTTAACAATAAAATACCCCGCTCCATCATTCCCAGAAACAACTGTTCACAGGTTTGTACTAATGTCTGCTTATTAAGCTTGGCGATTGCTTCTTGTGATGTATTTGTAGCATCCAAATTACCACGAGCGACCAGCATCATTTTAATCCAGTTGCGAAGTGATGTCGCCCTATTGACCGCCGTACTCAAACCCTTGAGACTCCAAAGCCCTTCTACAGCATTATCCCAAAAGGCATAACCATTTGCAGAGGCAGGACGTGGGTAAGGCGACTCACCTAATAAAATATATTCTGTTTTGGCAAGTGGTAAACTAAATGCAGCAAATAATCGCTCCGCACCAGGCAACCAATTAGGCTCACTCATTAACTGATGCAAATAATCCTTATTCATAGTTCCCATGGCCTGCACCAGGATATCTTTCCAATCAGAATGACAAATATCAAAACAAGAATAGTGTTTCACAATCTCAACCCTAAAAATAATAATACAAATGATTTCGCTACAGCACTTCTTTTTTGCCTTGTTTTTTGCTATAGTGGGCAATATATAGGCAAATAAATTGGAAGTAATGACTACACCAACAGCAGACAATCAAACATTATCTAGTGATGCACTACACAATCGTAACTGCTATGTCTACTTTCTTCAATTAAAACCACTAATTAATAGCGAACTCAAAAAATTATTACCGCAATTCGCCGAATTACACCGTCTTCTTAAGCAAGAATATGATGAACACTTTCCCTACGGAAATTTATATTCCTCACTACTGACCTCTCTAGAAAAAATCATTGAGAACAAGGAATCTCTTTCTTCTGCTCAAACTAAAGCATTAGATGGCATCATTGAAACCGTTTACAACAATAATAATCAAATTCTTGAGCAAGAATTTTCAGGCTGGATCAATTGCATTGCCTCGCAAACTCGCCCCCAAAAACCCAATCCGAGCCAATATATTAAAAAAAATCTAAAAGATCCGATTCAAACGATTAATTATTTATCTCCAAACAACACAGAAGCATTAATATCACGTATTTTTTCCGTGTTTTCAAAAAATTTTAAACCACAATTTGGTACAAATATTCCATCGGTTAAAAACTATTCCTATAAAACCACCGCAGATGCTACCGAATTTCGTTTTAGCACTCAAGCGCAGCGCCATCAGGGCGCTACGCGCGTTAGCCCTTTATTTAAGCGATGGCTGGAAATAAATGCTCCCAAATACCCGGAGCAAACAATACATCATATTTATTTCAATAATCTAGCCTATGATGCCTACCATTTTGATATTGCACGAGCAAAAGAACGCGCGCTAACACAAGCGCTTCATGATTTAGAGCATGATCCCAAACTTAAAATCATGGTCATTACTCTTCCCGCAAATGACGGATTAATGAACTCCAAACACTACCGTATGACTCAAGATAAATGGCCTTACGCCGTTGTATTTGATGAACTACTGGCCGTGTTCCATGGTAAAAAACATAAAAATAACATTTCTGATTTAATCATTAGTCCAGAGACAAAAAAACGTTTATTTAAAACCTCTAAAAATGAACAAAAAATCTTAAAAAGACTACTGATACAAAGTTTTAAATGTATGGGAATAAATTCTCAAGATTATTTATCAACAGCACAAAAACAGGCTGTTTATGTACATTTCATTAAATATGAATTAACGAACTACATGATTAATACCATCAAGCCTAAAAGCTATAACTTTTCATGCAAAGATGCTATTGACAGAGGAGCACTGTCCTCAGCTTATTATAATATGATGAGATCATTTATCTTAGAACATCCAATGCAAAGAAAAGAGTTTGAACGAGCATTAGATGCTGCTGCAGCTAATGTCAAAGGACGCGGCATGAATTTTCATCGCCATATTATATGGAATGCCCTGAATACCTACGTTGATGCAAATTACACTCAATTAATTGCTGATAATAGAAAATCCTGGTTAATCTATTGGCGTGATATGAACTGCCCCCACTCACGCGTAGAACAAATAATCCATATCAGACTAGGACAATGTTTTAAATTAATTAATGCATTACCAAACACCCCTGAATGTATGAAAATCAAAAATCAGGCAAATCATTTATTATCTTTAGTCAAAAAACTAAATGATCAAAATGTTAGTGGCAAAAGACTTCTGCTTGAAGTGATTTCACGTACTTCTGAATTAATTACCACCCCATCAACTGAAGCAATCGAAAATTATAAAAAATTAGCGACCGAATTAAAATTATCACATGCAACGTTAACAATTATTGCCGGTGTTATGAGAATGCTCCTAGGCGCTCTATTCATTATCCCCTCTTTAGGTTATTCATATCAATTAATTCAACAAGGCTACACCACCAGTAAGGCTGGATTTTTTTCTCAAGACCGAACGGCATTAAGTCATAAGATGCTCGAATTTTCTATAGAATCCCCCCAACTTAAAATTTAAAAACCCCATAAAAAAATTTTTTACTTGCTTCTCGGCATATTTTATGGTTAAAAATAGTAATGATAAGGAAAATCTTAATCAGAAGGAGTGAGACATGGCTGTCAACGAGAAGGAGCTTCAAGATTGTATAGATAAAGATTCTGTCACAGAAAAGGTGCAAACAAAAACCCCGGTCAATAATATGGGGGCAAAAAATGTATTAGCCCAATTGAATTTTTCGGATGCAGCACAAGAGCTAATATTAGATCCGAATTCTTTTGATAAAAATACTACTGGTCTTGCCAGTATTGCTTCATCAAATGAACTTCTGATCCAAGTGCGAAATAGTCTTAGCGCTATTGTTGACTCTCTGGAAGAAAACCCAAGCATACTCACGCGTCTGGCAAAAACCTGGGGTACTATGTCCTGGCTGGAACGAATTTCAGTGGGAATTGCACTATCTGCACCAACTATGGCAGTAGGCGTGATAGCAAATGTTGGTTTTCTAGTCGCTCTTAGTGGACTTAGTGCGGGAGCATACATTACAAGTGGCGTCGTACTTCAAGATCATCTGGATCATACCCAACTAGTTACTAAAAAAATAAAAGAAGGTATTTTTGGCATAGCTGATGTACTTGTATTAACAATTTCAGCATTAGACACCATACGCCAAAAACTATTAATAGAAGTTGAACGATTTAAAGCAGAAAATGGAAGGCTTCATTATAATGTAAATGATTTATCCGAGCAGATAGATGTTTTAAGAGTTCAAATAGAAAGCAACATGCTAACAGAGCAACATCTACGTCAAACCCAAGCAGAATTACAAAGTACGGCTGCAGCACTCAAGAACGACATGGAAAAAAATCAGGTACGCTATGATGAGACCATATATGAACTAGAAAAAACCAACTCCGCTCATAAAAAAATTAACGACAGACTAAATGGACAAGTAACTGAGCTGGAACAAAAACGAGAGGCATTAGCGCTTGAATTAAAAAAAACAAAAGCGCTGGCGACAACGCTGCAAGGAACTGTTGAAACTCTTGCAAAAGCCGTAATTAATGACACTCAGCAGCGACAAAATTTTCAAAAAAGATTGGATGGCTTTTTAGAAAATGGCTCACAAAGTTTTGTTGATTTTGCAGAACGCATTGGCAAAACAGAAGCGGAACTTCAATCAGTTAAAGTACAGCTCGAAAGAAGCTTACAGCACCATGCAGAGCTTATGCGACAACAAGAGGAACTAATCACGCGGCTCGAACGTATTGATCGTATAATCCCAGCCATTCACGCACACCAAGGATTATCTGACGCGGTAGATCTATTGCTTCCAGCAGATCCGTTAATCCGAGAGCAACAATTAGCGAGCGCAGGAGCCCTGTGTACGCTAGGTCTTATGGGAAACCCCAAGCCCAATAAGTCGGATTCTCATCAACCGAATCAAACAAATACGCCTTAAATCAACTTAAAAATTTTTCCAGCGACCGTTGATGCCCCATAACTAACCATGGGACATCAACTTTTCTTAAGTTAATGCCTAGAGTCTGCGTGGGACATCATATAGAGTGAAATTTGAAAGATAGAATCCAACATAAATAACTATGCAAAATTTGCAGTTAAAATCACTGTAGTCTGATTACTACTATAAATACCCCCGCGTTTAAAATACTGTTGTTCCACTCGAAGCGAATACAGCTTATAAGTTAAATCAATGCCGCCACCGACTTTATAACCATTCTTATCAAGGTTAATCCCAGGAAAAGGTCCAATAAAGTCTACAGGCACTAATCGTTGATTATTATTAAAATTGGCTACCTGTAATAAACCACCATTAACAAAGGGTTTAAAGGCAGGGGTCATTTGATAACCTAACTCAGCATTTTCCAACACAAAAGTCACATTAGTACGAAAGCGATCGACAAATTGTGTCGCAATATAATCTACAAAATTCAGATAATAAGGTCTTTGATTGACTTCTGTATGTAAGATGCCAACATTGGCATTAAAACTGAATTTATTTAATTGCTTGCCGTATAAAGCCGCGCCACTGATAAACCAGTTATTACCACGATTATTTGCCGTGGCAAAACGTGCAACCTGCTCCGAAAATTGTACGGTAGTGTGAAAACGCTGTGTATTCTGCCCATAGCCCCCGGCAACATCAAAAAAGAAGGAAGGATTAAGATGAGTGAGAATATGTCCATATAAACTATTATTGGTAATAGACTGATCCGTACTGGAAAAAGAAAAGCCAGGTAGCAATAATTTTGAATGCAATGAGGTATTTATCCAATAAGCAGAAAGCCCTGCTGAAAAATAGTTATTCAATCGAACATTATTACCGCCTACGCTGTAAAAGTTTGCATGCCCTTTATAACGATTAAACCCACCGGCTCTCGTTGAATCAAATCTAAAATCATTATAAGCATAAACACCATTAATACTGTAGCTGTACGTACTAGGCGCTTGTACTTGCTGTTGGTTGGCAACCGCTATAGATTGAGCCAGCAACAAAGAAATAAATAACGCCTGCTTTTTCATCATAACTCCATTCATTAGTAATTCCTGTAATACTTAGACAATTGACTGTTTAAAATGATAACTAACAGCAAGGACAAGCGCCTGAACCAACTATAGGTAGAACAGTGGTAGTCACCGTATGTGTTGTTGTATTGGTAATTGTCGCATTAACGACTTGAGTTAGCGTACTAGGGGTAATAAAATCTGGTCCATTATTGCCCGCTTGTGGTGATGGAGAATTTACCCAACCATGTGCGGACCAGTTAATTGGACCATAGGTAATTTGTTTCGTATTTGCATTATAAATTGCACTGCTTTGTTGCTCATTTGGGCCTAAAGGATAGCGATTATCAACAATAACCCGACCGTCTGTAACCTGAATCGCAATTTTTTTGCACTTAATAGTATTACAAAATATTGCTGTTCGATATTTGGTACCTGCAATCGCCAAGGCAATCAATGGGGTTCCTAAAAGGGACTTTTTTTTGTTATCGGACGTAGCCGTTGCTGACTCTAATCCACCATTGGATAAATAGGCTGAATTACCCTTGGCAGCCGCTTTATTATAAGCAATAATTTTATAGCTTGAATTAGGTTGTAACGAAACTAAAGTTCCATTGGAATATTGCAATTGCGCAATAGCACCTCCTTTTGTACTAATCGTATCCCCTTCAAAGAACTCGGCACCGCGTGTTAATACTCGTTGCTGATTATTTCGTTTCGCGATCACTTCTTTGCTAGTAAATAAAACTTTTCCTGCAGATTCAGAAAATGCCAGGGCATGATAAACAAATAATATTAAAAATAGCCATCTTTTCATTGGTGCATCCTTCACTCATTTTTTACAAAAACGCTATCATAGTACAGCAAAACGGAAAAGGTAAAATAAAAAATATAAGAAATTATAAAAATGAAAAGACCTGTAAAAAATACTGGAAATAAAGAGCGAAATGAATTATAAAATTTCGTTTGAAAAAACGTTTACTAATTTTTTAGTTTTCAGAACAAGGATTGTCAATGCTGTACCAAAAAAATAAACCGCATTACCCTATACCTTCATTAGTTTTTACTAGCATTCTAATTGCCACAACAACAGCCCCTGTGACACAGGTTTGGGCTTGGGGTGGACCGTGGAAACCACGTCAAACATTGAATGTTCAAGGCGGTCATGGGATGCAGGATTATTATGACGCGCTTCTTCCCCTTTCAGGTAATGCCGAACGTATGCTCTATGCTAATGGAGCTTTAGCGGCCACTCATCATGAAACCGGTGGAGAGCTTGGTCTTGGTTATCGTCACATTATCTTAAACAATGAATATGTCATTGGTGGTTTTGCTCTAATGGGGCGCTATCAGACAAATTATCATAATATGTTTAACCAATTAACATTAGGCACAGAATTCTTTGGCTCCATTTGGGAAGGAAGAGCACATCTTTATCTACCGGTCAGTAGAAGAACAAAATTTGTACGTAGCCGTTCCGAAGGACTGAGCTTCCAAGGGCATAAATTATTTGGTATTCAGACCACAACTTACGAGCATGCGGAAGGTGGCGCCGATGTTGAAATAGGACATGTAATCCCTGGGATCCCCAAACTTCGAGGTTTTGCAGGATACTATAACAACGGTCTGGGAAATGAGCATAAGAATATCAATGGTGGTTATGGACGTTTTGAATACCGCTATAATAACCATTTCACATTTACATTAGGTGATTCCTATGACCGATATCAAGGTAATTTCTTTGCTATTGGTGTAAGAATGAATATCGGTAGTCCCGAGGGCAAAGAACCGTTAACCGCGGATCAACGCATGACCGACTATTCTGTAAGACGTCGTGATATATTTACATATACCAGTAAATACAGCGCTCCTTTTGCATCACCAGAGAACTTCTATTTTGTTGCTGGCCAGCCTACGTCCGGGGATGGTACCTTTGAAACCCCTTATAGTACGGTACAAGAAGCAATAACTGCAGCAAATTCAGATAGCAACACCAATAACTATGTTTATGTATGTAATTGCAACAATAGCTCGAGCTACACTTATGACTTAGGTGGGCAATTAAACATAGGACAAAACACTAAGTTAATTGGATCTGGCGGAACCTTTACCTATAACAATACAACAATACCCTCTTTATGTGGCAATAGCCGACCTACTTTAGTCGGAAGTCTTTATCTTCCTGGAAATAATGAAGTGACTAACTTCAATATTACGGGCGCAGGAACCAGTGAAAATGCAGGCATTATTGCAGCAGGCTCAAATATCACCTTAAACGATCTAAGCATATATAGTTATACCGGTGCAAATGGTGTTAATGGAATCAATGGAATTCCAGGAAGCATTAATAATGATGCAGGTGACGGCACTAGTGCTACTGATGGATCTTCTGCTTACGGTATTCTAATTACCAATTCATCAAATGTTCTTATTAATCAGGTTACTGTAACTAATATTGTTGGTGGTAATGGCGGTATTGGTGGTAATGGTGGTGATGCAAGGCCGCCTGTAAGCAGTATTAATTTTCCTGGGGGAAATGCCGGTAATGGTGGTAATGGTGGTAACGCATGGGGAATCTACATGAGTAACGGTAGCCAGGTTACTCTTAATCAAGTAGCCATTTCCAATTTACAAGCGGGTAATGGTAATGCGGGTGGAGCTGGTGGTTTAGGTAATGACGGTGGTTATGGAGGAAATGCTGGCAATGGTGGTAATGCAACTGGACTTGCATTTAACTCTGTCTCCACAATATCGCTGAAGGCTGTAAACATCAATGGAAGTTTGAATGCAGGTAATGCCGGGTCTGGTGGAAATGGGGGGGGCGCTTATGATGGCGTATCTGGTCTCGATGGTATCGTTCCAAGCAATGGTAATGCTGGAGGCAGCGGTGGCAATGGCGGTAGTGGTGGTAATGGTGGTACTGCATCTGGCGTTATGTTGAACTCAGTATCTTCTTTGTCGATTAGTTCATTAGGTTTAAATGGCTCGTTCACCGCAGGTACTGCTGGCATTGGTGGTAACGGCGGTAATGCCGGCAATGGCGGTAAAGGCGGAGATAACTTTGGGGCAAGCCCTGGTGGTACAGGAGGAGCCGGAGGCAATGGTGGCGATGGTGGTAACGGAGGCAATGGCGGTAGCGCTTATGGGATCCAATCAGGCGGTGCTAGCACAACAAACGTAACATTCAATGAAGTGCTAACAGCAACTACAGGCGCAGCAGGAGGCACTGCCGGAACTGCTGGCGTTGGTGGCGCTGGTGGTGGCAGTAATGGCACAAGCACCCCATCGACCGGACCAGATGGCAGTAACGGTACTAATGGAACACCCGGATCCGGAGGTACAAATGGCACTGCAAGCGATAGTAGTCCCTAGCTATTCCCTTCATCCCTACAGCCACTGCCATTAAGTTAAGGAAATTGTCATTCCCGCGCGACATTGTTGCATGGACGACAGGCT
>NZ_JH413850.1:86927-116793 GCF_000162755.2 Legionella drancourtii LLAP12
TGATCTCTTCAGGATTAACGCCCAAAGGAATTATCGGCAATTGCAAATCACACGTTGGCAGTGCCTTGTAATGAACTTTCAGATAATCAAACCATTGCGCATACAAGTTATCAACCACGCGTTTTGCTGCTGCTGAAGTACAAATAATCGCATCCCAGGAACGCACCGGTGCCAGAATTAATTTAGCTATTTCTTCAGCCATATTCATGCCTGATACTGCATGGATAATGCTACAAATGCTAAAGGATGCTGGACTAATAAAACTTCTTGCCCAACTCATTTTGCTAATTAATGGATCGGTATGCATATAAAGACCCACTTGTTGCAAAGAAGGAATATCTCCATGAATAATCGGATGGCAGTTTTTTAAAGATGCTAGATGGGCATAGTTCTGCAGAAAATCTTCAAAAAATTTCGCTTGCTCCATATAAAGAAACAATTTTGAGCAGTTCCCATACCGGATTAATGCTTTGAGTAAGCTATCGTTGGCTACGGTTCTTCCAGAAACCTGCTCCTGTGTATTAAAGTCTCTAGGAGCAAAATAAATACTCATTGCCGTATTACTCACAAGCCGTCCATCCTTTAGAAATGCAGTAAAAAAGAGGATACTAACAGTTTGAAAAAAGTTAATAAACCATACATTTCATAATCAGTATACTTATTCCGAGTTATACTCTATCTACGATTATTTCACTCAAAGAACCAAGGACCTTTGGCGGAAAAACCTCATAAAGACTTAATGGACCAATCACTTTTGGGGATAAGCATTGAGAATCGCCCTAATTTAAGCTATTGTTTAAACATAAGTTTTAGAGCGAACAATCATGAAAAAATCATACCAAAAAATAATCGATACAATAAAAAGCAATCAAATAAAAATGGTGGAGCAACTGCACCAATTTTGTGAGATCAACTCAGGCACTACAAACCTGCCTGGTCTTATACAAATGGCCAAAGTCTTACACGCAGCATATCAACCCCTTGCAGATACCATTGAAATTAAAAAATCACAGCCATTATCCATAATTAATATGTCAGGAGATACCAGCGTACAAAATTGTGGCGATGCTTTATATATTAGAAAACGACCTCATTTAAAACGACGTATTCTGCTTAGCGGTCATATGGATACAGTATATCCAGCCAACAGCCCTTTCCAAAAACTCACCTACATTAATGACAATCATATTAATGGACCTGGTGTTGCCGATATGAAAGGCGGATTAATTGTTATGCTTCATGCGTTAACCGCTTTTGAACAAGATGCACGCGCAGCGCAGCTGGGCTGGGATGTATTAATCAATGCTGATGAAGAAATAGGCTCTCCTGTATCAAGCATTCTCTTTGATGAGTTAGCCGCCCATTATCAAGCAGCCCTAGTCTATGAGCCCGCAATGACAGCAACTGGTACCTTAGCTAAAAACCGCCGCGGCAGCGGCAAATTAACTCTTATTGCTACGGGCAAAGCAGCTCATGTTGGCCGGGCTTTTTCTGAAGGTAGAAACGCTATTTGCTATTTAGCCGAAGCCCTTTGTGCCATTAATGAGTTAAATGGCAAACACGATGGAATCACCATTAACGTAGGCAAAATTGCTGGCGGTGAAGCACTCAACATGGTACCGGATAAAGCGGTAGCAAAACTAGATGTGCGGATTAGCCAACCCGAAGATCAACATTGGGTAAGAGAGGAAATCAACAAAATTATTCATCACTTAAAACGCCAAGACTATACTTTAACCGTACATGGGGCCTTTGGCAGACCTGTAAAACGCGTTTGTTCAGGTACAGAACGTCTATTTCAACGCGTTCAACTTCTAGGTAAAGAACTTGGCTTATCTATTGATTGGAAAGACAGTGGTGGGTGTTGTGATGGTAATAATTTAGCCCAGCATGGTTTACCAGTCTTGGATACGCTAGGAGTCAGAGGCGGGAATATTCATAGTCCAGAAGAATATATTTTATTAGATAGCCTACCTGAACGCGCGGTACTAAGTGCTTTACTCTTACTGGATTTAGCCCAGGGTGGCTTAGAGGATTTAAAAAAATGATGCTATTTCGTAGTGCGCTTGATTCTGATTTAGAGGCTATTCATGAGCTGGCAGAACAAAGCGGTATAGGAATGACAACCCTTCCCAAAGATAGAACATTACTAAAAAAACGCCTCGCTTGGTCAACAGACTCTTATGAAAAAAAAATAGAACAACCAGTATGTGAATACTATCTTTTTGTTTTAGAAAATCAAAAAAATAAAGAAATTGTTGGGGTTTCTGCGATTGAATCCCGTATCGGCCATGAAACACCATTTTACTCCTACAAAGTATCAAAACGTACACGCATGTCTCACTCGTTAAACATACGCAGCGATTATGAGGTTTTGAGCCTGGTAAATGATAATCAAGGGCGCAGTGAAATTTGTACCCTATTCCTGAATCCTCAATACAGAAAAAATAACAACGGTATCTTATTATCAAAAGCACGTTTTCTCTTTATGGCACAACACCCTGAACGTTTTGCACCGATTGTTATTGCCGATATGCGTGGAGTCTCCAACGAAGAGGGCATATCCCCTTTTTGGGAAAATGTGGGTCGCCATTTTTTCCACATGACTTATGCCGAAGCAGATCGACTCACCCTGGCAACAGACAAACAATTTATTGCTGATTTAATGCCAAGAAATCCTATTTATGTCAAATTGCTTTCGGAGCAAGCTCAATCCGTAATAGGCCACCCCCATCCATTAACAGTACCGGCCATGAATATTTTATTGAAAGAAGGCTTTCGTTATAACAAATACGTCGATATTTTTGATGGTGGGCCAACAATTGAAGCGCCCGTGACCAAAATAAAAACCATTGAGCTAAGCCGCCTTGTAACAATTAAAAGTCTAAGTGATGAAGTCAGTAGTTCGAATTATTTGTTATCCAATGCACTCATGGATTTTCGCGCTACGATTAACACAGTCCTAGTCAATGCAGAACAAAATACCTGTATTATCAGTAAAAAAACGGCGCAAATGCTCAATGTTCAGTGCGGAGATGTGATACGTGTAGCGCCGTTAGAAATCGCAACAACATCTTAGGAAGATTAAATTATGATGCAAAGCAAAGGGCAATACATTAATGGACAATGGCGCACCGGAAAAGGCACTTCGTTAGAATCCATTAATCCCAGTTATGGTACTGTATTCTGGAACGGCCTAAATGCCACAGAAAATGAGGTTTCTGCGGCAACACATGCGGCTCATAAGGCTCTTCCCTCATGGTCTATGCTTAATTTTGAGCAACGCGCTCAATACACGAGAAAATTTGCCGAACAAATAGAAAAAAACCGTGAACAATTAGTGCAATTTATTTCGCAGGAAACCGGAAAACCCTTATGGGAATCTCATACTGAGGTAAATTCAGTAATCGGAAAAGTTAACTTATCCATTCAAGCCTATCAAGAGCGCACGAGTGCCAAAGAAATAAATACCGCTGAAGCTAAAGCTTGCTTGCGCTACAAACCACAAGGTGTTGTGGTTGTTTTAGGCGCCTTTAATTTTCCAGCCCATTTAAGCAATGGCCATATAGTTCCTGCGCTCCTGGCTGGAAATACCATTTTGTATAAACCCAGTGAACATGCTCCGGCTGTTGCCGAGTTAATCATGCAATGCTGGCATGATAGTGGAATACCTGCCGGAGTAATCAATTGCTTACAAGGCGATGCAACCTGTGGTAAGAGCTTGTTAACACAGGATATTCAAGGCGTTTATTTTACCGGAAGCTACCCAACTGGTTTACGCATTCATCAGCAATTTAGTGATCGCCCAGAAGTTATTTTAGCATTGGAAATGGGGGGCAATAATCCCTTGGTCATTGATGAGCTTAGTGATATTAATGCCGCAGTTTATCAAACCCTGCTTTCGACGCTAATTACTTCAGGCCAACGTTGTACCTGTGCACGACGCGTCATAATCCCCGACTCAGCCCAAGGTGATGCATTTTTAACGCGTTTTATTAATGCCTGTCGCGCGATCAAAATAGGCCCGTTTGACCAACAACCAGAGCCATTCATGGGGCCAGTAATTAGTCATAATCAGGCACTCAAGCATTTACATAGCCAAAAAATGCTCATTGAATCTGGGGGAAAATCCTTATTATCCATGACCCTTCTTGCTGAAAATACCGGTTTGTTATCACCAGGAATTGTTGATATGAGCCAAGTAAGCAAGCCTGCGGATGAAGAAATTTTCGCACCCTTAGTGCAGATTTATCGTTACCACAGCTTTGATGAAGCAATTGATTTAGCCAATCAAACGCGTTATGGGTTAGCTGCAGGGCTGCTCTCAGTGATAATGAATCCCATTACCAAGAGTTTTATCAACGGGTACGCTCAGGATTAATCAATTGGAATCGTCCTACAACCGGTGCAGCAAGCAGTCTACCCTTTGGTGGTGTTGGCTTTAGTGGCAATCATAGACCCAGTGCTTATTTTGCCGCCGATTACTGCGCCTATCCCATAGCCAGTATGGAACAACCCCATTTAACCACACCAGAGCAACTATTACCTGGCATCGTATTGGACAACAAATGACTATTTATGAACTCAATATGGATGGCTTAGTTGGATTAACCCATAATTACGCCGGTCTTGCTGCAGGCAACATTGCCTCCACTCATAATGCCTTAACGCGCTCAAATCCACAGGCAGCAGCCAGGCAAGGTTTAGAGAAAATGCGTTTGCTCTATAATATGGGAATAAAACAAGGCATCCTCCCCCCACATCAACGCCCTAACCTTGAGCTACTTTATCAATTAGGTTTTCGCGGTACGGCTGAAGAGCAATTAAAAAAAGCCTATAAAATTGCCCCAGAGCTATTAAGTGCCAGTTATTCGGCATCCAGCATGTGGACAGCCAATGCAGCTACGGTTTCGCCCAGCATTGATACCCAAGACCATAAAACACATTTTACTGCAGCAAACCTAGTCAGTAATTTACACCGACATCAAGAAGCAGATTTTTCCCAAAAATTATTACATTCTATTTTTGCTGATGCCAAGTATTTTAATCATCACCCAATACTGCCCAGATCAACAATGACTGGCGATGAAGGGGCCGCCAATCACAGCCGTCTTTGTCAAAATCATGACAAACCAGGAATTCATTTATTTGTCTATGGTAAAAAAGCGTTGGGGAAAGGTTCAGACACTGAGGGGCCGCTAAAATATCCGGCACGCCAGACACGAGAAGCATCTGAGGCCATTGTGCGCAATCACCAACTGCATGAAAAGCAAGTAGTCTTTGCCCGTCAAAATCCACAAGTCATTGATCAAGGAGTTTTTCATAATGATGTTATTTCAGTAGCGAATGAATCAGTCTTCCTGGTACATGAGGAAGCTTTTTATAACCAGGCTGCCGTACTTAATGAATTACGTGAAAAAGCATCTTTTCCGTTAACGATTATTGAACTATCTCGAGCGCAATTGAGCGTTCAAGATGCTGTTGAATCTTATTTATTCAACTCGCAAATTATCAGTTTGGCTAATAAAAATGAGATGATGTTAATAGCCCCCATCGAATGCCAACACAATCTGCGTGTTAAGGCCTGCATTGATGGACTGATTGCTGACAACATAAATCCCATTAATTCGGTACATTATCTTGATTTAAAACAAAGTATGCGTAATGGCGGTGGCCCTGCCTGCTTAAGATTGCGTATTCCCTTAAATGAACTGGAAATACAAGCTATGCATCAAGGCGTCTTAGTGAACAATCAATTATTAGACACTTTAGATAAATGGGTGCTAAAACACTATCGTACTGAATTAACCGTTGCTGATTTAGTCGATCCCCAATTAATTAATGAAAGTTTTCAGGCTTTAGATGAGCTAACCCAGATTTTAAAACTGGGTCCCATTTACCCCTTTCAATCAGAATAGATGCGCAAACAATGTGGAAAACCAAGCTAGGTATTTGCATTTATGAATCGCCGTCAGGTTATAAAGTACATCAAAACTTACTTTATCGTTGGCTTACCTTAGGCTCTAATGCGCTACAAACGGTAATTAACCGACGCCATCCTCAAAAGCCAGTTTTATATTATCTACCGGCACTGACACTTATGGCCCGCCACTATCCTAGTCGAGCTTGTTTGCTAGGACTGGGCGGCGCGGGTATTCCGCTAATGCTTTCTCAAAACAGTTCCTCTCCACCCTTAATTGCTGTAGATATTAGTGAGGAAATAATTGATATTGCCAAACGTTTTTTTATGATTGAAGAGCTTAAAAACTTCACCATAGTGCATGCCAATGCGATGGATTATGTCAAGAATAGCCACGAAATTTATCCTCATTTAATGGTTGATTTATATAATGCCAATTATTTTCCACCAGAATGCAACAATGATTTATTCTTTAACTCCTGCAACAGAATCTTAGCCGAGGATGGCTTTTTAGCCGTTAATTTAGCCAACAGAAAAGAACAGTGGCCCATTGTTCTGTTAATAAAAAAATATTTTGAGCACACGTTAGTAATCCCCGTAAAAAAGAGTGCCAATATAGTTGTTATTGCCTCAAAATGTGCCAGTAAAGAATCATTCTTTAATAAGATAGAAGCATCCGGGGAATTAAAACGCATCGTTTGGGTTGATTCCTGGGGCTACGTTGGTGATTATTAAATGCCTATAGCGGTCATTATTTTTTAATTGCACTCGATTTTCTGTGCTCCGATGCTCACATTCTTGATGCATGCTCCGCTTCATCTCCTTTGTTACCTAAGGAAACATAAGACTCGCTACATAGTGGAATCGACTCTCGTGCTATGACAGAACTTTCACCTGCGAGATAAGTTAGACTTGTCTTGATGCACGGGGAGTTATTTAATAAGCCCCTTTAATTCGCCATTACTGAATATACCAGAAAACCCTAACCAGAAGAAAATTATGTTTTTTTTCGTAAATAAGTTAATAAATGTTCGTTTTCATAATTGGTTCAATACATACCCACGAGGTGGGCATTATGTTTGCAGCATGCAAAAAATTAGAGTAATCTATACCTTTAATATTCAACGATAGAGTCTAAATGAAAATTCTTGTACCAGGCTACTACGTCCTTGAGAAACCAAAACGAAAATTATGGTTAGAGTATTTTACAGACCCATTTTTATTACTAGGTCGAGCTTTATCCTTCCCCATAAAACGAGCGATAATCAATGTGGCATTCGGACCTGATGAAGTGAAGCTTCAAAACCCCATTCAAGTCATGTTCTTAACTGATGATAGAACTGAAAAGGGCTTTGTTATTGTCAATCTTCTTCCTAGTAAGTCCAATAAAACTCCGAGAAGCTACTTTGGCAAAATTCCTCCGGTTGTTTCAAAAATAAAACCCCAAAAACTGTTATTAAATAATTCCTCTCATAAAGCCTACATTGACTCCATGATCGAGGAGATTGGCCACCTCATTCAAGGAAGCTCTAAACAGGATAAATGTTTCAATAAAAAATTTGCTATTGAGAACATACACATAAAAGGTGTTGAAAGACTGGATGCTCCATTGGCGCACTACTTCAAAGAACAAGTACGGCAAAAATATGATACAGAATTTTTCGAACGTCCTCGTTCCATAAACATGAATTTTTATTCTTTAGAAACAGCAAATAATGCACTCCTAGAGTCTGTACAAGTATCAAACATAGATGAAAAGATGAAGCCTATATCTGAACGAAAATTTGTCATTACCTGCATGGCACGAAACCAAAATTACATCTATTGGCTCAAAGATTTTTATATTTCGGCCAAAAACATTGGATGTACGGTTATTGGATTTAATTATCGCGGTATTGATTACAGTAAAGGTCGAGTCTGGAGCCAAGATAATATGATCGATGACACCCTTGCACAAGCCAAATACCTGCTTGCTTTAGGAGTTAAACCTGAAAATATAGCTTTTGAAGGAATGAGTATGGGGGGGGCTATTGCTACTATTGCGGCAGCAAAAATGCACGTTCAAGGCTTTAGAGTAAAATTATATAACGAACGCTCCTACCGCTCCCTTTTTCGCTTACTAGTTGGCTACATCATGCCTGCAAGTAATAGCAATCCATGGAGCCCTAGTAATTGGTTAAAATATACACTTGTAGGCCTGACTTATATCTTATTAGCCCCTGTCATTTGGCTTGCAGGATGGCACTTAGATGCTGCAAGTGCATGGGATAGAATCCCGCAGGCATATAAAACTTATTCTGTAGCGCGTAATCACGAAAATCCGGAACAATATGATGACGATGATCTTATCCATGATAGTTTTTCATCGATAGCCTCACTAATGGATCAACATTTAGAAGAGATAAAACAAAAGCAGAAAAATGGTAAATCGCTTTCGGTAGAAGAACAACAACTTTTGGCTGATAAAACCGAATCTCATGAATTTACGCTAGATAGAGGCAACAAGGCAAACAAAAATCCATCGTCTCACTCCGCACCACGTCGCTTCTTAATTGATACTCAGTACCGTAAGCAAACAATGCATGCCTATATGATAGAGAATCTACGTGAGAAACTAGGCATTAATCCAGCGGTAATAGATTCATCAGAAAATCCAAATCAAGACAGCCAATCTAACTTCATTTTATGACCCGTTCCGGTTAGGCTTTCGGGGCCACCGCATCTAAATTAAACTTTTTATAAAATAAGGGTTGTCATTAAGGGCCGCCATATCTCCTAAAATAGCAACAGTACCAGGCTCAGAAGAAAAAATGGAACTCGAAGAGGTACTAATAGAAAACCCTCCATTTAATTAACGGGGCTGGGCTATTTTGCGCATCTGCAGAATAATTCAAACTCATTAATAGGAGCATCAGGACTGTCGCTTTAGTACCAGCAAGAAACACTTTTTGCGTTTGCGTTATAATCTTTAAAAGTTCAGCGCAGCTGACTTAAATTTGTAAAGATATATCCGCAACAAAGTTATCAAGATGAACCTTTTCTTGGGGGCTTTGAAACAAACCATAAGCACTCAAACTTCCTCCCCCTACTCCAAGAGTAATGCTCGATGTGGTTACAGCTACCGCCATAGTATTACCTATCATCAGTGCACTAATAAATGCACCCGGCCCAGTCCAAGAACCAAGGGCAAGACCAATACCAAAGCCTATGCAACCAATAACAAGAGTAACCACAGCAGCGGCAACAACGGTGAGAATAGCTTTAAAGACCAAAGGATAGCTATTATCTAAAATAGCCTGACAGTTATTGGAAAACTCGGTAATTGCCCGAGCTTTAGCGTGTACATTATCCTGTATTGCCTTCTTTGCTAATTGTGCTAACAGTTTTTTTATTTCCTCATTTATTGCCCGTCTCTTTTCATATGGTAATTTAGAAAGACTGGTTATTAGTTTTCTAATAGCCTCTTCAAATAAGGATGCTCGCTGGGTATCTTCTGTTTCTGGTGGTCTGTTTTCATGACCAAGAGAACAGATGTAATGAAAGAGCTCAGAGATACCAATATTAGTTTTTGCTGAAACAACTAATATGGTTGTCCGTTGGTCATCTATTTTTATTGTTTTAAGTAATGAGGCATTTGCTGATAAAGAATCTGCTTTTGTTCCAACTAAAATAACATGAGCATTCCGATTATGTTTTCTAAATGTTTCAATATACGCTTTAATTTCTGCTTCATTAATTACTTGTGTTAAATCAACACATAATAAAGCTACAGAAGCAATGACAGAATACGCATCAACAAAAGCAGAAAATCGCTTGTCTCCAGCCAAATCCCATAATAATAGCTTAGTATTAAGGTCAAGATACCTTATGCCATAATCAACCCCTTGCGTTGGTTTTGATACTTGCTCAAAAATATAAACTTTATCATCCATTATTCGTTTAAAAAGCTGTGTTTTCCCGGAATGTTCATTACCAAATAAAATTACTCGAAACGCTTCCATATAAATAATTCCTTAGGCCTTTTAGTAACTAAAGCTGACTTTTGCCCCTTGCAATCCGCAAAAGTGTACCTTATTAAAAATAAGAGTGGACGAAGCCAAATTATTCATCAATACCCTCTGCGGTTTTTGCAGATTACCGTAACATACCGGTCGTCTCTTGCTAAGATCTTGAATAAATCGCGATTAGCTTGAGGGGGTTCTGTTTGCACTGCCATTAAGTTAAGGATTTTATGCTTCAAATGTCTCAGAGCCTGTCGTCTCCGCGTAGGCGGGGATCCATTCCTCACTGGCTATAATGCCAATTCATGGATGGTTTCCCGCCTGCGCAGGAATGACAGATTTCCTTAACTTAAGAGCAGTGAGTTCTGTTCGGTGCCCACTAAAATTATGGCTGCCCTTGAGGCTAAATCTTGAAATGTCTAAATTTCTCTCTTGATTTGCTCTTCATCTTAGATAATGTACTAATTTTATAATTTATTAAAGGTGGTAGAAAAAATACTTAAAAAAAAAAAGCCCCTCAGCCATTAATGGCTGAGGGGCTTTTTTATATTTAATATATTATGGAATTACTTAAACTTCCATTAGATCCTTTTCTTTTACAGCCAATAATGCATCTACTTCTAAAATATATTTATCAGTTAATTTTTGAATCACGTCAACTGCGCGACGCTCATCATCCTCAGAAATAGCTTTTTCTTTAACTAACTCTTTTAATTGATTATTCGCATCTCGTCGGATATTACGAATAGAAACTTTTCCTTGTTCCCCTTCATTACGCACTACTTTGATCAATTCTTTTCTGCGCTCTTCGGTCAATGGCGGCATAGGCACTCGAATTGCATTACCATTAGTTGCCGGATTCAATCCTAAATCAGAAGTTAGAATCGCCTTTTCCACGGCAGCTACCATGTTTTTTTCCCAAGGCGTTACTGATATAGTACGTGAATCACTGGCAGTAATGTTCGCAATTTGGTTCAATGGAGTCAGAGTACCGTAATAATCAACCTGGACGTGATCTAGCAAACCAACATTAGCTCTTCCTGTGCGGATTTTTGACATATCAATATGCAAAGAATCAATGGTTTTTCTCATGCGTTTTTCTGAGTCTTGCTTAATCTCATTAATCATTATTTGCTCCGACTATAGTTCCTACTCGCTCTCCAGATACAATTCGTTTTAAAGCATTGGGAGCTGCCATATCAAATACCTGTAGTGGCATATTTTGCTCTTGGCATAAACAAATTGCAGTAGAGTCCATAACTTCCAAACCTTGGGTTAAGACATCTTTATAAGTCAGATAATCATAACGCTGGGCATCGGGATTTTTTAACGGATCCGCAGAGTAGACCCCATCTACTTTAGTCGCTTTTAAAACAACATCGGCGCCTATTTCAATAGCTCTTAAACAAGCCGCGGTGTCTGTAGTAAAGAATGGATTGCCAGTTCCGGCTGCAAAAATAACTACATGTCCAGTGCGCAAATGAGTAATTGCTTTACGTCTGTGGTATGAATCAACTACTCCTAACATAGGAATAGCTGACATAATACGAGCAGGTAAATCAATACGCTCTAAAGCATCTCTCATCGCTAAAGCATTCATGACTGTAGCCAGCATCCCCATATGGTCACCAGTTACACGTCCGACTCCAGCTTGAAAAAGTGCCTTGCCACGGAATAAATTGCCACCACCTAATACAAGACCTACTTCTACGCCCATCTGAATAAGCTCAGCAATGTCCTTGGCCAAAGTATCTAGCACTGCGGGATCAATGCCAAACTGTGACTTCCCCATAAGGGCTTCGCCACTAAACTTAAGTAAAATACGTTTATATTTTATTTTTGGGTGACTTTCATTCATCATGTACGAACCTGAGCCATCACTTCTTCAACGAAGTTATCTTCTTTTTTCTCGATTCCTTCACCAACTTCATAACGAATGAATGCAACAACTTCCGCATTTTTTTCTTTTTAGCAATTGGCCAACTTTCATATCAGGATTTTTAACATAAGGTTGTCCTAATAAACTCACTTCATCAATAAACTTATTAATACGGCCTTCAATCATTTTATCGATAATTTCTTGTGGCTTACCGCTTTCTTTTGCTTGAGCTGTAAAAATTTCACGCTCATTTTCAATCGCATCAGCGGAAACCTGATCGCGACTCACAACGACTGGCTTACTTGCAGCAATGTGCATTGCAATATCTTTAGCAAGTGTTTCGTCGCCATTTTTTAAAGCAACCATAACACCAATTCGGGAACCGTGCATGTAATGACCAACCACACCATCACAAGTTATGCGCTCAATACGGCGTAATTTGATATTTTCGCCAATCTTAGCAACTAATTCTTGTCTTGCCTGCTCTACAGTGCTTCCAGACGCTAATACAAGCGCAGATAATTCGTCTACAGTAGTAACTGAGCTGTTCAATGCCGCTTGAGCAACGCTGTCAGCAAAGTTAGTAAAGTTTTCATCACGAGCAACAAAGTCTGTTTCACTGTTGATTTCGATCATTACCGCAGTAGAGCCATCAGCAGAACGAGCAATAACAACAACGCCCTCTGCAGCAACGCGATCCGCTTTTTTATCTGCTTTAGCTTGACCTGCTTTACGCATTTCAGTAATTGCTGTTTCGATGTCGCCGTTGGTTGCGATTAAAAACTTCTTACATTCCATCATGCCAGCACCGGTACGCTCGCGTAATTCCATGACTAATTTTGCACTAATTGACATATTCATCTCTCCGCATAGAAAAAAGGGGGCTAAATAAGATCCTGCGACCTACCGCCCCCACATTCATAGATTAATTATTCACCAGCTTTTTCAGCATCGCTTCCTTGAACTTCAACGCTAGAAGAAACTCCACCGACTGTATTGCTGTTTTTTGCATCTAAAATTGCATCAGCAATGCAACGAACATAAATATCTACTGCTCGCATAGAGTCATCATTAGCAGGAATAACATAATCAATATTGTTTGGACTATTATTAGTATCAACAACTCCAATAACAGGAATCTTTAAGCGACGAGCTTCTTCAACAGCAATGTGTTCAAAGCCAACGTCAACTACAAACAATGCATCAGGCAAACCGCCCATGTGTTCAATACCACCTAAACCGCGATCTAATTTTTCAAGCTCGCGTGTCAGCATTAACGCTTCTTTCTTAATCATTCCGTCAAACAGCCCTTTCTCTTTCATCTCTTTCAATTCTTTTAATCGAAATATAGACTGACGAACTGTTTTGTAGTTAGTTAACATACCACCTAACCAACGGTGATCAACATAAGGCATGCCACAACGTTTCGCGTGTTCACGAATACTTTCTTGTGCTGCTCTTTTAGTACCAACAAAAAGGATTTTTGCTTTGTTAGAAGCGAGTCTGCCAACGTAGTTTACTACGTCATTTAGCATGACCATTGTTTTTTCAAGATTGATAATATGGATTTTGTTACGAGATCCAAATATATATTCTCCCATTTCAGGATTCCAGAACCGAGTTCTGTGGCCAAAATGAGCGCCCGCTTCGAGCAATTCACGCATACTTACATTCATTATTATTTCTCCAGGGTTATGCCTCCACGTTCCCCATACGAAACCCACTAGGGACCCTAACGTACGTGCCGAAACGTGTGTGTATTTAAAGCGCCGTATTTATAACATATTGCGGAGTATTCAGCAATCACTATTCTATTAGGCGCCAACTTTATGCGTGTAAATGTTACATTTTAGCATTCAGATTACACACATGCCCCCGTTACAAACAATTTGTTTGCCAAATCCTCTTTTGTGTCTAGACTTAATATTATTGGAATAATGTTTATTTTCAACCGGGTTAGAATAATGAGCACACGACTATATACATATAATCCTCATAAGCATGTAAAAATATGGCTGAGCAATAAACCGACGCTATTTATGAATCTGGAAAATCAAGTTCGGCTGCTTGAAATGCGTGAACAAAATCCCAATGACGAAATTAATCTGGTTTATGATTCTACCTTACTAGGCGCAGAAGCAATTACGCAATTAGAAACTTTTTGCACTGACAATAGGATTATTCCTGTTGATGCGGCGATGTTTGAAAAACAGACACTAACAGAAAAAGAACGCACGCTACTTAACTTTTATAAGGATGAAATTAGCAATTTAAATAACGGGGGCAATCTAGCTGTTGCCAGTGACATACTGCGATGGGTATCTCCACTTTATGAGTACGGCACTTATACTGATTTCGATTTCCCGGTAGATACCTCGGTACTGCCTCCTACTATTGAGGTAGCAGCTCCGTTATTGCTCAATATCGGTAGTTTAAAAATGGGCAAACAAGAGTTTATCCTTTCAAACAACGATTATGTTGCCATAATTGATCCCAAGGCAGCAAAAGAACAATTAGAACGCGTTCAGAGCGGTATTATCGAAAAATTAACTCAGTATGATAATGATTTTATAGAAAGAACCAGAGAACAGCTGCAAAATAACTTTTTTAATCGTTACATACTCAAATTTATGAATAATCGCTCTGAATCACATTATATTGCTAAATCAAAAGAACTGGATAAGCACTTGACATCTTCTCGTGATATTAGAAATTACATCCGACAAGTAATGTCAGATAAAGATAAATATATAGACTTTAGTAGAAAATCACATGAAGAAAGTAATGAAGAGGTAACACAAAGATTAAAAAACGGACTACAAAACAAGCTTACCCTGGTTAAGTATCTGTTTTTCAGCAAAGAATACATGGAAATAAAATACACGCTACAAAAAGATGATGATGCTATTTTAGCGTATTTAATGAAAACAGAACTAAATCTTTATCTAAAATCAATCGTTGTCTGCACTACTGGCCCTATCCAAATATCTGAAGCGCTTTTTGGAGGGTATGTATTTGATTCAAAATATTTTATTAAAAATATCCAACCATTCTCGTTTAATCACTATAACTTACAAAAAACGTTCAAAACACAAAATTCAATTCCAATACATTCAAGTCCATTACATATGATACGTTTTCTTGGAAAAGGCGAGGGTGAATTAAATGATTCTTCCTGGCTAGAGTCAGGTGGTTTATTGCAAGATATGCGCATAAAAAAACTTGAGCAACGGCAACAAGAATTTGCATCAAGCTTGCCTAACGCGCTTATGACATTAAAACACGATATTGAAGAGTACATCATAAAACTATCAAGAACCCAAGATGGAACCATGGAAAAACAAAGCAAAATTAACAAGGAAGCTCTTGAAGAAGTATTAAGATGTTTCCATCAAGAAAAGAATGAAAATGAATTTGATGTGGCTCAATTCCAAAATATTTTTACCGAGTTTTTTCATGACCAATCGAAAAAACCAATTACGGATTTAGAAAAACTTAGCCACAAAGCCATAATATTCGGCTTAACTAAAAACAGAAAAATTAAATGGCACTCCCCATCATAGATGAGCAATAAATCCCCCCCAAAAAACGAATCATTTACAATCAAATTAAACACACTGCAATCTGCAGTGTGTCAGCAACTACTAAAAATAAAGAAACAGCCTTGTGCAACAGGTATATGTATATGCTGTTAAATTTGACACAAAAGCCGCATTAATGTACACTGAGACCAATTATTGGATATAACGTTTACTCGCAATAATTAATATTATTAATGTTTTATATTTTCAATTGAGTTAATGCTCTTTTTACAACAGGTCATATAAATTTATCATTCACACATTAATTTTTGAAAGACTTAATCATGAACATATCTACATACACATATAATCCTCATAGTCATGCAAAAATCTGGCTAAGTAATAATCCAGACGTATTTATGAACTTAGAAAATCAAGTTCGCTTAGTGAAAATGCGTGAAAAAAATCCCAAGGACGAGATATGCTTGATTTACGATTCAACCAAATTAAATTCAAAAGCAATTAATGAATTAAACGCTTTTTGTAATGAACATAAACTTTCATCTTTAGATGCTAACTCATTTCACAATCTTGATTTAACCCCCAACGAGCGCATTTTATTCAATTTTTATCAAGACGAAATTAACCATTTAAATGAAGGTGGTAACCTAGCCGTTGCTAGTGACATACTGCGCTGGCTACATCCAGTTTATGAGAAAAAAACTTATACTGATTTTGATTTTCCAGTAGACACAACATCTCTTCCTTCCACCATAGAAATCGAGGCTCCATTATTACTCAATATTGGTAGTTTAAGGATGGGGAAGCAAGAATTTATTCTCTCAAACAACGATTATGTTGCTGTCGTCGATCCTGAAGCAGCAAAAAAACAAATTGAACGTATTCAACAAGGAATAATAGATAGGTTAAAAAATTACGATACTGATTTTGTTGAAAAAACAGAAGAGCAACTCCAAGATAACTTTTTTAATCGCAACATGCTTAAGTTCATGAAGAATCGCTCTGAATCCTTTTATATATCAAAATCAAAAGAATTACATGCGCACCCCAACTCTTCGCGTAATGTAAGAAATTATATCAAACAGATAATGTCTGATAAAAATAAATTTCTGGATTTTAATAAACAATCACCTGAAGAAAGCGATGAGTCTGTAATAAAGCGATTAAGACACGACTTAGAAGAACAACTTACTTTAATTAAATATCTATTTTTTGGCAAAGAATATACAGAAATAAAGACTATCTTAAAAAAAGATAATGATACCTTTTTAGAATATATGATGAAAAAAGAGCTTAATCTTTATTTAAAATCAATTGTTGTCTGTACCACCGGTCCAATACAAATATCCAATGCTCTATTTGGTGGGTATGTTGTCGATTCAGGAGCGTTTCGAAAAAATGTTCAGCCGTTATCGTTTAATCATTATAATTTACAAAAGGCATTCCGGTCACAAAACTCAATTCCAATGCATGAAAGCGTTTTTGGAATGATGCGATTTCTTGGTGAGGGTGAAGGCGAATTAAATGATTCCTCTTGGCTAGAATCAGGGCGTAAATTACAAGCACAACGCACCAAAAAACTTGAAATGAGACAACAGCAATTTGCAGAAAATTTGCCTGAGCACCTTATAGGACTCAAAAAAGGTATTGAAAAACACATTTTAAAATTATCAAATAACCGACATGGAATATTCTTTAAAGAGCGCAGAAAACTCAAGCATGAAGCTCTTCAAGAAGTATTAAAATGCTTCCAGAACAACATTAATGAAGATGAATTTGATGTAGCTCAATTCCAAAAAATCTTACCTAGCATTTATTTAAGTAAAAGTGTTTTTGCTGGATTATTCTTTAGTCAAACGAAAAAACTAATTGGCGACTTGGAACAGCTCAGTCATGAGGCGATGGTATTTAGTTTAACCCAAAACAAAAAAATCAAATGGAATTCTTCCTCAGAAACCAGGAGTGAGACCGTAACATCTGTTCCTCATAATTTTAAATTTTAATTTAACATAATTGGGGCTGCGCTGATAGCTTGCCCCGCAATACCATGTTCCATAAATCGTTATTTCTTGTGTAACTCCTCTATAATTTTCATTCAATGTTTGCCAAGTGAGGCTATCTGTGGATTTTTTTAACCAGTTTTTTGCTTCCTTTTCGTTGTACCATAAGCCGCAATCATAACTCTCTTGATTATTGATTGATTTGATCTATGTCTTATTTTAGTTTGATCTATCTCTTTGCTTGTGCACAATGAATTGAATTAAAGCAGATTAATTATAGATTTTAAAAACTTTCCGAGGAACGTGGTTTTATATATTTTTTAAAAATTTGGCGGGATAGATCAGGACTTACCCCCTAATTCCTTAACATTTTTTACTCGTCAACATGACCGTCATTCTGCTTGATTAATGCACGGTTAGGATAGGCACTTGATTTTAATTTTATTTTTGTTTGAATATCAATCAATTAAATTTGAAGTAAAACTGAAATTACAGAATTATTCTTTGCTCAAACCAAGATCATGATGTATATTAATGCCTCTTTCGGCGGGGAAATGGAATACAGAATATGAATAGAGTTAATAAGTTATGCCAACTAGCGTCAAAGGGTGATCTGCTTAAAATAAAAGAACTAAATGTTAGCACTGAAGAAATAAATAAACTAGTCAGTTGGGCTGATTTTGGACAGGCAGCAGCCTTTTTAGGTACATATAATGCGCTAATGTTGGCCGCATCAAATGGTCACGTGGATGTGGTTAAATATTTATTAGAAGAAAAAAATGCTGATATCAGCATTAAAGGTGGTAGGAAAAAGGATTTTACAGCGTTGGATTGTGCAAAAAATCAATGGTGGTTTGGTCCCGGAATAAATAAAGATCTTGTGGCTTTTATGAGTAAATGGAACTCAATTAAGGAGAGAGCAGCTCTAGCACAAGCATTAAGAACAGAAAATCCTAGATTTACGCCTGAGCAATGGATCGACAAAGGTAAAGAATTCTTTAATCCGAGCAACGGGAAAACTAAGGATTATATAAGAGCAAAAATATGTTTCAAACAAGCTATTATATTTGAAAATACGCATGAATTAGCGAAAATACACCTGTTCATGTTGAATCAACGATCGCTAGATAATGCAAACGCATGGAACAAGTTAGGTGATAATTATTTTTTTGAAAAAAATAGAAAAAAATAACGGTTATCAATATGCCAAATGGTGCTATAAAATAGCTCTCATGTATCAACCTAGCGACGAAACTGCGATTAAAAATTTAGAAATATTATCAAATCATGAACCAAACAACTCTCCTTGCACTGTTAAGACCCAAGAATATTATGAGGAAGCAATGAGCCCTACCTCCGATCCCAAAGGGCAAAAATTAATTTTAGAAGATATCATTAACTCAAAAGAAGTTGCAGGCTTAAAATTTAAAGGTGGAAAAAATTGGCTACATATACTTTCTCGTTTACCCTTTTCAGAACTTGTAGAACAAGCCATTAACCAAATAATAACTGCAGGTATAGATATTTATTCCAGAGACCCTAAGAGTGAAACTCCCTTTTTTAATACTGCACCTAACAATTCCAAAGAAATGATGGAACTCATACGGCCAGGTGATTTTATCGGTGTAGATACGCAAATAAATAGTATACGCACTTTTCTTGAAACGATAAAAAAAAATCCACATAACGAGCAGCATCTTTTGCTGGTTTCAGGACCTCCAGGTGTAGGGAAAACAGAATTAACAAGAACAATTATCAAGCAACAAGGATATACGATAACTAAATTTATTACAGGGAAAAAAGATGATCGATATGTTAATCAGCTAGAAACAAGAATTATCGAATTTTTTGAAAAATTGAAGAAAGCCACGGAACCTACCTGTGTATATATGGATGAGATTGATGCAATGCTACCTAGTAGCGATAACGCATCTAAAGATATGCAAAAAAGAATTGAAGCAGTTGTTACACAATTTCAAACGAGCATAGATGAGTTAAAAGGCACAAAAATAGTTATAATTGGTGCTACTAATTATTATGATCGTATCAAAGATACTATTAAAAGTCGTGGAGGTAACTGCCCAGTTATTTTTAAATTGCCGAATAAAGATTCGCGGCAATTATTAGTCCAGGATTTTTTACGTTTTCATAAATTAGAAAGTAACTCTACGATTATTCAGAGCATTGTTAACGCGACTTCCGGTTGGTCTCCACGAGATTTAAAAAATTATTTCGATAAAGTTAAAAATAATCAGAGTCCACCGAATTTAATGAATCCAATTTTGGATGAAACTTTTGTAGCCTGTTTTAACGATTTTCGCGAAGCGTGGGAGCAAAAAAAAACAGGACATGCCAGAATAATTGCTCCAAAGCTTAAAAAAAGTACTCCTCATGAACGAGCTATGCCTTTAATTACTGAGGTATTAAGTGCAAATGATACTATCTGTGATTTTATTGAAAATCCCGCTCTTTATAAAAAAGTCAATAAAAACTATAAAGTGCATACCTTATTATCTGGGCCGCCAGGTACTGGTAAAACAGACTTTGCCGCATTGGTTGTTGAAAAATCAAATTGTCCATGTTTTATTATTGAGCCTGGCTTGAGCCTACAGACAGTATCTGATACATTTTCGCGAGCGAAAGCATGTGAAAGAGCGATTATATTTATTGACGAATTTGATAAATATACCTCGGAATTTTCTTCAACTAGAGAATTAATACAAACAGAGATGGATGGATTTAATAAATCTGACAACACATTAGTTGTGATTGCTGCTACAAATTATTTAGACCGTATTGCCAAACCTGTTTTATCAAGATTTGGGCAAAAAATAGCACTCGAATTACCTAATACACAGCAAAGAGAAAAATTTATTACCGCTTCTATACTGAAGCTTTTCGCTGACGATGAGATTAAGCTTAAATTTAAACCTGATCAAAGTTTGCAAGAAGAAATAGACCTCGACTGTAAAAATTTAGCGCGTGAAATGGATGGTTTTTCTATAAGAGATATCCAGGATGTGATGGATGGATTGACACCGGTTCTAATTAAGTACATACGTTTGACAGTTAAGAGTGCTCAAGAAGAACCATTTATTGAGTCTATATTAAAATTAATTCATAAAATTAAATTAAGTAAGGAAGAAACTCAGCCTCCATCTTTCGCAAATTACAAGTCAACCTTTTTTGCAGAAATTCAACGTTTAAAAACATCTAAACAAGCGGACCCCATCGATGAACCAGTGATACCTTCAATTTAAGATCGTGTTCAATTTATTGAAACACCGAGGCATTGTTTCTGATGATGGACTACCTTACGTTCAAGCGGTGTCAATGAAGGAATCTCATTGATACGGCTTGAACGTAAGGTAGTCTAGTCATACCTAATCAGGTGGAAAAATCCATCAAAAATCCTACCATAAAATGGATATCTGAACTGATGAATATGATTGCAGTAGTGACTATTGTTACTGATGATCGACGATCATCGCATTGTAACTAATGTAAAAAAAATACATCAACGGATTATCGCTTATTTTGGGGTACATTTACGGGCTGCCTCCAGACCTGAAACAAGTCAACATTAACTATTCTAATTACAAAAATATTCTACATTGGTGCGAAATGTAAGCTATACTCGATTAAGTCATCAATAATGCCCCTGTTTATCTGTAGAAAAATTAATTAAACAATAATTCGAGAGGAAGCGATAATGAAAAAACTAATCTGGTTAGCAACATTTACCTTGGCGTTTATTTTAGGACAACCAAGCTTTGCATCATGTGATAAAGATCAAAAACATTGTAGTACTCATCAACGATTGGATAAATTAGCGACAGAGCTCGAACTTACTCCGGAACAAAAAGAAAAAATCAAGACTTACAAAGAACAAGCACGTGCCTCAATGAAAGAAAATTATGCACAGCTTAGAGCACTTCGTGGTCAAATCAGCGCGTTAATTAAATCAGATAAAATTGATGAAGCAAAACTTGATGATTTAGTAGCTCAGGTTAATAAAATAAAAGGGGCGATGCTTAAGAGTAGGATCATGATACAACATGAATTGTATTCCCTATTAACTGACAAACAAAAAGCTAAATACCAACAACTCAAACAACAATGGGAAGACAAACACAAGGACTAAGTGCCTTTTAATGCCCTTCTTTAACACAGTTGGGCATCATATACCCCACACCGCTCAACTCAATTTCGTACTGTAAATCTTCTTGACATCCCCCCATCTTAGTCTGTACTATAAACTTTTTTATCACCAGGGGTGCTAAACCATCAATTGGTTTGGCTGAGAATAACCCTTTGTACCTGCTCTGGATAATACCAGCGAAGGAAGAGTGGACTATGTTAGCACGACTATCTTTTTTTAAACCAGCAGCTCCATCTGTTACTTTTGTTTCTAGACTATTAAAAACAAAGCCGATTGCCGATAATTTAAACTCTATTTATGCTCATATTTTTAATCAGCAATTATTTGACGGCACGTTAAGTGCGCACGCCTTTGGTAAATACTTACATGATGACTATATTTACCTACATCATTATGCACTCGCATTAAATAAACTGGCCACCCGCGTTACTGACTCTCATCGAGAACTAGCCTTACATTTAAACGATTTATCACAGAATATAGTTGCTGGTGAACAAGAAATGCAAGAACAATATAATGAGTATTTCAAAACGACGCTTGAGGCAAAACCTGGCGCAGCAATTTCAGCTTACATTAAATTTCTTAACGACCATGCACAAGAGGCACAACTTCCTGTGGCTTTATGTAGTATTTTACCTTGTTTTTGGATTTACGCAGAATTAGGCGCCAAGGAACTCTTCCCCGGGCAATTAACACATAATCCTTATCGAGAATGGATAGCAACTTACTCAGGTGTTGAATTCGTGAAAGCAACACAAATGCTTGCTGCAACAGTAAATCAATTAGCAACTCATGCAGACACTGAACTTCTAAAGCAAATGGAAAAAACCTTCAGTGACGCAATCGCGTTCGAATTACAGTTTTTCAATGAAGTGGATCCGGCACAATTGCTTATATTCAAAGTTTAACGACGTGTAGAGGAGCTTGCTGAAAAAGTTTCCTCTGGATTTTTTTGTTCCTCTACTCCACTTGTTTTCATTGAGTTTAATTCTTTTTTTAGTGTGTGAAATTTCTCTATATTTTTTATAATATTACCTGCTTTTTTCTTTTCATATATTTGGAAAACATTACCACCAGTATTTATGGCCTCAACCACCGAACTCGCCGCAGTTTTGATAAACAATTTAAATTTATCGAAGTGACTCATTCCATTACTTAATGAACCAATATTGCGATTAAAACTTGCGCTATGGGGCAGCTGCTTCATCATGTCCCCCCGTAACGCTATAGGTATAGCCTCATTTTTAACCGTTATAATTACTCTATCAAGATAATCGCGAACATCTTCCTTTTGCTCTTTCAGAGCAATTTCTTGCAAATGACCAAGTTGCTCTATGCCTTTACTAACAAACCAATAATGAGCAAAATTATGTCGGTTCCACTCAATCATCCATTCAGATAAAGCATCTGGATTCTCTTTCACTATCGCGACCTTATCCTTCTCATATTTTGTCTGCAGTGCTCGTTCATATTGTTCATAGATAGGTGAACTTAAATACCGCCCTGATTCGTTCATGTGATTGCGCAAATAAGCATTAAACTGGCTATCTAATAAAGCACATTTCACTAAAAGTGGATCTTGATGAGCAAATAATTCTTTTTGTTTAGCAAGAAAATTTATTTTATCCCGTTTAATGGCTATTTGTAGTTCTAAATCAGGATTTCCAGACTCAGCTTTGAATTTTAACTCTAATTCATTTAATTTTTTTTTGCTTGCATCAGAAATAATGTTAATGAAATTCTTTTCATTTAATAACTTAAGCTTTTCCTTAAATGGCATATTAAGCTCTAAAGCCATGGATAAAAAGAATTGATTCACTGCCGCCATAGCGGGCTTTAACAAAGTACCAGGTTTTAAACAGAGTGCATCTTCCTGTTGCGACAATGAAACTAAAAACTCTCCATACACAACTTGTTTTATGTGTTCTGAATTTTTTATTTCCTGTCCTAGTTTATCAACATTTTGCTCAAACTGTTTCATGTGATTGGCAAGATCCACATAAACTCTTTTCAGAATCCCCTTATTCCCTATTACTAATGCATTATTACTAAAACTAAAATTCAACTCATCAAAATCAGCGACTTCCTCTTCATCTTCACGAAGCGCATAAGATTCATAGGATTCTTTTAAAAGAGCTGTCGCATCATCTAATTGAGTGGCAGCTGCATTAAATACTTTTGCGCCTTTAGTAAGCCAGAGTGTTGGCTTTTTTCTACTGTCCTCAAGGAATTTTTTCATGTCCGCCGTGTATGCATTTTTATAATCTAGCGCTTGAACTTTATCACTAAAACTCAGCATTTGCTCCACTAAAGAACCATACTGTTCTTTTAATTCTGGAGATAATTGTTGTACACTATTTGCCAATTCTTGTGCATGATGACCAATCTGCACAAAGATCTTTGCCTGAGCTAATAGACGATCACTTGTTTTTAGCTGCTCAAACTGTACCAATGCTGCTTGTAAATGATAAAGATTATTCTCTAACTCCTTTACCTGACGCACTAAAGAAGGTTCATTCGCATCAATTACGTGCAAATCATGACTATCAAGCTGTTTAAGATATTGCTGTACCTGCGGAGACAAATAGGATTGTGTTTTTTCTTTAAATTGTTCGCGCAATTTTGCAACATAAAAAGACAATTCCAATTTCTGGATATTCTCCAAACTAATACGAATAGTACCTATTGATGATTCATCAATCGTAGTTAAAACGTGTTGCTCTGATTCAACAACCGGTTTTTGTTGTTGATAAAAATCACGGTGAGCTTGTTCCAACATTCGCGCATCTTCGCCTGGCTCAAATGGTCTATGTTGCGCCAACGCTTCGGTTACAACATCAATTTTTAATTGACATGCTTTTTCTTCTTGCATTAAAAAAGCATCAATACACGTTTTCTGCTGCACTATCTGATCAAGTTTCAGCATTGTATCCGATTGATTAAAAGCATTAATGAGTTTATTTGTTAACGCTACATTTCCATAAGCCATGGCTTGTTGTATTTCGACAAAATGCTCTTTTAAATTTAATCTATCTTCAAAAGAAAGATCTGAGAATGATTTACCTTGATACTTATCTAAAATACTAAAAAAGTTACTTGCTGCTTGTTTTTTCTGTTCGATTTTAAACAGTTCAATCCATTGTTCTTGTCTTCGTTCCCCTAGATTCTCAGCCCTTTTAGGAGCAACATCAGCTGAAAGCTGTATTGGTTTTATGCCATACTTCTTATATTTGGTATTTTTAGCACTGATGTCATTGATGTATTGACTCATTGCATCAACTTGCGTTGAAATGGGTTTTGATAAAATACCTGGTTGCAAATAATAACGCGCTTCTAAATCATCTAACATCATCAATAAATCTGGATAGCTTTCCTTAACCCATTGCTGATAGGCATGTAATGTACTCTTTTGCAACTCATTACCCTCTCGAGCAAGTAAAGAAGATAATTTTACTAGCCCCTCATAAGCATCACGTCCATGAGCTATCGCCACTAAAGATATTTTATCTTTGGCTACCATATCAATAACCGAATCAATGGCCTTAATTCGACGTTCAGAAATTCTTAACTTTTCCGCTGTAATTGTGCTACCAGACTGCATTTGCTCCCTGATCTGATGCAATAAGGATGGAAAGTCTGCGAATAATCGAGTTACAGTAAAAGACTGTCCGTTCCCAGGTAAAATCGCATTAATTCCCCGACCGACAAAACGTCCTAGCTCACCATTTTTAAATGAATCAAGCCACGCACTATTATTAAATACCTCACTCACATGGTTAAATACTGGTTCAAGTAAATCATAATTATCACGAACTAAATTTTGCACCTCGGGTGCCGCATCAGTTAAGTGACTCAATGACTTATAAAGTTGTGACACAGCAGCAACACCTTGATGCATCGCCAATACCTTATCTAATTCAGTTTTTGTATTAATGTGTTCTATTGTCTGTAATACTTTTTCAGCATAATACAAACTGTTTATGACTTTTTTGAATGCCGCTACTTGAGGCGCATCTTCATTAAGATGAATAAAAGGTACACCATTGGGCTGAGGGGTTAATTTTGATGCAAATGGTGTCGCTAAATTTTCTTGTAAACGCTTTAATAATTTAGCCCGTGCTTCCTCTATTTGGGCTCTATAGTTTGGAATAAATGAAGCCTCTTTGTTCGCGATCTCGCTTTGTTTAGAAGACATTACATCTTCTATTTGCTCCAATTCTGCGGAGGTTATTTTTTTATCCGAAAAATCACTATTCAATTCAATCGTGGTGTCCATTTTTTGTAATTGAGCTAATGAAGACAAATCACCATTTTTCTGAGTTACTGTCGATAAAACACTTCCATACGCATTAAGTTGTTGCAGTACAGGAGTAACGTATTTCTTGGCCTCTGGTGATAATAATTGGATGCTTTTAAATAACTCACGTGCCGATGAATCAATCATACGCAATGTTCTATAGTTTTCTCTATATCCATCATCCCATTTTAGTCGCTCAAAATTTTGTAGTGCTTGCTCTAAACGGAGTAAACTATTTTCTAAATGTTTCACTTGCTGAACCAGCTCAGATTCATTTGGACTAATATCATAAGGTGGCTCTGCTGTAAAATAAGCGGCATTTACCTGATTGAGACGATGTTTTAACACGGCAGAAAATGCGTCTCTTGTTTTATGAACTGTTTCGGATAATTGTAATTCTTGGAGATAGGCAATATTACCGCGCAGATTTTTTAAACTTGATGCTTTGACAGCAACGATGTCCCCCTGGTTGACTACGGATAATTGCGACTCCGTGCTTAAATCTGATTTTATCTTATTAATCTGCTGCTCAACACGCTCCAGTATTGGTGTTTCATCTAAACCATTTAAAGTATCTCGCGCATTTTCGGCAACAGCCATTTTAAGTTTTTCAGCATCAATCTGTTTATCCAAAGCAGAATGAAGTAAATTTTTTGCAGCAATAAACTTATCGACGTGGCTACCAACCCAATAAGTAATATTGGCGCCAACCTGATTAAATGTCCATTGTGTCCACGTATTATTTTCTGTTGTTACTACGTTCTTTGGCGCAAAATAACCAACTCCAGCACCGAGTTTATTAAGCGTCCATTTTGTCCAAGAACTCTCTTCTATTCCGCCCCTTTCATTTAAAACATTGGTTAATTCATGTTCTAACTCCAAACTTTGATGCGCCAAGCAATGTTGAATATTAGGATAAATTTGTCTTATTTCATGCCGGTCTTTTTCGGTGATTGCAGAAAATGATTGCCCAGCATATTTTTTTAAAATACCAACGAAAGTTTCTATATCACGTTGTTGGGCTTCTAAAGCCACAATTGCTTTTACATGGGCAACTTGACTGACATCAATTTGTGCTTCTCGTGTCTTGGCCAGAGATTCAACGGTAATGAGTTTTTCATTAAACGTTAACGGAGATTCAGCTAAAGTATCCTTTACACGGTTTAGCGCACTAAAAAGATCTTTAGAAAGCAAGCCTGGTTTCAGATAATTAGTTTGCTCCAATTGATCAACATAATTAATAAAAGAAGGTAAGTAATTATTCGCCCAAGTAATATAACCTTGCATGGATTTTTGTGTAAAATCAACATCATCGTCATCAATCAATGCCAACCAATCCATTAACCTTTTAAATGCCATTGAATCACCAGCCCCCGCTAAACTAAGTTGATTCATAAAGGGGATTGTATCTAGTTTTTCTAATAGATGATGCATTATTTCAAATTTAGAGCGCTGTTCTATTGTTGACAGATTAGGTTGTTGTAAATCTGCCACAACATTCAGCAATTGTGATAAATTTGTAAAAACAGAAATAAGAGGGTTATTGCTCTCCGATGATGCACCAGAAGCGTTTAATGCCTCCTCTCGGTCGCTTAATATATTCCCAGTTACCATTACGGCATCTTCATTAGCATCCAATACTGAGTTTGCAGAAGCAATAACCTCATTGTCGCTCATTTGTGGTGACCAACCATAACTCTGAATAATCTCATATGCACTGGAAAAAACCGGGTTTAATATCGCATAGTTATTCGTTACTATGGTTTGAATTTCAGGAGTAGCATCATTAAGTAAAGCCACGGCTTTATACAATTGATTCAGCATACTTAAGGTCTTGGGTGCACTAACCGCCTTTTGCCATGCGCTGCTGTAATTTGTTTTTTCCCATGCTATAGCTGCTTGCTCCGCATGATAAAGGCAATTAACTACTTTTTTAATTGCTGCAATTTGTGGCGGATCATTGTCAATATAAAGAAAAGGTACCCCTTTTTTTCAGAAACTAACCTTTCGGTTAAAGGCTGTGCCAACTGATTTTGAAAGGTTGTGAGTAAGAGCGCCCTAGTTTGAGTGATTTGTTCAGAAAGGGGGGCTTTTGGGAGCTGAACATTACTATCAGCCAAATTTGTACTTTTTTCAGATGCGAAAGGATCTGGTGTCATCTTATTTCTCCGCCCTACTTTCATATAGTATAGTGCTAAAAAAAATAAGATTATTTTATAAACAAGAAATTATGCAACTTTTATTCTTTACGCATAGCAGCTATTTTAAAATTTATAGTGACGTCATCTTTCACTACATCAGTAGTGGACCATTCGCCTTCACCCACACCAAATGCAGTACGCTTAATTGTGGTATGTCCTTCCACAACAATATGATTTTTTGGCGATTCAGTTGCGGTAAAGGTTAACGTAGTCGGTATCGACTTATTTTTTATTGTTAACATACCCACTGCATCATAAGTTTTATCGTTAACTTTAGTAAATTTTGACGACTTAAATTCTGCTTTTGGAAAGGCTTTTACGTTAAACCATTCCGGAGTAATCAAGATTGTAGCTAATTCAGCATAAGTCACGGAAAGAGAATTCATCTGCACCACAATATCAACACGGCTATCCTGATATTTAATAGGATCTGCAAAAATTGTCCCGCTAAAGGATTTAAAAGCCCCTGTAACAGGCGCGTTATTCTGTGTTCCTATAAATGTGATGCTACTCTCTGATGGTACAATGGTCCATTGTGGCAGTGTGTCGTCTGCATGAACAATAGAACAAAAAGTCAATAGTAATAAGAAAAATGGCTTAATTAATATCATGGTAACATTCTCCGTAAGATATCGTCCTTGTTAATAAAATGGTGTTTTAACGCTGCAGCAAAATGTAAACAGATTGCTGCGATTAATACATAACCTAACCATTCGTGCACCCATTCAAATAATATTCGCTGTTGTTCATTTGGCGCAATTAAATTAGGCAAAGTAAACCAACCAAAAAATGAAGCGGGTAAGCCCGCTGCAGAAGTAATTAACCAACCTGTAATCGGCATAGCAAGCATAAATCCATAAAAAGCCCAGTGCATGCTTCGGGCTGCCAGTTTTTCCAACCAAGGCAATTCTAATTCAGGGTTCGTATTACTCAAACGCCAAATAAAACGAAAAATAGCTAAAAACAACACCAAAAAACCATATTCTTTATGCCATCCATAAAACTTCAGTTTCGCCAAACTAAATGGCAAAGGCACCATATATAAACCTAAAACTAAAAGCGCAATGATTAAAACAGCAATGATCCAATGAAGCGCAATCGCCACAACACCAAAACGTGTTATACTGTTTTTAATTTGCATAAATAATGAACTCCTTTTTATTTAGAGCTATTCCTTTTTATCCTGAGAGGCTTCTACTTCAATTTTAAGATCGACAGCATCCCCAAGCGCGGGCAATAAAGCATTCAGACCAAAATCAGAACGTTTAAGAGACGTAGTTGCTGAAAAACCAACCGTCATTTTATTCGTAATAGGATTTATACCTGATTTGTTAAAGGTAACATGCAAGACCACAGGTTTGCTTATACCACGTAAAGTTAATATGCCACTAACATCCCCTGTATTTTTTCCTAAAACCTGAACCTTATCACTGACAAAAGTTGCCTTCGGATATTGGTCTACATCAAAAAATAATTTACTTTTTAAATGCTTATCCAATTCTGGTAAACCGGTAATCACACCAGCAACATTAATACTTATGTCAGCCTTGCTTTGCTCAGGATGATCTTTATCAAGAACAAGTTGTCCAGTCGCATACCATTTTCCGGTTTGTGTTGAAAAACCAAGATGCTCAATGCTCCAAAGCACATAGCTATGATTTTTATCTAAAGTAAACGTCTCTGGTGCGGCTTGAACTGCCGTAGAAACAACAAATAGAGCAACGAAAATTGATGCCCAACGTGCAAAAAATTGTGTCATATTAATGTCCTTATTTCATTGATGATATGTTGAATCAGAGCAGTAGCGGTACCCACTGCCATTAAGTTAAGGATTTATGCTTCAAATGTCGTTGGAATCGAAGGG
>NZ_JH413850.1:117552-132472 GCF_000162755.2 Legionella drancourtii LLAP12
CTCCCCGCGTAGGCGGGGATCCATTCCTCACTGGCTATAATGCCAATTCATGGATGATTTCCCGCCTGCGCGGGAATGACAAATTTCCTTAACTTATGGTAGTGGTAGCGGTACCAAGCCCTATTCTGACTTGAGACTTCCTCCTACAATCTTTTCGCAAAGACCTTTAGGCATAAAAAGAAACGCATCCTTTTGCTTGTCTTTAGTCGAGGAGCCAGCACAAGAAGACGTTGCAGTCGCACAATCGTTCATACCCATTTTAGCAATACCATAGCATTTCTCCAGAACCGGAGTATCTTTGCTGTCTGCAGCTGCGGGGACATTGGTTGCAACAAGAACTAAAAACGCAGTCATTACTGATTGAACAAGCTTCTCCCTGGTCGACATAATTCACCTTTAAGCTGTTTGAAAGAGATTAATAGATTAACGTCATATATGAATAAGATATTTCTTACCCTGTCGGCGTCAAAATTAACAAGGCCTCAAGACGGCATAAATGCCTCCTCAGCCCGAACGAATCAAGACATAATATGCTCTGTCCCGATCTCTTGCCTATAACGTTATATTAGGTGAAAAGAATGAAAACAACAACCATATTAATTCTATAAACGCACCTCAGAAATTTCACCACCAAAAGACAATGTTGCCAATAATGGAGCCTGCAGCTTGGACTTTAAAGTTTCAATATTTGCCGTTAAAGACAACATTTGTGGATCAATACAATTAGCAATCCACCCCACACAGGAAATATCATGAGCACGCAACACAGCTTCCGTAAGCAAGGCATGATTAATACATCCAAGCTTCATGCCAACAACTAAAATAACCGGAAACGCAGTAATCTTTAAAAAATCAATCCAGGTTTCCTCATCATTCAGCGGCACTAATAAACCACCAGCCCCTTCAATAAATAAATGCTCAATCCCTTCCAATTGCAACGTGGTGCAATAATCAGCCAGATCCGCGGCAGAAACAAAAGCCCCCGCTTCTTTGGCTGCAATATGAGGAGAAACTGGCGATTTAAATCGCCAGGGATTAATTGTATTTAAACTTAAATTACTGTTTTTTTGTAATCGCAAGGCATCAGTGCTTACTAATTGATTATCTAATTCCAAACACCCACTAGCAATCGGCTTAATTGCTGCAGCATCAGGAAAATAATTAGCTAAGCACGCTGTTACATAGGTTTTACCGCAATCAGTATCAGTACCGGTAATAAAATATCGCTTCATTTGATAAATTCCTGCATCTCACTAGTAAATAAATCCATATGAGACAAAAAAGGCATATGTGCTGCACGATTAAAATAAACGTACTTAAATCCTGGGTAATGCTCCTGCATGGCCTTCATGGTTTTTACTGGGACTATAGGATCAAGCCGGCCAAACATATAACATACAGGCCGCTCAAATTGCTTGAGTTGCTGACGAAAATCCCATGTACCTAAAATATCAAGACCTGAAGCCAATCCAGCCGATGAAGGAAGATGTCCCAAAGCAAGCTCGAAGTTATGTTTACTGACTTGCAGCGCAATAAACTCTTCTAAAGTAGCACGAGAATCCTTTAATAAATTTTGATAAAAGGTAGTAAATACTTCTTGAGAAACCCCTGGCCAATCATTATCCAACAAAAATCGTGGCGATGAAGTAATATTAATAAGATGCGTTACCCGCTCAGGTTTTTCTAATGCTAAGCGCGTAGCAAAAAGCCCGCCCATAGACCAACCGACCAAAGCAAATTGCGGTGGTAATTGATTTAATAGTTGCGTCTTAAATGACGACCAATCCATCATGAAACTGTGACCAAATCCTGGCAAATCCACCAGAATGAGTTGGTAATTGCCGGCAAGTTGCGATACTAAAGGCATCCATACTTGGCTATCAAATCCCCAGCCGTGAAAAAAAACAAGCGGAAATCCGCAACCGTACGTCTTAATGTGAATGTTCATAAATTACATCTAGTTTGTTAAATAAGGTGTGAATTTGCTCTGGTGTATGGCAATAATTTAAAATAATTCGCAATCCCGTCTCTTTTTTACCCACAGTTGGTGTTCTAATAGCAAAACAGCTAATGCCTTGTTTTTTAAGCTCTTGAGTATAATGTAACGCCAAATGAGGGCATCCCAAACGCAATTGTTGAATGGGGGTGGACGAATCAGCCCAACTAAAGGGTGATTTTTTAATTAACTCCCGAAATAAAGCCACTAGTTGCGTTAACTTTAATCGCCTCTCTTCAGCAGCCACAACAACGTCCAAGGTGTTTAATAAACCGTAGCTTAATGCAGGACTAATCGCTGTCGAATAAATCAGCGAGCGTCCTGCCTGTAATAACGCGGTAATCCAATCACTTTGTCCCGCAATCAATGCCCCCTGTGCGGCAAATGCTTTCCCCAAAGGAATAACTCTTAAAGGTATTTGATTTTGGCTTAATCCATGGTAAGCCACAGCCCCTTTTCCCTGTTCGCCAAGCACACCAAAAGAGTGCGCTTCATCCACCAATAGCTCTGTTTGATTTTCAATACACAATGAAGCAATTGCAGTTAACGGTGCTATTTGACCACTCATGCTAAAAATGCCTTCCGTAATTAACGCCGAATTTGCTGAATGGGCTATTAATTTACGTTTTAAATCAATCAGATTATTATGAAAATAACGTGTGTAATTGACTTGTGATAGAGCCAAACCATCATAAACTGAGGCGTGCACCTCTTTGTCAATAAAACAATGGACTTTTAACTTACCAAGCAATGCCGTAATTGCAAGATTTGCAGCATACCCTGAAGCCAATAAAATACACTCATCTACCGCCAATAAATCAGCAAATGCCTGTTCAACTGCGTGGTGATTCTGATGGTAACCACTCAATAACATTGATGCACCACTGCCACTCGGATAAAGCGAGTAACCACGCTGATAAGCTTCCGCAATGCGTTTATCTTGAGTTAATGATAAATAATCGTTACTGTCAAAATGAATGAATTGCGAATTATCGGGTTTTTCTAGCGACCGTCTTCTTAACAAACCTTGTTGCGTCAATTGTTTGGTGTAGTCTTTAATTTTTTTATTTAAAAACATTAAGGTCTCTGTTCGAACGGTTGAAGAAGGACGCAAATTCCCTTCTCACTAAGAGGGATAAGGGATATTTTGTTTCACTTTATTTAATTCCAACTCGTACTCTTAAACCATCTCGGTCAGACCCAGTTTGTTAAAGAGCACTTTATCCTTTGCACGTTGTGGATTCTCTTCGGTTAATAATTTATCACCAATAAATACAGAATTGGCCCCAGCAAAATAACAAAGTGCCTGCAATTCATCACTCATCTCGGTACGGCCTGCAGTTAAACGAATGGCACTTTGCGGCATTAATATTCTAGCCGTAGCAATCGTACGCACTAACTCAATCCCTTCAACCTGGCGTGCTTTAGCCAATGGTGTACCTTCAACAGGAATTAAACGGTTAATTGGCACACTCTCTGGTGGTGTTTCCAAATTAGCTAAGGTTAATAAGAACTCGATACGATCTTCACGTGTCTCACCTAAACCCAAGATCCCACCACAGCAAACATTAATTCCAGCGGCACGAACATTCTCCAGTGTTTCCAAACGATCGCTAAATTTACGTGTGGTCACTACTTTTTCATAATAAGAAGGTGAGGTATCAATATTATGGTTGTAATAATCAAGGCCAGCTTCTTTTAAACAGGTTGCCTGTTCTTTATTTAACATACCCAAAGTCATGCATGTTTCTAATCCCAAAGCCTTTACACCTTCAACCATCTCTTGTAATTGGGGCATCACTTTGTCCGGAGGACAACGCCAGGCAGCCCCCATGCAAAAGCGTTTTGCACCACCATCTTTAGCTTCTTGCGCACTTTTTAATACTTCAGCAACAGACATCAATTTTTCTTTTTCCACATGTGTTTGATGATGTCCACTCTGGGAACAATAACCACAATCTTCTGGGCAAGCTCCTGTCTTAATACTCAATAAAGTCGCAAATTGCAATGAATTAGCATCATGATTTTCTCGATGTGCTGTATGTGCTTGATTTAATAAATCATTAAATGGCTGCTCGTAAAGAGCCGTGATTTCAGAAATGGTCCATTGTTTTTTAACTTGCGTCACTACTAACCCCTATTGTTTATAATATCGAACATGATAAAGTGACGTCATTTCTTGTCAACCAAAATTTTAAAAATGGTCAACATCAAACAATTAATAACACGCGATTTAAAACATGTATGGCATCCATGCGCACAAATGAAAGATTTTGAAGAATATCCTCCGCTTATTGTTGAACACGCGCAAGGCAGCTATCTTCATACAGATAAAGGCCCGCTTATTGATGCCATTTCAAGTTGGTGGTGCAAGTCTTTGGGGCACGGACATCCGGCAGTCATGGCGGCAATAATGAACCAACTCCATCGCTTTGAACACGTCATTGCCGCCAACACAACTCATCCAGCATTAGTCGAACTAGCCGAAGAGTTAACCCAACTCACTAAAAAACAGCATATTTTCTTTGCCAGTGATGGTTCCAGCGCGGTTGAAATCGCGTTGAAATTAACAATTCATGCCAACCAAATCAAAGGCCAGCAGCATAAAAAACAATTTATTGCCCTTAAAAATGGCTATCATGGTGAAACCCTTGCCACCATGGGCACTAGTGATCTAGGACTATATAAAGCTCCCTACGAATCCTACGGCGTACCTTGCCATTTTATTGAAAATATTCCTTATCTTTCAGGTAAACAAGACCCATTGTGGGATAATTGCGATACTTATTGGCATGCCGTAGAAAAGCAATTAGAGCCAATTAGTGACAAAGTATGTGCGATTATTTTGGAGCCTGTCGTACAAGGAGCAGGCGGCATGCTGTGCTATAGCCCTGATTTTTTAAGAAAACTATCTGTCTGGGCAAAAAGCAAGGATATTTATCTTATTGCTGATGAAATCATGACCGGCTTAGGGCGAACGGGAGAATGGCTGGCATGTGATCATGCAGGAATCGAACCCGATCTTATTTGTTTATCAAAAGGATTGACTTCTGGCTCTATTCCTCTGAGCTGCGTGATGATTGACAATACCATATTTGAACTCTTTTACGATGAGTACAACAGCGGTAAATCATTTTTACATTCGCACACGTACAGCGGTAATTCGCTAGCCGTCAGTGCGGCATTGGCAACCATCAAAGCCATGCGTGACGAAGAAATTATCAAACAAGCTCAATCATTAGGTGAGTACATGCTTCACTGCATGCATGAAATAGCCCAAATATCGGGCCAATTAACGAACGTTCGTGGAGTTGGTGCTGTTGTTGCCGCGGATCTTAATCATATAGATCAACAAAATCGCATTGGCAATAAAGTCTATCAACATGCATTAAATAATGGCGCATTAATACGACCAATCGGCAATACACTTTATTGGTTACCACCCTTGAATACACAAAGAGAAATTATTGGGAAATTAGCTGAAATAACATTACAATCAATAAAAGAGGCTTATGTCTAAAAAGCTCAGAATAATGGATCGACTATGGTATCTGCTAACAGATTATATTTATAGGCAATTTAAAGCATTATGGATATTAATCACGATTGTGGTGTTTTTACTTTGCTCCGTTGTTACCTGGTATAATACTATTAATAACATACATTCCGCTTTTTTTAATCAGCCATGGTATAACCAAATTCTGCTTGGCATTGATATCTTAGTTATTTCCAGCTGTTTATATTGCTTAGTAAAAAACTTCTTACAAAAACACCACTCATTACAGTGGTCAATAAGAAAAGCCATAAAGCGCGAACAATTCTATCCCGTATATCAACCTGTGTTTAACGAAAAACTAACTAACTATTCCGGTGCCGAAGTCCTTTTAAGATGGCGCAGCAATCACAATAAAATTATCATGCCTGATTTGTTTATAGAAGAGGCTGAGACTACTGGCTTAATTATACCAATAACCCTACAAATAATTAAAATAGCATTTAAGGAAACCAAAAGCATTTTAAAAGCAGATCCACAATTTCATTTGTCATTTAATATTTGTGCCCTGCATTTTACTGATCCAGTTTTTTTCGACAAATTTTATGGGCTCCTCGTAGATTATTCCATTAATCCGAATCAAATTTTGCTTGAAATAACGGAGCGTGATTTACTTGATGAAAATAATGAAGTTTACATCAAAAAAATGCAAGAATTACGAGAGAAAGGATTTTCACTAGCGATAGATGATTATGGAACTGGGCATGCAAGTATTAATTATTTACAATATTTTCCTTTCAATTATCTTAAAATTGATAAATTATTTATACATGCCATTGGTACAAAGGCAATCACCGAATCGTTAAATGATGCAATTATTGATTTGGCTAAAAAAATAAATTTAATTATCATTGCAGAAGGTGTGGAAACAAAAGAACAAATAAATTACTTACTTAAAAATGGAATACAATTGCTGCAGGGTTGGTATTTTTCAAAGGCTTTGCCCATTGATCAATTAAAAAACCTGCTTCACGGAGAGAAAAAATGAATTATCGCGCGCATTCGTATCTTATATTGTTACTTAGCCTTACGGCTACCGCCTATGCCGAACCAATACATAATGGGGATTATTGGCAATGCACTACTCATGACGGAACAAATAAACAATGGGGCGCCGTAAGTATTTACAAAAAAATAGCCTTAAATTTTGCCTTTTCTTCATGTAAAAGAGAAAGTGTAGCCCCTGCTACTTGCAGAACAACTCCAGGCAACTGTGAACAATTCATTCGCGGTGTCAGCAGCAAACCTATGTGGGAATGCACTGCTCTAGACAGAACAGCCATGCCATGGAAAAGTGACATCTACTCACAACGTTACGATGCGGCGTTCGGCGCTAAGGCTTATTGCCAACAAAAAAGTACAGTGCCAGAAACCTGTTATGTTAATTTAATAACATGCAGCAATAAAAATGGACCTACCCGCTGATGGTTTACTGTGTTGGTTTAACAGGCGGTATTGCCAGTGGAAAAAGTACCGTTGCCGAACTGTTTTCTGAATTAGGAATCCAAGTGATTTACGCGGATAAAATATCAAAAGCACTTACGGCAAAAGATCAAGAAGCCTACATGCAAATCGTAACGCACTATGGCACTGAAATACTAACTGATGATGGAACACTTAATCGTCGCAAATTAAGGTCTATTATTTTTTCTGATGCCAAAGAACGATTCTGGCTTGAACAACTTTTGCACCCATTAATCCGACAAAAAATAAAAGAACAAGTCGATTCCAGCATAACACCTTATTGTATCGTTGAGATCCCTTTACTCATTGATAAAGAAAAATACCCTTACATCAATAGAATCCTCTTGGTTAATGCACCTATAGAAACGCAAATAGCCCGAGTAATACAACGCGATCAGTGCACGAGAGAACAAGCGTTAGCAATCTTAGCGGCACAACCAGGCCTAAATCTACGCTTAAAAGAAGCAGATGATGTGCTAATGAATAATTTGGGATTCAATGAATTAAAAATCGCGGTAAATGACTTGCACCATAACTACCTCCAAAAAGCCCTTATGTCGGGTTTTAGTCGAGTAAACTGACCTTGTTACCAAGGTCAGTTTACTCGACTAAAACCCAACTTTGAATTACAAAACACCATTAGCTTTTGAGAAGGAATATTTCGCAAAATAGCTTAAAACTGCCCAAGAAAGAGCGCCTGGACGGCGCGATCTTGGGTAGTCGACAAACCGCGGAAGCGGTGCGTCAGTATCTTATCAATAATAAGTAACTTATTATTTCTTCGAACCCTTAGCGACTCATCAATTATTTTCTGCCCTTCCTGATTTATAGCCTTCATTTAAGCACTCCATGCTTTATTGTTTTCCTTTAAGATCCCGATAAAAATTTTCATGGACTCCGAGAGCCAATAAAATTCTGTTTTCATAATCCCATTCATATGCCAAAAGCATTTGCTGATGGTTAATCTTAAATTTATAAACAGAAACTCCAGACAAGTCACCTTTCTTTTCTTCACCGATGCTAGGATTATTAACTATTGCACGAATAGCTTCATCCACAACTAACATATGAGTACTTGGCAGCTTTTTATACGCCTTTTTAAAGGCTGGCATTTGCCAAATTTTAATATCAGTCACTTTTGCCTTCAAAATAAAATGGTTCTGCCAATGATTTATCCTGTAGTTTAGAAAGAAGGACATCTCTTATAAATTCAACAGGTAAATCAGGATTATCTAAAGCGCACTTCCCTAATTTAGCCCAATACTCTATTTGATTGGGAATTGAACGAAACTCGGCTGATGCAACTTTCTTCGCATCATTATAAATTGATTCATTAATTCTGATTGGAATACCCATATCAACCACCATTGTAATATTATACTACTATTGTTTTAACATGCTACATTTGTAGTATAGCACATTTTAGGAAATACGTAACATCGTATTAAGAATATTTATATTAACGGTGAATTGTAAAAATGTAGACAATATACAATGTATGGAGTAAATAAAACGGGGATTGATTAACCACGTTAAGCTTATGAATATGAACTTTAAGAGTTAAGAATTATTATTAATTATTCAAAGTTACGCTACCATTAAATATTATGAATAGTCAAAATTTAGAACAATAATGTGATGCAATAAAAAATACTTACTATGCAATTTGATGATCATCAGATACCATCTAGAGTTGAAGTTGCCGCTGAATTTACACCTCCGGAGGAGGTCATCATTGTTGGCGACTTGATGGCTTAAGCCGGCACCGTCAAGTTAACTATTGAAAGAGCAAAAAGTATTTTTTGTCGAATTTTAGGCGCAAAGAATCTCAGTTGCAGCGGAATTCCAAATTTCTTTGGCTTTATGAATAAGAATCGGTTTTACTTCATGACACCATTCGCCCATTTTATAACACCAGCAGAAGGCAATCGCTAATAAAGCCATCAATTTATTCACGCGATCAGGCGCAGTTATATGAGTGTCTTCAAAATTAAACCCACGCCCTTTGAGGCATGAGAACAGTGTTTCGATTTCCCATCTCAATGCATATTTACTGACAGCTAAGCCAGGGAAATCTGGTGTTACAATAATAAGGTAATCATTATCTGGGAGTCTAAGTCCAGCCACAAAGAGTTCGTGTCCAAGTATCGACCTTTTCCCATACAATGAATGTTCATGATTCAATGGCAAGTTACGAAATAGCATTTTCACTTTGATCGGGCGACCTCGTGAATCCGTCGTGAGCAGGTTGTCTTTAACTCGAATCCAAAAAGGAATGTGTTCTGCTATGAGCCAACCAAACCACTCTGCTCCTATGAACTCTCGATCGGCTAACAACCCAGCGATACACGATTTTCCAAAAGAATGGATAAATTTTTGTACCAGAGCAATCCGCTCTTGAGTATCAGAATTTCCTTTTTTATCAAGTAACGTCCAGTATATCGGAATAGCAATCCCTTTGAATGCAATACCCAAAGTCAACATGTTAATGTTTGATTTGCCCCATTGCCAGTTCGTACGGTCCATCGTTAAATACCAGTGACCATCGGTTACAAAAAATAAGCGAAAAATAAAACCGGCAATCATTTCAAAATCGATTGTGAACTCAGCAAAAAAACGTTGTAATCGCCTGTATCGTGATGTTTGCTCTGCTTTGCTGCTCATTGAGCAAGCAATTTTATTCAAGTTGACTGTTCGTGTAGTCAGTAATGCCAATAACATTTTCGCAAAACAAGTTACTCGTGCCTTGTTCCAATTAAAACTTGCATTTAAAATAACAATCAACTCGTTGATATGATCCATAATATAACCTCCTCTAGACAAGCGAGATTATATTTATCTTTCAACGAGTGCTACTAAATTAAAAAATTGTCGTGTACGAAGGCGGACAACACACTATCTTGATGTTTTATAAAAGATTATGGATGGTTGCTTAGTTCGTAAAAGCTGATCTAGACCAATATCTGATAATTGCGCTATGATTATCTAATAAGATCAAGGAGATGAGTGCGGTATGAAATTAATTACCTTAAATTTATGGGGAGGGCATTTAAGAAATCCTTTACTGAAATTTATTCATCACCATAAAGACATCGATATATTTTGCCTACAGGAAGTGTATCATAATGCTCATCGTAAGATTGCTGTTGATGATAAAGAATTAAGCCTGAATATTTTTTCTGATTTACAAAAGCTACTCCCGAATCATTATGCGATTTTCAAACCTGCAGTTGAAAATGTTTATGGAATTGCGATGTTATTGAAAAAAAATATTGAGATTTTAAGTGAAGGTGAAATCAATATTCATCAAAAACAACATCATCCAGGAATTGGCGAAAATCATTCCCGTAATTTACAATGGGTTGAATGTGAATTTAATAATCAAATTTACTCCATCCTCAACGTGCATGGATTATGGAATGGTCGAGGTAAAAAAGATACACCTGACCGCATCAATCAATCCCATCGTATCCGGCATTTCATGGACACAATTAATACACCCCAAATATTGTGTGGTGATTTTAACTTAAGACCCGATACTAAGAGTATGCACATTATTGAACAAGGCATGGATAATCTTATTACTCGTCATAAAATTCGTTCAACACGAACCAGTTATTACAAAAAAGAAGAAAAATTTGCAGATTATATCCTGATTTCCCCAGAAATTTCTGTCAATAAATTTGCAGTAATGAATGATGAGGTGTCAGATCATGCACCGTTATATCTTGATTTTAACTAAGACGCTAAAACAGGGATCAAAGCAATAACTTCACGATTAGCTTCAGGAAAATCATCAGGATTAAGCGCTTCTTGCTTTATCCATTTCATCGCTAGTTGCCCCTCAACACATAAAGGAGTTCCTGAAAATTGGGTCACAAGAAAAATAAGTAACTGTACTGATTTATCCGAATATTGATGATTTACTTCACCCAGAAACTCATACTTAAGAACTTCAAGACCAACCTCTTCGCGAATTTCTCTGATTAAAGCATGTTCAGCCAGTTCATTAGTCTCTAACTTACCGCCTGGAAACTCCCAACGCCCACCATGGGGTACATGATGAGGACGTTGAGTGATTAAAATACGTTGCTCTGCATCAACAATAATTGCTACGGCAACTCGGATCACGACAAACTACCATGACACGATTTATACTTCTTACCAGAACCACATGGGCAAGGATCATTTCGTCCTATTTTCTTTTCTTGACGTCTGTATGTCTGCGCCTGAGGAGTACCGCTTTCATCATCATTAAATGAATCACCATGATTTAAGCTCATATGACTTACTTGGTCAGCACGTCGCTGCTCTTCAACTGCACTAACGTCTGCTTCAGTTTGAATTTCCACTGAAGAAATAAGTCGGATCACATCATACTTTAAGTTATCAAGCATGCTCGTAAACAAGGTAAAAGCTTCTTTTTTATACTCTTGTTTGGGATCTTTTTGTGCATACCCGCGTAAATGAATCCCTTGGCGTAATTGATCCATTGATGCCAAATGTTCACGCCATTGATTATCTAAAGTTTGTAAAATCACTGATTTTTCAAATTGAGACATGACCGGTCTTCCAGCCGCTCTTACTTTTTCATCATACTGCGCTACCGCAGAAGCAAGAATTTTTTCTTTAATCTGCTCTTGTTGAATATGATGATCCTCATCAATCCACTGAAGCACAGGAATATCTAATTGGAATTCTTCAGTTAATACATCACTTAGAGCCTTAGCATCCCATTGATCTTCCAAACTTTGCGGTGGAATATACGTATCAACGAGATTATTAATCACATCTTCTCGCATCATATTAATCGCCTCTTCCGTATCAGCCATTTCCATGATGGAAGCACGTTGGGTGTAAATCACATGTCGTTGATCGTTCGCTACGTTGTCATAATCGAGTAACTGCTTTCTCACATCAAAATGATGCCCTTCGAGTTTACGCTGCGCATTTTCAATTGCTTTAGTTACTAGGTTATGCTCAATAGGTTCACCGGGTTTCATACCCAGACGACGCATCATAGACGCTACACGTTCAGAAGCAAAAATTCGCATCAAATTATCTTCAAGCGATAAGTAGAAACGACTGCTTCCTACGTCTCCTTGACGACCAGAACGACCACGGAGCTGATTGTCGATACGACGTGATTCATGACGCTCAGACCCAATAATTCTTAAACCACCTGAAGCCAATACGTCATCATGGCGTTTTTGCCATACTCGTTTTATTTCTTGTTTTTCTTCTGCAGTAGCCGTTTCAGGTAATTGTGCTAGATCTGCTGCCAAACTACCACCTAAGACGATGTCCGTACCTCGACCAGCCATGTTCGTAGCAATAGTTACAGCCCCAGGGCGCCCTGCTTCTGCAATGATTTGCGCTTCTTTTTCATGAAATTTAGCATTTAAAACCTGGTGTTTAATATTTGCTTTTTTCAACATTTGGCTTAAAAATTCAGACGCTTCAATTGAGGCAGTACCTACTAGAACAGGCTGTTGACGTGCAACACACTCACGAACATCTTCGATAACGGCTTGGAATTTGTCGGTTTGGTTCAAATAAACCAAATCCGCTTCATCTTTTCGCATCATGGGTCTGTTCGTTGGAATCACTACGACATCAAGATTATAAATTTGCTGTAATTCGTAAGCTTCGGTATCCGCTGTTCCGGTCATTCCCGATAGTTTATTATACATGCGGAAGAAATTCTGGAACGTAATGGATGCCAAAGTCTGGTTTTCATTTTGAATAGAAACACCTTCTTTAGCTTCAACCGCCTGATGTAAACCTTCAGACCATCGGCGACCCGGCATAGTACGACCAGTATGTTCATCCACAATAACGACTTGATCATCACTCACAATGTAATCAATATCGCGATGGAACATGGCATGCGCCTTAAGTGCCGCATTAACATGATGCATCAACATAATATTGCTGGCATGGTACAAGCTTTCGCCTTGATCCAATAATTTTGCACTAATCAGCAATTCTTCAATGTGTTGATGACCAGCATCTGTAAGATGAGCCTGTTTTTGTTTTTCATCGATAGTAAAGTCACCTTCACCATCTTCTTCTTCTTGTTTCTTCAGATTTGGAATTAGCTTGTTTATCTTAATGTAAAGCTCAGAACTGTCTTCGGCCGCACCGGAGATAATTAGGGGCGTACGTGCCTCGTCAATAAGAATAGAATCTACTTCGTCGATAATCGCAAAATTAAGTTCTCGCTGCACCTTGTCTTCGAGACTAAAAGCCATATTATCGCGTAAGTAATCAAATCCGTATTCGTTATTGGTTCCATAAACGATGTCACACCCATAAGCTGCTTTCTTATCGCTGTGAGACATATCAGGATAAATTACCCCAACACTAAGTCCCAGGAATTCAAATATAGGACGCATCCATTGACTATCACGTTTGGCAAGATAATCGTTAACGGTTATCACATGTACACCGCGACCACTAATTGCATTTAGGTAAGCAGGCAAGGTAGCAACCAAAGTTTTTCCTTCCCCAGTACGCATTTCAGCAATATTACCTTCGTGCAGTACCATACCGCCAATTAATTGCACATCAAAATGACGCAGGCCTAAGGTACGTACAGAGACTTCGCGAACCGTGGCGAAGGCTTCGGCGAGTAATTCATCAAGGTTTTCACCTTCAGTAAAACGCGCTTTAAATTGTTGCGTTTTTGCTGCCAAATCAGCATCAGACAGGGCTTGCATTTGTGCTTCAAACGCATTAATGGCCACTACTGCCTTTTCCATACGCCGTAATGTACGCTCATTTCGGCTTCCAAACATTTTCTTAATCAACGTATTCAGCATGGCCTAAATTATCCTCTGGATATTCCAAATAACAAATTGGTTAATGTACTAAAATTCAAGAGAAAATGCCATGAAATAAATAAACTCCTTCATTAAAGAACGAATAGAATAACGAACTTAATGCTAAAATTGAGAATTCACACCCAATTGACATGCATTGATTCTTCGATTTCTACTAAATACTGCGTAAGCGAGTCAAATAAAGACAGATCTTTAGTCTGTAAAATAAGCATCAGTTTTTTCTTCCACTGACTCGCACCAGATAAACCAAATGCTAAATTGAATACCGGTTTAATCAATAAGCTTAAAGAAACGCCTTTACTGTGTTCATCAAACAAATAATCTAAATAGCGAATAAAAGCCTCACTGCGCGTTAATTTTTGCATTGAAGGATATAGAATTTCGTGTATTTCTGCAATTTGATACGGATTATCGCAAGCTAAACGCCCGAGCATAACCCCGTCTACGTAGTGTAAATGCTCATTAATTTCTTGGGAATTTAAAATATTGCCATTGATTACGACAGGAATATGCGGAATTTCCTTCTTGATACGGTAAACATAGTCGTAATTAACCGGAGGAACTGTCCTGTTTTGTTTTGGACTTAAACCATTCAACCAGGCCTTACGGGCATGCACAATAATTTTCTGACTGCCAGCTGCAATCAATTGCTGCACAAACGCACTGAAAAACTCATAACTGTCTTGATGATCAATCCCAATGCGTACTTTCGCAGTCACTGGAATACTGGTTTCTTCCCGCATGGCTTTAATGCAGGCCATCACTTGAGCGGGCTCATTCATCAAACAAGCACCAAAATGCCCTGCTTTTACTTTATCACTTGGACAACCTAAATTGATATTTACCTCATCATAGCCCTCTTGCTCAGCAAGCTTCGCACAGCGTCCTAATGCGCCAGGATCAGACCCGCCAAGTTGCAGTGCCAATGGGTGTTCTTGGTGATTAAAAGGCAGCGAACGTCTGGGATTATTCTGGATGGCGCCGGTAGTTTGCATTTCGGTATATAAAAGAGCATGCGGCGCTAAAATCCGCATAAAAACGCGAAAATGACTATAGGTCCAA
>NZ_JH413850.1:132672-166904 GCF_000162755.2 Legionella drancourtii LLAP12
ACTATAGGTCCAATCGATCATGGGCGCAATTGCCAAAGGAGAAAACAGCGTGTCCAATATTGTACCAATCTAATTAAAAAAAGTGATTATATCTTAATAGTAGGTTTTTGTACAAAGTGCGGGGTACTCTAAAGCCGATGGCTGTCAAGTTAAGGAAAAAAACCATTGCATTCCTTCAGAACCGTTTGGGTTTTGAGGCAGCGCTAAAGCGCTGCCTCAGCCCGAACGCAGTGATGTTTGAGTCGAATAAATCCTTAATTTGACCGATTGCCCAACAATGGAAGAAGAAAGTATTAACGTGCCTATAAAATCACTACTCCGCCACATTCATCGCCTGAATCATCAATTGCAAACGCGTCCTTCCTTGAAAAAAATTAATATCCAATTTATAAGCCGCATGTACATATTTCGCGCGATGATTTGGCCACGCCTTGAGATCCACATTAAAGGCAATTGCATCAACTTGCTGTCCGCCCTGCTTAGAAACCAAAGTCATTTTTAAATGCTTTTGGCCCACAAGACGCTGATCTAAAACTTCAAACACATTATCAAAAACTGGCTCGGCAAATTGCTGGCCCCAAGGCCCTGCTTGTTGAATTAATTGCGCTGTTTCCAAGCTAAACTCATCGGATTGTAATGGCCCATCAGTAAATAACTCCCCTTCACATTGCGATAAGTCAAGATGCTTATTAACCTCAGCAGCTAAGGCATCACGAAAGGCACTAAGTGATTGCGGATGAATGCTCAAACCAGCCGCCATCGCATGGCCACCAAATTTAACAATCAAGCCAGGATAATCTTTATCAATAGCTGCCAATACATCGCGAATATTTAAATCAGGAACAGAACGTGCCGAACCCTTTAATTCGCCATCACTCACTTCAGCAAAGGCAATCACCGGACGGTGGTATCGCTCTTTCATTCTTCCAGCCAGAATTCCAATAACCCCCTGATGCCAGGTTTTATCAAAAAGACATAAAGCAATCGGTAAATGTTTGCCTTTGTAATCATTACTCGCTGCCAGCTTATCCAAAGCAAGCATAGCTTGTTCTTTCATTTCGGTTTCGATTTGTTTTCGTTCTTGATTTAATTCATCCAATTGTTGGCAGTAATTTCTGGCTTGCTGTAAATCAGAAGAAATCAAACACTCGATTCCCAAAGCCATATCATCTAATCTACCTGCAGCATTTAATCTTGGCGCAATAGCAAAGCCCAAATCAGATTCTCTTAATCGTGCACAATCACGCCCGGCTACTTCAATCAAGGCTTTAATACCGTCACGGCAATGCCCTTGACGAATTCTCGCCATCCCCTGATTCACCATGATGCGATTATTTTGATCTAATCCCACCACATCGGCCACAGTTCCCAGAGCTACCAAATCAAGAAAGCTCGCCATATTGGGTTCAGGAATGTGCATTTCACTAAACCATCCTGCATTGGTAAGATGTCTGCGCAAAGCCAGCATGACATAAAAAATCACCCCAACTCCAGCGATGGACTTGCTCGGAAACTCGCACCCTTTTTGATTTGGATTAACAATAGCACATGCATTAGGAATCGTGTCTGCAGGTAAATGGTGATCGGTAATTAATACATCAATACCCAATTCATTGGCCTTTTCAACACCATCAAAACTGGCAATACCATTATCGACCGTAATAATTAAATGCGGTTGCCATTTACTGGCCACTTCAACAATCTGCGGGGTAAGGCCATAGCCAAACTCAAAACGATTAGGTACTAAATAATCAATGAATTTTGCCCCCATCGCTCGCAGCGCTGTAATCGCAACAGCAGTTGAAGTTGCCCCATCCGCATCAAAATCACCAATAATTAAAATACGTTGTTGCCCTCGTAAAGCCGTTTCCAAACGCAGACACGCATCATCTATCCCTTTTAACAAATTAAATGGCAATAAAGTTTGTAATTGTTTATCCAGCTGAGATGCTTCGGTAATTCCGCGCGTAGCAAATATCCTGTTTAGAACATCCGGGGTGTTCGGTAAATTTAAGGTATGTGTTGGTTGAGGACGGCGTTTAATGAGCATGAATCAATGTTCTCCACAAGTGAATAAACCAGTTGCGAGTACCACTGGTATAAGCAGTATTATTCCAATACCAATGAACCAATAATTTTTTTAATTCTTCTTGATGTTGCTCACTGAGCATAGAAAACTCAGTGATTAATAGAATTTGTTGTTCTTTAAGCGTTACTGATGGGCTGTACAACGTAACGTGTGAACTACACATTTTGGCAATTGGTAAAAATGCTTCGTCAGCACAAATCTTGGTTGTTTTTTTACCAGAAAATACGGCGTTGCCCCACGGCCATAAACCATTCATTGCCGACTGATTAGGCTTGGATGCAAACAGCATTTGACTTTCAGTAATGAATTTTTGCCAAAATAAAGTTGGCCCAAGTTGGGTCAATTCAGGCATTAAGGATTTATTCAGCAACTGGTGGACTGGTTTTGCATTTAAAGGATGTTTTTTCGCATCACACAGCAACCAGGTTTCTGCATCATGATAATGCAGCGTCATGTCGTCTGCAGCCAGATAATCCGCAAACAAACCAAACCATAATTTAGCATCGGCTTCTTGCAGCTCTAAGTCCTTACCTGTAGCAAGAATCAGCGCATCATTATGAGTTGCCTGCCAATGAATGGGGCTTAAAACCAGCCAATCCCCCTCAAGATTATATAATCTTCTTAACAAATCAGCCAAAGGAGGATCCATAGGATCATAACCAAGACAAAGCAACAAATTAAGTAAGACTGTTCCTTGTGAGGCTAATGGTTTTACCCCCTCAGGAATTGCACTGCATTCTGAATTAATAATGACATCCATACTGATTAAGCCTTTATTAATCCATCGCGGCGAAACATGGCTTTTAAATTTCTTAAAGCCTGACGCGTTCGATCTCTATTTTCGATTAAGCCAAAGCGAACATAACCATCCCCTTGCTGACCAAAACCAATGCCAGGAGAGACAGCAACGTGAGCCTCGTTAAGTAAGTATTTACTAAATTCAAGCGACCCCATAGAAGCATAATGAGCCGGAATAGGCGCCCAAACAAACATAGTCGCTTTAGGCTTTGTTACTTCCCAACCCAACTCATTGAGTCCTTCGCAAAGTACATTACGGCGATTTTCATACATAGTTCTAATTTCATGAACACAATCATCACTCCCTTCCAAAGCCGCGATTGCTGCAACTTGTATCGGCGTAAAGGTGCCATAATCCAAATAAGATTTAATCCGCGTAAGCGCAGCAACCAACTCCTCATTACCACAGGCAAAACCGACGCGCCAACCCGGCATATTGTAGGACTTGGACATAGAATACGTTTCAATTGCAATATCAGTGGCTCCGGGCACTTGCAAGATAGAAGGTGCTTTATAGCCATCAAAAACAATATCTGCATAGGCAATGTCATGAATAATCCAAATGCCGTGTTTTTTGCCCAAGGCAACTACTTGCTCTAAGAATGCATAATCGACGCAATGAGTGCTTGGATTAGCTGGAAAATTAATCACTAAGGCTTTAGGCTTTGGCCAACTGCTATTAATAGTCTCTTCTACTGCAGCTAAAAATTGCATTTCATCAATTAATGGAATTTGCTTGACGTTCGCACCAGCAATAATAAAACCATAGGTATGGATAGGATAAGCAGGATCTGGTACTAATATGGTATCTCCAGGTCCACTAATGGCTAAAGCCAAATGCGCCAAACCTTCTTTTGAACCAATAGTTGCTAACACCTGGGTTTCACTATTTAAATGAACATCGTAATTACGCTGATACCAGGAAGCCATCGCCCGTCGTAGTCTTGGTATCCCTTTTGACATAGAATAACGATGCGTATCGGGTCGTTGTACTACTTCAATCAATTTATTGACAATGTGCGGTGGTGTGGGCTGATCAGGATTGCCCATGCCAAAATCAATAATATCCTCTCCACGCGCTCGCGCCTCTGTTTTAAGCTGAGACATTGTATTAAAAACATAAGGTGGTAAACGGTTAATGCGCGGAAATTGATTCATAATATTGACCTCTGTAGTATAATCACGGCAACTATAACTTAACAAACCATCCAAAACCATGCATATCAATCTTGAAGCAGCAGAAAATCATGCGGTACAGGCGTACAGTGATAATCAGATTCAAATTAATTCCATTGTTTATGAACGGAGTTTAATTGTTTCTAAAACTGAAATCATTACTGAGCTAGCAATTAAAGACATTCAAGAAATTGATGAACAGTATTTGCAGCAGTTAATAAAATTTAAACCAGAAGTTATCATTATTGGTCATGAAAATACAGGGAAATTTCCACCAATGTCGATTATAAGTCAATTATCGCAACAACGAATTGGAATAGAATGCATGTCGATTGGTGCGGCGTGCCGCACTTATAATGTGTTGCTGAGTGAAGAACGTGCGGTTGTTGCAGGGTTTATTTTTTCCTAAGCGCCTATTGATAACATATCAAACCTGCCTACGCGCTTCCAAAACATTAGGAATCTGTGCCAATTTTGCCAATAAGCGCGATAAACTACTTAGGCCATCAATATCAACAGTCAAAGTAATATAAGTCATATTTTCATGCTTGTTACTTTGTGTCTGTAAGGCATATACATGAGCCTTTTCATTTGCAAGCAATGACGTTACATCACGCAACAATTCAGAACGATCAAAGGCTTTAATCAAAACATCCACAACATAGTTTTCACGCGTAGCACTTCCCCAACTCACTTGTAAAAAGCGTTGCTTTTGTCGTTCACTGGCATGAATAATATTCGAACAATCTTGTCTGTGTACGGAGACACCACGACCGATAGTAATGTAACCAATAACCTCATCACCAGGTACCGGCTGACAGCAACGTGCCATAAAGGTTAACAAATTGCCGACTCCTTCAATACGCAGATCACTACCTGTTACTTCTGGCTTCGTCTGAAGTTTTACAAATTTTTCCAGATTGACTTCAGAAGTTGGAGGCGGAGCAAGTTTATTAATGATTTGCCCTAATTTAATATCTCCACGCCCCAAATTAGCATACAAATCATCCAGTTTTTTAAAATGAAGGGCGTTAGCTACCTCATTAAGTTTGTCTGATTTTATTCCTAAAGATTTTAACTCTTTATCTAATAGCTCTCGCCCTTCTTGGATATTACGATCATAATCCTGCATTTTAAACCAATGCAAAACCTTTGCTTTAGCCCGAGATGTTTTTAAATAATTTAAATGTGGATTAATCCAATCACGAGAAGGTTTGATCTGCTTTCCAGTTAATATTTCAACGCGATCACCTGTTTTTAATTGATAGGTTAGTGGAACTATATGGCCATTAATTCGTGCACCACGGCAACGATGCCCTAAATCACTATGGACGTGGTAAGCAAAATCTAAAGAAGTCACACCTTGTGGTAGATCCAAAACATCCCCATCAGGAGTAAAGACATAAACTCGGTCTTCTAAAAACTCACTGGTCATGCCCTCAGGGGCATCTTTATTGCTGGCCATTTCTTTATGCCAAGCCAATACATCACGTAACCATTCAATTTTACGTTCGTGGCTTTCTTTGCGGGTTACACCACCTTCTTTGTATTTCCAATGTGCAGCAACACCCATTTCAGCTAAATCATGCATGTGAAAGGTGCGAATCTGTACTTCAAAAACTCGACCTTCAGGCCCCTCTACTGCTGTATGTAAGGATTGATAACCATTTGCCTTGGGATTAAAAATATAATCATCAAATTCAGCAGGAATTTGCTTCCATAAAGTATGCACAATACCCAGCACCTCATAGCATTGAGGTTCAGTAGTCACAAGAACACGTACTGCCGTAGCATCATATATTTCATCAAGCGCCACATTCTTACGGGTCATTTTTTTATAAATGCTGTGAATATGTTTGGAACGCCCGTAAACAGCAAAATGCTCAATGCCACTTTGTTTGATTTGCTGATTTAATTGCGCCACAATTGCATTCACAAAACTATCACGCTCCAGGCGTTTTGCCTTAAGCCCTTTGGCTATCGCTTTATAATCTTCGGGATGCAAATGGCGAAAAGCCAGATCCTCCATTTCCCACTTAATTGCCCCAATTCCCAACCGATTGGCTAAAGGCGCATATATTTCCATGGCTTCGGTAGCAATCTGGATACGCAGCGCCTCGGGTAAATGCGCAGTTACTCTCAATATACACAAACGCTCGGCTAATTTTATCAAAACAACGCGAACATCATCGACCATAGCCAATAACATTTTACGAATGTTATCGATCTGTTGTTTATTTTGCGGATATTTATTAAAGGATTGAACATTATGCATCGCGCTCATGCGCTCAATCCCTTTAACCAATTTTGCAATATTAGGACCTAATTGCTCTTCGACATCATCAAGCGATAAATCGGCATAATGCACGCTTTCAAAAATAATTGCAGCAGCCAAAGTTTCCTGATCGACATCTAGATCAGCAAGCAAATCCGCCATTGCTAAACCTTGCTGTAAACAAGACTGTCCGGTTTCTGTGGCATGATCCTGCTCTGCCAGTTGGCTTAAAGTACAGGCACTACGTATGAGTTCAAGATTATCCAGATAGCCTTTAGCACCAAGCTGATGCAGCCATAAATCAACATCTATGCTGCCATCAGCAGCTAACGGAACAGTATCTTTTACTCTAACCATGAGTTTTATCCTTTTTCAAATAAAGCTATAGATTCAACATGCGCCGTATGGGGGAACATATCCATCACACCAGCTTTTATCAAAACATAGCCTTTTTGATTCACTAAAATATCAGTATCTCTTGCTAATGTTACGGGATTACATGACACATAAACAATACGTTCTGGGTTTAAAGTATCAATTTGCTTCACCAGTTCCAAGGCGCCTGAGCGAGGAGGATCAATTAATACTTTATTACAGGTCTGTTGCACCAGTTTTTGCACTTCATTTACATCATCTAAATTAGCCGCATAAAAATCCACGTTGCTAAGATTATTAGCTTTTGCATTCATGTAGGCGCGCTCAACCATCATTGCACTACCTTCAACCCCAAGTACTTTGGCACAAAACTTAGCCATTGGCAGAGAGAAATTACCGAGCCCACAGAATAAGTCTAGCACGATATCTGTACTTTTTAAGTCCATTAATTGCAGAGCCAGCGCTACCATGGCGCGATTTAATTCAGAATTTACTTGGGTAAAATCTGTAGGATGAAAAGAATAAGTAATTTGATAATCGGGTAAAGCGTAGGTTAAAAATTCACTGGCATGAGGAGGATAAAAACAATAAACACTATCAGGCCCACTTGGCTGTAAAAAAATCGTATACTGATATTGCTCAGCAAATTGCTGAATTCTAAGTTCATCATTAGGCGTTAAAGCGGATAAATTACGGAAAATAAGTCCAATTTCCTCATCACCAGCAGCTACTTCAATTTGAGCAATACAATGTTTCTCTTCCATGGAATCAATCAGATGCCGTAAAGGAATAATATCTGCATCAATTCGGGCATTTAACACAGGGCATTGTGAAATATCCGTAATAAAACGCGGGCTATTGCGTTCTCTGAAACCAACCATTGAGGCTTGCTTCTTTTCTACATAGCGAACGCTTAAACGTGCTTTATTACGATAATTCCATGGATTGGCAACTAATGGCGCCAACACTGTTTGTGGTTGTGTATGACCGTAGCGTTCGAGTAAATCCAATAGCTGTTCTTGCTTAAAATGAATTTGATCTTGTGCACTTAAATGTTGTAAGGAACAACCGCCACACATGACATAGTGTGGGCATTTAGGCTCAACACGTAACGTAGACGGTTCAATAACGGATAATAGTCGTCCTTCATCAAAGTCTTTTTTCACAGTAGTGTATTGAAATTCAACTGTTTCACCAGGTAAAGCACCTTGAATAAAAGTCGCCTTGCCATTGATACGTGCCACCCCCTTTCCATCATGACTTAAATTAACTATCTCGGTAATTTGGGGGGTGCGATTCGGTTTAGTACGGGTTCTTCTCATGAAAATCTTCTCAACAAATATGTCTTTTAATCAAGTAAATACATGGGTGCAAGAGTATCATACGTGCTTTATATTTGTCATGATCATTTGGCGGTCGTGGTTCCATAGTGAACAATTATATATCAGTTTTAGTTTTATGATAGAAAGAGTTCATTTCATAACTTACGCTAAAATAATACTGGATTGAAACATTAGTCTGTCTTGGACAATTTTAAGTCAAGTTTAAAATCAACTGATTTTTCAAACAATTCACAGGTATATGCACAGTGTTATCCACAGATTTTGTGGATAACACTGAAATCAAAAAAAAGAGATTAGTAAGAAAATTCCGCGCTACATAAGGATAGATGAACTATAAAAGCTTATAATTGTATTGACATTAAGGAATTATTAGGAAAGTTATCCACAAAAAAGGGATAAGAGAAGAATTTAGAATGGGCGACTATAATAGCAAAGAAAAAATGAAAAAACAGTATTGACACATCATTTTTATTTATTTTTTGTGTCTATTTTATTGGCTTAAAGCGGATAAGGTTAAGAACGCAAGATTTTTTTTAGTAAGATTGCATCTTCAATTTTATTATTATCTTTATAATATTCTTTTTTAATTTCAGCGAGCTCAAACCCTAGCGTTTTATAAAGATATAAAGCGCCTTTGTTACTTGGTCTAACCTCTAAAATAATATACTTAATCTCTTTATTTTGTGCTAAAACATTAAGTACATGCTGTAAAAATTTGCGCCCATAACCTTGAGATTGCATGAGTTTGGCAATACAAAAATTCAAGATATGACAACACCCATCTTTATGCCGGCAAATAATATATCCGCCAAGCACCCACTGATTATCAACATTTATGTCAAGAACAAGACAATTATAACCAACCAGAACACAGTCCCTTAATATGCTTTTATTCCAAGGCGCAATATGAACACTGGTCTCAATTGCATAAACATCCTCTATATCCGCATCAGTCATAGGACGAACACGCCACGTCATTTTTTGCTCCTTAAAGATCGCTTAATCAGGGCTAAAAATACCCTTCGCCCATCACTGGAAAACGAGGCGCCATTGGGCTTTATCGCCCAATGGCGCTTACTTAAAGAAAATATTCAATATAATCAATCAATTAATTAATGGTTAATTTGTCGTTAATTAAACATTTAATCATTTGATTTTCCTTATCTAGTCTTTCTTTTTCTTTTTAGGCAAATAAAGATCTGTAATCGTTCCTTCAAACGCCTCTGCTGCCTGAGCAATTGTTTCGGACAAAGTTGGATGAGGATGAATAGTCAACGCAATGTCTTCAACGTCACAGCACATCTCAATTGCCAGAGCTGTCTCGGCAATTAAATCACCTGCATTCACACCAACAATCCCTGAGCCTAATATACGATTGGTATCAGGACAGAATAATAATTTTGTCATCCCTTCTTCACGTCCCATACTTAATGCACGGCCGCTGGCAACCCAAGGAAAGGTTGCTTTTTCATAAGGAATATTTTTTTCCTTCGCTTCTTTTTCTGTTAAACCTGCCCAAGCAAGCTCAGGATCGGTATAAGCAACACTTGCGATGCACTTAGGATCAAAATAATGCTTCTTACCAGCAATCACTTCTGCAGCTACTTTACCTTCAGGAATTGCTTTATGCGCCAACATAGGTTGGCCAACCACATCACCAATCGCGAAGATATGAGGCACATTTGTTCTTTGTTGATTGTCAACTTTAATGAAACCACGGTCATCAACGTTTACGCCAGCTTTTTCAGCATCAATCATAGCACCATTAGGTTTTCTGCCTACAGAGACAAGAACTTGTTGGAAACAGAGTGGTTTGTCAGTTCCGTGCTCGCCTTCCATAGAAACATAAATCCCGTCTTTCTTAGCTTCTACGCCAGTAACTTTAGTTTTCAATAAAAATTTAACGCCTTTTTTAACCATGCGTTTTTGTAATATATTGACTAAATCAGTATCAGCTCCCGGAATCAATTGATCCATAAACTCAACTACCGTCACGTCAACACCTAAAGCAGAATAAACTGTAGCCATTTCTAAACCAATAATCCCACCGCCAAGAACTAATAAGCTGCCTTTAATATCGGCAAGTTCTAAAGCACCAGTAGAACTGAATATACGTTTGTCTTCAGGAATAAATGGTAAATTAATAGATTCAGAACCTACAGCAATAATTGCATTTTCAAATTCAATATCTACTGGCCCATCTTTAGTATCAACAGTAATCTGATGCGTGCCCGAAAATTTGCCAACCCCGGTAACTACTTCAACTTTACGTTGTTTTGCTAAAGCTTTTAAACCGCCAGTTAATTTGGAAACCACCGAGTTTTTCCAAGTAACCATTTTTTTATTATCTAATTTTGGTTCGCCAAAACTCACACCTTGATCCGCCATTTCATGAGTTTCCTCAACGACTTTAGCAATGTGCAGTAAGGCTTTAGAAGGAATGCATCCCACATTTAAACAAACACCACCTAATGAATCATAACGTTCAACCAGAACAACTTTTTTATCCAGGTCTGCTGCTCTAAACGCCGCGGTGTAACCGCCAGGTCCACTTCCTAATACAATCACATCAGTTTTTATTTTATTAGCCATTACAAGCCTCTTTATTATATTTTAAAGTAAAATTCGTCTTATATCGCTCAAACAATCCGCAATAAAACGAGTAAAACGTGCCGCTTCCGCGCCATCAATCACACGATGATCATAGGATAATGACAACGGCAGCATGAGCCTTGGTTGAAATGCGCCATTTTGATAAACAGGTTTTATTTCAGAACGCGACAAGCCAAGAATGGCAACTTCCGGACTATTTACAATTGGAGTAAATGCGGTGCCACCAATACCACCCAGGCTAGATATAGTAAAACAGCCACCTGACATGTCTGCAGGCATCAAGCCTTTATCGCGCGCTTTTGAACTTAAACGGGTCATTTCGATAGCAATTTCAGCAACATTTAATTTATCAACATTCTTGATCACAGGAACAACCAAACCATTTGGTGTTTCAACTGCGATTCCGATATTGCAGTATTGTTTGTAGATTAAATTTGCCCCTGTAGCATCCAAAGAAGCATTAAATTGTGGAAAAGTACGTAATGCCTTGCTGACCACAGCACAAACAAAAGCCAATAAAGTTAATTTATAGCCCTTATCTTTAGACTGCTCCGCTTCAGATTTTCTAAACGCCTCAATATCGGTAATATCTGCTGAATCAAATTGAGTTACATGAGGAATAGTAATCCAGGCACGATGAACATTAACCCCAGTAAGTTTTTTAATTTTGTTTAATGGCTTGGTTTCAATTGCACCAAATTGTGAGAAATCAATTACTGGAGCAGCAGGAAGACCCAAAGAACCTGTTGCGGCAGGTTGTGCGCTTAAACGCGCTTTCACATAAGCTTGCACATCTTCTTTAGTTACACGAGATTTACGACCACTGCCTTTGACTTCAGTTAAATTGACCCCAAGCTCCCTCGCCATTCTTCTGACCGCAGGACCAGCTGCAATCATTGTTGCGGAAGGTGCTGCGTACTCATCGAGCATTGGCTGCACTTTAGGCGCATCGCTAAACACTGGCGCAGGCACTTGAACAGCCACTCTTTCAACCGATTTTTCTTCTTCTTGCTGTGTTGCTACTGCGCTGTCTGAAGCCGCTAAAAGAATGGTATCACCCTCGGATACTTTATCACCCACTTTAAGATTTATTTTGGTGATTTTTCCAGCAATTGGAGAGGGAATCTCCATACTGGCTTTGTCGGATTCCAAGGTAATTAAAGGTGTATCCACAGTAATATGATCACCGACATTTACCAATATTTCAATCACATCAACCTGTGTTGAACCACCTATATCGGGGATCTTAACTTCAATTTCTTTTCCTGGTACTAAAGCAGCACTTTCTTTTACTGCTGGTGTTTCAAGACGACTTTCTGGCTGTTTTGAAACAACCTTTACTTCTTCTTTAGGTGCCTCAGTTGTTTTATCTGCTGCAATAAAAAGAATAATATCCCCTTCGGATACTTTATCACCGACTTTAAGATTTATCTTAGTGACTGTTCCTTCTACTGAAGAAGGAATTTCCATACTGGCTTTATCGGATTCTAAAGTCACCAAGGGTGTATCAATGGTAATTTTATCGCCGACTTTAACCAAAATTTCAATCACATCAACCTGAGTAGAACCACCTATATCAGGAATCTTAACTTCTATTTCATTTGCCATATCTGTCCTCTAATCTAGCCTGGGTGAAGGCGAAGCCATAACCCGGAAACTCTTAATGAGTTACCGGATCTAACTTGTCAGGATTAATATTATAACGCTTCATTGCATCAACGACTTTAGATTTATCAATGCTTCCCTCAGCAACTAAAGCATTCAATGCAGCCAAGACTATATATTTCGCATCAACCTCAAAGAAATGACGTAAACGTTCACGTGTATCACTTCTTCCGTAGCCATCAGTACCTAGAGTCACATAACGATTAGATACATAAGGACGAATTTGCTCCGCAAAAAGACGCATGTAATCCGTTGCGGCAATCACAGGACCTTGTCGGTCTTTTAATTGCTTGCTGACATAGCATTCTTGTGCTTTCTTCTGCTCAGGATGCATTGCATTATGGCGCTCTACCGCCAAACCATCGCGTCTTAGCTCATTGAAGCTGGTAACACTCCAAATGTCCGAGGTAATCGAGTAATCATCTTCCAGCATTTTTGCCGCTTTAATTACTTCACGTAAGATAGTCCCAGATCCAAGCAATTGCACATGTTTTTTCGATTTTTTCTTGCTTTCTTTTAATACGTACATGCCTTTGATAATGCCCTCTTCAACACCTTCTGGCATATCAGGTTGCACATAGTTCTCATTCATTACGGTGATGTAATAGAAAACATTCTCCATTTTTTCATACATACGATGCAAACCGTTTTGAATAATCACCGCCAACTCATAAGCATAAGTTGGATCATACGAAATGCAGTTAGGAATTGTTGAAGAAAGAATGTGACTGTGGCCATCTTGATGCTGTAAGCCTTCACCTGCAAGCGTGGTTCGACCTGCCGTACCGCCTAATAAGAACCCTCGAGCTTGCATATCGCCAGCAGCCCAGGCCAAATCACCAATACGTTGAAATCCAAACATCGAGTAATAAATATAAAATGGGATCATTGTCAATTTATTAGAGCTGTATGAAGTAGCTGCAGCCATCCAAGAGCAAAACGCGCCAGCTTCATTAATACCCTCTTCAAGAATCTGCCCATCTTTAGCTTCACGATAGAACATTACTTGTTCATGATCTACTGGGGTGTAGAGTTGACCAACGGGAGAATAAATACCGATTTGGCGGAATAATCCTTCCATACCAAAAGTTCGACACTCATCAGGTACAATAGGAACAACTCGTGAGCTGATTTCTTTATTCTTCAATAACACCGAAAGAATACGGACAAAAGCCATCGTAGTGGAAATTTCTCTATCGCCTAAGCCTTTAGTTACTGATGAAAAATCAGCAAGCATAGGAACTTTTAATGGCTCCACTTCTGTCGAACGCACGGGAAGATACCCTTCCAGCATTTCTCTTTGCTTTTTGATGTACTTAATTTCAGGACTGTCATCCGCTGGCTTATAAAATGGAACATCCGCTATTTGTTCATCACTAATAGGAATATTAAAGCGATCTCGGAATACACGCAGTTGCTCTACAGTCATCTTTTTTTGTTGGTGCGTAATATTTTGTCCTTCACCAGCAGCCCCCATACCATAACCTTTAATCGTTTTAGCCAAGATTACTGTAGGACTTCCTTTATGTTCTATTGCACGCGCATAAGCTGCGAATACTTTTTGTGAATCATGACCGCCTCTATTTAAACGCCAAATGTCGTCATCGGTATAATTCTCTACCATTTTCTTTAATTCAGGGTATTGATTAAAGAAATGTTGTCTGACGTAAGTACCATTATTCGCTTTATAGGCTTGATATTCACCATCAACACATTCTTCCATGCGTTTTTGCAACCAACCCTCTTTGTCTTGTGCCAATAAAGGATCCCAACGACCGCCCCAGATTACTTTAATTACATTCCATCCTGCCCCGCGAAATACGCGTTCAAGTTCCTGAATGATTTTGCCATTACCACGAACAGGACCATCAAGTCGTTGCAAGTTGCAATTCACAACAAAAATAAGATTGTCGAGTTTTTCTCGGGCAGCAATACTTAAAGCCCCAAGTGATTCGGGTTCATCTGTTTCACCATCACCAAGAAAGGCCCATACTTTACGGCCAGTTGTCTTGATAAGGCCTCTATTTTCTAAATATTTTAAGAACCGTGCCTGATAAATTGCTTGTAATGGTCCCAAGCCCATAGAAACAGTAGGAAATTGCCAAAAATCATGCATTAACCAAGGATGTGGATATGAAGATAAACCATCTACCTCCACTTCTTGTCTAAAATTAGCCAATTGATTTTCGCTTAAACGACCTTCAAGAAATGCGCGTGCATAAATACCCGGTGAAGAATGACCCTGGATATACAATAGATCGCCACCACTTTCACCATTTGCACCTTTAAAGAAGTGGTTAAATCCTGTTTCATAAAGCGTTGATGAAGAGGCATAAGAAGCAATATGTCCGCCAAGTTCGGGTGCATGTTTTCCTGCACGAAGTACCATAGCCACAGCATTCCAGCGAATTAAAGCACTGATGCGTTTACTCATTCCCTCATCAGGTGGCATCTGCTTTTCTTCATAAGGCTTGATAGTATTTCTATAGGGCGTATTCAGTGCGTTGATTAAATTCACACCTTCTAAATTAGCCTTATTAATAAGTTGTTGTAAAAGAAAAGCACCGCGCTCAGCACCATCATTGGTTAATACAGCTTGCAAGGCATCCAGCCATTCACGCGTTTCAATAGGATCCAAATCTAAATTAGTTTCATTTGCCATGAAAATGTCCCCGACATTCTATTAAACACAATTAGGTAGAGCTTGTAATCGTTTATGGATTACACCAGAACAACTTTGTTTGCAGGCCATTAAATCAGCCATGCAGTTACACGTTACTTTGCGGCATTGTAGTGGATCGCGATAGGAATTCAACTCACGCATAACCTTTTTGCCTTGAATTTTTCTCTCTGTGACATACTTTGAGAAATTTGCCGCCGAATGCTGCTGTGATTTCCTGGAACAGGTAGGGCAGTTATCAACACAGTTTTGACTGCAAAATTCAAAATGCTTCGCGCAACTCATTTGACATTGCGCCAGTGCCTGTCCTCTAAGTGCATTTTGAGATGCACAACCACAAAGAGCAAGCAGCAAAATGCAACATAATATACGTACCAAAGAATTCATATATTAAAAATCCATCTAGAGATTATTTTACAGAAATCCCATCTCTCGTTGATGAGCGAGGGTAAGATGAGGGCAGATTAATGCCCCCACGGCCATTAAGTTAAGGATTTTAGACTTCAAATTTCTCAGAGCCTGTCGTCCCCGCGTAGACGGGGATCCATTCCTCCGCGTAGACGGGGATCCATTCCTCACTGGCTATAATGCCAATTCATGGATGGTTTCCCGCCTGCGCGGGAATGACAGATTTTCTTAACTTAAGGGCAGTGATTAATGCCCCTCACCCATTTACAACCAAGAAATCAATGTAAACAGTGCAATAAACACCAACATAACAATAATTGCGTGCTCCACTAACCCTTCAGCAATAGGCATTAGTACTTCTTCAGATTCGTTAGTACGCGCTGCTTGTAACCCACACTCGCGTAACATTTCGTTATTAAAGTCTGGTTTAGCAAAAAAATAATTGGAAAAGAGCTTAAAACCACGTTGAAAATTTCCAACGAGTAAGAATAATAATACCGTTAATCGAGCGGGAATCCATTCAAGCAAATCGATAATTTCATCTGCTTGCATACGAACCTCAGGGATATCTCGGCACAAGGTAATTAAGCGATAAGCGACTATCGCAATTGGACCTGCAATGATGTACCAAAAGACAACGGAAAATAACTGTCGACTCACCATAGAAAAATAATCACCAACCAACTGACTTGCATTTTCAGTCTCTGATTGAGTCACTGGGTAAAATACATTCTTAGGACCAAGACAATAGAAGAATAGCGCTATGCTTAACAATAACCCCATAAAACCATAAAAAATCCCGTGCAATAAAAAATACACTAAAGCGGTTACCAATATAGGCGGTAATACAATCAACGCAAGAAACGTCCAAGGATTAGCAAAAAAACTATTCTTAGCCGCTGTTTTTTTCATGGTTTGATAATAATCGTCAAACCAATAAAAACGTTGGTAGGAGAGCGTATGAACTAAAAAGCGCTCACTAAACAAGCACAATAATATGACCAATAATTTCATTATAATTAATCCTTACGCATTTTATCAGACAGTGCTATAGGGGTTGGGTATTTCAACACAACCAAATATGAAGACACAATAAACGTTAAAATGGTTGTTGCCTGAATAAGATTAGAAGCCATGTCCGAAATAAGTTTAGTACTTAATGCAATACTTGCAACTAGTAATGAGAATTCGCTGGCCTGCCCTAATCGTAGGCCAACCTCTTTAGCCACGGGTTTCTTTTCACCTGACTTCCACAGTAATAAATAAAATAATACTGGCTTCACAATCAAAATCAATGCTGACAAGATAAGCGCAGGGATAAATACCTGTCCTGCAAAACCAAAATTAAATGTTGCGCCTATGGAAAAGAAAAACATCACCAAGAAAAAATCCCTAAGTGGTTTTAAGCTTTCCGCAATAAAAAGAGAAATGGGACTCGCAGCTAAAGCAACGCCAGCAACAAAAGCACCAATGTCTTCAGAAAGACCTATTTTTTGTGCCAAAACAGACAAGCCAAGACACCAGCCAATAGAAAGGAGAAAAACATATTCCTGCGTTCTATCAAAGCGTGCTAATAATCGTATTAATATATGTTTCTCAACAGCAAATGCAAAGAGACATAATGCCGGTAGAGCAAGACCGACTAAAAATAAGTCATCCCATGAAAGTCCACCCGTTTGTTGCGCACCATTAATTAGAATCAGTACGATGATCGCGATAACGTCCTGCATCAAGAGCACACTAATCATTACCTCACCAGTATGCTGATGATGCAAAATTGTAGTAGGTAATAATTTCAAACCAATAATAGTGCTTGAAAACATCATGGACGCACCCAAAATCCATGATTCACTTACGGTGAGTCCAAAGTATCTTCCTATTCCATAAGCAGTTAATGCAAATAGAACCGAACTGACTAAGGCAATCCAGGTTACCTTTTTTAACATATGCACCAGATTTTGCGGTTGCAAATGCAGTCCCAGCAGGAACAAAAGAAACACAATACCAATATCACCAATTTGTTGCACCGTAGTCACATCAGGTACTAATTTGAATCCCCAAGGTCCTAGTATGGCACCCAACATGATATAGGCAACCAATAATGATTGTTTAGTATAAAGAACTAGCGTCGATAAAAATGCAGCCCCTGCGAAAATTAAAAATATGGTATAAAATACAGAGCCTTCATGCATTGATCGAGCACCTCACAATTAATTAAATAATAATTTTATCTATTAATCCATTAATTAGCTATTAATTATCCCATATACTTCAATTAAATCAAAACAGAAAAAGTGCCTTTAACCCCATTCTGTACTAATTTTTGTTTAAAGCTATCCGCCATACTTTTATTATTAAACGGCCCTATTCGAACTATGTAATGTTTTTTATAGTGTTCGATAGACACCGGTGAGCGAGCAATACGGCCTAATTTTGCTTTTAATTCTTTTGCCAAAACTTCCGATGAAAACGCACCAGCTTGAATGTAATAATGCGCTTGCCCTGCTGGCCCCATTAGCGCCTCGACTTCAACAGGAGCAGTCCCTTTAGGAAATACACCGAGCTTTAAAGCCGCTGCGTAGGATAAATCAATAATTCTGTCTGAATGGAACGGTCCACGATCATTTACCTTTACAATAGCAACCTTCCCGTTATTCAAATTTTTTACGCGAACATAGGTAGGTAAAGGCAAGGTTTTGTGAGCTGCCGACATAACATACATGTCATAAGGTTCCCCACTGGACGTTCTTTGTTTGTGAAATTTTGTTCCATACCATGAAGCCATTCCACGTGCTTTATATTTGTGGGTATTAGCCATCACTTGGTAATTCTTGCCATCAACACGGTATTCTGTGGGATTGCCATAACGACTAATAGGTTCTTTAGTTGGGACGGGCTCTTTAAAACTAATTTGTTTTTGCTTTTTTGGAGCACCATCTTGCAATTGAGTATAGCGATTTCCCTTACTATTATACCGATTATAAATGGCTTTATTTCGGCTACTGTTTACAGTTTTTTTATTCCCTGTTGATGCCGAGTTAAGAGACTGATTTGTCGTTTGGCAACCTGTTAAGAGTATTGCTACAGCAATAAGTATCTTTCTCATAATTTCCAATTTGAAATAAATGTTTGCGGTTAATATACAGAAATCTCAATAAATTTCGAAGTTTTAATTAAATTAATTTTATAACTTAAAAATAATTTAATATTTTTCCTCTGTTAATTGGTTGCCTGTAAAAGGCTGTGGTAAGATACTCCGTTTTGTAACCATACCAGGTAAAACCATGACACGCGCAACGTCTATTTTATTGACTACACTGTTTCTTATCACTTTATTTGTTCAATCAACAAGTACTTTTGCCAACCCCACAGATACGCTGGAACGACCACGACCTACGGCTGATTTAGAAAGACCGTCGCCAACAGTATCTAATAAGCCGCTCGTAACACCAGCAGCTCCGATTCTCAATGCTAAAGCCTATATTTTGATTGATGTAAACAGTGGTAAAGTCATCGCTGAAAAAAACAGTGAAGAACGCCTGCCTCCTGCGAGCCTAACAAAGATGATGACTTTATATGTTATCTCTAACGCGCTTCATCATGAACAAATTCATTTAACTGATAGCGTTCGCGTCAGTAAAGATGCCTGGAAAATAGGTGGTTCACGCATGTTCATTAAAGAAGGTCAGCAAGTACCTGTTGAAGACCTGCTTAAAGGAATTATTGTTGATTCAGGTAATGATGCCTGTGTAGCTATGGCAGAACATATAGGCGGCACAGAAAATTCATTCACCGACATCATGAACCAACAAGCACAAAACCTGGGCATGCAAAACAGCCACTTTACCGACAGCACTGGTTTACCTGATCCAAATCTATATACAACGGCCAAAGATCTAGCAATTCTTGGACGGGCATTAATTGTCGATTTCCCACAATACTATGATTGGTACAAACAAAAATGGTTTACCTATAATGGTATACGCCAGCCAAATAGAAACCGTCTGCTATGGCGCGATAACCAAGTTGATGGACTAAAAACTGGCCACACAAGCGAAGCAGGTTTCTGCCTTGTATCTTCTGCAAAACGTGAGAATATGCGTTTATTAGCAGTGGTATTAGGTGAGCCCAATGACTCTTCACGTGCTGATGACAGTGAAAAACTATTAAATTACGGATTTAGATTCTTTGAAACGCACCAATTATATAAATCAGGTCAATCAGTCACCGAACTCCCCCTTTATAAAGGTGCTGTAGATAAAATATCGATTGGTTTAAATGAAGATCAATTCATTACTATCCCTACAGGTCAATACCAACGTCTTAATATTTCAACGAAAGTTCCTTCCTTTTTGGAAGCGCCTATTAAGAAAGGCGACAAAATTGGTGATTTAGTTGTACAATTTGATAATAACATTGTATCAACACGCCCTATTTATGCCTTACAAGACGTTGAGTCAGGTGGCTTTTTCACCCGTGTTACAGACTCCATACGTTTGGCATTTAAGCGTTGGTTTGGCTCTTAAGGACAAAGAGGATGACGAAAACAACTCTAATTGAATTTCCCTGCCATTTTCCAATAAAAGTAATGGGGACAAACTCCCCTGCTTTTCTTGAGGAAATTAGAGAAATAACGCTCAAGCATTTTCCCAATATTGAGCAAGAGAAAATTACGCATAAAAAAAGTAAAGGCAATAATTATCTAGCAATTACCGTAACAGTCTATGCGGAAAACCAAGCAATGCTTGATGCCTTCTATCAAGACATCACTAAGCATCCAGATATAAAAATGGTTCTATAATGCAAATAAAACAACTCGGAGTTCAACGCTATACTGATGTTTGGCTGCAAATGAAAGAATTTACACAGAATCGCAATGCCCAAACACAAGATGAACTCTGGTTGCTAGAACACTTTCCTATATACACTCAAGGTCAAGCAGGAAAACCTGAACATATCTTAAATCCTCAATCCATTCCAATAGTACAATCAGACCGTGGTGGCCAAGTAACTTATCATGGCCCAGGTCAATTAGTTGCTTATGTTTTAATGGATCTAAGCCGAAGAAACTTAGGAATAAGAACGTTGGTTTCTCAATTAGAGCAAGTCTTAATATCTGTGCTCGCCCAGTATGATATAGATGCTGTCCTTCGTTGTGGTGCTCCCGGAGTCTATGTTCAAGAACAAAAAATTGCATCTATTGGCTTAAGAGTAAAAAATGGTTGTACTTATCATGGAATCGCGCTAAATGTAGATATGGATTTAAAACCATTTTTAGGAATTAACCCTTGTGGTTTTGCCCAAATGGAAATGACGCAAATAAGTCATTTTTATCCTAAAGTAGTATTAGAAGAAGTAAATCAGCAGTTTATGCAAAGTTTTCTACAACATTTTAACTAATGGAACACTATGGATTTGTTAGTAGATTATGTACAGCCCTTAACTAATTGGTTGCAACAAAATCCTCATTGGTCTTTATTCATTACGTTTATTATTTCATTAGCAGAGTCTTTAGCAATTATCGGTAGCATTGTGCCAGGCAGTGTGACCATGACCGCAATTGGCATACTTGCAGGCTCAGGGATTATGCGCATTGATCTCACGCTGCTCGCCGCCGTATTAGGTGCCGTTGCAGGTGATAGTTTGAGTTATACTTTAGGATATGTTTACAGCGAACGCTTAGTTGATATTTGGCCCTTTAATAAATACCCGAGATGGTTGCAATACGGTAAAGATTTTTTTGCAATGCACGGAGGAAAAAGTGTATTAATCGGTCGATTTATCGGGCCTTTGCGCTCGATAATACCGGTAATTGCTGGAATATTACATATGAAGCATTGGCATTTTTTGATCGCCAACGTGCTTTCAGCCATCGGCTGGGCCCTGCTCTATGTAATGCCAGGAGTCGTTATTGGCGCTGCAGGCCATGAACTTTCCGCAGAAAGCGCTACCCGTTTATTTATATTGATCTTAATCTTACTGGCCGGGAGCTGGGTGCTCAGCCTAATGGTAAAATGGCTGATCAGTAAATTAAACTCCCTTTTGAACCAGAATTTGCATGCTTTATGGATACGATTAAAAAGGAGATCTCTCTTTGCCAAACTATGCAAAGCCATTACCCCGAAAAATGAGGAAAATCACTACACAACAGCCAGTTTTGCATTAATTGCCTTGTTTTGTCTCTTCTGTTTCCTTGCGCTGATGGGATTAACCATTCAAGGTCAGTGGATTAGCGTTATTAATGTTCCTGTCCATTTATTTCTTCAAAGTTTCCATACCTTAGTATTAGAAGCATTTTTTATTTTTTGCACTCAATTAACCTCAACATTAACAATCATTGGTTTATTTCTCATTTGCAGCGGCTGGTCTATTTATCATAAGAAACCCCGAATAATAATTTATCTAAGTAGCTTAATTATTTTTACTTGTCTATTTGCACAGTTATTAACTTATTGCATCAGTATGCCAAGACCAACTGGATTAGTAGTCATGATGCCTGGTTCATCATTTCCAGCCACTCATCTTATGGTTGCTACAGCCTTTTATGGATTTATGTTGTTTTACATTAATAAAATCCATTCGTTGTTTACAAACACGCTAAAAACGTTTGTATTTACTATTCTAGGATTAAGTGGCTTAGGAGCACTTTATCTAGGTGATTATTGGCTTACCGATGTATTAGCGGCTTATTTTTCTGGTGCAGTAATTAGTTTATTTTGTTGTTTAATTTACAGAAAAAATAATTTAACAACAGAAGAAATCACAAAATCAGCCCCCATGATTTTTTCACTATTTCTAGGCCTCTTGTTGACAACCACCATATCAACTTATTTAAATTTCCGCACCCTAACCTATAATCACACGCCATATCGTAAAGAATTTGCGCTAAGCGAAACCATGTGGTGGAACCAACAAAAGCCTATATTACCTATTTATCGGCTCAACCGTATTGGCAAACGAATCAGTTTGTTAAACATTGAATATTCTGGTGATTTGGACGTACTGGAGGAACATTTAACACTTAATGGCTGGGAAACACATACAGAATCATTTTTCATTAATTTGCTCACTTGGATAAATAATCAATCTAACAGAGTTAAATTGCCATTACTCACGCAATTGTATGAAAACAAAGCCCCTTCGTTGATTATGCTCTACACCGATAGCCAGACGAAACTAACTTTAGAGTTAAGAGTTTGGGAATCGAATTACAATTTATCAGAATCAAACAAACCTTTGTGGATTGGTAGCATCCACCCAAGTACGCCACTAAATAATATGTCCGCTAATGATCCGACATACCCATCTAAATTAATCGATCCATTAATGTATTTATTACCGACTAAAAATCCATTCATTATTAAGAAAATTATGCTGCCAAGTACTTTGATTAAAACAACAATCTATCCAACTCAACCCTACATTATTTTAATTAAAAAATGCCCATAATAAGGATGAATGATTAAATAAAGATTCAGATGAAAAAACAACATAAATCAATTAATTTCTTAACTTATATTCGATATTATTTTATTAAATCTAAAAAATAATTTTTAAAACTTAAAGTTTATTCCTTTTCTCTAATAACTGTTTCTTATATCCATACAGTGGTGACAATCTAGAATCGATACTTTGTTACATAATTCAACTCGCTAATGCCGCGAATACATGCAGGAGATCATTATTAATAACTCTTAATAAAGCTTTTTCAGGACCAGTAGGCTCACATCGCCCCTGCTCCCAATTTCTTAAAACTCCTAAATTGATATCAGGTGAGGAGCACTTATCCCGAACTTAGGTTAATTTGGCTCATTTAACTGCTAGCCATAAATTTAAAATGCTGATATAACTATATAAATTTCTGAATAATTAACTCCAATTGTGAGATTAGTTCAATGTATACACTGGCTAAAATTATCCAATATTTTTTTCCGTTAATTGCTCTAATACTCTTAATTATTGGCATACGACGTAGAACTATCCATTACGTAATTTCCTCTCTATGGCTAGGCCTTATTGCAATACTAATTCACTTTCAATTTTCAGGAAACCAAATTTTTGGTAGTTACTTTGATTACATCAATACGGGAATTTATTCCTTTACCTTATTGGTACTCTTAATTGCATTAATGAGCGTACTCTCGCACTTAAGTGTTGATAACAAACTGTTTCGATATATCTGCAGCTTTATTAATGCATTTATAGTTGTAGGCGCTCTATTAGTTATTATAAATCTTTGGATCAATGCCTTTTTCATTGAAAATAAAAAAGAAGGCACGCCAGTAATGCAAGTTGCACTTTTTGATAAACCAAAATACTGTCATTATAAATACGTATTTTATAAAGTATCTCCTGATGGATCCGTCATGTATCTTTGCCCTAACTACTATGGATTCATCGCATCGGTTGGACATTTAGCAACAAGCCCAGATTTTGTTACAAATCAATTACATTTATCTACAAAAAAGAAACACGACGCAACAAAAAAATAAGCATTGCCTTGTTGAAGTCCAGGCTTTGATAAACCTTTAGTCTGGGAAATTTGAATTGTTCTAAGGACTGTTATTTGTTACCATGCCTATAATTTATCTGTTTAGTATCAATATGAAGCGGTTTATTACCTTTATCATAATGTTTTTAAGCCTAAATAGCTATGCGATGACCCACAAGCTTAATTGGGATCAAGCAGTTGATCGTGCCATAAAACGTTATGGTTTACGAGTCGAACCTCAGCTTAAATCTTATTTCAAAAAAGCTGGCGTCAGCTACCCTCCGCGCAATATTGCTCTGCTGGCATTTAAGTCTGAACGTAAAGTCGAACTTTGGGCAAAAAACCAAGATCAGGGCTGGAAGCACGTTCATAATTATCCTTTAACCGGATTTAGCGGACGATTAGGGCCCAAGCTACGTGAAAACGATAAACAAATACCTGAGGGCGTCTATAAATTAGTTAATTTTAATCCATTCAGCAGCATGCATTTATCCATGATGATTAATTATCCGAATAACTATGACCGGCAAAAAGGTTATCAAGATGGGAGAAGAAATTTAGGTAATAATATTTTCATTCATGGTAAAAATTTATCTGTGGGGTGTTTGGCGATTGGTGATTTGGCTATTGATCAATTGTTTATCTTGGCTCGTCGTGTCGGCTTAGAACATATTCAAGTAATTATTGCACCCAATGATTTGCGCAATAAAAAACCATCAACATCGACTTTTGCTCAGCCTAGATGGTTGCCTGAGTTGTACAAGCAAATTGCTGAATCACTTAAACCCTTTGATAAGAGTACTTATACTACTTGATGCGCCCGCACAACATATAGACTGAGCTTTCAACCTACGCTGGATTTGTCCTTAGCTTAAACTGACAAAATACTTCAGGTCAGCAACCTAATCAAGGCTAAAAAATTACTCCATAATTCATATCCTCTTTCAAAAAATAAAATCCCTGTGTAAGTTGTATATCTAAGAAAATTTGTACTATTCTAAATAGAGTATCAAATCATGGAATTTCTATGGATAAACTGTTCTCCTATTCCAATCTGGTTAAAAAATTTAAACCTTCCCTATTTTGGTTATCAACATCAACTGCCAATCATCTGAAGAAAAATATAAATGCCCACAAAGTGCTCACTGAAGAATTCACACCGGAAGAACTAGCTGAATTTTATGACGTGTTAGGAACTCAATTATCCATCCCCCAAGGGAAAGTTATTTTTCATGAAAATGATGAGGCCGATGCGTTTTACATTATTCTCAATGGCGAAGCAGAAGTATATATTAATACCCACCATCACCTCCATGGTTTGCATTCACATGTATTAGCAACCTTAAAAAAAGACGATGTAATCGGTGATATGGCTCTTATTGAAAATAAACCACGCTCCGCGTCGCTTAGGGCAAAATCAGATTTATCCGTATTGAGTTTTAAATTACTGGAAGTGAGAAAACATCCGCATATAACGTTGCTTTTGACGCGTAACATGGCAAAAATGTTGTCAGAAAAGATTCGTTATACAAATCAAATTACCGTAAAAAAAATGGAGGAGAGTTTAGAACAAGCTGAAGCACGCAATGTGTTGGGGGTTTTCATGGTTGCGATGTTCTGGCTCATCAGCCTATACACCATATCCCTTACCTCATTGATTGATATGGGAAAACATTTAGCAAATAATACTTTTCTTTCGGTTGGGTTAATTTTCTTTTTTGCACTAGGTACTTTAAGTGCTATGCGTCTAACAGGATTACCATTAAAACATTTTGGAATTACACTACAAGATTGGCCGAAAAAAATAGTGCAAGCGTTAATCTATTCGTTACCAATCATGATGTTATTTGTGCTCATTAAAGCTTATCTCGTCTATTTTGGAGCGAATCCACAACACGTGGCTGTTTTTTCTGGATTTTCTGAAGGAATAGTTGATGGTACATTTAGTTGGCAATTTTATTTAATGCTCATATTTTTATATACACTTTTCTCCCCTATACAAGAATTAATAGCACGTTGCGCTTTGCAATCTACTTTTTTCTCTTTTTTGCCTGGCAATGAAATGTTTCGCAAATGGAATGCAATTCTTTTATCGAATCTTATTTTTTCATCCGTTCATTCCCATTTAAGCTTAATGTTTGCAACACTTACGTTCATACCTGGTTTATATTGGGGATGGTTATTTTATAAGCAACATTCATTTATTGGTGTCTCAATTGCGCATATTGTAGTTGGCGTTTGGGGGGTTTTTATTATTGGTGCGAAAGGGATAATCTATTAAAAATATAGTACTATCCTATAGATAATAACCTTATCTCACCTCAATCCGTCTGAGTTGAGGTGAGATAAGTTCTGTCCCGAATTCATATCCCGAACTCAGGTTAAATTACTGCTTGAATCCTTCGGCAAAGAGGCAAGGAAATCAGTAACTTCTTTAGGTGTTAACTCATAAGTTTGAGCACGTCCTAAGAATCTTGGCATCGTAAGCATACCATAACGAATACGTATTAAACGGCTTACCTCAACCCCTTGTGACTCCCATAGACGACGAACCTCACGATTACGCCCTTCATTTAAAGTCACATGATACCAAGTATTGGCACCATCACCACCACGTGATTCCAAACGACTGAACTTTGCCGGGCCATCGTCTAATTCAACCCCCTTCTGCAAGACAGTTAACATTTCCTGAGTCACCTGACCATGCACTCGAACAGCATATTCACGTTCCAAACCATAGCGCGGGTGCATAAGCTGGTTTGCTAATTCACCATTATTGGTAAATATCAGCAAACCTGAAGTATTCAAATCCAGGCGCCCTACTTGCACCCAGCGTCCTTGTCTTAAATGAGGCAAACGATCAAAAACGGTCTTCTCAAATTTAGGATCATGACGGCTTGATATTTCACCTACAGGCTTGTGATAAAGTAAAATACGTGTATTTTGTTTTATTTTAAGTGGATTAGGAATTAATTTTCCTTTCACTGTAATTTTATCGTCACCACTCGCTGAATCGCCTAATTTCACCGGCTTGCCATTCACTTGCACCCAACCATTTTCGATCCAACGTTCCATTTCGCGGCGTGAGCCAAGACCAGCCTGGCTTAGTATTTTTTGCAACCTTTCGCTACTCATTCAGTAATACACTCATCATTATTTAAGGTCAATGTTTCCAATACCTCGGGTAAGGATGGAAGCTCATTTAAATTTTTTAGATTAAAATAATTTAAAAATTCTCTGGTTGTTGTATAAACAGCAGGTTTACCCGCAACATCCTTGTATCCCGCAATACGAATCCATTCCCGTTCCAATAAAGTTTTCATGATTTGACTGTTTACCGTTACCCCACGCAACTCTTCTATATCAGCTCGAGTAACCGGTTGCTTATAAGCAATTATGGCTAAAGTTTCAAGTAAGGCACGTGAATATTTAGCTGGTTTTTCAATCTGCAAACGGCCAACCCAGGTACCATACTCTTTCTTCGTCTGGATAGTAAACCCAGTAGCCACTTGGATTAATTCAAAAGAGCGCGTTGCATAGTCTTCTTTTAAAAGAACAATAACTGTCTGCAATTGTTCTTTGGTTGGCTTTTGCCATTCATCAAAAACTTCCAATAATTTATCTAAAGATAAAGGTTCGCGAGAACTTAATAGGAGCGCTTCGATAATATGTTTTAATTCATGTTCATCCATATCAAGCTGCCTGTAGATGGATTGAAGAAAATGCCTCGTTTTGGGTAATAACCACTAAAAATTGTCTTGCCAACTCCAAGATCGCTAATAAAGAAACAACCAAGCCCATGCGTCCCTCTTCCAAAGTAAATAATTGCTTAAACTCCAACACCTTATTTTCTTGCAATTGCTGCAGGATTGCCCCCATACGTTCACGAACTGACATGGCTTCACGTGAGATTACATGGTGGCTTACCTGCTCTTCCCTTTTTAAAAAAAATTTCATTGCTTCAATTAAATCGGCAAACTCAACCTCTGGATGGACTTTGATCATCTCCATCTCTGGTGTATCCAGTTGAATCAGGAAATTGTCCCGCTCTTGTCTGGGCAGAGCATCTAAGAGCTGCGCAGCCTGTTTTATCTGCTCATAAGCCTGTAAGCGTCTTACTAAGGTCATACGTGGATCGTCGTCTTCCTCCTCTTCATTGCTCGGAGAGATGGGCAATAATAAGCGCGATTTTATTTCAGCAAGCATCGCGGCCATTAACAGATAATCTGCAGCCAATTCCAGCCGTCTGCATTCCATTAATTGGATGTAATGTAAGTATTGCTTAGTAATACTTACAATAGGGATATCTAAAATATCAATATTTTGTTTACGAATGAGGTATAGAAGCAAGTCCAGAGGACCGCTAAATGAATCCAGCAGTACCTCTAGAGCATCAGGCGGAATAAATAAATCATCAGGGATCTGAGTAAATTCTTTACCGTCAACGACAGCCTTTATTTCAGATCGGTTTGATAATTCAACCGTTTCCATTAATAATCAATTCCCATCACTTCACGAACAATATTCATGGTTTTAGACGCTTCTTCACGCGCAGCCTCACTACCTTCAGAAACAATTCGTTTCACTGAACCTAAATCAGCGTCATATTCTGCAATTGACTCCTGGATAGGTTGTAGCTCTTTATTAATGCTCTCAATAATTGGTCGTTTGCAATCAATACAACCGATTCCCGCAGAACGGCAGCCTTTTTGCACCCAATCTTTTACTTCATCATTGGAATAAATTTTATGAAATTGCCATACAGGACATTTCTCCGGTTCCCCAGGATCAGTACGTTTCACACGCGCAGGATCCGTAGGCATCGTTAATACTTTTTTCTCTACTTGTGCCGGTTCATCGCGAAGCATAATGGTATTATGGTACGATTTAGACATTTTTTGCCCATCAGTTCCCGGCATTTTAGAGGTTGCAGAAAGTAATGGGTGAGGTTCTGGCAAAATAATTTTGCCACTACCTTCCAAATAACCTAATAAGCGCTCTTTATCACCAATAGATAAATTAGGCTGATCTTCTAAAAGAGCCTGCGCGGTTTTAATCGACTCATGAATGCCACTTTCCTGAAATTGACGGCGCAACTCACTATAGATCTTACTGTTCTTTTTGCCCATTTTTTTAATGGCTTCAGCAGCTAATTCCTCAAAATTAGGCTCTTTTCCATAAATATGGTTAAAACGGCGCGCAACTTCACGGATTAACTCGATGTGAGCGACCTGATCTTCACCTACAGGAACATAATCCGCACGATACAATAAAACATCTGCGCTTTGTAACAAGGGATAACCTAAAAAACCATAAGTTGCCAAGTCTTTTTCTTTTAATCGTTCTTGTTGATCTTTATAGGTAGGAACGCGCTCTAACCAGCCTAATGGCGTAATCATGGATAAAAGCAAATGCAATTCTGCATGCTCAGGAACCCAAGATTGGATAAAAATACGTGATAAGCCAGGATTAACACCACATGCTAACCAATCGATGATCATATCCCATAGATGTTTCTCAATCGACCCCGTTTCAGCATATTGTGTGGTTAGACCATGCCAATCGGCAGCAAAAAAGAAGCAATCATATTGATGTTGTAATTTAAGCCAATTTTTTATTACGCCATGATAATGGCCAAGATGTAATCTTCCACTGACACGCATTCCAGAAACAACTCGTTTATTGGAAGTAAATAATGCTGACATCAATATCCTCTTTTTTAATAATTATACAAATAGTAAATATGCTGTCCTTTGGAGATCCAAAGCATCAAGCTAAGGAAAAATCATCTGCCGACTTCCCGCAGCTTATCCTTGGGATGCATCCAAGGATCTTGCGCAAAGACTAAAGCTCTAAATTGCCATAGACAAGCCACAGAACGTCGGAATAGAGCTTAGTTTAACGCCAATGCCCTGAGAGACAACCCCCCCGGAGCGAGCATCAATAAATTTTTATCTAAACGGGTCAGGATCGCCCTTTCCCTCTCTTAAAATCACTGGGTAGTCTCCAGTTAAATCAACCACAGTCGTAGGCTCTTGCCCACAATTACCGCCATCAATGACTAAATCAACCTGGTTACCTAATATATCGCGAATAGCCTCAGGCTCACTCAATGGTGCTTTGGCTCCAGGAAGAATCAACGTACTGCTCATTAAAGGCGCTTCAAGTGTTTCCAACAACGCTAAAGTAATTAGATTATCAGGAACCCGCAGTCCTAGCGTTTTTTTCTTAGGATGCAACATTAAACGTGGCACTTCATGCGTTGCATTAAGAATAAAGGTATAAGAACCCGGCGTAAGAACTTTTAATAACCTAAATATAGGATTAGGAACACGCGCATAAGTACCCAATTGCGATAAATCACGACAAACTAAAGTCATGTTATGATTTTTATCTAATTGTCTTAATCGTCGAATACGTTCAAGCGCCGCTTTATTTCCTAAACTACAACCCAGCGCATAACCTGAATCAGTAGGATAAACAATCACGCCCCCATCTTCAATAATGGTTGCTGCTTTCCGTAACAAACGGGCTTGCGGATTATCAGGATGTAGTGCAAAAAACTGACTCATAAAGTCCCCTGTTAAATGTTCCATTGTTGCCAAATCGGCTCACAGTTTACTGGTAGCTGTCTCTGTCGTCCAAGGTTTGTACGCGACATAGTATCACTATGAAAATCAGATCCAGAAGAGGCTAATAAATTAAACCGCATACTGGTTGCTGCCATTTCATTAATTTCAGTTACGGTCATTTCTCCAGAAACCACCTCGATACCTACTCCACCAGCCTCTTTAAACTCATTAATTAACTCATGCAATTTAGAACGCGTCAATCCGTATTTCAGCGGATGAGCAATGACTGCCTGACCTCCAGAAGCAACTATACCTTCCACAGCCTCCTGCACACTAATCCAAGGAGTTGGAATGTAGGCCCGGCGTCCGCGAACTAAATATTGTTTAAACGCGCCTTGAAGATCGCGGGCTTTACCTTCCTTAACAAGCACCTTAGCAAAGTGTGGGCGAGCAGCACGTTCATGGCCAGCCAGGGTACATGCTTTAGTGTACGCATCGGTAACGCCAATCAAAGCCAATGCTTCACCGATTTGCTTCGCACGTTCAACACGACTGTCTACCTGGCGTTGAATAAGGGCTTGCAGCTCATCCGTAGGATTAATTTGGTAACCAAGTATATGAAAATCGTGTTTTTTCCAGCGCGTACTAAGCTCTATACCGTTAATAATTTTAATAGAGGTAAAGGCTGCGGCTTGTAGTAATTCAGGATAACCTGCCACCGTGTCATGATCCGTAAGCGACAAACAATCTATCTGCTGTTGCTGCGCTTTTTCTATTAATTCTTTAGGACTTAACGCGCCGTCTGAAAAATAGCTATGACAATGAAGATCGATCATGACTTAAGTACCGATGAAAAAGGTAATTATACCATGAATATTAAAGACTGTTGAGAATAGTTTTATCCATTGAGTCCAAGATAATCCCAATATTATCCTTCACGAATTCCTGGATGGAAAATTAACCAAAAAAAGGGATGGTCCCTAATGTATCGTAGGTTTTAATTTGGCGCTTTCGATTAATTTTAATTCTGATTATGCTTCAAAATCGTTTTTACCTCAGATCTGTAATTCAACCGAATATCAACCAATCACCGAACAAAAACGAACATCCATTAGGCAGAAAGCGAAACAGTTAGCTAAATTTTTGCGAGAGGAGAATCCTGATTATGATTATCTTCGTGAATTATTTAGACACTTACGAGTAGAATTAATGGAGGTAAACACCTGTTTGAATCATCATGGAAAAACCTTACCCTGCTTGAGGATATATCCTTACAACTAATTGGTAGTATCTCGATAAACCGATAATTCTGTATACAACGCCATAACAAAACCTGGAAATTGATGACCCGCTTCGCAAATCTTGCAAAGCAAGGTCAAAAGAAAAGCGTTAAAGGGTTAAAGCCCGAGAACACCTCACTCCATACTGATTGGATTTAACGAGGGTGAGGAAGTGAGTGCTGCCACCAGAATTGAAAGTCTCGTACCACACGCCATTCTGTGGATTGCCCGCGTACTCGGTAGAACTCCAGTAGCGGCCTGCAAGACAATCTGTGCCACTAGGAGGAATACATGAAGTACTTGGTGTTCCTGAGTTTGGGTCTCCAAGCAAGAATGAAAGATTGACCACTATGCTTTGTGCTCCTGCAGAACAGGTGACCAGACCATACACCGCATCCATTTCACAGGAGGCAGGCAAATACCAATCAGAATAGGTATTAATGGTTGCCGTGCATAAGCCCGCGGCATAATCTGTTCGGTTTGTTGGTCCAGGAGAAAGGGTATAAGGACTACCGCCAATACCATAACCTGTTTTATAGGCGTCATAAAGCGCTAAAATATTGCCGCTATTACACTGTCCCTCGCTTGCTCCATTACAAGTGGCAAATGCACTGGATGCCGGAAAAGGAAAAGTACTTTCATTGGCGTAAGTTGAGTTGTATGTTGTTTGTGCGTTGGCGTAAGAATCGTTTGGCGTCGAGCTATCGGCAATTAATGGAATAATGTCATTACTGACGTTTGCGCTGGTACTCCCATTTCCATTGGAGCTCCAAATAATACTCGTAGCTTGAGGGCCTGAGCCGATATAAGGCGCTGCCTGGTCGACCAGTGATACCACTTTACCGCCAATACTGCTTGTATTGGCGGTCGTGTCATCGACCGAATAAAGAAAACCACCTTGATACTGACAGCCGTAGCTCAATACCACAATATCGCTCGTTACTGCTGTGCTAACATTGGTGGCACTCACCGTAATTGTGTCTGGTATTGGCGCAATCCCGGTGTTGCAGCTAGATGTAGGGCTAACGCCTGGCGTGACTGTAATCGTGCATGTAGCGCCTGCGGCCAGTGTAGCGCCACAAGTCGATGATGCCGTAGTTGCAGGTGTTCCTCCTGGCCAGGTCGGGTAGGCAATGCTTAAGCCTGTAGCCTCATTTATCCCGGTATTTTTAATCGTAATCTGCCTTGGATTCCCAGTTAACGCTGGATTGAGTGCTGTATCGTTAACCGAGAGCGCTAAGGTTGATGGCGTAGCACTCAATGTTGTTGCTCCTGGTTGACATTGCAGTGCATTAATGTTGAAAAAAATCGTATTCGTATTTGTTCCTTTAACCACTACATTAGGCACTAGAAACGGATTGGATGCACTTGAACTAAATGAGATAGTGCAACTGGTTCTTGGACTTAATATTTGTGGACAACCATTATTTTGAGCCACAAAACTTAGGAAGTTTGTATCAGTAGATGATGCGGTTATATTTCTTGCACTAATTATGGAGTTATTGGTTACGGTAATGAAGCCAGGGGGATTCAGACAAGTAAGGCTACTGATATTTATAGTGCAGTTTTGAACAAAGTTAGAGCAGACACCCGCACTATGCTCATTGGACTTTACCGTGAGCTCTGCAATAGCATCTGAGCTGTTTTTTTGTGGTGTTTCTGCCAAAGGCGGTTTTCCAGCAGAAGTTTGTTGTGCAAATAATAAAAACAATCCCAATGACCATTTGTTTAACATGATAAAAATCCCTAGTTTAATATTGTTTTACTACGTAAGAAACTGTAACAAAGGAATTACTTAAAAACAAAATAAAATTTACTAAGAGGCTATACGAAAAATACGGTTCTGTCTCAAAAATATTTTTAGGCCACGAACGGATTTATTCTGGGTGAGTTTACCGCCAGTTCATAGAACTGTTCAAAAACAGTTTGATTGACCGATTGGATATGCTGAGCCTTTTTGAGCAGATGTGATGTAACAATGGATTTAAATACCAATAAATTTTCAACGTTATTAAAGCAATTGGTGGTACCATTAACTCCATCAGACACGTGTCACAGACTCCGAATGATGAAAATTTAAGTATGGGCTTTCAATAGAACAAAAAAGGGGACGGTCCGGGACACACTATCATTAAGTTAAAGATTTTATGCTTCAAATTTCTCAGAGCCTGTCGTCCCCGCTTGACCTTGTTGCGTGGATAAATAGAGTGGTAAATAGCGGGCTATTATGACTACAGTTTAGTCAAAATATTCCGCTCTACCCAAAGCAGCCATTTGGTTTAATAAATTTATTTTAGTAACGATTTCATTTTTGCGTCCTTTTTCAGTATGTATTTGTAAATTAAATCCAAATATTCTTTTTAAACGAAAAATAGACGCTTCAACAAGCGATCTACGATGATAGCCGCTACTTTTTTTCCATTGCTTTCGTTTTCGGCATAATCCTTCTTTTCCATATTTTCTTTGA
>NZ_JH413850.1:167058-172254 GCF_000162755.2 Legionella drancourtii LLAP12
TCGGTTGGAACCGAAAGGGTTTGAATTCGCAACTCCTTATTTTTTCTAGCTTTCGCTTCCACGCAACAATGCCTCCCCGCTTAGGCGGGGATCCATTCCTCACTGGCTATAATGCCAATTCATGGATGGTTTCCCGCCTGCGCGGGAATGACAGATTTCCTTAACTTAATCTTTAACCTCTCGATTCTAATTCACTCACAATTTCTTTTTCCACAATCGTTTCACATAACCTCTCTTTAAATTCATCGGTAAACATCCCTTATTTAGTGGCGCTTAATTACGCCCCCAAAAGTCTCTCGCAAATCCATGAAAAATTTTCGACAAAACCCACACTTGCAAAAGATGGGCTTTTTGCACTATATTTACATATCTAGTACTCTCAAATTTTTTTTATGTTCATAATTGAGGATAACCAACAAGCAATGACCCATCACGTCAAGCTCTCTCGTAAATTAATCGCCGCACGAAATGACAAGCAAGCCGCCTTTCTTGATGCAATTGATCGATTTGATCTCACTTTTGCCGTAGGTCCAGCGGGAACCGGTAAAACCTATCTTGCCGTCTCTAAAGCCATACAATGCTTTGAAAAAGGCGAGGTACAAAGACTAATTTTTGTCCGACCTGCTGTGGAAGCTGGTGAGAAACTAGGTTTTCTTCCTGGAGACTTAGTAGAAAAAGTATTGCCCTATTTAAGGCCAATTTACGATGCTTTATACGAAATGATTGGGTTTAAAGAAACACAAAAGCTCATTCAAAGCGATATTATTGAAGTGCTGCCCCTAGCCTTTATGCGCGGACGGACTTTAAATGAATCATTTATTATTCTTGATGAGGCGCAAAATACAACCATCATGCAAATGAAAATGTTTTTAACGCGCATGGGTTTTGGTTCTAAAACAGTAATCACAGGTGATATGACCCAAGTAGATCTTCCTCGAGGTATTGATTCCGGACTAGCCAATGCAGTAGGATTATTCAAAAAAATACCGGAGATTAGCATTCATACATTCACAAGCCGCGAAGTAGTACGGCACCCTCTGGTTTCACAAATTGTTGACTGTTATGAACATGAATCAGCAGGAAAAAAGAAATAACTTTATGACTTATTATATAGATATCCAAAACGCAACCGATGAGCCTTTAGCAATAGACGAGAATGAAATTACTCATGTGGCTTCACTGGCATTAAGAGATTACCAAAAAAAAGCAGAACTAACGGTTCGTTTTGTCAATCACGAAGAAATCACCTATTTAAATAATACGTACAGAAAAAAAAACAAACCCACTAATGTGTTGGCATTCCCTAGTGAATTACCTCTTGAAATCCAATTAGAATGCCCCCTTTTAGGGGATGTCATTATTTGCCCAGACGTATTGCTTGCGGAAAGCAACGAGCTGAATAAAACGTTGGAAGCACATTGGTCCTTAATACTGATTCATGGAATTTTGCACTTACTGGGTTACGATCATATTAAAGATGAAGATGCCGCAGTAATGCAGTCAATTGAAATTAAATTGTTAGCTGAATTAGGTTATGCTAATCCTTATGACGCAGAGGGTAATCAACTTGAATAGAGAGGACGAAGGCGGTTCTTGGTTTACACGCTTAAAACATTTTTTGCAGGGTGAACCTCAAAATCAGGAAGAACTTGTTAGTTTGTTAAGAGATGCCCAGATTCGCTCTCTTATTAACTCCGAAACACTGGCAATGATAGAAGGTTCTATCCTTTTTTCCAAAATGCGTGTGCGCGACATCATGCTGCCCAAAAATCAAATGGTTTGCATTAAGCAAAATGAAAAACTTAATGACATAATCAAAACAGTTACCCAAACTGGACATTCAAGGTTTCCTGTAACGGATGAGAATGGGGAGGAAGTTATAGGGATATTGCACGCCAAAGATTTATTACGCGGCCAAGCCAGCACTGAAGACTCATTTGATTTATTGGATATTTGCCGTCAAGTTACTTTTGTTCCTGAAAGCAGACGTCTCGATAGCTTACTCAGTGAGTTTCGCAGTACGAAAAACCATATGGCCATCGTTGTCGATGAATATGGTGAAGTATCAGGATTTGTCACGATTGAAGACATTATCGAACAGATAGTTGGCGATATTGAAGATGAGTTTGATATCGATGAAGATGCCTACATTAAAGCGCATGATAATGGACACTATATTGTGAAAGCACATACTCCTATCGATGAATTTAACGAGCAACTCAATACTAATTTCAGTGATGAGACTTATGATACGATTGGTGGTATTGTACTGAACAGCTTTGGTTATTTACCTACTCGTGGGGAAACGATAACCATAGGCTCCTTAGAATTTAAAATTATTAATGCGGATGCGCGACGAATAAAACTGTTAGAATGCGTTGAAAAACAATGATTGCGCTCTTAACCTGAGGCTTATTATGAATGGCAATATTCTCATAATTGATGATGACACAGAACTTACTGACTTATTGACTCAATATTTAGAACCCGAAGGTTTTCATGCTGTTTGTGTGCATGATGGTGAAAATGGAGTAAAAAAAGCATTAAATCAACCTTTTGATGCCATTATTCTCGACGTAATGCTCCCCAAGCTAAATGGTTTTGAAGTGCTAAAAGCCATTCGTGAGCATTTGGAAACCCCAGTTTTGATGTTGACAGCCCGCGGTGATGATATTGATCGCATCGTAGGACTTGAAATTGGTGCTGATGATTATTTACCCAAGCCTTGCAATCCTCGTGAATTAGTCGCTCGCTTACGCGCTATTTTAAGACGTACACAAAAAATTCCAGCGGCAAGACCCATTATTGAGCAGCATAATATCGTAGTTGATTGTTCTAAACGTCATGTGACCCTGGCAGGAAATTATCTTGAATTAACTAATGCGGAATTTAATATTCTGGAAATGTTAATTAAATCTCCAGGCCAAGCTTTTTCAAAAGAAGAGTTGACTGAATATGCTCTGGGTAGAAAGTATACAGCTTATGATCGCAGTATTGATGTACACATTAGTAACTTAAGAAATAAGTTGGGTGATAACCCACAAGGCGAGCCTATAGTCAAAACTGTCAGAGGTTTTGGGTATTTATTTAATGCGTAGTTTGTACTGGAAAATTTTTATCTCGTTTTGGCTTGCAACGATCCTTATTATCTTTACAACGGCCTGGGTTATCAGTCACATTGCACAAAAATCCTCACTGCCTGCCCAAGAACAACTATTTATGGACAGTTATGCAAATGCAGCAGTTGCAACATTTGAATCAGGTGAGCAAGCCGCCCTGTTAAAATGGCTCAATAAGATAGGTATTTCCCGACATATGACCCTGTACCTGTTATCAAGTACTGGCGATATTATCAGCACCGATGCACCACCAGAAAATGTAAAACAAATTGCCGAAAATCTTCTAAAAGATCAATTAAGCGAAGGTATTTTAAAATCAGGCAAACTCATTGTGAGCCATGAAATTATCTCAACCTCGGGAAAATTTTATCGACTGGTCGCAGTCAGCGAAAAACCCCTTTCCCATTTTGTGGGCATTCCCTGGGCCGGCTTAGCCTTACGCCTAATTTTAGCAACATTTATGAGTGGTCTTATTTGTTATTTACTCTCACTTTACCTCACCCAGCCACTACGTTCTTTAGGAATGGCTGCCAAATCAATTGCAACAGGGAAGCTTAGTACCCGTGTAGGCCATTTAAGAGGCCATCATAAGGATGAAATAGCGCAGTTGAGCGACGAATTTGATCGCATGGCGGAACAACTAGAGCATTTGGTTAGCTCGAAAGAACGCTTATTACAGGATATTTCGCACGAATTACGCTCCCCTATTGCTCGCCTGCAAATTGCCATTGAGCTAGGCCATAACAAAACCAAACACCTTGCCGACGCTGAATTTAAACGCATGGAACTTGAATGCGTGCGCTTAAATTACTTAATCAGTGAAATCTTGGATTTTGCGCGTCTGGATAAATCAACAACCGACCTGCATTTAAGCTTGATTAATGTTCCTACTCTGTTGCAAGAAATCATTAAAGATGCGAACTATGAGTGTGGAATTGAATCGCCCCGAGTATACGCGGGTACCATGGAGCCTTGTATTTTATCAATCGATCAACGCTTAATTCATAGAGCAATAGAAAATGTAGTACGCAATGCCTTACATTATTCGCCCATAACAGAACAGGTTCAAGTTTCATTACATTATGCTGAAAACAAAGAGTACGTGTACATCGACGTTAGTGATAAAGGCCCAGGGGTTCCACAGAAACAATTAGAGAAAATATTTAATCCCTTTTATCGCGTCGATACTTCCAGGGAGAAAAAAACGGGAGGCTATGGTCTGGGACTAGCTATTGCTTTTCGCGCCATTCAATTACATGAAGGTGTAATTAGTGCACAAAATAATGCGCATGGTGGCCTATTAGTGCGAATTAGTCTCAAGAACAATAAAGTCTCGTGACAAAATAATGATTATTTGTAAAATATGCATCACCCGATCATTTTAAATCTTAATAAATTAGGGACAATCATGACCGCACAAACAAAACTCTTTGAATTTTTATGTGAATTAATTGACATCCAAATTAAAAAATATGTTGGTCTTGCCACCTACGGTGTAGGTCCTGATGCCCGTATGAATGGACATTTAGTTTGCGAAGAAGTTAATGAACTACTCCAATTAAGCAAAGAATTACAAGAAGAAATCGATGAACCATCTAGTGTTAGGGCAAATCATTTTGACACTATTTTAAAACAAGTGCATTTTTATGTAGAACAAGAATATTTAAGGGCTCGGGCGGGATGGTTACTTGATGACAATCCAATTCATTCCCCCGCGCTACACCGAATTAGCGCCCAATTAGACGAATTAAAGAAAATAGCGAAGAGCGCCGGGATAAAAGAGCTTCCACAACCCTCTGTCCCTCAAACAAAAATACAAGAACAATGCCAACATGATAGCAATGAGATCGCCTTTCTAATCTTAGATTTAGCTCAAAAAGTTAAAGAAAATCCCGAAAAGGAGATTGATTCCAATATAGTACCGAAGCATGCCATTCAAATAATGCAAAAAAATGCCACTGGACGATATTGCGAAGAGACGATTTCCCAAGAAATTGATAAATTAAAAGAACAATGTGAGCGCCATTTGCAGCAGTCACCGCTAAAAAAAAAGACACCATCCAATTAAGCCGCGAAG